>CP064975.1 GCA_016699425.1 Candidatus Moraniibacteriota bacterium
AGAAATCGTTGCTCGATTGAAAGATGAGGAGAGTGTTAAAAATTGCCGCACTACGTCCAGTCAGCAAGAACCTCTCCGCCTTCGTACCGACTTCGAGCTGCTTTTGGGTACAGGAGGATGAGTTCGAGATTCGTGCTCCGCGCTCTGGTGTCGTAGAGAAGGTCCATTGGACCAAGGGTACTTCCGTTATCGAGGGGTCGATCCGCCTCCACGGTGTATGCCAATGATGATCTTGAACTGGTCGGCAATCTTATCTGCCCAGAGCAATATAACCTCATCGACAAGCACCGGAGCATCAACAGTGTCTTTAACCCGCGGCTCGGCCAGGCCTTCAATGCTTGGTTCCAGGGTGCTCACTGGTGTCCGTGACGATTTTTTTTCAGATGGGACCATCGCACCAGTCCAGAATGACGCGGTAAAGAAAAACGAGATGTACGAAATTCGGTTCTCGCTCAATGAAATAAAGGAAGAAGGAGGATCCTTTATTGAAGGAGAGAAGTTCAGAGGTCATCCTCCGGGAAAATCATGATGTCGGTTAGTGCTGAAGCCTCTATCGTCTTTGGCGGATGTGGGAACAGCCTGATCCTTGGGACAGATTTCGACGCGCTCCGTAAATACAATGAAGGAAATAATAATGACATTCCCAAGACTGGAAGGAATCTCAGCAAGTACATCCTCGGGGCGTGTAACAGCCGTTATCGGCAGTTCCGCCCTTTTTGGTTTGTCTGGTCACAGAAGTCGGCTGATCCGATAGTCACTCCAAAACACGAAGAAGTAACCGTTTATACCCCGAAAGAGCGAAGCGTCGGGGAGCGGACCAACACCTGGTTTTCCAGCCTGTACCGACGTTTCCCGTCCGCACCACTTTTTGTCTTCCCAGGATCCTATCAGTTTACGGAAATGGCGTTATCCACTAAAGTGGAACTGCAGTCCGTCCTGACTGAAAAAACGCTGTACGGGAAAGCCTCAACCCGGTTTGTACAGTGAATCGGCACCATCTCGGTCAAGAACGTCACGGTGGAACGCTATGGCGACTGGGATGTTTCCGTCGCGGTTGAGCCATCAGTGGGGATTCCCTTGAGAGCGCAGCTCGTCCAGGGTTCGCCGATCGTGAATATCTCGGACTTTGTTTCCGACAGAAACCAGCCCCGTGGAGATAGTGTCCAGCCGTCAAGATATCGCCGACGCGACTTCAAAGCGCGGCGACCAGCCGGTACTGCTTATCCAGGCGATGGATGCCGAAGCAACAGAGGGTATCGTCTCTCGGTTCGAATCTGACCGGTACCGAGTGATCCAGCCTCCCAATCTCTACCGACAACACTGATTTCTTCCTCGATCTCGCTTCTGGGATCGAGTTCTGATACCCAGTACGACTGGTCCGAAGATCAGAGTACTGAACGCATCAGACTCGTCACGCTCACCGAGAGTGGTCAGTCAGCGCCCTCACCACCGTCTGGCCACATCACCGTCTGGCGGGTGAGTATGACATCATTTGGGAGCTATTCGACGGTGTATGGTCGTCCTGATCTCGTCCGATCCGATCGATCGAATTCCGCCAGTCACGACTCCAAGGAGCTCCTGATCGGATTCGCCGGTAAGTGACGAGCCGGAACGGGCTAAAATCGAGGAATCTCTCCGCACAGACATGGCGGTATCAACGGAGAGCGACCCATCCGGCGTGTATTTCCGTGGCGCCCGGTTTGGCGGCTTTTAGCGAGCCTCATCCTCTTGGCGGATGCGTACGGCTTGAGGACGAGCGATCGAAACTGCTTGATCTACTCGAGTCATTACCGTCCCGCGCTCGTTGACTTTGCGTATGATGATGCAAAGAAAATGCTCATTGCTGCGAAGAATTCGAAACCGGCAACGAAAAGGGGAATGATCACCATTTTCATTACGGCTACTATCTCCGCTCGGTGCCGCGCTCGTCCAGTATCGTCCAGAGATCCGGGAGAGTTCGTGCCGATTCTGAACGAAATGGCGCTCGATATCGCGAATACCGATCGATCATCTGATCGTTATCCGTTCCTGCGCCACTTCTCGCCGTACGCCGGTCATTCGTGGGCGGATGGGGAAGCGCTCTTTCAGGATGGCAACAATCAAGAATCAAGCTCGGAGGCGTTGAACGCTTGGTACCGCCCTCTCGCTTTGGGGAGTGACCGGCCAAGAAGTCTATGCTACTACGGGGCGGAATCTCTACGCGCACGAACTCCTCGGCATCCGGTCATATTGGTTTGGCGAAGGGAATGCTTCTCCGTCGAATACCGTCACCCGATCGTTTCACTCGTCTGGGGTGGAAAGCGTGACTACGCGACCCGGTTCAGCGCTGACCCGATGCATAATCCAGGGGATACAGTGGCTGCCGATGACACCGGTACCGATCCTACTCGGCCGACCCCCGGGCCATGAGGCACGGATGCGTGATCTGGGGATCGAGTGGAGCTCTTGCAGCGACTCATGAGTGGGGCGACCCATATCGCGTATCTGTCGTATCAGCGATCCGGCGGAAGCGCCCGGAATCTCGAGTTGGCCGTCCCACGCCAGGCAATCAAACCAACCGCACTCCTCCGGCACAGCGTCTACACGAACTCGTCCTCAGGTAATCGCAAGCGGTGAGGAGAAGCTGTAGTAACAAAATCAACTTCCGCCAACTGGCGGATTGATTTTTTAGTGAGGTGGGGGACTCTCTTACAAGAGTCCGACCTGGACGCCGAAGAAAGGAGCGCGAGGACCGGTACGAGAGCGAGGAGGAACGCCATCGACGTTTCCTGACTTTGCGCTTGTTCCTGTGCGACTTTGGCACAGTTCTCACACGCGGGTCCGCTGCACGGAGCCTCCATCAGGGGCTCATTGCCTTTCATCTCCATAGGAGTGTTTGTTTTTATTAATTATTTAAACGACCTGTTGAAAGAAAAACGGGGACCTGGGTCACCCGTTTCGCTCACTTCAACATATTTAGTATACTCCTGTTTTTGACAAAAGTCAACCCCTACCACCAAAGCTTTTCAAGGATTGGCGATTCTGATATTGACCGGAAGCAAGGGCTTCCAAAGACTCGGCGGATAGGAGCTGGCGGCGCTGTCTGTCTGCTGCCGGATGCTGCCCGAACTGGAGAGTGGATAAAAAATAGTGTACAATAGAATACACTAAAGGAGACACATGCATATGCAAAAACGGAAACATCAACAACTGGCGATCTCGATCGCACTCCTCGGTGGAGCCATGCTCATCCTCGCGGGGTTGCTCTTGGGAGAGTGCCCCGGTTGCAAAGGACCCGAAGCCGGCTGAGCTCCCGCTCGACAAACTGAAGCGGGCCGAGACCGACAAGACACTCGCCGAGGAAGCGAAAAAGAAAGAACAAGAAAAAGAAGTCGCTAAACCAGTAACCACCGCACCTGCTATGACAAGCAAACAATATCCGTCAGCGCCTGTGATGAGTATCGATCCAGCCAAGAAATATACAGCCGTACTCCCACACGGAGAAAGGCGACATCGAAATTGAGCTGGCCGCTGCCGCGACACCGATCACCGTGAACAATTTTGTTTTCCTCGCCCGCGAGAAGTTTTATGACGGTGTCGTCTTCCATCGGACGATTCCCGGGTTCATGATCCAAGGAGGTGATCCGACGGGGACAGGGGCGGTGGCCCAGGTTATCGCTTCGATGACGAATCATTTTCTGGGGAGTACAAGCGCGGGACAGTCGCGATGGCCAATGCTGGACCGGATACGAATGGAAGCCAGTTCTTCATCATGCATGCTGACTATGCCTTGCCACCAAACTATGTTATTTTCGGCCAGGTCATGAAAGGCCTCGAGGTAGTGGACACGATTGTATCTGCGCCGACTCAGACTGGAGGTGAAGGATCGAAGCCGGTGACTCCGGTGAAGATCCCGCCATCCGGCATACTGTGTCTGGGGAATATGGTGCGGGTTGACCGAGGCCCTTTCGGGCTATACTGTGATTGCTCAAATAAAAGGCGGAAACGCCTTTTTCGATACATAACGTCTGGGATACACATATATGGAGACACGCAACGTCGCAATTATCGCGCACGTCGACCACGGCAAGACAACTCTGACTGACGCTCTCATGCGCCAGACGGGAGTCGCGATGGCCGTCGGTGCCTCGATGGATTCGAATGCGCTCGAACAGGAACGCGGCATCACTATCTACGCCAAGAACTGTTCATTGTTCTATAAGAACACCAAGATCAATATCGTCGATACGCCTGGTCACGCGGATTTCGGTTCGGAAGTAGAGCGCGTGCTTCGCTCCATCGATGATGTCATCCTCGTCGTCGATGCTCAGGAGGGTCCGATGCCGCAGACCCGCTTTGTCTTGAAGAAATCACTCGAGCTGGGTCTCCGACCGATCGTCGTCATCAACAAGATCGATAAACCAGCCGCTCGTCCAGACGAGGTGAAGGAGATGGTCTATGAACTCTTCCTCGACCTCGGAGCGGACGATCATCAGCTTGATTTCCCGGTGGTCTATGCCATCGCCCGCGAAGCGGTTGCTATGAAGGAGCTGGCTGATCCGCGCACCGATCTCTCGCCGCTCCTCGATACCATCCTCGAGCGTGTTCTTCCTGCTAGCCACGATGTCGATAAGCCGCTCCGTGCTCAGCCGTTCAATCTCGGCTATGACAATTTCGTCGGTCGCCTGGCCATCGCTCGCGTCTATGATGGTCGTCTCGCAGTGAACGATTCGGTCATGCTCCGGAACGTCAATGGCAAACAGTCGTCCGGTCGCATTGTGAAACTCTTCACTTTTCGTGGAATGGAGCGCGTCGAGAGTCAGTCTGTCGAAGCGGGGGATATCGTCATGATTGCCGGATTGCCGGATGTCGAGATCGGCGACACGATCACGACCGATGCGAACGCCGAGCTTCTTCCAGCCATCGCGATCGATGAGCCAACCATTTCGCTTGACTTCATGGTAAATGACTCTCCTTTTGCTGGCCGCGAAGGAAAATTTGTTACGAATAAGCAGATTCGCGAACGTCTCGAAAAAGAGCTCGAGATCAATGTCGGTCTCCGGATCGAATTCGCTGATGACCACTACAAAGTCTACGGTCGCGGTGAGCTCCACATCTCTATTTTGCTCGAAAACATGCGCCGTGAGGGCTACGAAGTCCAGGTGTCACAGCCACAGGTCATCATCAGGATGTCGACGGCGTGAAGTCAGAACCGTTTGAGGAAGTGACCGTCGAGTGCCCGATGGAAGTGACTGGCCCTGTCATTGAAAAGATGGGCAAGCGCAAGGGTATCATGATGGATATGCGTGAAGGCTCGGGTGGGTACCAGCGACTGCTCTTCGAAATCCCAACGCGTGGCCTCCTCGGCTATCGTGGTGAGTTCATGGTGGATACACGCGGTGAGGGGACACTGTATACTCGTGTTCTCGGCTTTCGGCAGTACGCGGGCACGATTGATCACCGCGATGTCGGCGCCATGATTTCGATGGAGACGGGCAAGGCAGCTGCGTTCTCGCTCGACAATCTCCAGACGCGTGGTACGCTCTATATCGGCCATGCGGCTGAAGTATACGAGGGATGGTCATCGGCAACGCCACCAAGGGCGAAGATATGTCGGTGAATCCGACCAAAGGTAAAGCGATGAGCAATATGCGCTCATCGGGGCCGATGAAGCGATCAAGCTGACCCCGCCGTGGGAGCTGAATATCGAACGCGGCCTGGAAGTTATGAACGCGGACGAGTACCTTGAGATCACTCCGCTCTCGGTTCGGCTCCGCAAGCAATTTCTGAAAGAGACTGACAGAATACGGGCGACTCGAAGTAAAAAATAAGATAGGTGAAAGCCCCGAGAGCCGGGGCTTTTTTCTATGTATTGAATGGAAAGAGGATGAAGATCTATTTCTCAACTCGGAAGACTTTCACATAGTTGCCCGGACGGTCATCGAGCTCGAGCGACCAGACGGGTGGGATAGCGGTTTGGCGGTAGTAGCGATGGGCGGTAAGTCCAGAGAGGCGTTCCCAGCGGTCGAAGCGTGACATATAGCGAGCCTCGCCGCGCCGAGTGAGGACATAGTAGTCGGGCTTAATCTGGGTGCCATCAAAGGTATAGGCGGTGAGGCAGCGCCCTACAAAGAATTCGCAGACACCGTAGTAGTCGCTCCAGACGGTGAGTGCGGAAGCGTTCGGGAGCGTGTTTAGGTATTGGGCGGCTTCATAACCACCATAGCCCCAGGCATCAGCGATGAGAGCGTTTTTCGGCAGGAGGGTATTGGCGTAGTTTGCATAGAACGGGTAGATGGCACAGAGCGAAACGGCCGAAGCGATGATCACACTGATCGCGACGATGTTGCGGAAGTAAGACCATTTCCTCTCGCCCCAGAGAGCGAATTCACGCAATCCGAAGGCGCCGAGGACAGCGAGAAGTGGGAAGAGGATAATGGCGTAGCGCGCGGTGGCGAGGATATTGGAGTGGATCAGGATGAACGTGAAACCGAGCATGAAGAGTGACAGTGTGAGAATAATAGATCCGTCAGTGATTGCTCGACGCCGGAGTGCGATAATCCCAAGTCCGAAGAGGCTCAGGAGAAGCACTGGCGGGAGCGAGAAGACAATGGCATTCCATTCGAGGAAGAAGGCTTCGAGAAAGTTCGGTACACTCGCATGGTAACGGGCGTCGGTCAGGTCTTTGATGTCGAAGGGGATCGCATAGATGTTCCAGCCGGGGAAGGCATACCGGCTGATGATGACAGCAGTGAAGAGGAAGAGGAAGAAGATCGGTACGAGTTTGACGCTTGGCGCAGCCTTTCGGAGAAGGTAGCGGAGCTTCAGAAGGCACCGGGACTTGAGGAGGAAGAGATCAATGAGAAAGAGCAGCACGACCGGAGCGAAGGAATAAAGAAGGACTTCTTTGTCAGGGACGGTCGCGAGATACTCGGCCAGATATTTTCGGTCAAGGAAGAAGGCGGGGACGGCAGCGAGGACAAGGACGACGGAGGCTGCAGCGATCATGACGAGACGGTAGAAACCGGTCGAGAGTTGCGTGCGGAGCGAATCAAGAGTCTCCTCTTCCGAAGCAGCGATGAAGTGGATGATGTACGCTAAGCCGAAAGCTGGGAATAGGATAAGCGCAGTGTATTTCGAAAGGAGTGCCAGCGTGGTGAACAGGAGAGTCGCGAAGAGGTCGCGCCGAGTGTCGAATCTGAGCAGCGCGAAATAGGAAAGAAAAGCGGCGGTCGAAGTTGACCAGAGAAGGGCATCGGGGTTTACGATTTGTGTCATGCCAAGAAGCACTGGCGAGAGCGCGGTGAGGCCCGAAGCGAAGAGTGCGGTCCACGGATCGAAGAGCCGGGCGAGGAGGAAAAAGATGTAGATGAGAATGAGGCCGTTCGCGAGGAGGAGCGGTAACCGGAAGGCGAGGAGGAGCGGCGCAGTTTCATCGACCTGGCACTGGTACAGCCGATTGTCTTGCTCCACGCAGTGTGTGGCCGTGTCAGGGAGGGCGAGGAGGGCTGGGCCAGTGATGAGGGCGAGCGAGACTCCGGGTTTGTCATTGATGAAGGTTTTTCGAAGCTCCCAGTCACCCCAGGCATTCCAATATTTCGGTACCCGCTCGTAAAGCCAGTAGTGTTCGTCCGCGGTCAGAAACTGAGTCAGGTGGAGCGAGCTGAAGAGCGCATAGAGCCCCATGACCAGGACGAAAAGCGGCTTGGGTTGGAGGAGGTTGGTGAGGAAGGACATAGGTTGGGATCGGATGACAGTTGTATATGTAGCATAGCATCCACTTTCGAGCGAGACTCCTCGGGAGTAGGGTACAATAGGGATATATGCTCATCGAATGGATCATTCAATTCGGACCGATTACAAGCTTCTTCCTTGTTTTTGAAGCATCAGGATGGAATTTTTTTGCGGCGACTGCGGTACTCATGGCGACGGTCGTCCTCGCGACTGCTGCGAGCTGGTATCGGTCGAAGCAGGTGGCTTGGTTTCCGCTTTGGAGTGCTGGCTTCAGCCTCGTCTTCGGCGGCGCGACACTCTATTATGTGGACCCGCAGTGGCTCATCCTGAAGGACACACTCTATGATGGCCTCTTCGGGCTGATGTTGCTGTTCGGGCTGGCGTTTCGGAAAAACTTGCTTCGGAAATTCTTCATGCCACTCTTTGCGATTACCGATCGCGGGTGGCATATCCTCGCCGTTCGCTGGGCACTCTTTTTCCTCGTCTCGTCGGCGCTCAATGAAGTGGTCCGGCATTGGGTGACACCGGAAGTCTGGGTGCACTACAAGATTGCCAACACACTCGCTCTTATCAGCTTCGGGCTGTATCAGTTGAGGCTCACGGGGCGAGAGCGACTCACCACGGAAGCGAATCGGTTCGGTATGCGGCTCACTCGGGAGAAACGCTGATCCCGGTGATGGGTGATGGTAGGGAAGGAATATCTCTTAGTAACTATCTCAAATCTCCGTATTCTACTGCAAAAATATGGTTTTGGTTGCAAAACGCTCAGGTCTCGTCACGTTACTCTCCGAGTAACCTTCCTCACCCTTTACATTTTTCGCTCAAAACCATACTTCTTCGTAACGAAAGAGAGATTTGAGATAGTTACTGAGGCATGGATAGAAAAGAAGAAACCGCGGACCGAATCATCGGCACCGCGGTTTTCTGTAGGGGATTGAAATGGGGCTACCGCCTCGCTTTAGCTTCAAGTTCCGTGAAAGTTCTTGAGATTTCGGTGGCGTGGCCCCTGACGAGATTCAGGAGGTTTTTCAGGAGAAGGTCAGCGAGATCTCGCATGCCCCTGACAAACATGCTCTCAGAAACACCATCAGGGATATGGACTTGCCCGCCGAAATTGGTTTCTTCAAGAATGCTTCCTCGGATGACCCCAGCCAAGTTCTCGGCCCGGTACTGGTGCGCCAGGTACTCGTGCACCGAATGGGGAATAATCAACGCGTCGGGGATGAAACAGATTTTTCCCCGTATGGGCTCCCTAATACCAACGAAGACGGCAAACGTACCAGTTGTGCTGCTGCCGATAGTGGTCGACAGGAATGGTGGACCGGCATCGCGGCAATTATTCAAACAGGCCGTGTATGTTTTGAGCGTGCTCATAACAAGCTCTTTGCATAGCTCGAGATCTTCCTGCGTGAGACGTTCCACGTGACTCTCCTTGTGTGGTGTATGACGGGTGGGTGGACAAGTTGGGAAAGGACGGTAGAAGAGCGAGTGTACTATGCCACGTTTGGTTTGTCAACGGTTGGCGGCTTTTCTCTCACATCAAACCACATCTCGTAGATGACCGGGATGAAGAAGAGCTTGGCGACACCGGAGAAACAGAGTCCAGCGATGATGGCACCGCCGAGTCCCTGCCAGATCGGGTCGGAGAGAGTGATCGGGATGAGGCCGACGATGGTCGTGAGCGCAGTGAGGAGGATCGGTTCGAGCCGGCTCGTGGCGCCCTCGACGACCGCTTCACGGACGGGGAGTCCGAGGTCGAGGTTCTTGTTGATCTTGTCGACCATGATGATAGAGTTGTTCACCACGATGCCGAAGAGTGCCAGGACGCCGATCAAGGCTGGGAAGGAAAGCGGGATCCCGAAGAGCGCAAAGATGACAAAGACACCGGAAACGGCGATTGGGATCACGAGAAGGACGATCAAAGCTTTCCGGAAGGAATTGAACTGAATCACCATAGTGCCGAAGATAAGGACGGCCGAGAGGATCATCGCGTAGAGGATGGACTGGACGGACTTGTTGTTCTCTTCATTCACGCCCCCAGTTTTCCAGCTGTAATCGGCCGGGAGACCCAGCTCGGTATCGGCGAAGGTTTCAAGTCCTTTGTTGAGTTCAGTGACCGAATAGCCTTCGGCAACCGCGGCAGAGATAGAGATCGTTCTCTTTTCATCCTCGCGGGTGATGAGAGTTGGATTTTTCTCAATGCTGACGGTGCCGAGTGAAAGGAGTGGTATCTGCTTTCCGGCAGGAGTCATCACGGACAGTCGTCCGAGGTCTTCGGGTGAGCTGAAATCCTCGCCGGTAAAGCGGATCACGATATCGCGCTTTTCGCCGTTGAAACGCACATCTTCCTTTACCGTATAGCCACTCCCAAGAGTACGGATGAAGAGGGCGGTGTCAGCGGGACTGAGTCCGCTCGCTGCAAGCGCAGCTTCGTTCGGTGTGAAAGTGAGTTTCTTTCCGGCACTTGAAAGCGAGATAGAGACATTGCTCGTTCCTGGAACGCTCTGGAGATAGGTTTTCGTCTTTTCCGCGAGGTGTTGAAGGGTATCAAGGTCTTTGCCGAGCAGCTTGAGCTGGAGATCGGCACCTGCCGGCGGTCCACCAGAAAGCTGGGAAGCTGTCACAGTGCCGCCGTTCCAATCGGCGAATTCCCAGTCGAGCTCCTTTACGATTTCACCCGAGGATTTCAACCGTTCCTTGGCCTTGATGAGGTGAACCGTAAAGAGGATATGGTTGAAGTCTTTGCCGGTTGTACTCGTATTGCTGTCAGTCGGGGCGCCGGCACCGATTTCCGCAAGGACAAAATCAAGCTCGGCGAGCGAACGGAAGCGAGGAAGGAGTTCGTCGACGACTGCCCTCGCGCGGTCCTGGTTGGAACCGATAGGGAGTTCGGTACTGACGTAGACGGTATCGATATCGTCTTCCGGGAAAAATTCGTTCACGACGAAGCCGAGAGGTAGAAGGGCGTAGGAGGAAAGCATGAAGACGACGAGGAGAATGATGGTGAGTCGTCGCGCTCGCTTCGAAGAGAGAATGCGCTCGATCAGTGCCGAGTACCAGGTACTCAAGCGATCGAACGAGAGGAAACCGTGATCTTTGAAGCCGTCCCAGACTTTACCGGCTTGGGTCTGATGCCAGGCGGTGACGGACAAGAAGAAGGAATGTGCGAGACGGAATACGAGGAAGAGCATGACCACCCCGAGGAGGTAGAAAGCCCACTTGAACGGACCTCCGGGCATGAGGAAGTACAGCAGGGCGGCGACCAGAATGTAGGCAATCGTCTGGAGCAGGAGAACGACGCGACGGGGGAAGTTTCCTTCGAGAAACACTGCCATATACGGGATGACGAGGAGAAGCGCGGTTGCAGCCGAGAGGGCGAGTGCCGAGGAAACGACAATTGGAATCGGCCGGATGAATTCGCCGATGATGCCTGTTGCAAGGAGGAGCGGCACGAATGCCCAGACTGTCGTGATGGTCGTGGTTATGATGACACCACTGAAGTCGCGGTAAACCAGAAGCGCTGTTTCAATCGGGGTGAACTTGCCCGATCGGTGATAGCTCGCCAAGGCCGAGATGACGACGATCGCATTATCAACGATGATGCCGAGTGCGATGAGGAGAGAGAAGAGGGTAATGAAGTTAATGGAGATTCCCGCGGCCCCCATTACGAGGAAAGTGACGAGGAAGGTGAAGGGAATGGCGAAGGCCGTGACAAGTGACTGGCGGATGCCGAAAAAGAGGAGGAGGACGACGAAGACGAGGCCAAAGGTTACGAGGAAGTCATGCTGCAATTGGCTGAAACTCCGATCGATTTCTTCCGCTCCATTGAAATAGTAGGCGGTTTCAAACGGAACTGACGAGGTTGAACGATAACTTTCGATCGCTCCTCGGACGCTATCGACGGTCTCGCGGGTATCGGAGCTTTCGGTCTGATAGACGGAAACGAAGATGGCGCGCGAACCGCTGACGGTGTGGCTCGCCATTGAGGCAGCGAGACTGCCGGGCTTCTCCGTCTCCTTGATGTTCGCTACCGATCCAAGCGGAACGATCTTACCATCGAGAGAGAGGGGAATATCGCGTAAATCTTGAACGGTTTCGGCTGATTTTGCCTGATCGAGAGAGAGGGCGGTGGCGCTTGAAGCGATAGTACCACCAGGAAAACTGTTGAGTGTGCTCGCGACCCGCTGGCCGATGCCGGCAATGTTGAGTCCGTACCCCTTAATGATCTCCGGTGAGAGCAAGATCGAGACTTCGGGATCGCGACGATAGGAAAGACTTGCTTTTTCAACGGCGGGAAGTCGTTTGATCTCCTCGAGGAGGATGTCGGCAATTTCTGGGAGGGCACTTTCGTTACCGGGTGCCGAGAGTGCGAAGAGCATTACAGGCTGATTTGTAAAGTCTATCACCTCGACGGATGGATTCTGGGCGGCGTCGGGGAGCGTACTTACCTTGTCGATGGCATTCTGGACATCGGTCTTCGCTTTGTCCGGATCCATCGATGAAGCAAATTCGACGACAATCGTCGAGACGCTCTCCTGGGAATTCGAAGTGACCCGAGTCACATCAGAAAGACCGCTGACGGCATCTTCGAGCGGGACAGTGACCAGGTCTTCGATATCCTCGGGACCGGCGCCAGGGAAGGCTGTAGCGACGATCACGGTTGGAATCTGAATATCCGGATTGAGCTCCTTCTTCAGAGTGGAATAGGTTGCGACACCAGCAAAGACGAGCGTCACGGTAATGAGCGTGATGGTCCGAATGCTCGCAAAATATCGCCCGATGAGGCTCGTTCGAAGCGATTCGTCGAAGTGAAGACGATCAAAGAAACCTTTGGTGTAGGACATAGTCGGTTAGCGAATGGGTTCAATAGTTTCGTCCGGCAGCACGGATGTTTCAAGCACAAGAGCGTTGCTTTTTTCGAGCCCACTTTTTACCACAACGGAAGCACCAATCGTTTCACCGAGCGTGACGTTTATCTCAGTGGTTTGATGGTTAGCATTCATGGTGACAACAGAGTTTCCGCTTGCGGCTGAACGGATAGCATCAATTGGAATGAGAAAGCCGCGCTCGGTTTCAGAGCGGAGTGGGAGCTCGAGCGTGACATAGCTGTTTTGAGCCACCGTATTGGCGACCGACGCGGGGAGTGGATAGGTGGCAACGACGAGACCGTCGGCATTTTCGCTCCGACTAATATAACCTTGGGAAAGCGCGATCGAACCATCGACCGTTTGAATCAGGGCAATACCCGTATCAACGAGCGCATCGGCAGTCGCTTTGGGGAGCGTCGCTTCAATGGTCGTTGCCTGGGCCTGGCTGCGGATAGTCATCAGGACCGTTCCGGCCGAAACGAGTTCACCCGGACGGACGGCGATGTATTCGACGGTACCTGAGATAAGGCTTTTCGGCTTGAGTGCAGCATCATTTCGTTCTGCGAGGGCGAGATCGAGTGCGGAGCTCGAGCGACTGAGTCGGAGACGTTCCAGTTCAAGCTTTAAGTTTTTCACACTTACTTTCTCTTCGCGGTCGGTCTTGGTATCGTCAGCGCGAGCGATGCGTCGTTCAAGCTCGATGATTTCCTTATCGAGGGCGAACGTCCGTTCGGTGAAGTCGGTTTGAAGACGCGCTTTCTCAACGGCAAGGGTCGCCGCACCGCTGTTCTAATCGCTGGTCAGCGTGGCGAGTGTTTGGCCAGGTGAAACGGTCTGCCCAGGACGAACGGCAATGGTTTTCACGACGCCCGGTGCGACAGCGACAATATCGGTAATGCCAGATTTCTTAACCTGAGCTGAAACGGTCACTCGTCCCTGATCACTTCCAACGGTAAAGATCCGAGAAGTCTTGGTCATTTTTTCTGGGAGGGTCACTTCCGCTTTTGGGGCGCGAAGCCAGTGGGCGAAAGCAATCGTCGCAAACAGAATGACAACGACGGTCAAGAAACTGAGAATTGGCCGATTTTCGAGCCTGGTGAAAAGCGCTTTGAACATAGAGTGGGTGAAAAAAAAGCGGATAAAGGTTTCGTTGGATAATAGCAGAAAAAAAGCCTTTAGTCAAGCCATTGTCATTCCGTGATACCATGGGAATATGCATCGATTCATCCAAGAAAATCCGGCTAGTCTGGCGCTTCTCGCCTTGCTGGTCCTCGGTCTGAGCTGGCAACAACCGTGGCCGTATATCTTGGCCATCGTGGCGGGGCTCATCATCCTCGGGACCCAGTCCTTCGAACGGATCAGGATCGGCAAATGGGACCTCGACTATATCGCGCTCCTGACCTTGGTCACGGCCTTGTTCCTCGGCGAGTGGCTGGCAGGGGCGATCATCGCGCTCATGATTTCGCTCTCGCGGGCCCTCGAGCAGTACGGGACGCGCCGGGCCGAAGCTTCACTCGAGGAGCTCTTTCGGCTGCTTCCGAAAAGCGCGCTCGTAGAACGTGAGGGCACCTTTGTCGAAGTACCGCTCCAGGCCATTCACATCGGTGAGACCCTCTCGGTCCGTCACCAAGAAATGGTCCCGCTGGACGGGACGCTCGTTTCCGCGGGCGGGCTGTTCAGTGAAGCGAATCTGACTGGTGAGATGGAACCGGTCGAATACCGCGCAGGCAAACGTCTACGGAGCGGTAGTGTGAATATGGGTGAAGCCGTGACGCTCACCGTGACCGGAGATTTCGACCACTCAACGTATCAGAGCATGCTCGGCATCGTCATGGCTGGGAAACGCGAGCCGTCGCATCTGGTCCGACTGGCCGGACAGCTCAATTGGCCATTTACGGCCGTCACGCTCATCCTCTCCATCGGCACCTATCTTGTGACGGGCGACATGGAGCGCTTTCTCGCAGTGCTCGTCGTCGCGACACCGTGTCCGCTTCTCATCGCTGCCCCGATCGCCTTCCTCGGTGGACTTTCCAAGGCGGCGCGCCGGCACATCATCATCAAGACACCCGAGACCCTCGAGCGACTCGCCAAGACAACTACCATTTTCTTCGACAAGACCGGGACGCTCACCCTCGGCATCCCGGCGCTGCGAACGATCGTCCCCCTCGATGTCGCTGTCCCCGAGACCCAAGCCTTGGCCCTCGCTTCAGCGCTCGAAGAACACTCGCTGCACCCATTGGCCCGAGCGTTGGTCTCGGCCAATCGTGAACGACACGGTGAGGATCTCGATGCGACTGGTGTCACTGAGAATCTCGGCGAAGGCATCCGGGGTGAGGTGGGCAAAGAGCAGTACCGGATTGAAAAGAGTCTTTCGACCGAAGGGATGGCGGTGGAGCTGGTCGGGCCGGCGGGGCCGATCGCGCGCTTTGTCTTTGACGATGTCCCCAAGCCGGGTATCACTGTGACCTTTGACTATCTGAAGGCACGCGGGTTCACCTTGTCAGTCCTGACCGGGGACAAAGCAGCCAACGCTCATCGTGTCCTCGATCAGTATGGTTTACCGATCATCGCGGAGTGCGACCCCGAACGGAAAGTCGCCACCGTGAAAGCAGCTCAAGCGCGCGGAGAGGTGGTCGCCATGGTGGGCGATGGTGTGAATGATGCGCCGGCCCTCGCTCTCGCTGATGTCGGGGTCGTCTATTCGGGGACCGAGAACAGTCTCTCACTCGAAGCGGCGGATGCCGTTATCTTGAAGCGCGACATCGGACTCTTCCGTGAGCTCATCCATATCAGTCGCCGCTCATATCGGATCGCGCGAGAGAGTATGGTCATCGGTATCGGTCTATCCGTCATTGGTATGTTCGCTGGCGCGTTCGGCTATCTCCCCCCGGTCCAGGGCGCCATCCTCCAAGAGGTGATCGACGCGCTCGTCATCGTGAATGCTGTCCGCGCCGCGTACCGGTAGACACAACTGTGAGCGATGGAGCGGCACTTCTGCACCGTTTAATCTGATGAGCGACACTACGCCTCCCGCCGCACCGACGGGATTGGGGATACAATAGGAGAAAATGGTATACTGACAAAAGAAGAGAGGATCTTTCTTGAATTTTTGAGTTTGTTTTCTCGTATGTCAGAAACGCGCGCTAGAGTCATCCAATATGTTTTTATTCTTACTGCACTCCTTGTTCTGGCGAGCGTCGGTTGGTGGTACTACCACCAGTCCCAAGCCTCGACCAAGCTGCAAAACTCGCAGGCAGGGAGTTTGACCAATGGCCTCCAGGGCTATTGGCCGCTCGATGGTGACACAGTCGTCTGGACAGATACAACGACCGAGCTCAAGGACAAGTCTGGCAATAATCGGCACATGAATTCTTCTGGACTCGGTATCGACGAGTCAGTACCGGGCCGGATCGGGCAAGGGCTACTCTTCACGCCTGGCGGTGGTGCCTATGGCGTTACCACGAATTCTTTCAATGCCTATACGACGGGGACGATATCGATGTGGTTCAAATACAGTGGTACGCCGGGGCAGGTGGGTACCTCTGGGACGCTTTGGGACCACGAGGACTGCGGCAACAACAAAGGCCAATTCCAGATCGCCATGGACACAGATAACAGTGAGCTGTATTTGTGGATGACACAGTCCGGTGCCGGGTGTACCGCGGCCATTGGTGCATCCGTCAATCTGCCCAATCCGACGGCCTGGCATCACTTTGTCTTTACGGATGATACGGGTGGGCACAAGCTCTATATCGACGGTATCTTGCAAACTCTGACGTATGCGAGTGGCAATGCATCTATAGACTTTTTCCTCGACAATGTTGTCGGTTCGAGCAATACGCCTCAGATCGGTGAAGTAAATAATGAGAACTTCAGTGGCACACTCGACGAGGTTCGTATCTACAATCGGGCGCTGTCGGCGGACGAAGCCTGGTCGCTGTACCGCCTCGGCCAAGTGACCATCAACACCCGGCCCGGTGATGATGTGTTGGAAGAGGGTCTGGCCGGGTACTGGAAGGTGGATGAAGGAACAGGGACAAGCACGACCGCCGATGCAACGGGCAATGGGAACAGCGCGACTATGACAAACATGGAGTCGGGCGACTGGGTGGCGGGACAAGTTGGTCCGTATGCGCTTGATTTTGATGGCACGAACGAGTACCTGAGTGTGACAGATCCGGCGAGTGGAGTCCTCGACTTCGCTGATAGTACGAACTTTGCGCTCACGGGCTGGTTCAATCGGGACACCTTTGCAGCTGATCACACCGTGATCGCGAAGAAAAACGATCAGACGACCAATCAGGGATATGTCGTTTGGGTAGACAACAATGGCAGCACCGATACGCTTATCTTCGAAGCATCCGATGGAACTGATACCTATCAGGTGCCCTCCAAGACACAGTTCAATGCGACTGGCTGGCATCACTTCGCGGTCAACTGGAATGATACGGCAGGCGTCAGTCTCTACATCGATGGGCACCTCGACACAGGTACGCCGACGGGTACGTTTGCCAATGTGAACGTGCTCTCCAACGCCCTCGCCTTCCGAGTGGGCGCCGAATCGGATGCCGGCGTTCCCTTTGATGGGAAGCTGGATGAGATCAGAGTCTACCGGCGGGCGCTTTCGGCGGGTGAAGTATCGCTCCTGTATCTCGAGACGCACCCCGATGATCCGAATACGAACTTGGTCGGGTACTGGACGTTCGATGGGATGGATGTGAGCGGTACGACCGCCATCGACCGCGGGCGCGGCGGGAATACCGGGACGCTCACGGGTGGTCCGACCGTCACCCCGGGTCGCATCGGCCAGGCGCTCAAGTTCGATGGGGTGGATGACTATGTGAATGCCGGAGTGTCAGCCGTCCTCGATGACATCGCCACGCTCTCCACCTGCGCCTGGATCAATCCGCGGAGCGCTGGTGAGATCTATAGCGGTTCTGACCGCTTCGGTGGCATCGTGACCGAGGGCATCCCTGGAGGATGGTTTTTCATGACGACCAATGTTTACGGATCAGTCAGGTTACTCTTCTATGTCTACTTTTCCGGAACGGACGGGGCATGGTATCCAACTTCCGACACGATCCCACTGAACACATGGACGCATGTCTGCTTCACCTACAACAATACGTCCGCGAGCAACGACCCCGTGCTCTATATCAACGGAGCGTCGGTGTCTTTGACGGAGGACAGTACGCCGACCGGCACGGTGGATTCCAATGCTGGGAGCGAGCTCCATATCGGCACCAATGACGTGACGGATCAGGTCTTCGACGGACTGATCGATGATGTTCGCGTCTATGATACGGCCCTGACACAGACGCAGGTCACCGAGCTGTATCGCTCGACCGGGGGCAAGGCGATCACCGCGTCCTCGGGCAATGATACGCTGCGGAGCGGTCTGGTGGGTCTGTGGAGTATGGACGGGCAGGATGTAAATTGGGCTGACACGACGACCGAGGTGAAGGATGATACAGCCGGTGCCAATCACGGCGACGCGACCAATATGTCGGCCGCCTCCGTCGCTCCCGGCCGTGTCGGTCAGGCCATCGACCTCGACGGCACCGACGACTACATTAGCGTCACCGACACCGCCACCCTCGACTTCACCGACACCGCCGACCTCACCCTCTCGGGCTGGTTCAACCGCGACACTGCCACGACTGACGATACTCTCATCGCCAAAAGCAACGGCATCACCGCTGGTGACACCGGCTATCTCGTCTACCTCGACGATGCCACCGATCAGCTCATCTTTGAAGTTTCAGATGGGACCGATGAATACTCCCTGACATCGACCACCACCTTTACCACGACTGGCTGGCATCACTACACCATCACCTGGGACCAGGACTCCGCTGCCAACTCTGAAATCTATATCGATGGGACTGCCAACAGTGCCACCGATACCGGGACCATCGGGAATATCGGTGACCTCTCCAATGCCCTCGCTTTCCGCGTGGGTGCGGAGAGTGATAATGGTAACCCCTCCGATGGGAAGATTGATGACGTCCGAGTGTATAGCCGGGTGCTCTCCGCCAGCGAAGTGACCCAGCTGTACAACATGGGGCGGTAGGAAAACCTCAATACTATTTTTCAGTGACACCACCCCTCCCGCCGCTCCGACGGGCTTGGGGGTAGAATAGGGAGGGGATGTCATCGCGAGCTCAACTTATTCCAGCGGACGAAGAATCGAGAAAGTTGATTCTAACCGGTAAAATGCCTGTAGTTTGCTTTATGTAAATTTTGTGTATAATGAATACGTAAATAGAGTATAATGTATGTATCAGAAATACATAAAATCATGATTAAGCGGTTTTATAGCCCGTTAGAGCCATTTTTGAAGCCAAACAAGGTTCTGGTTCTCTATGGACCACGGCGGGTGGGGAAAACAACTTTACTGAAGGAACTCCTGGATACGACGTCACTGAAATATCGCTTTGATTCTGGGGAAAATATCCGCGTCCAGGAAATATTGGGGTCGAATGATTTTCAGGCGATCAAGGAATACTTGGCCGGATACGAACTGCTCGCGATTGACGAAGCGCAGCAGATTCCCAATATCGGTCGCGGGCTGAAAATCATCGTTGATAGCATTCCCGGTATCAAAGTCATCGTGACGGGATCATCGAGTTTTGACTTGTTCAATCAGGTCGGCGAGCCGCTCGTGGGCAGAAAGACGACACTGACGCTCTATCCGTTTGCGCAGTGTGAACTGGCGGAGAGTTTCAATACGTCTGATCTCAAGGAGCGACTGGAGGAATTTCTGCTCTTCGGTTCCTACCCAGATGTACTGGTAGCGTACACACGGGAGCAGAAGATCACGTTTCTCAACGACATCGTTGACGCGTATCTTCTGAAGGACGTCTTGGCACTCGATGGCGTGAAGAAATCGAGGACGCTCGTCGATCTCGTCAAACTGCTCGCGCTGCAGGTGGGAAATGAGGTTTCTTTGAATGAGCTCTCCAATACTCTGGATACCAATATCCGGACGATTGAGAAATATCTAGACATTCTGGAAAAAGGCTTTGTGATCGTGTCGCTCGGCGCATTGAAGCGGAATCTCCGCAATGAGGTGCGGAGCAAGCGGAAGTACTATTTCTACGATACCGGCGTCCGGAACGCGCTTCTGTCCCAATTCAATCGTCTGTCGGAACGGAATGACGTCGGAGCACTGTGGGAGAACTTCCTCTTCATTGAACGCTTGAAGAAAAGCACGTATCAGCAGCACTATGCAAACCGATATTATTGGCGGACCTACGAGCAGCAGGAGATTGACTATATCGAGGAGTATGGAGGAGCGCTCCACGCGTATGAGTTCAAGTGGAACAAAGAGAAAGCGCCGCTCCCAAAAAAGTTTTTGGACGCGTACGGACAGTCTTCTTTCGATGTGGTGACAAAAGAGAATTATTGGGATTTTTTGGTTCGGCTGAGTTCGTGAGCGAGTCCAGAGCGGAATATGCTGTGATCAATACTTCAAACTTTCGACAATTTCTCGCACCGTTGTAATCGCATGCAGTAAAGTTCGCCACCCGCCGCGCCGACGGGGCTTGCCGTCGAGTAATCGAAGGCGGGCAGGGTTATTTTTTTTGGGGGGGTACAGTGAGTGTCGCAGTGTTATTTGGAGGTTCGACCTCCAAGTGGATTGGAGGCTGGTTGGATCCATAATCGTATCATTTTGATAAGAATTCCAGCTTGATTGCCAGTCTATTTTTGGCTACAATAGTGGCATGTCTACATATCCGGTCTCAGCGATAGTTTTTCGGCAGAGCCTTTTTTGGGATGCAGATCCCAAAAGACTCGATACCGAGAAAAATGCCCGTTATATCATCGAGCGGGTGCTTGATTTCGGGAACGCTGAAGAGATACGCTGGCTCTTCCAGCGGTATCTCTCGGAACAGGGAAAGTGGGTGACGACGCTTTGGGAAAAGGGGACATTGTACGGACTCTTTCTGGGAGCCAAGGTGAGTTTCATTGCGTATCCTTCTTTTCGTCCCTTGGACGATCGCGTGCGGTATCAGTCTATACACCTTCTCTCGCCGAGGGATATTGCCGCGATGAAGATCGTGGCCGTGAGCCAACGTGGGAAGAAACGTGATTTCTTTGACCTGTACTGGCTGGCGCATCATGGTATCCCTCTGAAAGAGGCGATTCTTGGGGCTTTGGAGTAGTATAGGAATCAGCAACAGAGCCTGCCACATTTCCTGAAGAGTCTCGTGTATTTCGCGGAGGCTGAAGACGATCCGATGCCTGAGATTTCTTTTCAGACTGATTGGCAAATGGTCAAAGAGTATTTCGAAACGAACGTGCCTACCCTGACGAAGGAGTTGCTCCGGCTGGAATAAACGCACGATTTCGGCGATTTTTCATGTCCGTTCATAGCACGGGTACCGTGAACATGAGTGACTCCCAATCACCATTGGTGGTACTCCGACATCACCCCGCCGGCGGCGCCGACAGCGCTCGGGGTACAATAGAAAGGAAACACATGCACAAAACTCTTCTCCCAACACTCAAGGTCGTTTTCTTCCTCGGCCTCTTTCTCCTCTCGAGTCACTCGGTCTCAGCCGCCGGCCGGGTGTTTTCTGATGGGTTCGAGGACGGCACTACAACTCAGTGGACAGATGGTACGACTGCTGGTGCAGAGGGGAAGTGTAACATCGTCACGTCAGCTCTCGACGGCGGTACGGGACCGAAATCCGGCACCAAGATGGCCCGGTGTAACTGGGATGGAACGCAAGGAGCGCTCTACGGACATTCGCATCAAGAGATGGATACGAGCTGGTCCATGGGGAATGAGGCGCTCATACGTTTTCATGTCAGAGTCGATAGCGACGTAGATGTAAAGGCGGGGTCAAAGTTATTCCGGTGGAACGGCTTCAACAGTTTTGGCGCGATCCAGTTCGAGTATGGTAACGGGGCCACACTGTACACGAGATCACACTCAGAAGATGGAACACAGCTTGGACCGACGAACTACGGGGGCGGAAACGCTTTCCGTAACGGTCAATGGCACCAGATCGAGCTGTATATCAAGAAGGGCAGCGGGGGCATCATCAGGGTATGGGTCGATGATGCATTGGTGTCTGAAGGACTAAATATCAACACGAACGATTCAACATGGAATCAGTTTCACATGATGTCGAATTGGTCGCTGAATGACGGCTGGGAGCATGATGCGAACAACCACATGTACTGGGATGAGTTTGAGGTGTATTCGGACACCGGCACGAGCGGCACGGGTTCGCTGTCGGCTGGGACGGCAGCGCAGGGGTCAAGCGACACCACCGCTCCCGCCGCGCCGACCGGGCTTGGGGTACAATAGAGACATGACGAACACGAACCAAAAACTTCTCACCCTTACCACATGCCTTACCTTAAGCTTTTTTAGCCTGGCTGGTTCTGCGTTGGCGGCACCGTCGATCAGTGGCACGTCCGGGACGTGGTCGCATGGTGGATCGGTGACGGTTAATGGTTCGGCTTTTGGGAGTAAGTCACCTGCGGCTCCGCTCGTGTGGGATCACGGGCAGTATGCCAATTTCACAGCAGCAGGATACGTCGGAGCTTGGCCGAATACTGGGCCAGGAGCGTCGAACATTGTGTATTCAACTGGCGTAAGTGGGGTCGTGATGCCACATGCGCGCACCACGACGTACGCAACAGGGTCACACCTTGGCGTGAACGACGAGACAGGCGGCAACAACGTCCAACTCTGGACAACGTTCAACAAATCCAACGGTCAGCGGGTGTATGTGTCGTGGTACTCACGGCTAGACCCTGCGTGGCAGGGTGGGCTCGGCTCGCCATCAGACGGAAACTTTAAGACCTTTGGGTATTCCGGCGGCGGATACGGCCTGATCGTTTCGGGGGGAACAAATTGGTACCACGCGGGGTTCCTGAACCCAGCGAGTTCCGATGCCCAGTATATAATCAACGACGATAACGGATCGACGCTTGATAACCCGGACGCAAACGGCGACAACTCATTTCATGAAAACATGGTATCTCCCGGTAAGGGGTCGGCTAGTGACGCGTCGAAGTGGGTTAAAAATGAGGTCGAGATGCGGATTTACTCTACCAGCGGCCTGGGCGGCGGTTACGTAAAGGCATGGGATAACGGCGTCCTAGGAATCAACTATGTGGGCAAGACGGACAACTGGTCCGGTACGTCGCGTAGCATCGGCGTAGGCGGATACGCTCGCGCGCAGGGCGCCACGACTCAGCGTCGCTACTTTGCCGATGTCTATATCGATACCAGCGCAGCTCGGGTGCTGCTGTGTCAGGGGTCTACTCTTGCGTCGCGCGGGGTGTGTGAGCCGCAGCCGCCGACGGCGTGGGGCGCATCGAGTGTAGCGGTTACGGTAAATGCCGGGAGATTCACGGACGGCTCGACAGCATACTTGTACGTTTGTGACGATATTGGTTTATGCAATGCCAACGGCACAGCCATCACGATAGCCGGAAGTGGCGGGGGAGACACCACCCCACCCGCGGCTCCGACGGGGCTGGGGGTACAATAAAACCATATGCATAAAACACAGCGGCTTGCATCTCTCTCGGTCTTTGGCATCATCCTCGGCCTCTTTCTCCTCTGGAGTCACTCGGTCTCAGCCGCCGGCCGGGGGGTTTCGGATGGGTTCGAGGGCGGCACTACAACTCTTGGGCAGCTGGTACGACTACTGGTTCTGACGGCAAGTGTGATGTCGTCTCGAGTGGCCCTCGACGGCGGATACGGCAGACGGTGGATCCAAAATGGCGCGATGTAATTGGGACGGGACTCAAGGAACTCTACGGCCACCGCAGCCAGAGATGATCAAGCGCGCCTGGTCGAAGTCGCGCGCTTCATCCGGTTCTGGGCGCTCGACAGCGATGTGGATTAAAGCAGGGCAAAGCTTTTCCGGCCTGGGGCCGTTAGTTTTTCAGGATTCCAGTTTGAATACGGGAGGGGCTACCCTTCTTTCCACTATTTACAAGAGCGATTCAACCCAGCTTGGCACAACGAATTGGGGCGGTCCGAGGTGAGGGACGGTCATGGCACCTATCGAAATCTACTTGTTGGAATCAACACGGTCAGAATAAGGGCATTGCACGAATATGGGTAGACGAGGCTTGTGTTGGGACAAGGGGCAGCTGGGCCGGTTTTCACATGATATCAATTGGTCACTGAATCAGGCTGGGATCACGACGCGAACAATCACACGTACTGGGATGATTTTGAGTTTCCGACACGGGACGGCACTGGTTCGATGTCGGCAGGGACGATCCAGGGCAGCGACACCACCCCGCCAGCGCGCCGACAGGGTTGGTGGTACAATAACGCAAAGAGATAATACCTATGCATAAATCGATGAGAGTTCGACACCTCGCTTGTTTGGTGGTAGTTCTCGGTGTGGGCATGGCTTTCGTTCCGTCTACTCAGGCGGTTGATTACCTCGGATCGACCGGAGTAGGGGAAACCTGGGAGACTCCGACCACCATCCCGACGAACTAGCCCTATCAGCAGTCCGCTTCGAACAGCTGTTCGCAGGCGAGTTGGAACGGCTGGGCAGGACGTGGCCTGGGGTGATACCTCGACCGAAGTGAAGGACACTTCCAGCAATGCCAATCACGGCGATGCAACCAATATGTCCGCTGCCTCCGTCACTCCGGGTCGTATCGGGCAGGCACTCTCTTTTGACGGGACGGATGACACTGTCCTCGTCACGGACCCGGGGAGCGGCGTACTCGACTTCGGTGACACGGCGGACCTTACTGTTTCTGGGTGGTTCTACCGTGGCACGGCGACGACAGACGATACGATAGTCGCCAAGCGTAACGGCATCACAGCCGGTGATACCGGGTATCTGGTTTTTATTGATGATGCGACCGATAAGCTTATTTTTGAGACCTCAGACGGAACGGATGAGTATAGCCTCACTTCGAGTGCGGCCTTTACTGCGGCCGGCTGGTATCATTTCGTCGTCGTGTGGGATCAGGACTCGGCGGCCAATTCCGAAATCTATATCGACGGTGCGGCAGATGGCGCGACCGATGCGGGTACCATAGGCAATATTGGCGATCTTTCCAATGCTTTGGCTCTGGCGATCGGAACGGAGTCTGATGCCGCCAACCCCTTTGATGGCAAGATCGATGACATCCGTGTGTATAGTCGAGCCTTGTCGACTGCTGAAGTAACGGAACTCTATAACCTGGGACGATAAAAGAAGGCTATGAAAACCTACAGAGTGAGGCTTAGACTATCACGGTAGTGTGCCCCTACTGCTTGCGTTAGTTCGAGAGGCGTGTAATAAACGCATCGTTTTGACGCGGTTTGACGGGCTATGTATACTAATAGCGAAGGGCTGGGTATTGACAAGGTCGACCCATAGCCATTTTTTTCTAAGGTCCCACTTTGGGGGGGGTGAGTTCCCTCGCCTTCAGGCGATAACTTCCAGTACGATATACTGAAAGTATGACCACTGAATATCGAAAGTCTTCCCACTCCGTCTTCAGTATCCAACTCCACATCGCCTGGATTACCAAGTACCGCTACAAGGTCCTGAAGGGTGAGATTGGACAAAGAGCCAGAGACCTCATCCGGCGCATCTGTATCGAAGAGAATGTCGAGATCATCTCTGGTGCGTTGCTCCTGATCATGTCCACATTCTCGTCTCAGTCGACCCCTCGACCGCTCGAGCACCCTGGTCAAATGGAAAGGCAAGACATCCCGACAACTCCAGATGGAATACCCTTCACTCAAGAAACAGTACTGGGGCAGCACCTGTGGGCGAGAGGCTACTTTGTCGTCAGTGCCGGCAATGTCACCAAAGATATGATTAGGAATATATCGAACACCATTTTGAATCGAAAGAGACCGAAGATAGTTTCCGGGTCGAGGAGACGAGTTCCTAGATTTCCAATCTAATCCCAATCTGTGCACTTCCAGTGCACAGTGGTTGAAATGTTCGGATTTTTTTAATAAACCATACCGTATGCAGTATCGAAACAGAGACGCCGTTTTGGAATCAGAGAAAGGATGTGGGATAGATCGATGTACTAGACAGCAGCGTGTTTCCGTCGGACTCACCTCTTGTTTGATATTCTTGGGTTTCGGTTTATTTTTTGTCCCAGGTGTTTCTCTGCGACGCCTGTTTTTGATGAGACGACCATCGACGTTACGACGAGCGGTGATGTGAAGGCGGCGGGCGATATCAACAACGATGGCTTCCCTGATGTCATCATGGGTGGGGCAGAGATGAGCTGGTATGAATATCCCGCGTGGACGAAACATACGATCGCCACGGCAATTGAGGAATTTACTACTGACATGCAGGTTGTCGATGTTGATCTCGACGGAGACCTCGACATTGTGACGGCCGAGTTCGTCGCGGGCTCCAATGTCATCTGGCTGGAGAATCCTCTTCCAAGTGCCAGTCCCGCCACCACGCCGTGGACACGACACGTGATCGGTTCGCATGGCACGTGGGCCCATGATATTGAAGTCGGCGATGTCGATCGCGACGGAAAAGTTGACGTCATTGCACGCAAGGCGAACACCTCTATTATCTTCCAGGACACGCCAACCACGTGGACACAAAAAGATATCACGAGCGCAGTAGGAGGGGATGAAGGACTCGGCATCGGCGATGTCGACCGCGACGGCGATATCGATCTGGTGGCAGACGGAGCATGGATCGAGAATCCCACCCATACCCGTACCGGAACGTGGACAGTGCATGCTGTGGCGAGCGGTTTTCCGGCGGACACGACCGGCACGGTGGCTGATATCAATGGTGACACGCGTCCCGATATCGTGTTCATCGGTCAGCACGCGCGGGGAAAATTCGCATGGTATGAAGGACCGGCAGATCCGTTCTCAGGAGCCTGGATCGAGCATGTCGTCGATACCGCCATGGGAAGTCACAAGCTGAGTATCGGTGATGTCGATCGTGACGGCCGGCTCGATATCGTTGCGGGACTTGAGTTGCTTGAACTCGCGGTGTATACACAGGCGCCCGACACGACCTTCACGAAAACTATCGTCTCGACGGTTGGTACGCACAATCAGCGGCTCGTCGATATCGGGAGCGATGGCGACCTCGACATCTTTGGTGCGAACTGGATCGGAAACCCTCCGACGACGATCTGGGAAAACGTGACGAACTTCACCGCGTCGCTCGATCAGTGGACATACGTGGAAGTCACCGGCAGTCATTCGCAGACATTCGGATTGAACTTTGGCGACATGGACAATGATGGAAAGCGCGACATTGTCTCGGGACAGCATTGGTACAAGAATCCGGGCGGCGATCTGACCGGTGCGTGGACACAGTCGGCAGCTTTGCCGAACGCGATCGAGGCGATGCTGGTCGGCGATGTCGACGGCGATGCCTTGGCCGATGTGATCGGACAAAAGACCGAAGGAAGCGTGCTCGCCCTCTACTGGCTCGAGGCGGCGAATACTTCAGGGACAAGCTGGAATGCCGTCCGCATGGGCGATGTGCCGGCCACAAGCCATGTCTTAGGCGCGCAGGGATACCGCTTTGCTGATCTGCGTTCAGGTGGGAGACCGGAGATCGTGACATCGAGCAGCGTGGGAATTTGGTATTTCACGATCCCGCTTAATCCCGCAGTCGATCCCTGGACCAAGGTGCAGGTGAACGCTAATCCCTCCGATGAAGGGTTCGGTGCGGCTGATATCGATCATGACGGCGACATCGACATTGCCGCTGGGACGGGTGATACCAAGCTCGTCGAGTGGTACCGCAATCCCGGGACAGGTCTTGGCAATTGGCAGTCTTTCACGATCGGCAATATGAACGAAGCGGTCTACCCCGATCGTTTCGCGGTGGCTGACTTGAACGGCGATAATCGTCCCGATATCATCGGCACGGAAGAAAACGGCGTGGCCTCGGGTGCGCAGACGTTTTGGTGGGAAGCGCCGGCTGATCCGACCACGGCTAACTGGGTGCGTCACGCGCTGGTCGCGCAGGGGAGTACCAACGCCATGGATATCGGCGATATCGATCGCGACGGTGACATCGACATCGTGCTTGGTGAGCACAAGGGCTCGCTCAAGACGGCGGTCTGGCAGAATAGTGGTACGGGCGCGTTTACTGAACATGTCGTGGGATCCGGTAAAGAGGCGCACCTCGGTGCACGCGTGGTCGATATCGACCAAGACGGCGACGACGATCTCGTGAGTATCGCTTATGACACGCCGCAGTTCATCCATCTCTACCGTAATGACGCGTCGGGAATCCCGACTCCTCCCGACACGACTTCCCCGGTGATTTCAGGTGTGAGTGCGACGAGCATTGCTAGTGCGAGTGCGAACATCGTGTGGACGACAGACGAAGCTGCGAATGGGCAAGTGGAATATGGCACGACGGCTGCCTATGGACAACTCTCCACGCTCCAGAGCGCTCTTACGCAGAACCACGATATCGCTCTCCCTAATCTGACGGCCAATACGCTCTACCACTATCGCGTGCACAGTGCCGATGGTTCCGGGAACACATCCGTCTCCGGCGACTTCACCTTTACCACGACGAACCAGCCTGCCCTTCCGGGTCTGGTCGCTGCCTATAACTTTAATGCAGGGAGTGGCACGACGGCAGCCGATTTCTCGGGTAACAATATCACGGGCACATTGGTGAACGGTCCTTCATGGACAACGGCAGGGAAAAACGATGGCGCGCTCTCGTTTGATGGCGCGAATGATTATGTGAACCTCGGCGCATCCAGCGCGCTGCAGCTTCCCGGAAGTTTTACGCTCTCTGCCTGGGTCTATCCGACAACGTTTTCCGGTGATCGTGACATCATCACCAGGGTGAGCGCGGTTTCCTCCGAATATCACCTGCAGACTACCGGCACCCAGATTCAAGTCGGGTTTTCCAGCGGTGGGAGCTGGTACTATCAGAACGCTTCGACCGCCAGTATGCCACTCAATGCGTGGAGTCATGTGGTCAGCGTCTTTGATGATGCGAATAATACCTTCACGATGTATATCAACGGTGTCCTGCAAGGGACGCAGTCGGTCGCTGCATCGCCCGCTCCCAGTACCAATGAAACGCACATCGGCATGGGCTGGACCGGCCAGTCATGGAGCGGCAAGATCGATGATGTCCGTGTCTACAACCGCGCACTCATAGCGAGTGAGATCGCGACGGATATGAATACGCCCGTAGGAGGCCCCGTCGTCGATACGACGCCGCCAGTACGGACCAACGGCGCGCCGACAGGGACACTCCCGGAGACGACCACGCAGGCCACTCTGTCGCTTGTGACCGATGAAAACGCAACCTGCAAATACGGCACGACGGCGAATACTGCCTATGCTGCTATGACCGCGGTGATGGGCACGACGGGCGGGGCGAATCATTCCACAGCGGTTACCGTTACTGCCGGAACTGCGTACACCTACTTTGTGCGTTGCGAGGATACGGCCGGCAATCAGAACACGACAGACTACGACATCACCTTTGCTGTCGCGGCGCCGGATACGGTAGCGCCGACCGTTTCTATCACGTCTCCTGCAAATGGTGCGATCGTCGCCGGAACCGTGGCAGTCGCCGCCAACGCCTCTGATGACCGGGGAGTGGCTTCTGTTGAATTCAGTGTCGATGCCGTCTCGCATGCTACCGACACGACCACACCGTTCACGGCGAATGTTGACACGCTGCTTCTCTCGGAGGGGACGCATACGCTCTCCGCTCGCGCGCTCGATGCGGCCGGCAATGAAAATACCGCGACGGTCACAGTAACGGTGCAAAATACCGACACGGTCGTCCCAAGTATGCCGACGAATCTGCTCTCTACGGCGGTTTCGACGACGCAGATCAATCTCGCTTGGAACGCGAGTACTGACAACGTCGGTGTCACCGGATACCGCATATGGAGGAATGGTGTTTCGGTCGCGACGACGACCGTGCTCTCCTACCAAGATACCGGACTGACTCCGTCAACGGCGTACACGTATGCCGTGAGCGCCTTTGATGCGGCGGGGAATGAGTCGGCACTGTCCGCGACTGCTTCTGCCACGACGCTCACTCCGGATACGACCGCCCCGGTGATCAGTGCCATCACTGCAGCCGCAATCACTACCACAGGAGCTACGATAACTTGGACGACGAACGAAGCCGCGGATACTCAAGTGGAGTATGGGGCGACCACAAGTTATGGACAGTCGACGACACTCAATACGGCTATGCTCACGAGTCATAGTCAGAATCTTTCCGGACTCTCTCCCGGCACGCTCTATCACTATCGCGTGAAGTCGAGGGACGCGGCGGGGAATCTGGCCGTGTCAGGCGATATGACATTGACGACCACATCGGCCCCGACCGGACTGATCGGACACTGGAAGTTTGATGAGGGGACTGGTACCACGACGAGCGACGCTTCATCGAACGGGTATAGTGGCACGCTCACCAATGGTCCGGCATGGACGACGGGGAAAGTCGGTAGCGCGCTCAATTTCGACGGTGCCAATGATTACGTCAACATGGGGTCGCAGACCGGGCTTCGGCTCCCAGGGAGCTTCACGCTTGCCGCCTGGGTCTATCCCACGACACTCTCCGGAGACCGCGACATCATCACCAAGGTGAATCCAAGCTCGTCGGAGTATCATTTTCAGGTGACGGACAACAAGCTGCAGCTCGGATTCTCGAACGGGAGCAATAACTGGTACTATTATGAAGTTCCCACTACCGGTATGTCGCTCAACGCCTGGAGTCATGTTGCCGGTGTCTTCGATGACGCGGGCAATGTCATGAGAATCTATATCAACGGCGTGGCACAGGGGTCTAAGGCAGTGACCGCCTCTCCGGTCGTGGGTACGAGCCAGGTGCGTGTCGGTATGGGTTGGAACGGCCAGTCATGGAAGGGGAAGATCGATGATGCGCGTATCTATAGCCGCGCCCTCTCCGCGAGTGAGATCACCGCGCTTGCCACAGGCAACTGAGTCCATCTCTATCACATTTGGACTTTGACCGCTCGGAGACAATTCAAACAGTTCAAACCAATGATGGCATGAGACGATCGTTTCTCATCACCCTCTACTCTCTCCCTCTTTTCGTGGGCCTTTTCTTCGCGAGTGACGCCTCCGCCGCCGGGCGGGTGTTCTATGACGGCTGGGAGAGTGGGAATGCGAATGCGTGGGTGTCTGGAGGTACGGGGATATATGGCAAATGTGATGTCGTCACGTCGGCGCTGGACGGCGGGGTTGGCCCACTGTCCGGCACGAAGATGGCTCGATGTAACTGGGACGGCACGGCAGGACCCTTCGGGCACCAGAATCAGGCAATGGCAATTTCAGGGTGGTCAAAGAGCCGCGAGATGCTCATTCGGTTTTGGACGCGTGTCGATAGTGACGTGGACGTTGCAAAGGGAGCAAAGCTTTTTCGCGGGCCGGGGGGCACGAGTTATTCAGGCTGGCAGTTTGAAGAAGGTGCGGTGGCAGCGCTTTTCTCGGCGCTCTTCAAATCAAATGCTCAGTCGATTGGGAGCGCCAATTATGGTTGCTCTGCGCAACCAGGGTATAACTACGACCCGCCGATCCGCAACGGCAACTGGCATCAGATCGAAATATATCTCAAGGAATCGACTTCTGGCAGTACCAACGGGGAGGCTCGGATCTGGGTAGACGATAAACTTTGTTGGGAGGCATTGAATCAGAATACGGATGATCCGCTCGGACCATCCTATTGGGCTGATTTCCACGTGATGTCGAATTGGTCGCTGACCGAAGTCGACTGGGCGCACGATGCCAACAATCACATTTATTGGGACGACTTCGAGGTGTACTCCGACACCGGCACCGGTGGCACTGGCACCCTGTCAGCTGGCACGATGACACAGGGGAGTACCGACACCACCCGCCGGCGGCTCCGACGGGACTGGGAGTACAATAGAAAATATGAACAGGATATTTCTCGCACTTTTCGGTATCACCCTCGCTCTCGGATTCTTTTTCCTCTCTCCACATTCAGCCTTAGCCGCGGGGCGGGTGCTGACAGACGGTTTTGAGTCCGGCAACAATAATCTCTGGTCGCAGAATCCGTTAGGCAAGAACAAATGCCCTGTCGTCATCCAATCGACGTCGGTCGGAAGTGTCGCACCGCATACCGGTAGCTACGCGGCCCAGTGTAATTGGACGAACCTCGACTGGCAGGATCCCAACTTTTATAACGCCAATTTTTTTGAATCCAGTAACTACACCTCAGATGTCTTTATTCGTTTTTGGGTCCGCTACGACAATGATGTGGACTTAAACACTGGTTCTAAACTACTACGTTTTGGTGATCTTGGTGGTTCGTTTTGTGACTTCCAATTGGAACAGGGAGTGAGTGCAGGAGTTATTTGTCAGATATATGCCGTCCGCGGAGGAAATGCCAATTGGCTCAGTCCCAACTGCTACTCAGCGGCGACAAACATCAGGCAGTGGAACAAATTTGAGATCTATATAAAAGAGGGCGTTAGTGGTCAGGCAAAAGTGTGGCTCAATGATAATTTATTCTGTGACCGAAGCGGCAACACGACCCAAGACGAGTCATGGGCGCGTGTGAACGCCGTTTCAAATTGGTCCAATGAAGTCGGTTGGGAACACGACATGAATAATCATACGTACTTCGACGATTGGGAAATCTGGACCGACAATGCCAATGAAGCACACACGGGCACGATGGCAGGCGGTGACATCGCCGCCAACGGCACCGACACCACCCCACCCGCCGCGCCGACGGGACTGGGGGTACAATAAACTCATCATGACCACTGCAAAATACAAATCAATCTTTCTGGCTGTTTTTTTACCCCTCCTCTTCTTCAGCTTGGCAAAAATTGCACTCGCTGCTCCCTCTATCAGTGGCACCAGTGGAACGTGGTCGCACGGCGGCAGCGTGACGGTCAACGGGTCGGCCTTTGGGACCAAGACCACGGCCGCGCCGCTTGTTTGGGATGATGCGACAGGGGGGACGCTGCTGGACAAGTGGGATGGCAAATACCCAAATTGCACAACCGACCATCGGTACGACCCAAACTACACGACCAGCATTCGGGGGATCTCGCTGCCGCATGCCCGTGCGACGAAATACATAGCTGGCGCGCATGCGAGTACAGGATCGGCGAATTCAGAATGCGGTTATGACGTAGGGTTTTGGAAGTTTCGGCCTACGATGCCTGGCTATCCGTCGTATACCTACTTTAGCTACTATTTTCGGGTCGATGACAACTTCCAGTTCGGCCTGAACGACGGGGACAACAACTTCAAAATGGCGTCCGTCGATCAGGGCCATGTCGCGGCGTTGGGTAGTCCGTACACCATGTCGGTCAACATCGGCGTGCCCTATTCACCCCCTGGATCCCCGCAGTACGTCATTTATTCGACCAACGAACGATTCGACATCCCTGATCTGAACGGGCACAGCGGATTCTGGAATTTCAACGGGAATGATTGGTGGTCAGGGGTATGGACGAAAATAGAATACGAATACAAACATTCCACGCCCGGCACGGACGGGTGGCTAAAAGTTTGGGAAGACGGCCGCGTGCTGGTCGATTACAGGGGGCGTTTCGGCCTGCCGCCGCCTGAGAATGACCTGACGCAAACGCATCTTATTGGGGGTTACTCGCGTAATTACCAGATCAACACCACAACTGGAACTAACTACCGGTATTACGCCGATGTGTACTACGACACGTCCGCGGCGCGTGTCCTTTTGTGCCAGAACAACACATACTCATCGAGAGGAATTTGCGAGAACCAGCGCGCGACCTCTTGGGCTAGCGGCTCGATTGCGACGACAGTCAATGCCGGCCGGTTCGCTAACGCGAGTACGGCTTATCTGTATGTGTGCGACGACGCCGGGGCATGCAACGCCAACGGAACGGCGATCGTCATTGCAGCTGGCGGCGGCGGGGACACCACTCCTCCTTCCGCGCCGACCGGACTGGGGTACAATAGAGACATCATGAAAAACTCATTTCAGAAATCATTTCTTATTCTTTTCACGCTCGCTTTAGGTTTGTCACTAGACTCAAGCAGCGCGTTCGCCGCCGGCCGGGTGTTTTCTGATGGCTTCGAGGACGGTACGACGAATGCTTGGGCACCCGGCGAGAGTAGTGGTTATTACGCCAAGTGTGATGTCGTCTCGAGTGCCCTCGATGGCGTGATAGGCCCGCACGGTGGCTCGAACATGGCACGCTGTAATTGGGACGGGACTCAAGGAACTTATGGCCACCGCAGCCAGGAGATGATCAAGAGCGCTTGGTCGAAGTCGCGCGAAAGCTTCATCCGGTTCTGGGTGCGCATCGACAGTGATGTGGATTACAAACAGGGAGCTAAGCTGTTTCGCGGTCCTGGGGCCGTTAGTTTTTCAGGATTCCAGTTTGAATACGGGACAGGGGCTACCCTTCTTTCCACTATTTACAAGAGCGATTCAACCCAGATTGGCACAACGAATTGGGGCTGTGGTCCTGAGGTGAGGGACGGTGCATGGCACTCTATCGAAATCTACTTGTTGGAATCAACACCTAGTCAGAATAATGGCATTGCACGAATATGGGTAGACGACGGCTTGTGTTGGGAAGCGACAAGTGTCAATACCGACGACCCGCTGGGGGCCGGGTACTGGGCCGATTTTCATATGATATCCAATTGGTCACTGAATCCAGGTTGGGATCACGACGCGAATAATCACACGTACTGGGATGATTTTGAGATTTTCTCTGACACGGGTACCGGCATGACTGGTTCGATGTCGGCAGGGACGATCACTCAGGGGGGCAGTGATACCACCCCGCCAGCTGCGCCGACAGGGTTGGTGGTACAATAACGCAAAGAGATAATACCTATGCATAAATCGATGAGAGTTCGACACCTCGCTTGTTTGGTGGTAGTTCTCGGTGTGGGCATGGCTTTCGTTCCGTCTACTCAGGCGGTTGATTACCTCGGATCGACCGGAGTAGGGGAAACCTGGGAGACTCCGACCACCATCCCGACGAACTGGCCCTATCAGCAGTCCGCTTCGAACAGCTGTTCGCAGGCGAGTTGGAACGGCTGGGCAGGACGTGGCCTGGGGCGATACGACGACCGAAGTGAAGGACACCTCCGGCAACGGGGACCACGGCGACGCGACGAATATGTCGACTGCTTCCGCCACTCCGGGTCGTATCGGGCAGGCGCTGAACTTCGACGGAGTGAATGACTATATTGCATTGGGGTCACCTGCTGTACTGGACGATATCGTCAATCTGACAACATGCGCGTGGGTCAACCCGGACGGTACGGCTGATGGGAGTATCGTCACCAAGGATGATTCTACAACCGGCTGGAACGTGTACTACACTGAGGCGGATGGTCGCGCACGCTTCGTACGGGGGTGGTCGGGCGGTGACGCTTTTTGGCAGACGGGCAGTGGGGTAATTCCAGATAGTACATGGACGCATATTTGTCTCTCATACAACGATAGTTCAACCACCAATGATCCAGCGTTCTACATCAATGGCGCCCTGGTCTCGTCCACGGAAACGGTAGCTCCGTCCGGGACGCCCAATAGCGATGCGACCTTCGTAGGGGCGATTGGGTCATATGGCAATGGCTTGAATGATTTTTTCGACGGCAAGATCGACGAAGTCCGGGTGTACAACCGGGTGATCACGTCCGCCGAAGTGACTCAGCTGTATAATCTGGGGCGGTAGCCTCTTATAAAAATGAATGAGCAGTACTGCAGCGACACCACAGCGCCTGCTGTGCCGAGGGGGCTCGGAGTACAGTGATTTGAAATGGTATGACTGGAAATTCCTTCGGAAGGAGACGAGCTTCAGTGGCAGTCGTGGTCATCAGTCTATTCGTTGCACCATCGGCGGCGGAAGCTACAGTCTACATTAACCAAAATGCTGAATCCCTCACGTGTGGAGCGAATATTCCGGAGTCAGTTTTTTGGCCGGGGGGCGATGGGAATCCAACGGCGGCCACGGGGCATGTGAATTGTGGAGGTGCTCCTCAAGGCAATAAGTATTTTGAGTGGACCACGGTTGCCGGGCAGGGGGACGGCGGGAAATTCAACTCCCGTGGGACCCACGAGACCGACCCCGAATTTGCTCGGGACGACGATTTACCTCGGCATGTATTTTAATTTCACTCGGATCAACGGGGTGGATATATGGTACAAGCCTGGAAATGATACCGGCGATAAAGGAACTGAATTATTTGGAAATGGTATTCGCTGGGATATCGGTCAAGGGTGGGGCACGTGGGGTGGTACGCAAGGATCAGTCGGACACTATACGATATGGGAAGCGAATCCGTCGTTTCACCTCAACCCTTCAATCGAATACTATGATGCGATTCCCAATAATCGAGGGGGGTATGGAGTAGGGCATTCCGTGCAGCTCGCGTATGACACCTGGCACTCACTCGTCCGAGTGATCAGGTTTTCGAATACCAATACGGGGTACGTTGCATTGTATGCTGATGGTGTCCTTATTTCAGAATATGACAATATAATCACTGCAGCGAACAATACTCCAGACATCGACATCATCGGACTCGGTGGAACGATGTGTCAGCCAGCGTATGATTGCCCGCCCCATCACCGAAGATATGATGCATTCTTACTCACCGACAGCTGGCAAGATATCGTAAACGGTGGTTATCTCGGTGGGAGTGACACCACCCCTCCTGCGGCGCCGACAGCGCTCGGGGTGCAGTGATTGCGCGAGACACGATGTCATGTTAATCTGTACGTATGAGTACAGAAAAAATGGACGGTAAAAACGAGCGATTCACGTACTTGGCTCGCTCCGGCGAGACGGTGTTCCATGCGCGTGACCTGGCTAACTTGTGGGGAATCACCAGCGCGAATACGCTCTATACGACGCTCAAACGATATGCTCAAACCGGGGTACTGTTTCGTATCTACAAGGGTTTCTACTCTCTCCACCCACCATCAGAGATCAATCCGTATCTCCTGGGTGTTAAAGCACTGCATCAATACGCCTACGTCAGTACCGAAACAATCCTGAGCCGCGAGGGCATCATCAATCAGCCGATGCGACACATCACTCTGGTGAGCGCACAATCGAAACATCTGACCATCGGGCAACGACAGTATCTTTCCAGAAGATTGCGGGCCGCTTTCTTGTTTAATAATGCCGGTGTCGTTGAGAAGGACGGAGTGTACTTTGCAAGTGTCGAGCGGGCGGTTGCCGATATGCTCTATTTCAACCCACGTTTTCATTTCGATGCAGAGGCACTTATTGACTGGAAAAAGGTCAGGCGAGTGCAACAGCAAGTGGGGTATTTGCCAATAACGAGAAATATATGATATTACCCCACCCCGAAGATGCCATTCATAAGGCCTGGCTGTACCGGCTCCTCTCCGCATTGGTCGACGATATGATGCTCGCTTCCGTCTTGCGTTTCAAGGGCGGGACATGTGCCGCTATGCTCGGCTATCTGGACCGATTTTCCGTTGATCTGGATTTCGATCTTGTCGTAGCGACCGCAGAAGCACTTCCATCTATCCGAGAGAAGATGGAAGCGGTATTTACTGGCCTCGGATTGGAGATCAAGGATGCGAGCAAAAATACCGCACAATATTTCTTGCGGTACCCTGTCGTGGGAAACAAGAGAAACTCGCTGAAGGTGGACGTCACCTTTCCGCCGGTATCCGCGAACAAATACCAGACGGTGCGTTTGCCAGAAATTGACCGACTGGTCGCGTGTCAGAGCGTCGAGACGATGTTTGCGAACAAGCTCGTGGCCCTGATTGACCGTTACGAAAAGAACGAGTCGTTGGCCGGAAGGGACGTGTATGACATCCATCATTTCTTTTTGCGCGGTTTTCGGTACACCGATGAGGTGATTCGAGAGAGGCGCGGGACGGATTTGGAGACATTTTTTCGACAGCTTTTTAATTTTGTGGAAAAGCATGTCACCGAGAAAGTGCTTACGGAAGATCTGAATTCGCTTCTCCCATATGCGGAGTTTTCTAAACTGCGCAAAGTATTAAAACAAGAGACGCTGATGTTTTTGCATGATGAGCGGACGCGGGTGTGCGGGAAGAAATAGTCCGCGGTGCCTACCTCTTGAGAAACAGCAGCAACATTGCAGTTGTCAGCGTTCAATTTAAGTTCGATGGTACCAACCTCTCCGTCGAAGACACCACCCCTTCCGACACCACTCCTCCCACCTCACCGACGAGTCTCGCCGTCGAGTAATTGGAGGCGGTCGGGGGGTATGATTGGCAGTGTTATTTGGAGGTCGAACCTCCAAATGAAAATGTGCAGTTCAAGTTCCAGTATAATTCAGGCAGCGGATCACCCGGGACTGGGAACACGGCAATCTGGATCGACGATACCCAGATTTATACGGCGACGGATGACTGGGTCGATGGGAACAAGGGCTTTAACTATATCCTCCTCTCGGACTTCTTCTCGGATCGGGATGGATCGAGCTTCACCGCTCAGATCGATTTTGATGACTTGCGTGTGACTGACACTCGCCCTGCGATGCCGAGCGGCGGTGGCGACACCACCCCGCCAGCTGCGCCGACGGGGCTCGCCAGAGAGTAACCCTCGGAGGCCGACTGGGTTGGGGGTACAATGAAAACTATGCGTTTGAAGAGTTCGGGTCTATTGTTTCAGCTGCCACATAAGTCTGTCATATGCGGAGTGTTTCTCTTCGCCTTGGTCGGACTGTTTGCATTCTCAGGAATGATCGCGCAGGCCGCGACATACTATGTCGGCAAATCCGGTTCAAACAGCAACACGTGCGGGACGGCGACGAGTAGCACGGCAGCTAACCGGAAATTGACGGTATCGGCCGGACTGGGCTGCTTGTCTGCCGGCGATACCCTTACGATTGGCGATGGCACGTACAGCGAAACGCTGCAATCGATTCCCAATGGCACGTCCGGCAACTACATTGTCGTTCGCGCCGAGAATAATCACAGCGTTGTGATGACCGGGTTGTCGATGATCAACACCGATGCCTATATCAATGTCATTGGCATCAATTTTCGCAGCGGCAACAACGGTAAAGAAATCCTCGGCAATCATCTGAAGTTCCAGAAGTGCGAATTCCGTGGCGGGGCGTCGAGCGGTAACCAAGTCAATTTGCTCATTGGCTCAAACGACTTCAACGACACTGCCGACATTCTGCTTGAAGACATCGTGGTGCACGGAGTGGCAAACGGGCGCTACAACGTCCTCGTCTACAACGCTGATCGCGTGGTGCTGCGACGTGCCGTGATCCGCCACGACGGCGGTTGGACCGGGCCGAGCAACCCGTCAAGCGGAATCAATTTCTACGTCAGCAGCGACTCATGGTGCCTCAACTGCGTCGTGCTGGACTCGCTCGCCTCGCTCGACTGGTCAGGCGCGTTCTACATGGTCAAAAACTCGTCGGTGGCGCATGCCAACAATGGTAACGGCATCGTCGGATCAATCATCCTCAATAATCCCGACCTGGGCCTGCGGATGGATGCATCGGCCTCGGGGAATGACATCAGCAACGTGACGTTGACGGACAATGTGCTGTGGGACAACGCCAACGGTGGCATTGCAATGTGTTGTGCCGGCAGTGTCACATCGACCTCGACGCGGCTCACCATTGGACGCAGTACCGTGACGTTGTCCGGTGATTGGAAGGGCGGTATCGGCGATTTTTCAGCTGGGTCGAACACAGCAATCAGCTCGATCTTCCACGATATAGATGCGGATGTCAGCGGCATGACTGCCACTTACTGCGACACGTTTTCCAACCTATCGACCAACTGTTCGACAACTGGCCGACAGACCTACGATCCACTGAGTAATGGCTTGCTCTACCTGCCGCGCATCGAAGCAGCGTCGAACCTCAAGACAGCGGGCAGTGGTGGCGGGCAGCTCGGGGCGCAGATCGTCAACAAGATTGGTACTGACGGCACGCTGCAGGGCGAGAGCGGCTGGAATACGGACACGGGAAATGTGCTGTGGCCGTGGCCCGACGAATCGTGGGTTAAACAGGTGATGTGCACAGATGTGAGCATCACGCGCGGATTTTGTGGCAGTGCGTCGCTCACTCAGTACATCATGAACTACCTCGGTAACGGTAACCCGTATAGTGGCACCGACACTACTCCTCCCGCTGCGCCGACGGGGTTGGGAGTGAATTGAGGAGAGAGGGTTTTTCAATGCCCGATTCACAGTTTTCAATGAAGACGAATTGAACCGATAGTTCAATCATGTGCCTTGCTCCTCGGCTAATTCCGTGTCATACTGCTTTCGCCGTATTTGGCGTTTTCTTTTTTTCTCCACCCCAATGGCTCGCGACAGCGTCGTTCTCCGATTCGACAAGGTGTCCTTCGAACACGGACACAAGAAACCCATCCTCGATGAGGTGAGTTTTGCGGTGCGGCGGGGAGCGAAGCTGACGCTCATGGGGCAGAACGGCGCGGGTAAAAGCTCGCTCTTTGGACTCATCACGGGCGAGTCAAAGCCGCAGAGTGGCCGCATCTCGATTGATCGCGATGAGACGGTCGCCATCGGCCGGCAGACAATTCCTCGACACCAACTCGATCTCACAGTCCTGGACTATTTCCAGCAGTTCTTCCACGAGAAACAGTGGGATCTGCCAAAACATATCGAAAACGTGCTCGAGGTGGTCCATCTCCCCATGCCACCCTTGGATCGGACCATCCGAGAGTTCAGCGGCGGCCAGCAGGCGCGGCTCCTCCTCGCTTCGGCCCTCATTCAGAATCCAGACATTCTCCTCCTTGACGAGCCGACGAACAATCTCGATGCCGAGGGGATCGCTCATCTGACCCAGTTCCTCATTGATTATGACAAGACGGCGATCGTCATCTCGCACGACGCGGACTTTTTGAACTCTTTCACTCACGGCGTGCTGTACCTCGATATCTTCACGCACACCATCGAGCAGTACACGGGCGACTACTACGATGTCATCGAGGAAATCGCGAAGCGCATCGCCAAGGCCGAGAGTGAAAACGTCCGCCTGGAGCGCACGATCAAGGAGAAGAAGGACCAGGCGAATGTCTTTGCCAACAAGGGTGGTAAGCTCCGTGCCGTGGCCAAGCGCATGCGGACGCTCGCCGAAGACCTGGAAGAAAATAAGGTGGATGTTCGGAAAGAGGACAAGACACTGCCAGCGTTTGAGATCCCAACGCACGGTGTTGTTGGACCGATCGTTGATATCAAGACGGTGTCCCTCATTGCACCCTTGGGGCCCGCCGTGAAGCGGGTTGACCTCGTCCTGAAGAAAAACATGCACCTCCTTGTGACGGGGCCGAACGGCATCGGCAAGAGTACCTTCCTCGAAGCGCTCGCGACCGGGGACACGGACCGGGCGATCATCACCTCGGGGGTGAAAGTCGGCTACTACCGGCAGGATTTCTCGACGCTGGACTTCAATGAGACCGTCGCCAACACGCTCCTCGCCGCGATGGATGAGAAGAATATCCAGCTCGCCTATGCTATCGCTGCGAAATTCCTTATCCCCGCGGAACTCCTCCAGAACAAAGTCGATAGTCTGTCCGAAGGTCAGAAGGGACTCCTTATGTTTGCCTGTCTCTATGCTGAGCGGCCGGACCTCCTCATCCTCGACGAGCCGACCAATCACATCAATTTCCGCCACTTGCCGGTGATCGCCGCTGCCCTCGACCAGTACCAGGGCGCGATGATCCTGGTCTCCCACGTGCCCGATTTCGTTGCTCAGATCAGGATCGATGAGGTGCTTGATCTCGAGAAGCTGATCTAGATCGTCTCTATACTCTCTGTCGATGAGATATAAGAAATGGCTTAGATAAAGCAATCTTTGGTTTATCGGGTGTGCTACTATGGAGGTGATTCAATCAGTTACTATGCCCGGGGACACCCAACAGGAAAAGCAGCGTTTGGTGGCCAGAGGGATAGCCGTCTCGGTCATTCTTATCTCGGCAGTGTTCGTGATTTTTTTTCTCCAGCCCTCGCCTCGTTCCAAACCCGCTACGAGTGGATCGGACGGGGAAAAAAGTCGAAGCCTGCACGGGTCTTTCATCGACACCATCGTCGAAGAGACACGGATAATTGGAGAAGAGGTCGTAGAAGCGATCATTCATCCCGGATCAAATAAAGACACTACGGATGGATCGGGTGAGTCGGACTATTATCTCCATGAACAGATCTCGGCGACACTATTCTGGGTCGGAGAAAAGGCAAATGACGACAATCAAGACATCCCCAATAGTCGGAGCGCTTGGGATGACGCTTGGCAAGACCACTATGGTGGATTTGATGATCCTGTTAAGCGAGACACTGATTATTTCCCCAGCGACTTCACGCCAAGAGAGAACCCGTATTACTTTGCTCTGCCCTTCAATGACTTCGATGAAGATGGTGAGCGGAAGCCGGAAGTCCAAACCCTCGTTCCATGGAGCGGGGAGCGAACCTGGGGGACGAGGGAATCCATGCTGAAGAATCGCTGGATCAAGATCATCAGTGGAGAGAAGACAGCCTATGCCCAGTGGGAAGACGTCGGCCCATTTGATGAGGATGATGCCACGTATGTGTTTGGAGAGGCTGAGCCAAAGAGTCAGGAGAATAAGCATGCGGGTCTCGATCTCTCACCGGCCGTGAACGGATACCTCGGTTTGGATGGTGAGGACGCAGTCGATTGGCAATTCATTGAAGAGCAAGATGTGCCGGATGGTCCCTGGAAGGAAATAATCACTCGTTCCCAGATCACCTGGAAATAAAAGTGCCATCCGCTACGGCGCTCAAGAACAAGAAGTAGAAAGTGAGATGGCCGACTGATCCTCTACTGTCACGCCCGAGAACCCTATCCGAATCGAGAGAAAAGAGTATGAACAAGAACGAAGGGAAGAGAATATTTCATGATCAGCATGGAGCTCGGGGACGCTATGTCGTTTCAGGGACAGTCCTGCTTGGTCTATTGACCTTTTGTGTTTTCAGCGTGACAGCCGTGAGTGTATTGGTGACACCGCCGCTCCTCTCCTCTCTGGATCCAGGGGCATCTTCACTGAATCATCTCCCGGATACGGCTCCCGCCGATACGGTCTTGACGACTCCACTAGGAGTGACCCCGTGGCAGACCCTGTTCACGGCGCCTTCCCCGAAAGAGGGCGTAGCTGTGCCGTCGGAAGTGCTCGGCTTCTTCGTCAACTGGGATGACAATAGTTTGTATTCGCTGAAAGCCCACGCGGATTCACTGGATGGTCTCATCCCGGAATGGCTCCATCTCACGAGCGGGACCGGGGATTTCGCTCTCGACAATCCGGATCGGACGCAAGAGACTCGAGAGTTTCTCGATACCGAACACGCTACATTACCGATTTACCCTCTCATAAATAACTACAATCCTCAGACGGACGGATGGGACAGTGAGAGTCTGGCCGGAGTTCTCGCTACCCCCGAGACGCGCCAAGCCCTCATCAGCCATCTCCTCGACTATGCTGTGAGCCAGCGGACGGCCGGTATCACCATCGACTTCGAAGCGGTCCCCGATACTAGCCAAGCCTCTCTCGTGATCTTTATGGGAGAATTGTCACGCCAATTCCATGGGCAGGGGCTGCGAGTCATGCAGTGCATCCCGCTTACTGATGATTCTTTCGATATCGCTGCACTCGGGAGAGCGAGCGATCAGATCATCCTCATGGCCTATGATGAACACGTGCCGAGTGAGCCGACGGCCGGGCCGATTGCTTCCATGGGTTGGTATGCAACCGGTATCGCGGAACGTTTCCGTGCACTTTCTCCGGATCGGTATATCGTGGCGCTCGGGAACTACGGCTATGTTTGGCCGCAAGACGAATCAGAGGATAGCTCACTGACTTTCCAGGAGGCCATGCGGAAGGCGGAGATGGCCCAAAGCCGGATCGGGCTTGAGTCGATTTCGCTCAATCCTACTTTCTCATACACGGATAAGCAGCAGGTCTCTCACCGGGTTTGGTTTCTGGATGCCGTCTCAGTCTTCAATCAGATGGTAGGAGCCCAGAAGCTCGGCGGTGCTGGTCGGTATGCATTGTGGCGACTGGGCTCAGAGGATCCAGCGATCTGGAGTCTCTTCCAACGTCCGCGGTCGCTCGATCGTGCGGCTGCTGAAAAGCTCGAAGAATTGCGCTTCACCTACGAACTCAGCTACGAAGGAACAGGAGAAATTCTCCAGCTGGCTGAGACCCCACAAAACGGTCATCGGGACCTCGAGTACGACGAAGCGACTGGGCTGATTCGGGCAGAGACGATTACGGATTTCCCGACGCCTTTTGTCCTGAGACGGTGGGGGGGAAGTGATGAGAAGAAAATCGCGCTCACATTTGATGACGGACCAGATGCCACCTATACGCCCGAGGTCTTGGCAGTTCTGAAGCGATACGATGTCGCCGCGACGTTCTTCGTCACGGGGCTGAATGCGAACTTGTATCCCGAAATATTAAGAGACATCTTTCGTCAGGGCAGTGAAATCGGCAATCACACCTATACACATCCGGATATCACGGCGATTTCTCGTCGGCAGTTTCGTCTCGAGCTCGATAGTACGGAGCGCATTATCGAAGGGATACTCGGGAGGAAGACACTGCTCTTCCGACCTCCGTATGCCGAAGACACTGAGCCGGCGAATGTGGAAGAAGTTACCCCACTCGTTCTGACTCGTGATCTCGGCTATTACACCGTCGGTATGCATATCGACCCGAGCGATTGGAAGCAACCGTCAGCACAACATATCGCCGACGAAGTGTTGGCCCAAGCCAAAGCTGGGGCGGGTAATGTCGTGCTCTTGCATGACGCGGGTGGCCGTCGCGAAGAGACCGTCGCAGCGCTCCCGATCATCATCGGACGACTGAAGGCCGAGGGTTATGAGATCGTTACGCTATCGCAGCTGATGGGACTCACGCCGGAGACGGTTATGCCACCGGTCACAGCTGGCGACAGACTCCTCTCTCATATCAATGGCCTCACGGTGCTCTCTATGAGTTTCTTCAATGCCTTCATGCGAGCGATGTTTGGCATCGGCATCATTCTCGGCATCGGACGGTTTGTCGTGCTCGGGACACTGGGACTCGGGAACACGATGAAGGCACGCTTCGCAAAGAAAGGGCTGGAGCGAAGAGAACAATCCTACCGTCCGACGGTGAGTGCTATCATCCCGGCGCATGACGAGGAACGCGTGATCGTTCGGACCGTGCGCTCGATCCTTGATTCAGACTATCCGCTTTCGAGTATCATCGTCATCGACGACGGATCAGTGGATCGGACGGTAGCGGTGTTACAACAGTCCTTTCCGAACTGCCCGAACCTGCGGATCATTTCCCAGACGCATACTGGCAAGGCCGCCGCGCTGAATCGAGGCATCCGAGAGTCAGACGCCGACATCATCGTGAGTTTGGATGCGGACACACTGTTCCTCCCACAGACGATTCGGAAAATAGTCCGGCATTTCTCTGACCCGAGAATCGCGGGCGTATCTGGCAATACGAAAGTCGGCAATCGGCTCAATCTCCTGACGCGTTGGCAGGCACTTGAGTATGTCACGAGTCAGAACCTGGATCGGCGCGCGTTCGAGGTGCTGAACTGCATCCCGGTGATCTCTGGTGCCGTGGGAGGCTGGCGCCGCTCGGCTCTGGTGGAAGTTGGGGGATTTTCCGACGCGACTCTGGCGGAGGATGCCGATGCGACGTGGAGTTTACTGCGGTCAGGGTACGAGATTGTCTATGAGGAGGAAGCTATCGCTTTCACCGAAGCGCCCGCGACGGTCAGGAATTTCGTCAAACAGCGTTTCCGCTGGGCCTATGGTACGTTTCAGACGGCTTGGAAGCACAAAGGTGCGTTTGTTCTCGGACCACCAAGCGTGGGTTGGGTGGCCGTCCCAAATGTCTTCATATTCCAAATATTGTTCCCTCTCGTCGCCCCGCTGATGGATCTGCTCCTCGTTTCTTCGCTCGCGTGGTACGGTTGGCAAAAGTGGCAGCATCCACTCGCCTTTTCTGGATTCCAAGGTGTACCTGAGGTTCTCGGTTACTATCTACTCTTCCTGGCACTGGACTTCTTCACCGCCCTCATTCCCTTCCTCTGGGAGCGACATGAGCGACTCAGTCTCCTCCTGTGGCTTCCCTTGCAGCGGTTCTTCTACCGACAACTTCTCTACTACGTGACCTTCCGGGCGCTGTGGACAGCCGCCAAGGGGACACTGGCCCACTGGCGAAAAGTCGAACGCAAAGCGACTGCGGAGATACTCACCTAAAAATTTTTCGAGTACTCGTTGAATAGTGTATTTTCTTCCAGAAGGACAACCTGAATGCAGTGTTTCTATTTGTACCGCAGGGCGTCGACCAGCCGGCAAGAGCTACGCCCTAGCGTTGCTGGCGGGGGCGTAAGAACTTATTTGTATCGTAATGCATCCAGTGCATCAATTCTACTCGCTGAGCGAGCCGGGAAGACCCCGGTGAGGAAGCCGACGAAAGCACCGAAGCCGATGACGGTCATCACAAACCAAAGCGGGGAGTAGAAGAGCGAGACGGCCTCGCCACCGAAGCGCGTCGCCACGGCATTGATGAGGACATTGATGATAAATCCACCGACATAACCAATACCGACACCGCCGACGGAACCCAGAAAGCCCATGAGAGTGGACTCCATCACAAACATGAGCGAGATATCAGATTTGGATGCGCCGATAGCCTTCATGATACCGATCTCCTCGGTCCGCTCGAGGAGGGTGATGGTCATCGTGTTAAACATACCGATGGCTGAAACGACGAGCGCGATCGTACCGAAAACCATGAGGACGATTTGGATGGCGCGGAAAACTTTATTGGCCTGATCGATCGTCTCCGAGATAGAGGAGGCCGTGAGACCGAGGGCATCGATCGCAGTGCGGACGGGCTCGATGACATTCGTCGATCGGCACTTCACTTTGAGCTTGGTGTACTGGTCGATAGTGAGCGAGCCGAGAGAATCGAGTGGTACATAGACGATGTTTTCAGCTCCTTCGCCGATGCCGACGATAGTGTAGGCTTGCCCGAGATCGACCGAGGTACCCCGGCCGGCCGCGTCGGGGTTGATGAAGAGGGTGATGGCCATAGTTTTCCCGAGCATTTCTTCGGGTGTGACACCATAGACCTGGGCGACGGCTTTGGTGATGACAATTTCGTGCACATTGCCCTTGTCAAAGAGGCGACCGTCCTCAATCTTCAATCCTTCACTTTTCAGATAGGCGGGTCCGGTCGAGACGGTCGAAACGTCGAGTGTGATGTTGTTGAAGCGACCCTGGCCGGCGAGCTCGAGCGCGGGGATGACATCGATGACATCGGGGATCGTGCCGAGCTTTTCGATGGTCGTTTGGTTTAGTTTGGCTGCTTTGTCTTCTCCGAGAGTGACATCGAGTGAAACAAGTGCGTCGGACGTGGTGATCTTCTGGAGGAGGGTACGTTGGAGTCCATAACCAAAAGAGACGAGGAACATAATGGCCGAGATGCCGACTGACATGCCGAGGATGGTCAAGAGGGTACGCATCGTGCGCGCCTTGAACATGCGGAGCGAGAGTTTGAGGACATCGAAAAATCGCATAGACTAGCTGTATTTGAGAAGCATGATGATTTCGATCTCGCGAGTCATCTTCTCGACCGTGTCGCGACGGAGGCCGACGCCGCCTTGGATGATGGACTTATCAAGTTTTCTGGATAGCTCGATTTGGCCGATCGCGCTCTCGAGTCGGAGCTTCAGTGCTGCCTGGAGCCGCAGTCGGGCTTCATCGGAGAGTTTCAGATGGAATTCTTTTTCGAGATAGAGCGCGAGAGCGACGGCACCCTCGTCGGTCGTGGTGCGGAGTGCCTGGGTCATATTCAAGATATTTTCGACCCGTTTGGCAAATTTGATAGCACGCAGTTTATTCCAGCCAGCGCCACCCTGATCGAGTTCGAGATCGAGCCGATTGGTGAAGAGCGGTACGTCGATGTTCTTGAAAAGGAGCTCTTTCAGGAAGGCTTCGGCCATCGAGACCTGTTCATCAGAAAGTTCGGAGAGGAGATGGGCGAGGAGTTGTTTGGCTTTGAACGGGATGAGGAGCATGTCGACTTGCTGTGGCAAAAGGTTTTTGAAAGAGTTCATGAGAATCTTCAGCTCGCTGTTCTCCTCCTTTTCTTCCATGAGGAAGTCTTCCATCTTCTTCTCCTTCAGGATTGGCCGCTTTTCCTTGAAGACCTGTTCTTTGATAACACGACCATCCTTCATGTGAATGACACGATCAGCGTAGACGAGGTGGTCCGGATTGTGTGTCACCATGATGACGGTCTTCTTGTCGACGTCGTTGAGCTCCTTCAGAATATCGAGCACATTTTGGGCGGACTCGGAGTCGAGGTTACCGACCGGTTCATCGGCCAGGATGATATCGGGATTATTCACGAGAGAGCGGGCGATGGCGACACGCTGCTTTTGACCGCCCGAGAGCTGATTCGGCATCTTATCGCCCTGTTCGGCGATACCGAAACGGCGCAGGAGTGAAAAGCCGTCTTTCTTCCTCTCGGCCGGCGTTTCACCGCGGAAGACGCGTGGGAGGCAGACATTGTCGAGGATATCGAGTGACGGGATGAGGTAGAACGCCTGAAAAACCATCCCGAGCGTGCTCTGATGGAGGTCAAGCGTTTCGCGTTCTGTCATTTTGGAAATCGGTTTGCCCTTGATGAAGACATCGCCGTAGGTGGCAGACTGGAGGCCGGAAATCGAATAGAGCAAGGTCGACTTGCCGCAGCCGGATGGCCCAAAAATGATCACGTACTCCTGAGGGTAGATCGAGATATTTGTCTCCTCGAGTGCGCGCATCTCATTCGGTTTGCCGCGATTGTAGATAATGCGAAGCTTGTCGATCACAATCAATGGATCGACCGACTGTTTGGTGGGAGCGAGAGCGGGTTCAGGCATGTTCTTTTTCCTGTAGGATAGCATATCTTCGCTTAGTTTGGGCATGATTCGCTGTACGGCCGAGAGTGCTTTCGGTATGATGAGGATGCCTGTATGAAACTTTCGACTCAAACCATTCTCATCCTTGGTCTCGTCCAGTGCATCATCCTGACGCTTGTGCTCGTGCTTTTCTTCCGTTATCAGCACTCACTCGAGTCAGCCAAACCGGCCGCGGTCCCAGGAACCAACCCCGAAGTCAGGAAGTAAATAGTCTCAATGTTGTTATGGAAAACCTTCTCAAATCCCTACAGCCGATCCTTCATTGGGGCTATCAGTTGCATGACTGGGTGAGCGATTTCCTGGTGAAGCATATCTTCGCCGTGAAGCGAACCCTCTTGGTCTTGGCGCATCTTTCACTCTTCGGCTTTCTTTTCCCTGAGATGCGCAAGGATTTCGGCGAGCTCGCAGCCAATCTCCTCATCGTCATTCTCTTCATTAGCCCCTTGTCGAAGATCTTCCGGATGCGGCTCCTTATTCAGCTCATGATGCTGCGGCGCGAGCTCGGCATCATGATGGGGTATCTCGCGACGGTGCACGGTGTCGGTTATCTCATCGATCCCGACTGGGCGGATTTCATCATCCAGCCGATGCTGGCCGGGAATTTTTGGGGAGATGATCCGCGGTATACGTTCGGGATTCTTGCTTATGCTCTGACCTTACCGCTTCTCCTAACCTCGAATGCGCTCTCTCAGCGGTTCCTGGGGACGAAGTGGAAGTTGCTCCATCGGTCGGTCTATCTTATGTTCGCCTTCGCTATTATTCACCGCTTCCTCGTCAAGGGTGCACCGGTATTTGTCATTGTTGAAATCATTGTTCTTCTCGGTTCGTATGGGTTACTGAAGGCACTCGCTTGGAAGAACTTCCTTCCACCCCTTGCCACGGCAATTCGTTTCGTGGCCGAGGACTATCGCCGTTTCAAACAACTGGGCCCTCCGGTGGCGGCGGCCCCACCGTCAGCTACGATTTGAATGGGTTTTCGACCATGCTGCGGCCGCAAGTATGGTATAAACCCTGCTAATAGCCCTGCAGAAGGGTGATATATAGTGACGTATTTGGTGTGATGGTATACTGGGAAGGCTAATTCTTTAGACTGTCGAGGCGTATGGATGAGATGCAACCGATCCCTGAGAGAGAGGATGTGCAGGGAGAAAAGTCCTGTTGTGGTGGCAAGGCCGCCGGCCAGTGTCGTCACGGGGGTGACCGAGAAGAGAAAGGGGCCTGGATCGTTGCGGGCGCGGTGCTTCTTTCGGGCCTCATGGTCGCGGCGAGTCTCCTCGTCTCCGTGAAACCAGGGAAGTTAGTCGAAGCTGGGACACCAGCTGCGCAACAGGCGGCGGCCCAACCAGCGGCCCAGCCCACTGTGACGCTCGATCAGGTGAAGACCCTCTTTACTTCGAAGAACCTGGCCTTTGGAAACAAGGATAGCAAGGTGCTGTTCGTCGAATTCAGCGATCCGAGTTGTCCGTTCTGTCATGTCGCTGCCGGAAAAAACCCGAGCCTCAATAAGCAAGTCGGGGGTCAGTTTGTCATGGTGAAGGAAGGTGGGACCTATATCGCACCAGTGCCTGAAATGAAAAAGCTCGTTGATGCCGGTAAGGCCGGTTTCGTCTGGCTCTATGCCAATGGGCACGGCAATGGTGAGATGGCGACCAAAGCCCTATACTGCGCTCACGAGAAAGGGAAGTTCTGGGAGGTTCATGATCTTCTCATGAATGAGACGGGGTATGGTCTCCTGAACAATGATGTGAAGAATGATGTCGCAAAGGCTGGCACGCTCGCTACCTTTTTGAAGGGTGCGGTGAGCGCGAGTGAGATGCAAGCCTGTCTCGAGAGTGGCAAATACGACAGTCGAATCTCTGACGATATGGCCGTGGCTCAGCAATTTGGCTTCCGTGGGACACCAAGCTTCTTCATCAACCAGACCAATTTTGCTGGCGCGGTTAGCTTCAAGGACATGCAGTCTACGGTGGACGCGTTGCTCAAGTAATCGTCGCTAGGACTGGAGACTGATCGTGACAATGAAAAAACCCGCGTGAGCGGGTTTTTTCATCAATCTTGAAAGTATCTTGGTGCTTACTTTGCCAGCACGCTTTTGACCAGGGTGGCAAACACGGTGGGGTTCTCGACCGCCATCTCAGAGAGGACTTTCCGATCGAGAGCGATGGTCTTGGTCTTCAGGAGGGCGATGAATTTGGCATAGGTCGTACCGTTTTCCCGGAGGGCATTGTTGAGCCGGACGATCCACAGGGCGCGGAAGGTACGCTTCTTGGCACGGCGGTCACGGCGGGCATATTTTCCGGCTTTGATGACGGCTTCCTTTGCCTTGGTGAAGAGCTTCTTGCGGCCCCAACGGTAGCCCTTGGCTTTCTTCAGGATGTTCTTGTGGCGCTTCTTGGTCATCACGCCGCGCTTGACTCGGGACATACGGTGGAAAAATCGATATTAGGAATGCTCTATTCTGTCTCAAAAGGGCGGAGAAGTCAAATCCCTTCCCTCTTCTGTTGTGGCTAGGCGTGTCGGAGGGCCCGTTTGACGTTCTTCACATCGACAGCCAAGACGACATGGTCGGCACGCTTGGCTCGAGTGGCCTTGCCAGTGTCCCGGGTATTGTAGTGGTTCTGGCCGGTCGAGCGGCGCTTCAATTTCCCGGTCCCGGTGACTTTGAATTTCTTCGAGACATTCTTCTTCGTCTTCATCTTGGGCATAGGGTTAACTGACAACCAACCACTGACAACCGACAACAAATACAGAAGACGATTGTCGGGGATGCGAGTGGTGGGTCGTGGGTGGTTAGTGGTGGGTTATTATAATTATTCCGGAGCGATGAGAATGCTGAAACCGCGTGGTCCGCGAGTCACATTCTCCTCGATCTTGTGGGGGACGGTGATCGTTTTCACAAAAGCGAGGAGATTCTCTTTGGCTTTGTCACCCATCGCTTTCTCGCGGCCGCGGAGCATTAGGTCGATCTTGATCTTGTTACCCTTCAGCATAAACTTTTCTGCCTGGGTCTTCTTGAAGAACAAGTCATGCTTTTCGGTCCGGTAGCCAAGACGGACGCCCTTGGTCTCGACCTTCTTCTGCTTCACCTTGGCCGCCTGTGCCTGCTTGGCCTGCTGATATTGCATCTTGCCGTAGTCGGTGACACGACAGACTGGCGGGATGGCTTGCGGCGAGACTTCGACGAGGTCGAGCCCCTTCTCCTTGGCGAGGATGATCGCAGCGGCCGGCGCCATCGTACCCAGGTTCTCGCCTTCCTCAGTGATCACGACAACCTCCGCGACGAGGATTTGCTCGTTCACGCGGTACCGTTGCTTGATGACGACTTTCGGTTTTGGCCTGTGGTGCCTGCGGCGTCTCATGGGTAGCGGGTAGCGGGTAGTTGGTAGTGGTTAGCTTTTCGGGTTCGGCGAACCGTCGTCCGTACAAGCTTTATTACTACAACCTACAAGCTAAGTTTAATTGGTGGAGTTGATGGGAATTGCACCCATGTCCAGTAACGAGTATCTAAAATAGTCTACAAGCGTAGTCGGCTTTGGGTACGATCAGAAGGTAGAAAGCTGACAAAATCCTTCCGAACGCTGCTCCTTTGCAATACAACTTGAGAATGAAGGAGTAGGAAATATCCTCGCGTCGCCTCGATGATATGGCACCGGAGAAATCCTTATCGAGAATGAGGAGTCCGATGCCCGCCAGCAACGCTGGAGCGTAGCCCTTGCGGGCTGGGCTCTCTCACCTAACTTTAGGCGAGAGCAGGAGCGAAAGACGGAGCAAATGCTTGCGCGATTGCGTTCTTTGCTTTGGTGATGAAGTTTGCATTTATCATCGTGAGAGCGAGTTTTACGACCATGCCCTCAAGGTCGGCTTGCCTATTTTAAAAGTACGCCCTGTCGAGTCTAGACAACCCCCGTCCGCAATACTCTGAAGAGGATTCCGGGCGGCAGCAGTCTAGTAATTTTTCATCTCGCGGCGGATGCGGCGGTCACTCTCACGACGGCCGATGTCGGCGCGCTTGTCGAACTGCTTTTTCCCCTTACCGACGGCGAATTCAAGCTTCACGAGTCGCCTCTTAATATACAGACGAATCGGGATCAAAGTCAAGCCTTCGGTGCGGGATTTCCCGATGAGTGAGCGGATTTCTGATCGGCGGAGGAGGAGGGTACGCGGCCGGCGATCCTCATGGTGGATCTTCACGCTTGCCCTCGCATAGCGAGGGATGAGGGCATTGGTCAGGACGAGTTCGGTACCATGGACGGTGACAAAGGCACCCTTCAGGCTCGCATGGCCGGTTTTCACGCTCTTTACTTCGCCGCCGGTCAAGACCAAACCCGCCTCGTACCGGTCCTGGAGGGCGTAATCAAAGGTCGCGCGGCGATTGTAGGCGATTTCCTTGGTCGGCTTCATACCATTTCGTCAACTTCTGTATACCAGATATGGCCCTATAAAGCCATTCTTCAATAATTCCTGGTAGTTGACAGAATATACGAGATATGCTAATATGTCAAGTCGAAGATTTTTCGGCTCTTCTTTACCAATTCAACCTGGCCTTTACTGGTCACAACCAACCGGAGTTCACCATGAACGCTACTACCCTGACCCCGTCCGTTGAAACCACACGGAAGCTTTTCCACTTTGGCATGCTTCTTGCGGGCATCGTCATCGGGCTTGTCGCTGCCACTTCCTCCGCATTCGGTCAGACGAAGACAAGCGAAGCGGAAGTCCTCGACATTTCCGTTCTTCGCACCGAGAGACTCTCGACGGACCTGAGGCGCCCCGACGGTGCCCAAATAGCGGTTGCAGCGATATGCTTGATCTTCAATGGCCAACCGATGGAAGGCTGCGAAGAAGTGAAGGGACACTATCGGATGGCGGTGCAAGTTCTCACCGCTCGAAAGTACGCATCGGTCGTACCGCTCAAAGAAGGAAAGATTCGGCACGATGTCGCATTTTCGGTAGAGTCAAGTACGGCCCACAAGGCGTTTTTCGTTCGTGCTTTCAAGCCAAAGGAGGGGCTCGAATTCCAAATTGCGATTCCGCTTTTGAACAGGGATGCGGATAAGCTCCCTCAGAAGATCGATGAAGCCTACCGAATCATCAAGAGGATGGCAAATGCCTCTGGCGATCCTGGCTCAAGAATCAAATAAGCCGCCCGATCCATCACTGCTGCATGTCCCAACCGGGGTATGCGGCAGTTTTCTTTTTGTTTGCAATATGAAAAAGCTTCACTTTTTGGCTTTTTTTGGCTACGATAGGGAGCATGAAAGCAAAAATTGCCCTTTTACTAAGTGAGGTCTTGAGCGAACTTTCTTCAGAGTTTCCATATCATGGAAACCAGGAGGTAAAGGTTGAACGGCCCACAGAAGAGAAATTTGGAGACTATACGAGCAACGTAGCGCTAACAGCCTACGCCGGTTTTACGCACGTGCTTGATGGTCACGCGGACGAAGGTATTGTAGTAGCTCGGGGAGCAATGAAAGTGAATAGTCCCAGAGCCTTGGCGGAAATTATACAGGAGAGAATTGTTTCGAAGAATATTGATTTCCTGAGAAGTGTTGAAATCGCTGGACCGGGGCATATCAATTTCTATCTGAGTGATGCGGCGTATGCTGAAACGGTTGCGTACATATTGAAAGAAGGTGGCCGTTATGGGAACTCGATGCAGGGTGCTGGGGAGCGAGTCAACAATGAATTTATCTCGGCCAATCCGACTGGACCGCTGCACCTCGGCAATGGCCGCGGCGGCTTCTATGCTGATAGTCTCGCGCGCGTCATGAAGAAGGCCGGCTACGATGTGACGAACGAATACTATGTGAATGATGCCGGGGAGCAAGTGATGAAGCTCGGTCACAGTGTCTTGAAAGACAGCGAGGCGGTCTATGGTGGGGAGTACATTGATGAGATAATTTCGAAATTAGAAATTAGAAATTCGAAACTTTCGGTTCGGGAGGTGGGAGAACGAGCAGCCAAACACATACTTGAACATTTGATTCAACCGATCGTGCAGGACACGATGCGGGTACATTTCGATGTCTGGACTTCGGAAAAGGAACTGATCGAAGACGGGTATGTCGATAAAGCTCTCGGCATTCTTTCCGAAAAGAAACTTACTTTCGAATCAGAGGGAGCGTTGTGGCTGCGTACCACTGAGTTCGGCGATGACAAGGACCGGGTGCTGGTGAAGAGCGACGGCTCGAAGACCTACTTCGCCTCGGATGCCGGGTACATCCTGAACAAGATGGAACGGGGATTCACGACTTTCATCGAAACGTGGGGGGCGGACCATCATGGCTATATCAACCGGTTCAAAGCCGTGGCTCGAGCGCTCGGATTCACGGGCGAGATCCATTTTCTCATCGTGCAGCTCGTGAAGTTGGTGAAAGACGGCGTCGAGGTCCGCATGTCGAAGCGGGCCGGAAATGTTGTCGGGATCGATGAACTCATCGAGAAAGTAGGGCATGATGTCGCCCGTTTCTTCTTCCTCATGTATTCGCCTGATACGCACATGAATTTCGATTTGGGGCTCGCCGAAGAGCGGAGTGAAAAGAATCCGGTGTACTATGTGCAGTACGCGTTCGCTCGTCTCTCGAGTGTTGAGCGGAAAGCAGTTGAGGCGAGCCTCGTGGCTTCATCAGAGCATCTCGAACTCCTCGTTCATCCGAAGGAGCGCCTACTCATCCGCGAACTCTTGGCCTTCCCGGAGATCGTTGAACGCATGGCGAGTGAAAAGACTGTGCACCAGTTGCCGCAGTATGCGGTCCGGCTCGCTGATAGGCTGCATTCGTTCTATGCTGATTGTAAAGTGATCGATGAGACGAATCCCGAACTCTCGAGCGCACGGTTGGTACTTATCGGTGCGACGAAAACGGTGCTCGCTGAAGCGCTCCGGCTGATGGGCGTGAGTGCGCCGGAAAAAATGTAATTTTGCCTTTGAGATGTAAAAAATATGGAAAAGTATTCACTTCAAGCGGCCGAAGATGAAGCACTTGAAATTAAAAAAAATGCGACAGCAATAAGTGTAAGTCCTGACAGGGGGAATGCGAAAAAGCTTTTGTCATCTCCTCGCCACGAGGATTATCAATCGGCGGATGAAGCGTTTGAGGATTCTCGCGAATTGCGTAGATTCCAACTCCCTGAAATCTATAAGATGCCTGAGAGTGGCCGTGATGTGTATCTCACCCTGTATGATGGCACCGCATTGCTTTCTGAGCTAAAGCGGCAACGAGAATCTTTGGGTGGAGAGGCCCGAACACCACTGGCAATGAGTATTTTTAAGAGTTCTTATATAGGTAGCGCCGGCAAGAAGACGCTTTTGATGAAGTCAGCCACAGCGGATTATATTCCTGCTGATAATAATACGGAGCTCGTTGTTTTTTCATCGGATAATGCCCGATTGGCGGAGGATATCATGGCCTTTTTCTCAGATAAACTTGTGAGAATAGCAACGAGAGCAGATGGCATTAGGACATTAAAACCAAATATGACGGATGCATTGAAGGAAGGTGTTTTAAGGAATCTGAAGACTGCCGAGTATGAGAAGTCAACCGTTGACCCGGAATTAAGGGGCTATGATGAATGGTCTATGGACGTTCAATTCAGTGTGTATCCGGGATTGGCCCACAGTGTGAGATTTGGAAGTACATGTAACTCTCAGTCGTCCCTAGAGAGGTATCCTTTTATCGATGTAAAGAATTTACCATATGCAAAGCAACTTTGGTTTAGTGGTGGTTCGGATGCGCAAGGTTATAAGAATGAGGTCTGTGATGTTGCGACATTATTGGAGCTCAATGTATTCTTGAAGCAGCGGGGACATGCGCCGGTCTTGAGGTTAAATGAGAATCCCGGAATGAGTGCTGACCTCCCAGATAAAAAACATTATATGTATGTAGTATAACCACGGGCAATAAGTCTTTATAGATTTCTTGAAACAAAAAGACAAACGCTATGTCGAAAAAACCAGTCCGTGAGGATGTGTACATGCTCTTCTTTGCTGCCAAACTCTATGTCATAGTTGTCGGGGCGTTCATCTTTGCAGTCGGTCTCGATATCTATCACACGGTCGAAGCAATCGAAAAAATGTATGGTAGCTAAGTACGAAGCGAACGTTTACTACCTCGTCCGCCACGGTGAGGCGGAAACCAATGTCCTTGGTATCGTGAGTTCGGTCGGTGGCAAACGCGAGTATTCACTGACACGGCGTGGCAGACGGGCGGTCAGTGAGACAGCGGTGTTTCTCGAGCACGAACAGCCGGATTTTATCATCAGCTCGCCGGTCTTGCGCACTCAGCAGACCGCCGAGATTCTCCGTGACGCTCTCAGTATCCCACTGACAATTGATGAGCGACTCTGTGAGGTGCGCTTCGGCAATTTCGAAGAGACTGACTATCGGGCATTTCTCGACTTTATGGCTGAACATGGTGGACGCATAGCGGGAGCGCCCGAACTCGGCGTCGAAGGATATGTGGATGTACGGGAGCGAGTGACGTCCTTCCTAGCGGATGTGGCCGGAACCTTTTCCGGGAAGAAAATTGTTATTGTCTCACACGGTGACACGCTGCAGGAGATACACGGGGAACTATTGGGGACGCCAGTCGGGCCTTCGCAGGACGGCTGGTATCCGGCCAAGGGATCGTGTCTCTCGGTTTCCCGTAATGGGAAAGCGGAATATATCCCGCCCCTTTATTTCTACAGCGGGCACGACGAACTATCCAACTTCTTCCCTGCGTCGTTTTCTTGGCGTGACCGGGTGTGGCCGACCGCGGAGCATGCGTACCAAGCCGCGAAATATTTCGAAACAGACAAGGAACGGAGCGAAGCGATCCGGAATGCCTCCAGTCCTGATGCTGCAAAGGTGCTATCGAAAGCTGCGAGAGCGCGGCGTGATCCAGATTGGCCAGCGAAGAAGCTGGCTGTCATGGAGGAGATACTGCGCGCAAAACTCGAGCGATACCCCGGCATTCAGCGATTGTTGCTTTCTTGGGGAGAACGGGAACTGGTCGAGGACTCACCAGAGGATGGTTTCTGGGGCCGGGGACCAGATGGTCGAGGAGAGAATCATCTTGGCCGACTCTGGATGAAGCTTCGATCGGAACTCATAAATCCGGCTGTGTAGAAACCGCGAGGAAAGGGTGATAGACTAGTGAATAATTTCCAGTAAGTCGAACATCACCATGGACAAGGCCCGACATGAAGCGCTGTTGAAAACACTGGAAACACCGGAGGCACTTGCTGCGTACAAAGAGTCATACGACAACTACCAAGTCGGTCTCATCCCCAAAATCCTCGGAACTATTCTCGTCACTTGCGGCAATCTGGTCTATGGTCAGGATCCGTCATATGGGAAATTCAAAGCCGTCGAAGTGATCGCCCGCATCCCATACCAGTCCTGGGAGGTGGCGAGTTATACGCTCCTCACCATGTTCTACTCGAACGAGCAAAAGGCGATTGATCTCTCCAAAGTCTCACGTTTCAGCCGAATCTCGCAGGACAATGAAACGATGCATGTCGTCGTGCTTTCGCAGCTCGCGAAGAAGTATGGCGAGAACGGCCTCATCCGCCACACCCTCATCCCGCTCCTGTTCTCCTTTGGCTATGCGGCCGCGTCATTCGTCCTCTATCTCTTCAGTCCCAAAAGCGCGCTTCAGTTGAACTACTTGTTCGAAGACCACGCCTTTTTGCAGTACTCACTCTTTGTCGAAAAGTACGCCGAGGAACTGAAACAGAAACCGGTCATGATCGACTTTCTCGAGTTCTACGGCCGGCACGTGAAGAGCGAGTACGAGCTCTTCGTCTCGATCAAGAATGACGAGATTATTCACCGCAATATGTCGGCCCATCGCGCCGACGAGCTCTAACGAGCTAGCCGCTTACTTCGCGGGCACTTGACAGACGTGAAATATTTCGGTATGGTCATGCGGTACCAAGAACTTTACAGAAGGTTCTTTTCTTTTGCCTTGGTATGAGGAAACAGACTGTTTTTTACAAACCTATATCGTGAGCGCGCTCATGATACACTATGAGGATATGATCATGTCTTTGCGGCAGAACACATGGCGGCTACTCCTTCTCGGGGCCTTCCTAGGACTTTTCGGAATCGGGGCTTGGGCCGCGACTCCACATCTGGCCTGGATACCCGATCGTCTCGCACCCGATAGCTTCGTGCCAGGAACGAATACCTCTTACCTGGTGACGCTCCAGAATCTCGGTCCGAAGCCGCTATCCGAAGCACCACATCTCACCGTCCTGGTCCGGGGCGATATCGCTCCCTATGTCACGGTGCAAGACCCGAAGTTTCCGGGGGCGATCCGTTCCGGCGGAACGATCGGAATCACACTGCGGGTCATGGTGCCGGCTGATGTCCCGCTCAGCGTCAAACGAGGGGAATTGGTGCTCTTGAAGCGCCTGCCTGATGGAACAGTGAAGGAGGAATTCTCGCCGTCTCTACCAGTAGAGTTCACTTTCTCGACTATACCCATGCCGGGGGACCCTGGCGAAGCGGGGAAGCGGGACCTCCTCGGAATCGATGTCAATGGAAACGGCGTCCGAGATGACATCGAGCGTTATATCGTCTTCGCCTATCCGGATTCCACGAAGAAGCGTGAAGCCTTGATGCAGAATGCGCGAACACTCAATGACTATCTGCGCGATCATGAAGACAAGACGAAGACGCGCGAGAATGGCAAAACGGGAGATAGGGCAATCGACTGCCTGGCCCATGTCTTCAATGATGATCTCGAGGCGAGCAATAAGGCCGGAGAAGAGCTAGATGCGAAGTTCCTCAACACTAAGGAGCGCAGTCGGGCGTATCGGAAGGCCGATGTCCAAATGAGCGGCTGTGTGTCGGATACCGGCCTGGCAGTCCATCGTCTGAACCGGCAGAAAGCGGCTTGCCTCTTCAATGCTGATGCTTTGCCCAACTGAAACGACTACGAAAGGAGAGTGTGACATGTCATGCTATTGGAAAGTACTTCTCATCGCGCTGACGTTTGTCTGGCCGATGTATTCCCGGGCGGCCTGTCCAACCCAAGAGACCGCGATTCTCTACATCAATGGGGTGGATAGTTCCAGGGGAGGCGTCGAGAGATCAAGGAAGGAGTTGGAAAAAGAAGTCCTTGCGAAGACTTCGGACAATTCGAAGGATTGCCTCATCTTCGACGACGTCTACAACACCAACGAGCCGCTTTACCTTGATTTCCTCGAAGCCGGGCTGCAGAAGGCTGAGGAGGAGGGGGAGGCCCCAGAGACATTCTGGCGACTTGTCTTCCGTCTCGCGAGTAGCAATGCCTTCCCGTGGTTCAGTCCCTTTGTGGACGATCTCTACGGAAAGGTAGCGCGCGAAGCGACGCTCTATGTGCTGGGCGACCAGACGGATGAGCATCTCGTCAAGTATCGAGAGCATCTCGCACTCGGCCGGCGCATCGTTCTCGTCCCGCATTCGCAGGGCAGCCTCTACGCCAACGAAGAGTGGCAGATGCTCTCGACTAGCGAGCGGTCTCGAGTGAAGACGGTCGCGGTCGCGACGCCGAGCGATCGGGTAGCGAGTGGCGGATCGTACACGACGCTCTTCGAGGATAACTTCGCCCGATACCTCTTCATCCTGGCGTTGCCGGCGAATGCGGCCAACACGGAGCCCTGCGAAGACGACTACCTCTGTCACGGCTTCCGGGAGTCCTATCTCCGTGGGACGAACAGCCGGACGCGGATCGTCAACGATATTCTCGCGCTGCTCCCAGTGCCCGTGACTGGCGGCACGATCGAGGGCGTTGTGGACGACGGGTTCGGAGGCGTTCTCCCGGGCTGGGATGTGCGACTCTACCGTAGCGTCACGACATCGGCGATTGCTGCGACGGTGAGTGATGCGCAGGGCCGCTATCGACTGGCCGGTATCACAGCGGGAACGTATCTCATCCGAGCGACGACCAATGGGGATGCCTATGGCTTCCAGCAGGTGACGGTGACGAATGACCAGACAATAATCGTCAATTTCCCGCCGCCTGTCCCGTTGTAATCCATTTGTACCGCGATTTGATCCGGTCTTCCTCGCGAGGAAGACCGGTTTTTTCTTGATTTCTCGGGGCAGGAATGATAGGCTCGAGATACAATTTCGAAAGGCATCGAAGGGGTAATCACCCCTGAGCCGTGAGCAGAACGCTTGTAAAAGTTAGTAGATCTCACCGGGTTAGCCCGTGATAGCTATGTAATGAGTCCGCCTCGGGCGGAGAAGCAAGGTGGTACCACGGTGAGCTAGTCGAACCGTCCTTAGCACAAGCGTGTTAAGGCTTTTTGTTTTTTTAGGACCATGCAACACATCGCATTTTCATTGGATGACTTTGACCTCGGCATTGGGCTGTTGGTCTTTGTCGCGTACATGCTCATCGACGGATTGTATGTCGCCTACACGTACTCTATCGTGAAGAAAGAACCGGCCATAGCAGCGACGATGGGTGCGACGATGTACCTCCTTATCGCTTTCGGTGTCATAAACTTTGTCGACAATTTCCTCTACGTGGTCCCGCTCGTACTGGGTTCTTGGCTCGGGACATACCTTGTCGTCAGGCGCGAGAGAGATAAGAAGTAACCAACAATTTCAATAACCTATGCCATTCAAAAAAGTTGATGCTAAAGTAAGTTTCCCGAAGCTCGAAGAGGAGATTGTCGAGTACTGGGAAGACAATAAGATTTTCGAGAAGTCGGTGAAGAAGGATTCACCGGCAGGGGACTTCATATTTTACGAGGGTCCGCCGACTGCCAACGGGAAGCCGGGATTGCACCATGTCCTAGCGCGCTCGTTCAAGGATATTATCCACCGTTACAAAACGATGAAAGGGTATCGTGTGGCGAGGAAAGCTGGCTGGGATACCCATGGGCTCCCGGTCGAACTTCAGGTTGAGAAAGCACTGGGACTCAGGAGCAAGCAGGACATCGAGAACATCGTGCCGGGTGATGTGCGGGCGAGCGTGATCGAATTCAACAAGCGGTGCAAAGAGTCAGTCTGGGAATATCGCGACCTCTGGGAAAAGATGACGAAGCGGATGGGGTACTGGGTGGATATGGAGCATCCGTATGTGACGTACGAGAACGAGTACATCGAGTCGGTGTGGTGGCAGCTCGCGCAGATCGCGGAGCTGAAAAATGAAGCGGGCGAATCGTTTGTTTACAAAGGACACAAGGTCGTTCCGTATTGCTATCGTTGCGGCACTGCGTTGTCGTCACACGAAGTGGCGCAAGGGTACAAAGTGGTCAAAGATCTTTCCGTGACGGTCGAATTTGAATTGGTTGGTGAATCAGCGAAGACCTCGGTGCTGGCGTGGACGACGACCCCGTGGACGCTCCCGGGCAACGTCGCCTTGGCGGTGAACAAGGATATCGATTACGTTACGGTCGAAAAGAAAGACGAAGGCGGCAGTGAGACGGTTCGCTTTGTCGTGGCCAAGGATCGTTTGAAAACTATTTTTGGCGATGATGGCTACGCTGTGGTGGGTGAATACAAAGGCTCTGAGCTCGTCGGTAAAGCGTATAAGCCGCTGTTTGATTACTATTCGAAGGATGAAACGCTCAAACATCGCGAGAACGGTTGGAAGATCTATCACGCCGATTTCGTGACGACTGAGATGGGTACGGGTATCGCTCACGAGGCGCCCGCCTTTGGCGAGGACGATATGGATCTGGCGCGAGCCGAAAAGCTCCCGATCATCCATCATGTGAAGTTGGACGGGATGTTCGAGAGCGTAGTGACCGACTTTGCCTCGCTCCTCGCGAAACCGAAGGACGAACCGCAAGCAACCGATGTCGAGTTGATCAAATATCTGGCGCATGCCGGACTCCTGTTTTCGAAAGAGAAATACGAGCATGAGTACCCATTCTGTTGGCGCTGCGATACACCGCTCATTTACTATGCTAAGCCGTCATGGTTCATTCGGATGAGCGAGCTCGCCACGGCTCTCGTCGCGAATAACGAAAAAATTGTCTGGGTACCGGAGAATATCAAGGAAGGGCGTTTCGGTGAATGGCTGCGTGGCGTGAAGGACTGGGCGATCTCTCGCGAGCGGTACTGGGGGACACCATTGCCCATCTGGGAATGTGAGCAATGCGATGCCCGGAAGATCCTTTCATCGGCCCAGGAATTGAGCGGATTGGAGGATCTGCATAAGCCCTACATCGATGATGTGACCCTTGTGTGTGCATGTGGCGGAACGATGAAGCGGACGCCTGAGGTGATGGATGTCTGGTTTGACTCCGGCGCGATGCCCTTGGCACAGTTCGACTATCCAAATGCGGTCACGGAAGATGACAAGCGAAACATCGAATCGGGGAAGTATTTCCCTGCGGACTATATCTGCGAAGCCATCGATCAGACGCGCGGCTGGTTCTATACGCTCCATGCTATCGCGACGCTCCTTAACAAGTCAGGAAAGGTGCCGGCGGGTAATGCGTATAAGAACGTCATTTGTCTCGGGCATGTCCTCGATGGTAAAGGGAAAAAGATGTCCAAGTCCAAGGGCAATGTGATCGACCCGTTTGAGATGTTCGATCAATTTGGCGCCGATCAGTTGCGCTGGTTTTTCTTCGCTATCAATCAGCCGGGACTGCCGAAACGATTCGACCTGAAGGGGATGCGCGATGTGCAGAATCGGGTTTTCCGCATGCTCTGGAATTCGTATTCGTTTTTCACCATGTACGCGACGATTGATAAATGGGAACCGAGTGAAAAGAGTGAACTGTCCAAGAATCTCCTCGATCGCTGGATTCTCTCAGAGCTCGCAGTTCTTGTCCGAGAAGTGGATCAAGATCTCGAGAAATACGATGTCTATTCGCCAACTCAAAAGATCGAAAGCTTTATCGACAATCTCTCCAATTGGTATATCCGCCGAAGTCGTAAGCGCTTCTGGAAGTCCGAGGATGACGGCGACAAGGAACAGGCGTATCAGACGCTCTATACTGTCCTCGTCACGCTCGCGAAACTGATGGCACCATTCACGCCATTCATCGCCGAGGAAATCTATCGCAATCTCACTGATGAAGAATCTGTCCATCTCGCTGAGTATCCGGTTGCGGATGATTCACTCATTGATGAGAAGTTGGCAATAGAGATGGAAGTGGCTCGATTCATAGTATCAGCAGGCCTTCAAGAGCGAGCAGTACAGAAAATACAGGTTAGGCAGCCTTTGAAGTATGTAAGTGCGACAGATTTACCAGAATTTCTGCAAGAAATAATCAAAGATGAATTGAATGTAAAGGAGTATAAAGTTTACGACAACATACAGGATAAAGACTTTGTTGGATTTCACGGACTCGATGTAGAAATCACCCCCGAACTGAAACTCGAGGGGGAGGCGCGGGAAATCATCCGGGCGATTCAGGAGGGGCGCAAGAAGGCGGGGTTCAATGTGGAGGATCGCATTGCCCTTGGCTTTACCGGCAAAGATGCTGTCTTTGCGGATGCAGAATTGAATGAGCTCATCGCCCATGAAGTCCTCGCGACATCCGTAACGTCGGGCGCACTTGCTGATGCTGATTACTCTGAGACAGTCGATATCGAAGGGGAATCGTTTACTCTCTTACTAAAACGAAATTAATGGAAACAAAAATCAATAACTGGGAGGAGTTATCCCGCGAGGTAGTCTTTCAGAAATATGGCCGAGGCGTAGAGAAGCGTGTGTTCCGATTACCAGACGGCAAGGAGGCCGATTTCTTTCTCTCAACGGGACATTCGAGTATCGCCTGTCTCGCATTGACCAAGGATTGGCAGGTTATCCTCGTTCGAGAATTCCGTCCGGGTCCGGCTGAAGTGTTAATTGAACTGCCAGGGGGTGGGGTGAGTCCGGGAGAAAATGTCGAATCCGCCATCGCTCGTGAACTTCTCGAGGAGACGGGGTATCGAGGGAACGTGACATTCATCACAAGCGTACTGCCGAGCGCCTATGCCACCTACAGGAAGAATGCCGCTGTTGTAATCGATTGTGAAAAAGTGGCCGAACCGAAACTTGAGGATAATGGCGAGGAAGTCGAGGCCTTGCTTATGTCTCTCGATGAATTTCGGGCGCATATCCGTACCGGCCATATGACGGATGTCGAGATTGCCTATCTCGGTCTTGATTACTTGGGATTGCTATAGAATAGAATTATGCCTGAGAAATCCGAACCATCTATGTTGGGGTCGTCGCCGAGCACACCGCCCGAACCGCTAGAAGCGCATACGGGGCCGTCTGTTTCTGAACGTTTGCCCGAGGCCGGTATTGATTCTGATCGGTTGCCGGAAGCACTGCTCGTGGACAAAGACATAACATCTTTCGAGATGCGGGCCACGGCTTTTCGTAAAGCGCTTGATGACATTCGGTGGTCCGGGCGTGGCAGTGAAAAACGTGAGATGTTGGCAGCCGCTTTCGAGGAGTTTTTCCGTCCATATCAGGATAGCGATGGAGCATTGTCGGATATTCTGTCTGATGACAAATTGACAGGAGACGCTCTCCAAACCTTGCGAGAGGCGTATCTCATGTATCGGGACAGGGTTGATGGGAGAAGTTGGCAAGAGCGCGGTCCGGCGCCAGAGGCATTGCCCGAATTTCTCTCTCAGGAAATAGTCGGTTCATTGGACGCCCTCGATAAGCTGGATTGGAGTTTGGATTCTACCTCCACGGGTAATCAGAGGGAATTATATAATTCATTATTTCTCGTGAGCGAGGCACTCGATACGGCAGTCGGAGAGAATCGCAAGAAACTCGAAGTGTGGCTTGCCAAACATGCGGGGGATATTGGGAAGTTGAAGTTCGAGTATGAGTATAAGGAGGGGTCATATGATACATCTCTCTATCTCGCATTGGAGAACATACTCGCGCGAGTCGAAGATCAGAATCTCGCCAGGGAGATATTGAAAATAGGGGCAGAGAAAGCGGTTCAGGACAATGAAGGGACTACCGTGAGTGAGTTTTTCGAGCGAGTTGAGGAGCCGCTTTTGAAACAAGTCAGGCCAGATGATTCGAGTTTGGTTCGGAGACAGGAAATGACGGCCCGTGTTGCCGCTGAGATGTTGGGTCTGGATCCTGATACCGTAGACAAATGGAGAGAGGCGAAAAAAAAGATGAAATCAGAAGCGGGTGATGAACAATACGTTCCAAACTATGTGGGTAACTTGAGATCAGCCATTGACCTGGAGACAGAACGCCCTGGCGTAGCCAAGACGCTCAACGAACAGTTTGGTATCGCAGATTTTGCCCGGTACGATAAACAAATGCTGCTGAGGCAGGCAGAGAAAATCGATGCTGATGTCCCATACGGCATCGTGGCGTATCCCGAAAGTGATTATAATGGTGCGTTTTACCAGGATTCGACATCGCTCGCGGAAATGGCTTTGAAACTACGGATGGGAGGACTGGAAACCCGGGTCATCGAGGCAGGCTCGCAGAGAGAGCTGGCACGTCAGCTGGTTGCCTTGCATAGGAAATATTCTCCTGCTGGGAATAAGATCGCGTTCGCAGTTGTTGGCGGGCACGGGGCAAGATCATCAGTATCTCTCGGGTCGAAGGGAGAGTATTCATCGCCACCCCCGCTGTCAGAGGAGGAAGAAAATTATCTTGCTGAGGTCGAGAAGTGGAAGAAGCGAAATCTCACAACGGACAGTGGGCGATTTACAACAGGCGATATCATAAATGGACCAGGTATAAGAAAGGCTGCGGAGAAGTTCTTTGATTCTGACGCTCCGGTCGTGTTGGTCTCCTGCAGGACAGGCGAGGAAGGTGGGATTGCCGAGACAGCTTCGGGGAAGCTCGGATTCGAGATGACCGCCCCAGATAAGCCAACCAGCCTCAAACGCATCGACGTTTCGTTCAATGAATCCGGAAAGTTGAAACTTGATGTTAAGTATGATGATGAGGGGAGTACGAAACAGTATCATCGGGGGAAATCGAAAACAGACAGTTGAGAATTTACGGGGTGTGGTCTTCGGAAAGCGGACACAAAGTGGGGTTTGCTGCATGGCTTTTTTCGGTTGACTCATCCCGTGCCGCGTGGTACGCTGACACTCCAGTTTCTTCACAACCGATCCATCTACACTCGGTATCCGAGTTCTTTCGCAGGAGGCAAATCATGCCATCTTACAGCTCTGTAATTGGGCGCTGGCTCGCGGGGCTTGTCCTCGCCGTTCTCGCACTCATCGGTGTCGTGTCAGACGCCTCGGCACAAGCTGTGACACCATCGGTTTCATCCGATGAAATCGAGTACCATGTCCGCCAGGGTGACACGCTCTCGGACATCGCTCGCCGTTTCTGTAGCGACTATCGGGTTATCGCCCGAGACAACCGCATCGCGAATCCGAATCGGATTTATGCAGGACGCACCGTCCTGAAGTTCAAAAATGGTTGTTCCCTCAACGCTCCCTCGGTTTTAGAGAAACAGTCTGTTTCCCTGAGGGAGCTTGCTGGTAACAGTGAGGCTTCTTCAGGAAAACAATCTTTTCCCACTGAAGCCGAACCGCTTCCCCTGATCCGACTCGCTCGGAAATCCACTCGGTTCACGTCTGCTGACCTCACGCTGATCGAGCGTTCCCAGGTTGCCAGTTGCCAGATGGCCGGCAATCAGCAGAAACGCTGGGCTACCCGCATTTCGGATATCGCTGCCTGTATTCGGAGGCTCCATGGCGAGCATATCCGTGAGGCCGCGACACAGTATGACTTGTCCGAAAAGCTGATCATCGCCGTGATGATCAAGGAGTCCGAAGGTAATCCCAATGCGGTGTCCTCATCGCGCTGCCTCGGACTGATGCAGCTCTTGCCGTCGACGGCTCGTGGCTATGGTATCGACCTAGCCCAGATCTTCGATCCCCGCACCAATATTTTGGTCGGCGCGCGCGTACTCCGTGACTACGGAGCCAGTGCGAATCTCGATCGAGGTCTCGCAGCGTACAATCTTGGGCCCGGTGCCGTGAACCAGAGGATGAAGAATGAAAACTTCAATCCCTCCGCCTTCGACTATGTAGTCAAGGTAAAGAATATCCTTCGTCTCCTCTAAGAGAGGTAAGGATTCGAGCGAGAGGCATCTGACCTCTCCTCGTAATGCCCGTCTGATCTATCACTCTGATATGATCGGCGGGCTTTTGAATTTTTATACGCTTCGAGCTACGCTTTTCTGCGTGCTACACTTTTCTCTGTATGGAATATCGATTCACGAGTATCATGCTCCGGAAGCGCGAAGTGGCGGAGACCGACCGTTTCTATACATTCTTCACGCGCGAGCAGGGCAAGGTGACCGCGATCGCTAAGGGGGTGCGCAAAGCCGAAGCGAAACTCGCAAGTTCGCTCGAGACAGCAACGCTCGCCGAGATCATGGTGGCCCGGACACGCGGTGTGGGCAAGATCACGGGTGCGGTCCTGGAACAATCCTATCCGGCGCTGCATCGTTCCTTTGAGCTCTTGCGTGAGACGGTCCAGTTCTTCGCCGCGGTTGATCACTTGGTCGAGCCAGAGGAGAAAGACGAGACGCTCTTCGCCCTCCTCCGGACCTATCTCGAGACCGGCGAGCGTATTGCGACCGAAGGGAAAGATATGCACCAGGGACGGCTGCTCACTGAGGCGGCTTTCTTCCGACTTTTTGTCTTGCTCGGCTACCAATTTGAATTGAGCCGTTGCAGTATCTCGCATGAACGGCTGAAGCAAGGCGGGCGGTTCTTCCTGAGCTTCGAAACCGGCGGTGTCGTGTCAGAGTCGCATGTCCGTGAGGTGAAAGACGCCCAACCGATATCGGAGAGTGCGATCAAGGCGCTCCGGCTCATGACCGCGCAGTCGCTCGAACATATCCCGAGAATCATCCTCGATGACCGGACCAGAGATGAACTCACTCGACTCAGAACCAGTTATCAGCGCTGGATCAGGGATTGAGTAGCTGTATCGATGACAGTATACTCGGTTCAGGGCGGACCTGACGTCGGCCTTCCTTGGGTCGAGTGACTCTGATAAGATGAAGGCAATACACTATGTCGCTTACCGAAGTAAACGAAGAGCTTCACCGTCGCAGCCGCGAGGCTGATCCGACGCTGCCTGGAGATGCTGATTTCCAGCCGAAATCGATTCTTCCTGAATCAACGGACGTGCCGCCCCCCGTGGTGCCTTTGGGTGATGCTTGGGGAGGGGAAGAGACGCGCAATGTACCGGTCGCTCCCGGGATGAAATTTAACAATCCTCTCGGTCACCTGCCGCGAAAAGCCGCACTACTCTTGGGTGGCATCGCCCTCACTCTCATCGCTGCGGGGGTTATCTTCAAGGTAAGCGGGTGGCTCTTCGTCCCGGAACGCGTCATTGTGAGTATCACAGGCCCGAAGCGCTCCGAAAGCAATGATCCGGTCGAGTACGTGATCCGCTATGAGAACAATAACTGGGTCGATCTCGATGAAGCCGAACTCATCATCACGTATCCGGAATTCTTCCGCTTTGCATCCACCGATGGATTTCAGATGAGCGCGACTCGGGCCGTGCTCCCGCTCGGGACGGTGAAGAAGTCCAGTCAAAACAGCGTCACGATCAAGGGCTCCTTCCAATCATTGCAGGACCAGGTTGCGCTCTTCACAGCGACCTTGCGCGCGGCGCCGAAGGGCGTGTCGAGCCGTATCGATACGGAGTTTCAATACAGTGTTGCCGTAGAGAGCTCGGCCGTCGTCGTGGAGCTCTCGGCTCCGCAGCAGGCAGGGGACAATCAATTCGCAGACTACGTCGCGACGTATCGCAATGAGAGTGTTGAGACCATCAGTAATCTCGAGCTCGTCGTCGAGTATCCAGCTGGTTTCACATATCGCGAATCAGATCCGGCTCCCTCGCGAGCAGAGAATATCTGGCGTCTCCCGACGCTCGCACCGGGAGCCTCGGGCACAGTGACAATCCGGGGTGTGCTGACGGGACTCCAGGGCGATGTAAAGCGTGTCTGGGCCAGAGTCGGAGTACCACAAGGGGATGGTTCGCTCCTGTCTTATGCCGAGATCGAACGACAGACTCGTATCGTGGCCTCGCCCCTCGTCATTTTTCAGAAGATTGGTGAGCATGAAGAAAAACAGGTCGTCGAACCAGGCGAGTCTCTAGCGTATCGGATTGTATTTCGGAACGATGGTGATGTCGGACTTCGCGATCTCATCGTCACCGTCGATATCGACCCGAAGTACTTCGATGTGAACAAGATTCAGTTGAACGAAGGTGGAGGGGCCTACAACATCGCCAAACAGCAGATTGTGTTCCGAGCGGCCGATCGGGCGGTCCTCTCGCACATCGAGCCGGGTCAAAGTGGCGAAATCACCTTCACCGTTCCGGTGCGATCGGATTTTGCCGCGTCGGGCAGGAGCAATGTGGAGATCGAATCGATCGCGCGGATTGACAGTCCGGATGTTCCGACCCCGATCGGGGCGAACAAAGTTATCGCAAGCAATCGGATCGCATTCAAGGTCAAAACAGCGCCAGTCTTCGAGCTGCTCGGATTCCATTTTGATGAGCATGGGAATACTGGTCCAGTCCCGCCGATTGTCGGTCAAGAGACAACATACACGCTGAATCTCCGCGTGGCGAGCACGCTGAATGCGCTGGAGGATGCACGAGTAGTCTTGTCTGTGCCCGGTCAGGTGCGTTACTTGAAGACCTATACGAATGGACAGGGGTCAGTCATTTACAATGATCGGACCGGTGAGATTTTCTGGAATCTGGGGACCATGGCACCGGGAGTTGGCAAGACTATCGGTTTGTCAATTCAAATCGGTTTTACACCCGACCCGAGCCAGGTTGGGACTGAAGCGAGGATTGTGAATTCGGCTGTGCTCACCGGCAAAGATATCTGGAGTGGGGCAATGGTGCAGAGTACTCTCCCAGCCAAACTCATGAATCCTATGGAGGATACTCATTTGATAGATGAGCTGAAGTCCGGCGTGAGAGCAGCGCAGTAGGCACGGACACCAGAAACAGCGATGGATACAGCGGTAAAGAGAAAGCACATACTCGTCACGAGAAACGGCGCCGTCCAGACGCCGGTTTTCATGCCGATCGCGACCCGTGGCACAGTGAAGCATCTTACGACAGACGACCTTCACATGCTCGGGGCGGAGATCGTCCTCGGCAATACCTATCACCTATGGCTACGGCCAGGTGATGATCTAATCGCGCGCGCGGGTGATCTCCATCAATTCATGTGCTGGGGCAGGTCGATTCTCACAGACTCGGGCGGTTTCCAGGTGTTTTCCTTGGGGGCGCGGGCTGGTGAGCGCTTTGGGAAAAGCGGTGTGAAACTTTCGGAGGAGGGGGTGGAGTTTCAGGATCCGACGAATGGCAACACCTATTTCCTTTCGCCAGAAAAGTCGATCGATATCCAGCTCAATCTCGGCTCAGATATCATCATGGTCCTCGACGAGTGTCCGCCGTATCCGTGCACACGCGAGTATGCGCTCGCTTCGCTTGAGCGGACGACGCGTTGGGCGGCGCGAGCTAAGGCACATTTCGAAAAGCGCATTGTCGAACTCGACCTCACAGAAAACCGGCCGCTTCTTTTTGGTATCGTCCAGGGTTCCACGTATCCGAAACTCCGCGAACAATCGGTACGTGAACTGACAGCGATCGGATTTGATGGCTATGCGATCGGCGGAGTCGCAGTTGGTGAACCGCGTGAGAGCCTATCAGATATCCTAGCAGCAACTCTTCCACATCTTCCAGCGAACAAACCGCGCTACCTCATGGGACTTGGCCGCCCGGAGGAAATCGTCATGGCGGTCAGGGCCGGGGTCGATATGTTTGACTGCGTCATCCCGACACGTGAGGGACGGCACGGGCGACTTTTTTACCGGACGGGGAAGACCCTGGATACCATCGGTAGTTTTTATCAGACGGAGAATCTGACGAGCGAAGCCTTTCGCGAAGATTTCTCACCGATCGATGCCGACAGTCCGATCCCGCTCCTCCGGGAATATTCCAAAAGCTATCTCCGTCATCAGTTTGCGGCGGCCGAACCGCTCGCCGGCCGCCTCGCGACCCTGCACAATCTCGCCTTCTATCTCGGGCTCATGCGAGAGCTTCGCGAAGAGTAGGGACTCGCTATTTTTTCAAGATAAAAAAAACGGCGCGGAGCAGGATGCTGCTTCGCGCTTGGTTAAGAATCGATGGCATCAATCAGTCGGATGGGTATGTCTGAGGGATCCAACGCCCGATGTTGCGAGCGAGCCCTTTCATGACTATGACGAGCCGAACGTCTTGGTGGAATGCAGGATGGTCTTGGCTTGTGTATTCGGCCGCTCGATTCTTCAGCCTCCGGGATCGTTGATGAGCAGTCGCGGTGAGTTGTGTCGAGAGGCTGCGCCAATCGCGGCGTTCGAAGAGAACTTGTAGGTGGTCGAGTCCTTGCACACCGAAGAGGTTGAGATACATGATGGTCCGGACTTCTGAGAGTGTGGCGGTATTGCCAGCGCGATTCAGGAAATTGACAGCCTGGTTAAGTGTGCGGAGTTGTTCGGGGAAGGTCTCTGTCATGGAGTGCTCCAGTGGGTTGGATCGGTTGATGGATGGAGTGAATGTTGATATATTCACTATGGTAAAGAATCTGCTGAATATAGGGAAAAAGCGCTTTTTTGTCAACCTTGGAAGAGAGGGAATGTAAAGAATGATTATGACGGAAAAACAAGACGGTCTGATGGACAAGATCATCTCGCTCGCCAAGCGACGCGGCTTCGTGTTTCCGTCGTCGGAAATCTACGGCGGTTTTGCAGCGGTGTATGACTTCGGCCCGTATGGTGTCGAACTGGCCAAAAACATCCGCGAGGCCTGGTGGAAAGCGATGGTCCGCGATCACGACAATATCGTGGGGCTCGACAGTGCCATCTTCATGCATCCGAAAGTCTGGGAGGCATCGGGGCATGTCGGCGGATTTAGCGATCCACTTGCGGAATGCAAAGAGTGTCACACACGTGTTCGAGTTGATCATCTCCTTGAAGCGGTCGATGTCTTTGCTGATGAAAAGATGACCGAAGCGGAGATCAATGCGCTTTTCACAGAAAACAAGGAAAAAGTGAAATGCCCGAAATGTGGCAAGAGTAATTTCACCGAGGCGAAGAGCTTCAATCTCCTCGTCAAATCAAACTTAGGAAACTTTACTGAGAGCTGGACCAAAGAGCCTGCCCGAGACGCTTCGCAGAGCGATGCGGGCGGGCCGACCTACCTCCGGGGTGAGACGTGTCAGGGGATCTATGTGAATTTCAAGAACGTCCTCGATTCGTCGCGGGTGAAGGTGCCATTCGGTATCGCACAGATTGGCAAAGCCTTTCGCAATGAGATCACCGCCCGCCAGTTCATCTTCCGCAAGCGCGAATTTGAACAGATGGAAATGCAGTACTTCATCCGGCCGGAAGAGGCGGCGACGGTGTATGAAGAGTGGCGCGCCAAGCGTTTCCAGTACTATATCGATCTCGGCATCAAACCAGAGAACCTCCGTTGGCACCAGCATGAGAATCTGGTCTTCTATGCCAAGGCGGCTTGGGATATCGAGTACAATTTCCCCTTTGGCTTCAAGGAGCTTGAAGGTGTGCATAATCGGAGCGATTATGATCTGACCCAGCACTCGAAATTCTCGGGTGTCGATCTCTCATATCGCGACCCGGTGACGAATGAAAAATACATCCCATGGATCGTGGAGACGTCCGTCGGCCTCGAGCGCACCTTTCTGGCCGTCTTGACCGACGCTTATTCTGAAGAGAAGATCACTGAAGACGATACACGCATTGTGCTGAAACTCCCGAAACAGCTTGCCCCGGTACAAGTGGCGGTCTTCCCACTCATGAAGAATAAGCCGGAACTAGTGAACAAGGCACGCGAAGTGTATCAGAAGCTCAAAAAAGATTTCCGCTCGGAGTTCGATGACAATGGCAATGTCGGCAAGCGCTATCGCCGCCAGGACGAGATCGGCACGCCGTACTGCGTCACGGTCGACTTCGACACCCTCGGCGAGAATCCGGACCTGGCTGGCACCGTCACCGTCCGTGATCGCGACAGCATGCAGCAGGAGCGGGTGAAGATAGAAGAGCTCAAGACATATCTATCAAGGGATTAATATAATGTTATGCCGATAGTCCGTGTCGATTTTGATCAGGAGAAAGTAAATCCAGCGGATGCTCGGGCCCTCTCGGAAGCAATTCAGAAGATCGTGGCCGAAGTGACAGAAATCGAGGATGTCATCGTGTATGCGAATGATTCGCAAATAAAAGTGAAAGCCTGGCCAGTAGAAGTTTTTGTCCAGATGAACGTAAGTCTTATCAAGGAGGAGGATAAGTTATTTGAATCATTGAAGTCGCGTATCATCGCCTGGAAGAAAGAAAGTAATTTCCCGCACCCGATCAATCTGACATTTATCCCGATGAAGTGGCGGATCGAGGTAGGACTGTAACCTGAGATGATCAAATAAAGAGTAAATACGTATGAGTATGTATAATCCTGAAAAAAAACAACCAGTATCTTCCCCATCCGAATCCGATGAGCTTGAAATCGATTTGGGTACGGCAGACAAAAAAAGAGAGGGAAACGAGATCACTTTGACAGCAGGCAATACTAGCGAGTCGCTGTCTGCATCTCCTATTGATCCAGCAATTGTTGCTAGCGAGGCTGCAAATGATAGGCAAGAGAGTGGCGAGAACGCAGAGAAATTGATTTCAGCCATCAAATCAGGCGCATCCGGTGGAAAGTTGAAAGAGTTTGTAGCAGCACTCGCTGTTGGAACGGCGCTGGCTGTTGATGCTACTGCTGCCCAAGCAGAACCAGTTCCGAGTACTCTCGAGAAGATACAAACGCCCGATACGCAGGAGCAGCGAGGGTGGAAAGAAAAACCATTTTCTGGCAGCGTCGAACATCCAACACTGGGGAAAATCTCAATTGAGCTACAGGCCGTCCGGCGCTCCGACGGGTCCTTTGCTGCGGAGCAGTGTACTGCGAAAATCAATGGGAAAGACCGCAAGGTTTTGGGGGCATTGCAGTCAAGGGCGAAGAATGCGCCGGCCATGAGCTACATCATCGAGGGGGAGAAACCTGGCGCGATGGACTATATCCGTTTACATATTGATGGTAGTAGATACACCACAAAAGATGAGGGAGGGAATGAACTCGTTTTGCCAATTACTGAGTAACTGTATGAACTACAAGAAACACACGTTGAAGAATGGGTGAAGACTGAGGAGTTGAGTCATCAGCTGCGACGGTAACCATTGCTTATTAATAATGTATATGGAACAACAAGACCAATCTTCAGAAACGAATGAAACTTCTATGGGGACGGATAACATAGAGGCTGATGCTGGAGAGAAGAAGATACAATATCGACCAACGGTAGTGCTTATTGCCTTGATTCCCATTTGTATTTTTGGACTATTCTGTTCAATACTAGTTGGTGCTGGTGTTGGTGCACATCTTATGTCTGATTTCCTTATCGTCCTTGGTTTACCGGTTTTGGTTATGTCTATAGGTATTGTGGTCATCGGTCATTTGTGGGGTCGAGCTCGTTGAATATCTATGAAGGTTCGGTTTCTGATCTTAATGGGGATGGTGGTATTAATGCTTAGCCATCCTCGAGCTACATAGTTGTTGACTACCGTATACAAAGCAGCCTCCTAATTAATTACGCTTTACTTCTGGCATTAGTATGAACTACAAGAAACACACTTTGAAGAATGGGTTGCGCATCATCCTCGCACCGATGCAGGACACGCAGACGGCGACGGTCTTCATCATGACGGGGGTGGGGAGTCGCTATGAGACACGTGCCGAAAATGGCCTGGCACACTTCCTCGAGCACATGTTTTTCAAGGGGACGAAGAAGCGGCCGAATGCGATCGATATCTCCAAAGAGCTCGATGAGCTCGGTGCGGAATACAATGCGTACACGGGCAAGGACCGGACGGCGTACTATGCCAAGGTTGAAGCGCGGCATTGGGACACGGCGCTCGATATCGTCTCGGACCTGTTCCTGAATGCCAAGATCGAACAAGAAGAGATCGACCGCGAGAAGGGCGCGATCCTTCAAGAGCTCAACATGTACGAGGATACGCCGATGCGTCACATCAATGACTTGTGGGAGTCGCATCTGTACGGCGATACCCCCTTGGGCTGGGAAATCATCGGGACCAAGGAGAACCTCCATGCATTCCGCCGGGCTGACTTCATCAAGTATCTCGCGCGCGGCTACGTGGCGGAAAACGTCGTTGTCGGTGTCGCGGGCAATATCGATCCGAAGCAAGTGCTCGCGGCGGTCAAGCAGCATTTTGCCACCATCCGTACTGGGAAAAAACCGACGTTCAAAAAATTGAAAGACCAGCAGTCGAAGCCGGGGGTCTTCATCCAGAACAAAAAGACGGATCAGACCCACCTCCTCCTCGGGGTGCGAACGTATCCGATGGGGCATCCGGACCGGTATGCGCTCTCGGTCCTCGCGACGGTCCTCGGTGGTGGGATGTCATCGCGACTGTTCCTCTCAGTTCGGGAGCGGCGCGGACTCGCCTATCGGGTCACGACGAGCAGCGACAGTTATCACGATGTCGGTTATCTCACGACTCAAAGCGGAGTGGAACATCAGAACTTGGATGAGACAGTGAAAGTCATCCTGACTGAGTATCGTCGGATCGCCGATGAACAAGTTGGCGATGAAGAATTGAAGAAAGCCAAAGAACACATGAAGGGACAGATGGCGCTCGGGTTTGAAGGATCAGACGATATCATCGAATACCTGGTCACTCAGGAAACGCTCAAGGGTGAAATCAAGTTACCGCAGGAGATCGCCAAGAAAATCGATCAGGTGACGGCCAAGGATGTGCTCCGTGTCGCGAAAGATATCTTTCGAAACAAGAAACTCAACCTTGCGGTCATTGGACCGAAAGCCGACAAGAAGAAACTCGAGAAACTGGTGAGGCTGTAAGTGTTTAAGTGGAGACGCGCGTATGTTCGAATCGATAAACACGAATAAAATCAAAGGTACCGCCGGTAGCATAGAGCTTCCAAATCAAGGAGGCAGAAACGTGACACCGGAAAGTCTGTGCAAGCAGCAATTTCCGACAGTGAAGCCTGAAAATCAGGCGGGAGAAGACACGGAGAGGATTCAGGCGTTGCTGGCGGGACTCTCTCGTCCGGAGTTTCTGTCTTTGGAATCGCCAGAAGGTACTCAACGAAGAAATGAACAAGAACAAACATTGCGGTTGCTGTTCGAGAGGTTGAGTACAGAGAATCCTATTCGAAAAGCGGAAAGAAAGGTATCCATCGGAACGGGGCGGGACAAAATATTTGAAGGTGAGAAACTTGTTCAAACCAGAGACTTCGCTGTAGGTAGTGAACAGCCACTTATGGTCAGAGAGGAAGAGTTTGTGGTAGATGGAGAAACACATACACGGGTCGCCTTATGCAGCCAAACTGGTGAAAAGCTGTATGTTGATAACTTACTCCCTGAGGGAGTCCAGTTTCGCCCAGGTATCACTGGGCAAGGCGAGGAGACAGAGAGGTATTTTCAGTATGGTAACCCAGAGAGAGGCCATAAGGAGCACGTTGTGTACTATGGGGATATCGATACGCCGGAAGGGGTGTATGCATTGTTTCATGAGGTTGGTCATGCTTGGAACGATGCAGCAGGACTTCCTTCCGGTCCGGACGGCATGACAGTACGGGCGACATTTGGAAGGCTGGCTGACAAGATCTTCAAGACTCATTTTGAAAGAAATGATGCTGAAGCTCAGATGCTCGAAGAGAGGGACGCGAGTGCACACGCGCTGCGTGCTCTGCGCGCCCTCCGTGATGCGGGGTACCCACTACAGGAAGCGACTTCAGCCCGGGTAGGTGATTATATCCAGGAATGTCTGAAAACATATCAAGATTCAGATGAAGAGTTTGGGAATACCGAACGACTGAAACCGCGGAGGAGCTTCGTCTCAGGTCGGAGGAAACAGCTGTAACTCGCGTATGGATGAAGACATGAAAGGGACGCTCTACGTCGTCGGAACACCGATCGGGAATCTCGGTGATATCACGCTGCGGGCGATCGAGACACTCAAGTCTGTGGATTTCGTCTTGGCGGAAGATACGCGCGTGACGAAAAAGCTCCTATTGAAGTATGAGATCGCGGTCTCGGTGTATTCGGCGCACGAACACACCGAGGTGAAGAAGCTGGAATCATTCCTCGGGCGAATCGAAGACGGCGAGAGTGCTGCGGTCGTCACTGATGCTGGGACGCCGGGGCTATCGGATCCGGGGAATGTGCTCGTGTCGCTTGCGATCGCTCGGGGTATCGCAGTCGTGCCCATCCCGGGCGTGTCCGCGCTCGCGGCACTCGTCTCGGTCGCCGGGATTGATATGCGGGAATTCGTCTTCCTCGGTTTCCCACCGCACAAGAAAGGACGCGAGACGTATTTCAAACGGGTGGCGGCGAGCGAGGTTCCGGTCATATACTATGAGTCACCGCATCGGTTCATGAAGAATCTGGAACTGCTCCAGTCACTTGCGCCAGAAAAGCGCCTCATCATCGGCCGTGAGCTGACAAAAGTGTATGAGGAAATCGTCCGGGGAAACGTGGCCGAGGTGATCGCTTATTTTGCCGAGCGGCCAGCAAAAGTAAAGGGGGAGTTTACCATCATCGCTTACGCTTGAAGCCTATGGACCTGATCAACAAAAAATGTGTACCGTGCGAAGGGGGAGTAGATCCGCTCTCTTCGGAAGTGATTGCTACGTACCTAGCGGTCGTGGAGGGGTGGACGAATGAAGCCGACAAGAAGATTCATAAGGATTATGTTTTCAAGGATTTTGCGGAAGCGCTCACCTTCGTCAATCAGGTCGGCGCTATCGCCGAAGCAGAGGGGCATCACCCGGATATTTTGCTTCACGGCTGGAAGGAAGTAAGACTCACGCTTTTCACCCATGCCATCCAGGGACTCCACCTGAACGACTTCGTGCTCGCATCCAAGATCGACGCGATGTGGAAAAAGGACTTCGAAAAGAGTGTATAAAAGGGTGTGATCGGTCGGTGGAAAGTTTCGAAGCCCGAGTACGCAATGCGTATCGGGCTTCGGGTTGTGGGACGACAGTCGACTACTTCCTCGGGCCGAGGACGGCGTTCGCGAGACCGTCATTTGCCAAAGTGCAGCTCCCACCAGTGCTGCAATCAATGGACAGTAGCAGGTAGAAACTGCCCACTACGATTGCGACCCCCAGGGTGACGAACAATGTCCCCCCGTGGTCGTACCAGAACATCCTGATACGACGATATTTGATACCATGGTATCGCATTCTACACCCCTTGTGAGTTGCTAGCCGTTCAGCTAGCTGGTTGGAAATAACAACAAACCATACCAGTATACATCATAGTGACCGGAAAGTCAAGGATGCTATACTGAAAGGGTCTGAATAAGCCATTTATTGCCTCAGGATGCAATTTTATCTCGCAGTAAAAGGGATTGTCCGGAATGCAGCAGGAGAAATCCTCGTTGTGAAGCGCAGTGACCAGGATGATCATCTGCCTGGTGTCTGGGAGACCGTCGGCGGGGGCGTCGACCATGAAGAGACGCCACAGCAAGCGCTCGAGCGGGAAATCATGGAAGAAGCGGGTATCAAGGTTAGGATAAGCGAGCCCTTCAATGTCTTCACGTTTCGCAAGGATACCGGCGAGTTCAAGGTCGGGATCACCTTCCTCTGCGACACTGATGACACGGTGGTCACGCTCTCCGAAGAGCATAGTGAATACCGGTGGATCCGGCCGTCAACATTTAAGGACCTGGAATCAATCCCGTCGCTCTATCAAGAAATCGCTCTCTACGCACAAAAATATGCCGGGAAGTGAAAGTTCAAGCAGCTTCCATTATGTCTATGTGTTGAGAAATATAGCGAAGAAATTTGTTTATGTTGGTGTGACGAGTGACTTAAGGCGTCGATTGACAGAACATAATGAAAGCAAGGTGTTTTCGACAAAGCCATACGTACCTCTGAAGCTGATATACTATGAAGCATGTTGCGAAGGAAAGGATGCGTTGCGTCGTGAAAAGTATCTCAAAACCAGTCAAGGTGCTCGCTTATTGAGAAGGCGCCTGAAAGAATATTTCTACAATAATACTTGAACTTCTACTTCCCGGTATGCCCAAGCCATTTTTCATCACTACCGCCATTGATTATGTGAATGCGGCACCCCATGTCGGGCATGCCGTGGAGAAAGTGCTGACCGATGTTGTAGCGCGCTATCAAGTGCTCCAACGCGGAAAAGAGGATGTGTATTTCCTCACGGGTTCGGACGAGAACAGTCTGAAGAATGTCCAAGCAGCTGAGCGAGTGGGGCGACCAGTTGCGGAGTTTGTCGCAGAGAATGCCGAGAGTTTCAAGGCACTCGCTGGTTCGCTCGATCTCTCCTTTGACCAGTTTATTCGCACAACTGAACCGCGGCATTTTGAGGGGGCGAAAAAAATGTGGAATGCGTTCAAGAAAGAAGATTTATATTTGAAGAAGTACAGTGGCCTCTACTGTGTCGGCTGCGAAGAATTCAAAATGGAGAAGGATCTCGTTGACGGTCTCTGTCCCGATCATAAGGTTGCGCCGGAAGTAGTAGAGGAAGAGAATTGGTTTTTCAAGCTCTCAAACTACGCTGATAGATTGCTTGCACTGATTGAGAGTGGTGAACTGAAGATCTATCCCGATTATCGGAAGAACGAAGTCGTATCGTTCATCAAGATGGGACTGGAGGATTTCTCGATCTCGCGTTCGGTCGCGCGGGCTAAAGGCTGGGGCGTCCCGGTGCCGGGTGACGAGAGTCAGATCATGTATGTGTGGGTGGATGCCCTGTCCAACTACATCACGGCGCTCGATTATGCGACAGATGGCGAACTGTACAAAAAATTCTGGACGAGTGATTCCGAGCGCGTGCATGTCATCGGCAAAGGCATCCTCCGTTTCCATGCGATCTATTGGCCAGCGATGCTCCTGTCGGCCGGACTGCCGCTCCCGACGACGATCTATGCCCACGAGTACCTGACGATCAATGGGCAAAAGATGTCGAAGACGCTCGGTAACGTCATCTATCCCGACGAGCTCGTGGAGAAATTCGGCGTCGACGGGACGCGCTACCTCCTCCTCACCGCGTTGCCGTACTCAAAAGATGGCGATTTGTCCTGGGAGAAAATGACCGAGAAGTATAATGCCGACCTGGCGAATGGTCTCGGCAATCTTGTCTCGCGCGTGATGAAGCTTTCTGAGAAGCTCGAGGTTTCTTTTTCTGTAGAAGATGATTTCGGAACGAAAGAAACATCGGATCTTCTTGAAGAATTTCGAGTGGCTGATGCGTTGGCGCATATCTGGACTTATATTGCCGTCCTTAACCGTTCAATAGATGAGAATAAGCCCTGGGAACTCGTTAAGACTGATTACAAAAAGTTTGAGAGTAATCATCTCGTTTTGATGCAGGAAATCTACAAGATAGCAGTATTGCTCAGGCCATTCCTCCCATCAACATCAGAAAAAATTGAAACTGCACTCAAGACGGGGAAAGTTGAACCGTTGTTTCAGCGGATCAAGACTGAAAAATGAGTATGACTATTGTCGCGACGGATATCGAGAATATCGACAAGGAGCTGCGGGAAGCCGTGGCTGAATTCCGGCGCGACATGGGTGCACTGCGAAAACAGCGCGCAGATCTCGAACACGAGTGGACGAGCGCAGTCGATGAGAGAGCGGCAACGGATATCTTACAAAAAATACATGGAACGACAGAAGCCTGAGAATAGTTCTTCTCAGGAACAATTAAGCCCAAGGCTGGAAATAGCATCGAAGGAGATATCCGCTATCGAGACGGTCCGGCGGGTGAATGCTGCTTTCAAAGATGCAGAGGGGTCAGCGGATTTGCATGATTCGCAAGCGGCAGAGGAGGAGATGCTGCGGAATACGCGGGAATACGGCGCACGGGCCGGAGTATCGAAAGAGACGCTGAGAAGTGTCGACGAAGAAATCGGTCTCGTAGGGAAGCTTGCGGAGATCAGGAAGCAGGAAGAAGGTGCCCTCGCTCGTTTCCGTCAGAAGCTGCAGAAGCTCGCTGGCCCGCTCGCTGGTATGGCGATGATGATGCCCAATGCTGCTGGTGCTGGTGAGAGGGTCGAGGCGCCGAGTGCGTATGTGCAACTCGAACCGGAGAGGCAGCCTGATATACCTGATCGAGGGACTGAGTCAGTAGTGGCGGGTGACTCTGGCAATGAGGTAGTCCTACCAAATGAGTTCGCTCCGGTTGGTAAGGATGTTGAAGAGACGAAGGGGGAGGGGAAGACAGCCGTGGTCCTGGGGGGAGAACAAGAAACGGAGGCTCTGGAGTCGAGACAGCGCGATGCAAAGTACGCATTTGAACAGGAGTTTCGTGATGGAACGTTTTCCAACGAAGAGGAAGTGCTAGCACTTCTCCACAAGGCAGCCCGTGAGTTTGATAACGAGTTTTTTTCTATGTATGCGATCAAACCGGATGGAAGGGTTGAAATCGTATCAGCAACATTCATAGGGAAATACGGTGGTACACTCCCGGATCGGAATGAAAACATGAGAATGTCGAGGACAAAGAATCAAAAAATACTGTTGGCACATACGCATCCGATCAGTTCGGCCGAGTCTCTCGATCTTGAGAAGTCGCACGAAAAGGCATTTCAGCGCATGCCTCCCAGTCTGGTGGATATTCGGGCAGCCTCCGAATTGTCTTGGCTTGATAGATATGATGACCCTCGGGCGTCAGAGGGAATAGAAAGGGGTGGGCAGATCTCGGATCCGACGGAAGGGGTGGTTGTCGATGGGGAAGGTGTCTGGAAGTATCGAGTTGATTTTTTCCATCCGTATCTGCAGGAACAGCGGAAAGCAGCGGTTGAAGAGGCGGTAAAAATGAATGCGGTACAGCAAACAATATCACAAGAGAGGGGAGGTGCTGCGGTTGATGCAGAAAGGGTGAGGAAGTACTATGCACAGATTGTTATTCCTGATGAAACGATTGCTCGGAGACTCCTAAAAGATATCCCAAAAAATATCCAAAGAGATTTCGCTTCCGTGTCGCACGCGAGAATGGCGGGGACAGGTTCCGATGAAGGTTTCGGATATGAATATACCAATGAACAGGTCAAGGTCGGCAACGCGAAACCGGAAGAGAGAGAAAAGGCAACGGAGGATTTTATTCTCTGGTGTCGGGAAAGAGGTATAGAGATAACGTTCACCCCCTTTGAAAAGAAAGTAACAGAATAAGTTGCAGCGGAGGTAACTATATGTACGATATCCACACTCATCTCTACATGCCGCAGTATGACGTGGATCGCGACGCGGTGATCGCACGCGCCCGGGCGGCGGGGATTGATGGCATGTTTGCGATCGGCTGTACGGTCGAGGAAAGCCGGCAGTGTGTCGCGCTGGCCGAGGAACACCCCGAGATCTTTGCCTCTGTCGGTATCCATCCGCATGAGTTTCTTGCAGATGAATCAAGAATGAAGAATCAGGAATTTTGGTTACCAGAGCTGAGAGAATTGGCCCGACATCCAAAAGTGATAGCAATCGGGGAGTGCGGGTTGGATTATTTCGGGCGTGAAAACCCGGTAACGGAGGAGGTGAAGGGGAGACAGAGGGACGGGTTTCTGTTGCAGCTTGATCTGGCGCAGGAATGCAAACTACCTGTCATCATCCATTGTCGCGATGCCTATGGTGATCTTTTTGATATTCTTTCCGATTCGAAATTTCAGAATCAAGATTTGAGATTCATCCTGCACTGCTACATGGGCGATACCGAAGCGACAAAGCAGTTCCTGGAGCTGCCCAATGTCTACTTTTCTTTTACGGGGAATATCACCTATCCAGTAAAAGCGATTGTGGCTGGGACGAAAGACGATCTCCGTGAGACGGTGAAGCTTATCCCGCTCGACCGGCTACTCATCGAGACGGATTGCCCATTTCTCGCGCCGCAGACGAAACGCGGGGAGCGCAATGAGCCGGCGTATGTGTCGTATGTCAGTGAAGCAGTGGCGAAACTGCATGGCGAGGACCAGACTGTCGTAGAGATGAAGACCCGAGAGAATGTAAGGTGCGTTTTCGGAAAGATGACTGACCAGGTATACTACAAATAGTTAACGCAACGCTATGAGCTTGTTTGAGTCTGTTTTCGGTAAGGAGAAAGTGGTTGAGGTAGGAGGGTTGGAGGGTCAGGTCTTGGAGGATCGGACCGCTACGGACGAAACAAAACCAGAGGACCCAGTAGTCCTCGGTTTGCCGCTTGTGACGGTTGAGGCTTCGTTGAATGAGGATGGTTTCCGGGCGGATGCGCCGATCAGTTATGGTACGAATCATGTAGGATCGGGTAGGATCACTCCGGATGATGAATCTGCTCACGCGGGCGATGGTCCGGGAGCGCTCCATCTCAATTTGCCGCCTCTCAGCGCATCAGCTGGGGCACCAGCGGTTGATCCGAATCAGCCCCCCAATGGCAGTATCGATGGCCCCCTGGACGATTTGTACATCACTAAGGGGAGGGGAACTATGGGTACCGAGAGTCCGAATCATTTCCAGCAGATGTTGCGGGCGGAAGAGCTCGGGGAAGTGTATCGGGGTACGTCCGATGAGCTCCAGCTTCCATTGCCGTCTGCGAAAGAGATGATTCATCTGAGAGGTCGAGATACGGGAGTAACTCATTCAGCTTGAAGGAGCCGTGATACGGTGAGAGTGCATAATTTGTTGAAAAAAATCGTATGTTCAAAGAATGGTTCAAAAAATCCGATACATCTGTAATAGCGCCGCAGACAGAGCTACCACCGGAATTATCGCGAGCGCAGGGAGCAGTGGAAGAAGGGATCTATCGGGGGGACCTGTCAGCCCCTACTGGAAAAGGCTTCGACGCGACACCTCTTACACAACAGGCAGAACGGGAGTCGCAGACGGGTGGTTCGATATATGCGCTTCCCAATGCATCGCATGATGATTGGCAGGGTGGGAGGGTGGAGCAAGTCTCTGCCGCACCCGGGACCGCGGAGGAAGACGCGACCGCTGAACAAGAGAAACTCCTCCACAGTATCAAACAGATGCAGACCGATCATCCAGAGAGTTTCGAGAAACCTGCGGCGCGTCCGGGAGAGTCTGACGAGCGACAGGCTGCGTAACTTAGAAACACCATCTCGGACCTTTTCTCGCTTTGAGGACGACTTACCCGGCGGTGCGGAGATGAGCTAATTGACGTATCGCTCGTTCGCCATTAGACTAGAAGCGCTTAAAAAGAAGGGCAATCCTTCTTTTTGCGTATCCAATTCAGATTATGGAAATCTCTATTGCCGCGGAAAAACTTTTCTCGTTTGGCACCTTTCCGGTGACGAATGCTTTTCTCATCGGAGCGATTGTCTCAGGGGCGCTTATGCTCTTCACTCGTCGTATCGTCGAACACTGGAAAGAGGTCCCGCGGGGTGCACAAAATGTCCTCGAGATCATCGTCGAATCACTCCTCGACCTGGTTCAGTCGGTGACTGTTGACCGGAAACAGGCGCTACAGTTCTTTCCGTTGATCGCGACCATTTTCCTGTTTGTGCTGTGTTCGAATTGGGCGGGACTCCTCCCGGGGCTCGGCACAGTCGGTCTCACTCATGGCGAGGCTGGCCATGCGACTATCATCCCGTTTCTCCGGAGCACATCGGCAGACCTGAACTTCACTCTCGCTCTCTCGCTCATCACCGTCCTCACAATCCAATTCACCGGTATCGCAGCGATGGGTATCGTGAAATATGGTCAGAAGTTTTTCGTTAGTCCGCTTCACAAGCCATACGGTATCGGGACCGCTGTCGGTATCCTGGAGCTCGTGTCGGAAGTCGGCAAGACCATTTCGTTTACCTTTCGTCTCTTTGGCAATGTGTTTGCGGGTGAAGTGCTTCTGACTGTCATGCTCCACCTGGTGCCGTATTTTCTGCCGCTCCCATTCCTTTTCCTCGAGATTTTCGTCGGCTTCATCCAGGCGGTCGTGTTCGCGATGCTCACGCTTGTCTTCTTGAAGATGGCGACGATTCCACCGGAGCACTGAAAATAATTGAGATTGGACAAGGTGTTTACTTTGGGGTAGACTGGAGGCGTTTTATTTCGTGTTTCACCCGAGGAAGATAACTCGTATTAATTAGAGAATTGTATGGAACTGGAAGCAGCGAAAATGATTGGCGCGGCACTCGCCATGGGTCTGGGTGCCATCGGCCCGGGCATCGGTCTCGGTATCCTCGCCTCGAAGGCGCTCGAAGCTATCGGACGCAACCCAGAGGCACAGTCGAAGGTGCAGACGACCATGATCCTCGCGATTGCCGTGACGGAAGCGGTCGCCATCTATGCTCTCGTTGTCGCCTTGATGATTTTGTTTGGATAAAATGTTTGTTTCGGCGCGCTGCCTCGTTCTGGTCTCCAGTGCTCGCCGCGGTACCTTTCTGTACCGCTTACTCTGCTCTTCGACCACGCCTTGCATCGCATCCGAAACACTCCATTTTTTCCCGGATTGAAAGTTATTGGGAGTGGGCCCTAAGTCGTCAGCTACTCTATGGAAGTTCTCGCAAAACTCGGCATTGATTGGAAGCTCCTCATCGCTCAGGCGGTGAACTTCATTGTGCTGCTTTGGGTCTTGCGTCGGTACGCGTATCGGCCGATCCTCCTCGCGCTCGAGGCACGGACGAAAAAGATTGAGCAGGGGCTTTCGGACGCAGCCCAGTCTCAGGTGAAACTTCAGGAGATTGTCGAAGAAGAGAAACGAGTCATGGCGGCTGCCCGGGAAGAGGCACGGGATATCCTCTCGAAGGCCGAAACGAGTGCCAAAGAGCGCGATGCCCACATGCTCCGCGAGACGAAGGGTAAGATCGACAAAATGATCACTGAGGCGGATTCACATCTAGCCGAAGAAAAGGCACGGCTCGTCCGAGAGGCAAAGGCCGAGATTTCTGATCTCGTTATCAAGGTAACGGAACGTGTCCTCGGAGATGTGGTGGATACTAAGATCGATACTCAACTTGTCGAGCGATCCTTGAAGTCAGCTGAATAATACCTATGCGAATTGTCGACGCACAACTTGCTCGGGCCGTCGGTGAACTCCACACTTCGGGACAGCTGAAGGGGAGTGACCTCGCCGCGGCCCTCGCTCAGTTCCTCCGTCGCCATCGGCTCGGTCGCCGGGCGGGCAAGATCAGTCGCACCCTCGAGGCACATGTCGCTGCTATGTCTGGCAATCTCTCTATCAAAGCGACCACCGCCCATCCATTGGATGCCTTGTGGCGGAAGCGTGTTACCGAAGAAGCGGCTCGCCTCTTGGGGAAGTCAGGGCAAGGTGTCGCGATCGAATTCCACGAAAATCCCGCGCTTATCGGCGGCCTTCGGTTAGAGACCGGCGATACACGCTATGACGGCTCAGTCTCCCGGGCGCTCAGAGAACTCCATAAATCATTGTGACTTGCTTGCTATGTCCAATCCGCTTATCGAAGAACTGAAAAAGGAACTCGCGCAATTCCATCATGCAGTGGAACGAGAATCGATCGGTACCGTCCTTGAGGTCGGTGACGGCGTCGCACGCGTGGCGGGACTGTCCGAGGTCATGGCGTCGGAGATGGTGGAATTCGAAAACGGGGCGCTCGGTGTCGCACTCAACCTCGAAGAGAGCGAAGTCGGTGTGATGATTATGAGTGAGATGGGTGACCTCTCCGAAGGTACGAAAGTTAAAGCAACGGGTCGTATTCTGTCAGTCCCAGTCGGTGAGGGGCTGGTCGGCCGTGTCGTGAATGCCCTCGGCAAAGCCATCGATGGCAAGGGCGAGATCAAGAGTGATATATTCTATCCTGTTGAAAAGATCGCGCCGGGTGTCATCACGCGCCAGTCGGTGCATCAACCGCTCCAGACGGGTATCAAGGCGATCGACGCGCTCATCCCAGTGGGTCGCGGCCAGCGCGAGCTCATCATCGGTGACCGACAGACGGGCAAGACCGCCGTCGCGATCGACACGATCATCAACCAAAAGGGACAAGGTGTGCTCTGTATCTATGTCGCTATCGGCCAGAAGGCATCTAAAGTCGCTCGGATCAGAGCCGAGCTTGAGAAAGCCGGAGCGATGGAGTATACGACAATCGTCGTCGCGGGTGTTTCCGAGTCTGCCGCGCTGTCCTATATCGCGCCCTATGCCGGTTGTGCCATGGGCGAATACTTCATGGATCAGGGGAAAGACGTACTGGTCATCTATGATGATCTCTCCAAGCACGCGGTGGCGTATCGCCAGATCTCGCTCATCCTCCGTCGTCCGCCGGGTCGTGAAGCGTATCCCGGAGATGTCTTTTATGTCCACTCGCGGCTCTTGGAGCGCAGCGCAAAATTGAATGCCGAGAATGGCGGTGGATCGCTCACGGCGCTTCCTATCATCGAGACACAGGCGGGTGATGTCTCGGCCTATATCCCGACCAATGTCATCTCGATCACAGACGGCCAGATCTATCTCGAGTCCGATCTTTTTTACAAGGGCATTCGTCCAGCCTTGAATGTCGGTATCTCGGTCTCACGCGTCGGATCAGCCGCTCAGATCAAGGCGATGAAACAGGTGGCGGGGACGCTTCGTCTCGACCTCGCCCAGTTCCGTGAGATGGAGGCTTTCGCACAGTTCGGCTCCGACCTCGATGAGAATACTCGTTCACTGATCGAGCGCGGTCGTCGAGCGGTGGAACTCTTGAAGCAGCCGCAGTATGCGCCGCTCACGGTCGAGAAAGAAGTCGCCCTCCTCTATGCACTCTCGCGGGGACACCTCGATGACATCGCGGTCGACGTACTGGGCCGATTTGAACAGGAGTTCCTCACATCACTCGAGTCAGATGGGGCAACAGTATTGGAAGCAATCCGTACCGAAAAAGCACTGACGGAAAATGTCGAAAGCCTCCTCAAGGAACATCTCCTCTCATTCAAGAAAGGTTTTGTTGCCTAAGAGATTTTTATGCCATCCGGGAAAGACATTCGCCGACGTATCAAGGGCGTAAAGAGTACAGGAAAGATCACTCGAGCGATGGAGATGATTTCGGCTGTCAAAATGCGCCGGGCGGTCGAACGGGCACTGGCGATGCGGCCCTATGCGCAGGCAGTACTCTCCGTCCTCCATCGGGTGACGGTCGCCGTGAAACACGAACGGCATCCGCTCCTCCTCGAACGGCCGGTCAAGCGGGAGCTGTATGTGGTCATCACGTCCAATCGTGGGCTGTGTGGTTCTTTCAATACCCAAGTCTTGAGAAAACTGCGTGAAGCACGGGCCGAAGACAAGGATCGGACGGCGGCATTTATCACACTCGGCAAGAAAGGTGAACAGGCGGTTCGTCGGATGCAAGGTGATATCATCGCATCCTTTCCAGAAGTTTTCGAGTATCCACGAGTGACCGATATGCAGCCTATCGTGCGCATCATCCTGGACGAATTCCTCGCGGGCCGGGTGGACCGGGTGGTCATGGTCTACACGGACTATGTCTCGGCCCTGGTCCAAAAGGTGAAGGTCCGGGCGCTTCTCCCGGCGACCGAAAAGGACGCCAAGAAAATGCTCGACGAAATCGGACTGGAAACCAACGGAGACATGGGTGGTGGTGACTTCCTCATCGAGCCGTTTCCCGAGACGGTGCTCGAGACGATCATCCCGCGGCTCATCGAAGCCGAGCTGTATCATGCCGTGCTCGAGTCCAATGCTTCACAGGAAGCCGCGCGCATGGTCGCGATGCGCAGTGCCACCGATGCCGCCCAAGAGATGACCGCTGACCTCACTCTTGCCTACAATCAGCTCCGTCAAGGCAAGATCACTCAGGAGATCGCCGAGCTCAGTGCGGGCATGGCCGCGGTGCAGGGGTAGGGACTGGGATGCATGATGTACGAGTACTATGAAGAAGACGATGAAAAACCTGGTAGCGGTTCCGAGCGAACATATCATCAAGCAGATTTTCTGGCTGCGTGGTGAGAAAGTGATGCTGGACTCCGATCTAGCAGAAATGTATGCTGTTGAAGTTAAGGTTCTGAATCAGGCGATCAAGCGAAATATCGAGCGCTTTCCGAAGGACTTTATGTTTCAGCTGACGTTCGAAGAGGCGAATCTGATGCTTGGTTCAAGGTCACAGTCTGTGACCTTGAACGAGGAAGGAGATAGCCGGATGCAGCCACAAACTGTGACTCCAAAGAGAGGTAAGAACATCAAATATGCCCCCTATGCTTTCACCGAACAGGGAGTGGCGATGCTGTCGAGTGTGCTCAAGAGCGAGCGAGCGGTCCAGGTGAATATCCAGATCATCCGGACCTTCGTCGAGCTACGGAAGATGCTTGTCACGCACGAGGCGTTGCGGAAGAAGATCGAGGCGATGGAACGAAAATACGATAAGCGGTTCCGAGCGGTGTTTGATGTATTGCGGCAGCTTTTGAAGGAAGAGGCAGAGCCGAAAAAGAAAATCGGATTCGAGGAAAAGAAAAGGTAGGGACTGGGATGTGGAATCTGGAATCTTGGGGTGAAGACCAAAATTCTAGATTCTAAATTCGAGACTCGGGTTTAGACAGTTGTTTGGAAAAAAGAAAAAAGACATACTATTGCGGTATGTCAGCGCGTAGTGTTGCTGATGTGGCAGCCTATCATCACTTAGGAAGTGTGGTGGCCCAGGCTACCAGCTCTTGAGAACGACACCGTATGCGTTCTCGAGAACCTGGAAACATTACTTCATGCGCCGCCATTCTTTCTTCTTCGCTCATGCCGGCAAAAAGCTCATCATACGCTTCAAGGTATGTCCTATCAAGCTCATGAATTGCTTCTTCGTTGAGAGCAGCCAGTCTTTTTTCAAGATCAGCCTGGTTTAACGAATCCAATGCTTCTTCCAGTGTATGATACTTGGGGATTGACCGCATTTCCACTTCCTCCTATGTTGAAGTTCAAGGTAAAGGACTAGAAAAATAGTGTAGTATAAAATTGAAAAAAAGTCAATCTCATTTACTATAACTAATCAAGATTTCCCCCTAATCAAGCAAATATATGAATACAGGAAGAGTCATTCAAATCATCGGGCCGGTTGTTGATGTGGAGTTTGCGGATGGGACCGAGTTGCCGAAGATTTATGATGCGCTTGAAGCCGTGTTTGGTGCGGGTGAGAAACAGGAGACGCTCGTTGCCGAGGTTCACCAGCATCTGGGTGGTGGTCGGGTGCGCGCAGTCGCCATGGGTTCGACTGACGGACTTCAGCGTGGTGTCGCCATGGTCGCGACAGGGGCTCCGATCAGTGTCCCGGTTGGCAAGGCCGTCCTCGGGCGCATGTTCGACGTCCTCGGTCATACTATCGATGGCAAAGAAGAGGCCCAATTCGAGAAGCGAAGCTCTATTCATCGCGCGGCCCCGTCATTTGAGGAACAGTCGACCAAGGCCGAAATTTTCGAAACTGGTATCAAGTCGATAGACCTCATCTGCCCATTCATGAAAGGCGGCAAGGTCGGACTCTTCGGTGGCGCGGGTGTAGGGAAGACCGTCGTTATCCAAGAGCTGATCCGCAACATCGCTTCGGAACACGGCGGCTACTCGGTGTTCGCTGGTGTCGGAGAGCGGACCCGCGAGGGCAATGACCTCTATCATGAAATGAAGGACTCGGGTGTACTCGACAAGACAGCGCTTGTGTTTGGTCAGATGAATGAACCGCCGGGATCACGTCAGCGGGTCGCGCTCTCTGCCCTGACGATGGCCGAAGATTTCCGTGATAGTGAAGGCAAAGACGTGCTCCTCTTCATCGACAATATTTTCCGTTTCACTCAGGCGGGTTCCGAAGTGTCCGCGCTTCTCGGGCGCATCCCGAGCGCGGTCGGGTATCAGCCGACTCTGGCCGAAGAGATGGGTGTCTTACAGGAGCGCATCACCTCGACTAAGGCGGGTTCGATCACGTCGGTGCAGGCGGTCTATGTGCCAGCCGATGACCTGACTGATCCGGCACCGGCGACGACTTTCGCTCATCTCGATTCGACGGTTGTCTTGAACCGGGCGCTGACTGAGATCGGTATCTATCCGGCGGTTGACCCGCTCGATTCGAGCTCGACCATCCTCGATCCGCAAATCGTCGGTGAGCGGCACTACGCGGTGGCACGTGGCGTGCAGCGCGTCCTCCAGCGGTACAAGGACCTGCAGGATATTATCGCGATCCTCGGTATGGAGGAATTGACAGAAGAAGACAAGCTCACTGTCTCGCGCGCCCGAAAGGTCCAGAAATACCTCTCGCAGCCGTTCTTTGTTGCCGAGCAATTTACCGGCGCTCCGGGGAAATACGTCAAACTCGAAGACACGATCGAAGGTTTCGAACAGATTCTCTCGGGTGCCCTCGATCACATCCAGGAACAGGACTTCTATATGAAAGGCGCGATCAGTGAAGTCACCGAAGTCGTCAAAAAAGACGCATAACCATGATCTCTCTCACTCTCAAATTGGTCACACCCGAACGCGCCGTTGCTCTGATGGAGGCGGCGGCAGTGACGCTCCCCATTGCGGATGGAGATGTGACTATCCTCCCCACGCACACGCCGTATATCGGTGCGCTCAAGGCGGGCGAAGTCATCATTCGTTTGACGGATGGTAAGACGGAAAGCTTGGCGGTTTCTGGTGGATTTGTGGAGTTTGATACTAATACGCTCTCTATCTTAGCGGATACTGCCGAACGAGCTGAGGAGATTGATATGGAACGAGCCGAAGCGGCACGCGCACGGGCCGAAGCTATTCAGCTCAAGCAAGGAGCGATGGGCGAGGAAGAATACGCGCGTGTGGCGGCAGCTCTGGAAAAGGAAATGATTCGCATCAGGGTAGTCCGCAAGCATCGGAGTCGCGTCGGACCGAATGTCATATCGCAGGAATAATACTGTTCTGAACGGAAGAACGGGGAGGAGTGTTTATTGTTTCGGTACTGGTGCAATTTGCTGACAGGGAGTAGACTGAAGAGGTAGTCGGCCTCTTCGGTTTTTCGTAACACATAAACAAAATCATATGGCAGTGCGACGCTCAGAGTGGCGGAAGCATGTGCGGGTGGGCGGATTCCTTCTTGTGTTTGTGCTTTTCGCTCCGGTACTTGGTATTTTCCTCGTGCAGACGCTTTCGCTGATTCCAAAACGGATACATGTCTCGATGCCGTCTCCGAGCTATCAGGACCAGTCGATGGTGTACAAGGGAGGGGTGATGATGGATCAACCGGGCGTGGCGGCAGCTGGTATAGATGGCGATATGCTGTGGCGCGGCGAACGGGATATCGTCCCGATGCCGATGGATGCAGTGACCATCCCGAGTTGGGGAACGACGACACCAGTTTCGGCGGTTGACCAGAAAATGGTGAAAAGCGCCTCGCTTGATCTACGCGCTCAGAGTTTGGTATGGACAAGTAATCAGATTCAGGCATCGGCGAAGAATGTCGGCGGATATGTCGAGAGCGCCAATGTCTCGCAGCCGAAGAATGATGTCCAGACCGCATGGCTCGTCGTCCGAGTCCCCGTAGACCGTCTCGACGTAGTGATCGAAGAAGCGAAGAAGGTGGCATCGTCGGTCATCAACGAGAACCTGAGCGCCGGAGACGTTACTGATCAGAGTATCGATCTCACGGCCCGGCTGAATGCGAAGCGAGCCGAAGAAACAGCGCTCGTCTCCCTCCTCGACAAGGCGACCAAAGTGAGTGATGTCATCGAGGTGACGGATCGTTTGGCGTTCGTTCGGAGTGAGATAGAGGGACTCGATGCGCAGCAGCGCCGGCTAGAAGGGCAGGTCGCCATGTCGTCGCTCTCGATATCGATTACCGAAGATCCGCGCGTCGTAATCAATGGCGATTCGGTGCGTGACGGCAATGTGATAAAGCAGTCAGTCAATGACCTCACTCGATGGTTGATCGCCCTGGGGAGTGCCCTCGGAGCTATCATCATCAGCGGTCTCCCGGTGGTTCTGGTGTACGGATTTTTCCTCTGGGTTTTCTACCGGATCGGTGTCTTTGTCGCCGAGCGTGTCGTCGGACGGAAATAGTCTTGTACCCTAAAACTGAAAAAGCCCGACTCCTTGAGCCGGGCTTTTTGTCCGCTTTCTTTTTCGGGTGATATACTGCAATCAAATATACTCAAACCAAATTCTACCATGCCCCGCTCTCTTCTCATCTTCCTCGCTCTCTTCATTCTCGCTACCACGACCCTCTCCCTCGTCCCCACCACGTCTCTCCACGCAGGCCTCATTCCCTGCGGCCTCTCCACCCCGGATCCCGATATCCTCGCTAGTACGGATCCTACTCAAGGCACATCCCGTTGCACCCTCTGCCACCTGTTAGTTGGCTTAAGTCGCATCGTCGTCTTCCTCCGAAACATCATGGCCGCAGTCGCGGTCGCCGTCTTGGTCGCGATGGCCATCATCTACCTCACCTCAGGGGGGAATGAAGGTCGCATGACCTTTGCCAAAGGAGGCATGTTCGCGGCTTTGATTGGACTCGGTGTCGTCCTCTTAGCCTGGGTCACGGTCAACTTCATCTTGACGCTTCCCATCATCAATACTACAACCGGTCTCATCCGTACCGGTTGGGATACGGTGAGCTGTAGTACCACATCCCTCTCGACGGGAGCGGTGGCTACAACCACCCCCACCCCTAGTACGGGCGGAGGTGGAGCAGGTGGCACGGGTGGAGGCCTGGGAGGTGGAGGTGATCTCGTCACCTTGCCCAGAGATACATCCGGCGCGGTCATTGTTGCTCCCATCGCTTCGCCAGCGAGCCTTGGTGTGACGGCTCCGTCTGCTTCGAGTGCAATCCTCTCATGGGGAGCAGTGCCTGGAGCGACCGGGTATGAGGTGGAACGCTGTACGGGACTGACCTGTACCGTCTTTACCTCCCTGGGTACGTCCAATACCACGAGTTTTACCGACACCACCCTCACTCCCGGTACCAGCTATTCCTACCATGTCCGTGCGATCACCTCAGCTGGAGTCTCAACCTGGTCGAATGTGGTGGGAGTGACGACACCTGCCAATCCTGGGAGTACGCCCGGGACCGGGGCGATGTGTCCCGATCCGGGGTCTCTCCAATTCCTGTATGGCAAGAGCTGGGTGAGTGATTTCACCCAAGCCGGCAACAACCTGCCCGTCCGTTGGGAAGTGAGTGTCGATGCCAACAACCAGCTCACCTATCGAGTCACCTGTCGGATGAGTCTCCTCGGCTGGGGAGCTGATCTGTCCCCTCAGATCACCGTCCCCATTGGGAGTGTCACAGGCAGCTCCTTCCAGGTCTTGAGTCCGGGGACCCAACGCCTGACGAATGCTCAGGGCAACTACTGTGAAGTGACCCTCAATGCTTCGATCCTTTCCTACACCCCAAGGACGAGTGCCACGATGACCTTCCAGGGGCAGAACTTTGTCACGGGGGCGTGTTCGGGAGGGAGTGGGAGTGATGGGGGTGGAGGGAGTGGGGGGACGGATGGAGGAGGGGTGGTGTTGCCTGGGACGGGTGGCGAAGGGGCTTCTCGCTGGCTTGATCCTGCCGGTGGTGTCACTGTAAATGGTGAGCACTTCAATACGACAGCAGATATCACACGGGGATTGAATGCATATTATACCGGAGTCAATCAACTTGTCAGGAACCGATGTGATGCAAGGCATTTGGGCAATCTGGGTGGGCATACGATTTGGATATACGATGATACTGGTACCGAATGTACCGCATACCGGGAGACGATGTCTGATTACCAGGAAGCTTCCTATGCACTTCAGCGTGCCGAGAATCCTGATATGGTTACAATCAATGAGCAGCCCAGGTCCTGTAGCTTTGCGCAATACGCACCCGGCCCAGATATAAAAAGCACCGCATGGAATTGTAGCGCCGATGGGTTCACCTGCGGTTCCCTCGATCCTGGACAGTGGCGCCGGACAGAAGGGATTTTGATCCAGCTCTCGCCTGGTATCGCGTATACTATTCCCTACACCTATAATCCTGCCACTGATGGTGGTTTGGGATTTAATCTGTCCGTTCATCACTGGTTTGGTGATGCCCCCTACAATAATGTTGATCTCTGGCTGTCGGCATCGCCGGGACAGGCTGCTGATACGGATTGTACATCCGCACTTGCTGGCGGAAGTGGAGGAACTCCCTCGATCACCGTGAAGACAGGTTATTGCGAGCCGCCGCGTACCGGATACATCAATATCAAGGCGACATCGTGCCAGTATTTCAACACGAACGAACCCTACCAATTTAGGAGAGGGGGTGGAGACACTTGTTTGGTTAGGATTTTCGGCCCGGATGAGCTTGGCAGTTCCCCGATGCAAATCACCCTGAGTAACGGAACAACCGGCGGTCGATCCTACACCTGCCCAGCAGATGTGAATAGCCCCAGGTAATGTCAGTGGTTCTATTCTGTTGCTGTTGTCTGACTGAGCTGTTTACCAGGAGGACTGCAAACTTGTATTGTTTTTCTTGCAAATTGAATGGGATGGTGCAGGAGGAGAATCTGAGGATTTGATTTTGGGAGACCAGTTTATCCTTGAAAAGAGCCCCATTTCCCGCTAGAATGGGCGAGTAATCGTCCGTCTTTGCCTATGAAATACGACCCGAAAAAGATTGAAAAGAAGTGGCAGGGATATTGGGCTGCCCAGGGGACATTTCGCCAGTATCGGCGTCCCAAGAAGCAGTATGTTCTGGATATGTTTCCGTACCCATCCGGGGCCGGGCTGCATGTTGGGCATCCCAAAGGCTACATCGCAACGGACGTTTACTCGCGTTTCAAGCAGCTCCAAGGCTATGGCGTGCTGCACCCGATGGGGTGGGATGCATTCGGTTTGCCGGCCGAGCAGTATGCGATCAAGAACCAGGTCCATCCGGCTGTGGCGGTCAAGAAAAATATCGCAACCTTCAAGAAGCAACTGGAAAGAATTGGCTTCACCTACGATTGGGAACGCGAGATCAACACGACCGATCCGGAATATTATAAGTGGACACAGTGGATATTCCTCCAGATGTTCAAGAAAGGATTGGCGTATCAATCTTTCGATCCCATCAATTGGTGTCCGTCGTGTCAGACAGGGCTGGCCAATGAAGACTTGGAAGAAGGGCGCTGCGAGCGCTGCAACAGTCTGGTGGAAAAGCGGCCGATGCGCCAGTGGGTGCTCCGGATTACGGCGTACGCTGACAAAATGCTGCGAGATTTGAAGAAGCTCGACTGGCCGGATGGTGTGAAAGAGGCACAAAAAAATTGGATTGGTCGTTCGGAAGGGGTGGAGGTTACTTTTTATGTTGCGGATTCCGAAGAAGAAGTCTGCGTATTTACGACGCGTATCGACACGATCTATGGCTGTACCTATGTGGTGGTGGCGCCAGAACATGAATTACTGAAGAAGCTCGAAGAACGAGTTACGAATTACGATGAGGTAAAAAAATACTTAGAGCAGACGAAGAAGAAAACTGATCTGGAGCGGACGGAACTCAATAAGGAGAAGACTGGCGTGAAGCTCGATGGCATCGAGGCGGTCAATCCGTTCACAGGCGAGAAGGTGCCGGTGTATACAGCGGACTATGTGCTTGGATCGTATGGGACGGGGGCGGTGATGGCAGTGCCAGGGCACGATGAACGTGATTTTGAGTTTGCGAAAAAGCATGATTTGCCGTCAAAATCTGTCATAGCCCCGTATATCAAACTGACGGGAGACTTTGCGCCGAGAAAAAATAAGACAACGACGACGCGCGAATGCGTAACGGGAATAGTCTTGAGTGAGAACGGAGATAAAGTTCTTATGCTGAGACGGAAGAAAGACAGCATGCATGTGTTTCCTGGCGGAGGAGTAGAAGCGGGGGAATCGTCAGAGGCAGCCATGATGCGAGAAATCCGAGAGGAAACTGGTTACACGGATTTTGAGATTATTCGAGTGATTACACCGCGTCTGTATGGACTTGGGTATAAGGCACACAAGGATGTGAACTGTTTCGATCCGGACACGGTATTCGAGATTCGTCTGAAATCAGAAAAGGGAGAAGAGATGGCCGAAGAGGAACATCAGACACATGAGGTACTCTGGGTAGAAAAGGAAAAGGTAGGCGATTTGCCGCGATTTGCTGATCATCATGAATACATGTGGAAAATGTTCCATGGAGGTAAAGAATCATTCTGCAATGACGGTATCGTTTTTGATTCGGGTGAATTTACCGGGTTGGAGTCTACTGAAGCGCGGAAAAAGATGACAGCGTGGCTCGTGAAGGAGAAGCTTGGGAAGAAAAAGGTGAATTACAAGATGCGGGATTGGGTGTTCAGCCGGCAGCGCTATTGGGGCGAGCCGATCCCACTCATTCATTGTGAACGCTGTGGTGTCGTGCCGGTGCCGGAAAAAGAACTTCCGGTGAGGCTTCCGAATGTAAAGAGTTATGAGCCGACAGGAACCGGAGAGTCTCCGCTCGCCGGTATCGCATCATGGGTGAATGTGAAGTGTCCGAAATGTACGGGGCCAGCCAAGCGCGAGACCAACACGATGCCGCAGTGGGCGGGATCGTCGTGGTACTATCTCCGATTTCTCGATCCGCACAATCAGAGAGCCTTGGTGAGTAAGCAGAAGGAAAAACAGTGGATGCCCGTCGATGTTTATGTCGGTGGCGATCACGCGACGCGGCATCTCATCTATGCACGTTTCTGGCACAAATTTCTCTATGATCAGGGCGTGGTGAGTACGCCGGAACCGTTCAAACGCCTGGAATTTCTGGGACTGATCCTCGCCTCCGATGGACGAAAGATGTCGAAGCGGTGGGGAAATGTCATCAATCCGGACGATGTCGTGGCTTTGTTCGGAGCGGACGCCTTCCGTCTGTACGAGATGTTCATGGGGCCCTTTACCCAGTCGATCGCCTGGAATACGGATGGGGTCGTCGGCACGCGGCGATTTCTCGAAAAGATCTGGAAGCTTCAAGGAAAACTTACAACCAACAACCAACAACCAACAACCAGAGATAGAATAATCGAGAGTCTATTGCACAAAACCACGAAAAAAGTGACCGAGGACATCGAAGCGTTCAAGTTCAATACGGCGATCAGTAGCCTGATGATATTGGTCAACGAAATGGAGAAAACTCCTGCGTTACCGGTCACCAGCTATCGATCGCTCCTGATTCTCCTCGCTCCGTTCGCGCCGCATATCGCCGAAGAACTCTGGAGCGGGCTCGGTGAAAAGAAGTCTGTCTTCCTCGCGGCGTGGCCAAAGTATGATCCGAGGCAAATCCGCGAGGAGACGAAGATCATCGGTGTGCAGGTGAATGGGAAAGTCCGCGGCACGATCGAGCTGGCCGTCGATGCGACCGAAGCTGAGGCGAGAGCACTCGCACTCGCTGATCCAAAGGTGCAGGCTTTCACCGAAGGAAAATCAATCCGGAAATGTATCTATGTCCCGGGCCGCATCCTCAATTTTGTCATCGTCTGAGAGTAGCGTAGTCCTGACACGGCCTCGGCTTTGCGATATACTTGACCCTATGCACTCCATTATCCCAGAACTGTTACCACTCGATCGGCCGCTGATTGTCTTCGATCTCGAGACGACCGGGTTGTCTGCGGGCGAGGACAAGATCATCGAGCTCGCGTATGAGAAGATCATGCCGAATGGCAGCGTCACGGCGCATGTCCACCGAATCAACCCTGGCCGGCCGATCCCGCCGGAAGCGAGCGCGATAAATGGCATCTCAGACGCAGATGTGGCGGATGCACCGAGCTTTGCCAAGCTTTCGTATGCACTGTGGAGCGCCTTCGAGGGGGCGGATGTCGGCGGTTTCAATATCACTGGCTTTGACCTCCCTTTCCTGAAGACGGAATTCGCTTCAGTCGGGAAAAGCTTCGATTATCTCTCGAAAAAAATTCTCGATGCCAAGATTCTTTACCACAAGATGGAACGGCGTGACATGTTCGCGCCGCGCAACCTGAGTGCAGCCTACAAGCTTTACTGCGGCAAAGAGCATACGACCGCGCATACCGGAGCGGGTGATGTGCGGGTGACGGTCGAGGTGCTCGAAGAGGAATTGCGTCGGTATCCGGAATTCCGCGATTGGAAGTATCTCGCCGAGCTCCATGGGAATAAAGATCTCCTTGAATCGGCCAAGACTGAACACGCGAGCCTCGAGGACACGCTGCGCGCCAATACGCTCTTTTGATCAAATCATATGGATAGTCTCGATGCGATCATTCTCGGCGTCGTCGAAGGTCTGACGGAATTTTTGCCGATTTCCTCGACCGGTCATCTCGTGCTCGTCTCGCATCTCCTCGGATTGTCGGAAACGGATTTCTTGAAGTCATTTGAGGTGGTCATTCAACTTGGGGCCATCCTCGCGGTGGTCACACTCTATTGGCGGAAACTTCTCTTTGATCGGGCAGTGATGCAGCGTATTGTGGTCGCGCTCCTCCCGGCGCTTGGCGTGGGGTATCTCTTCTACGCGACGATCCGCTCACTGCTCGTGTCACAGCTGACCGTGGTCATAGCGCTGTTTGTCGGCGGCGTAATCCTCATACTGTTTGAACGGTATCGCCAGGAACCGACGAATCCGGCCGCGGTGGAAACGTTGACATACAAGCAAGCCCTCCTGATAGGACTCGCTCAGGCGCTCTCGGTCGTGCCGGGCGTGTCGCGCGCCGGAGCGACGATTGTCGGTGGGCTCGCGACCGGACTTTCTCGGTCAGCGGCAGTGGAGTTCTCGTTTCTCCTTGGCGTACCGACGATGGTCGCAGCCACGACCTTGGATGTTGTGAAACATCATGCTGATTTCTCGCTCGCAGATATTCAATCACTCGCCATCGGTCTCATTGTTTCCTTCCTCGTGGCTCTCGTCGCGATCAAATTCCTGCTTCGCTATGTCGAGACCCATTCCTTTGTTGCTTTCGGTGTGTATCGTATCCTCGTCGCGGTCCTCTTTACCCTCATCATCCTCTAGGGCTTATGCAACCGATTCTCGGAAAACCAATTGCCGAGCAGTTACTGCAGACGGCCGCCGAACGTATCCGTTCACAGAGCGTGACGCCAGGCCTCGCAGCTATCCTCGTGGGAGGAAACCCGGCTTCACAGATTTATGTCGGACTGAAGGCTAAGGCGGCTCAATCGGTCGGGGTGTATTTCGAGAAACAGGTACTCCCGGTGACCGCAACGACCACTGAAGTCCAGGCAGTGGTACGCTCGCTCAATGGACGACCAGACATCCATGGCATCATCGTCCAATTGCCACTCCCTGAGTCGATTGATGCGGACAGAGTGATCGCGACTATCCAACCGACGAAAGACGTAGATGGGTTTCATCCAGAGACAGTGGCGCGGTTCCTGACTGGCACATCATCGGTGCCACCGGTTTTCCCACGGGCTATCCTCGCCCTGCTCCAGAATACGGGCGTGCCGCTTGAGGGGAAACGAGCATGTGTTTTCGCGAACTCGCCTTTGTTTGCTCGTGTCATGGCGATAGCTCTCGGCCGTCTAGGTGTCCAGGCCGATGACAATCTCAGTCACACCCCGACCGAGATGGCAGCGAAGCTCGGCCTGGCCGATATCATCATCACTGCCACGGGCAACCCACATTCCATCACCGGGAGTATGGTCCGTCCAGGAGCGATCATCATCGATGGTGGGATCACACGAACCGGCGAGCAAGTGATGGGGGATACGGATCCTGAGAGTTTCGTCCGGCTTGAGGGGTATCTCACCCCTGTCCCGGGTGGCGTGGGTCCAGTGACAGTCGCGCTCCTCATCGCGCGCGTGACCGAACTCGCATTGGGCGATAGTCACGAGGAGAGTATACTGTAGCTGTATGACAGTCAGGAAAACAAATCTTAAAGGATCAACGCTCGGTTTTTCTCTCATGCTGCTTTCGCTGCTCCTGTTTTCGGGGATCACGCTCCTCAGCGTTTCGGTTTTGGAGCGGAAAGCGAGTTTCGCGACGCAGAAGTCCGTCATCGCGTTTCAGGCGGCGGATAGCGGCGCGGAACGTGTCTTGAAACGCATCTATATCGATAATTCGCCGCTGATCGCTTCTGTGCCAATCAATGGTCCGATGCCGGATAGCACACTAAACACCCTGGCTGGCAACCTGTCTTCTGTATCTAGTGCGAGCTGTTCGAGCGGTGTGATCAGTGCAACCAATACCAACAGTCCCGCATCGTCAAGTCCGAATTACACCTTTCAGGTCACGTTCTTTGATAGCACTGGTACGGCCATCACTTGTTCGGCGACCGACTGGCGCGACAAAGTGGTCCGAATCCGATCGGAAGGATTCTTTCAACGGACTTCGCGGGCGATCGAAGTCGGAATCCGCGCCCGAAAATAAACGAGCACTTTGCTTCGGATAGATAAACAGGTTTCAATTGTATTTGTGCCGCGGGAGACCCTCCGCCGCTCTTCGAGCCTTGGACGGGCAGGGACTCTCCAACTTGAAACCGTCTGCTTGGAGTGAAAGTTTTTTGTGGGCGAGGAGGGACTTGAACCCTCACAGTATTGCTACTATTGGATTTTGCCCTCCCAAGGCGGGTAAAAGTCCAACATTTCTTCGGTGCCGCGGGAGAGACTCGAACTCTCATGATATTGCTATCGCGGGATTTTGAGTCCCGTGTGTCTACCATTCCACCACCGCGGCATGTGTCTGGAGCATTGCCAGAAAAGGCTCTCTTTAGGGAAGAGTAGGCAATTGATAGAGTGTTGTCAATGGAATATAATGGAACCAACAACCCACGACTCACAACCTACAATCGGAAAGGGTGAGGATTATTTTTTTGTTGGTTATCGGATATAAGTTGTAGGTTAATTTCATGGCCAAAGTCATCGCGTTTGTGAACCAGAAAGGCGGGGTGGGGAAGACCACGACCACCATCAATGTCGCTCGCTATCTCGCGGAGGCGGGGAAGCGCGTCCTGTTGGTCGACCTCGATCCACAGGGCAATGCCTCGTCGGGCCTGGGGGTGCATATCCGGAATCTGGAAAAGAATCTGTACCATTCGATGATTATGGGGCTGCCCACCACTGAGATCATCCTCGATATCGGTATCCCGAATCTCTACCTCATCCCGGCGGCGCAGGACTTGGCAGGGGCTGAGATCGAGATGGTCCATATCGCTGAACGCGAGTTTCGTCTCTACCAGGTCATTCGTCAGATCCGTTCGGAGTTTGACTATATCCTCATCGACTCTCCGCCGTCCCTCGGTCTCCTCACGGTGAACGGGCTCGTCGCGAGTGATGGCGTCATCGTGCCGGTGCAGACCGAGTACTACGCGCTCGAAGGTTTGTCCCAACTTCTCGGCACGATCGAGCTCGTCCGGGAACACCTGCAGCCGAATCTGAAGATCTTCGGTGCGCTCCTCACCCTCTTCGACCGTCGGAATCGGCTGGCGCGACAGGTCGTCGAAGAAGTCAGGCGTCATTTTCCTGGTCCCGTTTTCGACTCGGTCATCCCGCGCTCCGTTCGTCTCGCCGAGGCGCCGAGTTTCGGCAAGTCCATCCTCGACTTCGATGCGTTTTCCAAAGGTGCCCGAGCCTACAAATCCGTCGCGCGTGAGATCATCGCCCGCGAAGAAGCCGAACACGACAGCGCTAAAGTGGTATAGTAGAGAGGATCACGTGTTTGATTATTGAGATTTTCATTTTACATTGACCGATATGGCCCAGCAGTATGGACTCGGACGGGGATTGGCATCGCTCATCCCGCCGAAGCGAAATCCAGTATCTGACCCCGCTCAGCCAGTGGCGATTGGTGACATCCCGGTTTCGGCACTTCCACCGACCACTGTCTCACATCCCGATGTCCCGCTGACGCGAGAGGTCGCCATCGGTGATATCATCCCGAACCCGCATCAGCCCAGGCTGCATTTCGACGAAGCCAAACTCACCGAACTCGCTGACTCTATCAGGGAACACGGTGTCCTGCAGCCACTGGTCGTATCGGCCCTCGGTGATGGGAAGTACGAGCTCATCGCGGGGGAACGACGGCTGCAGGCGGCCAAGCGAGTCGGCCTCGCCACGGTCCCGGTCGTCATCCGCGAGACGTCGGGTGATCAGGAAAAGCTTGAGCTCGCCATCATCGAGAATATCCAGCGGCATGACCTGAACCCGATCGAAGAGGCGAAGGCCTACTTGCGGCTCACGGATGAATTTGGCCTGCATCAGGATGCCGTCGCGAAGAAAATGGGCAAGAGCCGACCGAATATCTCCAACACACTCCGGCTCTTGACTCTCCCGGTTGAAATTCAACGGGCCATTATCGAAGGCAAGATCAGTGAAGGTCATGCCAAGGCGCTCCTCTCCATCGACAATCCGGAAAAACAGCGCGCCCTCTTTGATCTCATCATCAAGGAAGAACTGACCGTCCGTGAGACTGAGGAAAAAGCCCGTGAAGTGTCGGTCCGTTCGCATCTGCGTACGGCGCGTGAGCCAGCCCCTGAGCTCGCTGCCAAAGAGGAGTGGCTGACCGAGCAGCTCGGGACGAAGGTGAAGATCCAGCCCAAGGGCAAGGGTGGCAAGATTACGATCGAATTCTACTCGAACGAAGAACTGAATGGCATCCTCGGAAGACTCGCGTAGTTATTAGTAATTAGTTTTTAGTTGTTAGCCGCGACCGTATCTGCTAGAAACTAGCAACTAATAACTAGCGAGTTGTAGCTGCCATGTCCTCTTACTCTCTTACCAAATCTCGAGCGTTCCAGTATGTTGGGATATTGTTGGCGCTGGCCACCCTCGCGGCGGGTTATTGGTATTTCTCCGTTCGCGCGAGTACGCTCAATAAGTCGCCCACCAGCTCCCTCACGAGTGGTCTGGTCGGTTACTGGACCTTCGATGGAGCGGACATCAGTGGCACTACGGCGACGGACCGGAGCGGCAATGCAAACAATGGCACCCTCACCAATGGCCCGACGAAGACCGAAGGCAAACTTGGCCAGGCTTTGTCCTTTGATGGAGTGGATTCAACGGGTGGCTACATCGGATTACCCGGAGTGGTGATGACGAACACAAACACCATTTCGATGTGGGTCAGAAAAACAAGCAGTTATTATAAAGCATTATTCACTCAGAATGTCAGTGTAGGAATAAACTGGTTAGGAGCAAGCGGAATCTGTGGTTGGGATGGCGATCGAATTAGTTTTACATATTCGGGTTCTGAACATTGCAGCACTGGGACGGTTGTAGCGAACGAATGGACACACATCGTGATTACGAATAACGCAGGGACGGCAACGTTCTACATCAACGGCGCCCAAAGTGGAACGACAACAAGCGCCCCAGGCTTAACAGCGAATTTTATTGCGTCGGATGATGGACTGTACAATAGATTTGACGGCTCCCTCGACGAAGTCCGCATCTACAACCGCGCGCTGTCGGCCGGCGAAGTGAAGTCGCTCTATGACCTGGGTGCATCCGACAAAGTAAACACGAGTGTCTCCCAGCTCCAAGGCACTGGCCGATTGGACTCTGGCCTCGCTGGCTACTGGAAGCTGGACGAAAACACGGGCACGAGCGCCGGCGATGCCAGTACCAATGGCAATAGTGGCACTCTGACCAACGGCCCCACCTGGACGACGGGACAGATCAAAACAGGGGTGGACTTTGACGGCACCGATGACTACATCACGGTCGCTGATCCGGCGAGCGGGGGTGCTCGATGCGGTGGGGGACCAATACTACACGCTGTCGGGCTGGTTCAACCGCGACACCGCCACGACGACCGACACCATCCTCGCCAAGAGCAATGGGACAGCGGACGCCATGGGCTATCTGGTCTATCTCGATGCCACGACGGACAAGCTCGTCTTCGCTACCCGCAGTGCGTTAGGAGACAATACCCTTGAAACGACGAGTGCGTATACCGCGCCGGGTTGGCACCATTTCGCTATCATCTTCAATATCCCGCGGACGGGGGGCAACTTTGGTCAGATATATATCGATGGCGGTATTCAAAATGACAATTCTATCGGTGGTGGGTATGCTGGCTCGATCGAGAGTACACGCGCTTTCGTCATCGGGGCGGAGAGCGATGGCGGCAATCCCTTCGACGGCAAGCTTGACGAAATCCGCCTGTACAATCGCGCCTTGTCCGCCGATGAAGTCGCCCAGCTGTACCGTCTCACCATGCCCACCGGTGTCGACACGAGTCTGAAGGGCTACTGGAGTTTCAATGGGAGTGATACCACCGGTACGACGGCCTATGATCGCAGCGGCGCGGGGAACAACGGGACGCTCACCAATGGCCCAACCATCGCGGAAGGCAAGCTCGGCCAGGCGCTGAACTTTGATGGAGTGGATGATAGTGTTGGAATCACCGGACTCTCGTTTCCCGACTGGCAGTCAGCGAGCGGATATACCATATCATTGTGGGTGAAGGATTTCCCTGATGATCTCCAGGATATAGTCTTGTTTGAGATGTGGAATTCTGGAGATAATGATGAACGGATCCGTCTCGGAAGCAATAACTATCCTCCATACCAGCGGTTGCAAGTGATGGCCGGCCGGCAATATTCCCAGTCGGAGGCGTATATCCCGGAGTACGTATATCCATCTCTTGACGACACCCGGATATGGCATCAATTAGTTGTGACGGCGAATAGTTCAAAGCTGGCGTTATTCCACAACGGAGTGGAAGTGGCAAGCGATACCGCGTTCACGACTTTCGGATCGTTTTCATTTGATTCCATCCGTATCGGTGGCGGCGCGAGTGACTACAACGGCAACCCGAGCAACAGCTACGCCGGGGCCTTGGTCGACGAAGTCCGTATTTACAACCGGACGCTCACGACGTCGGAAATTACCGCACTCTATAATCTGGGTGCATCCGACAAAGTAAACACGAGTGTCTCCCAGCTCCAAGGCACTGGCCGATTGGACTCTGGCCTCGCTGGCTACTGGAAGCTGGACGAAAACACGGGCACAAGCGCGGCTGATACCAGTACCAATGCGAGTACCGGGACCCTCACTAATGGCCCCACCTGGACCACGGGCCGCATCGGGAGCGCGGTGAACTTTGATGGGGTGAATGATGAAATAGGAGTAAGTGATGCGCCGGCTTTAGATTTCGGGGTCGGCGAAGCATTTTCGTATGCTGGGTGGTTCAATCTTAGTGCTGTGGACGGCAATGAACCACTTGTTATGAAGAGTACGAACGATGCCTCACAGGGGTATGGTCTTTTTATTCATACTACCGACCTATTCAATATAATGCTGAATGATGCAACGGATGATTGTAGTGATTATGTTGACCTAAATACCACCCTCACCGGTGCCTGGCATCACTACGTGTGGTCCGTCGACACGAGCCACATCTCGCGCCTCTATGTTGATGGTACGCTACGCCTCACGACCGACTGTTCTGTCTCCGGTGATCTCTCTAATGCGGATGCCCTGTCTTTGGGGTGGATGTATGCCGGTACTTCCCAGTATTTTAGTGGCAAACAGGACGACGTTCGCCTCTACAACCGAGCGCTGTCCGCCGATGAAGTCGCTCAGCTGTACCGACTGACATCACCGACTGGCGTCGACACGAGTCTGAAGGGCTACTGGTCCTTCAATGGGCCGGATGTCTCGGGCACGACCGCCTCTGACAGGAGCGGCGCGGGCAACAATGGCACCCTCACCAACGGCCCAACCATCACCGAAGGCAAACTCGGCCAGGCTTTGTCCTTTGACGGGACAAATGACACTGTTAGTATCTCTCCGACCGGCTTACCCACCGGATCACGTACTATCTCTGTGTGGGCAAAGGCGCCTCTGCTTGATGGTTCCTATCGTGGTGTTATCGGATATGGAAATCAGAATAATGGGGAGGCATTTGCAATCCAGATTAATTCCTCAAACGAATGGGTAATCACTGGGTGGGGCGCTCCCAATGCTGTTAGTGGAGGTGCAGTGGTGCTGAATCAGTGGACTCATATCGTTGGTACGTATAGTGGCGGAAACGCGAGTATCTATGTAAATGGTGTCCTTGTTGGTGGTCCGGCGGCCATTACTAGTGCTCCGAATCTTAACTATTCTGCCATTGGGTCTCGTCTGGATGGAGGAGGAGATTATTTCCCCGGTCAGATAGACGAAGTCCGCATCTACAATCGCGTGTTGTCGGATACCGAAGTGAAAGCGCTCTACAATAGTGGCCGCTAGAAACAGTGATAGACGGAGCAAATGCTGACACCACCCCCTCCGCTGCTTCGACGGGTGTGGGGGTACACTGAGTGCGGCAGCGTCATTTGGAGGTCGAACCTCCAAATGGGTTTGAGGCTTGAAAGAGGGGTTTTGCCAGAAATTTTTGTTGGTGGTATGATAGTTTTGCTATGAAAAAGAAGCTGAAGAAAGTCACGACGATCGAAGACTTGGCGACCCTGATGCAGGGAGAGTTTTTGGTGATTCATGAGAAGATGGATTCAGGCTTCCAGCGTGTCGATGAGCGATTGGATGAGATGCAACAAGAGATGAGGGAGTTGAAAAGGGATGTTGAGGATCTTAAACTCCGGATGGTCGAAGTGGCGTATCGTTTCGAAGTGCGTGAGTTGGAGAAAAGAATTCACAAACTCGAACTCCGTCTTGCAAAATAGTTTCCAGTAGTCGAATATTTGAGCTAAGAGCGATCAGAAAGGTCGCTTTTTTTCAGTCTTGTTTACGTTGTCTCGGTACGGTCCGAGTATGTGCGAAGATGCTCGGAAATATATGGGGAAAACAGTGTCGGGACGCGTGAAAGCGTGGTACAATAATACCGATATAGAGCCATGTCTTGACCACGAACCGTCACTCCTTTGCGTATGGCACAGCCGCCATCACCCCTCAATCCTTTTCTCGGCAGTCAGTCTCCCCCGATACCGGAAAAGCCAGTCGTCTCGGCCACGGTGAAAGCTCCCGCCGCGTCTTCGGCGGTGCCGAGAATCGTCCCTGCCTCAAGACCATCCGAACCGAGTCCAGCTGTGAGTGATGTCGCTACGCCGGCGAGTAAGTGGCGGCATCGGGTAGTGCGACGCAGTCTGATCACTCTCGTCCTCGTCGTGATCATCGCGGGGATCATGTACTGGTGGTTCCGCGATACCGGGAGTGCACCGATAGTCGATGAGCCAAAGTCGGTCACAGAAGTGAAGGAAGCGACACCGCCCGCACTCATACCAGAGCAAGGGACGCTCGCCCTGCCGGATGACAATGCGAATTTCGAAAGTGAGAATTTCAAGGCGGGGGAGATCGTGATCGGAGGCGAGCTGCAGTTCCTTGTCGATGAGGATGAAGTCGGAGCACTCACGGTAGAGGATATCCGCGGCGAAGCCTTCACTGAGAAAAATAAGCAGGATGTGAAGCTGGTCGTGACTTGGACGACCAACAAGCTCGCTCAGGCATCAGTCCGCTACTCCAAGGGTATTGGTCAGACCGAGCGGGGAATTGACGAGGAAGACTACAGCTACAACCACAGCGTCATCATCTCGGGTCTCGATCCAGCTTCGACATATCTCTACACAATCGACGCGAGTGACCGCTATGGCAACCGGGTGAAAAGCGAGCCGCATGCAGTCTTCACCGGCGCGCGGACCGTATCGCTCTTTGACCTCATCGCGGGGGCGATCGGCGAGGTATTCGGTTGGGCAGTGACGTCTCGTTAGAGATGCGTATGATACGTTTGCCTGTGAAAAATATCTCAATCCAGAGTCAGAAAAAATTACCTGAAAAATCGGATGGAACTTCGCCCTCGCTCTAACCGGATGAACAACAAATACCCTCTTGCCAAGATAGTGAAAATGACTGTATTCCGTGGTATAATTCTCCTATGGCATGAATGTCCGCCATGCACTGGTATGTAAAAAATAAAAACCTAAAAACGCATATATTTCTCCTAGCGATCGCATTGGCGACGGGGAGTCTCATTGGTTGGGGATACACTTCCCAATCGGTTTTGGCGCAATCAATAAACCAGATTTCAGTCGCTGTTTCGCTCTTTGACGCCGAAAGCAAGATAATCACCAACGGCGAGTACGATGTGCGGTTCGCTCTGTACCGGACCGACCGGACGACAGCGGATGCCTATCCCTCGAATGCGGATAATCGGCTTTGGGAGGAAACCCAGAAAGTGATCGTGAAAAATGGTGTGTTGCGGGCCTTCCTCGGATCAGCGACAGCGCTGCCGGCGAGCCTGAGTTTTGAAAGCGGGGATTATTATCTCGGTATCCGGGTCGGCACTGATTCGGAAATGGTGCCGCGCAAGAAACTCGGCGCGGTCCCATCTGCTCTCAATTCCCAATTCCTGCGCGGCAAGACATTCGGCACGAGCGAAGGCAATCTGCTCGTGCTCGACAAGAACGGCAAGGTGAATCTTAAACAGCTGCCCGTGGGGACTGGCAATAACCAGCTCGTGCGTGGTGACGATGCACGCTTCGGCGATATCCACCAGCAGAACACGGACACAGGGACAGACTCCGAAGTCTTTACGATCGGGAGCGGTACTGGACCAACGGGTGCAAACTTCGATCTCGCGGTTTCGAGTTCGAGCACACCGCCCGCAATCCGTTACAATGGGTCGACGCAGAGCTGGCAGGTCTCCAACGATGGTTCAGCTTTCTCCGACATTTCGACCACGGCCTCCGGCAGTTTCCTCCCGCTGTCGGGTGGGACGATGACGGGGGACATCACCTTCGCTGGGACACAGGCGTTCACCAATCTCATCGATCTCGGCGCGGATACTGTCGGGAATTATGTCGCGACGATCGCAGGCGGCAATGGTGTCTCGGGTTCGGCCTCGGGCGAAGGTGTGGCAGCCACGCTCGATATCGACCTCCTCGACAGCACGGATGGGGCGGGTGCGACGTCATCGAACAGCGGCTTGGAATTTAGCGGCGCGGGCTCGGACGAACTTTCGCTCCTGCAGGGTTGCGCCAATGGTCAGGGCATCTCTTGGAATGATGCGACCAATGTGTGGGAATGTGCGAGCTTTTCCTCGGGTCTCTCGGGGACAGGGACAGCAGGGAATGTTGCGTACTGGAGCGGGGCGAGTTCACTCGGGAGTGAAGCGCAGCTCAACGTCTCGCGCGGTGGAACTGGAGTAAGTGGATCAGCCGCCAGCAATGGATCATTGCTCATCGGCAACGGTACTGGCTATACACTCAATACCCTCGCGGTGGGCAACGGTGTCACGGTCACGAACGGCGCCGGCACGATCACGCTTGGTCTCGATGTGACGACGACGGGTACGACGATCAATGCTTCATCGAATTCCGGCCTTGAACTCACTGCTGACGGCCTACGGTTGCTCGGTGGCTGCAGCAACGACCAAGTGTTGTCATGGAACTCGACGCTTGAGACATGGGGTTGCTCCAACAAGACCGGCGGCACGAGCGATTGGACGAGTGCTGGCTCATTCACATACCTGACGGATACGGCGGATGACCTCGTTGTCGGCGGCTCGACCACGGACACGGGATTTTTCTTTGATGTGTCAGCTTCAACGCTCGCGTTTGAGGGGACAGCGGCTGATGGTTTCGAAACGACATTGGCGGTCACGAATCCGACCGCTGATCGGACCGTGACGCTGCCGAATGTCACAGGCACGGTCATCACGACTGGCAACCTGACCGATATCACGGCGGTCGGGACGATTGCTTCGGGCGTGTGGAATGGCACGACGCTCGCGGTGGCAAATGGTGGGACGGGGGCAACGAGCCTGAACAATCTCATCGCCCTCACCACCGACACCACCGGTAACTACGTCCAGTCCATCACCAACGGTAACGGTCTCACTGGGGGTGCCGCCGGCAGCGAAGGAGCGACCCTCACCCTCGGCCTCGACCTCCTCGACAGTGCGGATGGCACTGGTTCCACCGCTTCTAACTCTGGTCTCGAATTCCAAGGTGCTTCATCCAATGAACTCGCCTTGCTTCAGGGGTGTGCAGACAATGAGATTCTCTCCTGGAACAATGCGACCAATGTCTGGCAGTGTGCCACGGTCTCTGGTGTCGGCGGTATCACGGGAAGCGGAACAAATGGCCAAGTCACCTACTGGACTGGGACGAGTACGCTCGCCGGTGAGAATCAACTCTCTGTCACACGAGGTGGGACCGGTATCGGTAGCTACACCATCGGTGATCTCCTCTATGCGACGGGTGCCACCACACTCGCTGCTCTCCCCCGATGTCGCGACAGGCAATGTCCTCCTCTCAGGTGGTATCGGTGTCGCTCCATCTTGGGGCAAAGGTGAATCTCACGACTGCGGTCACGGGGACGCTCCCGGTAGCCAACGGTGGAACAGGGGCGAGCAGTCTCACCGATCTCATCGCTCTCACCACTCATACGACCGGGAACTATGTCGCCACGATTACCAGTGGCAATGGTCTCACGGGTGGCAATGGTGGTTCGGAAGGGGCAGCATTGACGCTGGGACTTGATCTCCTCGATGCCGATGACTCGACCGGTGCTATCGCGAGCAACTCCGGTCTTGAATTTCAAGGTGCCGGGAATAATGAACTCACGCTCCTGCAGGGCTGTGCCGATCTCGAAATCTTGGCATGGGACAACACGACCAATGAATGGGAATGTGCCACTGTCTCTGGTGTCGGTGGACTTTCTGGTTCCGGAATCAATGGCCAGGTCACGTATTGGACCGGTACTTCGACATTATCCTCCGAAGCCCAACTGCATGTCTCCCGAGGGGGTACCGGCGTGAATGGTTCGGCCGCCGTCAACGGCTCACTCCTCATCGGTAATGGCACCGGCTATACCCTGACAACATTGACGGATGGTACCGGTGTCTCTATCACGGAAGGGTCAGGCACCATCACTATCGCGTCCACACTCGGTACGGATATCAATCTCGCCTCAGCTGAAGTCACGGGGACGCTCCCGGTCGCCAATGGCGGCACCGGGGCAGCCACCCTCGCGAGTAATGGCGTCCTCTACGGCAATGGTACGGGCATCGTCCAGGTCACCACTGCGGGCACCACCGGTCAATTCCTCGTCGCCAATGGTTCGGGTGTCCCCACCTTCGTCTCCATGGGTACGGATGCGACACTCGCGGCTTCGGGGGCAATCACGATCGCCGCCAATGCGGTCGCCCTCACCACCGACACCACCGGTAACTACGTCCAGTCCATCACCAATGGTAACGGCCTCACCGGGGGTGCCGCTGGCAGTGAAGGGGCGACTCTCACTCTCGGCCTCGACCTCCTCGACTCCGCCGATGGCACTGGTTCAACCGCTTCTAACTCTGGTCTCGAGTTCCAAGGCGCTTCATCCAATGAACTCACCTTGCTCCAGGGGTGTGCGAACAATGATGTCTTGGCTTGGGTGGATGCTTCGAATTCGTGGGCCTGCACCTCCGTTGGTGGCGTCGGTGCAGGTGATATCACTGCCATCGGTGACGCGGTGTCGGGGGATGCGTTTACGGCGAGTGGCACGGCTGGGACGTCGCTCTACTTCTATGATGCGAGCGGTCGCGGGCAACTGACCATTGCGGATCTGTCTGCTCCGCACACGTATACGCTGCCTGACACAACTGGCACACTTATCACCAATGGTGATACGGGGACGGTGACTGGGACGATGATCACTGACAATACCATCGAAGAAGTCGACCTCGAAGCGACGAATGCGGCGACGAATGGCTACATTCTCTCCTATGATTCCGGCACGGGTGGTTTCACCTGGATTTCGAATACCGGAGGGACGGGATCATCGAAGTGGACAGATTCGGGAGCGATTACCTATCTGACGGATACAACAGATAGTCTCGCCATCGGTGGATCGACATCGAACGCTTCCAAGTTTTACTTCGATGTCGCGACGGGTAATCAGATTATCTTCGAGGGGACGGGTGCGGATGATGCGAATGAGACATCTCTCATCATCGCCAACCCGAGCACTGACCGGACGATAACACTCGCTGATCTCTCAGGAACGGTAATCTTGTCGGGACATTCGTTTACGGGCGATGTGACAGCGACCCTTGATTCCGATAATTCGACGGCGCTCACTATCGCTGCTGACGCCGTTGCTCTCGGCACCGACACCACCGGCGACTATGTTTCCTCTGCCACCGCCTCGGGTGGTCTCACCCTGACTGGGACCGAAGGAGCAAGCTTGGGCATTCTCCTTCAACCCTCAGCTGATGCCCTCTCCGCTACCACGAGCTCAGGCTCCGGTCTCCAACTCCTCGCGACGGGACTCACCTTGCTTCAGGGCTGTGCCAACAATGAAGTGCTCTCGTGGAATGAAACCTCGGATACATGGGGGTGTTCATCCGTCTCTGGTGTTGGTGGTGTGACGGGGAGTGGCGCCAACAATCAGGTGGCGTATTGGACAGGAACATCGTCTCTTGCTGGTGAGAATCAACTGAATGTCTCCCGCGGGGGGACGGGCGTCAATGGCAGCGCTGCCGCCAATGGTTCGCTCCTCATCGGTAATGGTACCGGCTATACGCTTGCCACGCTGACCGATGGCACCGGTATCAATATCACTGAGGCTGCGGGATCGATTACGGTTGCGGTAACTTCTGCTGTTCCGACTTCTATCGTCAATGATACGAACGTGACTGGATCCATCTCCAGCAATGTCCTCACGCTCGGGTGGACAGGGCAATTGTCAGTCGCTCGGGGTGGCACAGGCGCTTCTACTTTGACGAGTAACGGCGTTCTCTACGGCAATGGATCGAGCGCGGTCGCTGCGACGGCGGCTGGTACTAGTGCTCAGTTGCTCGTCGCCAATGGTTCGGGTGTCCCCACCTTCGTCTCCATGTCAGGCGATGTCACTATCACGAACGCTGGTGTTTCCGCAATCGGTGCAAATACCGTCGCCCTCACCACCGACACCACCGGTAACTACGTCCAGTCCATCACCAACGGTAACGGTCTCACTGGGGGTGCCGCCGGCAGCGAAGGAGCGACCCTCACCCTCGGCCTCGACCTCCTCGACAGTGCGGATGGCACTGGTTCCACCGCTTCTAACTCTGGTCTCGAATTCCAAGGTGCTTCATCCAATGAACTCGCCTTGCTTCAGGGGTGTGCAGACAATGAGATTCTCTCCTGGAACAATGCGACCAATGTCTGGCAGTGTGCCACGGTCTCTGGTGTCGGCGGTATCACGGGAAGCGGAACAAATGGCCAAGTCACCTACTGGACTGGGACGAGTACGCTCGCCGGTGAGAATCAACTCTCTGTCACACGAGGTGGGACCGGACTCGGTAGCTACACTATCGGTGATCTCCTCTATGCGACGGGTGCCACCACACTCGCTGCTCTCCCCGATGTCGCGACAGGCAATGTCCTCCTCTCAGGTGGTATCGGTGTCGCTCCATCTTGGGGCAAGGTGAATCTCACGACTGCGGTCACGGGGACGCTCCCGGTAGCCAACGGTGGAACAGGGGCGAGCAGTCTCACCGATCTCATCGCTCTCACCACTCATACGACCGGGAACTATGTCGCCACGATTACCAGTGGCAATGGTCTCAATGGTTCCGCGAGTAGCGAAGGCGCCACTCCCACCCTCGCCCTCGGAGCTTTGACCGCCGACTGGAATCAGACCGGAGCATTTGATTTCTCCCTCAACAATGCTTCATCAGAACTGAAGATCCTTGAATCAGCCGGGGCGGCGTTTTACGGCGTGCTAGATGTGGGGGACTTGTCGGGAAGTGACAAGACATATACTTTCCCCAATGCAAGTGGGACAGTCGCATTGCTCGATGGTGGGCAGACATTCACGAATGCGACGTGGAATGGAACAACGATTGGAGTCGCCAATGGCGGCACCGGCGCCACTACCCTCACCCCGAATGGCGTCCTCTACGGCAATGGTACGGGCATCGTCCAGGTCACCACCGCGGGCACCACCGGTCAATTCCTCGTCGCCAATGGCAGTGGAGTCCCCACCTTTGTTTCCATGAGTAGTGATGCTACGCTCGCTGCTTCCGGTGCCGTGACGATCGCCGCCAATGCGGTCGCCCTTGGTACCGACACCACCGGCGACTATGTTTCCTCCGCCACCGCTTCGGGTGGTCTCACCCTGACCGGGACCGAAGGCGGCTCGCTGGGCATTCTCCTCCAACCCTCCGCTGATGCCCTCTCCGCTACCACGAGCTCAGGCTCTGGCCTCCAACTCCTCGCGACGGGTCTCACCTTGCTTCAGGGCTGTGCCAACAATGAGGTCTTAGCCTGGAATGAAACGACGGATGTCTGGAGTTGTGCCAGTATTGCCGGTACGGGTGGAGTCACCGGCACCGGAGCCACAGGTCAAGTCACCTACTGGACGGGCACGAGTACGGTCGCAGGGGAGAATCAACTCTCAGTGAGTAGAGGAGGGACGGGAATCGGGAGTTATGCTGTTGGTGACGTGATCTATGCCAGCGGGACAAGTACTTTGTCGAAGCTCACAGCTGGTTCAGATGGCCAGGTCCTCATCCTCGCTGGTGGCGTCCCGACATGGAATACCATCGGGGGCGGAGGCGGGGGTGGCGTGACCGCCGACTCTCTCGACTTCACCGAGTTCCAAGACACCCTCGATCTCGATGCTGCTCTCACCTTGAATCAAACCACCAATACTTGGAGCCAGTCCTTCACCGGGACCACGACTACAGGCTTTGCGTATACGGCGACGTCTCTCACTACGGGAAGTGCTCTCAACCTCACCACGACCAATACCGCCACGACCAATACCGCTCTCTCGGCAGCTCAGTTCAATCTGACCAATGCTCAAGCCACCAATGCCAACACCAATGGTGTTACTGGTCTGGCGGTGAACTTCACCAACAATCCGTCTGCCGCGGGCAATAGTGAGTACGCCGTCCGGATCCAGAATCAATCAACAAGTAATACCACGGACAATGCGCTCGCCGCTCTCCTCCTCCTCGACAACGCCGATACCACCGCGACTGGTACAACTATTGTCACCGATGCCATCGCCATCACCAATAGTGGAGGATCAAACTTCACTAACTTCCTCAATACCCCAACGCTCGACATCAGTGCCGCTGGCGCGATCACTGGAGCCACCGGCATCACTTCCTCCGGCAACATCACCTTCTCTGGTCTCACGCCAAACTCTTTCCTCTACTCGGGCACCGGGGGTCTCCTCACCACGACCACGGCTCCCACCAATGGCCAACTTCTCATCGGTTCCACTGGTGTGGCACCCGTAGCTGCAGCTCTGACCCAAGGGACGGGCATCACGGTCACCAATGGCGCGGGGAGTATCACGGTGGCGAGTACCCTCGGCACCAGTGTTGACCTCACCACCGAAGTCACGGGGACGCTCCCGGTCGCCAATGGCGGCACCGGCGCCACTACCCTCACCCCGAATGGCGTCCTCTACGGCAATGGTACGGGCATCGTCCAGGTCACCACCGCGGGCACCACCGGTCAATTCCTCGTCGCCAATGGCAGTGGAGTCCCCACCTTTGTTTCCATGAGTAGTGATGCTACGCTCGCTGCTTCCGGTGCCGTGACGATCGCCGCCAATGCGGTCGCCCTTGGTACCGACACCACCGGCGACTATGTTTCCTCCGCCACCGCTTCGGGTGGTCTCACCCTGACCGGGACCGAAGGCGGCTCGCTGGGCATTCTCCTCCAACCCTCCGCTGATGCCCTCTCCGCTACCACGAGCTCAGGCTCTGGCCTCCAACTCCTCGCGACGGGTCTCACCTTGCTTCAGGGCTGTGCGAACAATGAGGTCTTAGCCTGGAATGAAACGACGGATGTCTGGAGTTGTGCCAGTATTGCCGGTACGGGTGGAGTCACCGGCACCGGAGCCACAGGTCAAGTCACCTACTGGACGGGCACGAGTACGGTCGCGGGTGAGAATCAATTGAATGTCTCTCGGGGCGGCACCGGGGTGGATGGCTCAGCCGTCACCAATGGGCAGCTCCTCATCGGGCACGATGCGAACAACAACTTCTCCCTCGCGGCTCTGACCCAAGGGACGGGTATCACCGTCACCAATGGCGCGGGGAGTATCACGGTGGCGTCCACCCTCGGCACCAGTGTTGACCTCACCACCGAAGTCACCGGGACGCTCCCGGTCGGAAACGGCGGCACCGGGGCAGCCACCCTCGCGAGTAATGGCGTCCTCTACGGCAATGGTACGGGCATCGTCCAGGTCACCACCGCGGGCACCACCGGTCAATTCCTCGTCGCCAATGGCAGTGGAGTCCCCACTTTTGTTTCCATGAGTAGTGATGCCACGCTCGCTGCTTCCGGTGCCGTGACGATCGCCGCCAATGCGGTCGCCCTTGGTACCGACACCACCGGCGACTATGTTTCCTCCGCCACCGCTTCGGGTGGTCTCACCCTGACCGGGACCGAAGGCGGCTCGCTGGGCATTCTCCTCCAACCCTCCGCTGATGCCCTCTCCGCTACCACGAGCTCAGGCTCTGGCCTCCAACTCCTCGCGACGGGTCTCACCTTGCTTCAGGGCTGTGCGAACAATGAGGTCTTAGCCTGGAATGAAACGACGGATGTCTGGAGTTGTGCCAGTATTGCCGGTACGGGTGGAGTCACCGGCACCGGAGCCACAGGTCAAGTCACCTACTGGACGGGCACGAGTACGGTCGCGGGTGAGAATCAATTGAATGTCTCTCGGGGCGGCACCGGGGTGGATGGCTCAGCCGTCACCAATGGGCAGCTCCTCATCGGGCACGATGCGAACAACAACTTCTCCTCGCGGCTCTGACCCAAGGGACGGGTATCACCGTCACCAATGGCGCGGGGAGTATCACGGTGGCGTCCACCCTCGGCACCAGTGTTGACCTCACCACCGAAGTCACCGGGACGCTCCCGGTCGGAAACGGCGGCACCGGGGCAGCCACCCTCGCGAGTAATGGCGTCCTCTACGGCAATGGTACGGGCATCGTCCAGGTCACCACCGCGGGCACCACCGGTCAATTCCTCGTCGCCAATGGCAGTGGAGTCCCCACTTTTGTTTCCATGAGTAGTGATGCCACGCTCGCTGCTTCCGGTGCCGTGACGATCGCCGCCAATGCGGTCGCCCTTGGTACCGACACCACCGGCGACTATGTTTCCTCCGCCACCGCTTCGGGTGGTCTCACCCTGACCGGGACCGAAGGCGGCTCGCTGGGCATCCTCCTCCAACCCTCCGCTGATGCCCTCTCCGCTACCACGAGCTCAGGCTCTGGCCTCCAACTCCTCGCGACGGGTCTCACCTTGCTTCAGGGCTGTGCGAACAATGAGGTCTTAGCCTGGAATGAAACGACGGATGTCTGGAGTTGTGCCAGTATTGCCGGTACGGGTGGAGTCACCGGCACCGGAGCCACAGGTCAAGTCACCTACTGGACGGGCACGAGTACGGTCGCGGGTGAGAATCAATTGAATGTCTCTCGGGGCGGCACCGGGGTGGATGGCTCAGCCGTCACCAATGGGCAGCTTCTCATCGGTCACGATGCCAACAACAATTTCTCCTCGCGGCTCTGACCCAAGGGACGGGTATCACCGTCACCAATGGCGCGGGGAGTATCACGGTGGCGTCCACCCTCGGCACCAGTGTTGACCTCACCACCGAAGTCACCGGGACGCTCCCGGTCGGAAACGGCGGCACCGGGGCAGCCACCCTCGCGAGTAATGGCGTCCTCTACGGCAATGGTACGGGCATCGTCCAGGTCACCACCGCGGGCACCACCGGTCAATTCCTCGTCGCCAATGGTTCCGGGGTCCCGACCTTTGTCTCGCTGAGTAGCGATGTCACGATCAGTAATGCAGGGGTTGCCACCATCGCCGCCGATGCCGTCGCTCTCACCACCGACACGACGGGGAACTATGTCGCCAATGTTGCGAATGGCAACGGCATCACTGGAGGCAGTGCTGGATCTGAAGGGGCTTCCCTCACCCTCACCCTTGATCTCCTCGACTCCGCCGATGGCACGGGTTCTACCTCCTCTAACTCTGGCCTCGAGTTCCAAGGTGCGTCCTCCAATGAGCTCGCCCTCCTTCAGGGGTGTGCCGACAATGAAATCCTCTCTTGGAACAATACGACCAATGTCTGGCAGTGTGCCACCGTCAGTGGTGTCGGAGGCATCTCAGGCACCGGCACATCGGGTCACGTCGCCTTCTGGACTGGCACCTCTTCCCTTTCCTCGGAAGCCCAACTCTCAGTCAGTCGGGGTGGCACCGGCCTCGACGGCTCAGCGGCGGCCAATGGCACCCTCCTCATCGGTAATGGTACAGGCTACACGCTCGCTACCTTGACCGACGGCACCGGCATCAGTATCACCGAAGGCGCGGGCACGATCACGGTCGCGAGTACCCTCGGCACTTCCATCGCTGCGGGCGAAGTCGACGCCGACTCCCTCGACTTCACCGAATTCCAAGACACCCTCGACCTCGATGCGGCTCTCACCTTGAACCAAACCACCAATACCTGGGCACAGACCTTCACCGGCACAACGACCACGGGCTTTGCGTATACGGCCACCTCGCTCACCACCGGGAGTGCCCTCAACCTGACGACGACGAATACCGCCACCGCCAACACCGCCCTCACTCCGGTCAGCTTCAACCTGACCAATGCCCAATCCACCCTCGCCAACACCAATGGTGTCACGGGCCTGGCGGTCAACTTCACCAACAATCCATCTGTCGCCGGCAACAGCGAGTACGCCGTCCGCATCCAGAATCAAGACACAAACAATACGACCGACAATGCTCTCTCTGCCCTCCTCCTCCTCGACAATGCGGATACGACGACATCCGGCACGACCATCGTCACCGATGCCATCGCTATCACCAACAGTGGGGGATCAAACTTCACCACTTTCCTCAATACCCCAACCCTCGACATCAGTGCCGCCGGAGCGATCACGGGCGCGACTGGCATCACCTCCTCCGGCAATATCACCTTCTCTAGTCTCACGGCCAACAGCTTCCTCTACTCCGGTACGGGTGGCCTCCTCACCACGACCAGTGCTCCCACCAATGGTCAACTCCTCATCGGCAGTACGGGTGTGGCTCCCGTAGCGGCCGCTCTGACTCAAGGCGCTGGCATCACCGTCACGAATGGCGCCGGGAGTATCACCATCGCCTCGACTTTGGGGACGAGTGTGGACGGGAGTGAGATCACCGATAACACCGTCGAGGAAGTCGATCTCGAGGTAACCAATGCGCCGACGGGCGGCTATGTGCTGACCTATGATGCCGGTACGGGCGGCTTCACCTGGGTCGATGCGGGCGGTCTCGGCAATTCGAAGTGGACCGATTCGGGTACGCTCACGTATCTCACGCAGACATCTGACGATGTTGCTTTCGGCGGCTCGACCACGACCTCGGCGCGTTTCGTTTTCGATGTCACCACCGGCAATCAAATCCTCTTTGAGGGCACCGGCGCGGATGATGCGAATGAAACGACACTCGTCATCACCAATCCGACTGCCGACCGGACGATCACCCTGCCGAATCTGACTGGTACCGTCGCCACCATCGATGGGGGACAGACGTTCACAAGCGCGACCTGGAACGGCACAGCTATCAGCGCTCAATACGGTGGCACGGGTCTCGACGGTTCAGCCGCGGCCAATGGCACGCTTCTCATCGGTAATGGCTCAGGCTACACCCTCGCCACCCTCACCGACGGTACCGGTATCACTATTTCTGAAGGCGCAGGGAGTATCACCATCGCCTCGACCCTCGGTACCTCGGTTGATCTCGCCAGTGAAGTCACCGGGACACTCCCTGTCGGGAATGGCGGCACCGGCGCCACCACCTTCACGAGTAACGGCGTCCTCTATGGCAATGGCACCGGTGCCGTCCAAGTCACTGCCGCTGGCACCAGTGCTCAACTTCTCGTGGCCAATGGCTCCGGGGTCCCGACCTTTGTCACCCTCTCGAGTGATGCAACCATCTCCAATGCCGGTGTCCTTACCGTGGCGGCCGATGCCGTCGCCCTCACCACCGACACCACCGGCAACTATGTCGCCAATGCCCAGACGAGTGTACTGACTGGTCTCACGGGCGGCTCCGCGGGGAGTGAAGGGGCGTCCCTCACCCTCGGCCTCGATTACTCGCAAGCCCTCACCGGCGATGTCGGCCTCGCGGCCAATGCCGGTGTCTTCGGTCAATCTGGCTTTGCCTTTGAGGGGAGTACAGCCAATACGATTGAGACCTACCTCGTCATCAGCGACCCGACGACGACGGACAAAACGATCACTTTCCCGGACGCTTCAGGCACGGTTGCGGTCTCGGGATCGGGTGGTCTCTCTGTCTCGGCGCTTGGGGACATTACTTGTTCCACCTGTGTCGTATCAGGAGGAACATTGTTCACAGCGGCGGGCACTTCAGGTTCCAATCAGACCATCGCTCAAGGCGACACCCTGACGATCGCTGCGGGCACGGGTATCACCACAACGGGTGGAGCAACGGATACGATTACTATTGCGAGTACGCTCGGGACTTCTATCTCCGCTGGAGAAGTCGACGCCGACTCCCTCGACTTCACCGAGTTCCAAGACACCCTCGACCTCGATGCGGCCCTCACCCTGAACCAAACCACCAATACCTGGGCACAGACCTTCACCGGCACAACGACCACGGGCTTTGCGTATACGGCTGACGCTCTCACCTCTGGCTCTGCCCTCACCCTCGCTTCTGCCGCCGCCGCCCTCACCGGGAGCCTGGAGACCATCACTCTCTCCGGTAGTAACGCTGCCAATACCGGCTCCCTCCTCGACCTCCAGAACACGGGTACCGCCAATGCCAACACCTCCCTCCTCATCCAGCACAATGCCACCGGCACCGGCAACCTCGCCTTCCGCGTGAATGATGTGGCGAGTGACACCTCCCCCTTCGTCATTGATGGGACAGGGAATGTGGGGATCGGGACGGCGGCACCGAGTCTTCCGCTGCACGTCTCACGAAGCACGGGGGGTACGTATAACAAGTTAGCCGGATTGTATGTTCCAGACATAACGACGGGTCAGTATGTGGAAGCCCCAATCGGTAGGAGCGAGACGGTACGCAATAGGGCAAGTTGGTCATTTCTCTATGATGGAGATGGCAGTGCGAATAATGCGATGGGGCTGCTTTTCTACGGGGATTCGTCTGCACGTATTACTGCGCTCGCCTCGGGGAATTTCGGTATCGGCGATACCTCTCCTGCTTCACTCTTTACGGTCGGAGATGGAGATGCCTTCCAAGTGAATTCAACCGGCGCGATTGTGGCTGCCACCGGCATCATCTCGAGCGGCACCATCACCTTCAGCGGGTTCACGAGTAATGGCGGTGTCTTATATACCAACGGTTCCGGTACTTTGGCTCAGGCGACGGCAGGGACGAGCACCCAGGTGCTTCTCGGTGGCGCGACCCCGAGTTTCGGTACTATCGGCGCCTCCTCCGTCACCGCCGACTCCCTCGACTTCACCGAATTCCAAGACACCCTCGACCTCGATGCCAACCTCACCCTGAATCAAACGACCAATACCTGGGCACAGTCGTTCACGGGCACAACGACCACAGGCTTTGCGTATACGGCGGATGCACTGACTTCGGGATATGCTGAGACGCTCAATGTGAACGGTGCAGCCGTTCTCACCACTGGCGGTGCTCTCAACATCGATGGTCCGACCGGGGCGGCGACGATGAATACCACTACGGGCCTCCTTAATATCTCCTCGACCGGGGCCATCACGAACTCCACCACGGGCGCGGGGTCCGGCTCCCTCTTCCAGGTGACCGGCAACGGAGCCATCACCCCGACCCTCGCCTCGATCTCAGATACCTCGGTCATGACGACGACCGGCAAGCTCCTCGATCTAACGGCTGATGCGGCCACCACTACAACTGGCCTCCTCACTATGAATGCGGCTGGTTTGACCACTGGCTACGCTCAGAATATTAACGTGAATGGCGCCGCGGTCCTCACCTCGGGCGGGGCGATCAATATCGTCGGTCCGACGGGAGCAGCAGCTCAGGCGGCAGGCGCGCTCCTCAAGATCACTACGACGGGCGCAGTCACAGGAACAGCCGGTACGGGCAACTCGCTCCAGGTGACGAGTGGCACGGTTACGGGAACAGTGGCTTCCATCACAGATGCTGCTGTGATGACGACGACGGGCTCTCTCCTCACTCTTACAGGTAACTCCGCGACGACCACAACGGGTCTCTTGCAAGTGAATGCCAATGCCCTCACCTCCGGCTCGGCCGTGAACATCGCCTCCTCCTCCGTCGCCTTCACCGGCTCCCTCGAATCCATCACCCTCTCTGGCTCCAATGCCGCCAATACCGGCAACCTCCTCCTCATCGCCGATACCGGGGCCCTCAATACCACCACCTCCTTCAAAGTCACCGCCAATGGTGCGGCTACTCAAGTTGCCGCCCTGATCGAAAACACCGGCTCCGGTACGAGTTTCCGCGTCAATGATGTCGCTAGTGACACCGACCCCTTCCTCATTGATGCCTCGGGTCAGGTCGGGATCGGGGACGCCACCCCCAACACAATTCTGGATGTCCTCTCCTCTGGAGCAGCGGACACTATCTTTACTCTCGCCAATACCAATGCCGGTGACTATGACCCCGTCGTCAAGTTTGAACTGACTGAAGGCACCCCCCTCTTCACCCTCGGCATCGATGACTCTGACTCGGACAAGTTCAAGATCTACTCGGGTGATGGCCTCGCCAGTGGGGATGAGTTTGTCATTGACGCGAGCGGCACCACCACCATCGCTAACCTCAACCTGGGCGCTACCTCCTTTGATGAGAACGCGGGAGCAGTGACCTGGATCGATATGCCGGTGACGAGTGCGGCGACTTCCGGGACCGTCGAGAGCTACACCGCGGCCATCGATGGGACGAGCTTCCTCACGGTGTACGCGCAGTCGAACGGTTCGGGCGGTCTTGATACAGCGCAGTCCGCAGTGAAATCCGACGTCGAGCTCGATGCTACTGTCGACGGCTTGGCTACCAAGGTCAATGCTGGAGCCTGCAGCGATACGACTTTCACGCGTGACACCAACGGTACGATCTGTGTCGATTCCACCAACGGTCGCATCTATTTCCGCTACGGTGGCGCTTGGCACTACTCTGCCCAGACGGCTGGCTTTCAGATCCCGAGCTATGAAACGGCCCCTTTGAGTAAACTTACCAGTGACGCTGAGACCGAGTTAGAAAACGCGCTGCCCTTCGATACGACCAATCATCCAGAGTACCTCACTCAAAGACTTCAGGCGGGTGAATTCCTCATCCCGTATGTGGATGAGTATCTCGAGGATGGTGCGGTCCACGGCCTGTACGCTCGCTTCGGTGATGTGAAGAGCAAGCTTTTCGGTGAGGAACAGCAGCAGATCGCTGATCTCTCCCTCCAGACAACAGCGAATATCACGACGCTTTCCGAACTCCAGACGAGTGTCGACGAACAGCTCTTGCTCGCGAGTACAAACCTGACGGCTTTCGCCACAAAGGATACCGAGATCGATGCGAAGCTCGCCGAACACGATACGTACTTCGCTCGTGACCTCGCCCGGCTCGATACACTCGATACATTGACTGCACAAATCGCACTCGACCAGAACACGCTCGCGGCCAATCTTACCAGTATCCAGTCCGATATGGTGACGCTCACGGCACAGGTGGGGACGCTGACCGAATTCTTCAACGCCTTCGATCTCGGCAATATGATCGCCAAGGATGAGCTCGGTAATGTTGATCTCCTCGGTGGGGCACTCCGTGCTAAGTCGCTGGCGACTGGCGGAATTACGATTGAAGTATCAGATGCAGAGGCACCAACTATCGGGACGGCGACGGTATTGCCTGTGGTGACGGATACGGATGGTGATGGCAAAGATGATGAGACCGGTTCGGACGGACGAAGTATCGAGATCCGGACCAAGGCGATGATCCCGATGGTGAACGGCTCGCGTATCTTCACGAGTTTCAAAGGCAATCCGAATGCCTTTAGCTGGGTCGAAAAGGTGCGTGACGGGGACGGGGACTATGTTGGGTTCAAGATTCGGCTCTCGGAAAAGGTCGATGAGGCGGTAAAAGTTGACTGGTGGCTAATCGAACAAAAAGATACATTCTCCGCAGCGACACCATAGGAAAATATATATGGATCAAATCAATCGATCACCGTAAAGAAAAAAAGCAAGCCGAGCTCTCGGGAGGGCTCGGCCAGGCGCGGGATAGTCATGTCTTGGGAAGGGGTGGAAGCACGAACACTCCTCCTCTCCCAAGACAGGATCATACCACCTGTCTAAACTTCAGGAAGTATAGTCATTAAAACTCCTCCTGAAGTGAACCGACATTCCGCACGAAGCGCTTTTTGAGAAGCGCTTTTTGCGTTACACCGTATGATAGAGGAAGTGGTCACCCTTTGGCAAACGCGCTGCGGATTTTCTGACGAGAAACACAGTCGATCGGTGGCCGTACGATGGGCGTATATTCGATGGCACCTGACGATCATGATCGAGGGCTCTTTTGGTGATTTTGGCTTTCTTGCGTCGTCATTTGGGGTGGCGTATAATAGCGTCATTACCGTATAACCTAAACTATTGCGCTATGCAGGCATCAGAAAAGCCATCCTTTGCGCGTTTTGGGAGTCAGGCGAATTTTTCCAATAACCCTAACGAGAGACCGAATGATGTCGTCCCCCGTGCCGATGCCGTGATCCGACCGGGCGCTGTCGGCGGACAAGTCACGAAGGCGCGCACTTCGAAAGCGTTCGACTTTATTATCACCGCGGTGCTCGTGCTTCTCTTCTTCGGTGTACCGGTATTCTTCACAGGCCTGACATTCCAGGGCATCGCCTTCGAGAAACAAATCTTTTTCTACTTCTGTCTCCTCATCGGCCTCGTCGCGTGGGTGTCCAAGGGCGTCATGACTGGTGAGATGCGGGTTCGCCGTACCCCACTCGATATCCCGATCCTCCTGTTTTGGTTATTTGCGATCGTGGCGACGGTCTTTTCGGTTGACCGATGGCATAGTTTCTGGGGCTTCTTCGGTGATCCGTCCCGTGGTTTCATCAGCCTGACCGCGCTCGTCTTGGCCTATTTCTTCATCCTGAGTCACTTCACCGAAAGGCGGCGCAACCTCATGCTGACGGCATTTCTCGCCTCGGGTGTCTTGGTCATCGTCTGGAGCTTCCTCGTCGTTATGAAGATTCACTTCATTCCAGCGAGCTTTGAAGCGATCGCTCCGCTCTCCCTGATTGGTTCCATGTCGACTTTGACCCTCTACCTCGCCCTGCTCGTACCACTCATGGTGACGGCACTTTTCCTCCTCTTCCGTGACGGCTCAGGCGCCTCACGTGGGCTGCGGATTTCAGGTGCGGTGGTGCTTGGTGTGGCGCTCCTCTTGGACTTGTTCCTCCTCATCGCGCTCTACCCGTTTGTGACGTGGGCGGTGGTGCTCGGTGGACTCGGGTTCTTCCTGATCTATATCTTGGCTCAGATCGTCCGGCCGGTGCAGGAATTGACGTGGATGCCGATGGTCATCTTCGTCATCGTCCTTGCCTTCCTCATGATTGGGAGGAATAACCTGGCTCAGGCGACGCTCCCGGTTGAAGTGACACCGAATATGAAGCTTTCCTGGCAGGTGGTTCAGGAATCGCTCAGTGCCAATTTCCTCTCAGGTTCCGGTCTGGCGACCTATGGATATGACTTCTCGCTCTTCCGTCCGCAGGAATTCAATGGTAATGCACTCTACACCCTCCGGTTCTATCAAGGGACTGGCCTCGTCGCCGAAGCCCTTGCCACGATAGGTGTTGTCGGGACGATACTCATGCTCATCGTCTGGTTCTCGCTCCTCTCTATCGGTCTCTATCTCCTGACCATGGACAAGGCCAAGAATAAAATCGCCTCACTGGGCTTGTGGTCAGTCACGGTGATGCTCTTCGTCGCGGGTTTCGTCTCGCCGATAAATGCGACGATACTCATCCTCGGCGTCATCCTCTCGGCTCTTGCCCTCGCGACGCTCCTCCAAGAAAGTGGCTCAGAGGAACGCTATTGGGAATTGTCATTCCGTGCGACGCCCAAGTTCGCCCTCGCTCTCGCGTTCGTCTTCATGGTGGTCTCGGCGGGTGTGGCCTTCATCTTTGTCTTCATGGGTAAGGTCTTCCTCGCGGATGTCTCGGCGGGTGTGGCTACCCGACAGCCGGCCTCGATTGACGGTACGATTCCAAAGTACGTGCGAGCGATCCAGCTTTACCCGCAGGAGGGGCGGTACTATACGCGCATCGCACAGGAATACATGGCCGTCGCCAATGCCGAAGGTGGTAAGAACGCTGATGAGCGCGATGTGAACCGGATCGCCTTCACGGTACGTGAGTCGGTCGCAGCCGGACTCCGAGCCAAGGACCTGATGCCAAACGACGTCCTAGCGACCGAAGCTCTCGGCCTCGTCTATGAAAACGCCAGTATCTTTGCGACTGATGCCCTGCCCAAAGCCGAAGAGATGTATACCCGAGCGCTCGAGCTTGAGCCTCAGAACCCACTCTTCGCGATCAAGCTCGGCCAGATCAAGCGCCTCTCGGCTGATGGGAAGCCGGATGGAGCTGAAAAGACGGCACTCTTGAACGAAGCGAAGGGGCTCTTTGAGCAGGCGATTGAGAAGAAAGCTGACCTCGCCATCGGTCACTACAACCTCGCAGTTATCCACTCGCGATTGAAGGACTACGATGCAGCGATAAGCGCGACTTCGCAAGCTATCCGACTGGCGCCCACTAACCTCTCATTCCGGTACAACCTCGGCCTCCTCTATCAGGAGCGCAATGCCGAAGGGGACCGAACTCAGGCGGAAAACCTCTACAAGCAGGTGCTCGATGCCAATGACCGGCTGATCGACGTCCGTCTCTCGCTCGGCCTCCTCTATGAGGCCCAAAACAAGCGTGAAGCTGCGATGGCGGAATATGAGAAAATCCTCACACTTATTCCGGAAGACGAGCGAACTTCGGCCAATGTGAAACAGACCCGTGCCCAGATCACTCAGGTGATCGACAACCTCCGCTCGGGCAAGGGCAATATTCCCGCTGGCAATAGTCTCGCTGAGCCCGGTCCGGTCACGCCGGCGACCGCTGCTCCGACCAACCCCGCCGCGAGCCAAGGTGAATCTCTCTTGAATGGCCCGACACCATAAGGTGGGGTAAAGCGGAGAGGGGAGAATGAGGAAAATGCTATGCCCACCTCTAGCCTCTTTCGAAGAGCTTATCGTCTGGCAACGATCGATGGAACTTGCTGGGGCCGTTTATTTGGGTACAGAAGCACTGCCAAAATCGGAACAGTATGGTTTGATGAAGTCAGATGTGCCGTTCTGCAGTTTCTATATCCTTCCAATATTGCTGAAGGCTATATAAAGGAAGGGACTGGGTGAGTATGTCTACTTCTTGTCTGTCGCCGATGCTTCGGCAGCGGAACTTGAAACTCAAATACGCCTGGTCTGTGGTATTTATCCGGATATGAGTCTGAAGCGATCACTTGCCCTTCTGGATGAGGTACAGAAACTGTTAACAGTTATGATCAAAAAACTGAAAGCGAAATCAGCTCACCCCTAAACGTTCGCCGCTCTGCATTTTCCGACCAATATGTTCAGACCTATCATAGGCAGTATCATTTTCAGTAGCACTCTCTTTCCGAGGAGCGTCTTCGCCGGCGTGATCGATGAAGCCCAACCTCTGTCGGTTGGGTTGGCCAAGATCCTTGACTTTTTATTGTCAATCATCGGTGTAGTTGCTATCATTGGATTAGTGATTGCGGGGCTCTTGTATTTCTTCGCGGCGGGTGACATGCGTCAGATCGCCCTCGCCAAGAAAGCGACGCTCGCGGCCATCACCGGCATCGTCATCGCGCTCGGGGGCTATGTCCTCATCCGGACGATTGCGACGTTTGTCGCTGGTTGAACACAAAAATAAAAAATCCTTGTCAGTCAGACTGACGAGAGAAAAGAAAGGGGGTGAGAGGTTATGCAAAAATTCAAAAAATTGGCTATCGGTGCGGTGAACGGTCTCGTGCTGCTCGCCCCAGCCACAGCGTTAGCGCTGACAAATGGTAGCTGGGCTGATCGGGGGACGACGAACTATCAGTCATCCGGACTGCCGACAGGAACGATTTACCAGATTATCTCGTCAACCCTGTCCTGGCTCCTGGCCATCCTCGGTTTCATCGCGGTCATCGGTTTCGTGATATCGGGCATTCTCTATCTCACCGCTGCTGGCAACGAGACACAGATCGAGAAGGCGAAGAGCGCCATGACGTACTCCATCATTGGCGTCATCGTCGCCCTCATGGGCTACGTGATCATCCAAGCTGTCAACGCTTGGCTCGGGACATCAGCGAACTTCTAGTGTTCTTTTCGATCGAAAAGAGAAAGGCAATCCCGCCAGAGCGGGGTTGTTTTCTTTTCATCCGGACTGGGGGTGTACAGACGATGCTCATGTAGTGGTATACTAGAAGGGAGGCTAAATAAGCTAACCGTATTCGGTGAGTATGTTGCACAAAAAACTGGTTTTTATTGTACTCGGGGCGGCCATCACGTTTCTTCCGAACATCGTCACAGCGACGGGTTGGATAGCAGGACAAACCAATGTCGCGAATTCCAATCTTCCTGTTTCGAGTGTGTACGGCATCATCTCCAATACTCTGTCCTGGCTTCTCGCCGTTCTTGGTTTCATCGCGGTCATGGGCTTTGTTCTTTCAGGAATCCAATACCTCTTGGCGGCGGGGGATGAAGGTATGGCTGAGCGGGCGAAAAATGCTATGAAGTACTCCATTATCGGCGTCATCGTCGCTCTCGGTGGGTATGTGGCTATTTTTGCCATCAATAACTGGCTCAACGCCGGAACAAATTTCTAAGAGCGTGGTTTCAGGATTTTTCTGACGGGTGCGTAACATAAATACAAAAATCAGCGTATGTCGGTATCTGTGAGTATGAAAAAAATTCTTCCCGCTTTTGTGGTTGCGGTCTTTCTTCTGGTGACGTGGATTCAACCAGTGGCAGCGACTGGCTGTCCCACTGGGTATGCTATGACGGCTGGAGTATGTTTTCCAACTGGTACCGGTCTCTCTAGTCAGCCATTGGCGACTATCATCATGGGAGTGATGAACTGGATGCTCGCCGTCCTGGGCTTTATCGCCGTCCTGGGATTTGTCATCTCGGGGATGCAGTACCTGTTATCAGCCGGGGATGAAGGAATGGTCGAGACCGCCAAACGCAACATGAAATACTCTATCATCGGTGTCGTCGTCGCCCTCTCGGGCCGTGTCCTCATCATGGCGATCAATAATTTGCTGAACGCCAGCACGACACCATTTTAATCCCCAAGGCCGATTATCTTTCGTATGAAAAAAGGACTTCTGCTGCCAGTACTCGGATTCTTTCTCTGCTTCAGTTTCCTTGGCCTGCTCTCCACCGAAACAGTATCAGCCCAGACCTGTGTCGGAACTGGTTTGAGCTGTGTACCGATCGGATCGTGTACAGGTACTACCAACTCGTCACTTACTTGTGCCGGTTCGAATCTTTGTTGCCAAGCAACGGGGACAGGCGTCGGTGGTCCGACTGGCGGGACGGGGACAGGTGTCGGCGGTCCGACTGGTGGGACCATCTCCGTGAGTATTTCCAACCCACTCTCGTACAATACGGTGAACGGCCTCCTCGGGCGGGTGCTCACCTTTCTCCAGAGTTTCATCGTGATCCTCTCACTTATCTTCATCATCATCGGCGCCTTCATGTATATCACCTCGGGCGGTGAATCCGGCCGCATCGAGACCGCCAAAAAATGCATCACCGCAGCGCTCATCGGTCTCGCCATCGGTATCGCGGCACCAGCCTTCCTTCGTCAGATATCCGAGATCCTCGGTTGGACCGGACCGGATGCGGCACTGCCAGCGGGTGTCGGGACCAGCCTCACCCTCATCGAGATCGCAACCAATGTCCTGAACTTCCTCCTTTCTATCGTCGGCGTGGTGGCGCTCATCATGCTCGTCGTCGGGGCCTTCATGTACCTGACCGCCGCGGGGGAGGAGGATCGCATCGATACCGGCAAGTCGATTGTGAAGTATTCCATCATCGGTATCGCGGTTGCCTTGGCGGCGCTCGTCCTCGTCCGTCAGGTGGCCAGCTTCTTTTAGCGATGCGGCGAAAAGGTGTAAAGAAAAAAGAAAAACGGGCTTCGCAAAGTTACTTGCGAAGCCCGTCTGATTTTCCTGACAGCTGTTGGCTGTCAGGTGGTGTGGCACTGCCGGATTTCAACCCGGAGCGTCCCGTCCCCTTCATGATTCCGGACTCCTTGATACCGGTTTACGTTGAGGGCGACCGCGAACGGTTGGTCGAATTTCAACCGCGTCCGCTGATTGGCGGGAGCGATGGGGAGACGTGCTCCCATCGCCTGGATGACGAGCGCCCCATAAGGTACTCGTGCTTCCCCCGGCTCCTCTGTGATGAGGAGTGGTTCACTGCCCGGAACATTGGGCGGTGCGAACCAAGGTTGGCCATTCATGTTGCGTACGACCTTCTGACCGTCCGGATTCCAGCAGAATCCAATACGCCCGTATGAGTCCATCTCACAGAGTTGCGTGGGCACCGGGTCCATTGCGGTCCCGGCGAAGAACATCTGCCGCCGCTTTCCGGTGGCAGTGACTTCATACCGTCCCGCGGGGAGCGAGCCGATATCGACCTCGCCAGGCTGATTGCTTGGCGTGTAGTCGACGACCTTGACGGTCGTATCGCAGCTCCAGGCAGTCTGGGTGACTGCCGTTTCCGTTGGTGTCGTCGCAACTGCCGGAGCGGGTTTGGAGGCCGCCCCGGACTGTTGCTGTGCAGTGTCCGCATCTGGCTTGGAGGCCGGTAGTGACCAGTGGAAACCAGATGTTTCCTCGAACCCGATCTTTTCGCATTGCGCGAAGTCGGCCTGGGTCGGGAGGACTGGAGCAACCTTTTTGGCCGGGTTGCCCTTTGCCTTCTCTTTGATGTTGGCGAAGCAGGTTGCGCGCTCAGCGTTGATTGCTTCTTCTACTGCTCGCTTGGCGTCATCCTCGGCCTTGTGGGCTTTGGTCGCTGTCCGGGCCTGATCGACCCAGCGCGTGACAGTGATGCCGGCATTGCCCGGGAGGGCCATGCCGAGCATAGTGATGAGCAGGGCACAGTTGATCCAGAACATCAGCCAGGGGAACAATACACTCTCTTGGAACAGTACTACGGAGAGTAGTATGACCAGGAGGCCGACCGCCAAGATTGGAACGACGAGGAATATATTGTCCTCGATATTCCAGAGGGCGATGACTTCCAACGCGACTGCCGAATACGACATCGCCCAGAGCCAGATGCGCCAGAGCTTCTTCGTGGCCTGCTTTGCTGCCGCTAGGCCTTCTGGTATCTCATTTTCCTCGCCGAGAGTGCCGCGGAAGAGATTGTAGATCCACACTGGTGGTGTGAGAGCCAGCGTGTAGCCGAGGAGGCTCGCACCCGTGTAGACGATGACGACGAGCATCAGTGTCCACAGGAGCGGGGTCAGATGGAAGAACTTGAGGAGTACTCCCACCATGATGACGCTTACAACGATGAAGCAGAATCTCAGACCCGCAGAACGGATCCGTCGGTTGATGCGACCTACGTCTGCGGTGGCCTGTTCGGCCATTGCGCGGGCGTAGGGGGTGAGTGTGGTAGCCATTATAGCCCCTCCTTTTCTTTACGGTTACTCGAACAGACTCGTAAGAGCCTGCTATCGATTACTTCAGTATTGCTTGGAAGCCACCGATGATCAGCACAGTGAGGATCGCGAGGCCGCCGACGATATAGATGAATCGCCATTGGCGCTCGCTGCGCTCTGCGTTGGTCTGGCCACTGGTATTCTGCCGCCGTTCCTGATCGCGGAGAGCGCCCTTGCACTTCCGGATGGCGAGGACCTTCTCTTGCAGCCAAAGCTGCATCCCTTCTTGCAGCTCGCGCTGTTCGGCGGGATTTTCTTCAGCTGCGTCGATCTTCTGGATCCACTCGAGTGTTTCATCACTCTCGAGCAGGACATCAATCGCGGGTCGAGCATCGCTGCCTTCGCCGATCTTGTAGTCCTTGAGGAGATACCTGGCTGTTGTAAGGTGGATATCCGTGTCATGCTCACCGTACCATTCCCGCAGCCTGCCCCAGACCTTCGCTGCCTTTTCTTTGGTAGCATTGAGGCCGGCTGCTGCAGTGTCCTTTGCGTTGTCGAGGACGTGCATACCTAGCAGGGTCTTGGCGACTGCCTCAACCCGCTCATCCTCCGTACCTTGGCCCACTGTAGCGCGCCAAGTTAGGGCGTTTACGACCTGCTGACCTTTCAGGCCAGTCAGCTCTTCCCACTTTACCAGAATTGGAATCTGCTTCACCTTTGCAGGGTTTTTTGGATCCTCAATCTCGGTGTTTCCGGTTGTTTTCTGGTGGTGGATAGGCGTGACTTCGGCCGCGATTGTCCTCAAAAGCATGGTGATGGCTCCATTCGGGAGCTTCGCCACGATTTTCTCGAACAGGTCGCATTCCTCCGGCTTTACCTGGTAGTTAATCGCTCGCGTGGCATCATCCACCCAGAGAGTGGACAACCAGATGTGGAGGGAGTTGAGTTCCCCCTCGCGCGAGGCGTTTTCCGCAATGGTTTCAGGTCCGCCTGGCCCCCCTTCACTGCTTTTGGGGGTCGCTTCACGCTTACCGAAGATATACCGGATGACTCCTAGGCCAATGTCGCCCCATTCCTTAATGCCCAACATTCGGTTGATTTCTTTGAATGAGAAATCTGCCATGATGATCTCCTTCTGATCTTTCGATCAAGTAGTAGTACATTTGATTGTAAAGGTACCCACAAGCAACGTACTGCCGCTCGGTTGTGCGCGGGTACCGACCCAAATTTCACAACAGTCCATTCTAGCATAAAACAGTCAGAAAGTCAATCCAAAAGAGGTATTCGTTTGTGGCTTGGATAAAGCAAAATAATAGATTCTTTTGACATCAAAAAATGCTGCGAAGTATTGATTGACAAGACTGTGTTCTCGCTGTACAATAGGCGTGTAAGTTGGTGAGGGAGTGGAAGTTCGCGGAAGCGGGCTTTTTTTGTCGGAAATCCCTTTTTGTTCAGTAAATAATTGGTGTAAACCAGAAATATGGCTAAGAAGAAAGTAGTAGAAGCGAGTGAGTCAGAAAGCCTCTCGGGCCGGCTCGGCGAATTCGGTAGTGCGGTGATGCAGATCGCCGAAGAAAAGAATCTCCCGCGTGAAAAAGTGTTTGAAATCGTCGAGGCGGCGCTCGCGGCGGCCTACAAGAAGGACTACGGCAAGAAAGGCCAAGTCATCAAAGCGAAGTTTGATGAAGTGACGAAGTCGGCGGATTTCTTCCTCGTGAAGGAAGTCGTAGATGAGACCTTGCGGGACTTCACCGTACCAGAAGAGACAGAAGAAGGTGTACCAGAGCAGGGAGGTACTCGTCCGGAGCTGGTTATCGAGACAAGCGAGACCGACGAGGAGCGACTGCCGCGCTTCAATGCTGAGCGCGATCTGACGCTGGACGAGGCGAAGCTCATCAAGCAGGATGCCGTTATCGGCGACAGCATCGAAATCCCGCTCGAAAGTCATGAAGACTTCGGCCGGGTCGCCGCGCAGACGGCCAAGCAGGTCATCATCCAGCGGATCCGTGAGGCAGAGCGCGAAACGATGTTCACTGAATACAAGGAGAAGGAAGGTCAGGCGGTGAATGGTATCGTCCAGCGCATCGAAGGCCGCAATGTCTTTGTCGATCTCGGTAAGTCCACCGGTATTCTCTTTCCGTCGGAGCAGATCCCGGGGGAGAACTATCGCATGGGTCAGCATCTGAAAGTCTTCCTCACCCGTGTCGAATCCGATCCGAAGGGGCCAGGATTGATCCTGTCGCGCGCCCATCCCGAGATGGTCCGCCACCTCTTCACACTCGAAGTGCCAGAAATCGCCACCGGAACGGTCGAGATCAAAGCGATCGCCCGTGAGGCGGGGAGCCGCACCAAGATCGCGGTTTTGGCCAATGAGGATGGTGTCGATCCGATCGGTTCTTGTGTCGGCCAGAAGGGGACACGTGTCCAGACCGTCATCGATGAACTCGGCGGAGAGAAAGTCGATATCATCGAATGGAACGAGGATGTGCAGAAATTCATCAGCGCGGCGCTCTCACCGGCGAAAGTGCTGTCGGTTGAGCTGCGTGAGGCGGAGCAGCAGGCGATCGTCACGGTCCCAGCGGACCAGTTGTCGCTCGCGATCGGCAAGCGCGGGCAGAACGTCCGACTGGCGGCCAAGCTCACCGGCTGGCGCATCGATGTAAAGAGTCCGGAGGAAGAGGAAGTCTCCGGGGCAGAGGTGGAGACTGAAACAGAGGCACTAGCTGAGAATGAGTCCATCACTGAAACCGCACCGGAAGCAACCGAAGTCACCCCGATCTCGGCCGAAGCTTCTCCGGAAGCTGTTGCAGAGGAGAAAGAATAAAAAGAACAGTATTCTTTCAGCTCTAACCTAACCTTTAATCTCTTACTCCTATGAACTTGTGGCATGATGTGAAACTTGGCGACAATGCCCCCGAGGAGATCAATGTCATCATTGAGATTCCCAAGGGCTCGCCCAACAAGTATGAAATCGACAAGGAAACCGGGCTGATCAAGCTCGACCGCGCCAATTATTCAGCGGCGCCGTACCCGTTTGATTACGGTTTTGCGCCGCAAACGCTCTGGGACGATGGTGATGCGCTCGATGTCATCGTGCTCTCGACCTTCCCGCTCGCGCCCGGCATCCTCGTGAATGCCCGGCCAGTCGCTATCATGGAGATGATCGACGGAGGGGACTCTGACTACAAGGTGATCGCGGTGCCGGTTGACGATAAGCGCTGGGATGATGTGAAAGACCTGAAGGATGTAAACACGCACAATTTGAAAGAATATCAGCACTTCTTCGAGACCTACAAGGTTCTGAAGGGGAAGAAGAACGAGGTCGCGGTTCACGGTTTCAAAGGCCGCAAGGATGCGCTGGCTGCCGTGAAGCGTTCGGTGAAGCTCTATGCGAAGGAGTTTGGGAAGAAGTAATTCAGCCTGATCGGAAGACATCATATGGAAGTCAAAGTACAGAAGCTCCCTGCCTCACGCTGGGAAATCACCGTGACGCTCCCGTGGGAGGAGTGGCAGACACATCGTGAACACGCGGTCGAACACCTGGCGGCGAATGTGAATATGGCCGGGTTCCGCCAGGGAAAAGTGCCAGAAGCGATGCTCGAGCAGCGTTTTGGGAAGGAAGCGATTCTCATCGAGACGGCGGAGCATGCGGTCCATCACACCTATCCGCAGGCGCTCCTGGAAGCCAAGGCAGAGGCGATCGGTCGACCGGAAATCAAATTTGATGCCGTGAAGGCTGATGAGCCGCTGGTATTCACCATTACGACTGATGTGTTACCGGAAATAGTCCTGAGAGAATGGCGCAAAGATGTCGCGAAGATTAATGCGGCGGCAGCCGAGAAACACATCTCGGTCACAGACGAAGAAATGAACAAAGAGCTCGCCGAGTTGGCCAAGATGCGCGCCAGTTTCGTGCCCGTTGATCGAGCTGCTGCTCTGAGTGATACGGCCAAGGTTGATTTCACGGTGACGGTTGACGGCGTGATCATCGAGGGTGGTACGAGTACGGATCACGCCATTGTACTCGGTTCGGGCGCTTTCATCCCAGGTTTCGAGGACCAGATCATCGGTCTGACGAGCGGAGAAGAAAAGACGTTCGAGTTGACTTTCCCCGCAGAGTATCATGCCAAACACCTCGCTGGAAAACCGGCTACGTTTGCGGTGAAGTTGAAGTCGGTCGAGGAACAGAAGATACCGGCGATTGATGATGCTTTTGCTCAGACGATCGGCAAGTTCGAGAGTCTCGCAGCCGTGAAGGAGAATATGCAAAAAGGAATGCTCGAGGAGAAACAGCGCGCGGCTAAAGAAGAGCAGCGGACGCTCATTCTCGATGCGTTGATTGCTGCGGCCGACATGGAGTACCCAGTTGTCCTCGTCGAGGAAGAGGCGAAGCGCATGCTCTTGCAGTTTCGGTCACAGGTCGAATCGATGGGGTTCGAGTGGGAGAAATATCTGACCGAGACGAAGAAGTCGGAAGCAGAGCTCGGCCTCGAGTGGGAACCACAGGCCAAGAAGCGAGTCGCAGCGGAACTCGTCCTCCAGAAACTCGCCGCCGATGAGTCGATCGATGTCGACACCGAAGCGGTCGAAGCCGAAATGAACAAGGTCTTCCAGTATTACAAAAACACCAAGCAAATCGAGGAGAAGATCGATATGGGCAAGCTCTATACGTCCGTGCGGGGGCAAATGGTGAATGAAAAGGTATTGACCTGGCTTGAAGGTATACGTTAAACATGGTAGACTGTCGGGACTTGATAAATTACCAATGTCTATGTCATCTGTCCAGAACAATTACCTCGTGCCGATGGTGATCGAGAAGACGAACATGGGGGAGCGGGCCTATGACATCTATTCGCGGCTCCTGAAGGACCGGATCATCTTCATCGGCTCGCCGATCGACGATGGCGTCGCCAATACCGTCATCGCCCAGCTGCTCTTCCTCCAGTCACAGAGTACCAAGGACGATATCAAGATCTATATCAATTCCCCCGGCGGGTCGGTCACCTCGGCGATGGCTATCTATGACACGATGCAGCATGTGAAGCCTGATGTCGAGACGATCTGCATCGGACTGGCAGCGTCGGCAGCGTCCGTACTGCTCGCGGCGGGGGCCAAAGGGAAGCGCTTCACGTTGCCCAATGCGGAAGTCATGATTCATCAGGTGCTGGGAGGTGTCGAGGGGCAGGCGACGGATATCGATATCCATGCCCGGCATATCCTGAAGGTGCGTGATCGGCTGAACCGAATCCTCGTGAAGCATACGGGACAGAAGTTGGCCAAGATCGAACATGACACGGATCGGGACTACTTCATGACCGCCGAAGAGGCGAAAACCTACGGAATCGTCGACAAAGTCTTGTCCTAGCCAGGTTAAGAGTATATTCTCAGAGAAATCAAAAAACTGCCCCGTGTGGGCAGTTTTGTTCGATACATGATACTAGCCAGAGGGGAGTGCGCCTAGGCAGCTTCCATTTCGGTTGACCGTTCATGGTGGCAAATATGGCGCGCCATGAAGAGAAGCCCCCCCACGATAGCGAGATTTTTCAGAATCATGGTGTACTGCGTCTGGTCTTTCATCGCGTCTCCAGTAAATGTCGTGTGACCGATAATAGTCGCGGCAACCGTGAAGGCGATGAGCATATCGACGGCGAGGGCAGATTTCCAGTTGAAGAGAAGCATTAGCCCGCCACCGAACTCGAAAATGATGGCCAGCACAGTGAGGAGTGGCGCGACAGATTCGTTGGTGAGCGATCCGACATAGCCGACAGTCGCATCGAACCCAGTAAGCTTACCGAAACCAGCCACCACGAATAACAGGGCAAGAAACACGCGCGCAACTGTCGGGGTCCAGGGCGCTGTCGCACAGGTCTTGGAGAACATAGCGTATGCTTAGGGATTACTCCCTCAGTATATCATCACCCGAGCCAGCTGGGTTGATGCGGTGGTTGGGTGCTTCCTGGTCAGGAAGCAAGGACACTTCCGAGAGGCATGCTCGCCGGCAGGATCCCAGTCTCCTGTCCGATGACGTGTAGGTCATATTGTATCCCTGGAAGCCTGTCTGCCGGTAAACAGGCAGGGAACATTCATATTCTGTGCCCCGAGAGAGAATCGAACTCCCATCAAGACCTTAGAAGAGTCCTGCTTTATCCATTAAGCTATCGGGGCGTATTCTTTTGTAAAAAATTTTTAGAAGACTCCTGCTCCCTGCCTGCCGGTAGGCAGGTATCCATTGAGCTACAGGGACGGTTCGAGCGGGGCAATCAAATATCCACAGGGGTGGCTAGAGGGAATCGGACCCTCGTTCACGGTACCACAAACCGTTGTCTTACCATTAGACGATAGCCACCACTCTAGATACTTGATCGTCACCAAGATATTTTTGAGATACGCTCTAGCAGAAAAGGATTGTGAAAGGAGAATGGAATGTGGGTGCGGGGGGGATCGAACCCTCGACCGTTGGCTTAAGAGGCCACTGCTCTACCAACTGAGCTACGCACCCAATAAAAAACACACTGTCAGACAGTGGTTCCAGCTTAGCGAATAAGGGCGCCGGCGTCAATATAAAGAAGGAGGACCCATTGAACAGCGGTTCAGGGTCCTCGGGTTGTGGGCTGGCTCAGGGCGAGTCAGGGCTCTTCGGTGGGGGATGCCTATTCAGACATCCGTGGGATCGCGGTTGTGCAAGATCATGGTCCTCGCTCTCGATCAGCTGGCCGAAGTCTCGCCCTTGGCGCCGATGGTCTTGCCGAAGGCCCAGGCCGGGTTGTCGGGGCCCATGGTGCCGGCAGGGGTGGCGGTCGGGTGGTCTTCGGCAGCATCGACGCGGAAATCTGTGCCATTACCACGGCAGGGAGACCCACGCGGGGCGGGAGCGATGTGTTTCATCATGATCTCCTCGAAGGAGTTGATGGGGAGGGTGTGGCCAATGGGCCGATGAGAGCGGACGCTCGCACTTCGCGGGCCCAAGCCGCGCGCTGGCGTTCAGGGTACTGCGGAGCGAATGACAGGGATCACCTCCTCTCTGGTAGGAACTATAAAGCTATGGTACCGGGAACACCGAATAGCTGTCAAATGGCGATCTTTAGGGGTGGATCTTCTTATAATCGCGCCACTGCTTCTCCGACCAGCCTTTCGGTTTCGTGGTGTAGTTCGGTTCATCACCCGGATGTGGGAAGAGACTCGGCGACTTGTAATTACTCCAGAACATATCATCGATGAGCGTATTGCCCGAGGCATCCTTCACCGTGTGGGTGAAGACGGTCTTCATACTGCCATCTGGGTGGCTTTCGAGGATATGCGGCCCATCGATGGTGACGGTGCGGCCATCTCGGGTGCCATACATGGAAAAGGTGAGGAGGGTGCCGTTTATTTCTGGCACGAGGAGGATGGTTCCGGGGGTGTTGTTGGTGAACTTCAGGTCCGGCCGGGGGACATAGACGGTCGCATCCATGCCATAGGGCTTGTAGTACTGGACGGGGTAGGCGTGGTTCCGGCGTTCGGTGATTTTCAAACCAGATTGGAGGGCAGCGCGGAAGACCGTCGTCGAGACTTGGCAGATGCCGCCACCGAATTCCGGCTCGGTCTTGTTGTTTTTGATGACGAGTTCAGGGAGATAGCCGTGTTCGCCGTCGACTTCTCCGAGATGATCGACGAAGGAGAAAGTCGCGCCAGGCTCAATAATGACACCGTCGAAGTCTTGGATGGCGCGAGTGATGTTGTAGATGCGATTTTTCGGCGAACCACGGAAGTTCGTCGTGGCCGTCCCGATGAGCTCGGTGATGCCAAGGCTAGAGAGTGTTTCGGCCGAGACTTTGGCTGACGTGACGATGCTCGGGAGCCGGATGGTCAGGGTGGCCTGTTGAGCGGAGCGAAGAGCAGATTCCAATTGGGCCAGACTCGCTTCGATGTCTACTGTGATGCCATTTTCTGCGGGTACGGCGATGGCGACCGAGGCGTCTTGGACAGTGAGGCGAGCATCTTTCGGGTCGCGGTCGGCTTTGTCGGCGAAGCTCTCGATACTCATCCTCAGTCGATCAGGGAGGAGTTCGAGCGAATGAGCCAGGACGATGTGACTGCGAGTGGCGCGCGAGAGAAAGGCGTCGCAGAAACTCGGGAGCGGATCACAAGCCCGAGTCGTATCCTCAAACTCAGGCGACTTTCCTGGTTCGTAGGTGAGATGCGTCTTATCGGTATACCAGGAAAGGACCTCGGTGTGGTCCATAATCTGGACGAAGGCATCAGTTTGCAGGGTCAGGTCATCCGGAATCGTGAATGCTCGGACAATTCCGGGACAAAGAAAAACAAGAGCAACAAAAGGTGCCGCATACAACAGCTGAAGATACCGAACAACGCGAATGGGCATGCGATAATTAGAAACCTCTCACCTGGATCTTCTTTGTTTTGGTCGTATCAGCCTTGGGGAGACGAATCGTCAGAATGCCGTTCTTCAGTGCCGCATCAGCCTTTTCGGGGATGACATCGACAGGGAGGAGGACTGAGCGGGAAAAAGAACCCCAGTAGCACTCCTGGTAATAGTAGTTGCCGCTCTCGACGATTTCCTCGTTCTTGCGCTCGCCTTTGACGGTGACCATGTCGTTGTTGATAGAGACATCGAGGTCCTCGGGCTTTACCCCGGCGATGGTCGACTTGATGACGATGTCGTTTTCCGTCTGGTAGACATCGATAGTGAGCTGCCCCTCGGCATTGTCATCGGCCATGCTGCCGCCACCCGTATAGGATGGGGTGCTCCAGGACGGCTCTTCTGGTTCGGGAGCATAGGTTGGCTCGGTATTCATCTGGAGCGGTGTTTCTTCTTCTTGGGCGTAGACGCTGACACTCTCCTCCTTGTAGGAAGGAGAACCATCAAGTTCGCGTGCGCCGGTGAGTCGTTCAAAAAAAGAGCGTTTCTGTTTCATGGTGGTGCTGTTTAATTGGTATTGCAATACTCCTAGTATAGAGGAAGCCTGGCCACTCCGGCAAGAAGCCCGGGCATACCGCCCTTAGAGCGAGGAATTATAGAGGGTGTGAACCAGGATGGCTCCGAGGAGACCGACGAGTGGACTCAGGCTATAGCTTTCCTGGAGCCGGAGGCCACTGTAGATGATCAGGGTGCCGAGGAGGTGAATACCGGCCATCGCCCCGAGGCTTGTAGGCTCGGAGAGAGCGGATGATGAGAGCATGACGAGGGCGATCTCAGCCGAGACGAACCCGAGACCGAAGAGAGAGGCGTGGAGCCAGGATAGGGTATCCGGTGAACGTTTCCCGAGCTGGAGGAGAAACGCGAGCTTGGCTCCTTCTTCGAGCGTGGCGGCCCCGACGAGGAGGATGAGCGATGGTGCGTTCGTCAGTGGTGTGGTGAGAAACAGCGAGAAAAACACCTGAGCGAGGAGAGCGGCGGTGGCCGCAAAGAAACCAAAGATGAGTGCGAGGATGGGCATTATGAGGAGAGTTCTTGGATGGACTGAGAGAGGGTGATGAGCTTTGCCTCAGCGGTGGCGAGTGAGGTGCGCTGAGCAGAGATGATATTTTCCGGAGCCTTTTCGGTGAAGCCAGCGTCGGCGAGACGAGTCTTCAATCCAGCAATATATTTTCTGAGTTCGGCGGTTTCTTTTTCGAGCCGCGCTTTTTCAGCGGCGACATCGATCACATCACCGAGATGGACGAAGGCCCGGAGGCCGCCAGCGATGATACTGGCGCTCGCAGCCGGTCGGGCAGCGACAGCATCGGTGATGAGAACTTCAGCGACTCGGCCGAGACGTTCGATGATGGGCGTAAACGGCGTGAGTGTCACTGCATCGCCGATGAGGGTCAGCGAAAGTGTTTCTTTCGGATCGATATGGTAGACGGCACGGACATTGCGGATTTTCTGGATGAGGTCGATGATGGTGAGAAAGTTGCCGGTCGGGGCAGAGTCTGGCTGATGTGGGGCTGCTGGCGTGTTCCAGCGCTGAACCATCAGCGGATACTTCTCGTTCGGGTAAAGCGATGTGTACAAGGCCTCGGTCACGAATGGCATGAAGGGATGCCAGAGCTTCAGGAGCTCATTGAAGACATGGACGAGGACAGTATCATGTTTTTCGATCTTGTGGATCTCGATATACCAATCGGCGAATTCATTCCACGTGAAGTCCCGCAGCGTTTCGGCTGCGAGCGAGATGTTGTAGGTGTCGAGTCGTTGAGAGACCGTGCTCCGGACTGTCTCGAGTCGCTCAAGTATCCATGTATCGGCAGGCGAGAGATGTCCGGACAGCCGAGCAGGTTGGTCCCAGCAGATGCTTTCGGGTGTGACCGAAGAGGTGAGGTAGCGCCCCATGTTCCAGAGCTTGTTCACGAAATTTCGCATCGCGATGGTCTTCTCAGTGGAGAGCTTCAGATCGTTTCCGGGAGTTGATCCGACGACTAAAGCTAAGCGGAGCGCATCGGCGCCGTTTTCGGCGATCACATCGAGGGGGTCAACGATATTGTCGAGAGACTTCGACATCTTGCGACCTTGCTCATCGCGCACGAGACCGTGGAGATAGACGGTCTGGAACGGGGCCTTCCCGAAGAAGTACTCGGACATGAGTATCATCCGCGCCACCCAGAAGAAGAGGATATCATAGGCGGTTTCAAGGAGTACAGTGGGGTGATAAGTCTTGAGATCCACGGCGGATTCGTCGGGCCAGCCGAGGGTGGAGAATGTCCAGAGTCCCGACGAGAACCAGGTGTCGAGTGTATCGGGGTCTTGCTGCCAGCCATCACCATCGGGCGCTTCGATCCCACAATACGTTTCATTACCGCGATACCACACTGGGATGCGGTGACCGAACCAGATCTGGCGGGAGATACACCAGTCGCGGAGGTTGTCGATCCAGTGGAAATAGATTTTCTCAAAACGTTCAGGGAGGATGTCGACGGCTTTCGAACGTACCGCATCCTGCATGAGCGTCTTCAGGGTGACGGTCCGTCCCGCTCGTTCGAACTCTTTATTCACCGCGACGAACCACTGTCGCTTGATCTGTGGTTCGATCACGCCACCGCCGCGGCTATTGATGGCGACATTGTGGACATAGTCGGCTTCCGTCTTTACGACTAGTCCTTTGGCGATGAGCGCAGCGATGATCTGTTCCCGCGCTTCGGCGATCGGCAGACCGGAGAATTCTCCGGCGATCGCGAGGAGCTTTCCGTCTTCACCGATGATTTGTTCTCGGTCGAGCCCATGGCGTTCGGCGATGTCGAAGTCGGTGTGGTCATGCCAGGGGGTGATAGTCATCACGCCAGTGCCAAAGGCCATGTCGATGACGGTGTCCTTCACGATCGTCGCCTCGATCGGGCCATTGATCCACTCGACGGTGAGTTTCTGGCCATCAGCATAGGCCGCATAGCGTTCGTCGTCCGGATGCATGACGACATATTTGTCGCCGAATTTTGTCTCAGGCCGGGCGGTCGAGATCACGAACGGTCCGTATTGCAGATAGTAGAAGGGGATCTTTTCCTCTCGCCACTCGATCTCGTCATCTGAGACGGTGGTCTGGAGGTTCGGGTCCCAGTTCACGATGCGGTTGCCGCGGTAGATGAGACCGTCGTCATACATGCGCTTGAAGGCGGTGCGCACCGCGAGACTGCGCTTATCATCGAGCGTATAGGCTTCGCGTGACCAGTCGAGCGAAGAGCCGAGCTTCTTCGTCTGGTGGACGATGGTGTCATGACTCTCTTGGGCAAATGCCTCGACTCGGCGGAGGAGCTCTTCGCGGCCGAGGTCGTGGCGGGTCTTGCCCTCGGTCTGGTAGATGATTTTTTCGACTTTGCTCTGGGTGGCGATGGCGGCATGATCGGTGCCGGGGACCCAGAGAGTGCGATAGCCCTGCATCCGTTTGAAGCGCACGATCAGGTCCTCGATGGCGAGCATGCAGGCGCTGCCGGTGTGGAGGGTCCCGGTGACGTTCGGTGGTGGGAGGACGATAGAAAATGGCTCGGCATCGGCGGCCGTTACGCCACTCGTGACACAGGTGTCGGGATTGAAAAAGCCGCTCTTCTCCCAGCGGGCGTAGAGGCGGTCTTCCCACGCTTTGGGGTCATAGGCTTTGGGGAAATCGGTTGTCGCTGATTCATCGGACATATCCAAAAAATACCACAGAAAAGGCTTGGATTCAAGGAAAAACAGTATTCCAGAAAAAAAACAGCCCCCGACTTGTCATACAGACCAAGTCAGAGGCTTTCATTCGGACGTTGCCCTAATCGATGGACCCCCGGCCGCCCCTCGAATACGTCTTAAGGAACCCGCCCAGACCGCCTCTTTTTTGCTTGAGGAGTCCATCTAAGTATGTTCGAAGCTCAAGACGCAGCGGGGTACCGAGTCGTTCGCCAGCGATTCGATTCGTTTTCCACACGATACCGAACAAGCGCATCGTACCGAATATGGTGTCAGCTGTATCGTCTGACGTCGCCTCCTCCAGCGGCTTTGCGAGCCCGTAGTCAACGAGCAACTGCCACACCGGCTTCATGAGCCCGATTTCCATAAGCGCTGCCTGATACTTACGCTTCAGTTCCTCGACAGCCTGGGGTACGACCTCCTGCAAAGGAAGTCCCGGACGAGTACCGCCGATGATCCGATCCATTTCCAAAAAAGCGTTGGTCATGTCTTCGGACTGCTGCAACAGCAGGGCATGATCGCTTGCCAAGAGCCTCGCCCGCTGCTCCAAACCTACACTTGCTTCGGAGTTAGCTGCCAGAAGCGGCATGAGGATCTTGAGTACGGCTTCTGCCGACTCCTGTTCCTCTTGCTTCACCGCTGCCGCCTTGACGTCGTCAGCTGAAACATCACCCATGAGGTACTGGCACAAGAGATCACCGTCCGGGACGTACGGTCCGTTGGTATATCCCTGTCCTGTGTGGTATTCTTCCCCGTCAATAGTGACGGAGAGTACTCCATGGTCGTAGACCTGACCTATCCGGCCGATCGGCGACACCCACATAGTATCGCCGTCTGCTTTGAACATGGGCACACCTTCTGCTGGATCTTTGACCGATGATATGCCGATGAAACACCCACGACGACGAGGCTTCTCATCAATCCACACAGCAACAATCCCGGCCTTGTCCGGATGAACCGTAAACATCGACACCGGAACACGTCTTTGGGTACTGACCGGCATACTTGACCCAAGGACAGTGACGCTCTCCACACCTCTCATTAACGAAATTGGAATCCCGGCGCCTGATTTAACCGACGTCATGGGGATAACAAGATTCGTGCTAGGTCTCATTTTCCTTCTCCTGGAAATACCCTCCGGCGGAGGGTGGAGTTAAAGAACTTCGGTACCCGCGGCGCGGCGTACCTCGGCAATTTGATTCTCCCATTGCCGTACGAGGAGGCTTATCTCAAGCGAAAAATCTGCCTTGGGAAAAGCATTATATTCTATATGAAAATACAATTTGTGTCAATGGTCGACTGCGAGCGGCAGATGAGCCGAAGGTTCGAGTGTCGTCGCATTGGATCGGAGCGCCATGCGTTCGGTTTCGCTCATCCGGGCATAGCGCAGCATGCCGGCGGCGCCGATCATCGCGGCATTGTCGAGTGAATACTGGAATGGCGGCATGAGGAATTGGCAGTCGGAGTACGTGGCGACCATAGCTGTCATCCGCTCGCGCAGCCGTACGTTGGCCGAAACGCCGCCCGCGATGACGACAGTCTTCGGCTGATACTCCTGGAGGGCACGTTCCGTTTTCCCCACCAGCGTATCGACGACCGCTTCCTGGAACTCATGGGCGATGAGCGCGACGAATTCCCGATTGCTTTTCTTTTCGTCAGATTCTTTTTGCAGGGAGTACAGCACCGCCGTCTTCAGTCCGGAAAACGAGAAGCGATAATCGTCGGAGCTGAGCATGGGGCGAGGAAAGCGTTTGGCGGGCACACGTTCGGCTGCTGTCCGATAGGCATCAGCGCGTTTTCCGATCTCTGGCCCGCCGGGATAGGGGAGGTTAAGCATTTTCGCAACTTTGTCGAAAGCCTCGCCGGCGGCATCGTCATCTGTCTCGCCGAGGAGTTTATACTCGAAATGATCGTGCATCAAGATGAGCTGGGTGTGGCCGCCCGAGACGATAAGAGCGAGGAGCGGAAATTCCAAATCTTTTTTGTGAGTCGTCGGTTGTGAGTCGTCGGTCAGCATGTTGGCATAGATATGGCCTTCGAGGTGATTCACGCCGAGGAGTGGTTTGTCCCAGGCGAGGGCGAGTGTCTTGGCGGCTGAGACACCGATGAGGAGTGCGGGGATGAGTCCGGGTCCCTGAGTCACGGCGACGCAATCGAGGTCCTGGGGAGTGACCGAGGCTTCATGGAGCGCGGATTCGACGACGGGGATGATGTTCCGCACATGCTCACGCGCGGCGAGGTTCGGGATGACACCACCCCAGGCAGCGTGAAGTTCCGCTTGAGACGAGACGATGCTCGAGAGAACGGAAAGTGAAACGCCATCATAGCCGATGATGGCGGCGGCGGTTTCGTCACACGAGGTTTCGATGGCGAGGAGTTTCACAGGATGACGTTTAGGGCATTCCCACTCTAGCGGGCAGGGGACGAATAGACAAGTATCTCGTGTGGTTGCTTACAGTGGGAGGATAGCGACGAGCGCGCCGATACCAACGAGCGTGGCGAGGAGTTTCAGGAGAATGGAAAGCCGGTGCTCGTGGAGGTAATGGAGCTCCTCTCGTATCCAGTTGTCATTGCCGCGTCGAGCGACGAGCGCTTTCATTTCCTCGGGCGACCAAAGAGGTGATGAAGTGATCGAAATCATAATGGATCTCGCCGTCTTTGCTGGAAAAGAATTTGTACCAGCGTGAGGAAAATGGCCAGAAGAGTCGGATGCCATAGCCCATACCGGAGAGGTCATGGACGAAGTGCCCAAACACTCCGAGGGCAAAGAGTAGCATCCAGGCCGGACCAGAGAGTGTGCCGACGAGGAGTGCGATGGGGATGTAGGGGATGGGATTGTGGAGGAGCGATCGGTGTGCGCCGAGGACTGTGCCGCCGACCGTCCCGCGCATGGCATACTCGATCCAGAAATCGATGTCGGGGAGCAGAGCAAAGACGACTCCGGCGAGCATCCAGCCAGAGGTGAGCTCCTGTCCGAACAAGAATCCTGTCAGAAAGGCCCAGAGGAGACCAAGTTTGATATCGAGAAACATAAATCGCCAGAAGTGTAACAGGAAAAAGAAAAAGGCTCCAGTCGATTGGAACCCTATTTAGTGACGAAACAATTTGGTAGTTTTCCAATGTCACGACTATCGATCCTCGTCATTGAGGAATTGCTGAACGCGATCGGGGTCGTTGTGACCAAGTTGGAGCGCTATGTCTCTCGCCTTTTCTTCTACAAACAATCTTGGCCGGTGGGTTTCGGTGCTGGGTTCGGGAGGACGATTTGATTTCTCTTTAGGCGCGGCCGGTTTCGCTTCTGAATCAAGCTTCTTGGGTACTTCAAACATACAGTACATTATGCTTATTTCCCTCAGAGTATACTCCCTTTTGAGTCATGCTGTCCATTTTGGGCCCTGTTCTATCGGCGGAGCGCTTTGATGATAGCGATGAGGACGACCGCGCCGATGAGGGCGACAATGAAGCTTTGGAGATTGAAGCCGCTCACTCCACCGTAGCCGAAGAATCCAGCGAGCCAACTGCCGAGAGCGGACCCGACGACACCAACGACGACATTGAGCAGGATGCCTTGCTGGCCATCTGTTTTCATGATCATCGAGGCGACCCAACCGACGACACCACCGAAGATGATATAGATGAGAAAGCTCATATGATTACTATTAATGAATAAAAGTTACTGACTAAGAAGAACTATTTCTTGATATTGACGTCAATTGTATCGGGAACATTGATCGTCGGGCTGCTCGGAGAGCTTTTCGTCTCTTGACTGCCTCGCATGGCGGGTAATCCGTACGCGAAGAAGAGAAACCCAACCACTACGAGGATCACGACACCGATGAGTACTCCTGCCAAACCGCTGCCTCCATCCGATGGGGCGGGTGATTGCGCTGGTGGGTTGTTGATGATAGTGGCCATAAGAGAGGGTATAGTTACTGATCTTGCTGATCGAGTTTGACCGCGGCCTCAGGCGTCGAGACGCTCATGCTCATGACGAGGAGCTTGATGATACCCCAGGCGACGACGAAATATACGAACATCGCGAGGATAGTCGTCCACTCAAAGACACTGCCTTGGGCCTTGGAAACTCTGAAGACCGTCGCAAACGGCGCGGTGAACGGTGCCGTCACCATGTAGATGAAACTGGTGAACCCGGCTCCAGCATTGGCACCGAGGAGTTTCAGCACGAGGCGGAAAGCGAGAAGCACCTCGACCAGACCGAGGATATACCAGACGATCTGGGTCCCGCGGTAGAGGGGGCGAGTGCTGCTGGATGACATGGCATCCATAAGGGTGAGACTAATAATTACATACCAACGGTCCGAAAAGCACAGCTTTGGTCCATAGGGTGATGTAATTAAAAGGTTCTCTTGGTACCTCTAGTATACTCTTTTTTGGCGAAAGAAGTAGCGAGTGTTTAAGCTGTCTCTTGAGGCATTGGAGTCATAAAAAAATTCAAGGCGTAAGATTGCTCTTACGCCCTGTAGTACGTGGACGATGTCCGCTATTTTCCGCTGAGGATCTCCGCGATCCGCGCTCGACCTTTAGCTTCGGTGGCCTTGGCCCGCTCGTGTTCGGCGGTCATGGCGTGGAAGCGCTTCTTGGAAGTGAAGAAGACGACACCGCTCGGGCATGGCGCGCCGAATGCCTGTCCCGGGATGCTGTAGCGGACCAGGACCAACTCCTCACCGCCTTCGCTCATGAACCCTACGGCGGTCACTTTGCCGGTCTCGTTGATAGAACAAGTTTCCCCGTAGGAAAACTCGTTGTTACCGCTTGCTACGGGTTCCGGATTCAGGACCTTGACCCACTCGTGGCCGGGGACCTTGGCTACGTCGCCTTTCTTGATGACTGCTTGTGCCGAAGCGATGGAAGCAAAGGCCCAGAGCACTGCGGTAATAAAGAACTTGGCTATCATGGAAACCTCCAGTAAGTTGTGTCTAGTGGTAATCACCAGACTCCATATACTAGCACACTTTTAACTCCCTGTCCAGTTGAAAATAGTCCTAGAAAAGCCTCGATTCTGTATATTTTCCGTAGCCCCAAGGGGAGTTTCGCCTTGCTGTCTGCTGACAGCTTCGTTGTCCTGGGCAGCGCTGAATGCTCACTCGCATTCATCGACACTCGCCATGCCTTCACGGCAGGGCTCGCACCTGCCCGTTCGATTCCCCTTGGTAAAAATACCAACAAAAAACACCGCTCCTCGCGGAGGGTGCTTTTATTGGTCACGTAGACCAAATAAGAAAGTCGTGGAATCAGATTATACCAGAGCTAAAGGAGTGGCAAACCCTTCAGAAGGAGGAAGTAGAATGCTCGGTATTGGCTTAATTACGCTTCCCCACTGCGGTCGCTAATCTACCCATAGGGAATAGAAACGCCTAGAAATCATCGACTTCTTAGTATCTCCTGTTTTTCAATCTTACTGGCTTCGGCGTTTTCTTCTAGTTCAGCGAGTATAATCTTCTTTTCTCGGTCAATTTCTTTCTTGTCTAGTTTTGGTCCTCTAGTCTTCAAGAAGACCGTCATTATTTTATTGCCTAGGGGTTTATCATACTTGATCTGTAAACGAACACGCGCCAGTAAAGTCACTATTTTATCCTGTAAGTGAATCAGAAAAGGTCGTAGCTGCTCATCAAGTGATCCAGCCAGCGATCCAACATTACTCCTGTAATCTTCTAGAGTTAGGTTCTTTTGAAGTAATGCTACACGAATCTCATCATACCCCTTTGATATATTCTCCACGTCATCATTTAACCTTCTTAAATCGTAGTGATAAGCATAGAGTTCGTTCTTTAACGATAGATCGTACAGCATTTCGTAGTGAGATTTATCGATGGACAAGTAGCGCAGATGTTCAAAAGTAACATTATTTATCTTGATAGCCGCTACAAACCGGCCTATTGTAAACAGATTATCTTGAATTACAGCCCCGTCTTCGAGGAGCTGCATCTCAAGACTTACTAAGGAGTTATAGTGTCTGACTTGTCTCTCATAAAGCTTTGTGAAGAACTCTGCTAGGCGCAAAAAAAGAAAAGCAAAAAAAGCTCCAGAAAATGCACTTATCATACTGAAAGCTATGTTGGATTCCATAGTCAATCCCGTGTCTCTTTACAAATATATAGCCCCAGTTCTTTATCTTGGATCTTACACTTATAACCACATTCAAAAGTAGCATTAGGTAAAGAGCGCTTAGAAAATTCGAAGCCCGCCAGACATTCTTCGAAAGACTCGTAAGAGTCTATGGCTTTGATAGCTTCTTCTGCTAACTCGCCATTCGGATATACGAACAAAGACCATCTATCCTTCTGCAGGAAAGAAATTAAGAACCCTACGCCAATGACGATAAAGGCTACAACAAAAAACTTTTGCATAGAAGAAGGCTCTTAGCAGGCGGTAGTATAAGTAGATACCTCACCCTCCTTAATCTCAAGGGCTATTCGTCTTAACTCGGTAATCTCTTCTGCCTCTTCTCTTGTTACCTCTTCGGAAACTGCAGTATCTCTAAGGCTATCTTCCTTAGTTACCTCATCAAGTTTAGTGAATATGATACTAAAGTCTCTACTCATACGATTTTCTTTTTTGTTTGTGATTCTAGTTGCTGACGTAAATTACCCAGATCAATTTCTTTCTTACACGAAGGACACTTAATTTTATTGTCTGCTGGAAACTCTATAGTTCCAGCCTCCAGAGGCCTTTTCTGATCGAAGTCCACTTGAATTTTTGAAGTGTGATTACAGTTCTGGCACTTAGCTTCGACAACTGCTCCGTTTGCTTGAGCCGGATTAACGTTTGTATTTTGAGCTAAGAACCGATAAATCTGAGAATCTACTGTTTCGATTACCTTGTATATACTCGTTGAACTAAAGGTCATTTCTAGCAGGGTATAGTACCTTAGAATAGCTTCTTCTAATTCGGTCCCGGTGTAATCATTTATCTTCAGCTTCATTGAAGCTAAGTCTTGTATCTTGAGAGACTTAGCGTGAGTTTTCCATCTAGAATGGTCGCTCAGACTTTTAGCAATCTCCTCAGCTCTTTTTTCCTTCTCTTCAGGTGTTACGGGTCGTCCGTCAGAAGAATGTGTCGTCCAGTCTTTGAACTTATATTTAACTAACCACTCCTTCACTAAAACTCGAGCAAACTCCATAGCATTCTGAGCGTTTTGAAGTTCTCCTGGAGATATATTCTGGAGAATAGGAACGTAGGCACGATTCAATATACCTGTTTCCAAGACTTCTTTCTTAATCTTTTCCATCCCTTCTAATAAAGCATCTGCAGAGAATTGCTTATTCTGGGCAAGCATTTGAGCATCAATTGGCCCAAGGCTGGATAGCGATCCCATTAATATTTCGTCTCCAGAAAGAGCGATGATGGTTCCGGCGCTTTTTGCGTAGCCAGGGATAATAACGGACACCTCTTCATACTTCCCTCGCAATAATCGGACAATATCTTCTGCCACCTCGCCAGAACCACCGGGAGTTTCTAAAATAAGATCAAGCTTTTTACCTTTTAGATTTGAAAGCTGATCACTTACTGGTAATAGATCAGCATAGCCAATAGCTATAAGGTTGGTTTGCTTGTTAAGATCGGCAGCATACACTAAAACATCCCTATTCCCTCTAAGGCTAGATATTTTTTGCAATTGCTTCTTCCTTTCCAGAGAAAGAGCCTCTAGGTTGGAAGCAATATTCATATTCAGATATTCGCTATAGTAGCCCATTCTGATTTCTTTAAGTCAAGTTGATTTTAGCACTTTTTAAGCATCTAAAAAATAGATTAAATTATCATTGAAATCATAGGCTTTGTAAAGTCATTTTTCAAAAACTGAAAAAATTATGGGGGACGTATTATACCGTATATCAGAGATCTGTTTTTAATCCACCCCCCTCACCCCTGTAGCTCCTGTGGAATTTGAATGATCCAAAAAACCAGTTTTTTAATTAAAGAAATGGGGAGGATGTATTAGCTAAGATCTAATCGCTAGGCCCATAACAAAGAAGTTACCTAGCAAAAGGATAAAGGCCCTGATATAAAGCTTCTTTAACAATTACTACTCTAACCTTGAACGCAGAAGCAAGCGAACACATAAACGCTTGAAGCGAACTCTGTTTCGCTTCTAGTTATTGTCCTTAGACACTCTTTTTCTTTCTTCTAACCAGTGGCATACAAGCCAAATACCACCAATGATAAGCGTCAGTAAGCCTACGACGCGCAAGAGGTTGTCAAACCATACCGAGAAACTAACGGTCCCTAGTTCTTCCATAAACAGTACTTAATGCTTAGGCTCTCCACATCGGACGCAAAACAAAAGGACGCCCGACTGGTTAGCCACGTTCGGTGTCCTTGCGGAAGCCTACTTATGACGTCGAGCGCCCCTTTCAGGCCACAAATAGGCCAAAAAAGACGCAAAGACGTCTAATTTCCGCAAAAACACAACGTAGCTAACCACCTTGATATTATCTTTTAAAAAGTCTTAAATCAAGGTTAGGGGGATTTCTTATGAGAATGAGTATGATACTGGACACCAGGAAAGCTTTTAATGCTGGCCGTTTTCAAAGCCAAGAGGAGTTCCTTGCCTTTCTGCTCGGCGATACACTGTACGAGCACAGAAATATTTATTTTCAATGCGATAGCCAGATCTATTATTCTATTGAGGAGAGCCTACGTGATAAAGAAAGGAAGAGATGTTTCCGCGTGGAAGTCTCTAGGCTAGAGGGCTATACCGGATATTTTTTTCTGACAAATATCAGCAGAACAGCCCTAGAGAAGAATGATTCCGAATGGCCGAAAGCAAAGATTAATCGAAGCCTGAAAAACGAGGCTCTAATGTTTGATACAGAAAAGTCATTGATCGCGGGGAAGACTGCCGTTAGTAAAATCAAACCTAATACTAAGGAGAATGGGCTTTGCGTCTTTTTGTTTAAGCAGAAGACAGACCACTTTGTTGATTGGTCTCTCTTTATGGAGCACTGCACTGGGAGTGAGTACAATATGACAAAAGATGACAAAGCAAAAAATAACAGTGACAAGAAGATGATTAAAGATACTATCGATCGAATAAACAAAAGGGTTCAGAAGGACTTTGATGTAACGGATGAACTGTTTCAGTTCGAGAGAAATTGTATCAAAAGAAACTTTTAGATAAGCCAAAAATCTTTTGTCGGAAGTGAGTCACGGGGGTAAGGCGTAGAGTTGGGGCATAAAACCTCAACTCTTTTTTATGCAGGACAATCACTTTTCTACTTCTGACTTTTACCTAGCCGCCTATTGTGTCGCCCAAGGGATGAAGATAGCAGGTATCAGCCGGAGCGGATCCGGTAAGGCAACTTTTCTTTTGGAGGGTGCGCCAAAAGGAAGAGAACTAATGAAAGAGTTCTTATTTAGTGACCCGAATGTAGAGGCCAAGCGTTTTGTTTCGGCAATCAAGGAACTGAAGCAATTACTTTATTCGGTAGCGTAGCGTGATGATCTCCATTGAAAGATGCCGACAACTAGTACCTGATCTCAAAAATCTCTCTGATGAAGAGGTTATTGAGATTAGAGAGAATCTCTATGAGGCAGGCTTGCTTGCTTTAGAGGTTTGGGCCGAAGAGAATAGTGGTTCCAAAAATCCCCCTTGGGTATTGCCCGCCAGGCCTTAAGGAGTACCATAGTAGTAAACAAAAATGAGTATGAAAAGTTCTGATACAAAAACTGGGATTATATACTGCCGAGTGTCTTCACTGGAGCAAGTGGAGGGCACAAGTCTTGGAACGCAGGAGAAGATCTGTCGCGAATACGCCAACAAAGAAGAGATCAAAATCCTTAAGGTATTTGTAGAAAAAGGAGAATCTGCAAAAACAGCTAATAGAACAGAGTTTAATAAAGCCATCGCTTTTTGTGCAGACAAGAAGAATCAAACAACTTTCTTCATTGTTCACAAAGTAGATAGGTTTGCGCGTAACCAGGACGATCACGCCATTGTAAGGAGTAGCTTAAAACGTCTAGGTGTTGAGCTAAGATCAGCGACCGAGCCAATCGATGAGACTCCTATGGGGCGTTTTATGGAAGGGGTCTTGTCGGCCACTGCAGAGTTTGATAATAGTGTCCGTTCAATTCGTACCACACAAGGTATGAAAGAACGTCTCAAAAATGGCATCTGGGTATGGCAAGCCCCACTTGGGTACCACAGACCCTACAGGGGTTCAAATCTCTTTCCTGAACCAAATATAGCCCCTCTCATTAAGCTAGGGTTTGAGGAATACTCAAAAGGAACCTACACCTACGAAAAGCTTGCCTTGTTTCTTTCTGAAAGGGGTCTTAGATCTAGAGCCGGAAAAGCTATCACTCCTCAGTTAATGGAGAAAATCATAAAGAACCCTCTCTATTGTGGAGTCATCAAAACCTGGGGTGAGTCCGAGGGAGCTTTCGAGCCCATCATATCGAAGGAGTTATTTTTCAAGTGCCAGCCGGAAGGCATAAGATCAGCACAACCGAATCCGCGCTCACTCAATAACCCTCTTTTTCCGTTAAGGCGTTTCATACAGTGTAGCAACTGCGAAACACCTCTTACAGGTAGTACGTCGAAAGGCAGGGACGGGAAAGGGTATCCATACTATCATCATCACCATAAGGGCTGTGAGGAGGCTAAATCTGTACCCAAAGAAGCTTTCGAGCAGCTCTTCATCCAATTTTTAGATGATATTTCTCCGGATGCAAAGTATGAGAAGCTTTTCAAGGCTATTGTTCTGGATATTTGGAAGAATAACTATAAGAGAATTGATGAGGAAAATGCCAAAATAAATAGAGCTGTTACTGCTTTAGAGAAGGATAGACAAAAAATCTTTGATCTCCATCGTTCTGGAAAGTATTCCGATGAAGACTTTGATGAGCAAAGGAAACTAATCTCTGTAAAGATAAATCAGAAACGACTCCTACTAAGGGAGAAATGGGATGAAGAGTTTGAAATGGAAAAAGTTTTAGACTACTGCTTTATCTATGTTCGAAACAGTGCTGAGGCGTGGAAGAAGGCCCGGTATGAACGAAGAATAAGACTACAGAAGCTAGTCTTCGCCGGAAGGATAGATTATGACGGAAAGAAACTTGGAACCACCGAATTACGGCAGATCTATCGGATAAATCAGGCATACCAGTCTGATAAATCCTCTTTAGTAGCCCCAAGGGGAATCGAACCCCTCTTACCAGGATGAAAACCTGGCGTCCTAACCGATAGACGATGGGGCCGTCCTGCGCTAAAGCTTCGGAACGGCAAGCCTTCAATAGAGACGAAAAAAGCCTCTAGAAAGGCATGGCTACTGTATCATACGGGATGATTTTGGCAAGCCACTAAGAGCGATGAGAGAGCAGAGTTGACAGCAATCGTATACCGTGATACACTCCACAAGTTATTTTGGTTCCTTTTTCAACAGCAAGACCTCAAGGGGGGTAGAAGATGCAGGAAATAATTCAGCAGGTGAACCAGCTGGCGATGCTGGTCGGCTACGGGGTTTTCGTAGCGGGTGCCGGGTACATCGCCTGGCAGGCAAATCGAGCCTTGGCTCGCCGCCGTAAGAGGAGGCTTGCCAGTGCTCCGCTGGAAACAGTACTCTTCAACCCGTTCGGAGAGCAAGAAATTCCTCTCGGGACCGAAAGCTGGGGAGCGGCGGCTGCAATGCAGAGCCAGACGAACAACTAAACGCCAGTCAGAACTAGAAGGCTGGCAAGACAAAGATCCCTGCTACGCATTGCGCGGCAGGGGTCTTCACTTTTTTACTCAATTTTCCGCGCGGTATTTTGTGATGAGATCAGCGTAGAGCCGGGCGCTCGGGCGGATGGTGCGTTTCTGGGTGATGCGGTCGACATGGACGAGGCCAAATTTCAACCAATAGCCCTTGTCCCATTCGAAATTGTCGAGGAGCGACCAATAGAAGTATCCACGGACATCGACACCGTCATGGATCGCACGCTCCATTGCAGTCAGCGCGGCGGGGATGAACTTCTGGCGCAGTTCATCGCTTGCATCAGCGATACCATTTTCTGTCACATAGATCGGCTTGCCATATGACTTCAATTCGACGAGGGCGTGGTAGAGCGACTCTGGATAGTATTCCCAGCCGAAGTCGGTCTGGATTTTGTTTTCATTTTGGTCGAACCAGCCGTCGATGCGGTGGTGATTGTAGTGATTGAGCCCGATGAAATCTTGCTCAGCGTCAATCTTGTTGAGGAACCAATGATTCCAAAGCTGATCAGCAACTTTCTTGAGCAGGCGGTTCCACATCGTACTGCCTGCTGCTTCGAACCAGATATTATGTTTGGCGATACCGACTTCGGCGTGTGGGAAGTGGTTCTTGATGGTTCGGTAGGCGAGCCGGTGGGCACGGATCAGGTTGCGGAGGACAGCGAAATACAAAATTGGATTTCTTCGTTGCGGAGGCCAAGCGCCTTTCAGATACCCATGTGAGGCGACGACATCGGGCTCATTGAGCGTGACCCAATACCGTACGTCATTACCGAAAGCCAAAACCATTTTTTCAACGAAATATTCGAAGTAACATGGAAAATTTTTTGCGGCAATTCCACCCTCTTTGGAGAGCCAGAGCGGGAGTGTCCAATGCCAAAGGGTGACGAAGGGCTCGATACCTCGGGCGCGGAGAGCCTGAATCATTTGTCGGTAATGTTCGATGGCGGCTTCATCAAATTTCCCCATTTCTGGTTCAATACGCGACCATTCGATGGAAAAACGATAAGCACTGAGGTTGAGTGATTTCAGAATGTCGAAATCCTCCCTGTACCGATTCCAGTGATCGCAGGCGGTGCCGGAGATATAGTTGGCCGGATCGGTCGCTTCAGACTCGAATTTTTTCCAATGCGGATTCCATCGGAAAGACGCCTCTGACTCGCGAGCCAGTCGGTTGGCATTCTGTTTCTCCCACTCGCTCCAGTCATTGTGCTGGCCGCCTTCGACTTGATGCGCTGCAGTCGCAGCACCCCAGAGAAAGCCTTTTGGAAACGGCATAGGAAGGGTTGCTTTGGAGGATTATTGCTGCTATCATACCACGTCTGTCTGCACCTTTTGACGTATACTATGAGTATGCAAGCAACTGTGTCGAAAAGCGTTTTCACGTTCCCAAATCCGAAAACGATTGTGCCGAGGGAACGGCGCATACAACGTGCACTCGAAATGATCCCGGGTACGCTCACTTGGGGTACGCTCATCGGAGTGATTGTGTTGTCCTTCTTTGCGCCAGTGTATGCCGCCGTGTTCATCATGGTCTTTGATACGTACTGGATCTATCGGGCGATCTATATCTCCATCTTTTCTCTCCAAGCACAATGGAATATCGCTGAGGGGAAACGGATCGACTGGCGGGAACGCTACGAGGAATCGGTGCATCCGGTAGCATATGTGGAGAAATTGAAAGCACGGATCAGGTCACTCCGGACTGAGATGAAGGCGTCGCATGGTATCGGCGAATGGAAGAAACGGCGTGGGCTCCGTCAGGCGATAGGCCGAACGAAGCGCATCCTCCGTGAGACCGAGCGGCTCATTCCGCTCGAGCCAGTCATCATGGATTGGCATGACGTGATCCACGTCGTGCTCCTCCCGACCGCGGGGGAGCCAGTCGAGGTGATCGAGCCAGCGATCGAGTCGCTCACCAAGTCACGCTTCCCGTTGGACCAGATCATCGTCCTCCTGGCGACCGAAGAGCGCGAAGACCCGGCGACTCGATTGCCGAAAGTTGAAGCGCTGCGGGCGAAATTCGGGCACTTGTTCAAAGACTTCCTCGTCACGACGCATATCGTGGAAACCGGCGAGATGAAGTGCAAGGCGTCCAATGCGACGTTTGCGGCAAAGGAATTGATGCAGTATCTCGACGGAAAGGGGATCGATTATAAGCGGGTGGTGTTTTCTAACTTCGACTGTGATTCAGTCATCCATCCCGAGTACTTCGCGGCCCTGACCTATCACTATACGACCAGCCCCAATCGGCTGCGTCGCGCGTATCAGCCGCTTCCTATGTACCACAACAATCTCTGGGATACGAACGCGTTCGTCCGGGTCGTCGTGACGGGGTCATCGTTCTGGCATCTGTATCAGTCGACGCGGCGCGAGATGGTGACATTTTCCTCGCACTCGGAGCCGTTTGATACGCTGGTGAAGGTCGGATTTTGGCCGGTCAACATGATTAGTGAGGACTCAGTCATTTATTGGAAATGCCTCGCCTATTTCCATGGTGACTATGAGGTACAGCCGATCCATTTGCCCGTTTCGCTCGACGCCGTGCTCGCGCCGACGTATTGGAAGACGATCGTGAATCAGTACAAACAGAAACGACGCTGGGCTTATGGGATCGAAAATTTCCCGGTGACGATGCGCGCGATCTGGCCGGACGCCGGGATTCGCACTAGGACCAAGCTCCGCATCATGTTTGAAATGCTCGAGGGCCACTACTCCTGGGCGACGACTTCATTCCTTCTAACCTTCCTCGGCTGGTTGCCGCTGTTCCTCGGTGGGGGCATCTTCAAAGAAAGCGTCCTCGCCCACAATCTCCCATTTTTCACGCGCACGCTCATGACACTCGGCATGTCGGGGCTGCTCGTCTCGATCCCGATGTCACTTCTGACACTACCACCGCGGCCCAAACGCTATCACTGGTCACGCAATCTCCTCATGTTTTTCCAGTGGTTCTTGGTGCCGATCGTGGCTTTCCTCTCGGCGATCCCGGCGATTGATTCGCAGACCCGCATCCTCACCAAGCGCTACTTCGGTGAATTCTGGGTGACCGAAAAGATGCGGAAACAAGGGTAAATCTGACCCTTGCGAGAATGTAGAAAACGTGCTACGATATAGTGTCGTCAATTTTGGCGTCGTGAAGTTCCTTGAGGGGGTGGAAAAATGGACGAAAGGGATCAAGCCGAACTCGAAGAGTATCGGCGGCAAGAACGAGGAGGTCGCGTGCTCGCACTGGTCATCCTCGCGGCAATGGTGACATTGGTTGGCGGCTGCACCATCGCCGCATACAAGGCTGATGCCTTGTACTCGATTGGCACGGGCTTTGGGCTCGACGCCGCGAAGATGGTGCGGTACTTTTCCGCGCCGAGGCAGCTGCCTCCAGACAAACCGAGCGCTACCCCTGGCAAGTGGGAGCACGGTGGGGGAGTACCCCGTGCGGCTAAGGGCACTCGCATCTGAGTCGCCTCACCGGGAGAGAGTGGCCAGGAAAGAAAGAAGCAGCGTATCAGTCCAAGACTGGCACGCTGTTTTCAATTCCTTGAATTTGATTATTCCAAGTGGATCCGTTCTTCGACGGTCCGGAGAAAGAATCAGATCGGGTAGCTGTTGATCACTTTGAGAAACCGCTCCTCGGTCTCGGGAGTGATGGCATCAAGGAATTTATTCATATCGTTATCGAGTCCCGTGTCTGCTACATAATGCTCGCGGGCGTGTTTCAAATGCGTAGCAGTAAACTGTTCATCGGCAACGAAACCGAAATAGTTTTTCAATTGAGACATTCTTTCGACGATTTCATCGGCCTGGAGAATATAATTTCGTTTGCCCGCTATGGCTTCCGGATCGAGCGCCTGTTTTATTTCAGTTGACATCTGTCCGGAGAATTTTCTTACGGCGTGACCCTTCTCGTGCGCTTCAATGATATTCTTTTGTCTGGGTGTAAGGGGCATGTTCTCCCGTGTCGAAGCGTCGGAAAATACGACACCTGAATGAATAAGTTCATCTTTGCTTGTTTGAGCATCGATTCTGTGTTGAGATACCCCCAATGCTTTTTCTGTTTTCCCATATTCGCTCGCCTTGCCCACGCCTGTCGCCTGGAATCTATCCCGTACGCGCGCTGAAAAATCTTGAACCTGCTGTTTCTGGAAAGAGAGAAACTGGTCCGCTTTATCTAGCGGCCCGGGTTCCTCGTCGGGAAACGAGTCTGCATGGGTCGCGAAAGTACCTTCCAGCTTCATCTGGGTTGCAGGGTGGAGAAGCCGTTCGTGCAACAAGAGTGTCCAATCGCCGGGATAATTCGCCTCTGCTTCAACGATCTTTGCTTCCACTTCCAGTATCCGCTTCTGGGTTATCGTTTGGGCAGGTGAATTTGCGACGCTTCCCTCTAGTCCTAGTGTGGTGCGGGCAGTTGTGAGAGCGGCCTGAGTTTCTTCATAAGTAACTTTCGTGGCATCAAGTCCCTTTTTGAGCATCTCGATTTTCTGAGTTCTCGCGCCCAGTACTGCTGGGTCATCGACGACGGAGGTGAGTGGTTTTTGCTCGACTGCTTCCGGTGGGGCCTGCTCTTCGCTTGGAGATGGTATCTTTTCTACGGTTCCCTTTCCTTCAAAGTCCATACGGTGCTGTCTTTTACCTTATTGTAGTGCTTTGGTGGGGATATCTTCCTATTCTACTCCAAGTGGATCCGTTCTTCGAAGGTCTGGAGGGCCCGGCGGAGAAGGGGATGACTCGCGAGTGTCGGGTCGGCGGCGAGGACGGCAGCAGCTTTTTCGCGAGCGATTTGGATGAGCTTCACATTGGACAGGTGCTCCATGGCGATGTCGGGGAGGCCGGACTGGCGCGTGCCCAGGAAGGCACCGGGACCGCGCAGTTTCAAATCAATCTCAGCGAGTTCAAAACCACTCGTGGTTTCTTCCAGTGCTTGCAGTCTCGCACTCTCAGGACTTTTGCCGTCGCTCGGAAAGAGAAAACAGTAGCTCTGCTCGCTCCCACGCCCGACGCGGCCGCGGAACTGGTGGAGCTGGGACAGGCCGAAGCGCTCGGCGCCCTCGATGAGCATCACCGCCGCATTCGGGATATCGATGCCCACCTCGACGACGGCGGTCGCGACGAGGACGTCGAGTTTTCCGTTCTTGAAAGCCTGCATGACGGCCTCTTTTTCTTTCGCCTTGAGTCGGCCGTGAACGAGTCCGAGCGAACGATCAGGGAAAATATCTTTAGCGAGGCGTTCGTGTTCGGATGTCGCGGCCTTCACCTCTTCCATCGCTTTGCTTGCTTCGACCAAGGGGAGGATGACGAAGGCCTGCCGGCCCTTCTGGATTTCCTCTTCGATGAAGGCGTAGACTTTTTCCCGGGCGGTCTCGCTCGCGGCGACACGAGTGATGATGGGCTTCCTGTCCCGAGGCATCTCATCGAGGAGAGAGAGGTCGAGATTGCCGAAGAGCGTGAGGGCGAGCGTACGCGGGATGGGTGTGGCGGTCATGGTGAGGAAGTGCGGGATGGTCGACTCTGAACCATCTTCGCTCGCGAAGGCTTGTTCTTGGAGCCGGGCGCGTTGGGCGACACCAAAGCGATGCTGTTCATCGACGACGATGAGGGCGAGCGACTGGAAGCGAACGGCGTCCTCGAGGATGGCGTGGGTGCCGATGACGATATCCGGTATCCCGGCCTCGATCGCTTTGATGAGCGACCGGCGACTGATGGTCTCGCCCGAGAGGGTCGAAGTACTGCCGGTGAGGAGGGCGACGTTTTTTCCGAGGGGCGCAAAGAGCCGTTCAAAGGTCTGGGCGTGCTGTGTGGCCAGGACTTCGGTCGGAGCGAGGAGCGCGGATTGGTATCCGTTTTGGACAGTCGCGTACATTGCGGTCGCGGCGACGACAGTCTTGCCACTGCCGACATCGCCATTTAGGAGTCGGTTCATGGGGTGCGATTCGCGGAGGTCGGCGAGGATTTCAGCGATGGCTTTTTCCTGGGCAGCAGTCAGGGCGAAGCCGAGTGTCGTGAGGAAGGCTTGGTGGTCAGCGGGGGAGAGAGGAATATTTACAGCCTGACCCTCTGCGGCGGTGGCGCGGACGGCGAGGCTTTTCAGCTGGAGAAAAAACATCTCCTCGAAGGCGAAGCGTTTTTTGGCGAGGAGGACTTGCTTTTCGGTCTTGGGGAAATGAATATAGGCGAGCGCAGTGCGGAGGTCGGGGAGGTGGAGGTCGGTGATGATCGCGGTATCGAGCGGATCGGGGATGGCTTTCAGTTTTCCGAAAATGGTCGCAATCTGCCAGCGTAGGAATTTCGAGGTGAGGCCCGTCGTCTCGGGGTAGACAGGCACGAGGCGCCCTGTGTGCGTCGCGGCCCGCTCAGCTCGCTCAAAGGCCGGTGATTGTATGACGAGGCTGTCCCGGTCGCGGACGACTTTACCGGAGAGCCGGACTGTCTGCCCCTCTTTCAAGACCGTCTGTACGAAGCGCTGATTGAACCATATGGCGCGAAGCGTGCCGGTGGCATCTTCGATCGTCGCTTCGGTCAGGAGGAGTTTCTTTTTCCAGGTGCGCTCGGCCGAGAGGGTGGTGACGGTGCCTTCGACGGTGACGCGGGTGTCGGGCATCAGGTCAGCGATCGGCGTCGTGACCGAGTAATCCTCGTAACGGGCCGGGAAATGATAGAACAAGTCGCGCACCGTTTCGATACCGAGGCGCTTCAGGGCGTACCAGTGGGCCTTCTTGATCGTGGGGGAGGTGTCGAGTCGGGTCGTGAAGTCAAGCATAGTCGGGAGTGTTCATGGCTCCAGTATAGCGTATGAAAAAAAAGAACCCTGAAACCGCGGATGCGGCCAGGGCCTGAAGTCTGCGCTGTACGACGCAGAGGGGAGGGAGGGAAGCGCGGTTGGAATGCTGCCGCTACCGTGATGCGCGGCGTGAAACGTGCTCTTTGTTCCGGCGATTGATCGCCGGGAGTGAAGTGGTTGTCGACGTCGAGACGTCGGGGATGTTGAACTCAAGTTCGTTCATGAGACCGTCGAAGTGTGGCTTTGTGGGCGCTTCGGTCATGGATGCCTGGCGGATGGTAACCTGTGGGCCATCGAATGTGAGTGAATACCTCGGTTTGAGTTTTCCACCCGGACTGGAAAGATTGAACTTTTCAACCAGTTGATTGAGCCTCTGTTGCTGCTCCAGAGAGAGTACGTCCTCGAACGTTACAATGCACAAGCGTGCATTGAACCTGTCAAAAGCAGTTGAATCTGTAACCGTTGGTAACGTCATTTTCTTTCTTGCCCCCATAAAAGTATTGAGGCGCATTCCCTGTTCCCTTATATTTTTAAACAACGTCCCTATGGTACTGGATAAATGAGAGTTCGTCAAGGGTAAATCGAGTAAAAAATTCCCGCCGCAGAGGGTGTTGCATCTCTGGGCGGGGGAGTTCCTGTGTCGGCGTTATTGCTTCAACAGAGGCGTGGCGCTGACATATATCGGTCGGTTATCGTCAGTTTCTTCGACGATGGGACATTGACCGTGACCAAGAAACGGTAGGTCTCCGTCTGGGGATTCGTAGCCGAAATGTTTGGCTACTGCCTTGAAGTCCTCTTGTCCTAGAGGAAGTTTCTTTAGTGGTCTTAGGAGGACGACAGCACCATGGAAATCAGGTGAAAACGTCGGCCCTTTCTTCTGGAGGACATAGGCGCCGAGCGAACTGAGCACGATGCCTTGTTCAGTTGATTCGAGGTCTCGATCAAAGTGGAGGTGGAGCGCCAAGCATCCGGTGCTCCGATGCTGAAGGCCAGCATGGCGCACAGCGGGGAGTCTGGAATACATGGAGGAGTCTCCTTTCATCTGTGGGGTTGAAAATATTCTTGTTTTTAACGAGCGCCATCACTATAGCCGAGAAAAGGCGCTTCGTCAAGGTTTCGGTTTGAATCCCGCTCGGCGGGGTGTTAGCATAGGTGCATGCCAAAAGCGTATTGGAACGGAAGCTATTGCGATGAGTCAGCCATCCATATCAGCCCGCGAGACCTCGGCCTCTTGCGCGGGTATGCGGTGTTTGACGTGATGCCGGTGTACCGGGGCCGCCCCTTTCATACTGATCGGCACTACGCGCGGCTCGCTCGTTCGGCCGAGACGCTCCGTCTCCAGTTGCCGGTGGATGCCGCCGCATTTACCGTGATCGCGACTGAATTGTCCCAACAAGCGGGTTTGACCGAAGCGACCATCCGCACCGTCCTCTCGGGTGGCTCGAGTGAAAATGGTTTTCGGCCGGCGTCGGGCCGAGAGAATTTTTTCATGCTCGTCGAATCAGTCCATGCGCCGCACCCATCGACCTATCAAGACGGCGTGCGGCTCATCACACTCGAATACGGACGCTCCTTGCCGCAGGTGAAATTCGCCAATCATGCAATAGCGATCCAGGATCTGGGCAGACGAGATGCAGCTGGTGCATACGAGACGTTGTATGTGAACGGAGGAATGGTCTCGGAGTGTTCGCAGAGCAATCTCTTTTGGGTTCGGGATGGTCAGATCGGCACGACTTGGGATGATGTGCTCTGGGGGATCACACAGGGATTGGTGATGGAGTTGGCGGCAGCGCGGGGGAACGCTGTCAGGAAAACCTCTATCACCCTCGAGGAATTATTTCAAGCCGATGAAATTTTCATTACGGGTAGTAGTAAAGCGCTCGTCCCAGTCGTCGAGATCGACGGTCGGAAAATTGGGAACGGTACGGTCGGATCGATTACACGAGAACTGATGGTGGCGTATCGGGAGTATTGCGTGAAGTATTGAGAATGTGTCCCCGCGTGGAGTCCCTGTCTGCCGACAGGCAGGGAACCACGATACGATACTGCTTGGTGTCCCCGCGTGGAGTCGAACCACGGTCTCTTCCTTCGGAGGGAAGTGTCCTATCCGTTGAACTACGGGGACGGAAAAATTGAAATATATCTACTTGGTCTGACTGGAATCCCAGCCCGTAGAAGCTACGCTTCAAGCGTTGCTGGCGGGGAACCACGATTTCATCCTTCGGAGGTATGTGCCTCCCGCCCGAACGACGGACATCGTTCAGTCGGGCGGGTATCCATTATACGACGAGCGCGAAGTACGACAGAGTATTTTCTTAAACAGAAACACAAAAACCCTATCACACATCGTGACCGAAAGGCAAACTGATTGTAACACAGAGGGATGTTTTTTCGATTGACAGCTCTGGACAGATGGGAGATAGTTGTCACGTGACATATTTCAAGGAAGGAGAAAATCATGCGTGTGTTGGAGCGTCCGCGTGGTCGTCCGTGCGGTATTCTCGAGTTACTCTCTGGTGGTGTAGGAAAATCGACGCCAGAGTTACTCGAACAGGGAGTCCGTGTCCTAGTCCCTCCGCGAGAGAATAATACAGGAGGGAGACTGAGTCAGTCCTTTGATCCCGATCGATGGGAGCAGGTAGCCGCTCAGTAATAAGCAGTATCGGTGGCCTAGAGGCGCTTGAGGGATTCCCTTTGGCGCCTCTCTCTATATCCATACATCCCGTCGAGCACAGTCCTGTGGCGCGTGTTTGAGCTAATGTTCGGGGACAAGGGTGGACCGGTCTTGGTAGAGGTAGAGATAGAGGTAAAAGGGGAGAAGTACTGCTACGAATAGAATGGCGATGCACAGAAATCCCAGTCGATAGGAGAGATGCTGAATCGCGAAACCGAGTCCGAAACTGGCCACGGCGGTGACGGCCATGTCAATCTGTCCGGGTATGGAGAGGAGGGTTGCTTTGAACCGACTGTCCTTGATGATTTCGACGAGAAAGCTGGTACCGACCTGGCTCAGTCCCCATTGGAAGGCATTGATAGTGAGGAAGAGCGTCACGACAACCCAAGGGGAAGCGATGATCCCCAGGAGGAGGAGTTGGAACGCAAAGATGATCAACAGAAAAGCTTGGAAGTTGTAAATATCTCTGAAAGCCGTATGCAGTTTGCCGCTGTAGGCGAGCATCAGTGAAGCGAGTGCGCGGCCGATACCAAAGAAAACGCCGAACCAGATCACGGGGACCTCGAGTAATGATTGGTATGGGGCGCGGAATACCCCGACCGATACGAGAGTCCCAGTGATGATTCCCATGAAAATGGCGTGTCGAAAGTATCGCAAACGGAAACCCTCTCGGAGGACATCTCGAAAGTTTGTCACGCCCATTTCCTCGACATGTTCGGGGGTGACGGGTGGTTTGATCAGGGAGAAAGAAATGATCAAACCGATCACATCCAAGATGAGTCCGACCAAGAAAGGGAGCTTGTAGCTGAATTCGACCAAGAAGGGGACGAGCACCATCAGGACGACGGGTACGGCAAATCCGAGCGAACTCGCTTTCCCCATCACTTTTGAATATTCCTTTTCTCGTCCCAGGGCACGGAGCGTTTCGTGCATGAAGGCGCTGCCGGTGCCACTATGAAACGCCTGACTGAGACTGAGGAAAACTCCGCCCAAGATGAGGAGGTATACATGGTTGGCGATGAGGAGGAAAAAAGAGGAGAGCACCATAAAGACTCGGGCGACGATGAGGGTTTCCTTGTGTCCGAGCTTGTCTGCGAAATATCCACTAGGTACTTGAAAGAGGAAACCAGCAATGCTTCCGATGAGCAGTATGGTGCCGATCCATTGAGGGGTGACTTCGGGGATAGTGAGATAATAGGCACCCAAGATTGCCACGAAAACACGCTTATTCGTGATGAGGATAAGCGTGTACTTCCAAATGTTACTCTGGAGTCCGGATCGCATGATACAAATAAATGGTGCGCTCGGCAGGAATCGAACCTGCGACCCTCTGGACCGCAACCAGATGCTCTATCCACTGAGCTACGAGCGCAAAAAAAGAGTCGAGAACGAAGAATCTTGAATCTGGGTTATCGTCTCTCTTTCGAAATTCTAGATTCTACACTCTAGACCCTTTCGAGAACTAAATATGCAGCATTTTCTCCAGGGTGTCAATGATGGTCGGTTCGTGCTTCTCCTCCGGGACATAATCAAGCAAGAGGTTTCGGAGCTCTTCGGCCGGGACATCACCGATCGGGATATGGATGTAGGGTGAGATGATGCCGTTGGAGTGGAGGCTGAGCACGCCCTCGAGCGGTGACTCTTCATAGATCCAAAATGAATGAATGTCTTCGAAGTCGTAGAGTGTCTTGCCGCCGAGTATGCCCTTGCTCGTGACGGCGAACTCGAACTCGCGCGGGTCACGGGTGAGGAAGAGATAGCCGACGATACCGATCAAGAAGAACGTGATCGCCATGATCGGGCTATTGGTGAAGATCGCGTAGGCGATGATGAGCGCGAGGAGAACAGTCGAAACCATCAAACCGCGCGGGTTGGGCCGGACATGGATGTGTTCCGGCGCGCGCCACGACAAGAGGGGAGTACCGGCGAGCATTGGTTCCATAGAGTATGTGAATATTTCTTTTTATTCACTATACCATGATTTGTCCTGTCCGCGATCCCGTCAGAGAGCGGGGAACCTTCGGTACCTTGCCCTATCCAATCAAAGCGGAAGCGGAAGGATTCGAACCTTCGGTACCGTTTCCGGTACTGCAGTTTTCAAGACTGCTGCCTTCAACCGCTCGGCCACGCTTCCGCTCTGATAAGATAGTTTAGTTTTTCCGCCAGAGGCGGGATTGCTGTTTATAACTACATTGTAATGACATGTAGATAAACAGGGAACAAGACTGCTGCCTTCCCTGCCCGCCTTCGGAGGGAACCACTCGGCCACTCCTCCGCTTTCATAAGATACCCTTCAATCCCACCCGGCGGACCACGCTTCCCTTAGGTTATTTATCCTAGGTGCCCCGAGAGAGAATCGAACTCCCATTGCCGGTTCCGAAGACCGGAGCTTTATCCATTAAGCTATCGGGGCATGTTCTGCGGGTAGGGAGGTCAGGTATCCTACCACTGAGCCCCGCCCGCACCGCATTCGCCAGCCCGACAAGAGTGTCATTCTGGCGGGCGGAGCGATTCGGGCAGGTACGAGCGCATACGGTTCTCCCGCTATGGGATGCATAGCCTTCTTTTTGTAGCCTGAAACGGATGATCCGTCCAGACCCCAGACTATTTCTTCACCTCGAGGATGGGCCGGAGTGACGCGCCATTCATGACTTCGGGTTTCTCCAGACCGAGGATATCGAGGATCGTCGGCGCGACATCGGAGAGGAGACCATGAACTTCATTTTGCTCGCGGATCATCTCGGCTGAGGTTTTCTCGCGGTGATTGCCGGCGGTGATATACCAGAGCGGGATCGGATTGGTCGAATGCTCTGTGTCGCGTTCGCCGGTTTGGAGGTTGGTGACTTCCTCGACATTGCCGTGGTCCGCCGTGACCATGAGCGCGCCGCCGGCTTGCAAGATGGCAGGGATGAGCCGCGACAGGCTTTTGTCGGTCGCCTCGACGGCTTTGATGGAAGCGGCTTCGTTGCCGGTGTGGCCGACCATGTCGGGGTTGGCATAATTCACCAGGATGAAATCATAGATGTTCTCCTGAATCTTATTGATGACCATGTCGGTTACTTCGGGGGCGCTCATCTCGGGCTGCTCATCGAAATGCGCGACTGCAGGCGAGGGGATGAGGATGCGGTCTTCATTGGGAAATGCCTCTTCATTGCCCCCATTGAAGAAATAGGTGACATGGGCATACTTCTCGGTCTCGGCGATGCGGAGCTGGCGCAGACCGGCCTTCGAGAGAGTTTCACCCAAGCTATCATGGACATCTTCGGGTGGATAGGCGACATGCACGGGCAGGCCCTTCTCATATTCAGTCATCGTGACGAAGTGGAGATCGAGCAGTTTCTCGCGGATGAAGCCGTCGAATTCTGGGAGAACGAATGCCTTGGTGATTTCGCGGGCCCGGTCTTCGCGGAAATTGAAGAAAATAACCGCATCGCCATCTTGCACAACGCCGACGGGCGTGCCGTCCTTCTCGATGACGGTCGGTTCGATGTATTCGTCGGTGATGTTCTTGGCATAGGATTGCTCGAGGTGGAGCAGCGGATCATTGGTTCGTTCACCGATACCTTTGGTCAGCATGAGATAGGCTTTTTCCACGCGGTCCCAGTTGTTGTTGCGGTCCATCGCGTAGTGGCGACCGACGAGACTGCCAATTTCGCCGACACCGACGAGTTTCATCTCACGGGCGAGTTCGCGGAGATGGACGATGCCAGACGTCGGCGCAGAATCCCGGCCATCCATGAAGGCATGGACCACGACTTTCGTGAGGTTTTGTTCTTTGGCGAGGCGGAGGAGCGCGAGGATATGGTCTTTGTGTGAGTGGACGGAACCCGGACTGATGAGTCCCATGAGGTGCAGTGTCGAATCATGCGCCTTCACGGCGTCGACGGCCTCGAGAAGCGTCGGGTTCAGGTTGAAACTACCGTCCTGAATCGCGAGGGCGATCCGAGGCATGTTTTGATAGATGATGCGGCCGGCGCCCATGGTCATGTGGCCGACTTCGGAGTTGCCGGCGGTGTTCCAGGGCAAACCGATTGAAATCCCCGAGGCTTGGAGGGTCGTCATCGGGTAATAGCGATTGAGTTTGTCGAAGGTCGGCAGCTTGGCCTCACGGATCGGGTTGCCCTGGGTGGTATTGGAGATACCCCAACCATCGAGAACGACGAGGACAAAAGGCCGAAAAGTATTTTCTGTCGGCATTTTTGTTATTTATTTGGCTTTCTTTAGCGCAGTATAGCAGCACTTGCCTTTTGACAAAAGGCAAGAATGGGAGTAGTCTGCCTCTGCAGATACTAATTTTCAATTCGCTCTTCATGTGTCGCGTTTTCCGATTGGTACCGAAGGAGAGAAAGCTATGATTCCTCGGATTTTCCCAGTTTCCTACACAACTCTCTTTGGGGAGGCGGGCCGCCCGTAATGTGTGCCTGACCCTCGTGCTCGTGCTCATGTTATTGCGTTTGCACCCATACTGATCGGAAGCGAGGCGGCGCCTGAGGCAGCGTCATTTTCGTGTATGACCCCGCTCACCATTATTCTCGCCCTTGCTGCACTCGGCATCGGCGTCCTTGTCGGATACCTCATCCGTCAAAACCTGGCCAAGAAGCAGCTCTCCACGGCTGAGGGCCAAGCGGCCAAAATCATCGAAGAAGCCAAGAATACATCAAACACTCTCACACTCGAGGCCAAGAATAAGGCCGTCGAGATTCTTGAAGTTGCCAAGAAAAACGAACAGTCCCGAGAGGAGAAGATCGGCCATCAGGAATCCCGGCTCGAAAAGCGCGAAGAGCAGATTGAAAAGGAGGCGCAAGCGATCGATGATGAGAAGAAGCGGCTCCTCAGCCGGGCCGAAGAGATTCAGGCGATCAAGGCTGAGGTCGAAAAGCTGAAGCAACAAGAAGTCGAAGAGTTGCAGCGCACCGCCAAGCTCAGTCATGAGGAGGCTGAGAGCCGGCTCATGAAGCTCGTCGAGGAAGAGAGCAAGGATGCCCTCGTCGCCCGGATGTCGAAGCTCGAAAATGAGGCGCATGATGAGCTCGAAAAACGCTCGTTCCAGATCATGGCGACGATCATCCAGAAGTACTCGCGCACCCATGTGTCCGAGTTCACCACGACCACGATCACCATCCCGTCGGACGATATCAAGGGTAAGATCATCGGCAAGGAAGGTCGCAATATCCGCGCGCTGGAAAAGGAAACTGGGGTGGAACTCATCGTCGACGATACGCCGGAGTCCATCATTATCTCGGGTTTTGACCCGGTGCGTCGCGAGGTGGCCCGCATCGCGCTCGAGAAGCTGATCGCGGACGGTCGTATCCATCCGGCCCGCATTGAAGAGGCGGTCGCGGAGGGGCGCAAGGAAATCGACAACAAGATCAAGGAAGCTGGCGAGGCCGCGGCCTATGAAGCGGGGGTAGCCGGTCTCCATCCGAAACTCCTTTACATCCTCGGGCGGCTCCGTTTCCGCTACAGTTACAAACAAAATGTGCTCCTCCACTCACTCGAAGTGTCCTATCTCTCGGCAGCGCTCGCGGCCGAACTCGGCGCGGATGTCGCGACGGCTCGCAAGGCTGGACTCATGCATGATATCGGCAAGGCGGTGGATCATGAAATCGAGGGGACCCATGTGAAGATTGGGATGCGCATCTTGGAGAAATTTGGGATCGGGCAGAGTGTCATCGACGGGATGAAGTCACATCATGACGAATACCCGCACGCGACGATCGAGAGCTATATCGTGACGGCGGCGGATGCCCTGTCGGCGGCTCGGCCCGGAGCGCGCAAGGAAACAGCCGAGAAGTATATCAAGCGGCTCGAAGAACTCGAATCCCTCATCAATACCTTTCCGCAGGTGGAGAAGTCCTATGCGATCCAAGCTGGTCGTGAGGTTCGCATCTTCGTCAATCCCGAAAAGACCGACGACTACGGCGCGATGACCCTCGCCCGCGACGTATCAAAGCGCATCCAAGAAGAGCTCCAATATCCTGGAGAAATAAAAGTGGTGGTATTTAGGGAAACAAGAGCAGTAGAATATGCGCGATAAAAGTGGCCTGCCCGTCCGAAGCTGGAATTTTCAGCGAAGGCGGGTCGTGTTCCGCGAGACCCGCGCGGTCGAGTACGCCAGGTAGTGAAATTTCGACGAGCGAAGCTTGATTGCTATAAAAACAACACTTGGGAGTTGTTTTTATATGTCGAAATTCTACTACCTGGTACGCCCGCTAATACAGCTTCTAGGTTGTAGTGGGTAGCTTGTAGGCGGTAGCTGGTTGCGTGTGGGTTGTAAGCGGGTAGGGATGAGAAAATACAGAAAAGAGCAGGTTCCCGAGATGGGCTTGCCTGCCGGTAGGCATGAATTTTGCTTTATGTAAAGCAAAAATACTGATTCTAGTGGCAGCGGTTCTTGACAGAATCCCTGCGGGGTGCTACCATGTGGCTACCTTTGATTCGCGCTTCCATGAGAAGACGGTCAGGGGGTGGTAGTGTCCCATTGTCGTTCTTGTTTGTGTTACTGTTCTCACTGTTTGTTCTGTTTGTTCGCAGGAGTTCGCAGGGGCCTGGTGCGCACCGCGCCCCGAAACCATTCTGGTACCCTTTGCACCACCCATATCGCCGCGTCTGATCAACGCAGCACCCAACGTCCGTAGTGGATTACTTGAGGGACTCCAAACCCCTCGGAATCGTCTACGGACTTTTCTTTATTACTGCATTGTTGACTAGATAGCACATGGGTGCTATTTTTTCTTTTCATTAACAACAGGAGATTTTCATGGACAGGGAATGGGACTGGTGGGTGAAGTCATTTATCTTGCTTCCGATCGAACAAGGCCGGAAAGACTTGGAAACGCGACCCAATCGCGGTGAGGCGGCACGAGTTCAGGTTGGGGACATCATCTGTTTCAACCGGTCTGTCCGTCGACGAGTCATCGCAATCCGGCACTACCAATCGTTCAAAACGATGCTTGTGGTTGAAAAGTCTGAACGTTTCTATCGTTACCGTTACCTTTTCAGTTGATAGTAGGGCGCTTTTTTTCAAAAAGTTTTACTGCTTCTACGCCTAGTTTTACTAATGTCTCAGGCCAGCGAGCCTGTTTTTTGATACTCAAAGAGAGTGAAGGGTAACCGTTCAAATATTTAAATTTAGCTTCACAATCTGTAAAAAGGCTTGGTTCTCCTCCGTATCATCCACGCATTCAACCAACACTGAGCCGAAGCAAAACTCTGAAAACCCTTGATCGTCTTCAGCCTCCCATTGAGATGGGAATTGTAGAGTTCAATGAGATTGGTGTTGTTGGGACAGCCTGGCAGCAGCAAGTAATTGAAGAGTTCCTCCTGCCGGTACGCTATCTCACTTACGATGTTTTTGAGCAGACGTTTCTCTCTCTTGATGCTCGCGGCAAAAGATCGAATGGCGTTCGTCACATCCTCTCGTTCTCCAAACACGCTCTCCTTGAGAGCGTAAAAGAAGGGCCGGTATCGCTCTTCACTCCGCACCCGTAAAGCCACCCGGATATTCTCCAGGTAGTGGTTGTGGCAGAGCTGCAGCCGAGCCGACGGAAAAACCTTCAGGAGAGCCTTTTTCAGGCCAGAGCGGTCATCGGCGACCACGATCTGAAGATCATAGCCAAGTTGCTTCACTTGATGGAAGAAACGTGAGAAGGACACCTCATCTTCCGCTGTATACAAAGCCCCGAAGGGAATATCGTGGGTCAAGTAATCAATGCCGTAGAGAAAAGGAATCTTTCTCGCAAAGCCTTTGACCGCCACATACTTCCCATCCATGACAAGGATGCCCGAGAAGCGTCTCGGGTCACAGAGGGTTTGCGTCAGAGCGTCATTGGAAGGAAGTTGTGCTAATTCTCTTGTAACTCTCACGAAGGCTTGTTTTCCCGAGAGACCATATTCATCTCCTAATTTACGAAACGGTACCCCATCAATATGCTCGATCCACAGCAGTCTCGGATCATGCCCGAAGTAACGAGAAAAAGAATGTTCACAAGCACGACACAGGTAGTGATGGCTGTAGCCTTGGGAGCCATTCTTCACCGTCTCACGACTGCTGCAGCGGGGACAGTGACGTGACCATTTTTTTTGACATGCTGAATGAAATTTAAGGCTTAAAGTCAACTTTACAGCCGGTTTGAGGCTCTAGTCTAACAAGAACAACACTTTCCATCAACTGAAAAGGTAACGGTATCGTTTCTATCCGGGCGCCACGAGAGATGTCATTCTCGGAGCCCTCAGAGAAATGTATCGGACTGATCCCGAGCAGGGAGTGTTCTGCTTCGAACTCGAACGAATTAGTTAAGGGGGCATCATGTACCAATCGTGATGCCCTTTGAAATTTCGATTCTTGACAGAAATCCCAGAGGAGAGCCAAAAACTCCTGCCCGAAATGCGAAGTTCGTTTCAACTGAAAAATGAGTAAAGGTTTTTTCTTCAGGAGCAGGTTTCCCTAGAGTAGATTCGTATAACGTGGCAGGCGGGGCTTGCGCACTTCTAGATTTTGGCTTATTCTCGGGGCAAGGAGGCTGAGGTCTCCAAAAAGAATGAAACAATAAGCTAGAAAGAGAGGTGGAAAAATTATGGGTAATGTAAACAAAGATTCATTGGTGCACTCAATCGTCGACAAGACCAGCCTTTCCAAGAAGGATATCGAACTCGTACTCGAAGCTTTCGAGGATGTGGTGACGGCGGAACTCCGCAAGGGAAACAAGGTCACGCTGACCGGCTTCGGGACTTTCAAGGTCTCGAATCGGGCGGCGCGTGAAGGCATCAATCCGCAGACCAAGGCCAAGATCATGATTCCGGCCATGACGGTGCCAAAGTTTACCGCAGGTAAGGGTCTGAAGGAAGCTGTCAAGTAGCCGAGAGTCAGCTCCATTTGAGAGCAGCAGTTTCGGTAGTCAAGAAGGAAGCCAAGAAAAAAGATAGAGACGGCATCCCGTTTTCCATTTAGGGGCGGGATGCTTTCTTTTGGCGTTCAGTTTCGGCGCCCTATTTTGGCGCCCAGAAGGGAAGAAATGCTACTATAACGGTATACAATGAACCGTGCAGCTAAAGGCGAGTGCTGGTTCGGATTGGGGATTAATCCAGAGAGAATAAGAGATATGTCTCGTATGAAAACGACATTTGCTTCCATGCTCCGGCGACCGGTATCACAGAAAGAGAGAATCGCATGGTTCATCCTATTTCTCATCGTCGTGGTGGGGGTGCGCTACTTCGCTCCACATTTCCGTCCCGTGACGCTAGTGGAAGCACCGATCATGCCTGGTTTGCGGATAGAAGATGCCGCTGTCTCCGGTCTGCCACAGCCGGTGCTTCATGCAGAGAGTACGCTGTCATTTGATCCGGCGGAAGTACAGACGAATATCGGCAAGACCTTCACGCTGACGGCGGCCGTGGATTCCGCGGCTAATCAGGTGAGTGGCGCAGAATTGTATGTGCATTTCGACGCGACCAAACTCAAACTCGTTAGTATCGCGGCCTCACCAGTATTTTCTCTCAGTCTTCAGTCGCCCGTGATCGACAATCGGCAGGGGACGGGCTCGATAGCGATTGGTGTCCCGCTCGATCAGCCAGCGGTCGTTGGGCGCCAAGCCATCGCTACCTTTTCGTTTCGGGCACTCGCGCTGGTTTCGAGCACGGAGGTCACTTTTTCTGAACGGACTATCGTCGCAGCTGACGATGAGCCAGGGAGCGTCATCCGCGAGACGAAGCCAGCTCATGTGATCATTTTGGCCCGGTAGACTTGGAGAAGGGATTCTAAATAGGGAGGGGCTCCGTACAGATGAGTTGTCCTGTAGAGCGTAAAATGAAAAGAATACCATCATATCGGAGACATATCTTCACTGCGCGTACGCAGGAATTGTTCTCTGTCTGAGTATGTGGCCCGTGTCGGTGGTGCGAGCGACAGAGTTCGTCCATGAGGATTGGGACACTGGCACCCCACCGGCCAGTTGGCCGTACAAGGATGCTCCTGGCGTTTGTCCGGCTGGCTGGAAGGGGAATGTATTCCATGGATGGGGCCCTGGTCTAGCAGGGTATTGCCAGTCGTTTTCTGAATGGGCACAGACTGGTCTTTCTACAACACACGCGTACAGCGGGACACGGTCGTTCTTCATCAAGCGAGTCGCGGGGTGTCTGAGTCAGGGGTCATCGATATTGCCCTCCCCACCCCATACCCAAGCAAGATTTACGTAGCCTTCCGGCTCTGGCTGGATAGTAATTTCATCAACTTCAACACCCCGACTTCGCGTGAGCCGAGCTATCACTTCCTGTTTACGAATAGCGCACAATCGGGAACGGGCCTGCGGGTGAATATGCTCTCGAAGGTTCCGTATATTGTGAATCATAGCTGCGGAGCCAATGAAGGCGGTTTCCCCTATAATCGACCCTACACTTTTTTCGATTTTCAAGATTACACTACGAGTCACTTTCGAGGAGGGTTCTTTCCGGGGTGCTATAACCTGCTTGATCACCTGAACGAATGGCTTGCGGTAGAATTCATGTTTGATTCACCTGGCGGCCATATCACAGCATGGATTAATGGTACGGTCGTCTATGATTATGACGACACGATTACGGACTCGAACTTTACATCACTCCAGATATCGAACTACATGTCGAGTGAAGATGGGACAGGTTTCGATACGAGTTACTACATTGATGACTTCGTTGTCGCCGATACGTTCATTTCGCTAGCGGCCGACACCACCCCACCCGCCGCCCCAACGGGGCTCGCTGCGACATGACCATGAGAGAACGGGACACGGGGCGCGAGTCCATTGACAAGAATTAGGGGAGGGACTAGGCGTTTGGACGAGTGAAGTGCTAAGATAGGCGTATATATTTTCTGAAAGTAGAGTCAGGTGGGTGTTTTTTCTGTTCGGTTTCAGACAATGGATGGGGGAGAGCGGCGATTTAATAAAGATAATAAACAAGGTAACTTATGCTGAACTCAAATCTCGAGAAGAACGTCGAAAAGGGGTACCAATCACTCGGACGGTCAATACTCCTCGTGGGGAGGCAGAAGGTTCGGTTTTCTCTGGCGCTCCTTAGCATCATGTTCGTGGGCGGGGCGCTCGCGATGCTCATCTGGAACGTCTCAAGTACCTTCAACAATGACTCAATCCAAGGCTCGCTCGCTTTGTTGCCGGGGGTGGAGTTGAATACCACGCAGGCAGCCGCGAATTCGACCTTGCTTTTCAATCCGGCCAGTGTGTCTGTCGCTGGTGATCAGCAGTTCTCCCTGGATGCGCGGATCAATCCTGGTACCAACGCAGTGAGTGCGGTCGAGCTGCATGTCACCTATGATCAAACAAAATTCCGACTGGATAGCATCACGGCTTCATCCCCGTTCACTCTCGAGCTGGCTGCGGCGTCAATCAACAATACAAATGGTACGGCCTCTATCGCGTTGGCGGTTCCTTTGACAAGCCCGTCGGTCACGACGACATCGACGATCGCGACGTTCTCGTTTCATTCCCTGGCGTCCGTGACAGGTTCTTCGATTGCGTTTACCGCAGCGTCGATCGCTTCTGCTGATGGCGAATCTGGCAATGCGATCATTACTCGTACACCAGCGACCGTTACGGTCGATGGCACAGCGCCCACCATCACCACCATCACCTCGTCCCAAGCCAACGGAACATACACGACTGGTGCCGTCATCCCGATCAATCTCACCTTCTCCGAAGCAGCGACCTCGACTGGCAATGTCACGGTCACACTGGAAACTGGTACGACCGATCGCACCTGCACGTTCACTGTGTCGAATTCGACGACGGGGAGCTGTAACTACACGGTCCAAGCCGGAGATACCACAACTGATCTCAACGTGAATACGGTCTCTGGTGTCATCCGGGACCAGGCTGGGAATGCGATGACCAACTTCGTTCCGACGACGAACCTGGCTGCTAACAAGGCACTGGTGATTGATACGACTGCTCCGACCAATCAGCAAACTGTCTTTTCGACGAGTGTTTCGGTAGCGGGCGGAGCAAGTGTCACGATCGTTTCGTCAGGAGACTCCACGAACAATGTCTGGTTTGCCCCATCGGGTACCACAAACTTCGTAGCGAGCGCGACTATGACCAAAGCCGCGAATGGCTCATCGACCACCATCCTCGCCCCAGCTACAGGTGGAAGCTACAAGCTGTTTGTGATCGATGCGGCCGGCAATGTGTCTACAGCCTCAACAGCAACCTTGACGGTTGATAGCGTGCCGCCCACCATCACCACCATCACCTCGTCCCAAGCCAACGGAACATACACGACTGGTGCCGTCATCCCGATCAATCTCACCTTCTCCGAAGCAGCGACCTCGACTGGCAATGTCACGGTCACACTGGAAACTGGTACGACCGATCGCACCTGCACGTTCACCGTATCGAATTCGACGACGGGGAGCTGTAACTACACGGTCCAAGCCGGAGATACCACAACTGATCTCAACGTGAATACGGTCTCTGGTGTCATCCGGGACCAGGCTGGGAATGCGATGACCAACTTCGTTCCGACGACGAACCTGGCTGCTAACAAGGCACTGGTGATTGATACGACAACGCCGGTGATCTCTGTGGTATCGGCGATCCCGAGCATTACCCGGGACTCTACACCGTACTATGTGTTCAATGCGACAAAGCCCGGAACGATCACGTATGGGGGCGGCTGTTCATCGAGTACGACTGCCGCCGTATCGGGCAGCAACACCGTCACTTTCAACACACTGAGTCCAGGTACGTACGCGAGCTGCACACTCTTCATCACGGATGCATCGAGCAATTCGAGTAACACGCTCAGTATCGCTTCGTTCGTTGTGACATACGCGAGTGATCTCAATTTGGACCGGACGGTAAATGTTATCGACTTCGGTGTTCTGAAGACAAACTACGGCACCACCAATGCTGCGGGCGATATCAATAGCGATGGCCAGGTCAATGTGCTGGACTTCGGCGTCCTGCATGGTCAGTATGGGAGCAGTGTGTAAGAAGTGGTGGAGTGAAGATGGTTATCTCGTGAAAACATAAAATGACTAAAACTATCATTATGGACGACCTCCGAAAAACGGATGCGGGAGGAATGGGCAGTGCCGTGGGATTGGGAGCAGTGATTCTCGTCTTGGTCGTCGTGGGGATAGTCGTGTGGAAGTATAGTGCGACCTCACTCGCCCCGTCATCGCCCCAGGTGGTGACTGGTGTAAAGGAGACACCGCTGCCACCGGAGGAACTGGTCCGCGTCACTCCGGCGCTTGGGCATGCAGAAAGCACACTGGAATTCACCCCGGAAAAGTCGTCAGTGGCCGTGAGTCAGCGCTTCTCGTTGGATGCGGTCGTTCAACCAGGCAGCAATCGGGTCAGTGGTGCCGAACTTCACGTTCGGTTTGATCCGAAAATGGTTCAGTTGGAAGGGATCCAGGCGTCACCCGCCTTCTCCCTCGAATTGCAGGCAGCGAAGATAGACAATGCCGCTGGGACGGCAGTCATCGCTTTGGGTACCTCGCTCAACGAATCGTCCGTCGTTGCAGAACAGACGGTGGCGAAGTTTTCCTTCCTCGCGCTGGATTCAGTCGGCACGACGCGTGTCGAGATCGTCGATACATCGCTTGTCTCGGCTGATAATGAAGCACAGAATGTTCTGAAAGCAATAAAGGCGGCACAAGTCACGATTTCAACGGGAGACTAATTCTTGGACCGGATGATAGCAATGCATATGGATGAGGCAATCGCAGGAAAGTGCGTACGGGATATCATGCGGCATGACGTGGTCTCGGTCGCTTCGGACCAGACAATTCAGGATGTCGCGGAAGCGCTGACGAAGCGAAGCATCCATGGCGTTCCCGTCATCGACAGGGACTCTACGGTGGTTGGGATCGTGACAGAATCGGATTTCTTCATGAAGGACCGGGCCACTCTGCATATCCCTTCGTTTATGGATATCATGCAAAAGACGATGGTCGCGAAGGCACTGGGGGATACCGATCGCGCCACCATCGACCGGGTCCTCTCGGCTCGAGTGAAGGATATCATGACGGCCGAGTGCATGACCGTGTATGAGGGGACTCCTCTGCATGATCTGCTGCAGATATTTGCGACGACTCACTTCAAGACCATCCCAGTCGTTGACGACCAGCGCCGGTTGGTGGGTGTCGTGACCGTGATGGATATGTTGACCGCGATCACTCCTCCTGTTGGGCGGGTTTCGGGAGCGTGAATAGTGCAGCAGCGGGTGGGAGATTGAAACATTATATGGGGTCGTGTTATATTATGATTCATGTGAGCAAACGGTAGCTCAGTCGTGCGTTGATTCGTGAAAGATACTATGAACAGGAAATATTTCAGTACTATGCAGTGGGTGTTCGGACTCGTGGCATTTGCGGTGCTTCCGGGTGTGGCGAATGCTGGTACGGCGCATTTGACCTGGAATGCGAACAGCGAAGGTGATCTCGCTGGATATACGATTTACTATGCGACGTCATCTCACTCGGGGACATGCCCGACGGGGTATACGAGCAACCAGAACGCTGGAAATGTTACTTCTTACTATTTCGACAACTTGACCGCTGGGCAAACATACTATTTCCAGCTGACCGCCAAAGACACGTCAAATAACGAGAGCGGGTGTTCGACGAGCCCGGGTGAAGTTTCGAAGCTCATCACTTACCGTAGTGATTTGAATACGGACCATGCGGTGAACGTCCTCGATTTCGGGGTACTCCATACGAACTATGGGAATACGACGCCGGGCAATGTCGCCGACATCAACCGGGATAGCGCGGTGAACGTCCTCGATTTCGGAATCCTTCATGGAGAATACGGTGGCAGTTTCTAGGATTGGAGTGGAGAGATAGCTTCCACGAACACGGTGTCGAGACACACAGCACAACAAGTTAAACGAAAATAATATGGATCTGATGAGTATTACAAAGAGAGGAACGCGGTCTTCTTCTTCGCTCGCCCTACTCGTGTTTGTGCTGCCGATGTTTCTGTCTCTCACTTTGCCAGTTCATGCGGCCGCCGACACGACTCTCTATTTCAATCCAGCGAGTGCTGCTCAGACAGTCGGAGATGACTTCAGCTTGGTCGCAACGATTAACCCAGGAGCGAACGCGGTCAGCGCTGTTGAGTTGCATGTGACCTTTGATCAGACCAAGCTCCGACTGGATAACATCACGGCTTCAGGGACTTTCTCACTGGAGCTTGCGGCTGCTGTAATCAATAATACCGACGGCACTGCCTCAATCGCTCTTGCTGTCCCGCTCGCGAGTCCGTCGGTGACGACCACGTCTGCGGTGGCGACCTTTGCCTTCCATGCACTTGCAAACGGGACGGATTCACCGGTGGCCTTCACGACTGCTTCTCTTGCTTCGGCAGATAGTGAGTCCGGCAATGCAATCTCGGTCCGGACATCGGCTTCGGTGACTATCACAGGGGGTTCTTCATCGAGTAGCGATGATGATGGTGATGGCGGTGGACACAAGAAAAAGAAAAAGGTCTCCCCACGGAAAATCACGAATTCAGTAAAATCGGTTCATCGGGGGGGTACGTTGACCCAGCGCGGGAAAAAGTTTTCCAAGAATTCCCTCGTCGCGCTCTATTTCTCCAAGCCGAACGGGACGTACTATCCGCCGATGATGGTGAAGACGAGCGGGAGTGGTGCATTTATGATCAAGTATCGGGTCACTAAGCCAGCGGGGAAATATAGCTGGTATGTCGTCGATACCAAGACTGGCAAAAAGAGTAAGGTTATGACATATACGGTCAAATAAGCGAGCCAAGCGGACTATGGGAAGGCAGGAAATTGTGAAGTATGCACTATTAGCGGCCGCTGCGTTGGCGGTCGCTTTTGTTGTGTATTTTTATTTTTTGCGATCGTCAGAGCAGACGGCACCAGTGAGTAACACGACACGTGATTCAGCGTCTTTGGAATCGCCTGGGGCGTCTGACGATCAGCGCCCGGAAGGGCGAGAAACGATCATAGCTGAAATTGATGGTGTTATCAGGCAGGTAAGTTTGCCTAGTGGTAAACTGGAACCGATGACTGATTTTGTCGAGGCACTTCCGATGGAACTCCAGCTGGAGTCCTATACCGGAGTCGACCCGGCATTCCAGAAACCAGAAGCTCCAGATCTTTGGTTTCAACCCCGGGTAGGGAAGTTGATCTTCGGACATGTCGTGACCCCTGATGGGCGAGATGTGGCACCGGTGTATGTCTGTGATACGGAAGCCCACCGATGCGAACATACTGGACCAGGAGCGGACCTCGGAGCCGCAACCGTGCCGCAGGGAGCGGTGAGTGGTACTGGCGAGAGGCTCGTGGTGATCAATCAGCATGATACCCCCAATACCGAGACTGGCGCACACTGGGATCTGTTGGTCTATGCGACGAACCGGCTCGATACCCCGGAACGGACCATCGATATCTCGGCGGCGATCGATCGAAGCCCGGAAGCCGCTTACGACAGTGTCTCGTCGGTAGCGTGGAGCCCAGACGGAACCCAAGTGGCTATCGTGTCATCTCGGAGAATCGTCATCGTCGATATCCGATCCGGTACCGTCACGCAGGTGTTTGAGGCGCCAGCACCGGTCGACGAAGACGCCAATCCGTCATGGGACAATAGCCTGCTCGTCTGGTCACCTGGCGGCCGGTATCTCGCCTTTGCGAGCTATTCAGAAGCGGCGGGTGCGAGCGATGAGTCCGACGAGGAAACCGCTGATACATTGACGGCCATCGATCTGGAGCAGGGGAATGCACTCCAGACACTCGTCCGAGGGGAAAGCGTCCGTCTCGTCACCGGAGAGTGAAGTCAGATGGATGCCGGGTTGACTCTCGGGGAGGAGACCGGTACACTGGGCAGGCACTAAGCGTTTATTTAGAGCGAGCGGGGCATCGTATACCGGTAGTACCTGCCTACCGGCAGGCAGGCGTCTGCTCCTTGTCCTGTCACACAAAATATCGGAGCGTAGTATAGTGGTAGTACGCCTGGTTTGGGACCAGGTGGTCCGAGTCCGATTCTCGGCGCTCCGACTACAAAGTTGTGTGACGGGGTGAAGGAGCAGATAGTCTGGGTTCCCCGCCTGCAACGCTGTTGCGTAGCAATTGCGGGCAGGAATTCCCAGTGCCCCGACAGAATTTCTTCTCTATGAGGAAGCAATACCGAAAGCTGGTGCGCGATCGTATCCCGGACATCATCCGAAAAAAGGGAGGGATACCGGAAATTCGGACTCTGCCGGAAGGGGAGTACCTTCAGGCACTCAAAGAGAAGTTTAAGGAAGAACTCGCTGAATATCTCGCCGCTGAGACTCCAGAGGCACGGCTCGAAGAGATGGCGGATATCTTTGAAGTTATTACAGTCTTGAATGCCACCGAAGGGCGCAGTGTCGAGCAGGTGATTGAGACGCAGAAAAAGAAGCGTGAAGACCGAGGCGCCTTCGAGGAGCGGATCTTCTTGGAGTCAGTAGAGGAACCGGAATGAAAAAAGTCGTCACGATCGGTGGAGGGACGGGGAGCTTCATGCTCCTGTCCGGACTGAAAGAGTACCCGATCGAACTGTCGGCGATCGTCTCCATGGCGGACGATGGCGGCTCGACCGGAGTGCTTCGTGATGAGCTCGGTGTCTTGCCGCCGGGCGATGTACGCCAGTGTCTGGTGGCGCTTTCGGATACCCCCGAGCGGCTGCGTGAGCTGATGAATTACCGTTTCGAAAATGGCGGTCTCGAGGGGCATAATTTCGGTAATCTCCTCCTCTCGGCGCTTGAGAAAATCACCGGTGACTTCGGTGATGGCGTCCGTGAAGCAGCTCAGATCCTCAATGTCCGCGGTGAAGTCATTCCTGTCACACTTTCGGATACCCGGCTCTATATGGAGCTAGTGGATGGCAGACGCCTTTCTGGTGAGCACGAGATCAATACTGATACGAAGTTCGAGCGGGTCGGTGTGAAGCGAGTCTCTCTCAAGCCTGTGCCCCGAGCGAATCCGCTGGCCGTCGAGCGCATCCTCGCCGCCGACCTCATCGTCATCGGTCCAGGGAGTCATTACTGCGCGATCATCCCGAGCCTCATCGTCCCCGGTATCGCTGAGGCCCTGCGCAAGACGAGGGCAAAGGTGGTATACAATTGCAATCTCGTTTCCAAACACGGGCAAACTGACCGATTCGCGCTCGAAGACTATGTCGACGCGCTGCATACGCTCATTGGGAAGCCGCGGATTGATTTCGTTACGTACAATACGTCCCGACCGACCGAACGGCTCCTGAAGAAGTATGCCCATGAGGGGAGTATCGTGCCGTTCCGCCAAGATGATCCCAAGCGCCGGTACCGAGTAATCCAGACGGACCTCTTGAGCCAAGAAAAAGTCAGGCGTCGGCGTGCGGACAAGATCGCCCATACCCGCGCTTTCATCCGCCATGATCCGAAGAAACTCGCTCGGGTACTGATGCTCCTCCTCGAGATCGGGGAGTATGAAAATATCCTGAATGATATCGTGTAGTCCTCGACCGCACCTTGTCATGGTGGGACGGATTGATTAGTATGGATGTAGTTCTTTCGGGATCGTAGAGAGTAGGCGGACCAGTGTGGCCTCGGGTGGGTATATACCCTCGGAGGCTATAGTGGCCCGCTTGCTTGCCTCTTTGGCTAGTACGGGACTCCTACAAGGAGAAATGCCATGAGAAAGATGTCCCCCCACGATCCCCCCGTCGCTGACTTCGAGACTTTCGCTGCTGCTTCGGTCGAGGACCGTCCGCCCGACACCAGCAAGTTCGAGAATGCAGTTCACGCCAGCGCCATTACTGGCCGACACGCCGACACCGACGACAACCGCGTGGCCGTCGTCATCTGAGCCCAAGCCCGTCGGAGGACCCCCAAAGACAATTGTCTGCGGGGGCCCGAACTTTTTTCTCGCTTTGCACGGAGGCGTTATTCTGGGGAGAGTAGTCGTGATTTTTGGCTTACGAGAGGGGAAAAGGAGCCCAGAGTCAGCGGATGTTGACAGGATGGTTCGGCTGTGCTATACTCCCTCTTCGAGATAGAAGGCTTGAATCCCTGAGAGAGAAAGCCGTACCGAAGTTTGTATGCCCCAAGGTGTCAGCGAATATGCTGGGCACGCGGCGACACAAAAGATAGAGCCGTACCGTTTTTCTCTCACGGATTCAAGAATTGACCGTTCCTTGCTCACAGGCTGTGCTACGAGACGAGTGGATGGACCGATGCCGCTTTCCAAGTGTCAAGGAAGGCCGTAGCTGTCCGTTCGCTCACTCTTTGTGGTAGCGAAGAGAATTTTCCCGCAACTGACCGAAAGGAGGTCGCCACATGTCCGCCCATGAATACGCCATATTGAAAGCGCATCGCCATCGTAGACACCCCTTGAACAAGATTCGTTGGGGTGTTCACTTTTTATGGCGCTTAAGGACACTTGAGAGATTCAGAGTGCGAGTGGCCGCGTCGGTCGTGCGACCGCACCGGGATCGGTCTTCCATTCGTCCGAGACATCGACGTAGAGTTCGAGCTCATTGCCATCGGGATCGAGTATGTACAGGCTGTGCGTCACCGTGTGATCAGCCAGACCGATAATCGTCACGCCAGCCTTTTCGAGCTCGGCCTTTGCCTGTCGCAATTCCTCGTCCGTGTTGCCGATTTTCAAACCAATATGGTAGAGGCCGGGTTCGGGTACGTGTTTGGGCCGGGGAATGCCACCAATACCGATGAGGAGTAATTCGTGATGGGTCCGGCCGGTGGTGAAGAGCGCCGCGCCAGGCATGTCGCTCGCGATTTCGGGAAAGCCGAGCGTATCGCGATAGAATGTGCGGGAGCGCTCGAGATCCGAGACATACAGGACGATATGGCCGAGTTCGTGGATGTTCATAATGATCCGACTAACGGGTAAAAGGTTTGTGTTTTCAAGAGCTTGGGGAACGCCATCCCCAGCATATCTGCCTCTGACAGTATTGGGAAGCCTCCTTTGACGATTGGTTGGAGAATGGCTACAATGGTTTCGTTATGCCCAATTCCCTGCTGAAATTCAGAAACAAGGTCCAGGTCGCGGACGGCACCTGGGCATTTCACTTTGAGAAGCCGGCAGACTTCACTTTTGAAGCCGGACAATATGTCGCGCTTGTTTTGCCACGTCTCCTCGTACCAGACAAACGCGGTCCGGTCCGCTCACTTTCGATCTGCTCGGCCCCGTCCGAAGCTGACTTGATGTTTGCTGTCCGTATCACCGACAGCGGTTTCAAGCAGACACTCATGTCGCTCGAGCCGGGCGAAGTCGCTCAGGCGACGCCACCCATTGGACATTTCACTTTGTCGCATGCGGCGGATGGGAAACGGGTCGTATTCCTGGCTGGCGGTATCGGGATCACGCCGGTGAGGAGTATCTTGATAGAGGCGGCCCAGGCGCAAGTAGTTCGGCCGTTCACTTGTTTCTACTCGAACCGGATGCCGAAGGACGCGGCGTTCCATGAAGAATTGAAAACCCTCTCGCTCCCAGACTATTCCTATGTGGCGACTTTTACCCAGGAGACGTCGGTCAGTACCGGAGCTGCTGATGAGCGCGGCTACATCACTGCGGAAATGCTCCGCAAGTATGTGCCCGCCGGAGAGATCTTGACGAGCTGGTACTATCTCGTCGGTACGCCGGCGTTTGTCGAGGCGATGGAGGCGATGCTCGAGAGCATGGGAATCCTGAAGGACCGTTGTGTGAATGATCTGTTCACCGGTATGACGTCCGTAACGCAGGCTGTGAAGTAGGCTGATCGCGAGAACCCTCCTTCGCTCATGTAGCATGAGCTTGGGCGGGTAAATAGTACCGTTGTGTAGATAGCCAGAACAAGCGGGATTAGTATAATGGTAGTACATCACCCTTCCAAGGTGAGGGCGCCGGTTCGATTCCGGTATCCCGCTCAAAGAACGTAGTGTGACTCGCGGGTTCCCTGCCCGCCGGCAGGCGGGGATTCCCGTCTCTCGCTCACGGTATGGCAGGCGGGGATTCCGGTATCCTCTCAAGATACGATAAACTCAATACAATTAAGAGATTCCCGCTTGCCCTGCCAAAGCTTGCAGAGCGGTGGCGGGTCTCTCGCTCAGTGTAATTGCCTCGCTCGAGGTTTTTTTTGTTTCTGCGGTATACTAACAACACCAATATGCTTGCCTTTCGCCAAAACATGGACCGGAGGGAAAAGCGTTTTCTTTCCTTTCAGGCCCTCATCGTTGCCCTTATTGTGGTCTTTGCTTTGGGCGGGACCTATCTCTTCATGCGGCCGAAGCCGGCTCCGGCAGTGGAGCCAGCGCCGAATCCGCAGCCACTGTCCGAGTGGGTGAATCCGGCGGTCGTCTGGGATGAGGCTGCTGGGGAAGCCGAAGAGGCTGAAAAACCGATTGAGGAATTGCTCGAGTTGCCGCCCTTGCCTCCGCCTCCACCGCCATCGATGGATCGGATGAAGTACAAGGGTTGCGTGGCGGATGGCTTTCTCTCGGGTTACGGTGATGATATCAACAGCGCCATCGCGCTCGTCAATCGGTCCGAATGCTACTACTTGCACCGCGCGCTCGAGACGTGGCTCAAGCCGCCGGATTTCAAGTTGGCCCGGAAGATCGTCTCGAAGATCGAACGCAAGGATATCGTCTATGGCATGTTCATCGCCGAGGCGATCTCAACGAATGAGGATTATTATTTCCCGGCCGAGGAGCGCGAGTTTGAGTTCAAGGAGATGTGTCGCAACGGGACGAAGAACGTGTGGGGTGAACACACCTGCAAGCCATCCTTTGAACGACTCGAATATCGCAAGTACCTGAAATACATCACCGAGCGAGCGATGGATATGGGTGTTCAGAGCTTTCTGTTCGGGCAAATATTTTATCAGGAGAAGAGTGATCTGTCTCAGGCGATCATCCCGGATATCATCCGCGGAATGCGTGAGTATGCGGAGTTTCGCGGGATGGAGATCATCATTGGGGCACAGACAAACGATATCACCGATCCGACGTATCTCGGCTATTTTGATTTTATCGAAGGCGGGGTGGGGATTGACAGCACGGGTGAAGTTCAGGACAACTCATGCCATAGCCGCTGGTGGCAAGAGCCGGGCGACTGGTGTTGGGCGCTCCTCTGGCATCCAACCTACAAGGACAAGGCGAAAAATGTTTTCGTTCATTTCGATTGGAGCGGGAAGATTGGTGATGATATGAGCGTCTTCACCCGGATGAGTCAGGACCGGCGAGCGAGTACGATGCGTCGGCTCCATGACCGTTTCCGTCGGGAACGGGTCGGTTTCCTCCTGCCACTCATGGCGACACTCCACCGTGAGAACAATGGTTGTTACGGGCCAAAGAAACGCTACTATTCAGCTCATCGCAAGTACTCGTGCCAGGATGAGGACGCCATCAATGACATCCTGAAAAAGTGAGTCGGGCGAGACAGTGCACCCTGGTATATCAACACACCCGGGGCATGGGTGGGGTGATATACTGAAGACTATGGATGAACCTCTCCCGACCAAGCGTTTTCAGAAATGTGCTGAGGATTTCCGTTGCGCCCAGTGCTCGTTCCATGTCGTTGGTAATGGGTTTACCAATCACTGCCCGCGCTGCCTCTACAGCCAGCATGTTGATATTCACCCCGGTGATCGTACAGCGGTATGTGGCGGGATGATGGCGCCGGTCGGTATCGAGCCCTTCGGTCATGGATGGAAGATCCTGCACCGTTGCCAGACCTGTGGCCATGAGCGCAAGAATAAGGTCGTCGCAGCCGATGATTTTGAGGCCGTGCTCGCGCTTCAGCAGGCAGCCAATCGGAAGCGGTTCTATACTGGGAGGTGAACGCTGTGCGTTGCACTGAGACTTATTTCCTTCGGTGGCAGTGAGAGAGCAGGTAGGGAGAAAAAAATAAAAAATAATGGCGACGGATATTCCTGCGTGGAATATCGAAAGGCTACATAACCAGGTATGCAGTGGAAAAAGATGGCTCTGCCGGAGTCGGAAGACATCATCATCGAGCTCGGCTCGCGGAAAAGCGGCCTGTCACAGGCAGAAGTCCGGGAACGGCTCAATGAATACGGTCCGAATCGCCTGACGGAAGAGGTTTCGCCGTGGCCGGCGATGCTCAAGCGACGCTTCCGCTCGTCTTTTCTTTACCTATTGCTTGCGGCGGCGCTTCTGTCGTTCATTCTCGGCGAGCGGCTCGAGGCCGCGCTCATCCTCGTCTTCGTCTTCATCAATGTCGCGCTCGAGAGCTATCAGGAATATCATTCGGAACAGAGTATCCGTCTCCTCCGCCGATACCTCGTCTCGCATGTACGGGTTCGGCGGGGAGGGGAAGTTCTCTTGGTCGAAAATGAAAGCGTCGTACCCGGGGATATCGTGCTGGTCGAAGCGGGGGATCGTTTAGCGGCGGATATCCGATTCATTTCTTCGACCGCACTCATGCTCGATGAGAGTGTGATGAGTGGTGAGTCAGTACCGGTCGCGAAGACACATGCTCCGCTCATTTTTCCTAAGGCGGAGCAGTCAGAAGCGGCAAATATCGGATTTGCCGGAACCGTCGTTACCTCGGGCCGTGGAGAAGGTATCGTCATTGCGACTGGTAAGGAGACATCGCTTGGAGATATCGCGACCATGACCGAAGAACCGCGTCATGAGACGACCTTCGAAAAGGGGATCAATCATTTCAGTCGCTTCATCCTTCGTCTCGTCGCTGGGACACTGTTCTTCATTTTCATCGCCAATATTTTCCTCCGGCGTGGGGAGACGAATGTGGCTGAGTTGCTTATTTTCTCCTTGGCACTGGCTGTCTCCGTCATCCCCGAGGCGCTACCCGTTATCACGACCGTGACGCTTTCACGCGGGTCGATCCGTCTGGCCCAGAAGAAGGTTGTTGTGAAGCGCTTGTCAGCGATCGAGGATCTGGGCAGCATCAGCGTCTTGTGCACGGACAAGACCGGAACACTGACCGAGAATGCGCTGGCGGTGGCAGATGTGCAGGCAGTTGATCGCGCGGCCTGTCTCCGTATGGCGAGTATCGCCTCGGTTCAGACGCCGATCAATCGTGCGCTTTTGCATGACCCGTTTGATCTCGCCATCTGGCACGCGCTCTCGGAAGCGGAAAAGATCAGCGTGGCGGGCGTCGCCCGGATCGATTCACTCCCGTTCGATCCAGGACGTCGCCGCAACAGCGTGTTGGTTCAGCTCGAACGAAAGACGACCTTGATCGTGCGGGGGGCGTTCGAGGAAATCATCGGGCGTTGCGCTGATCTCTCGGATTCAGATCGATCCCGCCTCATCGGCTGGGGGAATGCTGCGGGCAAAGAAGGGAAACGCGTGCTTGCAGTCGCGACCCGGTTGTTGCCAAGGAAACGTGTCATCAATGCTACAGCTGAGGACGCCTTAACCTATGTGGGGATGGTCGCCTTCCTCGATCCACTCAAGAAATCTGCCACCAAGACTATCTCTGACGCTCGGGCGCTCGGTATCTCGGTGAAGATCCTTACTGGGGATAGCCTCGATGTGGCCGCAGCGGTCGCCAAATCCGTCGGATTGGTGAATGACGTCGCTGAGGAGGTTATCACCGGAGCTGAGTTGGAGGCCCTTTCGGCGGCGCTCCAGCGGGAGCAAGTCGAGCGCTGTCATGTCTTCGCTCGGGTATCGCCCCAGCAGAAGCACCTCATCATCAGTCTCTTGCAAGAGAAACACGAGGTCGGATTCCTCGGCGAAGGCATTAACGATGCGCCGGCGCTGAAACTGGCGAATGTCGGGCTTGTTGTCCAGGGCGCGGCGGACATCGCCAAAGAAGCAGCGGATATCGTCCTCCTCCAGCGTAACCTGGGCACGGTCATCGAGGGTGTGCGGGAAGGACGGATCATCTTTGCGAATATCCTGAAGTATCTCCGTATTACGCTCACTTCAAACTTCGGAAACTTCTATTCTGTCGCGCTCGCGTCTCTATTCCTTCCATTTGTCCCGCTCTTACCGATTCAGATCCTCCTCCTCAACCTTTTGTCAGATTTCCCGATGATCGCTGTTGCGACTGACAATGTCGATCAGGAGGAACTCGGAAACCCGCGCTCTTATCAGGTCGGTTCGGTGGTCCTCATGACCATTTTTTTCGGTTTTGTAAGTTCGCTCTTCGATTTTGCACTTTTCGCGATGTTCTACCGCGAGGGAGCGCCGGCGCTTCAGACAGCATGGTTCATGCTCTCGCTTGTGACGGAGATCATCCTGATCTTTTCGCTTCGGACCAAGTCATTTTTCCTCGCCGCCCGGCGGCCTTCGTGGGCGCTCATCGGACTCTCCTTCCTCGCACTTGTAGCAGCTTTTGGAGTTGTCGAAACGAGGGTCGGGCGAGAGGTATTACACTTTTCCCCCGAGAGCGGGCACATCATCATGGTTGTGATGATGCTCGCGGGGCTCTACTTCGTCGCCACGGAGGGGGTGAAGCGCTACTATGTCCGTCACTTTGAGGCCGCTCGAGGCAAAGCTATATGACGGTGCTGCGGCGGGTGTTGGGAGAGAAAATGTATCAGGTTCTCCTCGCGGGGCTCCTCCTTGCTGCACTCTTGTATCAGAAAGAAACTGGTATCCTTCCTGAGTGGCGTGTCCCGGATGCGATACCAGAGAGTACGGCAGAGGTCCGAGTCACCCGTGTTATCGATGGCGATACTTTTGAAATCGAAGGCGGGGAACGGGTGCGGCTCATCGGTGTCGATACGCCGGAGAGCGTGAAGCCGAATACGCCGGTCGAGTGCTATGCGCGGGAGTCGAGCGAGTATCTCAAGGGTTTGATAGAGGGGAAAGCCGTGAGGCTCGAACGTGATCGAACAGACCGCGACCGATATGCGCGGCTCTTGCGCTACGTCTATCAGGGCGATGTATTTGTGAACGAGAGAATTGTCCGTGAGGGGTATGCGAAGTCGGTGGCGTATCGTCCGGACATTCAGAATCAGGCGCGTTTGGACGATGCGGAACGCCAAGCGAAAGCGGAGCAGCAAGGCCGTTGGGCTACCCAGGCTTGTCCGTAGGCGCGTTGCTCGACCGCGAAAAACAAAGAGTCCCAGGAACTGAGTGGTTCCTGGGACTCTCGCCTTCTGACCGATGAGACTCTAGAGTTTGCGGCGGAGCTCTTCCTCAACCTTCTTCAAATTCTCATCTGAGAAGTGGCCTGGCGCATTGGTTTTCAGGTTCTCAACAAGCCGGTCAATTTCTTTCTCTGATATTCCACTTTGCATCCCGTCTTCATTCAAATCACCATCCAGCACGGCGCGGACATAACGGATATCATCCTCGGACAGACCGCGATCACGAAGCCTCGGAATGACCGATTCGCGGAATTCTTCTCGGGTCACCTTTTTGCTGTCGCTGTCACCAAAAAGCCAGAACATAGAGTAAGTCGTTAGTAGTTAGCTGATAGCGTCGGAGAAATTCAAAGTGAGCGACTCAGTTATTTCTTTTCAGTAATTTCAGTTTGGTGGCGACTGAGAAAATCTGACAGTGTCAGGGCCCCGATCTTGCCTTCACTCCGATGCTCGACGCTAAGGGTCTCAGCAGTGACTTCTTGGTCACCGACGACGACGATGTAAGGGACTTTCTCGACTTTGGCATTGCGGACTTTCTTCCCGAGGGACTCATCACTTCGGTCGAGTTCGACCCGGATGTCGGATTTCCAGAGCTCGGTCACGATACCTTCGGCATAGGTGAGGTGCTTCTCGCTAATTGGGAGAACCTTCACCTGGACCGGCGCGAGCCAGAGCGGGAATATGCCTGCGGTGTGCTCGATGTAGACGGAGAGAAAGCGTTCGAGTGATCCAAGGAGTGCCTTGTGAATCATCACCGGCCGTTTTTCTGCCCCATCAGAGTCGACGTAGGCGAGACCGAAGCGTTCTGGTTGGACAAAATCCAGCTGCACGGTGGCACACTGCCATTCTCGTCCTAAGGAATCCCGGACCATGAAATCAATTTTCGGGCCATAGAAGGCGGCTTCTCCTGGGCCGGGAATCGCTTCGAGAGATTCTTCTTTGGCTACTTTCGTTATGACAGACTCTGCCAATTCCCAGGTTGCGGCATCGCCTAAGAATTTGTCAGAATCATCGCGGAACGAGAGTCTCGCGTAAAAATCGAGCCGGAGCGTAGTGTAGAGTTCCTTGACCATGAGGACGACATTTCGAAGTTCCGTTTCCATGTCTTTTTCCTGGCAGAAGACGTGGCCATCGTCCTGAGAAAGCGATCGGACGCGCGCGAGTCCATGGAGTTCGCCGCTTTTTTCGTCACGGTAATTGGTGGTGTTCTCCATGTAGCGCACGGGGAGTTCGCGATAACTCCAAGGTTTTCTCGCAAAGAGCTGAGCGTGGTGCGGACAATTCATCGGTTTCAACATGAAAACATCGTCGGATTCAGCGCTTGTCACCTCGAAACGCTCGGGGTATTTCTCATAGTGGCCGGAGTGTTTGTAGAGCTCGGTGCGAGCCATATGCGGAGTCCAGACTCGTTCGAAACCGTACTTGGCCTGGAGTTCTTGGGAATAGCCAGCGAGCGTGTCGCGGAGGAAACAGCCTTTGGGAGTGAAGAGCGGAAGGCCGGAACCGACGAGTTCGGAAAGTGTGAAAAGATCAAGCTCTCGGCCTAGCTTGCGATGGTCGCGCTTCTTGGCTTCTTCTTGCTGGGCGAGATAGGTTCGCAAATCAGTCTCTGTTTCGAAAGCCAGTCCGTACACTCGGGTGAGCATAGGATTCTTCTCATCACCCCGCCAATATGCTCCGGCCAAATGAGTGAGCATAAAACTCTGCGCATCAATCTCGCTGGTATTTTCTACATGCCCACCCGCGCAAAGATCGGTAAAGTCACCGGTTGTGTACAGGGTGATGGGCGTGCCGACCTGAGCTAGATCATCGATGATGGCTAGTTTGAATGGGTTGCCTTTGAAGTGGGTTCGAGCTTCTTCTACCGAGACATCTTGGCGGACAAAGGGCAGTTTCTTGTTGACCTGCTTGCGCATGGTCTTTTCAAAAGCCCGAAAATCTTCCGGGATAGGTGTTCGGCCTTCAGAAAATTGAATATCGTAATAGAATCCGTTTTCCGTTACTGGACCGACCGAGAGCAGGGCCTTCGGATCGTGCTCGAGCGCGGCGATGGCCAAGAGGTGAGCTAGAGAATGTCGTTTTTCTTGTATCGAAGCCATAATGCTATGTATCTTAGCCAAAACTGTGACTTTGCGCAAAAAACCGCCCCATCGGAAAGGGCGGCTTCGGGCGAGGAGTAGCGACAGTCAGAGAATTACTTCTTCTCTTCGACTTCCTGGAACGAGAGAACGAGGTCTTTTTTCAGGTCGACGGACTGGCTCACGACACTGCCATCCTTGCGCTTGATGGTGATGGTCACGGGGGTAGTGCCGACACCGGACTGCTTCTGGAGCAAGAGTTGATAGCCTTCTTCCTTGATGGTGTCGGGCAGCTCATACTTGATCATGCCCGGCGTCTCGTGATTCATGACTGCATCGACGAAGACACCAAAAAACGTCTTATTGAAGGCCTCATCGGTCAAGGGGTAACTCACGAGCTGACGCTCGAGGAGCTTCGCCCCTTTCGGGACATATGCACGTAAGTACGAGTGATAGTCGCTCGTCCGCCAGTCCCCATAGGTCGCGCGATGTTTGTAGGTGTGGGTGAGCGTGGCGATTGGTTTCTCGCCCGTGAAGTCCACTGTGTAGTCGACGGAACGACTGACGAAGTAGTCACTCTTTAGCGCACCGAGATTGGCATCGACGAGCATGAGGTAGTCATTGTTCCAGTCGGTATTGACCGTACCATCCCACTTCACGCCAGCGACGATATCTTGGAGCGCAGTGTCTTTGAAGGAGAGCATGACATTTTTCTCTCCGAGCTCACGATGAGCGAACTCGATCATCTTGGGGATGTTCTCGACGGTGGCGAGGCGCTTCACCATCTCGGTGGCGAGGACTTTCATGATTGCCTTGCGGTTCTGCTTCAATTCGGCGGCGACATCATCCCCGAGATAGGCCTTTTCCACCACTTCCTCGAGCTTCAGCGCACCACCGTCGGACGTGAAAGTAGTGGAGTAACCCGGTGGTGTGATCGGTCCGGTGATGACGAGCGCATGGTCGAAGACATTGGCATTGATCGCGATCACTCCATCGAATTTTTGACCACCACCAGCCAGTCGATAGAAATATTCAGCCTTGGCAGCGTTGGTCGGGAAATCCGGCGAAAAATTCGAATCGCGCATCTTCCAGCGTTTCAGCTGGAGCTTGCGGGTGAGGGGATAGGGCGGTGTAATTTTCACCGTGATGCGCTGGTCGAGCAAGTTGGCATCCTCGACGAAGGTCGAGAGGACCTGACCGTCTTTCACCTTTACGATCGCGTACTGGCCGAGGAAGCCGCCGCCGGGGCGGAGCTCGTAATTATTCTGAAGCAGCACGAGATAAGTGCGCTGAATTCCGTCCTTCTTCAGGAGCGCTTCGGCGAGCTGGTTGACGGCGGCAAGTTCTTTTTTCGTATCGGCTTCGAGGGGGAGGAATTTGGAGACTTTGGCGATGGCAGAGAGGCCGCCGAGAGCAAACTCTTGCTTATGATCCTTGGCGAAAAAAACCGTCGCACCGCCGGCCAGGATGATGATGAGAGTGAGGGCGATAAAAAAACGCTTCCAAGTGAACCATGACACCTTTCCTGGCGAGTAGCGCTCCTGGCTGGAATGTATTGCCATAATGTTTGTTTGAGTTCTCTATTTTTTCAAAGACAAAAGGTGCGGTGGTGAACCAAGTTGGTATGAGAGATGAGAAAAATCTATTTTGATACTCCCCAATGATACCAAGAAGTGCGGGCTTTGACGAACGCTTGATTTGCTCACGCGCATGAGCTATAAAGAGTGTGTTTCGCACTCTGATTGGTAATACGATCAGGGCGTCGAATCAGGCGAGATTAGCCCGCCCGCAGTGGTACGCGCAGTGTTTCGGGCATATATACTGTGTATAGTACCTGCCTACCGCAGCCATGCATGACCTTAATTAGATACGGCGAATCTTCGAGTTTCCAATTAGCGGGTATAGTATAGTGGTAATACGTGACCTTCCCAAGGTTAAGCGACGAGTTCGATTCTCGTTACCCGCTCAATGTTTTTTAGGTGAGGCATGGGTTCCCTGCCTGTCGGCGGCAGGGATTTACGTATCTCGCCTAGTACTGAACGGCAGTGGTATACTGGAGGAAATATATGGCGAACAAGAATTTCTCATTCGGCGAGGCGTTTGGGGCCGGCTGGGCGAAGCTGAAAGAGCACTGGGTGTTTCTCATCGTAGCCTACATGACGGTTCTCGTAGTTAGCGGCCTGTTCAGCGCGATCGCACAAGGGCCATACCAGGGCATCGAACCGACGAGTGGTCTGCTCGAACTCATCGGATTCCTGATCCGTATCTGGTTGAATTTCAACTTTCTCGTCATCACGATCCGCCTCTTCGACGATGTGAAACCAGCGTGGCGCGACCTCTTTGTCTGGCGCGAAGAAACTATTCCCTATGTCGGAGCCTCGATCCTCTATGTGTTGATCGTGTGCCTCGGTCTCATTGCCTTCATCATTCCAGGAATCTACTTCTCGGTGAAGTATAGCTTTTACGGGTTTCTCATTGCCGACAAGAAGATGGGAGCATTTGACGCCTTGAAGGCGAGTGGTCAGATGACAGACGGAGTGAAGTGGCTCCTCATCGGATTCGGCTTTGCCTCTGCGGGCGTCGTCCTCCTCGGCGCTTTGGCACTCGGTGTCGGGCTTCTGATCGCATTACCAGTCATTTCACTCGCGCTTGTCGCTGTCTACCGCTCACTCTATGATCAGACCTTTGATCTGGTGACGGCGACTCCGGGGACGGTCGTCACTACCTCACTCGCAGAGATGTTGGTTGTTCCCGATCCCGAGACTTCGGCTGCATCCAAGGCCAAGGTTCCAGAAGTCATGGTTACCCCAGCCCCCCAGACTTCAGAGAAACAGTAGGTGTTTCCCACGTGTGTTGGCGACTCCACACCATCTGCTGCGCCAGTGAGGTATGAGTACCGTCAGCGGTTCACCTCAGACTATTCGGCCTCCTTCGTCGCGACCGATGACTCGGTTAGCCAATCGTTCAAGAATCCGTTCAAACTGCTCTGCCAGTTAGCGAGGAAATCGTCGCTTTCAAAGAGTTCGAATGGGAACAGGGAGAGTGGGAACGTCGCGCGGGAGAGATGAAGCTTCTGAAAGAGTACCGAGAACTCAGAAGATGATTTGATGGATTCTTGCGCCGGGTCATGGGCTCCCTCAACTGGCAGGGGGACATCCTCTGGTCCCATCGTCTCGCTGGTAGGTGTCGGAGCAGCAGTTTCGTCCGACACATTCGTTGTTGCCTCGGTTTCTTCGCTTGGTGCGGTGCTGGGATCTTCAGCCGCGCTCTCCTCGATCGGTTCGGCTGGCGTCGTGATGGTGACGAGTGACTGACCCTTTTCCTTCCTCAACAGGGTATCGTCGGCTAAGCTTTTTTCGAACTTATATTTCAGGTGTTGAATGGCTTTGCCATCCGGGGTGCGCAGCTCGACATGGCCACGCTCATTACCAAGGGTGAAGAGCGAGTGCGCGCGGGTGAGCCGTCTCACGGATTTCGGTGGGATGATGAAATCTTCGCGGATCGGGTGATTAGTGATGGATTTCTTCTTGGTTCCCGTCGCGATACTGAAACCTTTTAAATTGATTTCGCGTTTTTCCCGATTCTCGATCTCAATCCACTCTAAATCTGAGTCATTGCCCTTGGGATTCGGCAAGAGAGAAACAATGCGGACTTTCGGCGCGGCATATTTCTCGATCTTGATATCAAACGTCTCTCGCGTCGTATCGATACCGTCATCGGTCGTCAATGTGATCGTGTAGCGTCCGGACTTCACATATTTGTGCGACGTATTTTCTTTGAAACTTTTGTGGCCATCGCCGAAGTCCCAGGTGAATTTCAACTTGTCGCCGTCCGTGTCCTTGCCGCGGGCACGGAATTCGATCGCGAAGTTGCGGTGGCCTTTTTTCGGGACGCGTTCCTTCGTCACTGGATCGGTATTCTCACTATTCGCCGCACCCGGTGTCGGTTTGCGCGCCCCACGGAGTACTCCTGCGACGAGATTGAGGGAGACGCCTTCTTTCGTTTTCTCATACTGTACCCGATGCACGAGCCGCTTCTGGCTGTCGCTGAGTGAGAGCGTTTCGTGGGAATTGTTTAGTGACAAGGAAAACTCTTTGTCTGTGATGACGAGATAACTGAGGGCGGAAAGCGTCGTCCCGTCGGGAAAGACATATTTCCCCGTCGTTGGAGCGTCACGGAGTTCCCAGCCGGAGAGGTCGATAGTTTCCATGCCGGGGTGGTAGAGCTCGATGAATTCGCCCGCGTCACCCTTTTCTTTTGGGTTCGGTAGGACCTCATTGATGAATAACTGATAGAGACTGGGTTTCGTTCCGGTGCCCACGGTTTCATCGGTGACGACAAAGAGCTCACCTCTCGAGTTTGTCGGTGTCAGGCTGATCGTCTTGGACCATGTGAGTGCGACAGGATCACGGACGAAGCTTTCTTTCTCTGCGGGATTGCCAAATTGCGTCGGTGCAAAGGGAAGTGCGTGCCCGGTGCCCCAGGTGAGCGAATCGATGAGCGTATCGTCTTTGTCATACAGCGCGAGGCTGTTGTTGTCCGACAGGCTCGAGCCGGTTGTCGCATCGGCATGGTCCTTATACATACTCGCACTGTTCGCCCAGAGGAAATATCCGTGAGCAGGGATGCTGTCAGTACTGCCAAACGATTTCAGTGAACTACCCGTAGCGGTCATATCGCTGACGCTCTTCCGGCGCAGGCTCCAACCCGACAGATTCACGGCTGTGTCGCTGCTATTGTAGAGTTCGGCGAACTCGTCTGAGGCTTTCGCACCAGCGATCGCTACTTCACTGAGTATCACCGTGGCGAATACCGGAGTCGGAGCGAGGAGGATGATGATGCTAAGGGCGAAGAAATAAGAGCGTACGGACATAACCGGATATGGGTAAAATTTCTGAACGCTCCAGCCTAGCAGATCCGCCAGCAATTTCCAGTCTTGACAAAAAATTTCATTCATAGTTAGATACCAGTCTGCCAACCAACTGGTTTGTGCAGAAAACAGCCCTTCGACAACTTGACTATTAGGAGCAAGAAATGGCCATGTCCAGAAATCAGCTCAACCGTGCTATGAACGGCCTCCGTCCCGGTGATGTGCTCACGAACCTGAACTGCGGTGGCTGCCAGAACCGCCAGATCCTGGTCTTGGCCCGTGCCGGCGATTATCGCTACGACTTCTCGGTCCGTGCCGACGAGGTCAAAATCATTCGCGATTCCAAGGGCCCGTGGCGCTGGGTCGAGCACGAGCAGGTCTTCCGCAACAGCGATGGCCTGGTGCACGACCACATCGGCACCGAGATCGAGGTGCGCGAGGGCGCTGGCTTACGCGAACTGCAGTGGTACCGCGAACTCCCGAGCCCGGGGCTGGTGCGTTTCCACATCGATCCGCGGGGCGCACTCGGTTCCTTCCGGGATCCGTCGACCGAGGCCAAGCTCGAAGCCATCGTCAATCGTTCCGACGACAACGATGGCTTTGCTCGCGACTTGCAGCAAGCCGTCGAACTCATCTTTGCCGGGTCAACGGACGCGGTGGACGAACGCCGTATGCGCTATCTCGTCAGCCTCGTCCACGCTGTCGGGCAAAAGCTCGGCCGCGACCGTCAACCGGGCGCTGAAGACATCCTCATGTCTATCCTCATGGGAGGTGAGGGCTTTGCTGATTTGCTGGGCGCCGCCGGTCGGGCCGAACGTCACCGCGCCGAATCCAATGGCGCTACCCGCCGGTCCGCGTAAACAGGACTAAATAGTCCGGCTGAGTTCATTTGCGTCCATCATTATGGACACTGCGTCACATGGCGACCCCGCCTTGTGACGTTTTTTCTTTTCTTAAGCCAGTCGCTTTCCCTGCCATAAAGACGCATTTGGATGTCTTACCGCGGAATACTTGACAGTAATTGATCGCTTCTATAAGATAGAGAAACCGCTTTAGAAACGGCAAAACATTACTCAACTGTGGAACTCAACGGTAACTAAATACGGATCGATTGAGTAGGGTGTATACCGGCTCAGAACCGGATTTTTTTTTGAAAACAAGCTTGTTCGGAAAGAGAGAGGTTTGGGCTTGCCCCGTACCACACCTGCCGAGGTATGGTTATGAGGCAAAAGTTTTTTCTCGCAGCATCTCTGATCTGTCGTGAGTAACGATAGAAGCCAGGTGTGGTGATGGGGTGAAACTTCCTCCAGGATTCATCTTTCCGCGCAAGAAATCTTAACAATCATTGAAGTCTTTGTGAGTACGCCGAATATTGTGCCGCATGCGCGGGGCTAGGGCGAGTATACTCAAAAGTCAACGTTGTAAGGTCGCTGTATCATGTTTCGTCAAGGGACATGGTATGGCAAGCAATAGAAGAAACGGTGAAGTCTGCGCAAACATTCTTCATCGTCAACTGAAGTGTCCGTGAGTGTTCTAGCAATAGAGCATTGGCGGACATTCAAATGAAAGCAGGTTACCAACGCAGAGTGTGGATGCCTTGACTTATGCAAGCGACGAAGGACGTAGGAGGCTGCGAAAAGCCCCGGGGAGCTGTCAACCAAGCTGTGATCCGAGGATATCCGAATGGGGCAACCCTCTGGTAGCAATACCGGAACGATAGTCTGAATACATAGGGCTACCGAGCAAACCCAGTGAATTGAAACATCTTAGTAGCTGGAGGAAAAGAAATTAATAAAGATTCCGTCAGTAGTGGCGAGCGAACGCGGAAGAGCCTAAACCACCATGTTTACATGAGTGGGGTTGCAGGGCTGATGGACTCGATTGATCGGGGTCCAGTACAATCGTTAGGAGAAGGTTCTGGAAAGGACCACCACAGGGGGTAATAGTCCCGTATCCGAAAACGATTTGTACTTGATGCATCAGTTCCTAAGTAGGGCGGGGCCGGAGAAACCCCGTTTGAATCTGGGAGCACTAACTTCCAAGGCTAAACATTGCATAAGATCGATAGCGAACTAGTACCGTGAGGGAAAGGTGAAAAGCATCCCGAAAGGGAGGTGAAATAGAACTGAAACTCTCTGCTAACAAAGAGTCGGAGCCGTGCCTCAATTCTGTTGAGTACGGAATGACCCGCGTAACCGCTGACCAAACAACACTCAGTTTCAATGACTGAAACTTCATGCATTTCATTGAGGAAAAAACGGCGCGTGTATAGCTCAGTTGGTAGAGCGCTTCCTTGCCAAGGAAGAGGTCACGAGTTCGAGACTCGTTACGCGCTCCACTCTCCCTAGCTAGAGTGGTTATTCCTCGAACGGTGAAGGTACAATGTATCCTCGCCTCCTCAATGAAGTGCATGAATACTTTCGGAATTTGAAATTGATTGTTTGTATTCTTTTGGCGGATAGGTGGCATTCTGTAGTGGATAGAATTGAGGTACGGTGACGGCGTGCTTTTTGCAGCACGATCCAACGAGTTTGTTCTGTACGGTTTGTCTAAGGGATGACGAGTTCCGGAGACATAGTGAAAGCGAGCCTGAATAGGGCGAAATTATAATCGTATGGACAAGACCCGAAGCCGGGCGAGCTACACTTGAGCAGGGTGAAGCGTGGGTAAAACCACGTGGAGGCCCGAACCCACTCGCTGTGCAACACGAGGGGATGACTTGAGTGTAGGGGAGAAATTCCAATCGAGCTCGGCAATAGCTGGTTCTCTCCGAAATAGCTTGAGGGCTAGCGTCCTGTGTATATTTATCCGAGGGGTAGAGCTACTGGATGAGACTCCGCGCGCAAGCGTAGGTGTCTCAACCAAACTCCGAATACTCGAGATAACGAACAGGGCAGTCAGTACTACGGGGCTAAGCTCGTAGCACAAAAGGGAAACAGCCCAGATCGTCAGCTAAGGTCCCTAAATCTATGCTAAGTGGGAAAGGAAGTGGAAACTCTCAGACACTGAGGAGGTTGGCTTAGAAGCAGCCATCCTTTAAAGAGTGCGTAATAGCTCACTCATCTAGAGATTCTGCGCCGACAATGTAACGGGGCTAAGCATAGTACCGAAGCTACGGATTTCGTCGCAAGACGGAGTGGTAGGAGAGCGTCCCATGTGCACCGAAGCGGAAGGGCGACTGACCGTGGAGCGCATGGAAGTGAGAATGTTGGAATGAGTAACCGCAATGTGAGTGAGATCCTCACACATCGAAAGTCCGAGGTTTCCTGGGCCATGGTGATCACCCCAGGGTTAGTCGGTCCTAAGGCGAGGCTGAAAGGCGTAGTCGATGGACATCAGGTTAATATTCCTGAACTAGGGTTTTATTCGAAGGAGTGACGCATCGTTGTATCGTTCGCCCCTTATTGGATTGGGGTCGTGTTTCTGAGGATGTCATGTAGGCAAATCCGCATGGCGCGTATCCGATGGAAATGGGCGTGGTCCCGCTTCGGCGGGACGAAGGGAAGAGAGCACGGTGCCAGGAAAAGCTTCTTAGTTATGTAAAACTCTATCCGTACCGCAAACCGACACAGGTGGACAGGGCGAGTAGCCTAAGATGAACGGGAGAGCATTCGTTAAGGAACTAGGCAAAAAAGCTAGACGTAAGTTCGCAATATGTCTTCCCGGCTTTACATTCAGTTCTTCAGAATCATTGAAGAAGATGAGTCAATCGGGGAAGTCAAGGAGAAATAGGAATTTTTGGAACGAAGGTGGAACATGTGGTGTTGTATGGCTGTCGTCAGCTCCGTGTCGTGAGATGCTGGAGAGCGAGCGCAACCCCTTTGCTAGCTGCTCTTCTGCAATTCGAGAAGCGCGCAGCTGGGACTGCCGGTGACAAACCGGAGGAAGGTGGGGATGACGATCCAGTCCTCGTAGCCCATGAAGTGGCCCGGCGAACGCCGCGCCAGTAACCACAGCCGTGGCCAGCAGCCGCGGTAATCACGGTATTCGTTTCCAATTGGATCAGGCGGAGAGCGCTCCAAGGCAGGGATTAGATACCCCGTGCACGCGCTCACGCCCTCCGTAATTCCTACGTTTCTTTTTCCTTGGTCTTCCCCGACCAATTTCTTCTTCGTGAGGACTGAAGGTTTGAATGTAAAGTCGGGCGCAGCGAAAGTTTTTCAAGCAACTGTTTACCAAAAACACAACTCTCTGCAAACCCGCAAGGGGAAGTATAGGGGGTGACACCTGACCAGTGCTGGAACGTTAACGGGAGCGGTTCACGCCAATCCCCGAAGCGCCAGTGAACGTCGGCGATAACTATAATCGTCCTAAGGTAGCGAAATTCCTTGTCAGGTAAGTTCTGACCCGCATGAAAGGTGTAATGACTTGAAAACTGTCTCAACGAACATCCCGGTGAAATTGCAATGACGGTAAAGATGCCGTCGACCTGCAGCAAGACGAAAAGACCCCATGGAGCTTTACTACAACTTGGTATTGACTTAGAGTTTTTGTTGCCGAGCATAGGTGGGAGACGTTGAAGCGCGGGTTCAGGCCTGCGTGGAGTCAACACTGGAATACCACCCTGCAAGAATTCTAATTCTAACCTGCCACCATAATCTGGTGGGGGGACAGTGCCTGGCGGGTAGTTTGACTGGGGCGGTCGCCTCCTAAAAAGCAACGGAGGCGTTTACAAAGGTAGGCTAGGCCCGGATGGAAATCGGGCCGATAGCGCAAACGCACAAGCCTGCTTTACTGAAAGACTCATCAGTCGATCAGTCACGAAAGTGGAAGTTAGTGAACCGACCATCACTCGTAGGAGTGTGGAAGATCATCAGATAAAAGTTACCCTGGGGATAACAGGCTGATCCTATCCAAGAGTCCATATCGACGATAGGGTTTGGCACCTCGATGTCGGCTCATCGCATCCTGGGGGTGGAGAAGCTCCCAAGGGTTTGGCTGTTCGCCAATTAAAGCGGTACGTGAGCTGGGTTCAAACCGTGAAGCAGCGAAGCTGCTTGACTGAGTAACCAACAATAAACAACCTACAACAGAATTGGAATGCATTTTTGTTGTGAGTAGAAAGTTGTCGGTTGTCGGTTAAAGCATTTAGCTTTTTCACAGTTTGAATCCGAGGTAGAAGACATCAAAGGTATTTTCGTCTTTGAAACAACGATAAGAAATCAATCGCATCACGGCGGTCCTTTCTTTCACTTTACGGTGGAAAAAAGGAACAAGCTGACTCATTTCGGTGGAGTCCGACATCTATCAAAGGTTGTCTGGATAATACCGAGGGAAGTAAAAGTTGTGAGTTTCGTAGAGAGTAATCTCAATGAATTAAGGTAACGTTCGACTGACGTCATGTGCACCATGAGCGTTAGTGTCTCGTAAGAGACTAGGACACATCAAGTCTGTTGTCGGTTAAGTCGTAAAGACTGCGCGCAGCGCCGACAGTAAGTTGATGGACGCAGGGGAAGATCCTGTTGCCTTAATGAGATAAAGTTATGAACCTGAACCGGGTTCATGCTTTCTACGAAATTCATGATGAGTAACACCCGTAGAGACTAAACGTCAGCATGGATAGTGGTGATGATGAAGGGTTTGGAAATTCATCTAATTTCTAACATCTAACATCTATCATCTCTCCATAAGCTATAGTCCAATGCATCGAGCAATCGGTGGTACCATGCGTGAGACAGGTTGGTTTCCTATCTGCTGTAGGCGTTAAGTGACTTGAGAGAACTCTTTCCTAGTACGAGAGGACCGGAAAGAACGAACCTCTGGTGTGCCTGCTGTCCTGCCAAGGGCACCGCAGGGTAGCTATGTTCGGGCAGGATAACCGCTGAAAGCATCTAAGCGGGAAGCCGAGCTCAAGATAAGGTCACGTCCCTCACCAATTTTGTGCAGCGCAAGGCGCAAACAAAAACCTCGTTTAAATCTATTGAGATGACCGTCTCAATAACTGGACGAGAAGTGCATAACGGAAAAGTTATGGCGCAAAATTGGTGAGGGAGGAAGTCCTGGAAGATGACCAGGTTGATAGGTTGCAGGTGTACGCCCTGTGAGGGGTTCAGCCGAGCAATACTAATACGATTCCATACCACTTTCATTTGTATTCAGTTGGCGGTGAAGAGTGCTTGAAAAGCCCTCTCGTCTCCATTGCAGTCTTACAACTTTGCAGCTTCATTTCAAACCAGAGTTTCTGGCCCGCCTCGCGTCGATAAGCAGCGCGAGTCGAGGTGGGTGCCTCTAGCGACCGGGAAACACCCGATACCTTTCTGAACTCGATGTTTGAAAAAATAGTTCTCGGTGCTTCTAGCGAAGTGGAAACACCCGATCCCTTTCCGAACTCGGCAGTTAAGCACTTCAGCGCCGATGGTAGCCTCCGGGCAAGAGTAGGCCAGTGCCGAGAACTATTTTTTCAAAGTCAGCGTCCCGCCAGGGCGGGATAGCCTCCGGGCAAGAGTAGGTCGGCCTGTCCGAAACGCTTCGCGTAGCGATGCGGGCGGGTGCCAGTCTGCCTGCCGGTAGGCAGGGAACCCTGAGTTGAAATGAATCCGATCCTCCACGAAACAGGAATGCTGTGGTGAGGTGGGAGTGGACAGAAGTTTTGCTTGCAGCAGGCAGATCTTAATTGCTTAGGGTCCGGTGAGATTCGACACCAACGGACCAAAGGCCCAGAGTAAGTGCCTGCCCATAATAGCGAAACGGATAGGCCCTCCCCCTCGCCTCTCCAGAGCATTTCTTCACAACACTGAGCCTCATTTCGATGGGGCTTTTGTGTTATAATGGGCTTGATTTCGAATCTTTCCCCATGTTGACCTTCACCCGCGATACCAAGCGTCTGACGATTGTCGTCGTGTATCTCCTCATCTTGCTCCTTATGGGTGCGGGGATATTTTTCATTTTCAAGCCGAAAGCGACCTGCTTTGATAGCGTGCAAAACCAGGACGAACAGGGTGTGGATTGCGGCGGTATCTGCACCAATGCGTGTGTTGCCCGGATCGTGGGCAATGACCTCCTTGTGCGAGAGATTACGTTTATTCCAACCGATCGAGGCCGGTATGATGTTATCGCGCGCGTCTTTAATCCGAACAACGATATCGGCGCGTCGAGTTTCCAATATTCGCTCCTGTTGCGTGATGCAGCGGGCAAAGAGGTTGGTCGGGTGCAGGAGACGAGCTTTATCTTGCCGCAAGAAACGAAAACTTTGCTTGCGTTCAATCTCGAACCGGCGCAAGTCCCGACCAAGGCGGTCGTTGAACTGTCGGATTTCCAATGGGCGCGCCTGCGAGAACACCGGGCCAAGCCGGCCCTCAACATCTATGGTAAGCGCTATGTCGAACATCCGAATGAGGCTGCGTTCGGGGCGGTGATGGGGACACTCGTCAATGAGAGTACCTATGATCTCCGGAAGATCCAAATCAAGGTGGTGCTGCGTGATGCGGCGGGCACACCACTGGCCGCCAATCAGACCGAAATGCAGACAGTCAATGTTGGCCGCGAAATGGATATCATCCTGCCATTCCCACAGTCCTTCGCCGGCACCGTCGCTCAAGTGGATGCTGAGGTAGAAGCGGATATTTTCGATAGCGAAAATTTCATCCAGCGCTATGATGTCCCTGAAGACACTCCCTCGAGGACTCCTGGGGGGCAAGGCCTATGAGGAGTGCCCTCGCTCAACTCGCTCGCACGGATGCAGTCTTGGTATCGGCGGCCTTGCTCCTCACGAGCATCGGACTGCTCGCTCTCTATAGTTTCTCGGAGACCGTGTCGGGCAATGTCTATTTCGGTAAGCAGCTCGCAGTGGCGGTCGTCGGCGTCGGACTAATGTTTTTCATCGGGACGCTTGATTATCGTCATTTTGCGCGGATGAGTACACTTCTGTACTTCGTGACGATCGCGGTTCTCCTTGTTGTGCTCTTCCTCGGAGCTGAGATTCGTGGTACGGTCGGCTGGCTCGCTCTCGGGGGCTTCCAGATCCAGCCAGTGGAATTCGCGAAACTCGTCTTGGTGGTTTTCCTTGCAAGCTTCATCTCGAAGAAACACTCGGAACTCGGTGAGTGGACGAGGCTCATTGCATCACTGTTCCTCTCGGCGCTGCTCATCCTCCTCGTCTTGCGGCAACCCGATCTCGGATCGGGCCTTGTGTTGGCTTTCATCTGGTTATCCATGATCGTCGTCTCGGGTATCCGCTGGAAGCATGTGTTTGTGCTCGGCCTCCTCGGCTTGGCCCTCCTCGGCACGAGCTGGTTTTTCCTCGCGGACTACCAGAAAGCGCGACTCCAGACCTTCCTCGATCCGGAACTTGATCCAAAGGGGAGCGGCTACAATGTCCTCCAGTCGATGGTCGCTGTGGGGTCGGGTGGGCTTTCGGGAAAGGGTATCGGTCATGGATCGCAGTCACAGCTCAATTTCTTACCAGAAAGGCACACTGACTTCATCTTTGCGGTTATTTCAGAGGAACTCGGACTCATTGGGGGTGGGCTGATTCTCTTCCTCTACGGACTCCTGCTCTATCGGATCATGCGGATTGCTCAGGTGGCGCGAGACAATACCGGGTACCTCATCGCGGTGGGGATACTCGCCCTCTTTTTCGTCCATATCCTCATCAATCTGGGTATGAATATGGGGTTTCTACCGGTCACGGGGTTGCCGGCCCCCTTCCTGTCGTATGGTGGGAGTGCTCTGTTAGCGTTTTTCCTGGAATTGGGTCTCCTCCTCTCGGTATACCGCTATCGTGAAGAACGCCCCGACCGTGTAGTCTCACTCGAATATCAAGGCCTCGATTTATAGCCTGACCAAGCCTTATTTCTCATCACGGATTGACTCAGAATCGTATTTCTGATAGCATAGAAAGGCTTTAAAAAGCCTTTTTTGTATTTCTCAATGGAGAAAGACAGTTGGCTAACATGATTTCGACCGCGTATATTCTTTCGCTATGAGAGCATCACTCATCGCTCAGGCTGTGGTTGCTATTCTTCTTACGGTATCAATTCTTCTCCAGAACCGCGGTTCGGGACTGGGGAGTGCCTTCGGGAGTGATTTCGGTGGTTATTACACCAAACGTGGTTTTGAGCGTTTTCTGGTCTATGCGACCATCGGCTTGGCGGTAGCGTTTTTCGTCCTGGCCATGATCAATGTCCGTCTCTCAACGGTTTCTTCTACTGGCCTCTAATCTGTAACCATACGAGTATCTCACCCTTACTCCCTGTATCGTTGCGCCGTCTCGTAGCCTGGAAAGGGATCTACCATGCCCTTTCGACACGAGACCGGATCATTTTTTTTGTTCTCTCGGTAATGGCAACAGGCGCCTTCCTGTTCTGGCTTTGTGCTGGATACCTGGCCCTGACACAATCGGTGCCTGATTTCGGCGGACAGTACATTGAGGGAGTCGCCGCACAGCCGCGCTATATCAACCCGATCCTCTCACAGACGAGTGACGCCGATGCCGATCTTGCTCAACTGCTCTATGCGGGCCTTTTCCGCGACGGTGATACGGGGAATGTCGAAAAGCATATCGCGAGTGATTATCAGGTGTCCGAGGACGGTCGGACGTACACGGTGTTCCTCCGCCCCGGGGTGCGTTTCCACGACGGCGAAGAACTTACCGCGGACGATGTCGTCTTCACCGTCCGCTCGATCCAGGATCCGGCATACAAGAGTCCGCTCCGGGCCAATTGGCAAGGAGTGGAGGCAGCCGCGACCGACCCGTATACCGTTGTTTTCACCCTGAAAAAGCCTTACTTTGGTTTTCTCGAGAACCTCACCGTCGGTATCCTCCCGAAGCATATCTGGGAAGATATCGCTCCAGACAATTTCACCCTTGCGGATTACAACCTATCGCAGCCGATCGGATCGGGACCGTACCAGTTTGATGAGATAGACAAGGATTCGCAAGGGAATATCCTCTCGATCCGGCTCCGATCGAATGCGGAGTATTTTGCCGGGGTGCCCTATATCGATCGGGTGACCTTCCGTTTCTATTCGGATGAAGACAGCCTCATCGCGGCCTATGATCGCCAGGAAGTGATGGGGATGCATTCGGTGAGCTATGAACGAGCCCAAGCGGTGCTCGCCAAAAAGGCCACCCGGCTCTACGAATTTCCGCTCCCTCGATTGTTTGCGGTGTTCCTCAATACGAACAAGAGTGAAGCGCTCGCTTATGATGAGGTGCGTGAGGCATTGGCACTGGCGACAGATCGTCAGCACATCATGGCGGAAGCCCTCCAGGGGCATGGGATCGTGACATCAGGACCCTTCCCGCCGTTTGTTCAGGGGTATGGCGCGGCGGAGATCTCCTTCGATGTTACCCGGGCCAACGCATTGCTCGACGAGCATGGCTGGAAACTCGAGGAAAATGGCATCCGCACGAAGAATGGGATCTCGCTCACGTTTGAATTGGCCGTGCCGGATTGGACTGAGCTCATGCGGACAGCCGATATGCTGAGTGAGGGCTGGCAGGCGATCGGTGTCCGGGCAGAGGTGAAGGTCCTCTCGCAGGCAGATCTCCAGCAGGACATCGTCCGTCCGCGAGAGTATCAGGCACTCCTCTTCGGTCAGGGGAGTATGCTCGATCCGGATCCGTACTCGTTCTGGCATTCGAGTCAGAAGAATGATCCGGGACTGAATCTCGCCTTCTACGAGAACAAGGAAGTTGACGGATTGCTGACCGATGCCCGTGAGATGCTCGACCCGGAGCGACGGCGAGAGACCTTTCAGCGGTTCCAAGCGATCATCGCAAGTGAGCACCCGGCGGTTTTCCTCTACAGTCCGAATTACCTGTATGTCGTTTCGGATGCCGTCCAAGGTATCGAGGTTCATCCGATCAATTTCTCCTCCTCTCGGCTCTCAGATATCACGACTTGGTATATCGAGACAAAGCGAGTGAAGAAATAATTTTAAATCCCTAATCTCTAAACGATTTCCAAGGATACGATTAAAATTCTCAGACTGAAGAATCAAGTTATTGTTTGAGAATTGAAAATGTATCATTGCTAATTGGATGCCCCTATGACACACCCTCTGGATACGAGCAATCTCCGACAGATGATCCTTGATGGCCCTGACCAGCTCCGGGCCGGTTTTGAGATCGCGAAAGACATCCGAGTCGAGGGGAAGTTTCGGTCGATTGAGATTTCTGGTATGGGAGGCTCGGCCTTGCCGGGCAATCTTTTCCGTGTCTACCTCAGCGACCTCGCCCGTCGAAAAAAGGAAATAACCCCCCGGCTCTCTATTTTTCAAAATCGCTTTTATACACTTCCTCATGAGGCCTATGATGAGTGTCTGAATTTCTTCTGTTCTTATTCGGGGAATACCGAGGAAACCATCAGTTCTTTCGAGGAGGCTTTGGCACATGGACTACCCTGCATCGCTCTCTCGGGTGGCGGGAAGATTGAAGCCATGGCTCAGCAGTATGGAGTACCGCATGTGAAGCTCCCTGTTCCGTCAGAAAACTTTCAGCCACGGATGGGGACGGGGTACTTCTTTGGTGCGATGTTCCAAATCCTCGTCAATCAGGGGCTGGTGCCGGATATGACGAGTGAGCTCTTGGACGAAGCAGCCGCGGTCAAGCGGGCACTGGGATCGATCGAAGAACAGGGGAAAGCCTTGGCCTTGAAAATGGCGGGAAAAACGCCGGTCATCTACACTTCGACGAGGTATAAGTCGGTGGCCATGATCTGGAAGATCAAGCTGAATGAGAATGCAAAAACACCCGCCTTCTGGAATTTCTTTCCTGAGTTGAATCACAACGAAATGGTGGGCTGGACTCTGCCGCAGGGTCAGTTCTACGTCCTCATGCTGCGCGACGTGGATGATCACCCGGCGAACCTGAAGCGCTTCGCGGTTACCGCCGACTTGCTCCGGAAGCAGGGGGTCGAAGTTGAAGTCCTTGACATGGATGGGGAAACCGTCTATACTAAGATGTTTCAGAGTATCGCGTTGGGCGACTTTACTTCGTACTATCTTGCCCTTGGATATGGCCAGGACCCCACTCCGGTGGAAATGGTCGAGAAGCTCAAGGGACTCTTGGTAGACTGATTGCGTGAAATAGTCTATGTACAGTGTTATCCTCTGTGGCGGATCCGGTACTCGGCTCTGGCCGCTTTCCCGGAAGAATCATCCGAAACAATTCCTGAAACTCTATAGTGAGCATTCGCTGCTCCAAGAGACTTATCTCCGCATGCGCAAGCTCATGCCGATGGAGCGGATTTGCTTTGTGACCAATCAGGACGGCTTCTCCAACGTGTTGGAACAGATCCATGAGATCGATGCAACCTTCGAGGCAAGTCAGGTTATCATCGAACCGAAGAGTTTGAATACTGCTCCGGCGATGGCCTGTGCGGTTAAATACCTCCAGTCTGAGAAAGGTATTGGGATGGACGAGAAGGTGCTGTTTCTCCCATCTGACCACTATATTGGAAATGTCGAGAGCTATCTCGCGACTCTCAAAACGGCCTTTGATAGCGTCGGGGAGAGCGTCGGGACGATTGGCATTCGAGCACTCACCCCCGAGACTGGGTATGGCTACATCAAGATTGGAGTGCCGGAGGATAGTCACTTCCACGTCGTTCAGTTCTGTGAGAAGCCCGACAAGGCGGTCGCCATGGAGTATGTGCAATCGGGTGAATATGTTTGGAATTCGGGGATGTACCTCATGAGTATCGAGACCTTCATCCGGGAGGTACAACAGCATGCTCCGGAAATCGCGGCTGGCATGACAGGGACGTGGGGCTCATTCGTCGAAGGCTTCGATAATTTGCCCTCCATCTCGTTCGATTATGCAGTTTCGGAAAAATCATCCTCGGTCATCGCCTTTGAAGGTGATTTCGGGTGGAGTGATATCGGATCATTTGACTCCTTGGCAGAGATCTCGGGCGGGACACGCGCTGAAACCCGACATATCGGTATTGATTCGGACAATGTCTTTGTCCATAGTGCGAGCGATCGACTCGTCGCGACTATCGGTGTCGACAATCTGGCTATCATCGAGACTCCGGACAGCATCCTCGTCTGCCGTCGTGGACGGACAGAAGAGGTGCGGAAAATCGTCGAGACACTCAAGACGAGTGGCGCCCGCGAGATCGAATACACGCATGATGAGGACAAGTGTTGTTAGTAGTCTGGAAAATGCTGTGCTGATTGGGAATAGTCGCGTTGTGTGCTACTATGATACGGATTGTGACTCTTCATTCAGGATTTCAGGTAGTACCGTAACGGATCGAGATCAGTTCCCTCGGGGCCAGGGTTCCTGGTAGGCAGAGGGGTTCTTCAATACAATATTTAGGTGTCGCCTCTTCGAACAGAAGGACGAAAGAGGCCGAGATGGCGGAATTGGTAGACGCACTAGCTTCAGGTGCTAGCGCTCGCAAGAGCATGGAGGTTCGAGTCCTCTTCTCGGCACAGAAAAGGGTGCTCTCGTGAAAACGAAAGCCACCAAAACTTTTACAGAGTTTTTGCCCGCCTCGGGCGGGTGCACTTTTCAGTAATAATTTATTATCCTTTTAATTTGACAGCGGAAGACGTTTGTCTTCTCGTTGTCTCACTCATGCACTATGCAAGAGAAGCATCATGACAAGCCATTGGGTTTGTCCAGTAGTCCGGCACCGATCGGCGCGTATGAGGGCATCGTCGCCCAGCGCCAGAATCCGCGCCGGCCAAAGCAGTCGCAGAAGCGATTTACTCGCCCGGCGGGACCGCGTCCTGAACGGACCGGTTCCACCTCGGTACCGGGTACATCGGCTGAGCCCAAACGGGCTAATCCGCGCGAAGGTGGCAAAGGCCGTCCGCAAGGTGGCGGAGGCAAGCATGGCGGCAAACGCGGTTTCGGCACCCAGCCGATCGTGCGCAATGTGAACGCCCGGAAGACCGGTGCGCCAGATGTCCCAGCGATCGAAGCTGGCAAACTCCGCATCATCCCGATTGGCGGCCAAGAAGAAGTCGGTCGCAACATGACGGTATTCGAATACGGTGAAGATATCATCATCATCGACATGGGTTTGCAATTCCCCGAGGAAGACATGCCGGGTATCGACTATATCGTACCGAACGTCTCCTACCTCCGTGGTAAGGAAAAGAATATCCGTGGAGTGCTCTTCACTCACGGCCACCTCGATCACATCGGTGCCGCGCCGATCCTTCTGAAACAGCTCAATTACCCGACTATCATCGGCCGTGACTTCACTCTCGCCCTCATCCAGCGCAAGTGTGAAGACGAAGAGAAGGGCTCGGCCAAGAAACTCAAAGCGATCCGAGTGAAATCGCTCACCGATCGGATCAAGCTCGGCATTTTCGAGATCCGCTTCTTTGAAGTCGAGCACTCGATCATGGACGCGATGGGTATCGCCATCGTCACACCGAATGGCTCGATCATCCACATGGGGGATTGGACGATCACGAACGATCCGATGGATTCGGCGGCGCCCGAAGTCAATTACAATCATCTCGAGGAATTGCCGCAGCCGACCTTCCTTATGCTGGAGAGTCTCGGTGCTCTGAAAAAGGGTCTGCCGCCATCAGAGACGGAAGTCCACACTAATCTCCAGAACCTCATCAAGAGCGCACCGGGGCGAATTATCATCGGCACGTTTGCTTCGCAGATTCGCCGGGTCGCCTACCTTATCGAGTATGCCGAACGGCAGGGCAAGCGGGTCGCGCTCGAAGGCTACAGTATGAAGGTGAATATCGAAGTCGCTCAAGAACTCGGCTACTTGAAGGTGAAGAAGGAAACGTTGGTGCCCGTCGCAGATATCCACAAAGTGCCGAACAATCAGATCGTCGTCATCTGTACGGGCGCGCAGGGTGAACAGAACGCGGCGCTCTCGCGGATCGTCACGGACAATCATCGTTTCATCAAACTGGAGAAATCCGACACCATCGTTTTCTCATCGTCCGTTATCCCGGGCAATGAACGCTCCATCCAGCGACTGAAGGACAATCTCTACCGCAAGTGTGACAACGTGGTCCATTCGGACATCATGGAGATCCATATCGGTGGCCACGGCACTATCTGGGAGATCGAAGAGATCCTCCGTCAGGTGAAGGCCACCTATGTCTTGCCTGTCTATGCGAATCACTACTTTCTCAAGGAAGCCGCCCGGATCGCCTTCCGTCTCGGTTACCCGGAGAAAAATGTCTTCGTCCTCGACAATGGCGGCGTGCTCGAAGTCCCGAAATCAGGCGACGGTATGCCGAGTATCCGCAAGGAGAAAGCCGATGCGAGCTATGTCTTCGTCGACGGACTCGGTGTCGGGGACATCGGCCACGTCGTTCTCCGTGATCGCCAGATGCTGGCCCAAGACGGGATGCTCGCGGTGACGGTCGTCATCGACAGTCGGTCCAAGAAGGTGCTCGGCAATATCCAGATCACCTCACGCGGCTTCATCCATGTGAAGGAGAACTTCGACCTGGTGAACGAAGCGAAACGCAAGGTCCAGGATATCATCAAGAAGAATACCTCGAAGGACACCTCGCTCGATTGGGAATTGGTCCGCAATCAGATCCGCGAACAGATCGGTCAGTTCCTCTTCCAGAAGACGGAACGCCGACCGATGGTCTTGCCAGTAGTGGTCGAAGTGTAAACGAGAATCAAGAATCCGGAATCTTGAATCAAGAGAAAGCGGCCCGTGAAAAGGCTGCTTTTTTGATATCCAGAGGCAGTGATAGCTCCTCGGGACAAGGGGGAGGGTTGCCATTCTCGCCATCTCTTGCTATACCAGTAAGTCGGTGGTATCAGTCGGCCATCGGTTTTTGGTCTTTAACAGAAGAAAGTTCCGCCGGGTATCTCACTCGGCATTCCGCAATCGATGTCTATAGGGCATCGCAACGAAAAGGAGCAGCAAATGGGCAAGAAGTCGATGCACGGTATCTCTCGCATGGACAATGATTCGAATCGGACGCATGGGTGGCTTGTCACGATTCAACGACGAGGGGAGATCTATCGAATGCTTTTCAGTGACAAGAAACAAGGCGGGAAGAAGAAAGCGCTTACTGTCGCCAAAGCCTTCCGGGATGCGATCATCGCGGAGTATCCGCTGTTCTCGAAGCAGGAGCATGCCAATCTCAAGAAGCGCAGCAATCAATCTGGTATCGTCGGTGTCTGTCGTGTGGTGGCTTTTGAGACGAAGACCCTGCCACCCGAGAAACAGCGCTGGAATTGGGTCGCGGCCTGGCCACTGCCGGATGGGCGGCGGAAGCGGGTGAAGTTCTCGGTTCAGAAGTTCGGAGAGGAACAGGCGCGTGCGTTGGCCATCAGAGCACGCGAGGAAGGTCTGAAGGCCCTCGAAGGGGATTTCGACCCGCACCGTGAACGCGTTCGCCGTGCTCGACTGCGTCAGAAGTGAAGGGTCGATCGAGTTCGAGTCAGGCCGTGGAGGTATTTATCTCTGCGGCCGATTTTTTTCTGTGCTACAATGTATCCATTCTAACTCTTTTTGGCTATGCAAAGACTTTTTTCGGGCATTCAGCCTTCCGGCAATCTGCATCTCGGCAATTACCTGGGGGCCATCAAACAGTGGCTCGCGTTGCAGGACGAATACGAGGCGATTTTCTGCGTGGTGGATATGCATGCCATCACCGTGCCGCAGGATCCCTCGGAACTAAGGAAGAAGACGATCGAGATCGCCAAGATCTATCTGGCCGCCGGCATCGACCCGAAGAAGTCGACCCTCTTCATCCAATCACAGATTTCGGGTCATGCGCAGCTCGCGTGGGTACTGAATACGATTACACAGAATGGTGATCTGATGCGGATGACTCAGTTTAAAAGTAAGTCTGGAGTTGATCTAGATAGGTTTCAAGAATTTTTTGATACTCTTTTCAAGGACAGAGAAGCGCTTGAAGAAGGAGCTGAAAATTATAAGAAATCGCTGGCTTCTCATAAGTCTACATTAAGCAAAAGAAGCAATTCTGAGGGAGATAAAGACTTGGATATCATGGATCAGGTCCTGCTCTTGTCTAAGGAAATTTATAAGGATGGCGCGATGAATACCTTCAATGCTTTTAAGGAAGGATTTCAGGGCATGGTTAAAGAACCGTTTAACTCTATTGGCGTCGGTCTCTTTGACTACCCCGTGCTTATGGCGGCGGATATCTTGCTCTATGACGCGGCAGTGGTACCGGTCGGAGAGGATCAAAAGCAGCATGTGGAATTGACCCGCGATCTGGCGCAGCGGTTTAATTCACGCTTTGGCGAGACCTTCGTGGTGCCCGAACCGCTCATCCAGCGCGAGGGCGCCCGTATCATGGGGTTCGATGACCCGACGAAAAAGATGTCGAAATCAGCTGCGAGCGAATACAACTCTATCGCACTCAGTGATGATGCCGATACGATCCGGAAGAAAATTAAGAAAGCCGTGACGGACTCGGGTAGCGAAATCGTCTACCGCGACGACAAGCCGGCCCTCAAAAACCTCATCAATATCTATACGTTGCTGTCGGGAAAGAAAGTCGACGAGGTTGAAGCGATGTATGTCGGCCGTGGCTACGGTGATTTCAAGGCGGGCCTGGCCGAAGTGATCGTAGATTTTCTTGTACCGTTTCAGGCTCGGCTCGCGGCGATCTCGGACGAGGCTGTGCTGGAAATACTGGCAGCGGGTCGTGAGAAAGCCAAAGCATTGGCGGTAGCGAAGATGCGTCAGGTGCACGAGCGAGTCGGTTTTATTCCGTACTAGCACCGAGTCAGATAATATAGCAGGTTTCTCGTCGTCGGATTCTTGACAGCAGAAAAGAACAGCGGTATCTTCATAATATATGGTTATTTGTGAGGACGAGGTGTTCTTTTGTGGCAGGGGTGCGAGATCCTACGACGGTGGGATGGCCAGCTCGCCTTCTCCCAAGCCCTGGCAAGGGTGATGCCTGGGAGCCTGCCGCCATGAGAACATCTCGCAACAAAGAACCCGCTCTCCAATTCTGGAGGCGGGTTTTCCCGTTGTGGGGCGTGAAGTTTGTGCCACGAGAGCCGTATTCTACGCTTCTACGCAGGAAACGTGACGTATTTTCTGAGCCACTCACCCAGGCCGAGTTCCTCGAATCCTGACTCATAACGGGCATGTTGGAAGAGGGCTTGCATCTCGCTGAGCTTTTCTTGGTTGAACTCAGAGACTTCTTCGGTCATAGGTGTCGGCGTGACGGTCATCGGAGATATGCCACTGGCCGGGACTCGACGGTGTTTCTCGATGTACGCCATGAGTCCTTGGAGTGTGGGGAGCCCGGCTAGGGGATAGTCTTTGACGAGAGCGCCGTCGCACACCCCATCGAGGGGGATGGGGATGTTGTGATCGAGGAGGCGTCGAACCAGGGCTTGCTTCTCTTTGAGATGACGCTTCGCCTGTGCTTGTTGGCTGGTCGCCTCAAACCACCAGAACCGGGCCATCATGGCATAGCCGCGCGTCAGTCCATGAGCGATGTTCAGGCAATCCCACCTGCGCTTTTTCTTCATCTGCAGCTCTCCTTGGTGGAGAAGTGTCTCGGTCACCCTGGAGGCATCGTCTCGGCCGAACATTCCCGGCGGACCACCTTCGAAGGTGTTGAGAGCAGTGATGTAGAAATCCAGAGCGAACCGATACGCGGGGAAGTGGGCGCGGCACCATTGGCCGATGATGCGTGATATTTTCTGCACGGCTGAGATCCTTTCGAATGAGTTGATAATGAACCGCTGAGCCAGAAAAAAACCACGCCTTTCGGGGTGGTCAGACCACGGTGGTCTCAAGTATTCGCTTGTTTTTCGTGTGGCTCATTGTGAACCAGTATACTCGCCTCCGAAAAATCTGGCAAGTTACCCCCGGATGATTGCGAGGAGCTCATCGCGCTTTTCGATCATATGTGCCTCGGTGTCGGCTTCCATCGTGAGCCGAAGTAAGGGCTCGGTGTTGGACGGGCGGACATTGAACCACCAGTCGGGGTATTCGATTTTCAGTCCGTCGAGGTCATGCTGTTTACCATCAGCGTACTTTTCTCGGAGTCGCATGAGGACGGCGTCTTTGTCCTCGACCTCACTATTGATCTCGCCCGAGTGGACGTACCGGCGGAGCTCGCCCACAAGCTCGGAAAGCGTCCGACCCGTCTCAGCCATCAGGTTCAAGAGGTGGATGGCGACGAGGGTCGAGGCCTCGGCATAAGAGTTTTCGACAAAGTAGTAGTGGCCCGAGAGTTCGCCCGCAAAGATGGCACCATCATCACGCATCTGGCGTTTGATGAACGCATGACCGACACGACATTCGATGGCCCGGCCGCCCTTGGACTCGATGGCTTCTTTCACGGCGCGTGATGAACGCAGGTCGTACAGGATGGTCGCGCCGGGGTTTTTCTCCAGGACGATCTGCGCCACGAGCCCCGTGATCAGGTCCATCGGGATGACGACACCGTGCTCATCCACGAAGCCGATGCGGTCGGCATCGCCGTCGTAGGCGATCCCCATATCGGCGCCTTTTTCCTTCACCAGCGCGCACAGCTCGTCGAGGGTTTCGGTTTTGAGCGGGTTGGCTTCATGGGCCGAAAAAGGCTGGGACAGGTCGTTGTACAGGTTGTAGATGGTGAGGTTGTCTTTGAAGGCGTCATAGATGGGGAGCTCGACGATGCCCATCGCATTGGCTGTATCGATGGCGAGCGTGAAGCGCCGGTCGCCAAGTTTGCCAAAGGACGCAAAGAACGCATAGTAGGCAGGACGAATGTCTTCTTCGGTCAGCGTGCCGCGGGTCGTGCTTTCGGGAAAATTGTTGGCAAGGACCAGGTCACGGATGTCGGAGAGACCGGTTTTCTCACCGACCGGGATGGCGCCTTTCAAATCAACCTTGATGCCATTGTATTCTGGGGGATTGTGCGAGGCGGTGATAGCGACGGCCAGGTCGACATCGAGCCGGCCCGCCGCGAAGTGCACCATGGGTGTCGTGACGACACCGAGGTCGACGACGTCCCCACCCTGGTCCATGACGCCCCGAGTGAAGGCTTCAAAGAGGGCAGGGGAGGAAGCACGGACGTCGCGGCCGACGGCGATTTTCGTTGCTTGGAAATGCACGATGAGCGCGCGGCCGATACGGTAGGCGGTTTCATCATCGATGTCAGGCCCGTACACACCGCGGATATCGTACGCTTTGAAGATGCCAGGATTCATAGCGAAAAAATCGATGAAAATTATTGCTTGCAGTATATCATGCGGTCGCGAGAGGAAAAGGGCAGTGTGTCCTAGCTAAGTAAGCCAGTACGGTCGAAATAGTGTGCATCCGGACCGATTTGTTCTGACCCGACGTGGGCGGGGCATCGGCCCTTGACAGATTTTCTGGATGTGCTAGGATGTCTCGAACTGCCAGTTTGTTGCGAGGCCGACTCCCGAAGTGGGATAAAAGCCTGCTTCGGCAGTTTGCACAGCCCTTTGACAAGAAACGGGACCGCACTTCAGTGCCGGCCCACCTTTGCTAGGGGTTGTTTTTTTTGTATCACAACCTGAAAGGAAAGAGCATGAAAAAGCAAATGAAGGTCGCCGCGTTGGTCATCGCCATCGGCTTCGGCGGTATCGCCCAGGCGGCCGAGTCCGGGCTGAACGGCTACATTGGCGGTTTCGCCAATGGTAGCGGCAGTGTCGGGTTCTCCGGCCAGTTCCAGGGTGCCGCCGGCACCAACTCGTGGATCGGCCAGACGGGCGTGAACGTATCGGGCTCGATCGACGGAAGCGGCTTCGGCAGGGGGGTAGATTTGTTCGGCACCAGCCAAGCAGCATCGATCGCGCAGATCAACCGTGGCGGAGCCTTCACGAGTGCGTCGTCCAGGACGTCCAGCTCGGTAACGGTCGAAGGCCCCGGGTCGGGCAACACCAATAGCAATTCGGCCACCGGCGGGAACGCCCAGTTTCGCTGGTAAAGGTCGGCAAGCAGTACCGGTGCCGGGACAACACATCGTCCCGGTCCGGGCAACAAGCAAGACAAAAGGGTTCGAGGAAGAAGTTATTCCCCGGGCCCTTTTCACTACCTTTTTTTGAAACAAACAACATAGGAGTAGTAAAAATGAAGAACCGCAAAAGTAGCATCATCGCGGCGTCGATTGCTGCGCTCACCACGTTTGCGCTGCCCATGGCGGCGCACGCGCAGTTGGCCGCAACCGGCACCGGGGTCTCGAGCTCCGCATCAAACGCCGCCGCCCAAGGCGGCCAAGGCGGCCAAGGCGGGCTGGGCGGAGTGGGCACGGGGACTGGCATCGGCAGCGCGGCGAGCAACTCCCAGGCGAGCTTGATAATCGGCAGTCCGCTGACCGCACCGGTCAGCGCTAGCGGTGGCTCGGCCGGAGCGTCCATCACGGGCGTCGACCTGAAGACGGGGGACGCCAGCGCCGGCGTCACTGTCGACTTCAAGCCGTCGTCGACGACGGCTATGACGTTTGAGGCCTCAAAAATCCCGCTGCAGTCGGCGGGCATCCCGAGTGCCACACCTGGGCAGGCGCAACTGTTCATCTCGAACGGCGCCACCAACCCTCCTACGATCGCCGGGATCGCTCTCTCGCGCTGGGCGAGGCAGACCTGCAATCAGGTCGCAACGCGCACGCATCGTGGTTCGTCCGAGGTGGTCAAGGGTAGTTCGGGCGACACGACGATCCGCGCGACGTATTACGCGGACTTCGACAAACGGTTCGCGACCGATACCACCGCACCGATGGTGTCGTTCGGACTCCCCGGGCCGAATACACCAGCTGTCTGTCTCGCGGTGCTTACCATTCAGGGCAAGAACGGAACGGTGGACATCAATACCACCGACAATGACGCCGAGGCATTCGCTCTGGCCATGAGTGGATTCGAGCGGATCTACATCGTCTCCCCGGAATCGGCTATCGGCGGCGCGCTCGGCGTCGAGTCGGATGGCCGGGGTTTCGGTGTCGGCGCTTCGGGTGTCGGGTTGGCTGGTGCTGTTACCTCGGCTCTCGGCCTTTCGGGTGGCGTGAATAGTGGCACCACGACACCGTCTACCCGGATCGGCAGTACCTACGTCCTCCTGGCGAAGCCGCAGGCACATGGCGCTTCGGCGGTCATGAGCATGAGTGACTTCGATGCGTACCATGCCCGGATGATGGCACCGACGGCACCCGCTGGCGTCGGCGTGAGGGAAGCGGCCGGCGCAAGGAAGTAACCACTTCAATCGCGGCAGCAAGGGACTAGTTTCTCCATATACTCTCAACCGAGAGGACGTGGAGAGCTAGTCCCGTTTTTTTTTTTTGACCAAAGCGGACTTTCCTGGAAGAATGGAGACTCCTTTTCGTTTTCTATTTTGATATTTGCCTTTTGATTCCTGCCCTGTGAAATATTGCAAATCCGGACTATATGTTCTATACCTATATACTGCTCAGTGAAAAAGATGGGAAAATGTATACGGGGTATACGAAGGATTTGCAACTACGATTTGAGCACCACAGCAAAGGACTGGTTCCATCTACGAAAGATCGTCGACCGCTGAAGCTTGTTTATTACGAGGCATGTCTGAATCAGCAGGACGCTACACATAGAGAAAAGTATCTAAAAAGCTATAAAGGAAAGATGTTTTTGAGGAATAGGCTCAAATCGTATTTCACAGGGTAAATTATGTCACTCAAAGTCGGAATTGTTGGATTACCAAATGTAGGCAAATCGACTTTGTTCAAGGCGCTCACGCGGAAGAGTGTGGATATCAACAATTATCCGTTCTGCACGATCGAGCCCAATGTCGGTATCGTGGAGGTGCCGGACGAGCGGCTCGGCAAGCTCGCGGCGTTTTCCCAGACGAAGAAAATCGTGCCGGCCGTCATCGAGTTCGTCGATATCGCAGGCTTGGTAAAAGGCGCGTCGGAGGGGGAGGGGCTCGGCAACAAGTTCCTGGCGAATATCCGCGAGGTGGATGCGATCGTCGAGGTCGTGCGTGTCTTCCAGAACGACGACATCATCCATGTGCACAATCAGATCGATCCAGTGAGCGATATCGAAGTCATCAATACCGAGCTCATGCTGGCCGATCTGGAGACCGTGACGAAGCGGAAACTGAAGACGGTCAAGGAAACCAGGACCGGGAGTAAAGAGGCGATCGCCGAGCTCGCGCTCCTAGAACGTCTCGAAGCCGAGCTCGCGGCGGGCCGTCTCACACACGACTTAGTGGCGACGCTGACCGATGAGGCTGAAATCGCCATCGCTCGGGGCCTGCAGCTCCTCACTGCCAAGCCGTTTCTCTATGCGTATAATGTCTCGGATATCGAGGCCGTGCTCCCGGCTGTGCTCGAAGAAAAACCGCACGTGTTGCTTGATATCAAGATCGAAGAAGAGCTGATCGAGCTCTCTCATGCGGAGGCAGCCGAAATGGGGCTCGTCTCGCACCTACCCGACCTGATCCGGCGGGCGTATGCCTTGCTCGGGCTGATGACGTACTTCACGACGGGTGAGGTGGAGACGCGGGCCTGGACGATACCTCAGGGTTCGACGGCACCCCAGGCGGGGGCGGCGATACACGGTGACTTCGAGGAGCGTTTCATCCGCGCCGAAGTCATCCACTGGGAGAAGCTCCTCGAAGCGGGGAGCTATGCGGCAGCCCGGGAACAGGGCCAGGTCCGGCTCGAAGGCAAGGAGTATATCGTGGCGGACGGTGACGTGATCATTTTCAAGATTTGACAGGATGTTTTTTCTCTGGCGACATCCGTGGTATACTTTTTGCAAGTAGCTGACTGCGGCGGCATAGCCTCCTAGTTATTGTTTGTGAGTTGTCGCATTTTCCATATTCATCAAACCGCTTTTCTCACGCCGTGGTCGTGAGGGAGCGTAAACAAAGAAAAAATAAACAAAAATAGTATGCTGGCGAAATTTTTCCTGGGAGTAGCGTTTGTCCTCGCGCTTCCATTGACGGGGGTGATAGCGGCCGAACCCGCTGCCGAGGTCGCGGCCACGGAAATCACGGATGCAAAGATGGCCGATACCGAGGTCACCGTGACCGCTTTTGATATCCTGGAAAACGATACCGTCGAGATCGGTTTTGAGCTCGAAAATCGATCGAGTGCGGCGGTGGACCTCCGCTATCGGCTCGAAGTCGTGGCGACCGGTGACGCTGGCTCGCAGGGCGCGACCGACGTGACCGAGTACAAGACGCTCCGGATCGCTCCGCATGGAGTCGTGCGTGAGCGTTTCAGCTATACGGCTCCGGTGTATGCTGATGGCCAGCAGGAACTCCACCTGACGGTCAAGTCGGCGGCGGGGTTCCCCTTGGCTGGTACGCTCGTCGGGACAGCATCGTTCACAGGCACTCCGATTCCAGTGACCTTTGGGAATTGTCAGTTGATGGACGGAAAGTCGGGCATCACCGTCGCAGCAGGGTTGCCTTCGCTCATCACCTGTACGCTCCGGAGCACGGCTGAAGCGGACCAGACGATGCTCTTATCGGGTGACTTGTCGCTCTGGGGTGAGGAGACCGCGGATCGACCAGTGGTGACCACGGATGTAAACCTCGAACCAGGAAAGGACACATCCGTCACGCTCGCTTTCCCGCCACTCACAGCAGCTGGCCGGTACGAAGGCCGGGTGTATCTCGGTAATCCATCTACGCGACTCTCGCCTGTCACGGACTTTGTGGTGCAAGTCGCGGGTGACAGCGCTCATATCACGCAGGTCACGCTCGACCGTGACGCCTATACTCCAGGTGAGACAGCGACGGTGACGGCCACGATCCTCGCGACTTTGTCGGACCGGGAACACGCGACGGTGACCGCGACTCTGACCGATGAGTCAGGATCAGCCTGCGCCGCACCTGTGACCCAGTCTTTGGGGAGTGGTATCGAGACCCTGGCGATCCCGGTCCAGGAGCGCTGTGTCAATCCGAAAGTAGCCCTCACGGTCGCTGCCTCAGACGGGACGACTCTGGATGAAGCGACAGCTACTCTGACGACTCCAGACTCGGGATCAGGATTTCCGACGGGGATGGCACTGGCCGCGCTCATCGTCGGCGTGCTCGGCCTCATCGCTCTCACTTGGTATCTCGTCTCGCGACAACGTCAGTCGTCACTGCCGCGCGGTTCGGCGCTCGTCCTCGCTCTCATGATCGCACTCGGCGGACTCCTATCGGCGGACATGGCCAAGGCGTCGACACTCTCTGGTGGTACCGGTATGCCGACGGACAATTTCCAGGTGAATGGAACGGGGACGGCTCTCATGTTCTATACTGGCAACTCCGGCATTTATAATGGGCAGATTACGATCTCGGGCCCGATGCGGGTCAATGGCTCTGTCGCGATGCCAACGGACAACTTCTCGATCATCGGGAGTGGGAACCGGATCAATTTCTATACCGGAAACTCCAGTAGCTTTGCTGGCGCACTCGTGGTGTCGGGCGGGACGGTCTCTGGATCTATCAGCTGTAATACGGATGCCTGGTCGACGACTGGCTCGAGCAATCGATGGAGTATAGCATGCAGTGGCCCTGGTGGAACGATCACCTTTACTGATACAGCACCGCCGGTGTGTGTGAATGGCGTCGGGCCGTATACGCCACCTCAGCCCCTCCCGAATGGGTATGACAATGCCTGGTGTCAGGCTCGGGGCTATGATGTATCGACCGATACCTGTCTCCCGGGTAACTGCGCTTGTACGCCCCCGCGGGTGTGGAATGGCACGATCTGTGCTGTACCGCCAGTGGGTATCGTGAATGGTGCATGTAGCATCAATTCAGCCCAGGTGACTCCCAACTTGACATTGCCGAGTCCGCCGGCTCCGCTGCTCCTCTGTAGTAGTGGCGCACCGTCATCGGTGACATCGGGTACCCTTGAGGTCTATCCGCCAACTGGAGCATTCGCGCCGACCTTTTCATGGAGTTGTGTCGGATCGGGTGGCGGTACGAGCGCGGCTTGTTATATGTTTCGGACATCGGCGATTCCGAACCCGGTGACGACCTTTACCGGGAGTTATGCTGGGCCACCAGCTGTGTCTGGTGCATCGGCACTCTATCTCCCGAGTGGTGGAGGCACGGTCACCCTCAATTGGAATGTGACCAATGCGGCTGGCGGGAGCTGTACTGGGTACTCATCGACAAATCTGCCAGGGTGGAGTTCGACTGGGACGGCCGGCAAGCCAATCACGGGGTCGGCGACACTCACCGTCAATGCAATGACCCGTTTCGACCTCGACTGTCGGAATAGTTCCGGGACGATGGCGACGAGGAAAACCGTGAATGTGATGATTTACTCCGATGCCATCTGTCCGGCGAGTGCGACGCTCAATGTCGGGGATCCAGTGCTCCAGCTCAACTACTGGCGCCGATTGGATGGAGCACCCATTGACTGTACCAATCCGACCAGCCCAGCCGGTGCGAGCAATCTGACAGCCGATGCGAATGCGTCGTGGTCGAGCAGTCTCCCGGCGGTTGCGACGGTCACCACTGTAGCGCCCAAGGGGCGGGTGACGGCTGTCAGCGGCGGCGCGACGACGGTCTCAGTGACAGTTGCCGGGCGTGGTGTCGTGGCCTCGGCTCCGATCACCGTGAATGCCGCAGCAGCGCCACGGTATGTGATCTGCCCCAATGGCTCGACGTTGACGGTCGGAACGACCCAGCAGTTCCAACTCTGGAGGCATCCGACGACTGCGATAAACTGTAGCAACCTCGCAGGAGCGAGTGACATCACGAGCGCTGCGACGACACTCTGGAGGGAAGTACCATTCGGGACTCCGATCATTACAGTGAATGATGGTGGGACCAAAGGGCTCGTTCGAGGTAACCAGGGTGGATCCTCGGCGGACGTCAGTGTGACGGATAGTGCGAGTCCGGCGGGCTCGGCCACGGTCACGGTGAGTGCGGCCCCAGCAGCGACCTATGCGATCTGTCCATCGGGCTCTCTAGCACTCAATACTACTTCCACGACGACAGTTCAACTCCGCCTCTGGCGTCGCGCCAATGGTACTCCTGTCACCTGCGTCGATACAACAGGAGCGACGGATATCACATCCAGCGGGACGACGGGCTGGAGTAGCAGTAGCGGAAGTGTTGCCACGGTCAATAGCGGCGGGCTCGTCACTGCGGTAGCTGGCGGTGGCTCGACGATCTCAGCGACCGATAATGGTGCGCCAGCCGGATCAGTCACGGTTACGGTGGTCGGCTGTACTGCGTACATCTGCACGACGCTCCCATCATCGGTGACGGATACGTACTGTCCGGGCGAATCCTTCACGACGAGTGACAACTGTAGCGGCACGATCTCTTGTTCAAATGGCACCCGATTGTGTGACTTCAATTGGAAGGAAGTCCAACAGTAAGTTTAAGTCGCAACCAGAGTGAAGCGGCATTCCGCAGTGCTGCCTCACTCAGTGGCTGGGCCCGACCACGCTGATGACTGGCCCAAGTCTGTATCGGACCAAGCACTGGGAACTATGCCTGTATAGATTCGCCACACAGTTTGTCATTGCGAGGGAGTCAGCGACCGTGGCAATCTTGAACCATGATGACAATGTACTCAAAGGCGTGAGCCCAATGATGATGAAAACTCTGTCCTTGAAAACTAGCCTGATCGCGGTTGGCCTCATCCTGTGGAGTAGTGTCGCTATCGTCGATACGGCGTTTGCCTCGACTCTGTCTGGGGGGCCTTTGGTCATGCCGACGGACAACTTCCGGGTGGATGGCGTGGGCAACGGTCTCAATTTCTTCACGCACAATGTTGGGAATTATGTCGGGACGATTGCCCTCTCGGGCGCGATGCAGGTATATGGTTCGGTCGCGATGCCGACGGACAATTTCCGAATCTCCACTAACTCGAATCAAATCGATTTCTATACGGGGAATTCCTTTAACTACGCAGGATCCTTATTTGTGACTGGGGGGACTGTCTCGGGATCTGCAACGTGCAATACCGACCAGTGGTACGTGTCAGGGACGGGGACACATCTCATTGTCTCTTGTGATAGTGGCCCGGGTGGGGCGATGACGTTCACCGATACGCCGCCCATCTGCACTGATCCTCCCGGCGGACCGTACGACGATGCGTGGTGCCAGGGGTTGGGGTACGACTATTCGACGGATTCATGTCTTGGCTACTGTGCCTGTACAGCACCAAACGTGTGGGATGGGGCGGACTGTGTCGCGGCCACGGGTCCGGTCCCCCCAGTGGTCGATCTGAAAGTGAATGGCTCGAACGGCCCCCTCAGTCTGGTCAGTGGTGCTATGCGCAACTTCTCTTGGACTTCGGCCAATGCGACCAGTTGTACTGCCACCTCGGGCGATGGTTGGTCCGGTGCCAAGGCTACTTCTGGCGCTGAATCACTACCCGCCAACGTTACTACTAGTCACATCTTGACCTGTACCGGTCCCGGCGGGATAAACTCCGACAGCGTCCAGGTCAATATCGCCTGCGTGCCCACCACCGGGGCGTATGGCGTCTGCAATTGCGCCACCGAGACTAAGTCTCGGACCAATACCAATGCGGCCTGTTTCCCGTGGACCGAGACGACAGCCTGTAGTGCCAGCGAGAAGGACCAGTGCCGCAATATCAACTGGCGGGAAGTCGAACAATAACTGCCTGTTTACGCCGGAGCTTCGAACCACCTCATCCACCTGACTGAGAGCCTATCGGGATAGGCGCTTAGAAAGACAGGTGGATTTATTTTTTAGTGTGGTTTTTCGCCCGTCCGCGTGATAAAATGAAAGCAGATATCCGGTGGTAACAGCGCCCGGAAGTGTTGTGTTAGCGTGTACTTTGGTCATGGCCCGATCCCGAAAAAAAACAAACAAAATACGATCATACATGGCTGCCCTCTGGCGGAAGCAGATTGTCATCGCCAAGTGGCAGTTCAATGCTGTCAGTGTGTTCTTTCTCGGGCTCGGGGCATTGGCTGGGTTCTACTTGACGCTCTCGGGTGTCATCCCAAAGATCTTGGCGGCTGACACAACCGACACCTGGAATTTCACCGTCAGCGGTGACTATACTCCGTCGGATGCTGGTTTGGTAGAGGTTGCATCCTCGACCGGACGGCTGAAGGTGCGGAACTACGCTACGGATGGCAATACCGCTGCGCTGTATCATCTCGATGAGTCGAGCGGCAATGCCGCTGATAGTTCAGGGAACAACAATACTGGGACAGTCGCCAACGGGACGTATGCGGCGGGCAGTCTGAACAATGCACTCGGGTTCAATGGTTCAACCTCGCTTTTCACGGCGGCCGATTCCAGCTCGCTTTCGCTTACCGGCAATTTCACCGTTGAGGCGTGGACGAAATTTGATTCGGCATTCAGTTCGACTTCGAATCGTAACCGCCAGGGAGTGCTCGATAAAGGGCCGTACCGATTGTATTACGATCATGAGACCGGAAAAGCGGTATTTGAGATGGCGCCATCGTCGGCCAATGATTGGGCTCAGGTCGCTGGCCCGGATATGCTCAATACCAACGGCGTGTCGATCAATGCCGAGATCAATAAAAGCTGGGATGCGAACAGTAAGAACTTTGTCTGGAAGCAGGTGGTCGTCGGGAGCGATATCTATGTCGCACTCGGCAGTGCGACGACCGGGACGACCGTGACGGGTGATGCGGAAGTCTGGAAGTGTACGGCGTGCGCGACGAGTCCGGTCTGGTCGAAAATCGGCGGTGATGGAATCAATTCGAGCTGGGCCGACGGTTTGTACGAAGACGCTTCATCAATCGTAACCGATGGAACAAATATCTATACCGGTATCGGTAATAGCTCGGGCGAAGCGGAAGTCTGGCGTTATGACGGTACGAACTGGACGAAGGTCGGTGGCGATACGGTCAACTCGAGTTGGCTCATCGCCGCCCCGGGTCCATATGAGCGTGTAACTTCGATGGTGGCGGACGGAACAACGATTTATGCGGGACTTGGAACCACAGCCAATGATGCTGAGGTCTGGCGGTGTACGAATTGTGATAGTAGTCCAACTTGGGCGAAGATTGGTGGTGATGGGACGGGTGCAGGTGGCCAATCATGGCCGGCTGGCTACGAAGACGTTACGGAACTTGCTATTGTCAATGGAACGATACTTGCGGTCGGACTTGGAACGACAGGAAACGACGGTGAACTTTGGACCTGTGCCACTTCTTCGTGCACCGTGACGAGTGGTTGGACGAAACGCGGAGGAGACGCGAGTGGTTCTGGAGGGCAGTCTTGGACGAATACGATTGAAGAGGTTCGTTCAATAACCTCGAGTGGGACGGTCATTTATGTTGGCACGGGCTTTAGTGCTGGAGAAGCTGATGTCTGGCGCTGCGATCTCGGCGGTACCTGTACGACGACATCCGGCTGGACACAGGTCGGCGGTGATGGCTTGAATTCAGGCTGGGCAGCGAGCACCTATGAGCGTGTTTGGTCACTTCTGGCGAGTGGAACGACGGTCTATGCTGGACTTGGTGACACAGCAGCCGATGCTGAAGTCTGGAGCTGTGCCAATTGTGCGACGACTCCGGTCTGGAGCAAACTCGGCGGCGACGGCACAGGCATCAGCGGCCAATCCTGGGGCAATACGTCCGGTGCATCATTCCTGTACGCATCCAGCCTTTCCCTTATCGGTACCAACCTGTTTGTCGGGGCGAGTTCGGGTGCGGGCACATCCGGTGCCGAGGTCTGGACCTGTGATACGGGTGCGACCTGCACCAATACCGCTGGCTGGACCCGAGTGGCGGGCAATTATCTGAACAAGAGCTGGGGGACATTCAATCTCAACAGCGTTGAGAGTATGACCACAATCGGTGGCAAGCTCTATGCCGGGACGGGGTACGATACCGGTGCTGCGACCGCGAACGGTAATGCGCTGGTCTGGGAGTATGATGGAACAAACTGGACGATGATCGGTGGCCAAGGCATCAACAGCTCCTGGACCTACGGGCATCCGACGCTGACGACCGTGACGTATCGCTCGATCACATCGATGACGGGCTATAATGGCACGCTCATCGTGGGGCTTGGCGGCGGCACGAACGGCGATGCGGAAGTCTGGAGCTGGAACGGCACTACCTGGATCAAGATCGGCGGCGACGGGACTGGAACCGGCGGACAGAGCTGGGCGGCAGGGACGAAACGATCGGTGCCGGCGATGATGGTTGTCGGTTCGGTACTTTACGCGGGTCTCCAGGGAACAGCGGCAGGCGATGGCGAAATGTGGACCTGTGACTTGGCGGCGACGTGTACGACCACGGCTGGTTGGACGTTTCGGGGTGGCGATGCCACCGGCGCCGGCGGACAGAGCTGGAACAATACTACATTCGAAGCAGTGTGGAGTATGACCGCACGTGGCACGAACCTATATATCGGATTGGGGACGAGTGCAAATGATGCTGAAGTGTGGACTTGTGATACAGGAGCGACATGTACCCAAACAGTCGGTTGGACAAAGATCGGTGGAGACAGTATCAATTCTGGTTGGACTACGAATTATGAGGAGGTGTCAGCCTTGTCTTGGTACCGAGGCGAACTCTACGCAGGACTTGGTGCGAGTACGGGTGATGCCGAACTCTGGAAATGGAACGGGACGAATTGGGGTGGAGCACCGGTGGCGGGAGATGGATTGAACGGAGCTTGGTCAGACGCTCTCTACGAACGCGTGAAAGGGATCGTCAGTTATAACGGTGATCTGATCGTGGCACTCGGTGATAGCGCTGCCGGAGAGGGGGAGGTTTGGAAATTCGATACTACGACCTGGTCCCGTATCGGCGGCGACGGATCAAATTCGGGTTGGACGAACATCGTAGAACGTATCAATGCGCTGCAGGTCTACAAGGGGAAATTGTATGCGGGGACCGGCTTTACCGCCAATAGTGATGCGACGATATGGGCGTATGGGGATAACATCCGGCTTGAATCGACGACGACGAGTCAAGACACGAACTGGCATCATCTCGCGGTAGCCTATGACGGCAGTTCGATCGAGCTCTATATCGATGGCGTTCTGGATACTTCGATATCGACCAGTGCGACGATGCTTGATACGGTGCACCCACTGCTCCTTGGTTCTTTGTCGGGAAATAGTGGGGCTGAGAGAATCGCCGCTGGATTTAACGGCATGATCGACGAGGTGCGGATCAGTAATATTGCCCGCAGCTCATTCAATACGACACCATACACGAACACGCGCGTTGCCGTCCAGCCGTCCGCTGCTGTCCGTCTAGTCGGTACGCAGTCTTGGGATACTTTTTCAACAACAGAAACGGCGAATGGGGGGACAATCACGTATCGGCTGTCGGATGATGGCGGGACCACTTGGAAATACTGGGACGGTGCGGCTTGGGTCGCTTCTTCTGGATTCACTCAGGCCAATGACGAAACGACCGTCAATACGAATATATCGACTTTTCCAGTCACTGAAGACGGTTTCCTCTGGCAGGCGGTCTTCTTGGGCGATGGGAATCAGCGCGTGACGTTGAATGAAGTGATCCTGGAATCCACCTCGGACCTCGTGGTGCCGGTCGAACCGAATGCACTCACGGCACTCGATCAATTCGGCGGGGCCGTGAACCTGACGACGAATACTTGGTACACGTACACGGCGCCGTATTTCAGCTGGACAGGGGCGAGTGATGCCGGGTCCGGCATCGGTGGCTACTATGTGTATTTCGGTACCGACAATACGGCCGATCCGCAGACCGCCGGGACGTTTCAGCCAGCGAGCACCTTTACGCCCTCGGGCCTGACCAGTGGCACGACGTACTATCTCCGCATCCGGGCGCGGGACAATGCACAAAACGTCAGCCCGATTTACGCTGCGTTCATCTATCGGCTCGATACAACCGGGCCACAGAACCCGACCGGTGTAACAGTCGCTCCAACCGGTTACTCTTCGACCAATGACTTTACTTTTTTCTGGACGAATACGGCGAGTGATCCTGCCTCGGGCGTCGCGGGATATCAGTACCAAGTCGGCGCTACGGCCGCTCCTGGGAGCTGGTCTACGACTATCACGGCGACGAGCCTAAATCTCCCCGGTGCCGCCTATCAGACCGGCGAAAATCTCTTCCACCTGCGTACCATCGACTACGCCGGTAATGTCTCGAGCGTGAATGTCCAGGTGGCGTTCTATTATGCCGGAACAGGACCGACCGCACCGCAGAATGTCGACGTGTCGCCCGCATCAAACAGCCTCAACTCATTTGCGTTCTCTTGGGATGCACCGTCGAGTTACTCTGGCGATGCGAATGATCTCACCTACTGCTATACGGTGAATACGCTCCCATCAGAGATCACCTGCAGCTTCACGTCGGCAGGGGCGACGTCTCTCTCGGCGGCTGCGTTTGCGACGCAGGTTGGGACGAACACGTTCTATGTCGTCGCCAAAAATGCTGATGTCGTCGGCGGCGCAATCAATTATGGCGCCTATGGCAGCGTTTCATTCACGGCGAATACGAGCGCTCCGGGCATCCCGCTCAATGTCGAGATCGCGGATGTCTCGGTAAAGAGCACGAGCTCGTGGAAGATCGCGCTCTCATGGGAGCCACCGTCGACGGGTGCTTCATCAGTTCAGGATTACGAGATCTTCCGGTCGACCGATGGGACGACGTATGCTGATGTTGCCTCGACGACCGGTATCGCGTTTGTTGATACGGGACTTCTGCAGCAGACGTACTATTACAAGATCCGGGCCTGCGACAATGTCCACAACTGCGGCACCTTCAGCACGGCGGTTGAGCTCTTACCGTCCGGCCGTTTCACTACGGCGGCGGAGCTTTCTGCAGAACCGAAGGTTTCACTCATCACGACGCGCTCCGCGACCATCGGCTGGAGCACGGATCGCGCATCGGACAGCAAAGTGCAGTACGGCAAGAGCGCCCGGTCGTATTTCAGTGAAGAGCCGAGCAATTCCGATCAGCTGACCGAACATGAGATCAAGCTCTCGAACCTTTCGCCCGGTACGCGGTACTACTTCAAGGCGAAGTGGACGGATGAGGATGGGAATACCGGCGTCTCGACGGAGACCTCTTTCGAGACCCTGCCTGCGCCGACGGTCACCGATCCGCAGGCCAAGTCAATCGGCCTCTCCAACGTCGTGTTGGAGTTCACTGCCGAGGACGCGAACTCGGTGAAGATCTATTACGGGACGACCGCATCATTCGGAAGCGTGAAGGAGATTGCAACTTCCACGACGAAGACGACTTACAATGTGACACTCGATAATTTGCTCGACGGGACCAAGTATTACTACAAAGTTAACACGCTCGATAGTGAGGACGAAGAGTACGACGGGAGTATCCTCTCGTTCGAGACGCTGCCTCGTCCGAAGATCTCGAATGTCCGTATCCAGCAGGTGCGCGGATCGGCCCAGACCGTGATGCTCGTCTCTTGGGCAACCAATACCGAGACCTCGTCGATTGTGACCTATTATCCAGAGGGCAAGCCCGAGGAAAGCCGCGATGAAGTGAACGTGAAGTTGCAGAAAGGAGAACACAAAGTCATCGTGCGGAATCTCATCCCGCAGACACCCTATGTGCTCGTTGTTCGGGGCCGTGACAAGGCGGGCAATGAGGCAGAGTCTGATCCGCAGCGCTTCACGACCGCGACCGACACGCGTCCGCCGCAGGTCATCGATGTCAATATCGAGGGGACGGTCTCGACACAAACGGGTGATAACACGGACGAACAAGCTGAAGCGCAGATCGTTGTTTCGTGGACGACGGACGAACAGTCGACTTCTCAGGTTGAATACGGGGAAGGGACCGGCACGAGCTATGCGCAGAAGACGCAGGAGGATGGGAATCCGGTTACGAACCATACGGTGGTTATTTCCGGCCTCTCGCCGTCGAAAGTCTATCACTTGCGCGTCATCACTCGGGACAAGGCCGGGAACGTCGGTAATTCGATCGATACGGTCGCCATCACTCCTAAGGCCACGGCGAACGCGCTCGATCTCGTGATCACGAGCCTTCGATCGATTCTCGGTCAATAACCCCGGACTACAACCATGCCGACACAAAAACCAACCAAGACAGGCGTATCGCGGAAGCGGCCGGTTCGTCGAGTGGCAGGGTCCGCGGTGAAACCGGAACGGGATCCCGCCGTCGTGCCCGAGAAGAAGACGGTGACGACTGTTCGTCGGCGGACTGTCCGTCGTGTGAGTTTGCCGGAAGTGCCGAATTTGGCCCCAGCACCGGCCAAGAAAGCTCCCAAACGAGCAGTGCGTCAGACGGCGCTGCCGGAAGCTAGTGTTTCCCTCTCGGCCGGTACGAAGGCGACTGCTGAGCCGTCAGTGCGTCGGAGTGTGCCGTCCGTGACCGCACCTGCCGCTTCGCCACAGCCTGCACCGGTGTCAACGCCGGCGTCGAACCCGTCTCCTCGACCGTCCGCTTTCAGTCTGCCTGCTGCACCTGCCGCACCTACGCCGCAGACGGGAGATGAGATTATCCGTGCCACAGATGTCTTCAAGGCTTTCGATATCGGGACGCAAATGGTGCTCGTTTTGAAGGGTGTGACCTTCTCTGTGACTCGCGGGGATTTCATGGTGCTCTTCGGTGCTTCAGGTTGCGGCAAGTCAACACTGCTGCATATCCTCCTCGGACTCGAGCCACCGACGAAAGGTACGATCACCTTCCTCAATGAAGACATGTACGCGGGTCGCTCGGAGGATGACCGGGCGCAATTTCGCAAGTACCATATCGGTATGGTGTATCAGCAGTCGAACTGGGTGAAATCACTCACCGTCCTCGAAAATGTCGCGTTCCCGATGATGCTCTTGGGCGAAGACAAGACGAAAAGCTTGGAGAAAGCCTATGATACTCTCAAGGTGATGAAGATGGAGAATTGGGCGCACTACCATCCGATGGAATTGTCCGGCGGACAGCAGCAGCGCGTCGCAGTCGCCCGAGCGATCATCACTGATCCGGAAGTGCTGGTCGCGGATGAACCGACGGGAAACCTCGACTACGAGGCCGGACAGAACCTGATGTACCTCCTCAATGACTTGAATCATATGGGCAAGACCATCATCATGGTGACGCATGACCTCGAGTACATCCAGTACTCCAAGACAGCCCTGAATATGAAGGATGGCCGGATCGAAGGTATCTACCGGGACAAAGAGAAAACGACACTCGAATCCAAACTGACATACAAGAAGGCGGATTTCAGTTCGCTTGAGAAAAAATAGCCTATGTGGTTCAGGAAAAAGACAACCATCCCGTCCTCGCCCAGTCTGCCTTCGGACAGCGCGGTGCCGACGGGAAAGAAAATACCGAAGCACTGGGGTATAGTCGGCTGGGTCCGCTCTATCGCCTGGTTCTTCCGGCACAGCTTCATTCGGATCTTCGTCTTCATCCTGCTCATCCTCACCTATATCCTTGCTAAGATTTCTTTCCATATCTGGTACTGGCGCGTGTTGTGGCGGGAGCGGCACAGCCGGGGGGACGGCACCGGGTCCGGCACGCCCTCAGAGATTCTGTTTTCGCGCTATGCGGAGCGGCTGTTCCGGATATTCCACACCGCGAACGGCGAGAGTATCGACAAGATTAGTCTCATCGAGATCGCGATTCGTAACATGAAAGGAAAGAAGACTCGAACGGCTGTGACGATTGGCGGCATGGCGATCGGCATCGGATCGATTGTCTTTCTCGTTTCGATCGGCTATGGACTGCAGCGTCTCGTCATCTCCCAGGTTGCCAAGCTCGAAGAGATGCAGCAGGCTGATGTGTCACTCCAACCGGGTGGAAAGATCAAGATCCAGGATCGGACAATCGCTGATTTCACGCAGATCCCAAATATTGCCTCGGTTGATCCGCTCATCTCTGTCGTCGGGAGGGTGAATTATCAGAACTCGGTGTCGGACATGGCGGTGTATGGTGTCACGACACAATACCTCGCACAATCGGCCCTCCGCCCAGTCCAAGGAGAGTTTTTTGAGAGCCACGAGATCGTGCTGCCTTCGGGTGCCGAGGCAGAGGCGGCCGTCCGAGAGAAACCGAAGCGGCAAGGTGAGATCGTCGAGAAAGTCGCATTTTCAACGACTGGCTTGAAGTGGGTTCGGCTCCGGGCAGAACCGAATGCGGATTCAGCTTTCCTCGGATACGGGAAGATTGAGGAGACGGAAGTGATGGGAGACATCGTCTGGGGCGGTTCTTATACTGCGAACGACACGTTCGGAAAGGCTGGTTTCGATGCCGATAATCAGCCGGTCGGGAAATGGGTGCGCGGGAATTTCTCGCTGTTTGAGGAGACGGCCTGTTCGACCGCTGAAGCTGATTGCATCGGCGGGAAATACCTCTTGATGCGCGATGAGAGTGAGACGCCGATCGTCCGGCAGGCGTATCTCGCGGTGACAGATGACTGGCTAACCCTGCGCGTGCTCAACGCGGAAGAAAAGAGCACACTCGCTTCGGCCGAGGCACAGAACCCAACCTTCAATATCCGGGAATCCGGCGATGGCTGGGTGGAAGTGGACGGCGAAGGCGAAGCGACCGTAACAGACAACACCGAACGGGTCGCTTTGGCGACAAGTGCGAAGCGCGAGGCAGTGGTGAGTCGTGCGATGCTCCGCGTCCTCTCGATTCCCGAAGGTGAAGCAGTCGGTAAAACATTCAATACGAGTTTCGTCGTGACCGGCAGCCTCCTCGCCGACTCACAGAAGAAGGTGGAGTCGGTTCCTGAAGACTATACGATTGTCGGTGTGATTCCTGAAGACAAGACCCCGATATTCTATGTTCCGTTCATCGATCTCCGAGGCCTTGGAATCGAATACTACTCCCAGGCCAAGGTGACGGCGCGGAGCCAAGAGGTCCTGGCAGATGTGCGCAAGCAGGTCGAGAGCATGGGATTTGTGACGAACTCGGTCGCGGACACAGTGACGCAGATCAATTCGTTTTTTGCGAGTGCCCGGATCATTCTCGGCCTCCTCGGCATGGTCGCACTCGGTGTGGCGGCCTTGGGCATGTTCAATACCCTCACGGTATCCCTCCTCGAGCGTACTCGCGAAGTCGGTCTCATGAAAGCGATCGGGATGAAATCGGTCGAGGTCCAAGAACTCTTCCTGACAGAATCGATGGTGATGGCCTTCTTCGGTGGCATCCTTGGCCTCTTGGTCGGCCTCATCGGCGGCAAGGCACTTGGCGCGGGACTGTCGCTTCTCGCGATTTTCAAGGGTGCCGGCGCAATCGACGTATCGTATATCCCACCTTCTTTCGTTATTGCGATTCTGGTCTTCTCGTTGATTGTCGGCATTGTGACGGGTATCTATCCGGCTCGGCGCGCGACAAGTATCTCTGCTCTGAACGCTCTCCGGTATGAATAGACGGGGTGATGTTACAATAAATCAGTAAGCTCGATAATAATATCCTATGCTCGTCAAAGAAATTATGACCACGGACATCATCTCCGTGAAGTCGGACAGTTCCGCACAAGCCGTGGCGGACCTGATCGTACAACACCAGATTCATGCTGTGCCTATCGTGAACGAACTGTTTGAACTGCAAGGCATCGTGGCTGAAGGGGACTTCTTCTACCAGCATTCCGGTCCGGTGACGATGGCCGCATACCTGGTCAATCGTCTGACCAAGAAGAAGGCAGCTCCGGATGGCGCCAATCTGTCGGCTGTGTTGGTGAGCGATATTATGGCGAGTCCCTGCATCACGATCGCCCCGACGGCTACTGTCGAAGAGGCTGGTGCTATCTTGGTCGAGAAGAATTTCAATACATTGCCCGTGGTAAATGATACCAATACGCTTGTCGGGATCGTCACTGCTCACGATGTACTGAAGTCATTGCTCGCGGCCAATTAAGTCATTTGCTATGGAAGCGTTGCCTGAAAATAAACACAAAAAGATGTTGTCTCTTCGAAACAAGACACACCTTCTCCTACTCCTGGTAACGGCCGGGTTTCTGGCCGTCTCGTATGGTCTGGTGTGGCGGATTACGGCAGAGGAATTGCAGGGACTACAGCGGCATCATGCCGAGGAACAGATATCGCTGGTTGAGCGACTGCTCAGCCAGGAGATGTCGAATTTGAGCGCGCGACAGGCCGATTGGGCACAATGGGATGATACGTACAAATTCATCACTGACCGAAATGAGGAATACATCGAATCGAATCTCAACGACGAATCACTCGCTTTGATCCATGTCGATATCATGGCGTTCGTGAATAATGCCGGTGATATTGTGTACGGGAAACAAGTTTATGATGGCGCACCGGCGGAACATTCGATTCCAGCGGAATTCTTGCGTTATTTCCAGAAAGGGAGCGATCTCTTGGACTTCAAGGAAGGTGTCTTGGTGAAAGAGGGTGTTCTGACAGTCTCAGATACAATGTTGCTCGTCTCCGCTCAGCCGATCACGATGAGCGACAGCCAAGGTGTCCGCCGAGGGACGCTTATCTTCGGCCGCTACCTCGACCAGGGTTTCAGCGAAGGACTGAGCTCTTTGTCGGGTATGGATGTCCAGCTGAAACCATATGATTCCGACCGGTCTGTCGGGCATGATGCTCAGTCGGCATTGCTCCGGCCAGAAGCACGAACCGTCATTGAATCTACTTCGGATGAGACGATCGGCCTCCGGTTGTTGGACAATATCTTCGGGAATCCGTCGCTGGTTCTGCGAGTTGAATATCCCTCTCAGATCATCCGGGACGGCCGGTCATTCCTGTGGAACGGGCTGTGGTATTCGCTCTTCGCACTGATCACTTATATCAGCCTGCTTATCGTGCTCATCGATTATTTCCTCCTGAGGCGAATCGAGAACATGCGTCGGATCGCGCGCAAGGTGAGTGTCTTGCATGCTGGCGGATTACCGGAAGGCGATGTGGATGACTTCTCCTATCTGGCGTCGGTCATGATGGGCGCTATCAAGAATATCCAGAATTCGAATGAGATTGCCGTCGGGAGCCGGGACGAGCTCGAGATGTTCAAGACGGCGCTCGATGAGAGTTTCGACCACATGATTATCACTGATCCTGAGGGAAAGATCCTGCATGCGAATGTTGCGGCGGAAAAGCTTACCGGGTATACCCGCCAGGAAATGGTCGGCCAGACGCCGGCTCTTTGGGGGCGGCAGATGCCAGCCGAGTTCTATAAGGAACTTTGGGATACGATCCGACTCCACAAGCAGAGGTATGAGGGCGAGATTACGAATCGGACCAAGAAGGGTGCTCAGTACCGCGCGCAGATTCGCGTCGCACCGATTCTCGACCATAAGCGGCAGGTATTGTATTTCGTCGGTATCGAACGGCCGGCCGACAAAGGCTAAACCCGTTCCAAATATGGGGTTGACGGTATTTTTTAGCAGTCTATAATAGAGAGTGCTAATTGATTAACCATAGCCAACGACCTACAACTTGCCGACATACGGACTGAAGTCTTCGGTCGTTGGTGGTGTGTTGTGAGTTGATGGTTCGACAACATGTATGGCGAAGCAAGTGATTTTTAGCGAGGATGCTCGCAAGCGCGTGAAAGCCGGTATCGACAAGGTGGCGAATGCAGTCCGCGTCACCATGGGTCCGAAGGGGAGGAATGTGCTCCTTGGTAAGGCATATGGTGGACCGACGATCACCAATGACGGCGTGTCTATCGCCAAAGAGATTGAGCTCGCGGATCCGTTTGAAAACCTGGGAGCCGAGCTCATCAAGCAGGTCGCCGAAAAGACGAATGATGTCGCCGGGGACGGGACGACGACCGCGACAGTCATCACCCAGGCACTCGTCCGGGAAGGTCTGAAGTTCGTCGAGACGGGGATCAATCCGGTCGGCATCCGTCACGGTATGGAGGCCGCCAAAGACGATGTTATCGCACTCCTCGAAAAAAATTCGAAAAAAATCACTTCGAAGGAAGAGCAGGTGAATGTTGCAACTATCTCGGCTGAATCGCCCGAGATGGGTCGGATGATTGCCGATGTAATGGAGGATGTCGGGGAAGACGGCGTCGTCACGGTCGAACAGTCGCAGACTATGGGGCTCTCGAAAGAGGTCGTGACGGGGATGAATTTCGACAAGGGCTATATCTCCCAGTATATGATGACGGATGTGGCCAGTCAGACGGCCGAGATCAAGGACCCGTTCATCCTTATCACTGACAAGAAGATCTCTTCGATGCAGGAAATCCTGCCGGTGCTCGAGAAGATGGCTCAGGGCGGGAAGAAAGACGTCGTCATCATCGCCGACGATGTCGATGGTGAGGCGCTCGCGACCCTCGTGGTCAACCGTCTCCGTGGCGTCTTGAACGTGCTCGCCGTGAAGGCACCGGAATTCGGCGACAACCGGAAGGCCGTGCTCGAAGACATCGCTATCCTGACGGGTGGGCAAGTCATCTCGTCGGACAAGGGAATGAAACTCGAATCGACCGAGCTCGCGATGCTCGGCCACGCAACCAAAGTCATCGCGACGAAGGACGAGACGACCATCGTCGGTGGCAAGGGGAAGAAGAAGGATATCGAAGGCCGGGTTACACAGCTCCGGGGTCTCATGGACAAGGAAACCAATCGCGGCCAGTACTCGGACTATGCACGGTTTCAGAAACGCATGGCCAAGCTCGCGGGTGGCGTGGCGGTTATCCGGGTCGGGGCAGCCACCGAGACTGAGCTGACCTATATGAAGCACAAGATGGAAGACGCGGTCGCGGCCACCAAAGCAGCCATCGCCGAGGGTATCGTCGCGGGTGGTGGAACGGCCTATGCCAAGGCTGCAGCAGCGATCGCCCTCCAGAAAAATAGCAAAGCGAAGACACTTCTCCACAACGACCATGAATTTTCGGCCGGGTATACGGCTTTGCTCAAGTCGCTGTATGAGCCGCTCCGGCAGATTGCGATGAACGCCGGTGTCCAGGAAGAGGCCGTAGTCATGAATCGGGTTGTAGAGTCGAAGGGTGCGAATTTCGGCTACAACGCACTGACCGGCACGTATGAAGAGGATATGATCAAAGCGGGAATTATCGATCCTTTGAAAGTGACTCGGACGGCGCTCGAGAATGCCGTCTCGGTCGCTGCTCTCCTCCTGACGACCGAAGCTGCCGAGGTCGATCTCCCGGAAGAGAAAAAGGACGCGGCCGCAGGCATGCCCGGTATGGGGGGTATGGGCGGCATGATGTAGGCTTTTCGGAGAGAATAGTGGGTTCACGGCGACTCGAGAGTCAGACGATAAAAAGGGGCCACGAGGGCCTCTTTTTTGTGTCCCGCATGCCGTTGGTGGTAGCGTGTTGTATAATAAAGTCAAACGAAAATCAAGAAAAACTGTTATGCGCATCAAACCCGGACAACTGCAGGAATTTCTCCTCGACTCGAACTTTATCTCGAAGGAAAAGCTCGAAGCCGCCATTAAAGAATGCGAGGGGGAGGGGAAGGAACTGGCTGCCTGCCTGCTAGAAAAGCACTATATCGAAGAGCCTGAGCTCCAGAAGGTCTACGCTTATGTGCTCGGCATCCCGTTTGTTGACCTCTCCAAAGAGACGATTCCCTTTGATATTCTCTCCATCGTCCCGGAGCCAATCGCAAAAAAGTACAGTATCATCGCGTTCCAGAAATCGGGGACGAATCTGAAGGTCGCAATGCTCAATCCCGAAGATATCCAGACGATCGACTTCATCAAGAAGAAAACGGGTTTGAAAATCGTGCCTTGTTTGACTTCTCGCGAGAGTATTCAGACGGTCCTTCGTCAGTATGAGAAGAGCTTGAAGGCCGAGTTCGGCGATATCCTCACCGATGAGGTCAATCAGAATCAAGAAGAGGAGAAGGACGGCGATCTCGAGAAGATCGCGGCCGGGCTCCCCATTATCCGCATCGTCGACACTCTTCTGAAGCATGCGATCCTGCAATCTGCCTCGGATATCCATATCGAACCGCTGGAGACCGAAGTTATTGTCCGCTATCGGATCGATGGTGTCTTGCATGATGCGATGACATTGCCCAAGGACGTCGCGCTCGGTCTTGTTGCTCGGATCAAGGTCCTGTCAAACCTAAAGCTCGATGAACACCGTCTTCCCCAGGATGGCCGTTTCAAAATCGAGAAGGAGGACTACAAAATCTCGTTCCGGGTGAGTATCCTGCCGATTTTCGACGGAGAAAAAATCGTGATGCGGCTTCTCGACGAGTCGTCGCATGGCCTCACGCTGGAGAAGATGGGGCTGGTCGGAGAGCCATTGGAAAAGGTGCGTCGGGAAATTGGGAAGCCGAACGGCATCATCCTCGTCACGGGACCGACTGGATCGGGGAAAACGACGACGCTCTACACGGCGATGGATATCTTGAATACGCCGGACGTCAATATTTCAACCGTTGAGGACCCAGTCGAGTATCGCATGCTCCGGGTCAATCAGACACAGATCAATCCCAAGGTCGGCATGACCTTTGCGGCAGCACTTCGAGCACTCTTGCGTCAGGATCCGGATATCATCATGGTGGGTGAGATCCGTGATGAAGAGACGCTCGAGATCGCCCTCCATGCGGCCATGACCGGTCACCTGGTGCTCTCGACGCTCCACACGAACTCAGCAGCTGCAACGCTGCCGCGCATGCTCGATATGGGGGCGGAACCATTTCTCATCGCTTCGACGGTGAACGTCATTATCGCTCAGCGGTTGGTGCGCCGGCTCTGCGTCGAGTGCCGCAAGTCCTACACACTCGATGCGAAGGAGATTGAGTCGCTCAGGAAACTCTATACGCTCGATGATATCCTGGCCGTTCTCAGACAGAATCCAATGTCAAAGAAATTTGTCGAAAAAGCGAAACAGTGGGAAGATATCGAACTCTACAAGGCAGTAGGTTGCGAACAGTGCAACAGCGAAGGCTATCGCGGCCGTATCGGGCTATACGAAGTACTCGCGATGGACACCGATATCCGGAAGCTGGTGACCCAGTCCGCGACGAGTGAGGAAATTGAAAATCAAGCACGGAAGAATGGTATGGAAACGATGGTCGAGGATGGTTTCATCAAAATCGTTCAGGGGATGACTTCGATTGAGGAAGTAATGCGCGCGACGAAGGAGTAGCCTATTTGGCGAAGAGGCCGTCGTCTCGGAGTGCGCGGCGAATATGGGCCTTGGCAGTTGATGTCTTCACGAAATCCAGCCAGTCCCGGCTGGGTTTTTTCTTATTCTTTTCCGTGAGGATTTCGATCACCTGGCCATTGATGATCGGCTGGTCGAGGGGGATGATCTTGCTATCGGCCTTGGCACCGGTCGCCCGGTCGCCAATCTCACTGTGGATGGCGTAGGCGAAATCGATCGGTGTGGCATCTTCGGGGAGCTCGATGATATCGCCCTTTGGCGTGAATGCAAAGATATGATTCTTGAAGAAATCAATCTTTAGGCCGCGAAGAAACTCTTCATCGTCTCGGCCGATTTCTTTCTGCCATTCCTGGAGTTGGCGGACCCATTCGAGCCCGCGGGGTTCCTTGTCAATGATCTCCTTCTTCCGGGTGAAGAGATTCTTCCAGCTGCGTCGGTCGCGTTCGGTATAGATCCAGTGCGCAGCGATGCCGAACTCTGCTTCCGTGTGCATCTTTTCGGTCCGGATCTGTATTTCGAGGATACGGCCCTGCGGACCGAAGACAGTTGTATGGAGCGATTGGTAGCCGTTCGGTTTAGGGAGTGAGATATAGTCCTTGATCCGGCCGACCATCGGGCGGTATTCCCGGTGGATGATGCCGAGTGCTTCGTAGCAATCAGCGATTTCAGGCACGATGATCCGGATAGCGATGAGGTCATAGATCCGGGTCACATCCATGTCGTGGCGCTCGAGTTTCTTGAAAAGCCGGTACAGGTACTTCATCCGGCCGCTGATATCGACCACTTTGATCTTCTCTTTTTCGAGCAGACGTCGGAAATGGATGACGGCATCGTCCATGTAAGTTTTTCCCTGATGGAGATAGGTCTCTGCGATTTCTTTGGTGATGGCATAGTGCTCGGGGTCTAGGTATTGGAAACAGAGGTCTTCGAGTTCCCCCTTGATCTCACCGATGCCGAGCCGATTGGCGATCGGCCCGTATATCTCCATCGTTTCGCGGGCGATGCGCTCCTGCTTGGCAACGGGGACGAACTCGAGCGTGCGCATATTGTGGAGCCGGTCAGCGAGCTTGATGATGACGACTCGGATATCCCTGGCCATGGCGAGGAACATCTTCCGCAGGTTCTCGAGAAAGTATTCCTCATGTGAGCCGCGAAGCCGAATTTTCCCTAGCTTCGTGACGCCGTCGACGAGGTAGGCGACCTCTTCACCGAAACGAGACTCAATCTCGGAAAGTGGGACGGGAGTGTCTTCGGGTACATCGTGTAGAATGCCCGCTGCGAGTGTCGTTGGGTCCATACCAATCTCAGCAAGGATCTTCGCGACTTGGAGTGTATGGGTGATATACGGTTTGCCTGATCGGCGGAGCTGGCCCGCATGGGCTTTTTCGGCGAAAACATAAGCATCACGAACCAGCTTTTCCTGATCGTTTTTGAGCGGGAAACGGCAGGCTCGGACGACATCATCAATAGTGATAGGGGTCATATGATTGGCACATCGGAAAGGCGAGGCAAACGCTTAATACGACTCAACGTGGTCATTTTGTCACGATTGGGCCTAGTCTTCAAGCGCAAGGTTGACGGGTATTGACAACAGCAACTAAGTTGCTATTATTATAGCGTATGCTCGATACTTGTTCAGAAAAACTCGCTGCCCGATCATTGCGTCAAACCGACACGCGTCTGGTGCTTCTGGATATCCTCCACAAAGCGACCGGACCACTTGCCCCGCCCGAAATCGTGTCGCTGTGTCACAAGGCGGGGAGGAAGGCAAACAAGACAACCGTGTATCGCGACCTCGCCACGATGGAGGCGTCGGGTATCGTCCGGAAAGTGATCGTGAGTGACCGCAAGCAGTACTTTGAGCTGACGGAGCGCGGGCACCATCATCACCTGATCTGTATGGCCTGTGAACGAATTCAAGATATCGATTTGGAGGAAGGGGTTGTGCTCAAGAGAGCGGCCGAGATCAGTCAGAAAGTGGGTTTTGCTATTTCTTCCCATGCCGTCGAATTTTATGGACACTGTGCGAGTTGTCTTGCTGTGACCGCATAAGTACACACCTGTATGACTGAAGCAAAATCGATCATCAAGGCCTCACACCTGTCGTTTTCGTATCGGACGGAACAGCCGATTTTGGACGATCTCTCGCTTTCAGTGGTGGCGGGGGATTATATCGGCCTTATCGGACCGAATGGTTCCGGCAAGAGTACCCTTCTCAAGCTCTTGCTCGGACTCATCCCTATACAACACGGTACGATCACGCTCTTTGGCCAGCCAGTTCGGGCCTTTCGCGACTGGTCGAAGATCGGCTACGTGCCGCAGGTGGGGTTCCAGGGCGAATCGAACTTTCCCGCGACCGTGGCCGAGGTTGTTACGGCGGGTTCATTGTCGAAATCATTTTTCCTGAGCCGGAAAGATCGCCAAGCCTTGCGTGAGCGCGTCGATACGGTCGCCGATATCGTTGGCATCCGTCATTTGCTCCAGCGTCGTATCGGAGAGCTTTCGGGCGGGGAGGAACAACGGGCTTTCATCGCTCAGGCACTTGTGTCCGATCCAGCACTGCTCGTGCTCGATGAGCCGACTGCAGGTGTTGATTTGGCTACTGAAGAATCCTTTTATGCCTTGCTGCGTGATTTAAACGAAAAACATGGCAAGACAATCCTCCTCGTCTCACATGATCTCGAGGCGCTTGCCCACAATACGAAAACAGCACTCTGCCTAAACAAAACCGTCGTGTATTTCGGTCCTGCCGAAGGCCTCCATAAGCGTCGCGTGATTGAAGCTGCCTTCGGTTCGCGGGCGTGGCATCCATCAGAAGACTCAACCCTATGAATCCTGATATCCTCACTGCTCAATCCGTTTGGCCCATCTTGGGGACGGCTCTCCTGCTTGGATGGATTTCACCGATGATCGGCATTGTGCTTGTGATGCGGCGGTTCTCGCTTTTGGCCGATACACTGGCACATGTTTCCCTCTTCGGGGTCGCGGTCAGTTCCTGGTTTAGTCTTCCGATGGCCGTCGGAGCCTTTGCGAGCGCTGTGCTCGGGGGCGGTGGCATCGAGCTATTCCGCCGTTCGCGACGAGTGCTCTCAGAGGCGACCCTGGCGATATTCCTCTCGGGGAGTCTGGCGCTTGCCGTCATGCTGTTTGCCTTGCGTGGGGTCGAGGCAGAGGAGATAGAGGCGTACCTCTTCGGTAATCTCGCTTGGGTGAACATTCAGGATTTCTTCCTGGTCTTCGGTATTGCGAGCGTTGTGACGTTATTTTTTGGCGCTTTCTATCGACAACTTTTTCTCGCCACGCTCGACGAAGATCTCGCGCGAGTGAATGGTGTTTCGGTTGATCGGTTGAATCTCGTCTTCATGCTCCTGGCATCGACGGTTGTAGCTGCGGCGATCAAAGTCGTCGGGGTTCTGCTCGTTAGCTCCCTGGTCGTGCTCCCAGTTATGGCGGCGCTCCAGTGGAGACTGGGTTTCAAGAAAACACTCTTGCTCAGTCTTATCCTCGCTGAGGGTTCGGCCAGCCTGGGGTTCTCGTTAGCGTTTATCGGCGGTCTGCCAAGTGGGGCGTCGATCGCGCTGGTGACGCTTATCGTTTTCGCTCTTTCCTATCTAGCCAATAGCCGAAAGACGGCTTAAGCAAAGGAGTATAACTACTGTTTCTTCAGAAAAGCAGAAAGCTACAGTTTCTTGTTCTCGAGCTTGTGGGGATTATGATTGGGGCAGGTCTTATCGCTGCAGCGCTCAGGGATTGTTTTCGTACCTTCCTCGCCCGAAACGCTCCGAGAGCGAAGCATATCGGTGCGGGCGGGCATCATGAGGACTTCTCTATTTTGTCGGGGCGATGATTAGGACACTCTTTCTTGCTGCAGCGTTCCGGGATGGTTTTGGTCCCTTCCATCATCAATGATTGACACAAGGGGCACAGGGTACCCGTCGGCTTGGCCTTGATCGCGTGCTTGCAATCGGGGTAGTTAGAACAACTGTAGAAAATGCCGAAGCGGCCGCGACGTTCGGCCATCTCGCCCTTCTCACAGACGGGACACTTCACACCAGTGGTTGGCAGATTCGCCGGATCATCTTTCTTCACGTATTTGCATTTCGGGTAGTTGTTGCAGGCGATGAATTTTCCGAAGCGGCCTTCGCGTTCAACGAGCTCACCTTTTTCGCAGGAGGGACATTTTTCCCCCGTCGCTTTCGGTCCTTCGACCACTTTTCCTTCGAGTGTGAACGCACCGGTACACTCCGGGAAACGGCTACAGCTGTAGAATTTTCCGCTTCGCCCCAGCTTGATGATCATATCACTCCCACATATTGGGCAGCGCATCTCGGCGGGTGCCGCGCCGAGATTGGACATCTTTTCAAGCTTGTCCTTGCTCTTCACGGCCTTGGAGAACGGGCCATAGAAGTCTTTTAGGGTCTTTGCGTATTCCCGGGTCCCGAGGGCAATCTCGTCGAGCTGATCCTCCATATCCGCTGTGAATGCATCCGAGAGGATTTCGGAAAAGTGGAGGGAGAGAAAATCATCGACGACTTCACCTGTTTCGGTCGGGATGAGGGTGCGGCCCTCTTTCTCGACATAGCCGCGGGCTTGAATAGTCTGGATGATCGACGCATAGGTCGACGGTCGGCCGATGCCGCGCTTCTCGAGCTCTTTCACGAGCCCCGCTTCGGTGTAGCGCTTGGGTGGCTCAGTCCATTTCTCTTCGCTCGTCATTGATTGTAGTGTGAGCGTTTCACCAGCTGTTACTTTGGGGAGCTCGGTGTCTTCGCCGCGCGCCGCGGTGTCTTCGGCGAGCCAACCAGGGAAAACGACGATGGATCCTGTCATCGCAAAGACTGGTACCTGGGGGTCGCTCGCCCGTGCCGTGATCTTCGTCCGGAGGATCTCGGCATCGGCCATCTGCGAAGCAATCGTGCGGCTCCGGATCAGGGAATAGAGATGCTTTTCTTCCTCATTTTTTCCATACATCTTGGCGTCGATATGCGTTGGGCGGATCGCTTCATGAGCCTCTTGTGCGTTTTTGGAGCGCGTCTTGAAAACACGTGGCATGACGGATTGTTTGCCATATGTTTTCTCGATGAGTGTGAGGATGGCGGTGACAGCGTCCTTGTTCAGATTCGTCGAGTCGGTGCGCATGTAGGTGATATGCCCCGCCTCATACAGCTTCTGAGCGACCTTCATGGTACGGCTTGGGGCAAAACCGAGGCGCGAGCTTGCAGCCTGCTGTAGAGTCGAGGTGGTAAAGGGGGCGTAGGGACTTCGTTTGGCCGGGGTTTCCTTTACATCTTCGACGGTCCAAGTCGCTTGTTTCCCCTGTGTGATGATTCTGACGGCTTCCTCTTGAGCGGAGGCTTCATCGGCTTTGGGTCGCGGCTCGGTGGTATGTGTGAGGGTGAGGGATTGGCCGAGCGGATTGGTGAACTGTCCGGTGAACTGGAAGAAAATCTCGGGGATGAAGGCGCGGATCTCTTTCTCGCGAAGGGTGAGGATGTGCAGCGCCGGTGACTGGACGCGTCCAGCTGACAGGCCATAGCGGAGCTTCTTCCAGATAAGGCCGGAGAGGTCATAGCCGACGAGACGGTCGAGAACACGGCGTGCCTCTTGAGCTCGGCGGAGATTTTCGTCGAGCGGGCGGGGATGGGCGATAGCTTCCTTTACCGCGGCCGGCGTGATTTCATAAAACAGCACGCGGGCTGGTTTCTTAATCCCACACGTCTGGGCGACATGCCACGCGATGGCTTCACCTTCGCGGTCGGGGTCGGTGGCGAGGAGGACAGTTGAGCTTTTCTTGGCCAGTTTTTTAATCGACTCGACGACGTGTTCTTTGCCGGGTGAGATGACATACTGGGGGACAAACCCCGCCTTGATATCGATGGCTGATTTGTTGCTTTTGGGGAGGTCGCGGACATGACCAACCGAAGCGACGACCTTATATTCGCCGTCGAGATATTTTTCAATCGTCTTCGCTTTGGAAGGGGATTCGACGATGAGGAGTTTCATAAAATAACTAACAACTCACAACTTACAACCGACGACTGAGCCAGATGGTGTTTCATTTTCATGGTAAGTAGTTGGTAGCAGGTTGTGGGTTACAGACGGATGTAATGCATGTTCCCGATATTTTTGGCAAGGCCGCGAAGCTCAAGTCTGGTCAGGGCCATATTCACGCGCGTTGCCTCTAGTCTAACGAGCACGGTGAGGTTGTCAATGTGAACACCCTCATGTGTGAGTCGTCCGTAGATATCCGCTTCGTCTGGATCGAGGTCCCCAGGTGTTGCGGTGTCAGTAGCCGATGCGGTACGTTGGCCGACAGGGACGAGCTCTTCAAGGATGTCCTGGATGCCCGTGACGAGCCGGGCTCCGTCTTTCAGGAGTCGATGCGTGCCGGTTGAAGCGGGTGAAAAGATCGAACCGGGGACAGCGAAGACTTCGCGGTCATAGTCGAGGGCGAGCCGGGCGGTGATGAGGCTGCCGGATTCTTCGGCGGCTTCGACGACGACGATGCCTTGGCACATCCCAGCCATGATGCGGTTTCGAGCGGGGAAAGTGCCGACGCTGGCATTTGTCCCTGGCGCGAGTTCGGAGAGGAGAGTGCCGCGCTCCATGACCGCCTGAGCCAATCGCAGATGTGACTGGGGCGAGATGCTCTGGTCATCGATACCACTGCCGAGGACAGCGAGGGTACAGCCATCGGCCTCCAAGGTCGCTTCATGAGCGATGGAGTCGATCCCGAAGGCCAGACCGGACACGATCACATACCCGGCCTGTGAGAGGGCACGAGCGAGTTCGGTGGCGACTTGTTTGCCATAGGCGGTGAATTTCCGCGAGCCGACGATGGCGAGGAGCGGTTGCTCGTTCCAGGCACGGAAGTTTCCCCTGACATACAAGAGTGCCGGGGCATCTGGGATTTCGGCGAGGAGAGCGGGGAAACGGGGGTCGGTAAAGGGGATGACCTCGATGTGATTGTGCTCGAGGCTGTCTGTCTCGGTCTCGGGTGCCAGTGTGCTTCGCTTAGGCGCTAGAGCGGCGAGTCGGGGCTGGCCGAGCGCTGCCCAGGCCGGATCAGGTGCTTCCCAGGCTACCTGAGCCGATCCAAAAGCACCCACCAGAAAGCGGAGCGTCTTGGCGCCCACACCCGGGAGGCGGTTCAAGAGATGGAAAGCGAGGGATTCATTCATATTATATAGAGAACTATTCTAGGCGAAGGTTAGTTTTTGGGCAAATATTAGCGATGTATTAATGTTCGAAGCGAAGTTTAGCTAAAGCATCTGGTGAATCCTGAGTAGTGTATTTTGGGAATGCGGAATGTATGTAAAAAAGTTCAAGGGGCAGCTAGACATTTGCCTTGCTGCCCCTGAATTCAGATCCGATCGGTGTCGATGGAAAAGACGAAGACATCTCCTGGCAGGATCGTATTGGGTTCTCGTCCCAGTCGGGTCCAGAGGTACTCGGCCTCGGCAATGCCTTTGAAGCCAAGGTTGGCGTCCTGTGACACTAGTCCAACTAGTCTGGGCTTCTCTCCCTCAACACCTGTCGCGAAGCTAGTCCGGTTATCGTGGTTGCCTACTACAAACGTCCAGACGATCGGCGTCGGTGCCAACTCAAGCAGAGACTTACGCCTGTAAAAAGAACGATCATCTGTCTTCTCGGTTTCTAGCAGGAGGTTGCAGGCTGCTTCCCAGCTCGTTGCCTTACATCCTTCCATGAGGCCAATGTGGGCGATCGCGCTCGCCAGCGTAGCGTGCTTCACGGCCCGCGTTCGATCAAAGTCCATGGCACGGACGGGCAGCATGCGGAAGCACTCCTTCAATCCAGAGCATTGCTTAGGACCGCTTTTTCGTAAGAGCCCATCTGCCTTTCCTCCGACGGGTGATACGCTGAAGCCTGCATGAGAGAATTGCTCTAATAGGTTGCGAATGTTGCCTGCATTGCCAATCTCGAGCATGTAGAACTCTGTACTCGTACCGAGAAGAAAGCGTTTGATTGCCTGGAGCCACAGCCTTCCCCGGTGGCCGGCGAGTCGTTCGAAGAGGTCTTTGAGGAAACCGTGAGAATCCTCGTGCGTCAACTTTAACCGATCATCCATGATGTCAGCCTTTCCTGTAAGGAACATCCACAATCATCCCCATGACGAAAGTGGCACAGACATGTAAGCATAAGTTGACTACTTCTGCAAGTATCGGTGATAGTAGGTTATGGGCCCGGGACTCTCGCATGAGACTCGGGCCCAAATTATTTTGTATACTGAAACTATGAAACAACCAACCCTTCGACTTCGCTCAGGACAAGCTCTCGAGAGAGCAAAGCAATACTGGCTTCTGAAGAGCGAGCCGGGCGAATATTCGATCGATGATTTGAAGCGCGATGGTGAAGCGCCCTGGTATGGCGTACGGAATTATCAAACGCGGAACTTCATGCGTGACGGGATGCGACCGGGCGACGCGGTACTCTTTTATCATTCGAGTTGTCCGGAGCTGGGGGTCGCTGGTCTGGCTGAAGTGGCGAGTGATCCGTATCCCGATGCGACCCAGTTCGATCCGAAAAGTGTGTACTACGATCCAAAGGCAACAAAAGAAAAACCACGCTGGACTTTAGTGGATGTGAAATTCAAAAAGTGTCTCAAACGGGTTGTTTCGCTGGCAACACTGCGGGAAGAAAAACGACTTGCTGATCTTATTATCCTGCGCCCAGGAAACCGCTTGTCGATTACGCCGGTAACCGAGAAAGAGTTTGAAGTGATTGCTGCGCTGGCTGCTTAGTGGCCGCCGGGGACGATATTTTGGCAGGAGCCATCGACGAAGCAGGTGATGTTATCAACCGTGGTCTCGAGGATCCGATGGAGGGCTTCCTCGGAGTAGAAGGCGATGTGCGGCGTGTAGACGACATCGTCGCGGCCGAGGAGGATATGGTCTTTGACGAGTTCCTGGAGCTCTTGCGGGTCACGATTGGTGGCAAGGAGCTCTTTTTCTTCACGGATGAGGTGTTCACCCTCGATGACATCGAGACCGGCACCACGCAGGATCCCAGCATCCAGTCCATGGATGAGCGCGTCATTGTCCACGAGCTCGCCCCGCGCCGTATTGATGAGGATCGCCCCACGTTTTATCTGCTCGATGTTTTTCTCATTGATGAGGTGATGGGTCGCAGGGGTGTAGGGCGTGTGCAGGCTGATGATGTCGGATTCGGCCAAGAGCTGCTCGAAGGGAACGTACTGGAAATGGAGCACTTCCGAGAGAAAGGTATTCTGATAGTTGTCGAACGCGAGGACATTCATACCGAAACCACGAGCGATTCTGATGACATGGAGGCCGATCTTTCCGGCACCGACGACCCCCAGGGTCTTGCCTTTGAGGTCGAAACCCTTGAGTCCTTCGATGGAGAAGTTGTTGCGCAGGCGGCGGACATGCGAGCGGTGGACATTGCGTGAGAGCGCGAGGATGAGCGCGAAGGCGTGCTCGGCGACCGTGTTCTCGCCATACGAGGGGACATTGGCGACGATGATGCCGCGTTCCTTGGCGGCCGCGACGTCGATATGATCGAAACCAGTGGACCGTGTCGCGATGAGTTTGAGTTTGGGGAGCTTCTCAAGTATCTCTCGCGTGATACGGCTGTAGATAAAAATTGAGAGTACCTCACACTCGGCGAGCTCAGCCAGCTGACTTTCTTCGAGCGGTTGATCAAAAAATTGCAGAGTATGACCGGCCAGACGTTCTTCGAGCACTGGCTTCTCCCAATTCTGCATCTCAGTAAAGGCGATACGCATAGCAGTTCATCTCATGGATTGACAATGCTATTATACAATCTACCCGGGTAAAAGCGAATCATGACCACCCGGACCTCGCTCCCTCGCGTATGCATGCCAGTCTCACGTTTCCACTCTCAGACCACTCACTCCCCGGCAATATCCTCCTGACGGATGCTCTGGGCATTGCTCGCTATGCCAATGAAGGGATTGCCGAGCGGACTGGTTTTTCGGTGGCCGAAATCATTGACTCCAAGCCGGGGCAACTCTGGGGCGGACAGATGTCACGGTCGTTTTATGATCGCATGTGGCAGTCGCTCCGGACGGACTCTGTACCGTTCGTCGGTCGAGTGACGAATCGAACCAAGCAAGGTGAACGCTACGAAGAGCTGTTGGCAGTCACGCCGCTCATGCGTTCCGATGGGGCGGTCGCTTATCTCGCGCTGCGTCCCGCCCATCTCGGGGAACAGGATCGATTCCTCGAAGAATGGCGGGGTGTCTTCGCCTCGCGTGCGACGAGTGCCGCGAAGGCACTGCCCTGGCTGCAGCGCTGGTTTCCTGAGTCGGGAGCTACGGACGCAGAGCCGGGTGCGACTTTGGCAGACTGGATTGAGACACAGTGGGTGAAGCCGATACGGGCGCGGTTTCAACGCCGCTCGGAGGATCGGGTGCTCGTTGAGCGTGCACAGCGGGATCCGAATCAGTTCCGTCAGCTCTATGACAAGTATCATATGACCGTTCAAAAATATTTCGTGCGGCATCTGCCCGGCCAAGACGATCAGATCTCGGACTTGACCCAGGATACATTCGTCCGAGCCTTTGAACGACTGGATGGCTATGAGACTCGTAATGCTGCCTACGGCACCTACCTCCTTCGGATCGCGCACAGTGTGCTCTTGAATACCTATCGGCATCAGGCCATGCTGGAGCTCTCGCCAGACTATAGCGTGCCAGAGACAGTCCGTCCGGCTGAGATGGACTGGATCTGGGAGACGCCCGAACTCAATCCGCGAGAACAAGTTGTCCTCTCGGCATATTACCGCGAAGGCTTTTCGGTCCGGGAAATCAGTCGGGGACTTGGGATCTCTGAAAATGCGACCAAACTCCTCATGTCGCGCGCGAGGAAGAAGATTCGGCCACTCTTGGGTAGTGTCTGATTATTTTGAAAAATACTACAGGTTGTGTTTATAGTGTTATTTGACACCTTTTTCCTTATACCGTGTTTAGTAGAGTAGGTGCCAGTATTTCACTGGTGTCGTGGTCTGTAACGCTCCTTTCGTTTCCAGTCCAGTGCCCGATAATCCGAAACACAAACACTATGCCGCTCTACAAGATCCAGAAACGCAATGGGGCCATCGTCGATTTCGAGCCCGGAAAGATCGAACAAGCTATCCATAAGGCGCTCGCCGCTGTCCGTACGCCTGACTCCGACCAAGCCAAGATCCTCGCGGTGGATGTCGCGACGCTTGCCGAGGAGCGTTATGGGGAGAAGATCCCGAGCGTGGAGGATATCCAGGATATCGTCGAGGAGACACTCATCCGCTATGACTACGCTGATGTCGCCAAGGCGTATATCCTTTATCGCGAGAAGCGGCGCGAAGTACGAGAGGACCGAAATGTGGTTGTGGAAGTCGAAAAGACCATTCAGGAATATCTTGACAAGCTCGATTGGCGGGTGAATGAGAACGCCAACCAGGGCTATTCACTCGGTGGCATGATTCTGAACACGTCGGGGAAAGTCATCGCCAACTACTGGCTCTCGCATATCTATCCGAAGGCAGTGGGAGACGCCCACCGCAATGGTGACTATCACATCCATGACCTGAGTATGTTCTCCGGGTACTGCGCGGGCTGGAGCCTGCGAGTCTTGCTCGAGGAGGGGTTCAATGGCGTGCCGAATAAGATTGAGTCGGGTCCGCCCAAGCACCTGTCATCGGCTGTCGCGATGATGGTAAATTTTCTTGGCACGCTTCAGAACGAATGGGCCGGGGCGCAGGCGTTTTCGAGCTTTGATACCTATCTCGCGCCGTTCGTGAAGAAATACGAGCTGGAGCTGCGGGCTGATGCCGAGGGTTATGGTTTGAAATTCTCCTCCGAGGAAGCGCAGCAACGTTATCTCACGGACAAGGTCTATGACTATGTCTATCAGAACGTGCAGTCGTTTGTCTTCAATCTGAATATCCCATCGCGCTGGGGGACGCAGACGCCGTTTACCAATATCACACTGGATTGGGACTGTCCGGCCGACATGCGGGACAAGCGGCTCATCCTTGGCGGCAAGCCATTTGGCTACACCTTCGGCCAGCTTCAGGGGGAGATGGATATCATCAATCGAGCCTTCATCGCGGTGATGTCGACCGGCGATGCGAAGGGACGGACCTTCACCTTCCCGATCCCGACCTATAACGTGACGAAGGACTTTGAATGGGGGGACCCGAAGAATCTTCCGCTTTTCGAGATGACCGCCAAGTATGGTACGCCGTACTTTCAGAACTTCGTCAATTCCGACCTAAACCCGAGTGACGTGCGTTCGATGTGCTGCCGCTTACAGCTCGATCTCCGCGAGCTCCGGAAGCGCGGGGGTGGATTGTTCGGTTCGGCAGAGATGACCGGATCGATCGGTGTCGTGACGATCAACCTGGCGCGCATCGGCTACCTCTGCCAGGGCGACAAAGATGTCTTCTTGAAACGTCTCGAGCATCTCATGGAGCTCAGTAAGACCTCGCTGGAGATCAAACGCACCGAGATACAGAAGTGGATCGACCGCGGACTGTTTCCCTACACGAAGCGCTATCTCGGGTACTTGAAAAATCATTTTTCAACGATCGGGATCAATGGCCTGAATGAAGCGGTTCGTAATTTCACGGGTGATGCAGAAAATATCACGACGCTCGCCGGACAGACCTTCGCGTTGGAAGTGCTCGATTTCATGCGCGAGCGGATCAAAGACTATCAGGAAGAGACAGGGAATTTCTTCAATCTCGAGGCGACACCAGCTGAAGGGACGACGACCCGGTTCGCTCGGGAGGACAAGAAACGGTTTCCTGCTATCCTGCAGGCCGGCACAGCGGAGGCTCCATACTACACAAATTCGTCTCAGCTCCCGGTCGGCTTTACGGATGATGTGTTTGAAGTCCTCGCGCTTCAGGACAAACTTCAGACCAAGTATACGGGTGGGACAGTCCTGCACTGCTACATGAATGAGCGAGTCAGTTCCGGTGAAGCCTGCCGTAGCCTGGTCCGGAACATCCTCTCGAACTTCCGCCTGCCCTATATCACGATCACGCCGACCTTTTCGATCTGTCCCAAACACGGCTACCTCGAAGGCGAACACGACTTCTGTCCGAAATGCGACGCCGAGCTCGGGATTACGGACGGCGAACGATGTGATGGAACATCGCGCAAGATGTACACGAGTCCGCAGGCGGAAAAATAATTGATAAAACGAACTGATAAAAAACAAACCTATGAATCAGGTTTCAAGCAAAGAGAGCGGAGTGGGAGCGGAAGCGAACGCAGGACGCACGCGCTGTGAGGTCTGGACGCGGGTGATGGGCTATCACCGGCCAGTGTCGCACTTCAATATCGGGAAAAAGTCCGAACACTACTCGCGCAAGCATTTCGAAGAATGTGTCGCAGATAATAGCCAGTTTATCGAACGCTATCCGGTAGCCAGCAAGGCATGAAACTTTCTGCGATCCAAAAGTTCACGTTGCTCGATTATCCCGGCAAGGTGGCCTGCATCGCGTTTACGCCGGGTTGTGATTTGCGCTGCAGATTCTGTCACAATCCCGAGTTTGTGTTACCGGAACGCCTGTGTGCTTTGGCGGCGAGTTTTATCTCCGAGGAGCACTTCTTCTGTTTCCTCGCTGAGCGCCGGGGTTTGCTCGAGGGAGTTGTGGTGACTGGGGGTGAACCGACCGTCTGGAAAGATTTGCCCGAATTCCTCGCTCAGATCAAAGCTCTCGGATTCGCTACCAAGCTTGATACCAATGGTAATAATCCGGTGGCGTTGGCTCGAGTGATCGATCGTGGTCTCGTCGATTATATCGCGATGGATGTTAAGACATCACTCGCCGACTATCCGGCACTCGTCGGATCGAACGTTCGGCCAGAACATATCCGAGAGAGCATTGCGCTCATTCGAGCAAGCGGCGTCGAGTACGAGTTTCGCACAACCCTCATTCGTGAGCACCATACGGAAGCGGTGCTCGAGGCGATGAGGGAACTTTTGTCGGGCGCGACACAGATCTATTTCCAGACATTTCGGCCAGAGCACACGCTCGACCCGGCCTACGCTGGGTTTCATGGCTTTTCCCTGACCGAGATGGAAGTGATCGCTGAGCGCTTTGGTTCTCCGGGCCAGCCAGCCGGCATCCGAGTCTGATATAATCGTGAATAGAAGGAAAACAACGATGTCTGAATATAAACTCTCGAACTCGCGCGACTACTTCATCGCCGCACTGGTTAGTGTGGTTCTCACCGTGTTCCTGGGGGTCTACCTCTTGCTCCGCCGTGGATATGTTTTTGCGGCACCGGTTTCGGCGGGCGCGCTGTATGTCCCAAACAAGGTACTCGCCGGTGTGGCTGTCGTTCTCATCGGTCTCTCGTTCTTGGTCGGTCCGCTGACGCGCTACTTCAACCGCTTCGACAGTTGGCTCAACTATCGCAAAGAGATTGGGATTGTTGGTGGGTTGTTTGGTATCCTTCATGGACTGGTCTCAGTGTTTCTGATTCCAGAAAAATTCACCCTCGAAGGCCTTTTCTCTTCCTATTCCTTCGGGACGACGATTGCTGGGCTCATCGCTCTTCTCATCTTCGCTGCGCTTATCGTGATTTCATATCAAGCGATGATCAAGCGGATCGGCGGTGTCCGCTGGTGGTTCCTGCAGCGCTGGGGCATCCGGATCGGTGTCGCGGCCCTGGCCTATCACGTCATCGCGATGAAATGGGTGGGCTGGGTGAAATGGTTTCAGGTCGGCGTCCCGAAAACACCCGAACTTGCCAATCCGTGGATGGCACCAGCGAGCCTACTTGTCACGCTCTTTCTCGTCTGGGTGGTGCTCATCCGTCTCTATGAAGCCGTCTTTCTCTTCCGGAGCCTCGGCTGGTCAGGGACTCGGGAAATTTCAAACGATGTCAGTCTGCTCCGTCGCGGCCGACGATTTGTTCAGTATAGCCTGATGCTTCTCATTGGGGCGTACGCAGTAGTTGTGTTTCGTTGGATGGTCTAGGGCAGTAGATGTGCCATGAAGGGCACTCTCCTTTCGGACATAGGTCAAACACTCACGAAAGATGGTTTGATATCTCCGTACATGAGAGGTCGAACTCAGATCTTGGGTGTGATGGGTTTCGGACTGCAATGAGGAGCCAGCCGACGAGCACTCCGAGCAGGAGCGAATGAAATATATCTTTCCAAGTAATGAGGTATTGTCGGGGCATATGTTGGAAGAATTATCAGAAATTGAAACCGGACTTGATTGCCTTGCCTGAGGAATGGTGCAAGTAGGCACTTTCTGCCATAATAGCAATATATATGGGGACACTCAAAACAAGATGGTTGTTGTTCGTACTCGTGGGCTTGGCCTTTTTTGGGCCTTTTGCGGCCGTCCTCACGATCGAGAAGGCGAAACGAGCGGAGAAGCTTGCTCAGCAGCAGCAGGAGATTGCTATCGCCCAGCGGGATGCTGAGACCGCTCGGTATCAGTACTATTTGGAGTTGGCTGACCGGAAGAATAATCTCAGACAGGCCATGCAGGAAGCGAAGACACAGTATGAACAGCTTCTGAAGGAACAGCCGGCGCTCATCAAAGAAAAGCAGACCACAGTCACTCAGACTGTCATTCAGCCAGTGGTCACTCAGAAAGTGGTCGAGCAGGCCGTTCCGGCTTCGAGCTCCGCTCCGTCAACGAGCCAGCCAAAGGCTTCTGCAAAGACCAAGACCTCATAAAGCCTATGCGATATTTATTCCGAACACTTGCTCTCGCTTCCTTCTCCCTACCCGTCGTGTTTCTTGTCTCCAACATGGTTCCTCCCCGAGATGCTTCTCCGAACTCGGCGGCGTTCATGACTGCCTTGGCTGAACGCGATGAGGAAGAGCATGAAGACGAAGAAGACGAAGAACACGAAGAAAAAGATGAGGATGATGGAAAGAAAGCGACTCAGGAAACAGGTACAGGGAGCAAGACGAAAGCGAAGACAGTGAAGGTAGTCAAAGACGTCATCGAGTATCGACCGATCGCGAAGACTGTTATCGTCACCGAAGAAGCATATGCGACCGATACGGATGGCGACTTGCTCGTCGATGCCATCGATCCTGACCCGAAGGTGCCGCAAAACGAATATTTCACTGATACCGATGGTGATGGCGTACCCAATGCGATCGACCGGCATCATGATGAAGATGATTTTTCCTATTATGAATTCGAAACCGACAACGACAACAACGGTATCCTCGATTCCTACGAAGAGTGATGCTCTGTGGAAAAGTCTTCGTCATGAAGTCCGAGGGGAAATCATGAAGACAGATGTCGCTTGCGAGATTCTGTTCTCTGTTGGACAGGAACAGGAAGCGCAGGCTGCTCTCCAGGAAGTATTTGTGCTCTTCCGGGCTTTCGAGGCGCGCTACAGTCGCTTCATTGAAGGGAATGAAATATGGCAGTTCAATCGAGGGTCGGGGAGTGTCGTCTCTCCAGAATTCTTTCGTCTCCTTAGTGAGGCAAAACAGTATTATGGAACAACGGGCGGGTTGTTCGATCCGAGTATCCTACCTGTTCTCGAACGAGAAGGATATGTCGGGGCAGCGAGCGGTATCACTCCAGAGCTGCGGCGAGGGTTCGCTGAACTCTCTCTGAATCAAGAGACGCTCACAGTAACCAAACCGCGTGAGCTCGTGATTGATTTCGGGGGTATCGGGAAGGGTTTCATCGTGGATCGAGTCGCCGATTTTTTGGGACAGCGTTTCGAGAACTTTCTCATCGATGCAGGTGGGGATATCTATACGAAAGGGGCAAATCGGAAAGAAGGGTACCCATACTGGGCAATCGAGGTTGAACATACAGCACATGAAGAATCGTCTGTTTTGCTCACTCTTTCCGATATGGCAGTGGCGACATCGGGAGTGAATCGACGTTTCTGGAAGAAGGATGGAGAACGGAAACATCACATCATCGATCCAATGATCGGGAGCAGCGCGGCCACTGATTTCATCTCAGTGACGGTTATCGCTTCAAGCACGACTGCGGCTGATGTGTGGGCGAAGTCGCTATTTATCGCCGGCAAGAATGGGGCGGATGCCCTGGCCGAGAGATTTCACATCCCCGCCGTGTTTGTCGGAGCCGACCATAACCAATATGCAAACGAGTATGCAACACCCTATCTGTGGAAATCGTAAAGCTCGCGTGTTCACTGGTTTCGCTCGGATCCTACTGTTCTGTGTACTCATGTACTCGGCACAGGTGCACGCATCCGTCAAGGACACGGATGCAGATGGGTTGACTGATGTGGCCGAGACTGATTTGTATTTCACGAATCCAACAGATTCGGATACTGATGGCGATGGGATTTCGGATTTCCAGGAAATCAAACAAGGGACCAATCCGCTTGTGGTGAATGTGACGTCATCGCTTGCGAGGCAGCTACAAATGGATGAACAGTTGCCGCTTGCCTGGTATATCGGACGAGCCAGTGGCATCCTGGCATTTATTCTCCTCACGATCGTAGTCGTGAACGGACTCCTGATGACGACTCGCCTTGTTTTCCGCTTCCTGCCACCCGCTTTGAATTACGAGATGCATCGGTTTCTCTCTTGGATGGCACTTGTTGCGGTCATCGGGCACTTCATCAGTTTCACGTTTGATAAGTATCTCCGGATAACCGTCTCCGAGGGGCTGATTCCGTTCACACTCATTCGTGACTTCCCTTCTGCTCTGGGTTACAGTCTCCGTTGGACGATCGGTATTGGGACGCTTGCGTTGTACGGGATAGTTGCTCAGGTACTCGTTTCGCAGCTGAAGGGACGGTTTATCGGGCTCAAGAAATGGCGGTTATTGCATTACACTGGATTTCTCGCTTATGCACTCTTCCTCATTCATGGAATTTTTGCGGGCACTGATTCCAAGGAATGGTGGATGATCTGGCTCTACAGTTTGTCTGCTAGCCTTGTCCTGCTACTGACGATGCTCCGTATCGTCGCTTCGATCAGGAATGCCCGGAAGGTCGCGGTCAGTTAGCAGTAGTCGAGGCTGGAGAAATTGACTGAGGAGGCCGAAACCCTGGCCCGTGCGGCCGGTTCTCGCCCGGGTGGGGGGGGCGGTGGCCTTTAGACCAGAGGATCTTGACACTGGGTAGGGAGTGTCGGATACTTTGGGCGAGTAATCGTACTTTACTCATCACCCCCCCAACCCACCCCAATTTTTTTCTTGCAGGAGGTTCAAATGCCCTTGTTGTTGCTTTTTGTTCTTTACACGATTATTGGATTCCTTGGGTTGGCCTCCTGGACATCGGCTATGGCTGAGCCGCTACCCTTTCCCGACACCACTGCCCCGACGGGCCGGGGCCTCGTGCTCCGGGCTACTATCCCGCACCAGCAGCCATCAGGTCTTGATCCGTCGTACAGGGCGATGGTGCGGGCGATTACCCTCAGTCGAAATGGCTTTGGTTTGAGCCAAGAGCCGCGCGACGTCTTGGGGTCGCCGCAAGCACCGATGATGGGCCAGTTGGAGCAGGATACTTCGCCAGCATGGGCGAAATCCCGGTCGTCTATCGGAGCCGCATTTCAGAGCGGACCTTGGACGGTCGCTGTTGAGTACCAGCAGGGGAAGAACCGACAGCCATTCATCGACCGCGGGTATTTCAGGAGTAGCGGGAAGGTATTCGCTGGTCTACAGTACCAGTTTGACAAGTCCACCTCGGTGTACATGGGGGTCTCGAGCAGTTTCTCAGCGGGTCTCCGCTGGGTAGGAAAGGAGGGTGATGAAGCCGCCCTTACCTTTGCTGGGTCTCCCAATGGGGAGATGCGGAAATTGTTCTCTGGTTCGTCACCGGAGAATCTCCGAAATGTCATCACACTGACCTATCGGATACCACTTGGTCCGTGGTAGGAGAGAACGGAAAGGATTTTAGGGTCACTACTCTGACCTGCCGAATGCCCCTCGCCACGCTTGGCAGAGGGGTTATTTCTTGGTAAGCGAGCAGTACCTTTCCTGTGGTGCAGCCAAAAGAAACCTTTCTCGCTCGTCCCTGTTTTCAAGTTTTTGAGACGCTTCGAAAGCCTCAGAGAGGTGCTATACTTGAGGCGTTATTGAACTTTTCAATGGGGCAGAAAGTGTTCCAAATCAAAAAATATGAACATTGTAAACGCTGATAAGAGCCCTGACAGAAGAAGCATTTTTTAAACGATTATAAGTAAATAAAACTACGGAAAAGCTTGAAACAGGGCCAGAAAGATTTGGGCGAAATGTGGTCGTAACGGATCACTATCTACGACATGCAGAAAAAGGCAAGGGGCGCATGGGCGGCGACCTCAGCGCTGCAGGAGAAGGAGCCGCTGCTGCTGTGGGCCACACCCTCTCCGAACAGGATGTTATTAAAGCCTATACGGGCACCGTGCCGCGCACGAAAGATACAGCTCAATTAATTGTGGGGGCGTCACCAACGGAAAGGAAGCTCGTCCCTCGTATCCGCCAGTCTTTGGATGGGTTTGCTGGCTTCTTCGTTGACCCTCAGAAATCTCCTCTCTGGCAAAAACTTCTAGATGATTTGGCTCATATTCCGAGGGACCTTCCTCCTGACGAACAAAAAAAGGAAATTGCCAGAATCGGCGAAGAATTTACGACTCAATGGATTGCCTTTGAAGATAAACGTCCTGATGAAGGAACCTTGTCTCCACTTGAGGTGGCGTTAAACATGGCTAAGAGTACCGTCACTCACAGCAAAATGGCAGAGAGGCTGAAGAGTGGCACCAAAAACGAACTTATCAACGTCACGCATGAAGGGATGCTCACGGCAATGCTTCGCTACTTCCTCAGGCGAAAAAATGAGGACGGAACCTATACAGAAGGTAAAGAACTCTTAGAGAAGCTTGGGCCAGTACAATATCTGGATGATATTATTATCCGAACAGCCACTGACGCCCAAGGAAAACGAACGAGTACGGCCACTTTTCGAGGAGAAGAGTATGTAGTGACTGGAGAAGAGCTTCTTGCTCACCATAAGGATTCACAAACTTCCTCTTAAGATATCTGAGTATGCTTCCGGTTGAACAATACCGTAAAACCGTCCGCCGACCATACCCACCCCTGCAGAGTTTTCTTTTTTTAAAAGGTTTTGCAAAAGCTGATTACTATAAACCTTTTTTTAATGAACCATATGCTCTCACGGAAATAATAGTGACTGGTGATGCCTGGTACTGCTCTGACCAGCAGCTTGATCACATCGGAGAGCTCACCATGAAAGCTTGGGACACGCCGGAAGGTCTCGCAAAAGTAAAAGAGTTATTTTTTGAACGCGAAAGAAAACTCCTCGCGACAAAAGACCTTGTGAGTTTTGGTTTGGCCTTTGAAGAATATCAGCCGGCCGTACTGATGATTTCTTACTCTGAGAAAACACTGGATATTCACCTTAGGACTTTATTGAAAGAAAAAATTAACCACGTCAAAGTGGAGCAAATCATGAGCGATCTAAATAGCCCCCTGGAGGATAACTTTTATAAAAAAGAGGAGTTGGATCTCGTCACCTCCTTGAACCTTTCTCATCACGTGAAAAAGTATGCTGGTTTGAATGCTAGATATGGTTCCGAAAAAGTATATACCTTAGATGAGGCCCAAAAACGTCTCCAAGGTCTTGATAAGAAAAAGTGGATTAAAAACTATCACAGAGAAAAAGAGGAACTTAAGAAAAGAATTTTGGAAATCAAATTACTCTTGGGTAATGCGGATGCTCATTGGGTAGATGTAGTCCAGTACAGCGTGTATTACCGGACGCAAAGGGCAGACGTGCTCCATTTGTCTACTTTTAATATGCTTGGCGAATTGAAAAAAGAAGCTAAAAGAGCCAACCTTTCTTATCCTGAAATTTTACAGTGTTCCGTGGACGAAATTATCAACCGTCGCCTTCCTTCGAGGACGGAGATAAGAAACCGTCAACGAGCTAATGGTTTCGTATTAGAGAAAGGGCAGATCCAGATTGTCACAGGAAAAGAGTACGAGAGAATACGCGACTACTTTCCGACAAGTATCAAAGAGAGGAGACTCCTGACGGGGAACACTGCTTATAAAGGACAGGTGAAGGGACCAGTCTGCGTCGTATACTCACTTCAGGATTACGAGAAGTTTCGAGAGGGCGATGTTTTGGTAGCCGCCATGACTACGCCGGATATGGTCCCTTTAGTAAAAATGGCTTCGGCTGTTGTCACGGATGAAGGAGGAATTACTTGTCATGCCGCTATTATTGCCCGCGAACTTAAAAAACCTTGTATCATCGGTACCAAAGACGCTACGGCGATTCTGAAGGATACTATGGTCGTAGAAGTGGATGCTACGGCGGGTACGGTAAGAGTTCTTTAACACACCCCCTTCTTGTACAAGTTGTTTCATAAATTTATTTCTGATTCTGCAAAGCCAGCTTAATACCAAACGCAACAAGAGCCACTCCCATTATTTTAGAGAGGTAGTACTGCACCTTCGAAAACTTATTACGGACAAGGGGTGCAGAAATAATAAATGCAAGGAGAGAAAACCAGATTCCTACAATAAAAGCAATTTCTATGCCGTACATTCCCTGTACAATCAGTGGTGTTTTTACATCAATGACTTGAGTGAAAATGCTCAGAAAAAAGAGAGTGGCTTTTGGATTGAGAGCATTTGTGATAAAACCTTCTTTTAGAGCTTGAGATAGAGAGATGTTCCCATCTCCTTTTTCTACGGAAATCTCTTTGAAACTTTCTTTTTTTGTTCTTACCAATTGAATACCAAGATACAATAAGTAAGCAGCTCCAACATATTTAATGATAGAAAATAGAATAATGGACTGAGAAATAATAAGGCCAATCCCCAAAAGTGAATAAGCTACATGTACGAGTATCCCTAGCCCTACACCTAAGGCTGTCATGAGTCCAATCTTACGGGCATTCAGACTGTTCTTTGCTACCACAATAAAGTCTGGCCCTGGGCTTACAGCAGCCAAAAAGGCGATAATTCCTATTGTAATAGCTGGGAAAAAATACTCCATATATTACATATTTTAACATAAACTAAAAAACATCTTCCAGTGGCTTTAAATTGATTTTGCCCTACAAAGCATAGAGGTCATCCAATATAGAAACTTCTTGATAAAAGTCCTGAACCCCTGATTTTCCTTTTAGATAAAACAAAAACAGCCTCCGAAGAGACTGATTTCTTTCCTTGGCGGGGACGGCAGGACTCGGTCAGAGATAATTTACTCGCCGTCGCATATGAATTTTCCCGACCCTGACTCACGGCCTCGTCTACTGACTCGGCAGCGTTCCGTCTTTCTCATCCCGACGGAAACCAAGCCCGCCTGCAACGGTGTAGCACTTCGGGCAGGCAGTTGGTTTCCTCTCGCCCCCACTATAGAACAAAAATCTCTCCCCCAACAGGAGGAGAGATTTTGTTATGGCGGGGACGGCGGGACTTACCCCTCCGGGGCATAAACTTCTCGTCCCACCATCGTACCAAAAAATCAAAAACCCGACCGTAAAGGACGGGCTTTTGATTTTGCGGGGACGGCGGGACTCGAACCCGTGACCTTCTGCGTGACAGGCAGACGCTCTAACCAGCTGAGCTACGCCCCCATTTTCTGAACTCACGACCTACAACCGACAACTCACAACGAGAAGAAATGTATTAAAGCATCGCTCACCGTTGTTGGTTGTTCGTGCTGGGTTATCAGTTTTTTTGGTACCAGGGGCGAGATTCGAACTCGCGACCCCGGGCTTACTCGCCCCGTACCGAAACAGTAGCAGGGGTGGGGATCGAACCCACGACATCAGGCTTATGAGTCCTGTGCTCTACCAACTGAGCTACCCTGCCGGAAATGTTTTGGTACGGGGCGAATCCCGCTGCTCCCTGCCTGCCGGCAGGCAGGTAACCAACTGAGCCCCGCCCGCATGATTCGCTTGCTCATCAAGCGTATCGGGCGGGTACCCTGGCGAGGTTTATACGATGAAACCCTGACCGCGTCGCAAGGCACGGAAATAAAGCGAGGAGCGGGGAAGATGCCACAGTATCTGTCACCTGCTGATGGCTATATTTGTTGCGGGGGGTGGATTTGAACCACCGACCTCTTGGTTATGAGCCAAGCGAGCTGCCAGACTGCTCTACCCCGCTGTATATGATCTCTAGGAACTTCCGACCACCCTTTAAACTTTTGAGATAGTTTTCCCTCTTTCGCGCTTCGGTGTAACTCGCATAGTCTTCTTTGTGAACGAGTACCCATTGTTGGTGTCTCTTGGTCCACTGGGAGCGACCCTGATTGTGAGCAGTAATCCTCTCCGTAACGTCAGCGGAGATACCGATGTACCTGCGCCCATTTTCGGATTGTATTACATAAACGCTGAACGGTAAACTCGTGTCGAGCATAGGGAGTCTCATGAGCCAATCCCGCCCGGGCGGGACAGACTGCTCTACCCCGCTGTATATTTGAGAACCTATAACCCACCACCCACAACCTACGACGAGACCTACTTTCTTCTTGCTGTCGGTTGTTAGTCGTGAGTTGTCGGTTATCTCAAGTGGGTGATCATGGACTCGAACCATGGACCTCGACATTATCAGTGTCGCGCTCTAACCACCTGAGCTAATCACCCGCTATTGGATGATCTACTCCTCCTGATCGAGTAACAGACATAGGCGATCGCTAGACCACTGGCCTGTCACACTGGGGGGAGAAGCGTATCACCCATTGAAAAGCACCCTGAATCCTACAATATCTCTCCAAAACAATCAAGCTGAAACGGGATAACTCATACATGAATGTGGTGGACCGTGCCGGATTCGAACCGGCGACCTCCGCGTTGCAAACGCGGCGCTCTACCAACTAAGCTAACGGCCCATGGGGAGTATGTATTATTGTACCGACGAGAACAAATGGCCCAAAGGCGTATCAATGGCGATTATACGGAAAAATAGAGAGGGTGTCCAGGTTAGTGTATAATGAACTCGATATCCTAACATTAGTCCTATGGCGATTTCTTTTTGGGGTACTGCTGGCAAGAAAAAAGACTCGGGTAAGGACGGGAGTCATGGTGGAGGTAGTAATCCGGATGATCAATCATATCGTCACCATATCGGTGAGCCTGAGGACCCAGAGGAAAAAAAGAAGCACTGGGGCAGTGCTGAGGGCAATGTCTCGGACTACGAGCTCGAGCACGGGTTGCACACCACTCTTCTGGGTAAGCTGAATCGTCGCAAGGCGGCGATTGTGGAAGAGGCAGCAAAGGGATCGACTAATGAGCTGGGCGGGCAGCGAGGGATGAATAAGGGAGAGTTGGATAATATGATGAAGGCACTGGGTGAAGATGCTATCAAGCTCGGTCTCGACCGGAAGCGTGACCTTCCCATTATCCGGAATGCTTTCGAAAGTCGCCTCTAACGTATCTCCTTTCCTCGTCGCTACATCAGCGACCAGTGAAGACCCGGTGTGCTCCGAGTGATTGCTGTGAGTGGAAGGAATGGAATATGACTGATTAAGCGGAAAAAACTATGGCCCTTTTTATTCCTTCACGTCGATCCGAGCGGAAACCGGGAGTCTCCCTCTCGGATCACAGCCGGCAGTCCTCAGCTGCGAACAATCCGAAGGGTTGGAATCGCTTGCATCTCCGTGAAGCACTCGATCGGCTGGCGCGGGGTGATCTGGGACGACTGGATGAGACTCAGCTCAGTCGGATTCGCGAAATCGTCGAACGCTCGGCCGGAGCGGACGGAGACCTGAGTGCTGCCCAGACGCGTGAGGCAATCCATGCTATCGAGATGAACCGAGTGAGTCTCGGTCTAGACCAAGGCATGATGGAAAGTCTCGCGACCTTTTTAGCTGATGGCCCGGGCAATTCATGATCCTTTCTTCCATGCCCGTCTGGATCCAGCATATCGAAATCGGCATCCGCGAGTTGGCACCTATCGTTCCGCTCGAACTTTTCATTTCTGTGGGTGCCTTTGCCGAGGAAATCATCGCGCCTATTCCTTCGATGCTCGTGACGACGACGGCGGGATTCTTTGCTCAGGTAGAAGGTCGCACGGTGCTCTTCGTGTTGTGGCTCGCCATCCTGGGTGGTCTGGGTAAACTCGCTGGATCGTATATCTACTATCTGATCGGCGATAAGCTCGAAGATGTCGTTGTTGGACGCTATGGCCGATACTTGGGACTTGGTCATGCTGATATCGAACGGATTGGTCAGCGTTTCACTGGTCATCACTGGCGAGATGGAGGACTCATATTTGTACTTCGTCTCATTCCGTTTGTGCCAACTATTCTGGTTTCGATCTCGTGTGGCGTCGTGCGGATAGAGAAGCGTGTATTTCTTTTCGCTTCCTATGCTGGAAATTTTTGCAAGGACCTCTTCTATATCTCCATCGGTTACTACGGAATCCGAGCGCTCAAGGTTTATCTCATGGATATCGAGCGGGTGCGTTTCGGTGTTGGAGTCGTCTCGACGATAGTGGTCATCGGCAGCCTCATCTTTCTGTACATCCATCGTCACCACGGAGTACGCTTTTTCGGATACTTGTGGAAGCGTTTTGGGAGAAAGTAGCTCGGATGCATTCTTTAAAAAAAACGGACCCAGGGAGCGGCGGCTCACGAGGGTCCTGCGGGCGGCGGGCTAATTTGCGTGGCGCCGATGGTGTCGCGCTCGGGAATGGGCTTGGGTCGATTCAGTCCCATTGAATCACGATGGGACTATCATTTTCCATCTGGTGGCTTCGTTGGTGAGGGCCGGAATGGTCCTGGTCAAGCTCACACAATAATGCCACTCTGAGTCGCGCTAGATCAGCTCCCGCTGAATTTCTTGTGTACATGGCAATACCGATCGGTTGGGCCAAGAACCAATCTATGCACCGTCGTCTGGAACTGACGATGTCTCCCGAAATGGGTACGAATCCTAACCGATTTGATCCCCAGAGTACCCGAGCGATACCGTTACCTTTTCAGTTGATGGAAAGTGTTGTTCTTGTTAGACTAGAGCCTCAAACCGGCTGTAAAGTTGACTTTAAGCCTTAAATTTCATTCAGCATGTCAAAAAAAATGGTCACGTCACTGTCCCCGCTGCAGCAGTCGTGAGACGGTGAAGAATGGCTCCCAAGGCTACAGCCATCACTACCTGTGTCGTGCTTGTGAACATTCTTTTCTCGTTACTTCGGGCATGATCCGAGACTGCTGTGGATCGAGCATATTGATGGGGTACCGTTTCGTAAATTAGGAGATGAATATGGTCTCTCGGGAAAACAAGCCTTCGTGAGAGTTACAAGAGAATTAGCACAACTTCCTTCCAATGACGCTCTGACGCAAACCCTCTGTGACCCGAGACGCTTCTCGGGCATCCTTGTCATGGATGGGAAGTATGTGGCGGTCAAAGGCTTTGCGAGAAAGATTCCTTTTCTCTACGGCATTGATTACTTGACCCACGATATTCCTTCGGGGCTTTGTATACAGCGGAAGATGAGGTGTCCTTCTCACGTTTCTTCCATCAAGTGAAGCAACTTGGCTATGATCTTCAGATCGTGGTCGCCGATGACCGCTCTGGCCTGAAAAAGGCTCTCCTGAAGGTTTTTCCGTCGGCTCGGCTGCAGCTCTGCCACAACCACTACCTGGAGAATATCCGGGTGGCTTTACGGGTGCGGAGTGAAGAGCGATACCGGCCCTTCTTTTACGCTCTCAAGGAGAGCGTGTTTGGAGAACGAGAGGATGTGACGAACGCCATTCGATCTTTTGCCGCGAGCATCAAGAGAGAGAAACGTCTGCTCAAAAACATCGTAAGTGAGATAGCGTACCGGCAGGAGGAACTCTTCAATTACTTGCTGCTGCCAGGCTGTCCCAACAACACCAATCTCATTGAACTCTACAATTCCCATCTCAATGGGAGGCTGAAGACGATCAAGGGTTTTCAGAGTTTTGCTTCGGCTCAGTGTTGGTTGAATGCGTGGATGATACGGAGGAGAACCAAGCCTTTTACAGATTGTGAAGCTAAATTTAAATATTTGAACGGTTACCCTTCACTCTCTTTGAGTATCAAAAAACAGGCTCGCTGGCCTGAGACATTAGTAAAACTAGGCGTAGAAGCAGTAAAACTTTTTGAAAAAAAGCGCCCTACTATCAACTGAAAAGGTAACGGTAACTACCCGAGCCTCTCGTTTCAGATCATGAAAGCCCTTGAGAATGAGCCCGTGGTTTCCGGGGTGGTCGCGTGGACCGCAGCAGAAACAGAAGATCGTCCCTGAAGCGGTTGTCAAAATACCGATCCTGCCACAAACCGTGAGAGGGGTAGCGCTGCTGAGATCCATGAGATAGCTCCTTGGTATATTGGCGTGTTTGCCAATATGTGATAAAATCATTTAATTCTCACTCTGTCAACTTCATGTCAACCTTCGTGCTTACATCCGATTGGCCGCCCGCTGGGGACCAGCCCAAAGCGATTGCTTCACTCGTCGCTGGTCTTAAACGTGGGGATGATTTCCAGACGCTTTTCGGCGTGACCGGATCGGGGAAGACGTTCACTATGGCAAATGCGATTGCACAGATTGGCCGCCCGACACTCGTCATCGCGCACAATAAAACACTCGCTGCCCAGCTCGCCCAGGAGTTCGAAGAGTTTTTCCCCGATGCGGCGGTGCATTACTTTGTCTCGTACTATGACTACTACCAGCCCGAGGCGTACATGCCGATCACGGATACGTATATTGAGAAGGACGCTTCGATCAATGAAGAGATCGACCGCTTGCGCCACGCGTCGACACAGTCACTCCTGACTCGTCGTGACGTCATTATCGTCGCCAGTGTCTCCTGTATTTACGGCCTCGGGAGTCCGGAAGAATATCTGCACGAGAACATCCTCCTGACCGTAGGTGAAGTTATCACCCGTGAAACACTCCTTCGTCGGCTTATCGCGATTTTCTTCGAGCGTACCAATGCTGACATCACGCCGGGCCACTTCCGTTCCATCGGCAATCGCATCGAGGTGATGCCGGTATCCGAGAAGTTTATCTATTCTATTGAGCTGGGTGCCAATCGGATTGAGTCGATCACACAGATTGATCCCGTTTCACAGACGATTCTCCGAGAGGAGGAAGCGATCACTCTTTTTCCGACCAAACACTTCATCACGGATGCTGACAAGAAGGAGCAGGCCTTGCTCACGATCCGAGAGGAGCTCACGACGCAACTCGGCATATTTGCGGCGGAGGGGAAACTGCTTGAGGCCGAACGGTTGAAGCGCCGGACGCACTATGATATCGCCATGATCGATGAGATCGGCTACTGTTCGGGGATCGAGAACTATTCGCGGCACCTCTCTGGCAAGGCACCGGGTGAGCCACCCGAGACCTTGCTCTCGTACTTCCCGCACCTTCCTGATGGCACGCCGGACTTCCTCACCATCATCGATGAGTCGCATGTGACGCTGCCGCAGCTTCGCGGTATGTACAATGGTGACCAGGCGCGCAAGAAGACGCTCGTCAACTTTGGTTTCCGATTACCGAGTGCTCTCGACAATAGGCCACTTCGGTATGAAGAATTCCAGGAACGGGTGGGCTCCATCGTCTTCACCTCGGCAACCCCAGCCGATTACGAGCGCGAAGTGAGTACTCAGATTGTCGAGCAGGTGATCCGACCGACGGGTCTCTTGGACCCTGAAGTCACGGTCCGCGGCATCCGAGCGATTGGCGAATACCCGGGGCAGATCGGGGACTTCATCCGCGAGACGGAGATGGAGGTGAAGCGTGGCGGCCGAGTGATCGCGACGACCCTGACGAAAAAAATGGCTGAGGATCTCGCCCAGTACCTGAAAGACCCTTCGACACGCTCAGGGCAGGGAAAGCCAATCAAAGCCGAATACCTCCACAGTGACGTGCTCACCATCGATCGGATCAAGATCTTGACCCAGTTCCGGAAGGGCGAGTTCGATGTCCTGGTCGGTGTGAACTTGCTCCGCGAAGGACTTGATCTTCCCGAGGTGACCTTTATTGGCATCCTCGATGCGGATAAGGAGGGGTTTCTCCGTTCCGAAACCTCGCTCATCCAGATTATCGGCCGCGCCGCGCGCAATGTCCTTGGCCGTGTCATCCTCTATGCTGACCGGGTGACGGGTTCGATCGACTATGCCCTGAGCGAGACGGCTCGTCGCCGGGCCTTGCAACTGGCGTACAATACCGAGCACAGTATCACGCCGCAGACGATAAAGAAGAACATTCATGATATCACGGAGCGGCTGCAGAGCGAGCACGATCAGGCGGTAGCCGTATCGCTCGCGCTCGATGCCAAAGGTTTTGCCAAGGATCCAGAAAAAATCATCCGAGCGAAGGAACGCGAGATGAAAGCGGCCGTGAAGCTTCTCGATTTCGAGACCGCGGCCATCCTGCGCGATGAGATCCGGGCGCTCGAGAAACGTCTCGGCCGAAGGAATAAGGAGACTCGGAAATGATATACTAGAGCCACGATGCGTCTGGAAAAGCCCGACTCACGTAATATCAGCGTAAGCTTACACAAACAATATGTTGATACCCAGAAAAATGCTCGGCTTCGGGTTTGCACTGTTTCTCATGCTTGTCATACTGGCTGTGATCTATTCCCAGTATGCCCTGCAGAGCCAGCCAAATCTGTCTGACACGGTCCAGCCCAAGTCGACGATGAACGCTGGGAAGAAGTCCGCTCCGACTGTGGATATCGCGACCACTCCGCTCCCGACGACCGTTACACCGGAAACGGCGGCGAATGATCTCATCGACGAAGCGCTCGCCGACCGCGATGACCTCTCCGCTTCAGAGGAAGACGAGATGGCTGATCTCGAAAACGGTAATTAATTCGGTAGACTGAAAACTATGAAGTTGATGAATAAACGGTACCTGTCAGCGTTTTCACTCGCAGCGGTATTGGCGATGCCATCGATCGCTCTGGCAGAAATGGGTGGGGCCAATACGCGCTTTACCCAGCGGGCCGAAGAGGCCAAGGCTCGAATGGAAGGACGCCAGACCAGGATGGAAGAGCGCCAGGCAGACAGGACAGAAAAGCGTGAGGAGATGAAGGAGAAGCGTCAAGACGCGTTCTGCACGCGCTTCAGTGAGCGCATGGAGAACCAGTCCGACCGTGTGGATACGCGGGAGACGAATGTGAAGAATCGCGTCGGGGATCGTCTGAGCCGCCGCACCGACCGCCGCGACAATCGCGATGAGTCACTCGACGGCAAGCGCGATGATCAGGACGAGCGTCGTACCGCACTCTATGCGTTGCTCGATGAGCGAGCGGATACCGATGCCGAGAAAGCTGCCGTCGCCGAATTCAAGTCCACGATCGATGCAGCGGTCGTGACGCGTCGCGCCGCCGTCGACAAAGCGATCGAGGACTTCCGCACCGCTGTCGACAAACTCGTTGATACCAAGAAGTCAACTGCTTCCAGCACATACGGAGAGTTCCGCTCGGCCGTCGATGCCGCGGCGGCAGAGGCCAAGAGTGATTGCGAGGCCGGTACCGATCCGAAGACTGTGATGACGAATTACCAAGCCGCAGTGAAGGCGGCCCAGGAGAAACTGAAGGGGAACAAGGATGAACTCACCGGTCTCAAGGACGAGGTGAAGGCACTCGCCGAAACCCGCAAGCAGGCGATCGAGAGTGCGCTCGAGACCTTCAAAGCTGCCGTCGAGGCAGCCAAAACGAAGTTGCAGGCAGTGATGGGTTCAAACTGACGGCTCCCGAAATCGAACCGGACGTTTCGAACAACCGAAAACGAGGCTAGGCAGAGTCTCGTTTTTTTGATTTCGGAATCTTGACAGAGGAATCAGTGTGTGAGACATTTCGTTCCAGTTCCTTAACCCATGCCGTTTTTGGACATGGATTTCGAAAAAATTGTTCATGAGGAGAGTAGCGTGCATTTAAATCCATTGGATGACGAGGTTATTGGACCGTCGATTTCATATAGCTTGCAGATGGCACAGCAAATGGGTGAAGATTTGCAAAAAGACAGTGCCGTCCTTTCGGAACTCATTGAAGAAACGAGCGATCTATTGACTGCCGTCGACGCTGCGATATCACAGACAGAACTCGTGGGTGACCAGCAGTGGGAGACGATGCGGAGATGCTGGTGTTTCCTGGGCCCACATATCTTCAAACAGATCGAAATGTTGAAGAACAATGACTCTCCAGTAAAGATGAACGCGTATCAAAGACTGTCGCTTTATAGGAAGGTCGCATTTCTCCAGATCGTGTTGACGCTTAGGCGGCAGACGCTGGAGATGAACGGTATCGATGTCTAGATGTGAACAACCAATCCTGACCCGCGAGCAGAAGACTGCTCCGCCGGGTCTTTTGCTTTTTATAATTGTTCTCAGCTAGATATACGTTTGGATTTGGGGATCAGCCCGCACGCCCTGTGGATTCCAGTAATAGATAAGTATTCCAAGTGAAGGGGCTCTCGTGGGGGGGTGGTATACTGGGGTCATGACACAGCGTTCACTCATCATCGCTAGTCTCGCCGTCGCCGCTATCATCGTGGTTGTGGGGTGTTTTTGGTTGGCTGGGAGGGACGACGGTGCCTCAATTTCCGATCGGTCGGATCAGTCATCGGCATCTCCTTCAGGGAATTCCGTTCAGTCGACGAACATGGCATCCCAGAGCCTGGACGCGGGTGACGATTCCCGCGCGGCAGCCGATTCGAATGAGAGCATCGAAACGCTCATGGTGGAGATCGAACAGAATGCGGCTGGGGACGATACGGCCATGGAGGCTGAAGTGGCGGGCGAGAGCGAGAGCTTTACGGAAGGGGCCGTTGTGATGGAACAACTTGGCCAAAGCTATGATGAAACCGAATACTAATATATTCCTGCTCGCATGGTTGGCCCTGCTTCTGCCGGCGACTGTTTCGGCTGCGCCGCTTGAGCTTGTGACGAAGAATCTGGATCTCAAGGACACGCCGGTTGTGAAATTGTCATATCCGGTGAAGTTACCGAATACTGAGGCCTTTTGTGCTGCACTCGGCGAGACGAAGAACCAGCTGAGCGAAGGGGTAGCGGCCAAGGAAAAGCGCGTGTCCGAGTATGTCGACGGGCTCTCTCAGCAACTGGAAGACGAGCGGAATGGCCGGGATGCAAAACTTGAAGAAGCTCGCTCTGAGGCTGATCAGAAACGCAGCGAGTGGTATGCACGGCTCGAGGACCGGGCGAAGGGGGATGATGAGGAAGATGCGGTGGTGAGATATCAGAAACGAGTGGAAGAGGCGGTAGACGATCGTCGCGATGCACTCGATGCTGCGATCGCCGAATTTCGGAAGGGCGTGGATGAGCTCGCCGTGAAACGATCGACCAGTATGCAAACGGCGCGCGATACGTTCGGGGCCTCAGTCGAGGCAGCGGTGAAAAAGCTTGAAACAGATTGCGCCAATGGTGTGGCGACCGAGACGCTGGTCAAGGACTTCAAAGCGAGCCTCAAATCCGGACGGGAAAAGCTGGCGGCTGACAAGAAAGCCGTTGCGACTCTCGAGACTGAAGTAAAGACTTTGGCAGAGACTCGAAAGAAAAGTATCGCGGCTGCTGTTACGACATTTCGAGCTGAGCTTCAGGCAGCCAATGAAGACGTGCGTGCCTCCTTCACGAGTGGTGAATAGGTGACTCACAGTCGTGTCGTTTGCTCTTCTTATGTTTCTCTATGCACGCACCAACCGAAGTGAGTTATAAGAAAGCAGTGGCTCTCACTCCGTTCCGTCGAGCGGTCTTCCAGACGGTCGCACGGATCCCGAAGGGACAGGTACGGACCTATGGCGAAGTGGCTCGCCAGGTGGATGCTCCAGGTGCCGCGCGGGCGGTCGGGACAGCACTCAGTCAGAATTGCTACCAGGATGTGCCTTGTCATCGCGTGGTGCGTTCTGATGGGCGAGTGGGCGGCTACTCATTTGGTGGGTCGCATGCCAAGGCGCGACGCCTCCGACATGAAGGTGTCGAAATTATCCGCGGTCGGGTCGTCTTTCCTCATTAGGAAAATCCTGTTATACTTTTTCTCTTGTCTCTTGTTTGATTTTTGCTATGCACATCACTGAACGGGCCAAAGCGCGCCTCATCCTCTCTGCTGACGACTACGGTATCCGGGACACGGTGCGCCGGATTTTGCCGTTGGCTGCGGCGGGGAAATTGCATCGGGTGGCGGTCATGGCACGGTACTGTAGCAAAGAGGATGCCGCCCGACTCCTCGCGACGGGGGTGAAGATCGATCTCCATCTCGACCTCATCAGTCTCTTGGGTCGTGGGGCAGTACCGGGCCACGGGACCCTCCGTCGAGGGCTGCACTTTGTGGTTCGCCACTTTCTGGGCTATATCCCAGCGAGTACCGTTGAGACTGAATGGCGTGCTCAGATCAAACGCTTCCACGAGCTCTTTGGCCGCGCTCCGGACGGCTTGAATAGTCATGAACATGTCCATTTCTTTCCAAGCTTCTTCCGTTCCTTACTTGCGTTGGCACATGAATCTCGTATTCCGTATGTCCGTTTCGGCCAGCGGGGGATGCTCCTGTCGCTCCATCATGCAGCGATCGGCCATGTGCTGCACTCGCTCGCTCGGACCGATCATCGCCGTTTCACCGCGGCTGGACTCGCGACCTCGACCTATCTCGTTAGTCTCGACTGGGTCCACGGCAAGGAACGTTTCTTCCGGGCGCTCGAAGCCTTACCTGAGGGGGAGACGGTCGAACTCGTCATCCATCCAGAGCATGAACGCGAAGCGGCATTCGTTGACCATCATTTCTAGCCGCCCCTATGCCGAACAAGAAGACAATTGCGAAAGAACCGAAACACCGGAAATCGGCGGGTCCATCAGACTGGATCACGGTCCGGGGTGCCCGTACGCACAACCTGAAAAACATCACGGTCGCCATGCCGCGGAACACGATGATCGTGTTTACGGGCCTGTCTGGCTCCGGTAAGTCGTCGCTCGCCTTTGATACGATCTTTGCTGAGGGGCAGCGGCGCTATGTCGAATCGCTCTCGGCCTACGCCCGGCAATTCCTGAACACGATGCAGAAGCCAGACGTCGATGAAATCACCGGCCTCTCACCGGCCATCTCGATCGATCAGAAATCAGCCAGTCGCAATCCGCGTTCGACGGTCGCGACGGTGACCGAGATCTATGACTATCTCCGTGTCCTCTATGCCCGGCTTGGTCGACCGCATTGTCTTGAGTGCGGCCGCGAGATTTCTCGGCTCTCGACCGAGGAGATGCTCGACACCGTGAAGACCAAGGTCCATGCCGTCATGCGTGAGCCCGGTAAGACCGAGGCGCCGGTTATCGTCCTTGCGCCAGTCGTCCGTGGTCGGAAAGGCGAGTACTATCAGATGCTCTACAATGCACTCGGCCGTGGTTTCACTTCCATCTACCTCGACGGTGTGAGGAAGAGCCTCCGTGAGCAGGTAATCCTGAAGAAAAATCACAAACACGATATTGATTTCATCGTCGATGAATTTCTCGCGCGCGATTTTCGTGATTATCAGGACGACACTGAAGTCCGGCTCTCGGAAGCAGTCCAGAAAGCACTTGAGGAAGCCGAGGGCATCGTGAAGATACAAATCGGTGACGAGGAGTTCTTGCTTTCAGCTAAGTTCACGTGCCCCTATGATGGCTTTTCGTACCCGGAAGTCGAGCCGCGCCTCTTCTCCTTCAATTCGCCGTATGGTGCCTGTCAGGCCTGCAACGGTCTCGGGACCAAACATTTCTTCGGGTCAGATCCGTGTGATACCTGCAATGGTACGCGGCTCCGCGAGGAAGCGCTGCATATCAAGATCGGCGGACAAAATATCGTCGACCTCACCCGTCTCACGACTGCGCTTGCCTTTGATTTTTTCGCTGGCCTCGACTTGACCAAACGCGAAGAGCAGATCGCCTCTGTTGTCCTCCGGGAAATCGGGAGCCGACTCCAATTCCTCCTCAATGTCGGACTGAATTATCTGACACTCGATCGCCGGGCGAATACACTCTCGGGTGGAGAGGCACAGCGTATCCGACTGGCCAGCCAACTCGGCAGCCAACTCGTCGGCGCCCTCTATGTCCTCGATGAGCCGACCATCGGTCTCCATCAGCGTGACAATGATCGACTGATCGAAACTCTCAAGTCCTTGCGTGCGCTCGGCAATACTATCATCATCGTTGAACATGACGAGGATACCATTTATGCTTCGGACTACATTGTCGATATCGGTCCGGGCGCAGGCGTACATGGCGGTGCGGTCGTAGTAACTGGCTTTCTCGAAGACCTCCTCACGGCCAAGACCAATCAGTCTGGTTCGCTCACCTTGGCCTACCTGCGTGGCGAGGAGCGCATCCCAGTGCCAGAGCGGCGTGGCAAGGAAAAGGGGAGTCTGAAGATTCGCGGCGGCCGCATCTACAATATCCAGAACATGAATGTCGATATCCCACTCGGCCGCTTCATCACGGTGACGGGTGTGTCCGGCTCGGGCAAGTCATCTTTCTTGTATGAGATCGTCCACAAGAATCTCCAGGGCCGGCTCGACCGTCGCTATAAGACCAATCAGGTTGAACACTGTGATACGTTCACGGGGACCGAGTATGTCTCGCGCGTTGTGATGATCGACCAAAGCCCGATCGGTCGTACGCCGCGTTCGAACCCAGCGACGTACACCGGTGCCTTCAATCATATCCGTGAACTCTTTGCTTCGACGGAAGAGGCGCGGGTGCGCGGCTGGAAGCTCGGGCGCTTTTCATTCAATCGTCCCGGCGGCCGTTGCGAGACCTGTGAAGGCAACGGTTTCATCGCGGTCGAGATGCACTTCCTCCCGACGGTCTATGTGCCGTGCGATGTCTGTGACGGCCGACGCTTCACCAAAGAGACCCTCGAAGTCACCTACAAGCACAAAAACATCCATCAGGTACTCACCATGACGATCGAAGAGGCGTATGCGTTCTTCCACGAGATTCCGGCCATCGCTGATCGGCTGAAGACCCTAAATGAAGTTGGCCTCGGCTATCTCGAGCTCGGTCAATCCGCCACGACCCTCTCGGGTGGTGAGGCCCAGCGGGTGAAGATCGCCAGTGAGCTGTATCGGCAGGCAGTGGAGCGGACCATCTATCTCCTGGATGAGCCGACGATCGGGCTCCACTATGCCGACGTGAAGAAACTCATCGAAATCCTCGACCGGCTCGTGTCGAAAGGCAACACGGTCATGGTCATCGAACACAATATGGACCTCATCAAGAGTGCAGACTATGTCATCGACATCGGTCCCGAGGGTGGATCAGGCGGCGGGAAAATCGTCGCGACTGGCACGCCGGAGGAAGTCGCCAAGACGGCCGGTTCACATACGGGCCACTACCTGAAGAAGGCACTGAAAAATAAATAGGGTGTGGTAGGATGGGGATGAAAACAGATCGTTTATGGAGCGTATCGCTGAAAAACCGCCGTTCCGACTCCACAGCCCAGCCTTCGCGTATGGGGAGCAGATTCCGCGTGAGTATACCTGTGATGGTCGGAATGTGAACCCGCCGCTCTCGATCGAGCAGGTACCCGAAGACGCCGAAGCGCTCGCCCTCATCGTGGAGGACCCGGATGCGCCGGGTGGCACATGGATTCATTGGCGCGTTTGGAATATCGCTCCGACGACTACACTGATCAAAGAAGACTCGGTCCCCATCAATGCCGTCGTGGGGAAAAATAGTTTCGGTGAGGCGGCTTATGGCGGCCCGTGTCCGCCGCGGGGCGAGCACAGCTATATCTTCCGCATCTATGCACTGCGTACCCCGTTGCATCTCCCGGCCGAAGCGACTGAACTCATGCTCCGAAACGCACTCCTCGGTAATGTCGTCGCGGAAGCCGATCTCATCGGCTACTATCGCCGTACTTTGATGGCCTAGTGAGAGCATCGTCAACGAACTCTCGCATGCTAGAATGAGGAATAAAAGCGCTGTCTTTTTTGTATGGCATCCACGGTCTGGCGTCTCCACATCCCGGACGGTACACTCGAGGGTCTGAAGTGGCTCGCGCTCGTTTCGATGATCTATGACCACGTCGTGAGGCTGCTCTTCATGGGGCCGGTCCTCGGTAGTGCGACCGCGTTTGGCCGGCTGGCGTTCCCGCTATTCGCTTTCATCCTCGCCTACAATCTCGCCCGACCGGGTGTCGACGCTCGTGTCTACCGGCGGCTCATCCTGCGTCTCGTCGGCTTCGGCTTTCTCGCGCTCCCGGCCTCGCTCTATCTCGTCGGAGTGCAGCAATTCAACATCCTTTTTACCTTTGCCGTGTTCGTCGCGTTGCTCTGGATTTTCCGCTTGCGGCCGCTGTGGTTTGCGTTGCCGGTTGCGCTCATCGTGTTCGTATCGGCTGGGTCACAAGTGGAGTATGGCTGGTATGGCCTCACGCTCGCGCTCAGTCTCGCCTACTTCGTCCAACGGGGGGTGACCCTCGATGCGGTCACGGTGCTGACGATTGGTTTCATGGCGCTCGCCGCGAGCAATGGTAGTCACTGGGGGACGCTCAGTCTGCCGATCATCCTCATCGCCTCGCAAGTGTCGCTGCCGTTTCCTCGCAATAAATGGTTCTTCTACATCTTCTACCCAGCGCATCTCACCGTGATCGCGATTTTGGCTTGGCAATTTGTCCGTTAGTGATTCTTCTCGGTTTCGGTGCTCTCGCACGAGAGATTCTTTGCCTGGCGCCAGACACACGCTTGTTCCAGGTAGCGGTCACGACCGGAACCGTTGCGGTAGTACCGATAGCGGACGGGATTTTTCTTCCAGTAATCCTGATGGTATTCTTCGGCCGGATAAAAATGTTCAAAGGGGCGTACGACGGTCACGATCGGTTTCGGATAGACTTGGACGTCTGTGAGTCGTTTGATTTCTGCAACTACGGTCTGCCGTTCGGTCTCGGACTGATAGAAGACCGCTGACTGGTAGCTGTCACCCTGATCTGCAAACTGCCCATTGGGGTCGGTCGGATCGATATGCGCAAAGAAAAAGCGGACGAGTGTCTCGTAGCTGATGGCCTTTGGATCATAGCGTACCTCGACGGATTCCAGATGTCCGGTCGTATGTGCTGAGACACTGACATAGTCCGGGTCCGTCGTCGTCCCGCCCGAGTAACCCGAGATCACCTCGCCGACGCCGGGGAGCTTTTCGAAGTCGGCCTCGGTGCACCAGAAACAGCCGCCCGCGAAGTACGCCGTCGCTGTCCCACTTGTTGCGGGGGTGATGGTCGCCGGCTCAGCATAGCGATGGTCGCGCCAGTACAGGCCGTATGCGGCAGCGCTGACGAGGATGAGTCCGATGAGGATGAGGAAGGAGTGCTTCATGGCATCAGTATAGCGCACCTATTTCTCGATTTTTCGGAAGTGCTACTATAGGGGTGTAGTCTACCCTCAATGGTCGCTTTGCTTCCTGCCCGCCTCGCTTCTTCATTTATTCCCTAATACCTAATCACTAACTACTCGCTATATGGCCAGCACCAAGAAACCCAGTCCCGCTCCCAAGGCGCCCTTCAAGCCCGCGATGCCGCCCTTGTGGCAGGCCGCTCGCCTCGAAGGCAAAGTACGGAATATGGGCATCAAGAATCTCGGCAAGCAACGCAAAGGCAAGCGCGGCGATCGATAGAGCGGGCTATAGCTGAGTCGTTGCCTGGTCGGATGAGAGTTCGTCGGAGCGTTGCTATGGGTTACCGAGGAAATTACTCTTATGAACTCCAAACGTTACGATATCGTCATCATCCCGCCACCCGAGATCGCGGCGCAGGCGATCGCACTCAGTCAAGCCCTCGCGTCACAGGGATCGCATTTCACTCTGGATGGGGTGACGCTATATCCGCATATTTCGCTGTACCATGTGCCCTTCACTGAGTCAGCTTTGACCACGGTGTTCGGAGCGCTCCGGGATATCGCCGCTCTCACCGTGCCGTTCGTCCTCCGACAAGAGACTTACTATCCTGACCAAGGTGTCTGGGTGGGGGTGCGCTATGTGGCTGACAAGGCCATCCTCGATCTCCACACATCGATCATCGCGGCGACGCGGGCGTATCGTGAGTCCGAGGAAGGTGTCCGATACAAGGAGCACTGGGTCGAGATACCGGACCAAGAGCTGAGGAACATTGAGTACTGCGGTTGGGCGCATTCCTTCACGCTCTATTCGCCGCATCTGACATTCACGCGGTTGGTACGACCCTCTGCCGATGTGCTCGCCCATCTCTCACAGCCGGAGTTCTCGTTCCGCGCTGACCATATCGGCGTGTATGAAGTCGGCGACCATGGGACCTGCACTCGTTGCGTCGCGGATTTCCATCTCACAGGGTAGTGGGCCAACTGAGAGTTTATGACTTGAAAATGGGGAAGAGTTTACCTTGTTTGATTGCATTAACTCATAGGGGGGAGTAGCCTAGGGGAACTATGGACATCCTCTCGCATGGGCTTTATGGTGGGGTCGCCTTCGGCCGGCGGAGTCGGATCAGTTACTGGCTCGCGTTCTTCTTTGGGATTGCACCGGACCTCTTTTCGTTCGGGCTTTTCTTTGCCCTGACCATCCTCGGTCTGGCTGAGCATCCGGACTGGCGGTCGGGCCAGCACCCTGATCCTGCTGGTATCCCGGGCTATGTCCACGCGCTCTACAACGGCACGCACAGCCTCGTCATCTTCGTGGCCGTGTTCGCTCTCGTCTGGCTCATTCGGAAGAAACCGCTCTATGAGATGTTCGGCTGGCCACTCCATATCCTCGTCGATATCCCGACTCACTCCGAGAAATTCTTCCCCACCCCGTTCCTCTGGCCGGTCTCGGACTTCCATGTGAATGGCCACAATTGGAGTGATCCGCGCATCTTCATCCCCAATGTCATCTTCCTCATCGGACTCTATCTCTGGTTCTATGTCATCCGTCCGCGCCGCGTTCGGCAGGCTCAGACAGTAGAGGAGAAGGTTCATCAATCCGTTGCTTCCGAGTGAAGGCTGGCTTGAAAAAGGGTGTTAGTAGGAGTAGAATCGGATGAAGTAAAAATCTCTGCCATGTTGGTATTTATCGATGAATCCGGAGATACGGGGCTGGATATCGCCAGAGGGGCAACACGCTATTTCTCTATGGTTTTGGTAGCATTTGAGGACCGAGAAGAAGCACAGCTTTGCGATGAGCGCATCGCTCTCTTGCGTCACGAGCTCGGTAAGCCTCCAGGATTCGAGTTTCATTTTCACGAGAATTCTGATCGGATTCGCGAGGCCTTTTTCAAAGCCGTCTTACCGTACGGATTCTTTTACTACGGTATTGTCATCAACAAGGGAAAACTTTTCGGGGAGGGATTCCACAACAAGGAATCGTTCTACAAGTATGCCTGCGGACTGCTTTTTGAGAATGCAAAGGATAAGCTGGAAAATGCAACAGTCATTATTGATGAATCCGGGAGACAGCTCTTTAAGTATCAATTGGCGAACTACCTGAAGCGTCGTATGAATGCGGAAAGCGTGACGACTCGGATCAAGAAGGTGAGGATGCAGGATTCCCATCGAAACAATCTCGTTCAGCTTGCCGATATGGTAGCGGGAGCGGTGACGCGGAGCTTGAATGAAGGTAAAAAAGACAAGACCGACTATCGGAAAATCGTGCAGTCGCGCGAAGTCTATGTCCAGATTTGGCCGAAATAAGGAAAAAGAAAGCTCCCGGACCTATCCCTTGCGGGAAAGCGGCGATGAACGCCACAGTTTGGTTCGGGAGCACTTCCACCTATAAAATACGCTTTGCAGACCGTTTTGTCAACACTGAGTCAGCACTGATGTGGCAGTAAGTGAGCAGTCCAGAGTGGGCTAAAAAATTTGGCTTGAAAATGGGATAAAAGGGGAGTAGGATAGGGTTCAATATGAAACAGACTGGAAACAACTTCGCCTTCATTGATGCACAGAACCTGAACCTTTCTGTGAAACGACTTGGTTGGCGTCTGGATTATGCGCGTTTCAGAGTGTACCTGCGGGAAAAGTATGGCGTCAGCAAAGCGTACATGTTCATTGGTTTCATGGAAGAGCAGTCGAGTCTCTACCGATCCCTCCAGGAGAAAGGCTATATCCTCATATTCAAGCCGACGCTTCGTCACAAGGATGGGACCATCAAGGGGAATTGTGATGCTGAACTCGTCCTGCAGGCGATGATCGATTATCAGGCGTACAAGAAAGCCGTGGTTGTCACGGGTGATGGAGATTTTCATTGCCTCATCCGGTATCTGATCGACAAAGAAAAATTAGAACAGCTTCTTGTCCCAGATCAGGCGCACTACTCGGCTCTCTTGAAGCGGTTCCCTTCGGGATTTCTTGCTTTTATTTCCCAGCTGCGGAATAAGCTGGAATTTCGCCCCTAAAAAGAAAAGAACCCCGTAAGGACAGGACCTTAAAGGGCGCTTTTCGTCGTAATTCTACTAGAAGAGTAGCGCCGACGAAGTGCTTTGTCAAGGGCGGAAAAGTGCAAAGAGGTGGCTTTTTCTCATCTCTAACCAACTCATCCCACGCCCTCGTTTTTGTGGCTTGCCACGGAGCCCGGTTTCGGTGGTAGCGTGGCTTGAAAATGGGGTAAAAGCTTGCCCTGTTAGATTTGCGTTATCTCATAGGGGAGAGTAGGGTGATTCCTCGGGCTTTGGTATACAATGGAAAGGCTTGAATAAGGATATTTTTGACTATGGAAAAGAAGTCCTCGAATACGAATTTGAATAAGGCAAGCAAGGCAAAGAAAGATGAGTTTTATACTCAGCTTGTTGATATTGAAAAAGAGCTCAAGCACTGCAAAGATCAGTTTCGTGGCAAAGGGGTTTATTGTAATTGTGATGATCCTTTTGAAAGTAACTTCTTCAAGTATTTTGCAACCAACTTCAATGCACTTGGATTAAAGAAACTTATTGCTACTAGCTATAAGCCGTCCCCCATAGCTAATACGCAACTAAATCTATTTGGTGATATTACAGTACTATCTACGCCAAAAGGTCGTCCTAAGATAACCGCCAACAAATTCATTATCAATGAAGTTGATGATATAGATGGAGATGGTGCATTTGATTTGCGTGATATTGCCGAACAGCTCAAGGCTAATAAAAACAATGAATGGGCGCCATTAAAGGGAGAGGGAGACTTTAGAAGTAAAGAAAGTATAGAGTTGCTAAAGCAGGCTGACATCGTGGTGACAAATCCGCCGTTCTCTCTATTTCGGGAATATGTTGCACAGTTGATGGAGCATAGCAAGAAATTTCTTATTCTCGGAAACCAGAACGCCATAATTTATAAGGAAATTTTCAAGTTCATAAAGGAGAACAAAATGTGGCTTGGGTATGACAATGGTGGAACGAAGTGGTTTCAAGTCCCAACCGATTACAACATACCAACAGAATCAAGAATAAAAACCGAAAACGGAATAAAGTACTTCAGCATGGGAAGTATAGTGTGGTTTACAAACATGGATACAACTAAACGCCATGAGGAGCTGACTTTATATAAAAAATATTCATCAGAAGAGTACCAAAAATACGATAATTATGATGCAATTGAGGTACCAAGGTTTCTTGATATTCCGATGGATCACGATGGTGTAATGGGTGTGCCGATTACTTTTCTTGATCGGTATAACCCGGAACAATTTGAAATTGTTGGATCAAATCGAGGCATAGACCAAGACTCGAATAAAATATATGGCCGAGGATCTTTTTTGAATGGTAAAGAAACCTTCAAGCGACTTTTTATAAAAAATAGAATGGCAAAAAAGTAATATGAAAATCGAACTAAACAGAATTCCGGTTCGTGAAGTGGTTACGGGCTACAAAGATAGTGCCGAGGAGGGCGTTGTTGCCTATGAGGGTAAGCTTGATGTGCGACCGAAGTACCAGCGTGAATTTGTTTACAAAGATAAGCAGCGCAATGCGGTAATTGATACTGTCCGAAAGGGATTTCCCCTTAATGTGATGTATTGGGTAAAGACCGACGAGGGAAATTTTGAAGTGCTCGATGGGCAACAAAGAACAATAAGTTTAGGTCAATATGTAAACGGTGATTTCTCTGTGGATTTTAATGGTCGCCTTGCTATGTTCCATAATCTCACCAAAGAGGAACAGGAGCAGATTCTGAACTACGAACTGATGATTTATTTCTGTGAGGGGACAGATAAAGAAAAGCTGGATTGGTTCAAGATCATAAATATTGCTGGTGAAAAGCTGACCGATCAAGAGTTGCGTAACGCTGTTTATACCGGTTCTTGGCTTTCAGATGCAAAACTCAAATTCAGTAAATCAAACTGTGCCGCATACCTTTTGGCCAATGATGGCGGCTCACTAGTAAATGGTTCGCCAATTCGGCAAGAGTATTTGGAGACCGCTCTTCTATGGATTAGTAACGGCGAGATTGAGGATTATATGGCCAAACACCAGCACGACGAGAACGCTGAAGAGTTGTGGCAATATTTTCAAAATGTCATTGCCTGGGCACATAAAATTTTCACCAAATATCGCAAAGAGATGAAGGGGGTTGAGTGGGGCAGGTTGTACAATAGGTATAAAGATACCGCTTACGATTCTCGAGAGATTGAGGAGAAAACACTGGAACTTATCAATGATGATGAAGTTCAGAGTTTAAAAGGCATCTACGAATATATTTTGACGGGCGAAGATAAACATCTAAATCTTCGTCAATTTGAGGATAAGACAAGAAGAAAAGCTTACGAAAAACAAAAAGGCAAATGTGTTTGGTGTAAAAAAACTTTTGAATTTGAAGAAATGGAAGCCGACCACATTACCCCCTGGCACGAGGGTGGCAAAACAACTGCGGAAAATTGCCAAATGCTCTGCAAGCAAGATAACCGAACGAAATCAGGAAAATAGACCGCCGTGGGGATTTTCAATGAAGAGAAGCAAATTTAAACTTGCCTTTTTCTTTTATTTGTGGCAGTGTGAGAGTATAGAGTAAAAAATAAAAACCACTCCAAACACAGAAGATCGGAAAGAGTCATAATCCCCAATGCGATTATACCACCACCCCGGACTTCCGGGGTGGTTTTGTTTCATTGTAAGTTATGTGGGTAAAGACATCAGGAGTAAGCGCAGTTGAGATTGACGATGATGTTTTTCGAACAATTCTCAGCTTTTATCCGGAAGAAAAATTGCATGAGTCAGAATTCTTTCAGAGCTGTTTTAGTCATGGCTCTGTAAGCTATACATTGTTGCGCGCAGAGTCAAATAAAATATTTCTGCCTTGGCAGCTATTCTTCCTGAATAAAAAGAATCTCAAGAAGCAGCTCAAGCATATAAATGAACAACGCGAAGACAGGTTGTCTGCGGCCTTTTTTACAAAAAGAAAAGGCTCAGGAGAACATATGTCCAGAAGGATAGTGGATAGACTCATTCGTCTTCAGGGGTTTGTTGTTTCAAAAAAGAAATATCAAAAGAATAGTTTTTGTAATTCGCTTAATTCATTAAGCCCAACCGATGCAGCCAATTCTCTCATTGAATACTTCGGGGTTGATCTAGTGGAATTCAGAGGCAAGAAGACAAAGCGAGAAGCACTCGAGTATTTAATTAAAAAAATAGGAGCAGGACAGATTAATGTGTCTCGGGGAGTAAGAGTCTTGCTTCCTATTTATCAACAAATCGACAAGATATACAAAAACACCAGTGGATTCGCCCTAAAGGATGACTGCCTGCCTTTTATATTTTTACCAGGAGATATAAATCCTGAAGAGGCTACAGGAAGGCAAATATATAGTCTGTTTTATCTTCTGGCTTCCATTGGGATAAATGACTATAGCTTTTTTATAGATCAAGATCTTGAAGTTCAGGTAGTAGGCGCAAAAAATCTTGAGAAATGGAAGCATGATCTGGTTTCATGCATCATATTGCCAACAGACTCGTTGACTACAATACCGACTAGTCTGGACGATATTATGAAGATGAGCGACAAATATAAGGTAACTCCAACAGCTGTCATTGTTGTTCTTAGGGCTCGGGGCATCATTAATAGTGCACTCTTCGACTTCTTAAAGAGTGAATTAAACCTATCTGTAAAAACCTTTCAACAAGGATGGTCCGCAAAAATCTCTACTTCTGTAAAAAAATTTTGTGGTCAAGAAGCTTCTGCCGCCATAAATATGCTTATCCGGGGCGGAAAACTGAAATCAATCACAGCCCAGTATCTTATCTTTGGCCGGGTGAATAAAAGTCAGTATAAGAAATATTTTTCTCAGATACAGAACACTGTATGAAAGTGATAGATACAAATTTTATTATTAACGCATATCGCGAAGAAGTTCTCTTGAAGAACGAATACTTTGCTGCACCCGATGTGTTAGAGGAGCTAAAGATTGATCCAGGCATTAAAATTCCAAGTAATGTGAAGGACGGAAGAGGGGGTATTTTTTTCAGTATGCCAGTCTATCTAGGGAACTATAGCTACTTTTTGAATAAGTACTGCCCCTCATTTTATAATATGACTAGTTTTGGAGACATCTCTACCTTAGCCTTCATAAGAACAGTTCTTGAGAATATCAAAAGACAAGCGACGCTGCCTACGATGGAAGAAAATATTATTTTGTTTGCAGACGATGAGAAACTCTCGAAGAGGGTGATAAAAGAGTTTTCTAGCGAAGTCAAGATTATTAAATTTGCTAATTCGGAAAAGAATCTTTTATAGATACGAAAACTAGTTGGTTATTGTACTAAAAGTAGTAAAGAATAATGACGAAACTCTATCTCGATATCGATCGGGTGTAGCAAAGGGAATAACCAGGAGCCTCTCCTCTCTTTTCCGACCAACAACATTCCGACATTCTTGAGAATGTGAGAATGTTTCTCGATCGAGATTGGCGGTATGTGGGGCGGGTGTAGAATAGGGGCATGAAAGAGATGGAAAAATTCGTCCGGCTCTACCGCGAAAAGAAGTATGAGCAGTGTCTCGTGGCGCTCCGGGCATTCATCGCCAAGTATCCCAACGAGACGAGTGCACTCGGCTACGCCGGACTGTGCTATCTCGATCTGGAACGATCCTCAGAAGCGGTTCCCTATTTCGATCGGTGCCTGGAGGAGAAGGCAGGGAGCAATCATTTCTGGGTGCTCCGGGGCGATTGCTACTACGATCAGGGTGACTTCGCACAGGCGATGCACGACTACTCCATCTCGCTCGCACTGGAACCGGAGAACTGGGCCGTCTACGACAAGATCGGTCACTGCCACCATTTCTTGGGTCAGGGGGAGCGGGGAATAGCGTGGGTAGAGTATGCGTTCGAACGAGGACGGCAACCGGACACCATGCTGATTCTCAGTATGCTGTTCGAAGAGAATGGCCGGCTCGATGAGGCGCTCGCTCGGGCGCGTGCTGGGGCCAGGGAGTTCCCGCATGACAAACGATTTCGTGAGCGTTTGCAGGAATTGAAAAGGATCCCGCGATCGCGCGAGGACTCGAAACGTAAACCTGAGAAATGACTCGACTCTCTCTCGATATCAAATGGTGCTGATCGGGCGGGGAGGGCGGTGGCCCCTTTTCCTGTTTCTCTTGATACTGATATTCCAATATTCTTGAGAATGTGAGAATGTTGTGCTAGGGTAGGGGTGAAATTTGGTGTCATGGATAATTATGGCTGGAATTAAAACTTACAAGCAGCTGGAGCGGTATTTCAAGGGTGTCGCCAACCATCGTCGTATCAGCATCCTACTGCTCGTCAGTCAGTCCGAGGGGATCGCGCTCGATGATATGAGCCGGCGCCTCGATTGCAATTTGAAGACCGTCTCTGAGCATACGCGCCGCCTCGTCCAGGCCGGACTTTTGAATAAAACCTACCAGGGCCGCACGGTCGCGCACAGCCTCTCACCTTATGGGAAAAAGATGCTCGCTTGTCTCGAGATATTCCAACATTCTTGAGAATGTGAGAATGTTACCCATTTGGTAATCTTGAGAGGGGCCTGAGAATAACAAGGTGTAGAATAGAGGGGGCTAATACATCACATCAATCCATTATGTCAGAAGCGAAATTTACCAAGGATCTGGGGCATGCGACGCTGGTCGTGGAGCGTGTGTTCGACGCGCCGGTCGCGAGCGTGTGGGACGCCCATACGAAGAGCGAATGGCTCGAACAGTGGTGGGCGCCGAAGCCCTGGAAGGCGGTGACGGTCGAGATGGATTTCCGCGAGGGCGGACGCTGGTTCTACTATATGCTGGGGCCAGACGGCGAGCGGCACTACTGCATCCAGGCATATGACGGAATCGTGGCGGGCCAGAGCACCGTCGGCGATGACTATTTCTGTGACGAACAGGGTGTGAAGAAAACCGACATGCCCGTCTCGCGCTGGAAGACGGAACTCTTTGCCGAAGGGACTGGTACCAAACTCGTCTCGACGGTGACGTACGCGACTCAGGCTGAGCTCGAGACGGTCCTCGCGATGGGGATGGAAGCTGGATACGCGATGGGGCTGAGTCAGCTCGAGGCGCTCCTCAAACAGGCATAAGCGGATTTTGTGTTTACTTTGGGACACATCAAGGCGGCGCATGGCGCGGTGGAAAGTGTGGTGGATTTCCCGCGATGTAAGTGCAGGCGCTCATCACGCTCGGCGTGAAACGTTATGAAGGGATAATTCCGAGTGTTAACCCTATGTCAGAATCAAAAGACAAAACCGGACCACTGCATCGGATGCCACAGGATCTGCGGGCGTTCCTCGCGGCGCACCCGAGCGTCGCCACACTCTGGGACACGCTCACTCCGCTCGCGCGCAACGAATGGATCTGCTATGTGACGATTGTGAAGAAAGCCGAGACGAGAGTCGATCACCTGCGTCGACTCGGCGAGGACCTCAGTCGTGGAGAGCGTCGGCCCTGCTGCTGGCCCGGCTGCCCGCATCGCCGCCCGAGCGCCGCGAAGTGGTTCGCCCCGCGTCCGAAGAAGGGTTGATAACCTCGATCCCGGCCGAACCATAGCTCCCCCCTCGTATCTATTCTCAAATTCTTGAGAACTTGAGAATATCTACGTCCCATGCTAGGATCGGGGGCTATGAAAAACTATCGCCAACTCGAACGCCATATGAAGGGGGTGGCCAACCATCGTCGGCTCGAGGTCTCCTTCCTCTTGGAGAAGTCACCGGAACTTTCGGTCAGCGAGATAGCCGAAGCACTCGAGGTCAACTTCAAGACTATCTCCGAGCACGTCCGGCGCTTGGCTTTGGCGGGTATCGTCATGAAGCGCAATGATGGGAACGCTGTCCGCCACGCCCTCACACCGCTTGGGAAATCTATTCTCAAATTCTTGAGAATATTGGAATAGGGCGCATACTTTTCCGTAGCTGAGGAGGGGGAGAGCGAGCGGGTGTAGAATAGAGGTGTAACAATTATCATTTTCCAATATGGCAGCCTATGTAGACGGGTATGTGTTGTCGATTCCGAAGAAGAACCGGGCGGCCTACAAGAAGATGGCGCGCGATGGGGCGGCGGCGTGGATGAAGTTCGGCGCTATCGAGTATCGGGAGTGTCGCGCCGACGATGTAGCCGGGCAGCCAGGTTGTTCTTCGTTTCCGAAGTTGGCGAAGTCGAAGCCGGATGAGGAAGTGTGGTTCTCGTTCGTTGTCTTTCGCTCCAAGAAGGATCGAAACCGGATCAACAAACAGGTAATGGAGTACTTCACCAAAAAGTACGATGAGAAACAGATGGCGTCGATGCCGTTTGATATGAAGCGCATGGCAATGGGCGGGTTCACCGTCGAAGTCGAAGCCTGACTGACTCAAGGAAGATGAAGAAGAAAAAAATTACCGATGTCGAAGGATATATATCGGCGGCACCGGATTGGGCGCGTCCGACGCTCCATGAGTTGCGACGAGTGATCCGGACGACAGCTCCGCGGGCAGCCGAGTCGATCAGCTATGGTGTGCCGTATTACGCGCTCGATGGCCGTCTCGCGTATTTCTCAGTACATCGGGCACACTGCAGCTTTCACTGGATCAGTAACGAGGACAAACGTGAACTGACGGACGCACTTGCCCGAGCACGGGTGGTTGGAAATACGCTCCGTATGTTGCGTGGGGAGAATGTGCCCGTAACGCTCGTCCGGGCAGTCGTCAGGGCACATGCGAAACGGAATCACGCGGCATCGGGACGAGAGAACAAGAATCGATCTGGCTGACCCAATAACGCCGGGTGTCGTTGGGGAGGAAGGGGGATCAAGCGAATAATTTGACACGGAGCAATACTATGAATACAGGACTCTCGGGGAAGGTCGCAGTAGTGACTGGGGCAGGCCAGGGGATCGGGCGAGGGATCGCGCTCGCATTGGCCGAAGAAGGAATGAAAGTGGTCGTGGCCGACTTGAATGGTGAAGCGGCATCGGCCGTCGCGACAGAGATCGGCGCGGCACACGGAGAAGCGATCTCTGTTGCTATCGATGTGGCTGTGGCGACGGACGTGGAGGGGCTCTTTGCTCGAACGAAGGATGCGTTTGGAAGTGTGCATGTTCTGGTGAATAACGCTGGTATTTACCCCTTTGTCGCTTTTGAAAACATGAGCGAAGCAGATTGGATCAGAGTCATGGATATCAATATGAAGGGGGTCTTTCTCTGTTCCAAAGCAGCCGCTCGCATGATGGGAGAAGGTGGCCGTATTGTGAGCGTTTCTTCCATTGCATCATTTGTCGGATTCGAGGGACTTGTTCATTACTGCGCTTCGAAGGGAGGAGTGAATGGGTTCACTCGCGCGCTCGCACTCGAGCTCGCGAAGAAGCGGATTACGGTCAATGCCGTGGCACCCGGAGCCATCGCGACACCTGGGGCGAGTGGTGCTCAGTCGGATGAAGCATTGCAGCAGATGATCGCACTAATTCCACTCTCCCGTCAGGGTGTCTCGGCAGATATCGCCGGCGCGGTGACGTATCTCGCTTCTGATCAGGCGAGTTATGTCACGGGTCAGGTCATCGTCGTCGATGGCGGTTGGACACTGCGCTGACCATCTGAGTCTGAAGGGAAATATGAGTGGTATGGAAATTATCAAAAATAGATTTCTCTCCGGGTTACTCGCGGTTTACGCGGTTTTATTCCTGGTGCTCGCGGTCGCTCCGGTGGATCGCATGACGTGGTTCGCCGAAAATCTGACGGTGTGGATCATCTTGGCCGTCATCCTCGGGCTGTACTGGAGCGGCGTGCAATTTTCACGGATGGCCTACGCACTCATGTTCGTCCTCATCTATCTGCACACCATCGGTGGGCACTGGACGTTCGCGCTGGTTCCCTTTGATTGGGTGACGAATTTCTTCGGATTCGAACGCAATCACTACGATCGTATGGCACATTTCTCAGTCGGCTTCTATGCTTTTGCGGTGGCCGAATGGTTGTATGCGAAACGGCTGGTCGCGAATCGTCTGCTCCTCTTCACCTATCCGGTCTTTCTCATCGCGACGGTTGCGATGAGCTATGAGATCATCGAGTGGTGGTATGCGGCGGGAGCTGATCCGGCCGCGGGCCTCGCATATCTGGGGAGTCAGGGTGATATCTGGGACGCACAGAAAGACATGCTCGCCGATACGCTCGGTGCTGTTGTTGCTACGGGACTGTTTTTTCTCGTCCGGCGATCAAAGTTTGAAACAAAACCATCAGACACGGCCTGAATTGGCTCCATCCGATTGCTGAGTTGACCGGTTCATCGGGTGTATACTGAGGGCGTAATCCATAGCATCGAACCTATGAAAAAAGGATTCAAGGGCAATCTGGAAGAGCTCACGCTCGCGAATACGAATTTTCGGCAGGTGCTCTATACCGCCAAGGATTGTCAGCTGGTGCTGATGTCGCTCCTCCCGGGTGAGGAAATCGGCTTGGAGACGCATACGGAAGGGGATCAGTTCTTCCGTTTCGAAGAGGGGACCGGCAAGGTCATCGTGGACGAGACTGAGTACGAGGTGGGCGATGGCGATGCAGTCATCATCCCCATGGGCGCGCGGCACAACGTCATCAATACATCCGATACCGACCCGCTCCGACTCTACACCATCTATGCCCCGCCGCATCATCAGGAGGCAATAATCCGCGCGACCAAGGCCGAAGCTGAGTCCGATGCACCTGAGTTTGACGGTGTGACGACCGAATAGCGGGTGATCTATTGGTCCGCGCCAGGAGTTTCAAAGAAAAAAAGAGCTCGGAACGCGGGTTCCGAGTGAGAGGGTGTGATGTGCCCAAAAAATCATGGGGTACTGGTTGAGGCGCGCAGGGCATTATTTTCCATGCGTTCCGTCAGCATCTGAAGGAACATGTTCCGTTCTTCGAGGAGACTGCCGCTCGGGATGATGAGGATGAGTGTATCTTCCCAGTCACCGTTGAGAGAGGCTGGATCAACCGTGCATTCCAAATGGAAACAAGTCTGAGCAATTCGCGCAACGACTTCAAAGATTGGGTATGGCACAGTCTGGTCTTTTTCAGCAAGCCGGACGGCCCAATTCGACTTGCCGGTCACGCGCGGCAGAGCGCCTTTGATGTGTTTCATGACGAGTAACGGCATGGCGATCTCCTTTTCTAGGTTGGTTGAGAACCATCTCTTTCTTAACATGGCTCCCCTCAGCCGGTCAACGCGAGAGACCTAGGCGGTGCACTGGTAATCCGGTTGCTACCGGCTATCTCGATTTGGCGTCCGGTGAGTGGTAAGATGGAAGGGACAAATGGTATGAACAAACTCATTTCAAATATTTCCGGGTGGAAGTATCGGCATTTGGTGAAGCCGATCCTCTTCCGCTATCCGCCGGACGATATCCATGAGCTCTTCCTCTCGGTCGGCAAACAGCTCGGGCGCTTTCGTCCCATACGTTGGCTGTTTGCAGCGATGTGGCGTTATGATGACCCGATGCTCGAGCAGACAGTGGCGGGGCTGCGCTATCGGAATCCGATCGGGCTGTCGGCGGGCTTCGATTACCGGGCGGACTTAGTCGATGTGCTCCCGAGTCTGGGCTTCGGTTTTCACTCGATCGGGACGCTCACGCTGGAGCCGTACGCTGGCAATCCGCCACCGATGATGCAGCGTCTGCCGAAATCACGCTCGCTCCTTGTGAATAAGGGATTCAAGAACGAAGGGGTAGCAGCGACGCTCGTGAAGCTCCACCGTGCCGCGCCGCTCGGGGCCATCCGGGGGGTGAGTATCGGCTCGACAAACAAAGTGTACGCGGATTTTGCGGCGATGGTCGAGGATGTCGTCCTGGGCTTCCAGACGGCCGAACGTTGTCCGCTCTTCGATTACTATGAGCTGAATATCAGTTGCCCGAACCTTCGCAATCTGGAGAACCTGAAAGAGCAGCTCGCATCACCGACGGGATTGGCGAAGTTGCTCACGCGGCTGCAGACTCTTGAGTTGCGCCGTCCAGTCTTTATCAAACTACCGCTCGAGCAAAGCGAAGACGAGATGCGCTCGCTCCTCGAGGCCGCCCGACCGTTCACTTTCATCAAGGGACTCATCTTTTCCAATCTCGCCAAGGATCGACTGAATCCCGCCTTCCATCCCGAGGAAATCGCCCAGGCCGGACCCGGGAACTTCAGTGGCAAGCCGACCCAGGCCCGGTCAAACGCGCTTCTCAGGTATGCGTATCGCCACTATCACGACCGTTTTGTCTTGATCGGCGTGGGTGGTGTCTTCTCGGCTGAAGACGCGTATATGAAGATCCTGTATGGTGCCTCACTCGTGCAGCTCATCACGGGGATGATCTATATGGGGCCGCAGGAAATCGGCGTGATCAATGCCGGAATTGTCGCATTGCTCAAGCGTGATGGGTACGCATCCGTCAGCGAGGCGATCGGCACACGCGCCTGATGGCCAATAATCGGAACGGATGATGACCCGACAACGACTCCTCCTCCATTGCTGCTGTGCGCCCTGCGGCATCGCGGTCATCGATGAGCTGCGCTTTGCGTACATGCTCACGGTTTTTTTCTATAATCCCAACATCGACACCGAGGACGAATACCTACGGCGTAAACGCGAAGTCGTCCGCGTCTGTGAGGAGTGGCAGGTGCCGATGATCGACGGGGACTATGAGCCGGGGGTGTGGGCCGAGGCGGTCCGGGGGCGCGAAACTGAATCCGAAGGAGGATTGCGTTGCCAGGCGTGCATCGGGCTTCGGCTGCAGCGGACTGCCGAGGAGGCCAGAGCGCGCAAGATGGAGCAGTTCGGGACGACACTCACCATGGGCCGTCGTAAAAAGGCGAGCCTCATTTTTCCGCTCGCCGAAGCCATCGGAGCATCAACGGGCGTGGCATTCCTCGCCGAGGACTGGAAAAAGCATGGTCGTGAAGAACGGGCGAGAGCGATGATCGCTCAGCGTGGTATCTATCGCCAGACATATTGTGGTTGTCAGTACTCGCGGGATCGTCAGCTCGATTTGGATTAGAATTTGGAAGCGTGCCGGCTCTGTGTTCTGAGGCTGCTAACATATGAAGAGAATCATATGCTTTCTCCTGATACATTTCTCCTCGGACTCTTTCTCGCGGTGAATCTCATTGCTTTCTTCATCATGGGTTGGGACAAGTGGCGATCTCGACAGACCGGGGCGGAGCGAATCCCAGAAGGACTGCTTTTTTTCATGGCCATCGCGTTTGGGAGCTTGGGAGTCTTCGCAGGCATGTTCGCTTTCCGGCACAAGACGCAGACCTGGTATTTCCTCCTCGGTGTCCCGCTCGCCATCATCCAAAATATCGTCACGCTATATGCGCTGTCGGACTTCTTACCGGCGCTTCCCTGATGAGGCAAAGGGGATGGTATACTCCTAGTGTAAGCGTTAAGTCAACCTATGGAGACCGAAAAATTGTCCCAGTATGTGGCCGATCGTATCCGCTCGGGCATCGGGAAAGACGAAGTGAAATCAGAGCTCGTGACGATCGGCTGGACCGAGGATGAGGCGGAGGCCGCCTTCCGTTCGGGGGTCATCGCGCTCGGTGCACCAGTCCCGAGCGAAGGCAATCGGCCGACTACCTCAAAGCAGGCGTCCACGGTCGATGTCGTGATCAACTTCTTCTCCTTTATCTTGCTCGGTATTGTCGCCACAGCCCTCGGCACGCTGTACTTCCAAATCATCAATGTGTCATTCCCAGATGTGCTGGATGCGACGAACTGGTACGTGTTTGCAGCTGCGACGAGCACTATCCATTACTCCATCGCGGCGCTCCTCATCGGCTTCCCACTGTACTTTTTTTCGATGCGGATTTGGTTCCGCAAGTTCCGTGAGGATGAAGGTCGGACGGAATCAAAACTGTCCAAATGGCTGACATATCTCGTGCTCCTAGTCGCGGCAGTGACGATTGTCGGTGATCTTATCACGACGGTCTACACGCTCCTGCAAGGCGAGATCACGGCGCGCTTCTGCCTGAAGGCGTTGACCATCCTCGGTATCGCGGGGTCGATCTTCGGCTTCTATTACCTCGAGCGGCGGCGAATCCAGTACCATGCTGATATTCCACGGCGGACCTTCCAGTCCTTCGGGCGCGCGGTCGCTCTCGTCGTCTTCATCGGTGTCATCCTCGGTTTCGCGGTGGGTGGATCACCGACGACCGAACGCAACCGCACGTTGGATCAGACACGTTCGGAACATCTCTCGAGCCTAGCGAGTTGTATTGAGCAGTATGCGTCGAGCCTCGGTGCTCTGCCAGCGTCTCTCACTGAACTCACGCGTTCCAGTCAGTACAGTTATTGCGAATCAAGCACGACTGATCCAGAAACGGGAATGGGATATGAATATCGCATCGTCACCTCATCCAAAGCACAAGGGGCAGGGCGGGTCGGTGAGTTTGAGTTGTGCGCAAACTTCAATCTGGCGACCGATGCCTCGACTGCCTACAAAGGTGGCTATGGTCAGAGCGGTGTCTGGTACGAGCACGGTGCGGGCCGAAGCTGTGACACGGTCAGCACTCAGCTCACGGTGCCGGCCAACCCAGTCACCTCACCGATGAATAACGGAGTTGGGTTCTAACGTGTAAGTCTATGCAACAGCACATCACTCGTTTCATCATCGGTCTCGGCGTCGCGTTCGGTCTGATGTTTCTGCTCCTCGCCGTGGCCAGCGCACTCCGTTCTGGTTTTACACATAGTGGTAATATCATCCCACGCGGTCCTACGCCGCCAGGGGAGCGGATGTGCACCATGGAAGCAAGGCTCTGTCCGGACGGATCGACGGTCGGGCGATCGGGGCCGAACTGCGAATTTGCGTCCTGCCCGACCGGTGTGAATCAAACCGTGTTCGACTTTGACAGCTGTGTGGCACGTGGCAATCCAGTGATGGAGAGCTTTCCTCGGCAGTGTTCTATGAACGGACGGACTTATATCGAAGAGTTAGTGACTCCTTCAGATGGGACTGATAACCCGCGAATATCCGAGCCGCATGCCAATTCAATCGTGACGAGCCCGTTGACCGTGCGTGGACAGGCACCGGGCAGCTGGTTTTTTGAAGGTTCGTTTCCCGTCCAATTGTTGGGTGTAGACGGGAAAATACTCGCGAGTGGATTAGCAACAGCTGAAGGCGATTGGATGACAACGAGCCCTGTCCCCTTTATGGCGACGCTTTCCTTTCCGTCTCCACAGTCAGGATCGGGGACTCTGGTTCTCGAGCGAGACAACCCTTCAGGTCTTCCGGAAATGGCTACCAGCGTGAGCGTCCCGATACGATTTGAGTCGAAGAACTAATCACTGTGGATCAAGTAAATCACTTCCGATGTATCATGAACCGAGCAGTGAGTTGCAGAATTGGAACATCAGCGAAGAGGCGGGATAGTTGCGTCTCGCTGCTTTGAAACAAAGAAAAACCCGCTGTTGAGGCGGGTTATTGATCGCCTCGGTACCGTTCAATTCCTTCCGTAATTCCGCCGGGCCTCCCGATCCTCTTCCTGGTCGATCCGGGCGAGTCGCTCAAGCTCGACCGCTGGATCCTTGATGCCGGTGCGGAGTTCTTCATCGGACAATTCGCGAAACGTCGGATCTTTGCCGACGAAGCGCTTATAGCCGGCCGCGAGTTCCAGGCGAGAGAGCTCAGGAAGTGCGGCGAGGATTGCTTCGCGAGTGGTTGTTTTCATATCCACGGACTCACCCCCGGTAGCTTCTTTGGGGGCGAGGTTAAGCGATAATTGTTCCATCGGACTTCCCATAGGTTACGTCTTTAAATGCGTTACACCGCTATTATACACGACTGCCCAGGCAAGTGGTAAAATACTTTCGTCCCTATGCACCTCTTCGTCACCGTCAAAACCCGTGCCCGGGCCGAGCATGTCGAGCCGATCGATGCGACACACTTCAGCGTGTCGGTGAAGGCTGCACCGGTCGAAGGGAAAGCGAATATGGCGGTCGCCCGAGCACTGGCCCAGCATCTCGGGGTGGCCGTGAGCGCGCTCACGCTTCGCTCGGGTGCTACGGGAAAGCGGAAAGTCTTTGATTGCCAGAGCAAATGATGATGAAAGAGAGTATATGAAGAATCGAACGATCGAATTGGGGATAACGACCTATGCCTACACACTTCGGCAAAGTCTGCGGGCGCGGCGATTGCGCGTTTCGGTCTCGGCTGGTGGGGTCCTCGCTGTCTCGGCTCCCTCGTGGGTGAGCGGCCGTTTCATCGAACGTTTCCTGCGGGAACATGCGGAGTGGATCGGGGAGCAGGTGCAGCGTTTCTCGCAACGTGTTCCGAATCCATTCTCACAAGGGGGGAAGCGCGAATATGCACAGCATAAGGAAACCGCCCGGACCTTGGCCATGGCCCGCCTGGTCCATTTCAATCAGGCCTATGGCTACGATTATTATCAGATCAGCATCCGCAACCAGAAGACGCGCTGGGGCAGCTGTTCGAAACAGGGGAATCTGTCATTCAATTATCGCATCGCGCTGTTACCGCCAGCGCTAGCAGACTATGTCATTCTCCACGAGCTCTGCCATCTCGGTGCCTTCGATCATTCGGCACGGTTTTGGTCGCTCGTCGCGCGGACGATGCCGGATTTCCGGGAGCGGCGACGCGCTCTGCGACAGCTCGGTGCCCAACAATTGTCCTAGAGCGTATGATGTATCATCTGTATATTCTCCGCTGTGCGGACGACACATATTATACGGGGATCACGACGGACCTGGTGCGGCGGGTGCGTGAGCACAATACTTCCCGGCTCGGGGCGAAGTACACGCGGGGTCGGTGTCCAGTCACGCTCGTCTATACTCGACATTTCCGTACTCGCTCGAACGCCGCACGCGAAGAAGCTCGGATCAAGCGGCTCTCACGTTCTGCAAAGCTTTCACTCATTGAATCCTAATACGTCTATGGCCAGTTTCCGCGCTCATATCTCACTCGGTATCGCCTCCGGAATCTTGGGAGCGATGGGACTGATTTCACTCGCCTTTTCGGATGAACTCGGTTTCATCTCGATTGTCTTCGTCGTGGCAGTGCTCGGCTCGATCATGCCGGATATGGACAGTGACTCGGGCGTGCCCTTTCATGTGACGTTCGGATCGTTCTCACTCGTCGCGGCGGCGCTTGTCTGCCTCTCGCTCTATCATGAGACGCCCCTCGTCTGGGAACGGTTACTGCTCTGGACGGTGGGTACCTTTGCCTTCATCTATCTGGTCGTCGGATATTTCTTCAAACGTTTCACGCGGCATCGGGGGATGGCCCATTCGCTCCCGGCGGCTTTCTTGGCCGGGCTGGTTACGTTCTTTCTCGCGGTGCATTTCTCATTCGCAGACATGGAGGCATTCGTCTTGGCTGTGGCGATGATCGCGGGATATATCGGCCACCTCATCCTCGACGAACTGTATGCGGCGGTGAATTTTCACGGTACACCATTCGTCCCGAACAAGGCGCTTGGGAGCGCGCTGAAATTCACCTCGGACAATCGACTTGTCACCCTGACTGTCTATGGCGCGATCCTTTTTCTCTCAGCGGGCCAGGTCGGCCGTTTCGCCAATCTCGCCGAAAAATTCTGGCGGACAATCGTCTGATTTTCTGCTAGCATGAAAAGGCTAATCACTGTGGAAGAATACGATGGCCTACGGAAAGATCATTCCGGAATTGATGATCGATGGCGTTCCAGCACCCTATGGCGTGGTGAATGAACGCGAAGTCCGAGCGGCGGCGGGTATCATGTTTGCACTCGGCTTTTTTGCCCTGCTTTCGGTGTACTTCGAGAAGAATATCACGCTGGCCTTCTGGGTCGTGCTCACTTATTGGGTGGATTTCCTCTTGAAGGTTGGTCTCGGACCGGAGTGGTCCCTCTATGGTCGGCTCGGGGCGCTCCTCGTTCGGAATCAGCGGCCGGAGTATGTCGGTGCGGTCCAGAAACGTTTCGCCTGGGGCATCGGTCTCGTCATGTCGAGCGCAGTACTCTTTTTGATTGGGAAGCAGCTGTATTTCGTGGCGGCGTGCAATTCCTCGACACTCAGCGGGACATCACCATGCCTGATCCCGATGATACTTTGTAGTCTCTGCCTCGTCTTCATGTGGCTGGAGACAGCGCTCGGATTTTGTGTCGGTTGTACCATCTATACCTGGCTCGTTCGGAAAGGTTTCATCAAGCCGACTCAGTACGCGCCGGCCTGTCCGGGTGGTGTCTGTGCGGTGAAGCGATAAGTCCGTCATACATGGGAGCCGAAGGAGAGTGGTATGCCAATCTAATCAAGCCGACTTGGGCGCCGCCCGAGTGGTTGTTCGGTCCGGTTTGGACGGTCCTTTACATCATCATTGCGGTTAGTTTCGTGGCGGTCTGCATCCGATTTTGGCAAGGCCGAATCGGTCTCGGACTGCTCATCCCATTCCTCTTGAATCTCGGGTTCAATCTGGCTTTCTCACCAATCCAATTCGGTCTCCGGAATAACTGGCTCGCTGCGGCGGATATCCTCCTCGTCTGGGGGACGCTCGTCTGGGCTCTGTCACGGATCAGTCCGATCATGCCCTGGGTCGCGTATGTGAATATCCCGTATTTCCTCTGGGTTTCGTTCGCGTTGGTCTTGCAGTTCACGATCACCTGGCTGAATCGATAGCCAGATTTCAGCGCGGTGTAGCGGGGACGAGAATATTCTACTGGCAAATCATCATGTCTCAGCGAAAGAGTGGTCTGCATTCTCATCCGGCACTGTTCTGGCAATTGCGTCAGTCGATTGACTATTGGTCAGTGCCACATTTCCTCCTCGGTACGCTCGTTGCCATGGTGGTCCGAGTGTTTGAGTATCCGGCGGTACCGCTGTTTTTTGTGACACTCATCGTTGCGATTATCTGGGAAGTTTTCGAAATGCAGGTTCGTATCCGTGAATCCCGGATCAATGTCATCTCGGATATCGCCTTGCCACTCGTGGCTTATGGGCTGACCCTCTGGATTACCGATAGTCGGGAAATGGGTCATGAACAACAAGTCGCCCTCCTCAGTGTCACCATCGTCACGTATGTGCTGGTGAGTTATGCGGCTTGGCGGGCCCGCTTCGACCATGATCCTGATTTCCTGAACTGAAACGGGTAGTCGCTGAGACAGTTGAGCGAGTCAGACTTACTTTTCATCCTTCATCGCCTTCACTTCCCGAAGGAGTTCCTCGAGAGCATTTTGGATACGGGTGATTTTCTGAATGTCTTGGGACCGGTCAGCTGAATATTCGAGGTCGTCTTTCTCAATTTCTTCACCGAGGTCCTCTACTTCTTCACCGATTTCTTTGACATCTTCCTGGATATCATCGAGACCTTTGGAGATCTCTTCCACGTCTTCGGAAATACCCTCGACATCCTCGCCGATCTCTTCCACATCTTCGCTGATCTCTTCGACATCCTCGCTGACTTCAGTGAGTTTCATCGCCTGATGGTTGACGGTGATCTGGATGAAGATGGAGAGATAGATCGCTTCGAGCGAGACGACGGTCGTGAGGATGAGCATGATTTGCTCGAACGTGTAGCCGGCCCACTGAAGGGAAAAAATTCCGATAAAAAAGACAGAATGCAGCACGAGTGAAAATGGCGAGCCGATATAGCGCGGTGCCGCGAGTGCGATCCGTTCGAGACGCGGTGGCTGGTTGCTTGGAGGGGGAGTGTTTGTACTGGGGTCCATATGTGGGTCACAGAAAATATTATGAGCGATGCATATCCTAGCCTACGGGGTTTCCGGCAGATTGGAAAGGGGAGCGGGTAGTGTCAGATATCACGACCCTAGGCATATGGCAGTCGAGCGCTATAATAGTGGCATATGGCTCATCAGATTTGTGGACAGTATTGGTTTCGGCCGAAGCGGCTCGTTGGCGGTATCGCCGTCTACTATCCATCTTCGTGGGGCGGTGCTTTGCTTTTGCTTGTGATGATTCTCAGTGGCGTGGTGCTTTTCCGGTTTATCGACGCGGCGTCTCACTCAACTTCGGATACCCTTATCGGATTCGCGCCTTGGGCGGTCGCACTTCTCGCCTTCTTCGATCTTCTCTGTTTCCGACTCGGTGAATATCCGAGTTGGTGGAAACAAGGAAAAGCCGCAGCGGAATAATCCACTCATCCATAATTCTATGGAAATCAATTATTGGGCGGTGCTCGTGTGTGCGGTCGCGTCGATGGTCATCGGGGCGATCTGGTACGGGCCACTCTTCGGCCGGAAGTGGATGGCAATCAATGGTGCCAATTCGGACGATATCGCTCGTCGAGAGGAAATGCAGAAAGCTGCCGGTCCGCTCTATGGCGTTCAATTTCTTCTCTCGTTACTTCAATTGTACGTGTTGGCTCAGCTCATTGTCTGGACTGGAGCGGAATCGAAGGCGGTCTGGGTAGCGTTTTTCATGTGGCTCGGATTTGTCATGCCGACGGTCGCCGGACTTTCGATGTGGACAGCCCAACCAGCGAAGGTGAAATGGGCGACCTTCCTCATTTCGTCGGGCTATCAGTTCGTCTCCTTCTTCGTATTCGGTTTCATCCTCGGCCACTGGGGCGCATAGAGGAAACAAAAAAAGCGCTTGCGCGCTGGTCCTCTTTGAATGAAAAGCCCTCAATGCAGGTCGGACGACTGAATCCCAAAAATGATAGTGTCGGAAAAATCATTTCCCTGAAGGCCAGGTGGGTTTCAATTTTTCGTGTGACCGTTCTGAAGGCTTTCCTCCCCCAGTATAGCACTTTCCCAGCGGTGTCAACATCGTGCACGCCACTTGCACGAGAGAGCAGTGATATACTAGAGAAATCCTCCTGTTTTTCTCCCTTTGAAACCCCAGAGTATGTGGCGCCTCACCCTCTTCGTCCTCATCATTGTGGTCCTCGGTAGCCTTCTGTTTTCCTGGTTATACCGCTACGCTCCCGCCACTCAACCGGAGCCGACAGCATCTAGACCAGAGCCCCAATCAGTGGAGCACGAGGCGCCGGAAGCGACTGTCGCGAACGACCCGAACCCCGTTTCACTCGCAGCGCTCATGGCGAAGACGTATGACGGTCGTGATTTTCGTGTCGGTCACGTGCTCGACGATCAGGTGGCCTACACTCGGTACTTCATTACCTATAAAAGTGGAGAGTTCACGATTTCCGGCATCATGAATGTGCCCAAGGGAACGCCGCCAGCGACCGGGTGGCCGATCCTCTTTCTCAATCATGGGCACATCGATACGGCGATCTATACCAATGGTCGTGGACTAAAACGTGAGCAAGACTATCTCGCCCGGCATGGTTATGCGGTGATTCATTCTGATTACCGCAATCACGCTGAGTCCGACGATGACCCAGAGAATGAGCTGCACTTCCGGCTCGGCTATACCGAAGATATCATCAATGCAATTTACGCGGTGCGCGCGGCCGGGTTGTCGTATCTCGACGGTGAGCGGATCGGTATGCTTGGCCATTCCATGGGTGGTGGCGTGACGCTGAACGTGCTTGTCGTTGCGCCTGAACTCGTGGATGCGGCGGTGCTTTTTGCACCGGTATCGGCGAACTATGTCCGAAACTACGAACGTTGGACACAGCGTGACAGTGAAATTGGGAAACGCCTCATCGAACGTTATGGTACGCCGGAAGAAGCGCCAGATTTTTGGAATGGCATCTCGGCCAAGAATTATTTCAACCGTATACGGACGCCGATTCAGACTCATCACGGGACATCGGACGAGTCGGTTGAGATCATGTGGTCCGATGAACTCGACGACTGGCTCACCGAAGCTGACAAAGAGCATGAGTACCTCGTCTATCCAGGCGAACCACACGAGTTTATTATGGCCTGGCCGACCGTCATGAGTCGGACACTTGCATTCTTTGATCAGCACGTGAAAGCGAAATAACGCCCTGTCTGAAGTTAACCAGCAGATAAGCTATACTGGTGGTACGAAGCGCACCGTTATGAAGAAATTTCTTTTCAACGCTTTCTTCCTCAGCCTCTCGATCGGCTTGTTTGTCGGTGTGTATTGGTTTCACTGGTTTCGTCCCACCCTTCAACCCGGGCAAGAGGTGACATTTATCGCCGAGCCCCCGGCTGCTCCCGAGGTGCCGATCGTGCGTGATGCACCCGATACCGAGGTCCGGACATCGGACCGGAATCCGACAATCGACATCGAGGCGGTCGCATCCGGACTCGACACGCCTTGGGACATCGTCTTTACTTCGCCCACGCGCATGCTCGTCACGGAACGGCCGGGGCAGATCCGAGTCGTCGAAAACGGCGTCCTCGAGAAGCAGCCGATCCATGTGTTTTCCGAAGTTGTCGAAAAGGGTGAGGATGGACTGATGTCATTGGCCCTCGATCCGAATTATCCGCAAAACCATTTCCTCTATGCGGCGATCGCCTATGCCGATGGTCAGCGACTTTGGCTGAAGGTGATGCGTTTCGTCGACGCTGGTGACACCCTCGCGGACTCCTTCATGGTCATCGATCGCATCCCGGCAGCACAGTACCACTCGGGATGCCGCATCGCTTTCGGACCAGACGGCAAGCTCTATATCACGACGGGGGACGCGACAGATGGGAACTTGGCTCAGGATTTGGAGTCGCTCGCAGGGAAGATCCTTCGCATCAACTCTGACGGAACGATTCCGGCGGATAATCCTTTTGTCGGAAGTGCGATCTGGTCATACGGTCATCGGAATCCGCAGGGCCTCGCCTGGCAGCTGGACACGGGTATCCTGTATGAGACCGAGCATGGCCCGACGGTTTTTGATGGTCCGGCGGGCGGGGACGAGGTGAACGTGATCGAGCGGGGAGGTAATTATGGCTGGCCTCTCGTTTCACACGAGAAGAGTCGCGCCGGTATGATCTCACCACTCTTGGTCTTCACGCCGGCCGAAGCGCCCGGCTCGCTCATGATCTATTCTGGTCGCGTCTTCCCGGAGTGGCGCGGTGACTTGTTCTTCGGGGCGCTCAAAGGTGAGGGGCTGATGCGGATTCGGCTCGATGAAAGTAATCCAAAGCAGATCGCGAGTTACGGCAAACTCCGCGAGGTGTCGTTCGGACGCATCCGCGCAGTAGTGGAGGGACCCGACGGCAATATCTATTTCACCACATCGAACCGCGACGGCCGCGGCCAACCCTCACCACTCGATGACCGCATCTTTCGTCTCCGTGCGGGAGACTAAGTTTGACTCTGATACCCCACGGGGGTATGATGGAACGGTATGTGATCCGGTAACTTTTTTGTATGGCCAATCCATTTGAGAGCGCACAACAGCAGCTGCAAGCAGTTCGATCCATAATCCCTATCCCAGAGAATATTTTTGTTCAACTTTGGGAGCCAGTTCGTGTCCTGACGGTCAACATTCCCGTTAGGATGGACGACGGAACTGTGAGGGTATTCACCGGGTTTCGTTCGCAGCACAATGATGCACGTGGGCCGCATAAAGGAGGAGTCCGATTTCATCCCGGCGTGACGCTCGATGAGGTGAAAGCTCTGTCTATGTGGATGACGTGGAAAACCGCAGTGGTAGATATCCCACTCGGCGGAGGAAAGGGCGGTGTCGTGGTGAATCCGAAAGAACTTTCCAGTGGTGAGTTGGAGCGATTGTCGCGCGGATATGCGAGAGCGTTTGTGAATTTCATCGGACCAGACACGGATGTGCCAGCCCCTGATGTTCAGACTGATCCACGTATCATGGGCTGGATGCTCGACGAATATGAGGCGGTGGTTGGTCACCATCGGCCGGGGGTCATCACTGGCAAGCCTCTGTCTATCGGCGGATCCCGAGTCCGTGAATACGCCACGGCGCAAGGAGCTTTCTATGTTATTGAAGCGGCACGGAAAAAGCTACATATCAGGGATGGTGCGACGGTGGCCATCCAAGGGGTTGGGAACGGCGGTAGCTATCTGGCGCGTATTCTCTCTCAGGCTGGCTACACGATCGTCGCGTTGGCTGATTCCCAAGCGACCATCTATCGGAGTGAAGGTCTCGATGTCGAAGGAGTTCTCTCGCATAAACGGGCGACTGGCAGCCTCATGAAGTGCATTGGGTGCGAGGAACTTCCGAGCGATGCCGTGCTCTCGGTACCGACCGATATTCTTGTCCCGGCTGCTTTGGAGAACGCGATTCATGTCGGCAATGTTCAGGATATAAAGGCCAAAGTTATTATCGAGGTGGCCAATGGACCGGTAACACCGGAGTCGGAAACCGTGCTGGTGGATCGGAACGTGATTGTGGTCCCAGATATTCTTGCCAACGCCGGCGGAGTGACAGTGAGTTACTTCGAACAGATCCAGAATGCATTGAACTATGGTTGGGAGGAGCAAGATATTCTCGATAAGCTGCGCCGAATCATGGACACTTCCTTTGATGCGGTGTGGCAGGCAAGTGAGACGCACAATTCGACGCTGCGCATGGGAGCGTATGTGGTGGCGGTGAAACGTGTCGTTCAGGCGATGCAAGATCGAGGACGCTCTTAATTCTGTGTACTGTCGAGTATGGCAATGAAAAAGACGGTGAAGAAGAACTACGCCAAGCTCGCCCTCGCGCTTCACAAAAAACTGCGCGGCAAGGTGGAAGTCATGCCGAAGATACCAGTGATGAATAAAGAGGATTTGGCGGTTGTCTACACGCCCGGGGTCGGGGCTGTGTCTAGTCACCTGGCGACACATCCGGAGGACGTGGCCCAATACACGATGAAGGGGAATATGGTCGCTGTCGTAACGGACGGTTCGGCTGTGTTGGGGCTCGGCAATATCGGTCCTGAAGCCGCACTTCCGGTGATGGAGGGGAAATCCATGCTTTTCAAGTCCCTCGCTGATGTGGATGCCTTTCCGATCGTGCTCGCCACGCAGGATACGGAGGAAATCGTCGAGACGGTCAAACGGATCGCGCCCGGCTTCGGCGGTATCAATCTGGAAGACATCGCGGCGCCACGGTGCTTCGAGATTGAGGCGCGACTTCAGGCAGAGCTCAACATTCCAGTCATGCACGATGATCAGCACGGGACGGCGATGGTAGTCTTGACGGGCTTCATCAATGCGCTGAAAGTCGTGAAGAAGAAAAAGGAAGCGGTCTGGGTTGTCATCTCGGGCGCGGGGGCCGCGGGGCAGGCAATTGCGGAATTGTTGCTCCTCTACGGCGTACAAAATATCGTCATGCTTGATAGTCGCGGTATCCTCGGCCCCAACCGTAGTGATTTGGACCAGCACAAGCAATCCCTCCGCGCCCGGACCAATCCCGATGGGATCGACGGTGATCTCACCGTGGCGATCGCGGGGGCTGATGTCTTCATCGGCGTTTCCAAGGGTGGTCTTCTGACCGAGGACCATGTGCGTACCATGGCCGAAGACGCGGTGGTCTTTGCTCTGGCCAATCCGGTGCCAGAAATCATGCCGGAGGTGGCGCTGTCGGCTGGTGCACGCATCGTGGCGACGGGTCGGTCGGATTTCCCCAATCAGATCAATAACTCGCTCGGGTTCCCGGGCATCTTCCGAGGCGCGCTCGATCATCGGGTCCAGCGCATCACTGACGTGATGCTCGTCAAAGCCGCTAAGTATCTCGCCGCACTTGTCGCGAAACCAACTGCTGGAAATATCATCCCGAACACATTCGACAAGCGTGTCGTCTCGGCGGTTGCTCGAGCAATCCGCTAGTCTGTTGGGATGCTGCTGACGTGGCGACTCGTGGTTATGATATGCTGACCGTATGCAATGGAAGGAAGTGTTCAGAGTCGCCTCAGTCCCGGTCATTATTGCTTCATTGTGCTGCCTGTCGCCGGTGATGCTTGTTCTGCTCGGTCTCTCGACGGTTGGATTTGCTGCGTCGCTTTCGGACACCTTCTATGGCGAGTACAAGTGGCTGTTCCGTCTGGCCGGACTCCTCGCGCTCGGACTCGCCTATCTCGTTCACTTGCGCCGACAGGGCATTTGTACGCTCGATCAGGCCAAGCGTGAGCGAAACCGCATCGTGAACGGCCTCCTTGTCACACTCATCGCGGGTGTCATCGGGTACATCTTCTTCCTCTACGTGGTCGTCGAGTATCTTGGCCGCTGGCTCCAGATCTGGAAGTAGTCATTCTCATACTATGTTAAACACCCCGATTTTTTATTTGGTCCGGAAGATCTGGCAACTCTCGAACGAGAATCGTCGCCAGGTGGTTTTCTACGTGGGGCTGTTTGTGATGTCGAACGCTGTCATGCTGCTCCAGCCAATCATCATGGCGCATATCCTGAACTTGATCCAGGAGAACGGGGTGAATCAGGAGAATATCGTCTGGCTCATCGCTTTTATGGCCTCGTTGCCGCTGCTTGATTTCGTGACATGGTGTTTCCACGGTCCGGCGCGTGTCATGGAACGGAGAAATGCCTTCCTCGTTCGAGCCAACTACCGGCAGTATCTCTTGTCAGGGACGATGGCGCTCCCCATGGAGTGGCATGTCGATCATCACTCGGGCGATACGATCGATCGGATTGAAAAGGGATGCAATGCGGTGTATCAGTTCACCGAGCATGGCTTCCAGGTTGTCGAGGCGATTGTTCGTTTCGCTGGTTCCCTCATCGCGCTCGCGCTTTTCGACCTCAGTGCGATCTGGGTAGTTTGCCTGGTTGTGTTTGTCGCGCTCCGGATCATCCTGACCTTCGACAAGCGGCTCGTTCCGCAGTATCGTGAACTCAATCGTGCCGAAAATAAAATTGCGGCCAAAGTCTATGATGCGCTCAGCAATATCTCGACCGTCATCATCCTCCGGGTCGAACACCTCATCGAACACGATCTGGTGAAGGCGATTCGTAAGCCACTCACACTCTACATGCACAACAGCCGATTGAATGAATGGAAGTGGTTTTCGGCGAGTATGAGTGCGGGCCTCTTGCAGTTTCTCGTACTGGGGATGTATACGCTCCTCGCTTTCCGCCATGGAGAGGTACTCTTGGCCGGGACCCTCTTCGCCCTCTTCAGTTATACGAATCGGATCAATGATGTCTTTTTCACCTTTGCCTACCTCTACAATGACATCGTGCGTGAACGGACGGCGGTCATGAACGCCGAAGAAATCGCCGAGTCATTTCCGACGCAGATCGATCAGGAATCCAAGACTCCGCATCAATGGGAGGTGTGTCGAGTGCACCATCTCAACTTCACCTATGCAGCCGAGACGCGTGCGAAGCAACAGCTCTCAGATATCGAACTCTCGTGGCGTCGGGGTGAGAAGATCGCAGTCATTGGCGAGAGCGGCAGCGGCAGGACCACGTTCCTCAAGATCGTTCGGGGACTCCATACGCCTCAATCTGGCGTGGTGGAACTTGATGGACGGCCGTTGAAGAACGGATTCATCAGCATGAGCGAGGATATCGCGCTCATCCCACAGGATCCAGAGATTTTCGCGACGACAATCCGGGACAATATCACCATGGGCGTGGATCACTCCGACGAGGAAGTGCTGCAGTATGCCGAGCGGGCCCGTTTCGCCTCAGTCATCGGACGGTTGCCTCGGGGGCTGGACTCCTCTATCGTAGAGAAAGGCGTTAATTTGAGCGGCGGGGAGAAGCAGCGTTTGGCGCTCGCTCGCGGTCTTTTGGCTTCCGAGGAGAAATCCATTCTCCTGTTGGATGAGTCGACTTCGAGCGTAGATGCGACGAATGAATTGGCGATCTACGAGCAGATCTTCGAGACCTATCGCGACAAGACCGTGATTGCGTCGATTCACCGCCTCCATCTGCTCCAGATGTTTGATAAGATTTACATGTTCGAGCACGGGGTGATCGTTGCTCAGGGCTCTTTCACCGAGCTTCTCGAGTCGTCTGAACGCTTTGCGAAGCAGTGGGAACAATACTCAAAAACGCACAAGAGTTGACGTCATGAGCAGAATATGCCAGAATAACCTGATTTCGTAACTAACACTATCCGCATGAGTTTCCATCACCTCGGTATCGCCCCCGGACTCCTCGCTGTCCTCGACGAGCTTAAGTTCATCACCCCGACGCCTATCCAGGAACGCTCCATCCCGATCGCCATCACCGGCAAGGATGTAATGGGTATCGCGCAGACGGGGACGGGCAAGACACTCGCCTTCGGTATCCCGATGATCGGTCGCATCCTCGAAGACAAGACGCGGCAGGGGCTCATCATGCTCCCGACGCGCGAACTCGCCCTTCAGGTCGATGAGACCTTCCAGCGCATCGGCCGGAAGCTCGGCATCCGCACGGCGGTCCTCATCGGTGGTGACTCGATGGAGAAACAAAAGCGTCAGATCCGAGCCAACCCGCATGTCATCATCGCCACACCTGGTCGCCTGAATGATCACCTCGGCCAGCGAACCGTGACACTTGAGCACGTCCGCATCCTCGTCCTCGACGAAGCCGACCACATGCTCGATATGGGTTTCGCGCCGCAGATCGCGGAAGTCGTGAAGCATGTCCCGAAAGAGCGTCAGACGATGCTGTTCTCGGCGACTATGCCGAATGAAGTCATCCGACTCGCCACGTCGTATCTCCAGATTCCGATTCGGGTCGAAGTCGCTCCGCCGGGCACCGCGGTCGAAAAGATCTCTCAGGAATTGTTCTTCGTCCCGCATATGGAGAAGCTCGACCTGCTCCTGAAGCTCCTCGGTGAATACTCGGGCAGCGTACTTGTTTTCACACGGACCAAATTTATCGCCAAGCGCATCGCGTTGTCGCTGCGGAACAAGGGGCATCAGGCGGTGGAAATCCACTCGAACCGTTCGCTCAGCCAGCGCCGCGAAGCACTCGACGGTTTCAAGGCGGGCCGCTACCGCGTCATGGTGGCGACCGATATCGCCGCGCGCGGTATCGACGTCTCGGGTATCGAGGTCGTCATCAATTATGATCTGCCGGAAAAGGCGGAAGACTATGTCCATCGGATCGGCCGCACCGCTCGCGCGGGTCGTGAGGGCCGGGCGATTTCCTTCGCGACACCCGATCAAAAGGGCAATGTCCGCGACATCGAACGGCTCATGCGTATCACGCTCCCAATCAAGGGCGGAGTAGTCCCAGAGGGTGAGCCTCGGGCAGTGAAGAGTGTCCGCCGTGTGGCAACGTCACCACGTTCCTCATCTCGCCCCGGTACACGTCACTTCGGCCGCCGCCGCTAGCTCTTGTCCTGGGAAATATTTGGTGCTAGGTTCGGAGGACTATTCTTTTCAAATTCATTTGGAGGAGCACGACGATACGACCTCACTATCGAGCGTTATGGTATTACGGTGGGCCGTATAGGTCACGACAGGAAAGCAATCCTTCAACGGTTTTTTCTTTGGTTGAACGAAAGGAGGTTGTACAGTATGAGAGTCGAAATGAATCGATATCGTTCACGGAGCACTGCGAGTGCCTCTCAGCGGATAAGCGGGGTGGCATTTATCGATCCAATTCAGCTGGAAGGCGAGTCTCTAGCTGAACGCGAGCGACGGGTGAGCGAAGCGGTAATGCAAGCCGTCTGTCAATGGCAACATTCGGGTGATCCACGTACACTCGAGGTGACGCGATGCTCAGTCGGGTCGCCGCGTGGACCACACAACAACGTCGCGTACATCGAACTTGTCTACGGTTTCAAAGGGAGGAAGGAAGGATGGCGATGCGGTTTCTCGGTTTCACATTCTGACGCCAATGGTTTCCGCCTGTGGACCGAAGTCCGGAATCCGATTCGGACCAGACAGTGAGTTCCTCATTGTTCCCCTGTTGCGCGCTGCGTGGCGGAGACTTTTCTTTATAATGCTACGATAGAGGCATGAATTTCCGAAAGGCGATTATTTATATTCTCGGGGCGGCCGCTATCGGTTGGGGAGTTTACTATTCCTTGAAGTATTTTACCGAGCGAGCCGATGAGGGGATGACATTCGATCAGGCGATTCCTGCGCCGGTTGTCGAGGAAGAGCAAGTGATCGAGGCCGAACCGGTTCCCGTCCCTGAAATTATTCCCGAAGTCTCGGTAGCCGCCAAGCCGAGGACCTGGCCAGATGTGCCATTTATTTCCCAGGCGCCGACAGGGGAGTGGGCCAGAAGTGAATTTCAAAACGGCTGTGAGGAAGCTTCGGCGCTGATGGTCGCGGCCTGGCGAACCGGAAGGACATACACTCAAGACGAAGCGAAGCGTGAGCTCATCGCGATGGCACGCTTCCAGGAGAAAGTGATCGGCCAGGGTATCGATACGGATGTAGCGAATACAGCCGAGATTCTGCTCAGGGACTACTTTGATATCGCTGATTATGAAATCGTCTATGACTTCGTGCTCGATGATTTGAAACAAGTCACCGGGAAGGGACTCGTCATCGTTCCGACGAATGGCCAAGCCCTGAAGAATTCAAACTTCACTCGTCCTGGGCCGCTGCAGCACATGCTCGTGGTGACGGGGTATGATGCGGCAGCAAAAGAATTCATCACAAATGATCCCGGGACGCGCAAGGGCGAGGGCTACCGCTATCCGGAAGGAGTGCTGTTTGATGCAATCCGCGAGTATCCGACGGGCAAACATTTGCCGATTACGACCGAACGCAAAGCGATGATTGTCGTTCCTGGGAGTTGACTTGAAGAATTAGCCTCGGTAAAATAGATGTACCTCACAAGGGGTTAATCAATTAAGGAAAGGTCTATGACCCAACTTTTGAGAAACCCCTGCGCTCGAGAGCTTTCTTAGAGTGACCCAACCCTCTTGTCCCAAAAAGGACTTAAGGAGGCGAATCTGATAAAGCTTGGTGTTGGCTACAGGGGTGAATGTTTTTCCTTACCAACACTAAGGAAAGCAACACCCAGTCTGAAAAACTCTTTTAGGCAAAGAGCTGATAAACCTGTGTCGCAGAGAGAACTGCGTTATAAACTCCAGGAGTCTGTAGGACTGTCGAGTACTATGTGTGTTGGAGAAACCGGTTGCAGGCCTAACTGCACCGGTTTTTAGTCACCCTTGATTTTTTGGTGTTTTGTGCTAACGTAGCAGCACAGTTTTTCTGTTCGTTCCACAACTACACGGAGGTTTCTATGGTTGACAAGCTGAAGGTGAGGTATTTCCTCGAAATTAAGTCAGGGGAATCGAATGCGGTGGTGGCGGCATATTTGGCCGAATACTGTATCGGTGAAGAGGCCTGGTCGCGCAATCAGGAAGATACGAAGGGGGGGGTTCATGATGTGTGCGAGGTGCCGGGGTTCAAAGTACTGAAGCTCGCACAGTCCATCGCACGTCAGGATTCGCGTATTCGGTTTGGCTATTGGGAGCGCAAGAGTGTTCGAGCGCGGCTATCCCCAGCGTCATTCCTTCTCGAACAGGGGAAAACCCGCCGATCGGCAAAGTACCGGAGAGCCGAAGCGGCCACACCACCACCCAAATCAAGGCTCACGTCAGCGCTTAGGTGAGTCTTGAAGACGTCGAAAAGTATTAGCCGGTCGGGGAGCAACAGCTTCCCAGCCGGTTTTTTCATGGTCGTAAACTTGGGTAGTAATTAGGTGAAGCGAGCGTGGGTTATTCAGGAGATAAAAAAAAGACCACGTACCAATTGCTCTGGGTAGTACGTGGTTGGAGGGGGCGCCCCTCCGAAAAAGGACAATGTTCAGGTGAGAGGTTGCTGTTGCGGTGGTGACTTCATGCGAGCCAGGCATTGTCGTACCATCCGCGCGAGAATGCGGTAGTGGGTCAGATACCACTGGTCTCCGAGTATGATCCCGTGTACTTTGGCCACTGCCCGGAAATGTTTCCGAAAGCGACTGTGATCGAGCTGTCGCTTCCCGGCTTGATCCTCCATGAGCGCGAGAATCTGCGCACGCATGGCGTAGTAGTAATCAGGGTGATTGCGTTTCGCCACATTGCCCTCCCTTTGGTAAGTTACTTTCGTGATAGGATACACCGTTAGTACAGGATTGTCAACGAGGTCGAGTTGCGATAGCATGACTACTCACTATGTCTCATCCCTGGCAGAAGAAAATCAGTGTGACTCGCTTCCTGAAAAGGAACTCATTGCCTGAAACCCCGGGCATATATTTCTTTCTGGGTCTGGACGATGAAATCCTCTACATCGGCAAGGCCACAATCTTGTCAGACCGGGTGAAAAGCTATTTCGGCCCCGACCTGGAGGAGACGCGTGGGCCGAAGCTCGTCCTCATGCGTGAGCGCGTCCTGGCCATCGGTTGGATCCAGCTCGATTCGGTGCTCGAGGCGCTCATCCGGGAAGGACAGCTCATCAAGCAGCACTTACCGCCGTACAATACCGATGCGAAGGATGACAAGAGCTATAACTTTGTCGTCATCACGAAAGAAAACTATCCGCGCATCCTGCTCGTCCGCGAGCGCGACATCGAGACAGGGAAATTCGTCTTCCCGATCAAGGAGAAATTCGGGCCCTACCCGCGCGGGGAAGCACTTCGGACGGCACTTCGGATCGTGCGGCAGATCTTCCCGTATCGGGACAAGTGTGTGCCGTATGCCGAACTCACTGATGAACAAAGGAAAAAAGCGCGCCCGTGTTTCCAGGCGCAGATCGGCCTGTGCCCGGGCGTTTGTGCCGGCACGATCTCGGCGGTCGAGTATCGGAAGACGGTGAAACGGATCGCACTATTTTTTGGCGGACAGAAAGCCGATCTCGTGAAGAATCTGGAACGCGAGATGAAAGTCGCAGCCAAGGACTTGCGTTTTGAGGAAGCCCAGGAGATCAAAAAGCTTCTCTTTGACCTGGGCCATATCCGCGATGTCGCGCTCATGAAGGCGGACCGCGAGGAAACATCCGCAGCGCGGATCGAAGCGTATGATACGGCACACCTCCAGGGCGAGGCGACGGTCGGCGTCATGACGGTCGTGCAGCACGCACTCGCGAAGAAGAGCCAGTACCGGTTGTTCAAGCTCCGCAATGCTCATGGGGGCGATGACCTGTCAGCCTTGGAAGAAATTCTGACGCGCCGCCTGGCGCACAGCGAGTGGACCTTGCCCGAGCTCATCGTCGTCGACGGGGCACTCCTTCAAAGTGATGTAGCGACCCGGATCTTGAAGAAGCGGGGACTGACCATCCCCGTCGTCGGTGTGGTGAAGAATGCGAAGCACCGGCCTGACCGCATCATCGGGCCACGTGGGTTGGTGAAGCGCTTCGAACACGATATCCTCCTCGCCAATGCCGAAGCGCATCGTTTCGCCATCGGCTTCCACCGCAAAAAGAAACGTGAACAATTCCTCCAGGGGTAGTGTTTTTTTGGAAATCGAGGTTTTACCCTCTTGAGTAGAGGTTCTAGTGGTGTCTAGACTTCGGAGTAGCTAAAATTGAGGCTTACAAGTCTCTTTTTTGCACCCCCGGAGAGAACGTGAGAACCTGGTATACTTTGTTTATAATGATGACTCTGGATAACAAAACTACCTTTGCAGTAATCGCCATGCTCATAAACGCAGGGTGTTTTATTAATTACGTACGAAGTATCCTGCAACATAAAACGAAACCACATGCTTACACTTGGCTTATCTGGTGTATCACACAAGGAACGGCTGTAGCAGCTATCTGGTATGGGAATGGCGGTTGGGGAGCTTGGGCATTGATAGTATCCACAATCTTTGTTGCTCTTGTATTTTTACTTTCTCTTCGGTACGGAACACGAAACATAACCAGGAGCGATACCGCTATTCTTTTCTTCGCCCTGCTTGCAATTGTCGTATGGTGGCAATTAGATAACCCATATCTCGCCGTGGCTATGGTTTCCATCATTGATGTTATTGGGTATATCCCTAGTTGGCGGAAATCTATTAGCGCTCCCTGGTCTGAAGCAGTGTCATCGTGGATAGCTTCCCCAGTTGGGTATATCTTTGCCATGCTTGCGCTGATGGAATACAATTTTCTCACCCTTACCTACCCCGTATTACTTGTGCTGGCGAACCTTATCCTAGTAACGATTTGTCTTTACTACAGAAGAACAATTCCTAAGCCACTACCAATAGGCTCTAAATATTGTCTGTCGGATGGGATAACTAAAAAGAGCCTTACAAAAGCCTCTTTTTAGTGCTCGTAAAGTACGCGTGCTATATTGAGTATGTATTTATGAAGAGACAAACTTAGCCATATGTCGATTGAATCGAAGTTTTATGCTGTTCCGGATGAATCCAGGATACCTTCAGGAAAAAAAGATAAGGTGATGACTGAGGTGGATAGGTTGCAAGGGACATTAGAAAGGCTATTTCCCATGCCATGCAAATACGGTGCATGTGGGGTTGGGGAGTACTCGGGGGTGACTATAATGGACCGCTTGATCGACACGGAAGAGACCAGAATAGGAAAAGCCCCCACGGACAAGGCAAAAGAACAGCTTACAGGCGTTGCTAACAGAGCTGTGGAAAATAATAACCCGCTTGCTTTGGTTGGAATTTATGGAACGCCCAGAAGTTTAGATCGACCGGAATTAAATGTTGCTCAGCTTGCGGATTTGTCAGCTATTATGATGGTGCAGGCAGCCATGGATCGGATTCATTCAGCTCATTCTCCGGGAGTGAGCTATAGGGCTGTTGATGAAGATCTTACCGCTCTCTGGTTAGATATAGCACAGCACCCACTAGGAAAGGAGGGCGGGGAAAAATTTAAGTCCATTTACAGCAAATACTATAAGGATAGGAAGCGGCTCATTGATTTACTTGAGCAAAAAGGATTAATTAATGTTGGTAAAACCAAGATTGAGTTGCTTTCGGAGAGTGATCTATATAAGGGTTCATTGGAAAAAAAAGGAGATAGTATGTCTGCGGAAGAGTCTTTTTTAGGGAAGTGTGAGACAGTGAGGCCGCACATCCTTAATTACTTGACTGCAAGTGGAGAAATAATGGATAAACTTTATGGGGAAGATGACAAGCAATGGGTAAGCGCGGAGGATGATCCTCAGCTTTGGAGTAGGTATCAACTTTTGATTAGCGAAACAAAGGAGTGTAAGGACCTTCTGAACACGGGATGGCAGGGTCTTATCCCTCCAGAAATGAGGAAATATTATCTAGAGAAGTTTAGATGTATATTAGGCGGGGCTGACTTACGGGCCAGTGACCCGAAACTTCTTTTTCATGTAGCGACGTATCTTTCTTCTACCCTAGTAAAATTCCAAGCGGGAACTTTAACAGAGGGGATCCCTGCAGGCACTCCTGTTATTCGAGTACCTCTTGTACGACCAGTTGATGGCAGACCCTCTTCACATCAGTCTTTGGTCCCCTTGAGGACGTTACCAAAAGTGAAGGGCGATATGGATAAAAGAGTTAGCCACTCTAATAGGGCTGCTTGGTTAAGTGTTGCGGTCCAGGGCAACAAGAAATTGAGGCTAGTAGATACGGCCGAGTACGCGGAACTTCCGGAGGAGTTAGTAGTTCCCGTACAAATTTACATGGTTGCACCCGATAACGGGGCAGGGTCGTATCTCGTAGATACGGCTATCATGTTGTCCGATTCATAGTAACTCGAATATCATTCGGAAAGAGTTATGTCCTTAGAATCGCGTTTAACATTTTCAAGCCGAGAACGCAGTGAAACGATGGATGAAGCCGAAGCGGGTGTGATTCGCTATTTATCCAGAATACAGGAAGCTCAGCGGGAGTTTGATGACATTGTAGCAGGGAAAACTGTCTTGCTTGTCGATTCTGGACAAGGTGTTCCACAACATGCGTTTGCCAGGAGGGTAGAGAATCTCAGGGGCATGGGATTTGAGGCCCTCTCGAAAATGGTTATCGAAAAAATTTTTGGCGGAAAGGTTCCCGCTAGTGCGCTTGAAAGCTTCCAGCAGTTTTTGGGCCATGGTGTTCGGATTGTCCATCGAGATGTAGCGGATACAACAAGCCTGCCGAGCGATATTTCCGCGGTGGTATTTTCAGGTTCACCTGCAGATGTCAGTAAGGCATTTAGCGACCCATCTAGGTCGATACACAGAGATAGTCGGTTGACCCATGGTCAGGTTTTTCAGTTCGTCCGAAGAGTGTATGAGGGGGCGGCGGAAAAAAATATACCCATAATTGGTTTCTGCTATGGGCATCAAGCCATGGCTGCACTAGAAGGGGGGAAAGTAAGCCCCTTGAAAGAGCCTCGACAGAGGTTTCAAAAGATGGAATTACTGGATGACTCAAGAGAGTTTCTCGGAGGAGTTTTTGTCGATCGCCCCCCTCTTTCCATCCACGGCGGAGAACTTCCGGTCAACCATAGCGAAGCAGTAACGCCAAACCCGCAGCGCAGTATGCTCCTCATGCATACTACTGAAAGAGATTCATTAGTAGCAGAGGGTCTGCTTCATCTATCTGGGCTGGAAAACAAGTATAGCGGCACTCCTCAAGAAAGAGCCGCACTTCTCCAGTCTCTTCTCGAAGACGATAAGGGGGCGGCGAAGCTCGGGATTCAGGCTCACCCAGAGATAGCTGGTTTTTATCCCATGATGAACTTTTCGTTGGGAGCTGACCCGAGCGTATTCCGTAGATCAGCAGAAAATGATATATCCCCGGAGATGTTACGATTGATTGCGCGGTTCCTCCAGCTTCACAAGAAATTTAGAGCTTGATCAAGTTTCTCTGGGCCGGGCCACGTGGGTTGGTGAAGCGCTTCGAACACGATATCCTCCTCGCCAATGCCGAAGCGCATCGTTTCGCTATCGGCTTCCATCGGAAGAAAAGGCGTGAGTCGTTTCTCCAGGGCTAAGAGAACCCTTAGGGAAGCCCTTACTCGACCCTAGACAGAACAACTGAAAAAGTGTATACTGTCGCTTCGAACCTTAATAATCACAGACCGTTTGCCAAAGCACAGAGTCCTTTCACGTGGAGGTCGAACCTCCAAGTGAAGAGAGGTTTCTCTGCTCTGGCAAACTCGAATCTTTCGAGAGCTTATAGCGGCTACCCGCAAGGACTAGCATAGTTAGGAGACTGCAATGTGCACCTCTATTTCATTCCCGCAAGTTACGAAGATTCACGACACTCTCGTGCAAAAGGGTGTCACACCGGAAGTGTTTCAAGAAAGATTGTTAGGTGAAGGCCGTATCGCGGATGTCGCCGAAGCTTGTGTGGCCGGAACCATCCCGCCTCGCGACGAGTTCCGCAAGTTCCTCGGCCTCGGCCCGCTTTACAAGACCGACAAGCACGGCCGTATCCTCGTCACCCTCACTGGCCGTGGCTGGACGAATGAGGAGTGGTTCAAGCACGGCGAGGCTGTCGGGATGAACTTCACCAAATGGGCGAGCGATATTCTCGGCAAGCCCGACTACAACGAGAAGCATCGTCTGGAACCCGGCAAGCAATACACGGTGGCGCTCTTGTTCGGCAAGAAGGAGTTCGACACTGATGTCGAGCGCACGACAGCAAACCTGCGGGCCCGAGGCGAGCGTGATTACGGGAAATCCGATGACCTTCGTGGCGAACTTGCACTCCTCATCCGGGAAGCCATCTCTGACGAACAGTTGGAGCGTTGGAGGATCGACTACACCGCCGTGCTCCACGAGCCCATCATTAGTTCCGGCGGTAACCCGAGCATCCTCGGCTCGGACCGTTTCGACGATGGGCAGCAGGTGCGTGCCTACGTCGGTGGCCCGGGCGACCGCTGGGGCGGTCTTGGAGCCTTCGCGTTCCCCGTCTCGCAATAAGCACTCTGGACTTTGTATCTTTGGTCTCTTAGACCCTTGATACTGAGTCCTTTGACCCCGCATTTTACCGAACGGTAGCGGCGGGGTTTTCTTTTTCTCAATCCGACAATGGGGAGCGGATACATGAAATATCGGCGACCTTGGCCGTTGGATGGTCGGGCTCGCTCTCTCAATTCCATACTTTTCACTCTAGCAGGTGCGGCGGTTTACCCACGCGCAAAAATCTGCTATACTCGGAAACAATTCGTCTTCTGTACCGCACAACGTATGCCAGGAAAAAAGAGCGTCATTGAAATTCGTGGAGCTCGCGTGAACAATCTGAAGAACATCGACATTGACATCCCGCGGGACTGTCTGGTCGTGGTGACGGGTTTGTCGGGATCAGGGAAGTCGTCGCTCGCGTTTGATACCCTGTACGCCGAGGCGAACCGGCGCTATGTCGAGAGTCTCTCGGCGTATGCCCGGAACTTCATGGAGGGGTATGACAAACCGGATGTCGACACGATCCGCAACCTGTCGCCGGCTATCTCGATCGACCAGAAGAGCGTCTCGCGCAGTCCGCGCTCGACGGTGGGCACAATGACGGAAGTGTATGACTATCTGCGCCTGCTCTTTGCCAAGGTCGGCCAGCCCCATTGCCCGAAATGTGCTCAGACGCTTTCCCGTAAGACACCGGTCGCGATCCTCGAAGAAATCCTGTCTTTGCCAAACAATTCGCCGCTGGTCTTTGCCGCCGACAGCCCGCTCCTAGCCGGGAAGAACTGGGGAGAGGCCCTCAGACTCATCGATGACTGGGGCTTTGTCCGGGTCTGGTACCGGGACACCGCAGTCGCTTTGGCCGAACTGCGCAACACCGTTGATCTGATGGCACTGGCAGAGTGTCTCGTCATCGTCGATCGGTTGAATCTCGATACGGCGCGGCCAGATAAGGAACGCATGCTCGATTCGATCCATACGGCCTTTCAGACTGGGCAGGGGGTGATGCAGCTCTTGGTCGACGGAGAGCGTCTCCATACCTATCACGAGCACTATCGCTGTGAGGCCTGCCAGATCGAACTGCCCGAGTTTTCACCCGCCCATTTTTCCTTCAATAGTCCCGAAGGTGCCTGTCCGACCTGCGGCGGCCTTGGTGTCACGCTCGAATTCGACCCCGCACTCGTCATCCCCAATGAATCCTTGTCCATTTCTGAAGGGGCGATCCGACCGTGGAGCAAGATGAACAGCGATCGCGGCAATGGCAATGGGCCGATGGCGCTCCTGCGCGAGATGGCGAAGCGCGAGAAGATCCCGCTCGATGTGCCGGTGAAGAAACTTTCACAGAAACAACGGACCTATATCTTGCGCGGTGATGCCAAGCGCGACTTGGCCGACGAATTTGGTTTCCCTGGTGTGCTCGGCTTGCTCGAACGCAAATACCGCGAGACGAAGTCTGATCACCTGCGGGCGGAAATTGAGACCTTCATGTTCATGCGGCGCTGTCCGGATTGCGGTGGGAAACGGCTCCGCTCCGAATCGCTCTCTGTCTTCATCGCTGGAAAAAACATCAACGATTTCGTCGGTCAATCCATTGAAGATCTCCGTGGATTTTTCCGGGACCTGCGTCCTCAGCTCTTGCAAGAAGGCGAAGTGAAATCACTCATCGAGCCATTGTTCAATGAAATGGAGATGCGGCTCTCGGCCGTCGATAAGGTGGGCCTGGGCTATCTCTCGCTCTCACGAAGCGCGGATACGCTCTCGGGTGGCGAGGCGCAGCGGATTCGACTCTCGGTCCAGATCAAGTCCGGCCTCTCCGGTATTATTTATGTTCTCGACGAACCATCGGTCGGGCTGCATAGCCGTGATACGGACCGGCTTATCCGGGCGCTCGAGGAGTTGCGTGGTGCCAACAACTCGCTCGTCGTCGTCGAACATGATGTCGCGATTATGCGCAAAGCGGATTGGATCATCGACCTCGGTCCTGGTGCGGGCAAAGAGGGCGGTGAGATTATCTTCTCGGGCACACCGGAAAAGCTCATGAAGTCGAAACTCTTGACGGGGCAGTACCTGTCCGGTAAACGTCTGGTACAGGAAGCAAGGGCGCCACGCAAGGGAAGCGGGAAGGCGATCGTGATCGAAGGTGCTACAGAGCATAATCTGAAAAATGTGACTGTCGAGATCCCGCTGGGGAAATTTATCACGGTCTCGGGTGTCTCGGGCTCGGGGAAGTCGACCTTGGTCCACGATATCCTCTCGCGGGCATTGTCTCGGCACTTCTATCAGGCGCGGACTGATCCGGGGGCGCATCGGGCACTCAAGGGCATCGATCAGATCGATAAGGTCATCACGGTGACCCAGGATCCGATTGGCCGGACCCCGCGCTCGAATGCGGCGACCTATACGGGTATCTTTAGCCTCGTCCGCGATGTCTTTGCCGCGACGCCGGAAGCCGTCAAGGATCGATATTCCGCTTCGTATTTCAGTTTCAATATGCGCGGCGGGCGCTGTGAGGTCTGCCAGGGTGGGGGATTGAAGAAAATCGAGATGTATTTGCTCCCCGATATCTATATTCCATGCGAAGTCTGCGGGGGCACTCGGTACAATGCAAAGACGCTCGCGATTCAGTATCGCGGACTGAATATCTCGGATGTCCTCCGCATGACAGTGACCGAAGCGCGGCATTTCTTCTTGGACCAGCCGATGATCGAAGAGAAACTTCGCGTGCTCGAAGAAGTTGGTCTCGGCTATCTCGTCCTGGGCCAAAGTGCCCCCAATCTCTCAGGCGGTGAGGCCCAGCGGATCAAGCTGGCGACAGAACTGGCACGCAAATCAACTGGCAAAACGCTCTATATCCTCGACGAGCCAACCATCGGTCTTCACTTCGAAGACGTCCGCCGGCTGCTCGAGGTCTTGAATGCACTCGTCGACAAAGGGAATACGGTGCTCGTCGTCGAACACAACACCGATGTCATCCGGGCCTCGGATTGGGTCATCGATATGGGGCCGGAGGGCGGGGACCGGGGCGGGGAACTGGTGTTTTGCGGCGTTCCCGAGAAATTAAAGAAATCAAAAGCGGGCTTCACCGGAAAGTATCTGTAATCAATCTCGCTATGCTCAGGAAGGCGGCTTTGGCGACGATCGCTTACTACGACGCATTGGAGTACCCATTGACGGAATTCGAAGTCTGGAAGCATCTGGTGACGACGCGGGATGATCCGATGACAGGTTGTCCGATACTTGGCCAAGTCGCGGCCGCACTCGACGGACTCGTTCATGATCGTGTGGTGTCCCGCTGCCAGGGCTTTGTGATATTGCCTGGGCGAGAGGCCTTGATACAGGAACGGATCCGGAGCGAGAAATACTCTGTCCCCAAGATCAAGCGCGCCACTCGGTTGGTTCGATTCATCGCTTGGGTTCCGTTTGTCAGACTCATCGCTTTGACAGGCAGTCTCTCGATGAAGTACGGGGATCGCGACAGTGACTGGGATCTGTTCGTCGTCCTCCGACAGGGGGCGATCTGGCGCGGCCGGACAGCACTCTCGCTCGTGCTTCAGCTCATGGGGAAGCGCCGCCATGGACAACACATCGAGAACCGGGCTTGCCTGAATCATTTTGTGACCGATGGCAGTTTGGAGATCACCATGCAGGATTACTTTTCGGCGAGCGAATACCGTTTCATGTATACGCTCTTCGGCCGTGAAACCGAACGGCGTTTCGAACTTGCAAACCGTTGGATGGCTCGGATCAAACCGACCTATCAGCCAACCGTCTTGCCGAACCATTGGCTTCGTCCCGTCTCGCGTTTCCAAAGCCAATGGCAGCAGTGGCTTGAGCGTGCGCTTGACTGGCCAGGCTATGAAGCGTACCTGTCTCGTTGGCAGAGAGGGAAGATCGCGCGCAATCCGAAAACACAGACTCCAGGTGCCTTCATCATCGCGACGGACGAGGCGCTCATCTTCCTGCCACATCCCAAGGGACCAGTCGTCTTCGATCGCTTCAAGGAACGGCTGACCATCCATGGACTCTCGGCCTGATATGGTGGGTCTGCGTGGTATACTGAAACAAAAGAAACACCAACCAGAAAACGGCTATGCCGAAGTATTTATATACAGCCAAGAATATAGCGTCCGGGGAGACGAAGGGGGGCGAGATCAGTGGCAAGGATGAGAAACAGGTCGCCCAGGAACTCCGGACTCAAGGGTTTCTCGTCACGTCTATCAAATGCATCGAAGCGGCCTCGGACGGGACGCAGGTCAAGTTTCTTGATCGTTTCCGGACGGTTCCGCTCAAGGAGAAAATGGTCTTCACCCGAAACCTCGCAGTTATGGTTTCATCGGGCCTGACGGTGTCGCGGGCGATCCATAATCTCTCCGTCCAGACCCGGAATCGGTATTTTCAGAAAATCCTCTTGAGCGTCTATGACGACGTCCAAGCTGGCAAGCAGCTCTCTGAGGGCCTGGCCAAGTATCCGGCGGTGTTCAACGAGCTCTTCGTCAATATGATTTCGGTCGGCGAAGTTTCAGGTAATCTCGAGGAAGTCCTCGAGATCCTGGCGCTGCAGCTGGAGAAAGAGAATGACCTTCTGTCCAAGGTCCGGGGTGCGATGATTTATCCCGCGGTGATCGTCGTCGCGATGATCGGTATCGCGACCCTGATGCTGACCTATATCCTCCCCAAGATCACGGGAGTGTTTATGGATATGGATGTGAAGCTGCCGGCGACAACCCTTTTCATCATCCACTTGTCTGATCTACTCCGAGCGCATTGGCTCATCGCGATCCTCCTCGTCATCGGAGCCGTCGTCGGTTTCCGGGCAGCAGCGAAGACCGAGGCTGGCGGGTACGCCATTGATTGGCTTGTCATCCGGCTGCCAATCGTCGGCAATATCATAGTCAAGGTGAATTGTGCCCGTTTTGCGCGTATCCACAGCTCACTTCTCAAGAGCGGCGTCTCGGTCATCAACGCACTGACCATCGTGTCACGGACACTGGGCAATGTCCACTACAAAGAAGCCCTCGTTCAGGGTATCGAAGAAGTTCAGAAGGGGACGGAGCTTTCCAAGATCATCGAGCGGTATCCGGTACTGTTTCCCATTCTGGTGCCGCAGATCATCCAAGTGGGAGAGGAGACCGGAAAAACGGAGAACGTGTTGCAGCGGTTGGCAGAGTTCTATGAGGAAGAGGTCTCGCAGATCACCAAAAACATGTCATCAATCATCGAGCCGATCCTCATGCTCCTCATCGGAGGTATGGTCGGGTTTATGGCGGTGGCGATGCTCCAGCCGATGTACAGCGTTCTCGAAAACATCCAGTAGTACCCTATGCAATACCTGAGTCAGCGGAGATGGCACCGAAGGGGGTTCACCCTCATTGAAGCGCTGGTGTTTCTTTTCCTTTTTGCATTGATCACGACCGTGTTCTTTCAGACCTTCGCCTATGGCACGGCGCTCATCCAGCAGTCGAAGAACCGGCTGGGAGCCATCGCGCTCGCCAATCAGAAGATGGAGATCGTCCGGAGTCTGGACTATGACAATATCGGGACAATCTCAGGCATCCCCGCTGGCGATATCGCACAGGACGAAACAGTTCAGGTGAACAATATGCACTATGAGGTGCATACGTTCATCCAATATGTCGATGATGCCTATGACGGCACGCTGGGTGGCAGCCCGAATGATCTCGTTCCCAATGATTCCAAACGGGTGCGCATCGAAGTCGTTTGGGGAGACGAAAGCGAAGCGGAAAAGGTGGCGCTCTTTTCGACCTTTGCTCCGCCGGGCATCGAGCAGTCCGTGGGTGGCGGCATCTTGTCGATCAATATCCTCGACTCAGAGGGCAACGGTCTGTCGGGCGCGACGGTGCATATCACCAATAGTTCGGTCAGCCCATCGATAGACGTGACGACGACGACGGATGCGACGGGCAATCTTTTCCTCATTGGCGCCCCGGCGAGTTCTCAGGGGTACCACGTGACCTTTTCGAAGGGGGGTCATTTCGGGAGCGCCACGTATGCGCCGTATCCGACGACGGCTTTTATCCCGGTGGATGTCCATGCTTCGGTCGTGAACGCAGTCGTGAATCAAGCTTCCTTCGTGATGGATCAGTCCTCGACGCTTGAGCTTCGGACGAAGGATCCGTTCGATGCGGATATCCCAGATATCGATTATCGAATCGATGGCGGTCGCCAGATCGGGACGCAGTCGGGGACGGGCGTGGCGGTATTAGATTTCGGGATGGATGATTCGACCGATACGGATGGCGAACATGACTACGCCAATCGTAGCTACGGCAGTTATACCTGGACGCTTGATCCTGGAGAGACCGGGTACACGTTCATTCGTCTCGAGCCTGAGTCGACCTCGGCCCCAAACCTCATCCCGTTGGCGCCGGGAACGACTCAAGGAGTGGCGATGATTCTCGCCGACGAAGCCGTGAATGGAGTCCTCTTCACCGTGACAAATTCCACTGATGCGACGGAGGTTAGCGGTGCGTCGGTCCAGCTCACCAACACGACGCTCACGTATGATGAGACGGTCACCACGAGTCAATATGGAAAAGCCTATTTCCCCGAGACGGCGACGCCGGGTATGGTCGCCGCGACCTATGATTATGAGATTACGGCTGCGGGGTACGATACTGAAACGGGGACGGTCACGGTCACTGCCGGACTCGAACCGATAACCGTCGATCTGACTCCATCTTGATGACCGAACAACGTATGTCGCTGTTTCAAAAACACCTCAAAGGGATGACTTTAGTCGAGATGCTCGTGGCGATTTTCATTATGGGTATCGGTACTATTGGCTTTACACTCCTCTTTTCGAGCAGCTGGAAGACGAATAAGTTCATCCTTGAGACCGGGGTGACGGCGGTCCAGGTGAACCGGGCCTCGAGCGACATCATCAACAACCTTCGCAAAGTTCGTCAGGCCGATAATGGCGATTATCCCATCGAGTCAGGCGATGATTTCGATATCCAGGTGTATCTCGACATCGATAATGATGGGGTGACGGAACGGGTGCACTATTGGCTCGATACAGCCAATGATCAGCTGATGCGTGGCGTGCGCGAGCCATCGGCGGCGACACCACCGACGTATGCGTCAGGGGACGGCACGACGAGCATTATCGCGAACTACATCGTCAATGAAGCGGCTCAGCCCGTGTTCTACTACTATAATGAGAACTATCCGGGTGATACCGTGAACAATCCGATCGCGACACCGATTGCCATCGAGGATGTGCGGCTCGTCCGGGTGCTCCTCCGGATGAATATCGATCCGATCAAGGCGCCGAATAATATCAATGTGGAATCCTTCGTGGACCTCCGTAACTTGGAATCCTATGACAACTAGCCGACCGATGAGAAGCCAGCGCGGGAGTGCGCTCGTCTACGGTCTCATCATTATGGCCGTGGTGCAGATCATTCTCGTGTCCATCATCCAATTCGTCACCTCCAACATTAAGTACTCGCTCCAGATCCGCTCGCGTGAGCAGTCGATCCAAATTGCCGAAGCAGGGATCGATTTCTATCGTTGGTATCTGGCGCACAATGTCGAAGGGAAGACGGCCTCGCAGATCCAGGCGTTCTGGACGAGCGGAACCGCCTATGGAGTGGGGACCCCGTACGAACATGATTACTCGGATCCATCGGGCGGAGTGGTTGGACGGTATCGTCTGGAAGTGACGCCGCCGACCACGGGATCGACTATTGCGATTGTGAAGTCCACCGCCTGGACTTATCGGTATCCGGATCTGGTCCGCGTCCTCCAAGTCCGGCTCAGGCGGCCGTCTTGGAGTGAGAGTGCTGTCTTGGCGAATGACTTCATGCGTTTTGGGGCAGGCACCGAAGTATTCGGGAAAATTCACTCGAATGTCGGAATCCGCTTTGATGGTGTTGCCCACAATGTCATCACGAGTGCAGTTACCGATTACAATGACCCGGACCATACCGGCGGCAATGAGTTCGGGGTGCATACCCATGATTCACCGACGGATCCCTTGCCCCCGGCTGCTGTCCCGGCTCGAACGGATGTCTTCGAGGCAGGCCGACAGTTTCCGGTAGCCACGATCGATTTCAACGGCGTCTTGGGCGACCTCAGTCTGATGAAGACAGCGGCTCAGGGAACAGGGTCGTATTACAATGGTACGGGCGCGAATAATCTCGGGACGCGGATCATTTTGAAATCCAACGGAACATACGATACGTGTAAAGTGAACACGTATAACACGAGTTATTCGATAACGAGGTATACCCGGAACAGCGGGAGTGGTACGTGTAACTCATGTTCCGGGCTCTGTCTCAGCAATCATTCGATACCCGATGATGGAGTGATATTTGTCGAGGACAATGCCTGGGTGGAGGGGACGATCAATGACCGGAAGGTGACGATCGCGGCGGCAGATCTTTTGGGCGGACCGGCTCCATCGGTCTATATCCTGAACGATATTCGGTATACGAATACTGATGGGCGCGACATCATTGGCATCGTTGGTCAGAACAATATCGAAATCGCCTGGGCGAGTGAGAACGACCTCCGGATCGATGCCGCACTCTTGGCGCAACAGGGGCGAGTCGGTCGTGAACACTACGTCGATAAGGGCTACTCGCCCGACTCGAAATCTGTCATCACTGTGTACGGTGCCATCGCGACCAATCTTCGCTACGGTTTTGCCTGGACCGATGGAACGGGCTATACGACGCGCAACCTGTACTACGATAACAACCTCTTGTACTACCCGCCACCGTATTTTCCGACAGGGACACAGTACGAGCTCGATCTCTGGGAAGAATTGTAGCAGTGGCGCATGGTATGATTGAAAGAAGAGAAATACAGATACGACAGTAAACAAACATATTCGGTATGAGTTTTTTTCGGAAGAAGGTATTCAATCTCTTTCCCCAGCCGTTCGGTCTGGATTTGTCCGATCTTTCCGTCAAGGCTATTTGGCTGGAGCGTGAGGGGGATGAAGAAATCGTCTCGAGCTTCGGTTCGGTCCCGATTGCTCTCGGGAGTATCGTCGACGGTGATATCGTCAAAGAGGAAGTCGTGGCGCAGGCGATCCGGGAGCTCTTGGACAAGACGCAGCCTAAGCCGGTGAAGACGAGGAAAGTCATCTGCTCGCTCCCTGAAACGAAGGCGTTCCTCCGGGTGGTTTCCCTCCCGACGATGGAACCGGAAGAAGTGAAGGAAGCGATCAAATGGGAAATCGAAGCGAATATCCCGCTCACACTGGATCAGGTGTACTACGACTATCAAGTTCTCGATCGCAAACTGTCGAAGGAGAAGAACAAGATGAGTGTCCTCGTCGTCGCGGTGGCCCGCTCCATGGTCGATCAGATCCATGGCCTGCTTGAAAAAGCCGGGCTCGAGGTCGTCGGGCTTGAGACCGAGTCGATCGCTCAGGCGCGCAGTCTCCTCGTCGACCGTGATGAGGACAAGACTCGGCTCATCGTGGATATCGGCGACCGGCGTACGAGCTTCCTCGTTGCCATTGGCCACACGCCGTGTTTCACATCGAGTATCCCGCTCTCGTCTCAGATGATCACAGACGCGATTTCAAAAGAGATGCGCATCCCGTTCGAAGAAGCCGAGGCGATGAAGATCAAATACGGTCTCGGATCACTCGCGATGAAGAGTCCGCTCTTCAAAGCGGCCCAGCCGATACTCGAAAACCTCGCGGTGGAGATTGAACGTTCGATGAATTTCTATCTCACGAATCTCGGTTATTCGGCCGCCATCGATAACGTCGTGCTTTGCGGCGGCGGCTCGAACATGCGTGGTCTCTTGCCCTACCTCACCAAGCGTCTGAATCTCACCGTGGAGTTTGGCAACCCATGGCTCAATATCAAACTCGGTCGGACACTGCCGCCCATCGATCGAGGTCGCTCCGTTCAGTACTCGACCGCTATCGGCCTCGCGCTCCGGGGCTTGGATGAATATGAAGATCTTACTTAACCTCTTGCCTGAAACAAAGAAGGACGAGCTCGTGCGGAAATTCCGTTACCGGTTTTTCCTGTGGCAGACGACGCTCGTACTCCTCCTCGAGCTGTACTATATCGTCATCCTCGGCGGGATCTATACGATCCTGAATTATCAGGTGAAGGTCGGTCAGGACACGCTGGCGGCTTTCGAACAGTATAACGAGGAAGCGAAGCAGCTCGTTAATTATCAGGAAGAGTTCAAACGAGTCAATGCGGAGACAGAGAATGTCGCCCGGTATCAGCGGTCACACCTGCATTGGAGTACGCTCTTCGCATCGCTTCAGCGGCTCGCCCCCGAAGGCGTCGTCATCATCGAACTCATGACCAAGGACTATACAGTCTCGATCGCCGGTCAAGCTGGTACGCGCGATCAGTTCCTGCAGTTCGAGGCGGCGCTGAAGGAAGATGAATGCGTGAGTGATGTGCGGGTTCCTATTTCGAATCTCTTTTCGCAGAAGGAGATCGACTTCCAAATCGACTTCAAGCTCCGGCGAGAGTGCCTGATCCAATCCTGATACCTATGTCGAATCCAATGTGGGACAAACTGAAGCCGACGGTGATGCAGCTCACCCTCTTTGTGACGATCGGGTTGATCGCCTGGTTCGGTGTTCGTGCGCTCCTTTCCACAATTCAGACGAAGATGGATGATATTCAAAAGCATGCGGTGACGCGCGAGCATCGGGAGAAGCAGCTGGATCGTCTGCCAGAGCTCGAAGCGCAGCACGGGCTCATCACCGAGCACGTCGGAGACCTCGGGATTGTCCTGACCAAGGATCGACTCGTTGAGTTTATCGAGGTGCTGGAGCGATTGGCCGAGGATGAAGCGGTCGCAATCGAAATCGAATCCCGCGACAATGCGTTCCTCGAAAGCAAGATCACGGCGACGGAAAAGAAATCAGGCACGCCGAAAGTGGCGACTCCAGGCGCTGGAAAAGACGATGCTGTCGACGAGCCAGTCAAGGCAGGGAATCCGGTGAACAAAGAAACTGGAATTATCACCGACCTCCCCCTCAAGAAATACCTGAAGCTGACAATCATAGTCACTGGTAAATACGGCGATATCGTCCGTTACTTGCATCGCCTTGAGTCACTGCCCTATGCGCTCGATGTCATCGGGCTGAATATCAAGGCCAAGTCAAAGGATGACATCGGCCTCGTTCCAGAGTCCGGTACTCTCGATCCTTTCGGTGCAACCCCAATTGAAACCGTGAAGAGACCAGAGACAGATACACTCAATGCGGTGTTCGAGACGGTCGTCTATATGAATGATTAATGTGCGTTATGAAGTTTTCACTCAAACACCTCTCATTGGGATCGGTTCGGAAACGCGGGCTGTATTTCTGGATCCGGCATTACAAGACGTTGTTCTCGTTTTGCTTCCTCCTCATCTCGGGCTTTGTCGCCTATCAGTGGCACAGAGACCTCTATCGCTATCAGTGGACCGACGGGGAGCGTAAGGCGTATCTGGAACAGACCGCGAAAGAAACCGCCTTTCAAGAAAAGAAATTCCTCGAAGTCTTGGAATGGCTGGATCAGGATCGGACGGCCCATGCGATGAAGCTTGAGACCGGGAGAAACCTCTTCGATGGAGCGAGGGCGAAGAAACCATAACCTTGACGCTCGCGTGCTGCTAGGGTAAAATATGCGGACGCTCACCTATGGAAACGCGTACCGCAACCCTCACTCGACTCTTCGCCGGCCAACCGGCATTTCGTCTGCGCCAGGCAGAGGCGGCTTTGTTTCGCTCGGATTGGCATGCCTGGGAAGACGTGACCGTACTCTCCAAAGAATGGCGGCAGAAGTTAGCGGATCAGATCACCTGGTGTTCACTCTCCCAGATCGCAGTTCTCGAAAGTGTGAAGCACGACACGTTCAAGGCAATCCTCAAGACAGCGGATGACAAACGAATTGAGACGGTCCTCATGCAGAATGCGCGCGGTTTCTGGACGATCTGTGTTTCGTCCCAAGTCGGCTGTGCGATGGCCTGCACGTTTTGCGCGACCGGCAAGATGGGCTTCACGCGCAGCCTCATCGCTGACGAAATCATCGACCAGTATCGCTATTGGATGTATTTCCTCGCTGGCCGGCATGATCTCGAGCCGCGGATTTCCAACGTCGTCTACATGGGGATGGGGGAGCCCTTGGCGAATTATGAGAACGTGAAGGCATCGCTCCAGGCCTTCCTCGCACACACCGACATGGGTCCGACACGTCTCACTGTCTCAACCGTCGGACTCGTCCCCATGTTGCGCAAGCTCCTCACTGATGTCACCTGGCCGCCAGTCCGTCTCGCGGTGTCGCTCCATAGCGCTGATGCCAAGACGCGTACGGCCATCATGCCTTCGTCCTATCCGAAATTCCTTGACGATCTGGCAGAGTGGACAAAAGAATATTTCTTGAAGTTTGAAAGCCGGCGTCGGCATCTGACCTTTGAATATGTAATGCTCGCGGGGGTGAATGACACGTCTGCCCATGCCGATAAGCTTATCGCCTTCGCCCGAAAAGTCGGCAAAGTTAAGATCAATCTGATTCCTTACAATGACACCAAGAGTCGGTATTCGACGAGTGAGAGTTCAGCACTCCTCGATTTCGAGCAGCGACTCAATCAAGCCAAGCTCGATGTCACGCGCCGCCGCACCATGGGCGCCGACATCGCTGCCGCCTGCGGTCAGCTCATCGTCGAGAAATCAACTCAGAAATAGCCCCATGCTCCTCCGCTCAAAATTTCTCCTCATTTTATCCGCTTTCCTAGGATCAGCTACGTGTCTGTGGCTTTTGGCCGAGCGGGTGCCGGTGAATCCGGATACCCCGACCATCTTCTGGACCATCCAGCCGTCGACAACCCCGGAGGAAACGCCAAAGCGCGTCGCTGCGACCGTGCTCTTTGGCGGGGATATGCAGTTCGACCGCTGGATTCGCACGGTGTCCCAAAAGAAGGGGGCGGATTTCATCCTGGCTCCGATGCGGCCGTCACTCGCGAATGCTGATATTGTCGTTGCGAACCTCGAGGGGCCAATAACCGACCAGCCATCGGTGAGTGAGACGAGTACCGAAGGGGCACACGACAACTATGTCTTCACCTTCTCACCCGAGACAGCAGCGCTCCTGAAACGCGAGAATATCGCGCTCGTGAATATTGGGAATAATCATATCTTGAATTTCCAAGAAGACGGTGTCCAGCAAACGAAAGTCTGGCTCAATCAGTCTGGTGTTGCCCAGTTCGGCTCGCCCCTCGCTGGTGACACCCGGTACAGTATCCGCGATATCCGTGGCACGCGGATCGCTTTCGTGAATTACAATCAGTTCGTCTCAAACGGTCGCGCGAAAGCATTCGAAGATATCACGGCAGTCAAGGAGCGCAGTGATTTCATAGTCATCTATGCTCACTGGGGCGAGGAATACGTCGAGGCTCTGCCCGCTGTAAAACAGCTCGCTCATGAATTCGTCGATGTCGGCGCGGATCTCGTCATCGGGTCGCATCCGCATGTGGTCCAGGAACGCGAAGACTATCAGGGGAAACCGATTTATTATTCGCTCGGTAATTTCATCTTTGACCAGTATTTCCGTCCCGAAACCCAGTCCGGCCTCCTCGTCCGCGCGACATTTGATTCGGCCAATCATCGCATCACCACCGAAAACATCCCGATTCATCTCCGGTCAAACGGTCAAACCGAACGGGCACCATGATAAGGGTGACTGGCTTGAGGTGAGTATCTTGTCAATCGAGCACGCTATTTCGATACGTACCCCTTACCCTGGACAGAACGCCTAAAAAGGTGTACGCTTTGGTGTTCTTTAAAATTGGCCCGGTTGCCAGAGCCCCGTGGATTTTTTGTTCACACCGTTACGGAAGAGGTGAATTTTACGGGGCTCTGGCAAACTCGAATTGGTCGAGAGCTGTCTACAAGGAGGCAATTATATGTCACAAGATAAGGATTGGTATCAGAGGTTTTTGGACGCGGTAAGTCATAATCTTCCACCGGCGGAAGTCATCGGTGAAGAGATTGCTCTGGGTTGGCTGAATAATCAATCTGCACTGAGGCAGTTTCTAGCAGGGCTCTGCCCGTCAGACAAAGACATCAAAGAGCTGAGTCAGTGCAATCCCGGACTCGTCGGAACCGAGCTTCCAAAATCGGTTCGCTCGGTAACCATCCCGGCGAGGGATGAACCAATCAATCTGGCGGAGTTCTACCAGGATGGCCCGGATCTTGCAGTTGACGGCGTTCTTACAGATCGTCTCAGTAAGAGCGCTAGGCAGGTGGTAAGTTCGGCCCCGGAGCGCTCCTATGTTGCGGTCTCCCTCAAAGAGATTGGGTCTACGGATATTCCGAAGTATTATCCTCAACTGTCAACGTGGGAAGATCTCGCAGCCTTGATCGTCGCACAGCTAGGTGGCCAGCCGGGCTTCTTGTTGAACAACGGGGCCTCAAACCTCGCCTTCGTCAAGGAGGATAGTGCTGTCACCATTGTGGATATCATCCGGATAGGTTGCGACAACCTGTGGTGGGTCTGCGACGTCGACCCAGGTGACCTGGGTGATGATAGCGTCTTGGATGCTGACAGCCAGGTGCTCTTGGTATGCAGCCCAGCGTCCTAACTGCTTGTCTCTCAGAGTCCATCGGATGAAGACCCTCGGACACATTCGTCACTTTGACCCTTGGAAACTACCACGTAGTGACCAAGGGTTTTTGTTTTGATTCTTTCCTGCTTTCCCGTTACAATCGGGAGACGTATGCCCCAGCGTTACTTCATTCAAACCTTCGGCTGCCAGCAGAACACGGCAGACTCGGAGCGGATCGCGAGCCTGTACGAGGCGCGCGGTTTCGCGCCGGCTGAGACGCTGGAACAGGCGGATACGCTCATCGTGAACACCTGTATCGTCCGCGACCGGGCCGAGGAAAAGGTATATGGTCTGGTCCAAAATCTTCGGGAAAAAGCAAAGCGCGGGCCCGAGAGCCTGCATATCGTCGTGACCGGTTGCCTCGTCGGGGCGGCGGCGCGTGAACCGTCGGGCAAGCTCATGCGGCGGATGAAGGCTCGCTTGCCGGATGAAGAATTCCTCCCGATGGAGGATGTCGGATTCGAACATGCACCGAAGCGCGGCAGCGGAAAACTGGCCTCAGTGGTGATCTCAAATGGCTGCAACAACTACTGCGCGTTTTGTATCGTCCCGTTTTCCCGGGGCAAGGAACGCTCGCGGCCCTTTGGCGAGATCCTTTATGAGGTGAACGAGTCCGTGAAACAGGGGAAGACGGAAGTCATGCTCCTCGGTCAGAATGTGAATTCGTATGGGGCCGACTTCCTCGCGGAAAACATCAAGGCTGGCTCGGAGTACGCGCTCCCTGGAGGAAAGACCGTGAGACCAGTGATGGTGAAGCACCTGGGTCGGCACCGGATCCCGACGCTCTTCCCTCATCTCCTCGAGGCAGTGGCTGAGATCCCGGGCGTCGAAAAAGTCATGTTTCTCTCGGCCAATCCCTGGGACTTCTCGGACGAGCTGATCGACACGATCGCGCGGCATCCGAACATCGACCGGCTGCTTCATCTCCCGATCCAGGCGGGGAGCGACAAAATTATCAAGGCGATGAATCGTTGGTACACGCGCGACGAGTACCTGGCACTCGTCGATCGGATCCGAGCCAAGGTGCCTGATGTTCAATTCACGACCGACATCATCGTTGGCTTTCCCGGCGAAACACGTGAGGATTTTGAGCAGACGCTTGACATTGCTCGGCGGGTGAAATATGCCAAGGCGTATATCGCCTGGTATTCGCCACGACATGGCACGACCGCGCTCAAGATGGTGGATGATGTCGATATCCATGAGAAGAAGCGGCGCTACACTGAGCTCGACCACCTCGTCCTCCGGCTCGCCGGCCGCGAACACTTGATCGGTAAGGTGCCGGCGCGTCCGATGGAAAGCTCGGAATAGCCGCTTTTGAAGCTTCTCGGGAAATGCTAGGATAGGGGAAACGATACTTATGCAAGAACGCTATATACTCATTTCCTGGAACGTGAACGGGCTCCGCTCCGCGGGCAAGAAGGATTTCGTCGCCTGGATGCAGCAAGGCAAATACCCGATTGTTGCTGTTCAGGAAACGAAAATCAGTGATCCCGATCAATTGACTGAGGAGCTTCGCAACCCGGATGGTTATACGAGCTACTTCAATTGCTCGACGGAAAAGAAGGGGTACAGTGGTGTCGGCATCTATGTGAAGAAGCAGCCATTTGCGGTGAAGACTTATTTCGGAGACAATCTCCTCTCACGCGAGGGGCGTGTCATCGAGATGGAGTTCCGGCACTTCACACTCCTCAACGTCTATTTTCCCAACGGTGGTTCGGGTGAACTCCGGCTCCAGTACAAGATGCAGTTTTACGACGAATTCCTCCATTATCTCACTCATCTCCGGAAGCAGGGGAAGCGGATCGTCGTCTGTGGTGATGTGAACACGGCACACCGGGAAATCGATTTGGCGCGCCCCAAGGAAAACGCCAATACGTCTGGTTTCCTCGAGACGGAACGGGTCTGGATCGACCAGCTGACGGCGGCTGGGTTCATCGACGCCTATCGTCACCTCCATCCACAGGAAGTCGCCTACACGTGGTGGGATATGAAAACGCGCGCGCGTGAACGCAATGTCGGCTGGCGTATCGATTACTTTTTCGTCGACCAAAGTCTGGAGAATAATATGAAAGAGGCGCTCATCTTGTCAGACGTGCCGGGATCGGATCATTGCCCGGTGGGACTTTCGCTCGTCTTTTCCGACACCGAAAACTAGAGCAAGTATGGAGACTGATGTGCCCGGCCAGCCGCCCCTCGCCGAGCGAATGCGGCCGAAACAACTCGCTGATTTCATTGGCCAGGAAAAGATCCTGGGCGAGGGATCATTCCTCCGGCATGCGATCACTGAAGACCGGGTCCCATCACTGCTCTTTTGGGGGCCGCCGGGGAGTGGTAAGACAACCTTGGCGCGACTGATCGCGCTTGAAACGAAATCACACTTCATCTCACTTTCCGCGGTCGAGAGTGGTAAAAAGGACCTTCAGAGAATCGTCGAAGGAGCGAAGGCAACGGGTCGACTCGGGGCGCGGACCATCCTCTTCATCGATGAGATCCACCGTTGGAACAAATCCCAACAGGATGCGCTCCTCCCACATGTCGAGAATGGGACGCTGACTCTCATCGGCGCGACAACCGAAAATCCGAGTTTCGAAATAAATGCCGCTTTGCTTTCCCGGGCCCGTGTCCTGGTCTTGGAACAACACACGCCAGAGCATATCGAGTTACTCCTCAAAGCAGCACTGGAGAAAGACGAGTTGCTCAAAGCGAAGGGGCTCGTGGTGGATACGGCAGCGCTGCATTTCATCGCCGGTGTGTCGGGCGGTGATGCTCGGGCAGCTTACAATATCCTCGAAGCCTGCGCGAGCCTCGGGCAGCGGGTCACGTCTGAGTTGGTTGAAGAGGTGGTCGAGCGTTCGCATATCCTGTACGACCAGAATGGCGAGGAGCATTACAATATCATCTCAGCACTCCACAAATCGATGCGTGGGGGCGATGCGGATGCAGCGCTCTATTGGCTCGGCCGGATGCTCGAAGCGGGCGAAGATCCACTCTACATCGCGCGGCGTCTCGTCCGTTTTGCTTCCGAGGACGTCGGGATGGGGAATTCGTTTGCATTGCCTCAGGCAGTCGCCGCGTATCAGGCCTGTCAATATATCGGGATGCCGGAGTGCAGCGTGAATCTCGCTCAGGCGGTGGTGTATCTCGCGCAGTCCAAGAAATCCAATGCCCTCTACATAGCCTACGCGAAAGTGAAGGCTGATATCGCCGAGTTCCCCAATGAGCCGGTGCCGCTTCATCTGCGGAATGCACCAACGAAGCTCATGAAATCACTCGACTATGGTAAAGACTACAAGTACACACCGGACTTTGCGGACCCCGAGGCAGCGAAGCAGGACTATCTGCCCGAAAAGCTCCGGGGCAAGCGGTATTTGTAATCGGCTACCATCCGCGTGTTACACTGGAGGACATAATTGTGTTTATTGAGGCATATGCTGGAAGAGCCATTGATTGGGAAAATGATCGGAAAGAAAGCGCCGCAGTTCTCCTTGCCTGACCAAGCAGGGAAGATGCGGTCGCTGAAAGAATTCCTCGGGCGCTTTGTAGTCCTGTATTTCTATCCGAAAGACGATACACCGGGTTGCACGATTGAGGCGTGTAGCTTCCGGGACAACTTTACCGCCTTGAAAAAATCCCGAGCGGTCGTACTCGGTGTCTCTATCGATCCAGTGAAGAAGCATGCAAAGTTTGCCGAGAAATATTCTTTGCCGTTTACGCTGCTCTCGGATGAAGCGAAGCAAGTCGTTGAGCGTTACGGTGTCTGGGGGAAGAAGAAATTCATGGGTCGCGAATATATGGGCACGCATCGCGTTTCGTTCCTCATCGATCCCAAAGGCAAGATCGCAAAGATCTATGATCCCGTGAAGCCCGCCGGTCATGCTGAAGTCGTGCTGTCCGATATTCAATCCCTGAAAACCTGAATTATGCGTATCCTGACTCAGCGCCAGCCACCCAAGGCAGTCACCAGTGTCGTCTTGAAGCTCGGTAGCGAACGGGTTGATTTCCGGACCGACGCGAGTGGTCATTCATCGATCGAAATCGGTCTGGGAAAGAGAGAGGCCTTGACTAGGCGCCGACTGATAGTGGCGATCCGACAGATCGTTGCTGTAGCCAAGGAGCGACAGCTCGACACGCTCGCGATTGACTTTCTGGCGCTGCGTTCGCTAGCCGGTGAGATATCCGAGGCCGAACTTGCTGAACTCCTCGCGGTGAATCTCTTGTTGGCCGACTATGCCTTCGAACACTACAAGACCAAACCGGACAAGGGATTCCCGCATGTGAAAACGGTGTATCTCATGAACGCTGATACTTCACGTGTCCGAAATGGACTCCGCCGCGGGAGAATCATCGGTGAAGAGACGAATCAGGCGCGGCACATCGCGACGATGCCGGCTGGTGAGATGACGCCTGCCATCTTGGCCAAGCACGCGCGTGGAGCAGTGAAGAAACTTCCAGTCAAGGTCATGGTTTGGAATGATCAAGAAATCGAACGCCGCGGTCTGGCGGGGATTGTTGCGGTCGGTAAGGGTTCGGTCTCGAAACCACGGTTCATCATCCTCGAATATTGTGGTGGGAAAAAAACTGAGAAGCCAACTATCCTCGTGGGCAAAGGTGTGACTTTCGACGCTGGGGGAATCAATCTGAAACCGACGACGGCTATCCTTGGCATGAACATGGATATGTCGGGCGGGGCGAGTGTCATTCACACCCTGGCCGCTTGTGCACGGCTCAAGGTGAAGCAAAACATCGTCGCGCTCATTCCAGCCGTAGAAAATATGATTTCTGGCGAGAGTTATCGGCCGGGCGACATTATTCTGACGCTGTCCGGGAAGACAGTGGAGGTGCAGGACACGGATGCAGAGGGAAGAATTATCCTCGCTGATACCCTCACCTGGGCGGCGAAGTATCACCCCCGGCTCGTGATCGATGTGGCGACGCTGACGGGCTCAGCGATGGTCGCGCTCGGAGAACGGAGTTCCGCCCTCTTTACCGAAGACGAAACACTGGAGACCAAACTCCGCCATATCGGTCTGGCGGTGGGGGATCCGGTCTGGCCCTTGCCGCTTTGGGATGAATACCTCGAAGATATCAAGGGGACCTATGCGGACATCGCCAATGTCGGCAATACGAAATGGGGCGGAGCGATCACGGCAGCTATTTTCTTGAAGCAATTCGTGACCTATCCGTGGGCGCACATCGACATCGCGCCGCGGATGACCACCATCCAGGGCGAATACTTGGCCAAGGGTTCAGTCGGCGCTGCGGTGCAGCTCCTCGTCCGATTTTTGTCGAAATAGCGGTCTCGGTATTACACCACCACGTGACTTGACAAGTACTTGGCAATTCATTTGCTTGTGTGGTATATTTGAAGTGCCAAATCCTTCCACCCCCAACCACCAACATTGTCTTTGACGCCCAATCTTGGTCCTGTGGAAGGACCGGCACCTGCAGGATGAGGTTGCACAACGTTGCACCTCTTCTTTCTTTTTAGAAGGACTGATCAAGAAAAGATAGGATATGCAGCGCCGTACGAGCGGCGTTTTTGGCTATTTATATGGCTATTTGCAGGTTTTTACGAAGTGGCGTAAAATGGGTATTAAGAACAGTGAAGTGGTGAAATGTGGTGAATTTCACGAAAACACTCCGACTGTTCGATTTTGCCACGCTTCGACAAGCTCAGCACTGAAGCTTGCGGGGACAAGCCTTCGCGCATATGTTCATCGGCGAGTACCAACACTCCATCGATCCCAAAAAGCGCCTGGCGCTCCCTTCAAAGTTTCGTGGGGAGCTCGGGACCCGGGTCGTCGTGACACGCGGACTCGACCGTTCACTCTTCGTCTATCCGATGAAGGTGTGGGAGGAACTCGCGGGAAAGCTCGGAAGTTTGCCGGTCGGTGAGACCGGAACACGCAGCTTCATCCGGCTCATGCTCTCGGGCGCGACGGATTGCGAGCTCGATAGTCAGGGTCGCGTTCTCATTCCCGAATACCTCAAGACGGAGGCGGGACTGAAGAAGGAAGTGACCATCGTTGGACTCTATAATCGGCTCGAGATCTGGGACGTGAAAGAGTGGCAGAAATATAAACACCTGGCAGGAAAGAATACCGAAAAGATTGCGAATGAACTCGGCAAGCTCGGTGTCTACTAGTTTCGAAAACGTACCTCAACAATATGGAACAGGGAAATACGGAGCATACGCCGGTCATGCTCGCGCCAGTCCTCGATGTCCTGGCGCTCCGGCCGGGGATGAGAGTGGTGGACGCGACCTTGGGTGGTGGTGGGTATACTCGCGCGCTGCTTGAGGCAGTCGGACCGGACGGGCGAGTGATTGCTCTCGACTGGGATCAGGCAGCCATCGATCGTTTCCGAGCGGGTGCGCTGCAAGACGATGTTTTGAAGGCAGCACTCGACACGGGTCGGCTCGTCCTCAGCCGAACATCGTATGCGACGATCGCTGACACACTCCTCGAAAACGACTGGGGGGGAGCGGATGCGATTGTGGCTGATCTCGGTCTCTCGAGTGATCAACTGGCTGATCCAGCGCGTGGCATCAGTTTCCAAGTTGACGGTCCACTCGACATGCGACTCAACACCGCCGAGACGGTCGAAGCGCGGCATATCCTCAATCAATGGGATGAAGAGGCATTGGCTGATCTCTTTCGAACCTACGGCGATGAGCCAGAGGCAAAACGGATTGCGACAGCTGTCGTGCAGTCTCGGAAGCGTTCACCGCTCACGACGACGACGGAACTGCGAGAGCTCATCTGGGCGAATGTCGTGCCCGCTCGGCGGCGCGGCAAGCTCCATCCCGCCACTCGCGTCTTCCAAGCCCTCCGCATTGCCGTCAACAGTGAACGCGCTCATCTCGAGCGCTTCCTCTCGGCACTCCCGGTTGTGCTCCGACCAGGCGGCCGGGCAGCGATTGTCTCCTTCCACTCTGGTGAAGACACACTCGTGAAACACCTGTTCCAAGCTGAAATTCAATCGGAAAACCCGCGACTCCTCTGGGTGACGAAAAAACCACTCGTCCCTATGGCCACGGAGATCCGGTCCAATCCGCGATCTCGGAGCGCCAAGCTCCGGGTCGTCGAACGAAGAAAACAACAAAAATAAAAAAGACAAGTTTGTATGCGACCCACACCTCTCATCTCTCGCCGCACCCTCAACCATGTGTCGCCCGACCGGGTGAAACGCTATGAAGCACACGCCGGTGCTGCGCATGTGGCGGTCGTGGTGCTTTTGTCACTCTCGCTCGTTTCGGCCGGCTTATACGTCTATGCCGTCAATCGGAGTGCTGTCCAGGGGTACGCGATCCGGACGCTTGAGAAAGAGGTGAAAGAACTGAAGAAAGCGAACGCAGAACTCCGTGTGCGTGAGGCTGAGGCGACATCGCTGACGCGTGTCGAGGCGGGGAGTGCTGACCTCCGGATGGAGAAGGCCGAGAACATTCCCGTTTTGACCACGCATTCCAACGCCGTTGCCATCCGCTGATACACCTCTCTTATGTGCGCTGCCAGGCGAGCTTCCCGTCCGAAAACCGCCAGCTCGGCTCGTCCTGCTTCACACTGGAGACTCTATTTTTTTCGAGGAGCATTGTTCTTGGTGGGGATTGTGATCATCAGTCGGCTCTATGTGCTGCAGGTGGTCGGACGCGAGAAATGGGTCGCGATGGCCGAGGAACAACACCTGATCGCCCAGGCGCTTCGGGCCGAACGCGGCAGTATCGCGCTCCGGGACGGCGATAAGTCGTATCCGGTGGCCGTGAACCGCGAGTACAAATTAGCCTATGTCATCCCGAAGCTGGTCGATGATGTGGCCGGAACGGCCGTCGCCCTCTCAGCGGTCCTGGGTGTGGAGGAAGCGATGGTCCGGGAGCGTCTTTCGGATCGCGCTGATCCCTTTGAAATAATAAAGAAGAAGATTTCTCCGGAGGAAGAAGCAAAACTTCAAGAACTTCACCTCAAGGGCGTAAATTTCCTCCCAGAGATATACCGGTACTACCCGTCCGGTGAGCTCGCGTCCAAAGTGATCGGTTTCGTCGGACCGAGTGATCTCGGAGAAATCGGCATCTATGGAGTCGAAGCGGGGTGGAACAGCGAATTACATGGCAAGGACGGGGTGCTCTCTCAGGAACGCGACGCGGCGGGACGGTGGATCGCCCTGACTGATCGCGAACATGTCGAGCCAGAAGACGGGGAGAGCCTGGTCCTGACTATCGATCGAGTTGTACAATATGAAGTCGAGAAGATCTTGTCTGAGGCACGGGAAAAATTCAACGCGGATACCGCCTCGGCAATCGTACTGGAGCCGAAGACGGGGAAAATATTGGCCATGGCGAGCGTTCCGCAGTTCAATCCGAACGAATACGGCCAGACCGAAGACATCAGCCTCTTCATGAATCCGGTGATTAGCCTGCCCTATGAAGCGGGGTCGGTGATGAAGCCGAGCACGAGGGCCATCGGTATCGAAGAAGGCAAGGTCAGCCCCAAGACGGAGTTCGTCGATACGGGCGTCGTCCAGGAGGCTGGCTACAGTATCCAAAATGCGGAGGGCAAGGTCTATGGTCGGAGCAGCATGACGAGAGTTCTCGAGCAATCCATCAATACGGGGGTCATGTATGTCGAGCGACTCGTCGGACACGCGGGGTTTCGGGATAGCCTCCGACGTTTCGGTTTCGGTGCGAAGACTGGTATCCGGCTGCCGGCTGAAAATTCAGGCAACTTGCGTAATCTCGACAATCTGAAATCGACGATTCAGTTCATGACAGCCTCGTTCGGACAGGGGATCACCGTGACACCTCTGCAACTCGCTATGGCCTATGGTGTCCTCGCCAATGACGGCATCCTGATGAAACCAGAGATTGTTGATCGGACTATCAATCGTGAGGGCCAGGCTCAGGCAATCGAGCCAGAAGAAGTACGCCGAGTTCTCTCCCAAGACACCGCGCGGCAGATGGGGGAAATGCTCCGGAGTGTGGTCGTCAACGGTCATGGCAAACGGGCGGATGTCCCGGGGTACCTCGTCGGTGGCAAGACGGGGACGGCTCAGGTCGCCAAATCGGGATCGAAGGGGTATGACGAAAACATCACCATCGGCTCCTTCGCTGGCTATGCACCGATCAATGATCCGCGCTTCGTCGTCGTCGTGAAGTTTGACAACCCCAAAGATGTGCAGTGGGCGGAATCGAGCGCTGCGCCGACCTTTGGTGCGATCATGCAGTTTCTCCTCTCCTATGCTAAAGTACCGACGACTGAAGTGATAAAGCAATGACCGTTATGACATACAGTACGCGCCTGAAAATGAAACTCGCTGCCGGACTCGGGATGCTCGCCCGGATGGTGCTCCGTGCCCGCAAGCCGATCGTGGTCGGCATCACCGGTTCGGTGGGAAAAAGTTCGGCCAAAGAGGCGATCGCCCTCGTCCTGGCGAAGAACTACACTGTCCGGTATTCCCCGGGCAACTATAATAATGAGTTCGGACTCCCCGCAGCGATCCTTGGTATCCCGAGCCCGGGTCGGTCGCTGGCGCTTTGGATCGGATCCGTCCTCCATACCGTGGCGATCACCTGTCATCTCGAGTCTTATCCGGAGGTACTCGTTCTCGAGATGGGTGTCGATCACCCCGGGGACATGGACTACCTTCTGGGGATTGTCCAGCCGGATATCGCGGTGCTGACCCGGATCGCGGAAAGCCATCTTGCAAATTTTGAGAGTCTCGCCCATATCGCCAAAGAAAAAGGCAAACTCATCGCCGCCCTGCCCGACGAAGGCTTTGCGGTGCTCAATGCCGATGATGAACGGGTCATGCAGCAGAACGAACGGACCCACGGCAAGATCATTTCCTATGGCTTCAATCCGACGGCGACCCTGGTGGCGGATAATATCCGGCTGCTACAAGAAGGCGGCCGGATCGAAGGATTGTCTTTCAAGCTCAATTCAGGTGGGAAGAGTATCCCGGTCCGTCTCCCGTCGGTCATCGCGCGGCACCATCTGTCGGCGGTGCTGTCGGCCGCCGCGGTCGGTATGGCACTCCGGATGAATCTCGTCGATATCGCATCGGCTCTCACCGGATTCAAACCACTGCCGGGGCGAATGAGCCTCCTCTCGGGTGATGGTGACACCAGTATCATTGACGATACCTACAACGCTTCCCGGGTCTCGACAGAGGCCGCACTCGCGACGGTCCGTGAGATCATCGCACCTCGAAAGGTCGTCATCCTTGGCGATATGCTGGAAATCGGGCCGGAGTCGGATGAGGCGCATCGAGCACTCCGGGACGCCGTCATTGCGAGCGGTGCCACGGTCTTTGTCGGTGTTGGACAGCATATGCGTTTTCTTGCGGATGCCCTGCGTGGTACGAACTTCCCCGAAAAGGGCATCTTCCATTTTCCTGATCCCGCTACAGCTGCGGAACGGATCAGTGGACTGGTGCGGCCAAGCGACCTTATCTTGGTGAAGGGGTCTCAAGGGCTCCGGATGGAGTTCGTGACCACACAGCTCCTCGGGGAACGAGACCAGCGCGACCAATCTGCACTGCTCTGCCGTCAGTCAGCCGCTTGGCGGTCGACGCCGTTCACTCCTCCCGAGGAATGGCACTAGCGTCTATCGAGGGGGCGCTCGCCCTGGACAAGGAATTGAATTTTCAGGATGCTTGGCATAAAATAGAAGCGTAACCTTAACTCACTCTAGGACGTGTATGACAGACGAAGCACGAGACAAGGAATTCATCGAGTACGTCGTGAAGATGCTGGTTGATAATCCAGACAGCGTGAAGGTGGATCGAAAAGTCGACGAAATGGGCGTGCTCATCACACTCGATGTCCATGCCGACGACATGGGGATGGTGATCGGGCGTGAGGGCATGACGGCCAAAGCACTCCGGACGCTCCTCCGAGTGATCGGCGCTCGTAATAGTGCGCGGGTCAATCTGAAGATTAATGAACCGGAAGGCGGTCAGCGGCATGAGCGGAAACGCGAAGAACCCGTCGAGGCACCAGTCAGTCCGAACGAGCCGTTTGAGCACGTGGTCCAGCCGACCCCGGCCCCCCGCTCGCTCGAGGACGTGATGAATGACATCAAACTGTAGGAAATAGAAAGGCGCCCGGAGATGAAACTCGGGTGCTTTTTCGTTTCCTGGAGATAGGGTAGGATGAAGGCAAATGATCTGATTATTCTTATGAATGTGACGAAAGCCGATATTGAAGGATTACTTGTTGTTGAACCGGATATTTTTCGCGACGATCGGGGTTATTTCCTCGAATCCTATAATAGTGACCGCTACCGGGAAGCAGGAATCCCGGATGTGTTTGTTCAGGATAACGTGTCGGTTTCGAAAAAAGGTGTAATTCGTGGGCTACACTACCAGACGCCGCCCTTTGCCCAGGGAAAACTGGTTTCGGTGCTCCGCGGCCGCGTCTTGGATGTGGTAGTCGATATCCGGACTGGTTCGCCGACCTTTGGCCGGTACGTCGCGGTGGAACTCTCAGCCGAGAATCATCGTCAGTTCTGGATCCCGGCTGGATTCGCGCATGGCTTCATCGCGCTCGAGGACGATACGATCTTCACCTACAAGGTGACGAACGTCTATGACAAGGAATCCGACCGAGGTGTGCGTTGGAACGATCCAGCGCTCGGTATCGCGTGGCCAACTGAAGTTCCACCGATCGTTTCAGAGAAAGACACAAAACTCCCACTCCTCAAAGACATCGCACAGGAGTTCGTATGGGAAAGCTAAGAAGCTAACGAAGCTGCAAGCTATGAAGCTATTAGTCACTGGCGGGGCGGGATTTATCGGCTCCAACTTCATTCACCATATCCTCGATACCTATCCTGGGGACAGTGTCGTCAATCTCGACCTGCTCACATATGCGGGCAACCTGGAAAACGTCGCGAAGTATACTGATGACCCGCGACACAGTTTCGTGAAAGGTGATATCGCGGATGCTTCACTTGTCGATCCGCTCGTGGCGGAGTGCGATGCAATTGTCCACTTCGCCGCTGAGAGTCATGTCGATCGCTCTATCCTCGGGCCTGAGGCGTTCGTCCAGACCAATGTGATGGGTACGTTCACGCTCCTTGAAGCCGCTCGGAAATACGGGAAACGCTTCCATCATGTCTCGACCGATGAGGTGTTCGGCGCGCTTGCTCCGACGGATCCCGCCTTTGACGAATCTACACCATACGATCCGAGGAGTCCCTATAGCGCAAGCAAGGCGGGGAGTGATCATCTCGTTCGGTCGTACTTCCATACGTTTGGGTTGCCGATCACCATCTCCAACTGTTCGAACAATTATGGGCCGTATCACTTCCCCGAAAAACTCATCCCGCTTGCGATCACGAACCTGCTCGAAGGGAAATCCGTGCCGGTGTATGGCGACGGCGGCCAAGTGCGCGACTGGCTCTACGTGGAGGATCACTGCCGGGCGATCGATCTCGTGCTCCGGCGGGGGAAGATCGGCGAGACATACTGTGTGGGAGGAAACGGTGAAAAGGAAAATCTCTGGATCGTGAAAAAACTGCTGGCACTTCTCGGCAAAGACGAGAGTCTGATCGAGTATGTGAAAGATCGTCCGGGTCATGATCGCCGCTACGCAATCAATTTCAACAAAATCAATAACGAGCTTGGTTGGGAGCCGACAGTGACCCTCGAAGTTGGTCTCGCTAAAACCGTCGCCTGGTTCCAGGAGAACGAAGTCTGGTGGCAGAACGTAAAATCTGGCGAGTATCAGAAATATTATTCTGAGCAATACGAAAAACGATAATTGATGTTTATTCCCACCTATGACCCTCGAAGATTTTCAAAAATTCATCGATGAACAGGACGAATTACTCCGAGTGATGAAGGGTGCGGATTACAGTGAGCGCGAGCGAGTTTTCGCTCGGACGATCAAGCTCGGCGAGGAGTATGGCGAGTTGTGCGATGCTGTGCTAGCTTCAGTCGGCGATCAGCGGAAGGGCAAGCTCGCGGAGGGGAAAGCGAGCAACCTCGAAGGGGAATTTGCGGATGTGCTGATCGTTACGTTTCTGTTAGCCAAAGTCATGAATGTCGACGTCATGCCGGCGCTCGACCACAAAGTACAAAAGATCCGTGAGAAACACAACAAAGAACTATGAACATCACGAAATTCGGGCATTGTTGCTTGCTTGTCGAAGTGAAGGGTATGCGGATACTGACCGATCCGGGGAGGTACAACGTGACGCCGGAGGTAGAGGGAGTGGATGTGATTCTCATTACGCACGAGCACAGGGACCACTGTCATGTCGAGAGTCTTCAGGCGATCCTCGCCAAGAATCCAAACGCGCAAGTCATCTCGCATGTGGGTGTTGGAAAGATCCTGGATGGGGCAGGCATTGCTTATTCGCTTATCGCTCCTGGCGAAGAACGGGTGATCAAGGGTGTTTCGATCGAGAGCCTCGGTACCGAACATGCTTGCATCCATCACGATTTGCCGCCGGTGCAGAACACGGGATTTTTGATCGATAAGACACTCTTCTATCCGGGGGATTCATTCCATAACCCCGGACGGGATATCGCACTTTTGGCCTTACCTGTTTCTGCACCGTGGATGAGGATCGAAGAAGCGATCGAATATGCCAAGGCGATCAAGCCGAAAGCGGTCTTTCCGGTACACGACGGCATGCTGCGGCAGGGTATAGAGCTTGGTCCGACGCGCCGCGTCCCGATCATGTTTCTCAAGCCGCTCGGGATCAAATATGTCGATATGACCGAAGGCTCAGTGCAGGATTTCACTCCTTTCCTGTGAGTAAGTAATTGTCCAATATCTTACCCAAGCTCATTCTTTTGTCTTTATCTGCTATACATCTTTTTACGACCGTTATGAGATGTGTAGGAGCGCAGGGATGTGAAACATATGGGAAAGGACTACAAAATTATTTTCTTCGATTGGTATAAAACGCTGAGTCATTGTGACTTCTGGGTTCAGCTGAAAGATCCTGTCCATGACAGGCATCATTGGCATGAAAACATAGTGCATTTCTTGTTTGTTGAGAATAAGGAACTGATTCAACAGTGGATGAGAGGACGGGTAGATGAAGGGGACATGCTCCGGCTCGTTTCAGAAAAATTCAGCTATCCAGTAGAATCGCTGCGGGAAGATTTGGCCGAAAGCTGCCGTACCATGACACTTCTCTCGGAAGCAATACTCCCACTGGTAAAGGGGCTTCGAGAAAAAGGCGTCAGGTGTGTTATCGCCACGGACAATATGGATGTTTTCGGAAAATACGTGGTTCCTGCATTGAAGCTCGACGAACACTTTGACGACGTTCTCGTTTCTTTTGATCAGAAGGCATTGAAATTCGATGTCTCACAAGATGGGGGCTCGATTCCTTTTTTTCACGAATACCTTGAGAAAAACAGACTTACCTACAGGGATGCCCTTCTCCTTGATGATCGGGCAGACGAAAGCGGAACGTATGAAAAATTAGGCTTTGATACTTTCCAAGCGGAAGATACTGAAGGTCTCGTAAACAAGTTGAAGGAGTTGGTGGCGGAAAAACAGATAAGAACAACATGAAAAAAGAACCGAAGTTCAGACCGAAGCCGGGGCAGGTGGATTTTACTGGCATACGATACTGTCCAGTGATTAACTGCGTGGTGAAATACGGCCGTAAGATTTTGGTCGTACAGCGAAGCAGCGGCATGCGGCTGTATCCGGGATACTGGAACGGTGTCTCCGGGTTCTTGGATGACCAGAGGAGTCTGGAGGAAAAAGTGCGAGACGAACTCGGAGAGGAACTGGGAATACGGAAAAAGAATATCCTGGCGATTCGTTTGGGGCAGATCTTTCATCAGGAGGCACCCAAGTATCAGAAGACATGGATCGTGCACCCGGTCCTGGTGACTGTCGATACCGATGTGGTGACGCTCGATTGGGAAGCACAGAACTATCGATGGCTGATGCTCAAAGACGTGAAGCAGCTCAAGCTTCTGCCGGGATTTGATAGAGTGCTTGGTTCATTTTTCAACAAGTAATGTCTATGAGTATATACGTACGTCTTGATAGGTGTGGTTTCGGGGTTGGTGCAAATAGCTTCGGCCGTACCCTATATTCGCAGTATCTTGCGACGTGAAACGAAACCGAATATCGTCTCTCAGGCTCTCTGGACAGTGATTCAGACCATCGCGATCATTGCTCAGCTGCAATCCGGTTGGTCTTGGTCAGTCGTTATCCTCGTGGCGACCACCATCAATACGCTCACTTTTACGATTCTTTGCCTCAAGGGATATGGGTACAAGGGATATGGTTGGATAGATGGGGTATGTTTGTTCGGGGCGATCGGGGCATTGCTCGCGTGGAGAGTGACGGGCGAACCAGTGACCGCTCTCGTTATAGCGGTGTGCGTCAATATTTTCGCTTCCCTTCCGACCATCGTGAAAGTGTTCAGGTATCCTGAAACGGAAAATGCGACAGCCTGGCTCATGATGAGTGTGGCCAGCATCCTGAGTATTTTCTCCGTGACTAGTGTCAGTGTAGCGAATCTGGTTTTTCCGGTAGAGTTCTTTATCGAGAGCACCCTTATAGGCGGTCTCGCTCTGCTGGGGAGAAAAAAATTATTACAGCAAGGATAATCCTTTCTCAAGGAAAACGATGGAAACAAGGGATGTTCTTTCCTGAGGAGGGTGGTTTGCTATACTAAACATATTCTATGGCAGCTATGATTGAACCAGTCTCTCCCTCTTCAGAAAAGAAAAAAGTACTCATCCTCGGAGCCAAGGGGATCCTCGGACAGGCGCTCGTCCAGGAGTTCCGTTTCTCGGGCTATCCGCTCACGGCCTGGGATATTGATGAGATTGATCTCACCGCGGAGGCGGCCTCTCTCGCGAAGATCGCTGAGTTTTCTCCGAATATCATCATCAACGCGGCGGCGTACAATGCGGTGGATGCCTGTGAGGAGCATGACGAGGAGTATCGGAAAGCACTGACGCTGAACCGCGACGTCCCGGGATATCTGGCTCGCTATGCTGCGGAACATGGAGTAGTCTTCGTTCACTATTCGACGGACTATGTCTTTGATGGGACAGTCGAAGCTGGATACTCCGAGGACGCGATACCGAATCCGATCTCGCGGTATGGTACTTCGAAGTATGAAGGGGAGAAGGCAGTCCTCGCGGCGGGCGGTATAGCCTACCTCATCCGTCTCTCCAAACTCTTTGGCGAACCAGCACATTCCGCGACCGCAAAGCGAAGCTTTTTCGAGGTGATGCTCGCCAAGGGCAAGACTGAACCGCGAGTAGAAGTCGTGGATGATGAGACGAGTTGTTTCACCTATGCGCCGGACCTGGCGCTCGCGACCCGAGAGCTCATCGAGGACGCGCCCGGCCCGGGCATCTATCACTTGCCAAACGAAGGCGGCGTGACCTGGTTCCAGGCAGCCTTAGAACTCTTTCGGCGAGCAGGGCTAGAGGTTGAAGTCAGTCCGGTGACAAGTGCTGGGTATGTACGACCAGCTCGCCGGCCCCACGCATCGGTGCTCATCAATACGAAACGGCCGAAACAACGTCTATACACCGAGGCTCTGTCTGAGTTCCTCGAGACCATACTCTCGCCTCTTTGAAGTAATAGGAAAAATTTTTCGGAAAAAGAAAACCGCCCCGATACGTTCGCGATTGTTGCGCGAAGTATCCCTGAGGGCGGTAATGCAGTCGGCAGTCAATTGACTGGCAGCTGAAAGAAGTCGATGCCGTACGTGTAGATTCGCCCGATGGCCTCAAATGTAGCCGGAGGTCTCAGGACGCGTACCTCACAGTGCGAAAGAGCGCTGTAGCCGAGCCATCCGTGCCTAGGCTCGATAGCATGTTGCCGGATCACAGACCCGGTTATCTGGTCATTGGCGTTCTGGTCGATGATGATGGCATGCACAACTCTCGGAAGCCTTGGAACGCCACTACCCTCACCTTCAATGATGCAAATGATGAGATCATTCGGCTGCGCGGTTCTGAGTACTTCCAAGTTCTGCGCCTGGTAGGTCGGTGTTGATACCACGCCGCTCTGCTGCCACATCTCAATACCTTTGCTAATACCTTTGCTGATGGCAAGTACTGCGATTGTCATCGCGGCAACGACACTCGCCATGATTAAGACCATCATGAACGGATCTTTGTCACTAAAGCGTTTGGTCATGTTCAGAACTCCTCATTGGATGCCGGATCAATCCCTCCGGTATGGGTATTCAGTTGTTTAGGTACGATTTCTGGATTTCCAGGCTATCTGCTGTTTCAACCGGTACCACCAAAGCTTTGCCCAGTATCCACAACAGAACGCTATAAACGTACCGAATACCACGAAACCAAATCGGAGGGTTGTGTTTGTCGTCTCTGGCGCGAGCTCACCGATGATGTTCCAGATCAGTATCACCACTAAGAACCAAGTGTGATGCAGCTTGGAAGCACCATGGTATATCGGTCGCACGGTGAGGTGCCCACAGACTCCGGAGAGTACCATGGCAATACCAATGGCGACCGCGGGTTGTTGAAGCAAGTCCATTCGAATCTCCTTGATCTACCGGATCGATCCCTCCGGAATGGGTTGTTCAGGTGTGACTATGTGGTTTCTGTTTGTCCTCAGGTTTTTCTGAGACCATAAAGGAACGCTAGTGGCCCACCGATTAATATTACCGGAAGCTCGATATTCACATGGCTGATGGGTGACGATGTGGATACGAGGAGAACTTCCCACATCAGAACTGCCATCATGGGGAACCACCACCAATTCCCTATCTCCAGAGCGGGTCGCTTTCGCAGATTGTGTTCTTGTTGGACTAGACCGCAAAGCATGATGGTGATGAGGCCGAGGCTATCCATGAGGGTACAGATAATGATATCTGCAAGCATTTTGTATCTCCTTGTTTCCCCCGGATCGGTCCCTCCGGTATAGGTGTTGAGTTCAATTGTTCAGGTACGATTTCTGGGATTCCCAGAATGTGCATACTACGTTTTATGTATTAATCTGTCAAGGGTGGGAAAAGGGCGGATTTTTGCTATGATGGATGTGCTTTGCTATATTCCTGACGACAGCGCTATGCGACACGCTATCCTGAAAAAGGCCGATCCAGCAGTCTATAAGGCCGTCATGGGTGAAGAACAGCGCGAGGAAGACGGGCTCGAGATGATCGCGTCCGAGAATTACGTCTCGCCCGCTGTGCTCGAGGCACTGGGGAGTATCTTCACCAACAAGTACTCCGAAGGCTACCCGGGGCGGCGCTACTATGGCGGACAGGAATTCACCGATGCGGTGGAGACGCTCGCCATCGATCGGGCCAAGAAACTGTTTGGCGCGGAACATGTGAACGTCCAGTCACTTTCTGGGGCGCCGGCCAATATCGCGGTTTACTCAGCACTGCTCGAACCAGGCGATACTATCCTCGGGATGGACCTCTCACATGGCGGACACCTCACGCATGGCCACCCAGTGACCTTTATGCCCAAGATCTATCGCTTCGTCCGGTACAAGACAGAGCCGGATGGCCACATCGATTACAAGAAACTTGAAGCGCTGGCCAAGGAAGAAAAGCCGAAACTCATCCTGGCGGGATTTTCTTCATATACGCGCCAGCTCGACTATGCAAAGTTCCAGGCGATTGCAATAAAGGTGAACGCGTATTCGATGATGGATATGGCGCATATCGCTGGTCTGGTCGCTGCCAAGGTCGTCCCGAATCCTGTCCCGTATTTCGACGTGGTGACAGCGACGACGCACAAGACACTGCGGGGGCCACGTGGTGGACTGATCCTGTGTCGGCAGGCACTCGCACAGAAAATCGACAAGGCAGTCTTCCCGGGATTGCAGGGCGGTCCGCATATGCAGGTGATCGCTGCGAAAGCGGTCGCGTTTGGCGAGGCGCTCCGGCCAGAGTTCCGCCGCTATGGCAAACAGGTCCTGAAGAATGCCAAGGTTCTCGAGCAGGAGTTGCACAAGCTCGGATTCAAGTTGCTCTTTGGCGGGACGGAAAATCATATGGTGCTCGTCGATACGGTCGCCAGTCACGGGGTGCCGGGGAAAGTCGCACAAGAGCGACTTGATGAAGCCGGGATCACCGTGAACAAAAATGTCATCCCGGATGATCCACGCGGTCCGATGGATCCGTCGGGGCTCCGGATCGGCGTCCCAGCGCTCACGACACGCGGGATGAAAGAAAAAGAAGTGCGGCAGATCGCCCGCTGGATCGATGCTGCGCTCCGTTCCGAGGGCGATGTCAAGGTACTGGGGGGCATCCGAAAAGAGGTGAAACAGCTGTGCAAAGAGTTTCCGGTGTATAAATAACAAACAACCGACAACAAACAACCGACAACGAGTAAATCATTTCTTTATCAGTTGTAGGTGGTAGGTTGTAGGTGGTAGGTTGAATTATGAAAGGCATCATCCTCGCAGGCGGCAACGGCACCCGGCTCCTGCCCCTGACCGCTATCGCTTCCAAACAACTCCTCCCGGTCTATGATCGGCCGATGATATTCTATCCGCTGAATACGCTCATCGCGGCCGGTATCCGGGATGTGCTCATCATCGTCTCGCCGGAGCATGCCGGCAATTATCTGAATCTTCTCGGTTCGCTCCTCCGGAAACACGGCGTCAACATCTCTTTCATCGTTCAGAAAGAACCACGTGGTTTGGCGGAAGCCTTCATCCTCGGGGAGGACTTCATCGACAATGGTCCGTGTACAATGATTCTCGGCGATAATCTCTTCGAGGGGGATTTTTCCGAGGCGATCCAGAGCTTCGAGCGTGGCGGTCGAATATTCGCAAAGGTTGTGCCTGATCCCGAGCGCTTTGGCGTGGTGGAGTTCGACCCTGCGACCGGGACAGTTCTTTCAATCGTCGAGAAACCGATCGTCCCGAAGAGTCACTATGCGATCCCCGGACTCTATATCTATGACGCTGAAGTTGTGCGGATTGCCAAGGGCCTGAAGCCGTCAGCTCGCGGAGAGATCGAGATTACCGACCTCCATAACTATTATCTGGAACAGGGGACGCTGGATGTTCGAGTCATCGCTGGTGCCTGGTTTGATGTCGGGACCCATGATTCGCTCCTGGATGCCAGTCTCTATGTCCGAGAGAAGGATTTCCGGGCCCACTTCCACCCGATGATCGAAGAAGCGCTCGCAGAATACAATCAGGAGTTCAAGCGGCTCGTATCTCTATAGTGAATAAAGTAATTCCAATCATCTTATGTCAAACGAATCACCCCAGAAGATCAGGAAAGCCATCATTGCTGTTGCCGGGACCGGTACGCGGCTGCTACCAGCTACCAAAGCGATGCCCAAGGAAATGCTTCCGATCGTCGATAAACCAGTGATTCAACTGGTGGTTGAAGAATTAGTGGCGGCCGGTATCGAAGATATAATTTTCGTCACTCGCTGGGATAAGAAGCCTCTTGAAGACCACTTCGACTACTCGACAGCACTGGAAGACGATCTCCGAAAAAACGGCAAAGAAGATCGCTACGAGCAGGTCCATGCCATAGCTGAAATGGCCAATTTTATTCATGTGCGTCAAAAAGGCCCGTACGGTAACGGAACCCCGGTATTGTCAGCCGCCACCTTGGTGGATGATGAGCCTTTCGTCTACTGCTTTGGCGACGACTTGGTGAAGTCTACGACCTCCTTCACGAAACAGATGGTGGATGCCTATGCCGAGCACGGGCAGCCTATGATTGGGGTGCAAGAAGTGCCCATCGAAGAAGTATCAAAATATGGGATTGTGGATGCGGACCCGGAGACGATGCTGGTGCGGGATATTGTTGAGAAGCCGAAACAAGAAGAAGCACCATCACGCTTGGCTGATTTCGGTCGTATGATTCTGAATCAGGAGATCGTCGATATCCTTCGAGAAACGGCGCCGGGAAAGGGACACGAACTATGGATTATTGATGCGATTCGGAATTATATCCATGGTGGTGGAAGGTTCTACGCCAAGACGATTGCAGATGGTCGGTGGATGACGACCGGTGACCCGTTGAATTATATGACGACGATTCTGACGTATGCAGTCGAGCGCCCAGATATCGGTGAACAGGTCAAGGTATACATGCAACAATTGCTGGATAATTCGAAAAGATAGCCAATCGGTTGATTTCTACGTGTCATGTACTGGGCGTACCTCCTCCTCTTCATCGGCATGATTGTGACGCCTGAGCTCACGCGTGATGGCTTTCTGTTTTTCAGTGAGGATGATTTCGAGTCGCTGCTCATCTTTTGTTTCGGGATGCTGGGACTCCTCCTGTACCTCAGCAAGGAGTCAGCCTTTCTCCGGACGGTCCGGGAGAAGCTTTCGCTGCAGCAGGAGACGAACCAGATTCGGAAAGATCTCTCGCAGTCCTATTCGTACATTGGAGAGATGAATCGGCGCATCGACATCATGAAGCAAATGGTTGTCTCGCTTCCACAGGACGGAGTGCCCTTGTCGGAACGGAAGGGACGAGAGCGCTATGACCCGATCATCGAAGCGACCCGGCTCTTGGCCCAATCAGAGTGCGTGGCGCTGTATTTCGTGGCGGTCAAGGAAGGGGCTATCCTCGAGCGCTATGAGGTCGGGGATGGTGAGCATCGTGAAACCGTCCAATCGATAGACGGGAAACACCTCCTTGGTGCCAAGAAGTATCTGTGGGAAGAGGGACGGTTGTCCTTTGTCCGTTCACCCGAGGAAGCCGGTGGCGTCGCCGCATTCCTCGTCTTCCACAAAGTGAAGAACCGGTTGGAAGAAACGGGGATTTTCCAGATACTCGCGGCGCAAGCGGTATTCGTCCATTCTCTGAACGGTGCGACAGCAGGCCATTCAGACCAGCCTGACCAATCCGCTCGCTGACCATCGATATGAAGATCGGCATCGATGCGCGTTTCTATGGATCGCTTGGCAAGGGGCTGGGACGGTACACCGAAAAACTCATCACGTATCTCGAACAGATCCCCGAGGATACAAATACCTATGTGGTGTTTCTCCGGCGCGAAAACTTTGCGGAGTATCAGCCGGCGAACTCGCGCTTCGAAAAGAGAGTAGCGGACTATTCTTGGTACGGCTGGCAGGAGCAGTTTCGGTTCCCATGGCTTCTCTGGCGCTTTCACTTCGATCTCATCCACTTCCCGCAGTTCAAGGTTCCGATTTTTGTCCCGGCGCCGTTCGTGGTCACGCTGCATGACCTGATTCTGCTCCATTATCCGACGGTCAAGGCGAGTGAACTCTCTCCATTTCTCTATTGGCTGAAGTACCTCATCTATCGTGTGGTCATCGCGCTCGCGGTAAGGCGGGCGCGAGCGATCATTACCGTCTCGCGTTTCACCCGATCCGATATCGAATCCGTCTTCCCGCAGGCTCGGAGCAAGACCTTTACGACACTCGAGGCGGCTGATCCCTACTGCGCGTGGATGCATCCGCACGCTGAGCGAGCATTCCTCCAGTCGCAAGGACTCGTCTCGCTGTCCGATCCGGCGGCGGGGATCACTCCGTATGTGTTGTACGTAGGCAATGCCTACCCGCACAAGAATCTCCCGCTCTTGCTCCGAGTCGCTCCGAGATTTCCGGATATGCTCTTCCTTTGCGTCGGCCGAGAGGATTACTTCTATCGCACGTTTCGCGAGCAAGTGGCCGCTGCGGGGATAGGGAACATTCGCTTCACGGGCTATGTCGATGATCGCTCGCTCGGAGTGCTGTATCGTCGGGCGAGAGCCTATTTCTTCCCATCGCTCTACGAAGGTTTCGGATTGCCGGGACTGGAGGCGATGAATGTCGGGACGCCGGTGATCGCCGCGCGGGCGGGGTCATTGCCTGAGATCTACGGTGAAGCGGCCCGCTACTTCGATCCAACCGATCTGACTGCTTGTGAGACGGCCTTGCGGAACGCACTTCAGTCAGAGGAGCGGGACCAGTACCGGGTGGCGGGGTTTGCTCGGGTGGCCCAGTTCTCTTGGCAGCGCATGGCGCGAGAGACGCTCCAGCTTTACGGAACCATCCCAACAAGGCGATACTAAGGGAAGTCTATGCGAGATATCCGACGCAATATCCGTTATCCAAGAGATGCGGCACTCCCGAGGCCAGTTGGATTGAGTTCGCCTCGTCCGATTCATTCGCCACCGGAGCGACCCACCCCCGATCAATTCGGGGATATCAGCGAAATGGGCGTTATCGACTCCTCATTTATCTTTTGGTTCTCTTGGGAGGATTGGGGATTGCTTCGATCTGGCTTCGGCAGGCGATCGTCACGCTGGGCACATCCGCCGTCGCCGAAACGAAGCTCGCCGTGATGAGCGCTCGGCAAGGGAATCTCGAGGCCAGCCGGGAAGAACTCAGTCGGGCGGAACGGGATTTCTCCCGCGGGGCGCGTTGGCTCCGACCGTTCGCCTGGCTGCCGCATTCATTCGGACGAATTCCGGGATTCGCTCACGGTATATCGGCAGAGGCGCTCTTCAGTGCGGGTCGCGAGGGGACCCGGGCAGCGTTACCGATTCTTTCGGTGTTCCCTTCTATCCTCGATGTGCCCGATACCCCGAGTGATGTCGCGTCGCTCATCGATATCCTGGATCATTCGGCTTTGGCCGCGACCGAAGCGCACACTCATCTCCAGATGGTTCAACAGGCATTTGATCGAGTGCAACTCAGTGCGCTACCGGAAATTTACCGAGACGATTTCTCGCGCGTGCGTGACGTCGTCCCGATTGCGGTCGCTCTATTGGACGGCTATGCAGAACATCAGGCGCTCTTCCGGGAACTGCTCGGCGCCAACGGGCCACGAGTGTACCTATTCCTTTTCCAGAATAATCAGGAGCTCCGTGCGACGGGCGGATTCATCGGCAGTTATGCGCTCTTGGATGTGAGTCAGGGCCGCATCCGTCGTTTCTTCGTCGATGGTATTTTCAATCCAGATGGCCAATTGAAGGAGAATATCGTGCCGCCGAAGCCGATTCAGAAAATCAGTGCCGGTTGGAGCCTGCATGATAGCAACTGGTTTCCCAACTTCCCAACCTCGGCCGAAAAAGCAATCTTTTTCTACGAGAAAACAGGTGGTCCGACGGTGGACGGCATTATCACGCTGACGCCGGAAGTGTTGGGACGCATCCTCGAGATCGTCGGTCCGGTCACACTCCCGGAATACGGGGTCACAGTTGAGACTGAGAACTTTATGCCGATCATTCAGGAAGAAGTCGAAGTGAAGTACGACAAGGAAGAAAATGAACCCAAGCGCATCCTGGGCGACCTCACCGAGGCATTACTCCGGCGCTTCCTCTCCTTCGATCATCCGGAAGAAACCTGGGGATTGGGCACGACGCTCGCCACACTTCTGAACGAGAAGCATATTCTCCTGTATTCTCGGCACCCGGATGTCCAGGCGCTCATCAGCGGTGCTGGCTGGTCGGGAGAGGTACTGGCCACAGCGCATGACTATCTCTCGGTCATCCATACCAATATCAATGGGTACAAGACCGATGGCGTCATCAAAGAGACTATCAGCCACGAGGCAAATATCGAAGCAGATGGCACCGTCCGCGACACGGTCTCTATCACGCGCCAGCATCAGGGAGGCAACACGGCGTACGAGTGGTGGAACAAGGTGAATGCTGACTATTGTCGAGTCTATGTCCCCAAGGGTTCGACGCTCATCTCGGCTGAGGGGATGACACGGGAATTTCCTGAAGCGCCACTCGACTATCTCGCCCTCGGTTTTCGCCGGGATCCGGATATCGTGAGTGAAGAGGAAGGGACCGTCATTGATGAAACGAGTGGCACCCGGATATCGGAGGATGCGGGTAAGACCGTCTTTGGGAACTGGGTGTATGTGAGCCCAGGCGAATCCGTCACGGTCCGCTATGTCTATGAATTGCCATTTCGAGTCGCGCTCGAAACGGGCATTGACACTCCGGCGACAGCGTATGCTGCGCTGTATCAGAAGCAATCTGGCACAGAAGGTACCGCGCTTATGGCGACGATCCGCTATCCGGAGTTGCTCCGGCCGGTTTGGCAGACCCCGGGAAATTTGGTACCGTACCAGCGGGTCTTCGAAACGAAACAAATACTCGATAAAGACTTCTATTGGGGGGCTGTTTTCGGTCAAAAGAACTTGAACGGGGAGTGATATTTCTTGCACGCGATGCGAATGCTACAGCGATTTTTTCAGTGGAGCGGGCGGCCAATCGAGACTCTCGGGGGCGCCGCTTTTATCATTGCTTTGGCTGGGGTCGCGAGCCGGGTGCTTGGTTTCATCCGGGACCGCTTGCTGGCTTCTTCGTTCGGGGCGGGTGATGTCTTGGACGCGTACTATGCCGCCTTTCGGCTACCGGATCTTGTCTATGGTCTCCTGGTGCTCGGGGCGCTGTCGGCAGCTTTCATCCCGGTCTTCACCGGACTCATGGCGCATGGGGAGAAGGCAAAGGCCTGGCGCTTGGTGCAAGGCGCGCTGCAATGGCTCACCGTGATCCTCGGCGGAGCCGCGGTTGTGGGCATCCTGTTCGCGGACCAGCTTGCGGCTTGGATCGCGCCCGGATTCTCACCCGAAAAACAAACGCTCGTCGCCCAGCTGACGCGCATTATGCTTTTTTCGCCTGTTTTCCTCTCGATTTCCGCGGTTGTGGGTGGCGTACTTGTTTCTTGTAAGCAATTTCTGACCTACTCGTTCGCGCCGGTCTTCTACAATCTTGGCATCATCTTCGGTATCCTGGTTCTGTATCCAGTCCTGGGCCCGGCTGGTCTTGCGGTGGGGGTCGTTATCGGATCGCTCCTCCACGCTTTGGTCCAGTTTCCAGCCTTTTGGCGGAGCGGCTATCATTTATCATTTCTTCCGTTTCGGGCGAGCCTGCAAGACCCGGCACTCCGTCAGGTGGTGCGGCTCATGATCCCTCGCTCGCTCGCCATGGCCGTGAATCAATTCGGCCTCGTGATCGTCACAGTCTTTTCTTCCACGCTTGCTTCTGGCAGTCTGGCGGCCTTCACACTGGCTATCAATATCCAGAGCGTCCCACTTGGCCTCTTCGGCATCGCGTTCGCCCTCGCGTCGTTTCCGGTTCTCTCGACGCTTGCTGCCAAGCAGGATCATGAAGAATTCTTCACGGTCCTGGTCAGAACAACCCAACGCATCCTCTACTTCGTGCTCCCGTTGTCATTTCTCTTCATCATTTTCCGCGCGGAAATCGTCCGCATTGTGCTCGGGACTGGTGCCTTCAACTGGGAAGACACCATTGTGACCTTCACCGTGCTTGGCTGGCTGTCGATTTCGCTTTTCGCGCAGAGTCTCATCCTGCTGTTCGTGCGGGCCTTCTTCGCGCTTCAGGATACCAAGACCCCGCTCTTTGCCGCTCTGTTTTCCGAGGTTATTCATCTTGCGCTCATTCCCTTCCTCCTTCCGTATTTTGCTGTGGCCGGGATCGCGATGGCCTTCTCGGTCGGTGCGATTGTCAATGTCATTATCCTCTATTGGTCACTAAGGCAGCGTGTGTCGGTCTGGCGCGACTGGGAGATGATTTCTGGTATGCTGCGGATTGCAGGTATCGCCCTCGTCGCGGCTGCCGTGGCGCAGTTTTCCAAGGGCATCTTTGCGCTCACTATCGGCCGCCTCGATACCTTTGTCGAAGTCGCCGTAAAGCTCGGGGTCGGCGTCCTCATCGGTGGGGCGACCTATATCGCACTGTCGGCCTATTTTGCTCTGCCGGAATACCGGCAAGTGAAACGCTTCATTTGGTGTCGGCTTCTCCGCCGTCCCGAAACTATCGTCCTCACTGAGGATCACCCGGAACAGGGCGATTGGTAGGCGGCCGATCCATCAGATAGAAGAAAAGCCGTAGCGGGTTCGCGTACGGCTTGGGTGGGGCGGTGGCCCCGGGGAGGGATCGGGCTTCAGTCACCCGCATCCCACAGTTGACCCACTGCGCGTGAGCGAGGGTTTCGGGAGGTGGCCGCCCAACCCCGCTCGGGTGGTAGAGTGGTAATGATCACTGGTTGCGAAGTCTGGCAGTGAGCGCAGGTATAGTTTCGCCAGAGTGTATTTCCTCCCTCGCCTGGGGGCGCATCAGCGGGCGGGGAGATGGGGGAGAAGTGCTCGAGGGGTGTCCTACAATTTTTACATAAGAGCAGATCGCTCATGATAGTCCTTTCCTTCGGTGGTTGTTAAAGGGCGAAAACAAAAAACCGGCTCGGTGGAGAGTCGGTTCCTGCATTGTAACCCCGAGGCTACAAGACAGAAATCAACCCTTCACCGGCGAACCGGAAAAGAAACACCAGAAAAAGAAACGGTTGAAGCGTGTCGGTAACATATCCATACCCTACACGCCACGGCACCCTCTGTCAACTTGCCTCGCTGGCCGATTTCCTCTACCGTAGACGAACCAAGACTATGCGTCAGGAACACATCCGCAATTTCTGCATCATCGCCCATATTGACCATGGCAAGTCGACCCTGGCCGATCGCCTCTTGGAGCTGACCAAGACGGTCGAGCAGCGCAAGATGAAGGAACAGCTCCTCGATCAGATGGATCTGGAGCGCGAGCGTGGCATCACCATCAAGCTGCAGCCGGTCCAGATGAAGTACACCTACGAGGGGAACGAATACCACCTCAACCTCATCGATACGCCGGGCCATGTTGATTTTCATTACGAGGTGTCTCGGTCGCTCGCGGCGGTCGAGGGCGCGATCCTCCTCGTCGATGCGACCAAGGGTGTGCAGGCTCAAACCTTGGCCAATCTCTATCTCGCGATCGAGCAGGGGCTCGAGATCGTCCCAGTCGTGAACAAAATCGATCTGCCGAATGCCGAGGTGGAGAAAGCGAAGAATGAAATCATCCACCTCATCGGTTGTCCCGAAACAGACATCCTGCTCGCGTCCGGCAAGACGGGCCTTGGCGTCCAAGAGGTGCTCGAGCGTGTCATCGAGCGTGTCCCGGCGCCGGTGGGGGACATCGAGCAGCCGCTCCGGGCACTCATCTTTGATTCAGTGTATGACACGTACAAGGGCGTCGTAGCCTTTGTCCGCGTCGTCGACGGGACCGTGAAGCGCGACGATGTACTCTCGATGCTTGGGACATCACAGGTATCCGTCACTGTCGAAGTCGGACATTTTGCGCCAGCACTCACGCCTCAACCAGCGCTTCGAGCGGGTGATATCGGCTATATCGCGACCGGACTGAAAGATGTCGCCCACTGCCGGGTCGGCGATACGATCACGCTCGAAAATCGGCATCGTGATGCGAGCGCCGTCTCACCACTGCCGGGTTATCGCGAGATCAAGCCGGCCGTGTATGCGAGTCTGTATCCGACGGATGGTGAGGATTATGCTTTCATGCGCGATGCGCTCGACAAGCTGAAGTTGAATGACGCCGCTTTCACGTTCGAGCCCGAGAGCAATCAGGCGCTGGGCCGGGGGTTTCGCTGTGGCTTCCTCGGCCTCCTCCACCTGGAGATCATCCAGGCTAGGCTGGAACGTGAATTCGAGCTCGTCCCAACCATCACGACCCCCTCGGTCGTCTACGAGCTCCAGCTGTACGGCCAATCCGCGCGCGTGCCACTCTTTTCGCCATCGGACATGCCGGATCCGGCGGGGATCGATACTATCTACGAGCCGTATGTCGCGCTCTCCATCATCACGCCGGGCGAATACCTCGGCAATGTGATGCAACTCGCTCAGTCGATCCGCTCCGAGTACAAGAACACCGAGTATATCGACGAGGGCCGGGTCATTATTTCGTTCGAGGCGCCGCTTATGGACGTGATTGTGAATTTCCACGACGAGCTGAAGAGCGCATCATCAGGGTATGCCTCGATGAACTATGAGCCGATCGGCTATCGGCCGAGCGATGTAGTGAAGCTCGATATCCTCGTCGCTGGGGACAAGGTCGAGGCATTTTCACGCATGGTGCCAGCCCGGATGGCTCACCTGGAAGGCAAGAAGACTGTCGAACGGCTGAAAGAAGTCTTGCCGCGGCAGGCCTTTGCGGTCGCACTCCAGGCGGCCATCGGGGCCAAGGTTATCGCCCGTGAGACGATCTCGGCGTTTCGGAAAGACGTGACGGGCTACATGTATGGCGGCGACTTCAGTCGTAAGAAGAAATTGCTCGAGAAGCAGAAAGCCGGCAAGAAGCGGATGAAGGAAACCGGCCGCGTCACCATCCCGCCCAAAGCCTTCCTCGAAATCTTGAAGAACAAATAATCGTCCTGACTTGTGACACTTAACTAGCGATCGCTAGTTAAGTGTCACGATTGAGAAATGGCTTGGGGGTTTGAATTCGGGCAGGTTTTTTTACTTTGACTTTTCTGGTTGTGCCGGGTATGCTGCGGGCACTGTGTTTTCTGGGGAGTAGGATCATGATTGATCGGTACGAGAGATACCAGCGGTTGGAGATTCTTTTGCAACGATTCTCTGCGGCCACAACACTGGAGGAGATGGGCCAGGTGCTGATAGATATCGGAGAGGCGACAGGTGAGCCAGATTTGAGGAGACTTTCTCTTCGGTATGCCGAACTATTGTCCCGCGTCTCGGACGAAACTATTGAGGTGCAATCCTCCCAATTCGGGACATGACGCCGCGCCGTCGTGTCCTTTTGCTTTTTTCGCAGCGAACGCCTAAAATGGAGGAGTAATCGTTGACGCTATCGATATGGCACTTGAATTTACCAAAGATAATTTTGAAACAGAGGTCGTGAAGAGCGAACAGCCCGTACTCGTGGACTTTTGGGCACCCTGGTGTGGCCCGTGTCAGATCATGGGGCCGGTCCTCGACACGCTCGCCGGTGAGATGACGACCGTCAAGATCGGCAAGCTCAACGTCGACGAGCATCCGGATATCGCTCAGGCGTACGGCGTCATGTCCATCCCGACGATGAAAGTCTTCAAGGATGGCCAAGTCGTGAGGGAGTTCGTCGGCGTCCAGGATAAAGCTGCGCTCCAAGCGGCTCTGGCAGCGATCTAGCAAGCACCGGTTTATTTTGGGGGAGGTAAAAAACACATATGAAAATCCATAAGGAGCGGATCGACTTGAAAAGCACGACGCAGATCGAGTTCCTCGATATCACGGACCAGGTCCAAGAGATCGTGGACCGTTCGGGTATCCGTGAGGGCCAGGTGCTCATCTATGTGCCGCATACGACTATGGGTGTCGCGATCAACCACAACGAGCCGATGCTCTTGCAGGACTTCATGCGCATCCTCTACAAAGTCGTCCCAGTGGATGACCAGTATTCACATGATCTCTTTGAACTGCGCCGCGAGACGAAGTCGGATGGCCGGTCCAATGGGCATTCCCACTGTAAGGCGATTCTCCTCGGCAATAGCGAGACGGTGCCGGTGGAGAAGGGACTGCTACTTCTCACCGAGCGGCAGAACATCTTCGCAGTCGAGTTTGACGGAGCGCGGGAACGCGATGTCGTGATTCAGGTCATTGGCTACTAATTTTTTTCTCATGCGTCTCATCATCAGCATGGTGAAGGCGGTAGGGGTAGTGTTCGTCGTGGCTGTGGTGATCGGCGGGGTTTCATATGCGTATCTCTTGAACCGTGCTGATTCGGCGCGGGGGATGCTGTCAGAAAACCAGCGCTTCACCATCCAGAGTGGGGAAGGGGTGGTGTCGATCGCCGAGCGGCTCGACAAAGCGGGGATCATTGATGGTTCGCTCACCTTCATCGCGTATGCGGTAAAGACGGGTTTGTACAAGCAGTTCCAAGTCGGTGAATATAGTCTCTCTGGCCAATTGTCAGTACCGGATATCGTCGATCGATTCGTCGCGGGTAAGGTCGTTCCGGCGGGCGTCCGTATCACGTTTCCTGAGGGGTGGACCATGCATGAGATGGCCGAGCGACTCACTGCCAATGGCTTAGCGGGCGCTGACTTCCTGGCAATTGCTGCCCGACCGTTTCCGAAGTGGCAGGAACGTTATCCATTTCTGGCGGACTTGCCAGCGGGCGCGAGTCTCGAGGGGTATCTCTTTCCGGATACCTACATTTTCCCCGCCCAGGCCACGGGTGAACTGATCGTCAATGAATTGCTGAAGAATTTCGGGGAGAAGGCCGAACCGGTCATCACTGCCGGGCTAACCACGCGGGGATTGTCATTCCATAATGTGATCACCCTCGCTTCCATCATCGAAGAGGAAGGCCGGACTGAGGCTGACCGGAAAAATATCAGCGATGTGTTCCGGAAGCGCTTGGCGGTCGGTCAGGCCCTGCAGAGCGATGCGACGATCAATTATATCCACGGTACCGCCAAAGACCAGCCGACATTTGAGGATCTGAAGTCAACCTCGCCCTATAATACGTATGTGCATACTGGGCTACCTCCGGGTCCGATCGGCAATCCGAGCCTGATGTCGATCAATGCAGCGCTTTACCCGACGAGCAATCCCTACTTCTACTTCCTGATCGACCCCGAAACGCGTATCACTTACTTCGCTGAGGATTTCGACGGTCACAGCCGAAATCGCGCCGCGCACGGCCTCTAGTCCTATGCTCTCCAATCGCCCGATCATCGCGCTCATTCTCCTGTTTGCGGTTGCTCTTATCGGGTATTTCGGTTTTTCGTCGATCATGGATGCGGTGCTTGTCGAGGGTGCGAGTGTCTTTGTCGCTCCGGCTGCGTGGTTTTTCATCATTCTCACCCTGTTCTCTGTCGGTGCGCTCGTCTGGCACGAACGCATGTATCAAACTGCAGCCAGCATCGTCCTGGTCATATCGAGCTTTTTCTTCGCCCCGACGCTCGCGCACGCGGGAGTCAGTGTCGTCGCTGGGCTGTGCGTCTTCGCCGGGCTGCTCCATATCAGACGAGAGTTGACAGCGCGGATCCGGCTTTCGCTGTATCGGAGCGTCGCCGTGGGTGTAGCACCGATCATTCTTGCGCTTTCGCTCGTCATTTCGAGCCAGTACTATACCCATGTCAGCACACTGTCCTGGGATCGGTTGGTCCCGAGCTTCGACTTGGCCGAAGGATCGGGGGCGTGGCTCTTGCGTCTTGCGGGTACGCTGTCGCCTTCTCTCGCGGCACTTCAAGATAGGAATCTTTCGGTGGATGAATTTCTCCGCGATCTCAAGCCGGCAGTTGAAGTCGGCGGACCAGAAGAAACCATCAGTAATGGAATCGGAGAGGCAGTCCGTCAAGCGGAAGTCATCCGATCGAAGCTGGAGCTCTCGCGTCTCTTGGGACGGAGCGTCAATGGGGACGAGAGTATGAACGCTCTCCTTTCGGAAGCCTTGCGGAAGAAAACTGTAGCCTTTGTATCGGGCGATGCGGTCGGGAACACGAAAGCCGTTCCGTTCCTCCCATTCTTCCTTGCTATCCTGCTCTTCTTCACGATTTATCCTATTCTGTCGCTTCTCATCCCGCTGGTCTTGTCGCTCGCGACTGTGATCTTTGCTACGCTCGTCAGAAGCGGCCTCATTGTCGTGAAGAAAGTACCCGCCGAGCAGGAAGTCATCGTCTGAGTACCTCAGGCGTTTATCGGTGGGGTTGACAAGGTGTCTTTAGCACTCGATAATGACGAGTGCTAATATAGTGTATGGCCAAAGACTACTACTCAATTTTGGGCGTCCCGAAAAGCGCCAGTCAAGACGACATAAAAAAAGCCTACCGCAAGCTCGCACATGCGCATCATCCGGACAAACAGGGTGGTGATGAGGCGAAGTTCAAGGGGATCAATGAGGCGTACAGCATCCTCAGTGATCCTGAAAAGCGGCGGCAGTATGACCAGTTCGGTCAAACATTTTCGGGTGCCGGCCAATCCGGCCAGCCGGGGCAGGGCTTCGGCGGTTTTGACTTCTCAAATTTCGGCAATCAGGGTTTCAATTTCGGTGGGGCGAATATGGAGGATCTTTTCTCGGACCTCTTCACTGGAGGCGGCCAGCGCTCACGGACTCGGCGCGGTTCAGATATCCAAGTCGATGTCACGATTAGTTTCGAAGAGATGGTCCAGGGCGCCACGCGTACCGTTCGACTCCGGAAATACACGAGCTGCGACCAGTGTCATGGTACAGGCGGCGCGACCGGAGCAAAGGAAAGTCCTTGTCCGGATTGTCATGGCAAGGGATCGATCATGAAGACCGTCAATACGATACTCGGTGCCTTTGCGCAATCGATGCCTTGTGGCCGCTGCCACGCGAAAGGACATATCTTCAGCGAGCTCTGTAGCGTCTGCCACGGAGAGGGTCGGGTACAGCAGGAAGTTTCACGCGATATCACGATCCCGGCAGGGATCGAAGACGGCCAGGCATTGTCGGTCGCAGGGGAGGGGGCAGCCGGTGAATACGGGGCGCCTGCGGGGGATTTGTACGTCGTCGTCCATGTCGCACCGCACCCGACGCTCAGTCGTCGGGGCGACGATATCGTCTCGGAGCAGCGTCTCCGTTTCGATCAATTTGCTTTGGGTGACAAAGTGCCCGTGGCAACAATCGAAGGCGAAGTGACGATGAAGATACCGGCGGGAACACAGCCCGGTGAAGTCTTTCGGATCCGGAGTAAAGGTATCCCCAAACTCGGCCGTTTCGGTCGGGGTGATCATCTCGTCAAGACGGTCATCGAAGTCCCGCGCCACCTCTCGAAAGAGGCGAGACAACGCATCGAAGCACTCCGTGATGCAAAACATCGCTAGTCTGAGCGGTGAAGTGTGGGGTATACTGAAAAAACATATAATCCAATTTGTCTCTACCCGTATGAGTGATGAAGAAACTCGGATCCTGCTCGTTGACGATGATGCGGAGACGCGCGATATTTACTCTCAATTTCTCCAAGAGACCGGTTTCATCGTCGATGAAGCAGAGAATGGCCTCGACGCGTTGCAGCGGATGGAGTCGGCAAAACCAGACCTCATTATGAGTGGTATCATCATGCCAAAGATGGATGGGTTCACCTTGGTTCAGACGTTGAAGCAGAATATCGAGACGTCCAAGATCCCGATCGTTTTTCTGTCCCATCTCGGACGACAGGAAGATGAACATCGATCCAAAGAACTTGGCGTGGATGATTTCATTGTTCGGGATACGACACCGCTCAAGGAAGTGGCGGTGCGAATTCGCGCGCTACTCTCGGCGGTGGAGTACATCGTCGCTCTCGACCCAGCGAGCTTCGATGCCAAGCGCTTTGCTGCAGATATGGGATTGCCGGAGAACTTTGTCAGCCCCGATGGCGTCAATGGTCGCTACGTGCTGCGTTTGCGGATCACTGACGTGAGCCGCAAGCGTTTCAGTGGAGAAGTCATCAGTGCGTGAGTATGAAACGGGCGTGGAAGGAAAAACCAGGTTTCATCCGCTTCACGGCCCCCGAGGGGCCGTCTTCTATCGCTCATCACTTGCTCCGCCAGCGCGGTGTCACGGAAACGGACTTGAAGCGATTCATTTCTCCGGACTATGACCGGGATCTCCACGATCCGTTCCTCTTTCGCGATATGGACAAAGTCGTCTCGCGATTGGATGAGGCTCGGACACGAGGTGAACGGGTTGGGGTGCTTGGTGACTTCGATGCGGATGGTGTGACTTCGTCGGTCATCATCCGGGAAGTACTCGGAGCGCTCGGTATCGAATCCGTCATCCATATCCCACACAAGCAGAACGAAGGGCATGGCCTGAGTCGTATCGCCGTCGCTCGTTTTCATACGGCTGGCGTCCGGCTCATCCTCACGCTCGATTGCGGGATGATGAACCACGAGGAGATTGCCGAAGCTCTGACGCTGGGGATGGAGACGATCGTCGTCGATCATCATCATGTGCCAGCGGTGCTCCCGCCGGCCTATGCGATCATCAACCCGAAGTTGCCTGCGGACACCTATCCGTTTCGTGAGCTGTGCGGTGCCGGGACATCTTTCAAGGTAGCAACTGCGCTGTATCGCCGTCTGTTGCCTGAGCGAGTCGATGAGTTGAAGTGGCTGCTCGATATCACGGCTATCGGGACGGTCGCCGATGTCATGCCACTCATCGGGGAGAATCGGGTGCTCGTGAAGTATGGGCTGATCGTGCTCCAGAAGACCCGACGCCCAGGCCTGCGGGAGATGTATGCGGTCGGACGCATCCCCATCGATGACCAGCACGCACCGGATGCGCGGATGATCGCGTTTCAGATCGCCCCGCGGATCAATGCAGCTTCCCGGATGGCACATGCCGAGACGGCCCATGAACTGCTCTTCACAGCGGATCAGGTGCAGGCCCGGATCCTCGCGCTCGAACTGGAGAGCTACAATGTGGCGCGTCAGAAAGTGAGCCAGACAGCGGCCGAAAGTGTCCGAGACATCGCAGACCGTCAATTTCGCGATGAGAAGTTTGTCGTGGCGATCGGCCCGCAGTTTCCGATCGGAGTCGTGGGTTTGGTCGCTGGCAAAGTCGCCCATGAGATCGGCAAGCCGACAGGTGTCTTCCAGCAAGGAGAAGTGACGAGTACGGGCTCATTCCGTAGCATCCCAGGCTTCAGCGTCATCGAAGCACTTGAAGCGTGTGCGGACCTCTTTGAAAAATTCGGCGGGCATGAACAGGCGGCGGGCCTCACTATCCGGAATGATCGGTTCGATGCGTTCCTCGAGCGGTTCGGTGCGATTGTCCGGGAGCGGCTGCAGGGAGTTGAAACCGTACCAGAGCTCCTGATCGATGCGGAACTACATCCAGGTGATCTTTCTCTCGGGCTCGTGAGGGAGATTCGGGATCTGTCACCGTTTGGTGAGGGGAATCCGGAGCCAGTCTTCCAACTCTCGGGGCTCGAGATCGAGCAGGCGCGGACGGTCGGCAAGGACGGCAAACACTGGAAGCTCACGCTCAGTCATCCAGCGCTCACACACTCGTTTGATGCGGTCGGGTGGTCCATGGTGTCGGCCTTTCCGGACCTGGGCCCGGGCAATCAACTCTCTATCGTCTGTCAGATCGAAGAGAATGCTTGGAACGGACGATCGACATTGCAGCTGAAATTACTCGATATCAAACCGCGGTAGGTCAGATTGACAGCGCTCCTTATTTTCGATACTTTGCGGTCAGTTCTTCCGGGCTTCGGCCCCAACCGATCTGAGGAGTGCGTCATGCAATTCCGCGTCATTAGCAGTGGCAACACAGTCTCCCTCTATCCGCTTCCGCTGGACCCAAGGGTTCCGCCTCTTGTTCTTGGCGGTAGTCAAGGGCTGATAGCGCCGTTGTTTCCCGAATTTTCCGGGCAGCTGTTTGCAGTCACAGACTATGAGGAAGTCTCGTCTCGGCTGGGAAGCGGTGACGGCGGTCCAGAAAAGCGCCATGTCGTTGAATATGAGCGGCCGCCGCAACTCAAGCTGCTTCTGTTCGGTCGACTCGCGTCTGATTGGACCGGTGTACCGATCGTCGACCAAGTCTTCGTGTGGTTGGATGGCCAGCAGAGTGAACCGTTCACGTGGATACCGCTGGATCAGCTGTTCCACAAGGTGGTCGAAAAATTGGGGGCGTTATCGTCAACGACGCTTAGTATTGGGACACCCTGTGCTTTAGAGGTGCTCGAGGCGACCGTTCGAAACGGAGGGCTCGATGATAGTCATGTAGGGGTTATCGAAGCAGTACTGAGACTCGGCGTGCAGCAAACCAAACTCTCGCAGTATGTGCCTCGTATCTTGGCACTCATCCCAGAAATCGTCGCGACGAGCGCTCGTCACCGTGAACAATTGGACGAGACAATGCGGAAGATGGCCGCGGAATTGGACGCAGCAAAACAAAAATATGACGAAGATTTCGCGGCACTCATGTGCCAACGGACGCGGTCGGAGGCGCTACAGTTTCACTACGAACAGTGGCAAAAGGCACAGCTGGCTGCCGAAGCAGACGCTCACTGACAGCCGTGCCGCATCAGCCCTCGTTGAAGGCCCCCGACAGGAACATCTAGACGGGGCTTTTTCTTTTGGTGCACCCTATCCTCTGGTATACTGAGCCTATGCAAAAGATAATCGTGTATACGGACGGCGGCTCACGGGGGAATCCGGGACCGGCGGCTCTCGGTGTGTATCTCGAGACGCTGGGTAAGCGCTATGGCGAATTCCTCGGTGTCCGGACAAACAATGAAGCGGAATACGCGGCGATCGCATCCGCGCTGAAGAAGACGAGATCACTTTTGGGAAAAGCGAAGGCGAAGACGGCGGAGATCGAGTGTCGGATGGATTCGCAACTGGCGTGCCGGCAGCTGAACCACGAGTACAAGATCGAGAACGCGAAGCTTCAGCCGTACTTTCTCGAAGTTTGGAATCTGATGCTTGATTTTCATTCGGTCGCCTTCGTCCATGTGCCACGGGAAGAGAACACGATTGCCGATGCCGAAGCGAACCTTGCGATGGATGAGGCGGCGGAGAAAAAAGGGATGTTCTAGGGTATTTCGCTTTATATTTTGAAATGGGTGCATCAAATGACTATGTTTACCAAGAAACGAATTTTCCTCGCGCTCATCACTGTGCTCCTCGTCGGGGGAGGATATTATTATTTCAAAGTCCGCGATACGAGCATTCCCGTTCAGACGGAAACCGTGAAGCAGGGAGATGTTTCTGAAACGGTGAGCGTCACGGGTGAGCTCATTCCAGAGGAATATGCGGATTTGGCCTTTCTTTCCGCTGGCACGATTGACGCTCTGTATGTGAAAACCGGTGACTCGGTAGAGGCTGGGGATCGGATCGCTTCTATCGATCGCGATGTGCTGTATTCTCAGTTGAAAGATGCACGCATCACGGCCCGGATTGCCGAACAAGCAGAGCAGCTCATCTTGCGGAAACGTCTCTCACCCGCACCGGAGGAGCGGATGGCCAAAAAGTTGGCATCCGAACAAGCGCGTGAGCGGGTCCGGACGCTGGAGCTTCAGATGAAAGAGAATGTGTTGACCGCGCCGATGAGCGGGAGTATTTCGAAGTTTGATGCTCGAGTGGGAGAGGTAGTGACACCGGGGCAGGTAATTGCTCGGGTCATCAAGCCGGAAGCATACGTCCTCGAATCGCGGGTACCGGAATCCGATATCGCTAAAATTTCTTTAGGTATGAAGGCAGCGATCACATTTGATTCATTGTCTCCGGATGATATTTTCGAAGGCGAAGTGTTCCATATCGATCCGGCTGCGACGGTCGTGCAGGATGTGGTTTCCTACAAAGTTCAGTTTCGCTTGGCCCGAAGCGATGAGCATTTGAAAGAGGGGATGACGGGAAATATCGATATTCAAACGGCTATGCGGACGAATGTGCTCTGGGTGCCGTTTCGGGCGCTGACGAAGGAAGGAACGAAGACTTTTGCACAGGTGAAACAGGCGGATCAAACGTTTAAGAAAGTGGAAGTAACCACGGGACTTGAGGGTGATGACGGTACGATCGAGGTGAAGACCGGATTGAGGGAAGGGGACGAGGTGACCATCGGTGCCACCCAGACAAAGTAGCGATAAATTACTTCCTCACATGGCTCTGATACAAGTTCGCGGTTTGGAAAAGACCTATGAAAGTGATGGCGTTGCAACGCGCGCACTCATCGGGGCGAATTTTGCAATCGAAAAAGGCGAGTTCCTCGCGATCATGGGACCATCAGGATCGGGCAAGTCGACCTTGATGCAGGTTTTGGGCTTGCTCGATCGGGCGACGGGTGGAGAGTATTTCCTGGATGGCAAAGATGTGACGAAGTTTTCCGATGATGAACTGGCGCGACTCAGGAATAAGAAGGTCGGGTTTATTTTCCAGGCGTTCAATCTGTTGCCCAAGACGACGGTTTCGGAAAATGTTGAGCTTCCGCTCCTGTACGATGATGCCGCTGACGCGTCGAATCACGTGCGGGTCGAGGCGGCGCTCGAAGCGGTCGATATGACTCGCCGAGCGAATTATCTTTCGAATCAGCTTTCCGGCGGGGAAAAGCAACGGGTTGCTATCGCCCGCGCTTTGGTAAACGATCCGGACATTATATTTGCGGATGAGCCAACCGGAAATCTGGATTCCAAAGCTGGACTCCAGGTGATGGCTATCTTGCAGCGACTGAATGAAGGGGGGCGAACCATCATTCTGGTAACGCATGAGACCGCGACGGCAGAGCATGCGAAGCGCATCCTCCGAATGGTTGACGGGGAAATCATCGCGGATGAAGCGGTCGAGAAGCGGCGAATCGCGAACAGCGAAACCGAGCTGCTCAAATAGTACCGGGTGGAAAGATGGATTTCGGTGGCCCGCAATGAAGAGTCTATGAAGATATCAGATCCGATAAAGATAACGTATCGATCGTTGACAGCCTCCAAGCTGCGCTTTTTTTTGACCGTGCTTGGAGTCGTGATCGGGGTTGCAGCGGTGATCATGGTGATGGCGATCGGGGCGAGCGCTCAGAGACTGGTGCTGTCTCAGATCGAGGGTGTCGGATCAAATCTCGTCGCCATCTTGCCTGGGGCGTCCGAAGAAAAAGGTCCACCCGCTTCAGCGCTCGGTATCGTAACTACGACCTTCAAGAACGAAGATCTGAAAGCACTTCGAGAGCGCCGGAACGTGCCGCATTTGTCAGCTGTATCTGGATATGTGAGTGGCTCGGCGACTATCGAGTCCGATACTGAATCTTTTGAAGCGAGTTTTCAAGGGGTTTCTCCGGAGATGATCGCCGTCGAGAATATCAAGGTGGCCCAGGGGCGCTTTTTCTTTCCGGAAGAAGAAAACGATCTTTCGCGGGTAGTAGTTTTGGGAGCGACGCGAGCGACGGATCTCTTCCCTGGTCAGGATCCGATCGGTCAGGTTGTGACCATCAAGAAAAATCCTTTTAAGGTAATCGGCGTTTTGGAGGCGCGCGGCTCGGCAGCTTTTTCCAACCCCGACGTGTTGGTGTACGTTCCTCTCGGGACCGCCCAGAAGATCTTGCTCGGAATCGATTATCTCAATTTCGGCCGCGGCAAAGTGGATGATCCGGCCAATATCGAACGGACGCTTGTTGATATGACCCTTCTCCTGCGCAAGCGGCATCATCTGGAAGATAGCGAAGAGTCGGATTTTTCAGTGCGGAGCACCAAAGCGGCGATTGGTATCCTGACAACCATCACTGACGTTCTGAAATATTTCTTGATCGCGATCGCCTCTATCTCGCTTCTGGTAGGCGGTATCGGAATCATGAATTCGATGCTGATTTCGGTTTCGCAACGCATACGCGAGATCGGCTTGCGGAAAGCTGTGGGTGCCCGGCCGTCGCACATCATCACGCAGTTCCTCATCGAGTCCTCGGTGATCACTCTGGTGGGCGGCTGTATCGGCATCATATTTGGCATATGTATAGCATATGTCGCTGCACTCATCATTCCGCGCCTGGGGTATGAGTGGCAGTTCCTGGTCCCGCTTTCTTCCGTGGCTATCGGCTTTTCGGTTTCATTGGTTATCGGCATTACCTTCGGACTGTATCCTGCCTTCAAGGCGTCCAAGGTGAGTCCGATGGAAGCGCTTCGCTATGAATAAAAGACGCTTCACCCCATTCCTTTTCGCTGTCCGCACCATCCGTACGCATCGAGCACGGACGGCTCTCGCCTTGCTCGGAGTAGTGATCGGCGTATTTGCCATTGTCGTCGTGACCGCGCTCGGTGACGGTGTGAAGGGGTACATACTGGGGCAGGTCGAAAGTTTCGGTTCGAATTTGATTCAAGTTGAAGTAAAAATTCCAAACACGACAGCGATGTCAAGTGAGAACTCGACGGGACGGGCGCAAGGGACGCAGATTACCACGCTGACCGTGAAGGATGGTGAAGCGATACAAAAAATTGCCAATGTCGGAGCAGTTTATGCGGGCACCATCGGTCAAGAACGAGCCACCTATGGTTCGGTCGGGAAACGTATTTCTTTGTTTGGTACGGGCCCCGATGTCGCGCTCGTCGATCAGAATCTCAAGCTGGCCAGTGGGAGATTTTTTACAAAAGAGGAAGATGCAAGCCTCGCGCAGGTGGCTGTATTGGGGAGCGACACCAAGGACACGTTTTTTGGATCGAGTGATGCGGTGGGGCAGTATATCACTTTGAAGGGTGAAAAGTATCGGGTGATCGGGGTGCTTGAGTCACGCGGGGCTGTGGCATTCCTTAACTTCGATACCTTCACTTATGTACCGGTACAGACGTTGCAGAAAAAACTGCTCGGGGTGAATTATGTTCAGTTTGTCTCGGTCAAGATGGAAGACGCAGCTCGCGAAGCGGAGACGGTAGCCGATATTGTGGCACTCCTTCGGAAACGGCACGACATCACCGATCCAGACCAAGACGATTTTTCAGTGACATCGACCAAGGAAACTCAAAAAACACTCGGGGACGTACTTGGCTCGCTGTCCATTCTCCTCCTCGCTCTGACGTCTATCTCGCTCGTGGTGGGCGGTGTTGGAATTATGAATGTCATGTACGTGTCTGTTTCGGAGCGGACATCGGAGATCGGTTTGCGGAAGGCGGTCGGTGCGACGTCAAAAAGCATCCTGCAGCAGTTCCTGTTTGAAGCGCTGATTATTACGCTTCTTGGCGGCATTATTGGCATCCTTTTAGGAATGTTGCTGACACTGGCACTCGGATCCCTTTTCACCTATTTTGGTTTTCCTTTGCCACTTTCATTTTCTCTTCAGTCGTTTCTCTTGGGAGTAGGGTTTTCGACGGGAGTCGGAGTCATCTTTGGGCTCGCGCCAGCCTACCGAGCCGCTTCGCTTACGCCAATGGAAGCACTTCGGCGAGATTAGCCCGTTAGCCCTCTGTGAAATCAGTACGGCGAGTGCTACACTACCCAAAAACCCACCTCTCAAAAAAATGCCCCGCTCCCTTCTCATCTTCCTCGCTCTCTTCATTCTCGCTACCACGACCCTCTCCCTCGTCCCCACCACGTCTCTCCACGCAGGCCTCATTCCTTGTGGCCTCTCCACCCCAGACCCCGATATCCTCGCTAGTACGGATCCTACTCAAGGCACATCCCGTTGCACCCTCTGCCACCTGTTAGTTGGCTTAAGTCGCATCGTCGTCTTCCTCCGAAACATCATGGCCGCAGTCGCGGTCGCCGTCTTGGTCGCGATGGCCATCATCTACCTCACCTCAGGGGGGAATGAAGGTCGCATGACCTTTGCCAAAGGAGGCATGTTCGCGGCTTTGATTGGACTCGGTGTCGTCCTCTTAGCCTGGGTCACGGTCAACTTCATCTTGACGCTTCCCATCATCAATACTACAACCGGTCTCATCCGTACCGGTTGGGATACGGTGAGCTGTAGTACCACATCCCTCTCGACGGGAGCGGTGGCTACAACCACCCCCACCCCTAGTACGGGCGGAGGTGGAGCGAGTGGCACGGGTGGAGGCCTGGGAGGTGGAGGTGATCTCGTCACCTTGCCCAGAGATACATCCGGCGCGGTCATTGTTACTCCCATCGCTTCGCCAGCGAGCCTTGGTGTGACGGCTCCGTCTGCTTCGAGTGCAATCCTCTCATGGGGAGCAGTGCCTGGAGCGACCGGGTATGAGGTGGAACGCTGTACGGGACTGACCTGTACTGTCTTTACCTCCTGGGTACGTCCAATACCACGAGTTTTACCGACACCACCCTCACTCCCGGTACCAGCTATTCCTACCATGTCCGCGCGGTCACCTCAGCTGGAGTCTCAACCTGGTCGAATGTGGTGGGAGTGACGACACCTGCCAATCCTGGGAGTACGCCCGGGACCGGGGCGATGTGTCCCGATCCGGGGTCTCTCCAATTCCTGTATGGCAAGAGCTGGGTGAGTGATTTCACCCAAGCCGGCAACAACCTGCCCGTCCGTTGGGAAGTGAGTGTCGATGCCAACAACCAGCTCACCTATCGAGTCACCTGTCGGATGAGTCTCCTCGGCTGGGGAGCTGATCTGTCCCCTCAGATCACCGTCCCCATTGGGAGTGTCACAGGCAGCTCCTTCCAGGTCTTGAGTCCAGGGACCCAACGCCTGACGAATGCTCAGGGCAACTACTGTGAAGTGACCCTCAATGCTTCGATCCTTTCCTACACCCCAAGGACGAGTGCCACGATGACCTTCCAGGGGCAGAACTTTGTCACGGGGGCGTGTTCGGGAGGGAGTGGGAGTGATGGGGGTGGAGGGACGGGGGGAACCAACTCCTGCTCGGCTGGTGCGCCAGGGGATCCGGGGTTTGGGAGTGGGACGTGGATCCCGAGTGGGATGACCAATGTGCGCGTCTTTGACCAGTCAGATGGCGGCAGTTACTCTCAAATTCCCGGTTGTGTCAATGGTGCCTTCGCCGCGGCCACGTGCCCTGCCACCTATAATGGGTATTCATTGAAAGGCGGTTCTGTAGCGGCGATTCGCTATATTGCTACCGGTCCGATTCCGACGACGGGACAAAATATCACACTGTTCGGTCATACTGGACTCGGTATTCCGGTCTCCACTACGGTTTCACTTTCCACCAAACCAAATGATTTCTCAAATCCTCTCTGCACAAAGACCGGGGCAGGCGGAACCACACCGCCACTTACTATCGGTGGGACAGGTTGTCCCGTGGTCCCCGGCAGCCTCTACTACTACAATATCAAGCCCAGTGCGGACTGTCTTGGCGGGAGTTGTACCTACAAAATCCAGGAACCAACTTTCCTCCAAGGCACCACGGTTTCCTGCTGATGCTCTCATCCCGCCTGAAGGGCTTATCGAGATAGTCTACAGTCATCGGTTATATATCTATTCGGTAGGACAGAGCGACACGAAAGCAGATATTTCCCAAGAAGCTAGCTCCCATTCGGATAATAGATCTTCAAGAGATCCGCCGCGGTTGTAGGTTTGAAGAGGAGATTGTCGCTCCCTTTCTCTTTTGAATACTTGAAGGTCATACCGCCATCCACGATTCGGACTTCGACATCACTTTGCTTTTTCTTCTTGGCTTTGGTCTCGGATATTTTCTTGCCGGTCTTCTTGTCATAGTAGACGATTTCCGGCGTGCCACCGGCGATATCGCTCGGTGCGAGTGTGCCGTCGTCGGCTGACTCACGCGTATACGGGGTAAATGGGCTGGGCGGGTATTTCTCGAGCAGCGTATCCATCATACTGCGCCACATCGGTGCGGCCGTATAAATGCCGTCGGATCCAGCTTCCATCGCGGTGTTGTCATTGTTGCCCGTCCAGACCCCGAGGGCGACATCGCGCGTATAGCCGACCGTCCAGGCATCGCGGAAATTCTGCGTCGTGCCAGTCTTGGCCGCGACACCGGTCCCAGCAGGGAAGGCGATCGGGCTCGATGATCCGAACACGGGCGCCCGAGCGGCATTATCCGAGAGGATGGAGCTAATCTGATTGGTGATATTGGCCCCGATGACCGTATCCGAATTGGTGATCCGCTTGTGCAAGTTGCGGTCTTCACGGTCGACGACGCGCAGGATGCCATCGGTTGGAACACGCTTGCCTTCCTGGCCAAAGACGCCGAATGCGCTGGTGAGATCGACGAGCTTCACTTCCGCTCCGCCGAGGACGAGCGCGAGTCCGTAGCGGCTGGGCTCAGTCAGAGTGGTGATACCCATCGCGGTCGCGAGGGCGATCGTCTCGGGGATGCCGGCGAGATAGAGTGTGGAGACGGCTGGGATATTGAGCGACTGAGAGAGGGCAGCCCGCATCGTGATAAGTCCTCGGAAATGACCGTCATAATTGTTCGGGATGTATTCGGTGCCGGTTCCATCTGCACCGAAGTTGATCGGGACGTCATAGATCCGTGTCTCGGGCGTGAAGCCTTTTGCGAAGGCCGTCGCATAGGCGAAGGGTTTAAAAGTCGAGCCGGGTTGACGCTTCTCGATAGCGACGTTCACTTGGCCGTCGATGTTCGTATCGAAATAATCCCGGCTGCCCACCATGGCGAGAATCTCGCCGTCTTTCGGTGTGAGGGCAACGAGCGCTCCGTTCGAAGCGTCACGAGCGAAATTTTTCTTCACCCCTTCGGCAACAATTTTTTCAGCAGCATGTTGCAGGTCGAGGTCGATCGAGGTGTACACATTAAACCCTTCTGTTTCGAGTACTTCCTGATTGAACTCTTTCTTCAGCTGATCGAGGATGAAAAAGACAAAATGCGGAGCCTGAATCTTCCGTTCGAGGGGCACCACTTTCTCGAGTGTCTTGACGGCCAAGGCGGTCTCCATATCTGGAGTCGAGATCGTACCGAGCTCGTGCATTTTGTGGAGGATGGTTTCCTTCCTAGTGATCAGAGCTTTCTGACTCTTGCCATATGGCGAATACAGGGTCGGTGCATTGGGGAGTGCGGCGAGGAGGGCAGCCTCGTCAGTCGTGAGGTCGCTGGCATGCTTGTCGAAAAATGTCTGAGCTGCCGCCTCGATACCGTACGCATTCGAGCCGTAGGGGACGGTGTTGAGATAAAGGTCGAGAATCTCTTCTTTGGAAAGCGACTTTTCGATCTTGATTGCGAGGACAATCTCGCGCACCTTGCGGATCCAGGTTCGCTCGCGGGTGAGAAAGAGGGCTCGGGCAAGTTGTTGCGTGATGGTCGAGGCGCCCTGTGAGATGTCTTGGTGTTGGACATTGACGATGGCAGCGCGAAGGATGGCGATGAGATCGATCCCTGGATGAGTGAAGAAATGTGCGTCTTCGGCCGCGACGGTCGCCTGGCGGATCGTTTCCGGTATCTCATCGTGTGTGACGACACGACGGTTCTCTTCGCCGTGGACCGCATAGAGAATTTGTTTCCCGGTCCGATCATAGAGCAGCGTCGTTTCCTTCAGCGGATGTTTGTCGAGATTGAGCGTCTCGGCGGCATCGAAATAGTAAATAGAAAAACCGCCGACGACGAGGCCGAGTGAGAGAATGAGAACGACCCAAGTCGTCTGGCGGACCAGCCATTGGAGGAAAGAAAAGAGGTTGGGCATGGATTCATTATACGGCATGGCAGGCGCAATGTTGTGTTCCCCGTAGGACGCATCAGTGAACCGCGTTTCATCTGCTTTGTCAATGTGTCGCTTTCCCTGTAGTCTAGGGACATATGCACTTACCAGTGAACAAATTATTGTGTCAGATGCTCGGCTTGTTCGGTTTTCCAGTGGTCTGGGAGGTTTCGGTTGGGAGCGTGCTGTGCCGGCTGACTCCTGATGGGACGCGGGAATACCTCATTCTCCAGTATCCGAGCGGTCACTTCGACTTTCCCAAAGGTCACATGGAAGCGGGGGAAACAGAAGAGGACACACTCCGCCGGGAGACGGCGGAAGAGACCGGTATCAGGGACATTCAAGTCTATCCAAAGCGGGTGAGTATCCGCTATTTCTATGAGGCTCGGGGCAATGAGTATGAGCGACGCAAGCGCGAAGGGCGTGGTACCTGGATTTTCAAAATTGTCCATTTCTATCCTGCTCGGGCGCTTACTTCGACCGAAGTGGTGATTTCCCATGAGCATATTGGTTTCCTCTGGCTTCCATTTGAAGCTGCACTTGCCAAAGTTACTTTTAGTAATGCCAAGCGTGTCCTCCAGTCGACGGAAGAATATCTACAGCGACAAAAGGTATAGCCTTTCCCTTTGGTGGAAATTCTGCTACCGTAGCCAACTACCTATGCTCTCCGTCAAACGCATCAGAAAAAGTTTTGGCACGCGCCGTCTCCTCCACGAGGTGTCGTTCAATCTGACTCGTGGGCAGCGGATGGCCTTGGTCGGCGAAAATGGCACGGGCAAATCAACCTTGCTCAAGATCATTGCTGGGATTGAATCAGCCGACAAGGGTCATGTGGTCCTTGCCAAGGGGGTGCTCGTCGGCTATCTGGCCCAAGAGACGATCGCGACGGGCGATGAAACTGCCTTGGAATTCCTCTATCAGGCAACCGGTATCAGTGCTCTGGAGACCGAGATGGCCGAACTCGAACCAGAGATTGATCAACCAACTCGCCTGGCGCAGTATGAGGCACTCCGCGAGCATTTCGAGCGGCTGGGTGGCTATGCCTTCCTTGATCGGGCCAAGGGCATCCTGGATGGGCTGGCGCTTGATTCACTTGACTTACATCGTTCGTTGGATACTTTTTCGGGCGGTGAGAAACGAAAGCTCGCTTTGGCCGCGGTGCTCCTCTCAGGCGTCGATCTCCTCCTCCTGGATGAGCCGACGAATAATCTCGACCTGGTAGCACTTCTCTGGCTCGAGGCCTATCTGGTGCGTTCCGGTGCGACATTATTGGTAGCTTCGCATGACCGGACTTTCCTCGACCATGTCGTTGATCGAGTGCTCGCCATCGATCCGGTGAAGCATGGGGTCGTGCTCTACAGCGGCAACTGGTCCGTGTATGCCGAGACCAAGGCACATGCCCTCCGCCGGGCCAAGGAACTCTATGGTGCGCAGGAACGTGAGCGAGAACGGGTCGTGGCTTCGGCGGCCGAGAAGATTCACTGGGCGGATGCGACGAAGAAAAAGCGCGGTCCGGATCGCGACAAGCTCGCGGCCAATTACAAGAAAGAGCGGGCGATCAAGAAATTCACCGGTTCGGCCAAAGCGCTTGAAGGCAGATTGGTACGGCTTAATGATCACGAGAAGCCCTTTGAACGGCCGCCACTCGAGTTCACGCTCGTTCCAGGTGCCAAGACGGTCCCGCCGACGATTACACTCTCACGCGTCTCCATCGGGTATGAAAAAAAGCAGCCGGTTGCCAAGGGCATCGTGTTGCGCCTCCCGTTCCGTTCGCGGACGGTCATCCTCGGAGCCAACGGTTCAGGCAAGTCGACACTCGTGAAGACCATCATGGGACTGATACCACCTTTGGTTGGCACGGTGCGCATTGGTAAAGGGGCGGTCTTTGGGGACTTGATGCAGGAAGGGGAAAACCTCCCGCTCGCCGAGACAGCCATCACGTATTTTGCGAAACGCTTCCGACTGTATGAGCGAAGCGATGTGCTTGTTCTCCTCTCTCATTTCGGTTTCGTCCCTGACGATGCGGATGTCAAGATCGGACGGCTTAGCCCTGGCGAACGCGTCCGACTGGTGCTCGCGTCGCTGGTCCATGCCAATGCCAATATTCTCATCCTGGATGAACCGACGAATCATCTCGACCTGGAAGCGATCGAGGCCCTGGAAGACGCCCTGACGGCCTATCCCGGGACTGTCATTCTCATCACGCACGATCGAGCTTTCCTCTCGCATGTGCACCTCGACCAGGCCTTCCTCCTCGCGAATGGTCAGTTGGAATCCATCCCGGACTATGCGGCATTTGCCTTGCGTCTGGAGCGTGAGGCCAAACGCCGTCTGAAGCGTCTCGAAGAGCGGCTGGGGAAATAAACAATATGAAATATAACGAGTAGTTTCCTACTTCGTCCCAGAGCCTCAGCAAAATATTTTATGAAACTTTCTGAACATCTTTTGGCAAGTCCTGTCTTACTTGGTCTCTATCCGATAACGATATCAGAGAATGTTATTATCGCAATTGCCGCCTCTATTTTAATCGATCTCGATCATGTACAACTCATCATAGAAGAGAAGGCGTACACGCTCGGGGGAATCAAGAGATTAAATGAAAATATTTATAAACCAACGATACAGGGTAGACCCAACAGAATGTATGTCGACATTATATATTTGTTTCACACGGTAGAGTTTAATGCCTTACTGCTTTTTTTGTCTGCGTATTATCCATTCCTAAAATACGTCATTGTGGGATTTATATTCCACATTACGTGTGACATTCTTCATCATCGGTCACATGGATTACCCGTTGTCCGGTGGCTTTTCCTGACTAGCTGGATAAAGTATACCTTCGTCGACAAGAAGAGACTGGCACGGGAACTAACCTCCTAGAATGAATATTGGGGACTATGTATTTCTCAGTAAGGTAGCCTCACTTTGTCCCGGAGTCATAGTCAAAAAACGGTTGTTTTTCAGCGAAAATTGATGGAATCCACTGGCTTGCCTAAGCCATTTTCTTCCGATATACTGAAGACCATATGAACGCTATCAAGAAAATCCGCTTTCAATTCGCGGGGGTCGTTCTCCTCGCACTGGTTTCCGGTCTTATTGCCTATCCGAAACTCGTTTCCTTTGCCCCGCCGGTCGAGCGCTTTTTCTCGCAGGCAAAAGTCAATCTCGGTCTGGATCTGCAAGGAGGCATTCACTTGGAATATGCAGCGGATACAACGGATCTCGACACGAGCAAGCGAGATGATGCGTTGCAGGCGGCCGTCGATGTCATTGAACGACGAGTCAATGCGTTCGGCGTGGGCGAACCAGTCGTGCAGCTTTCGCGGTCGGGCAGTGAGAGTCGGATCATCGTGGAACTTCCTGGTGTGAAGGACGTCGAAGAAGCGAAGTCGATGATCAAGGAGACGCCATTCCTTGAATTCCGCGAACTGGCTGGTCCGGAAGCGGAGGCACAAATTGATGCAGCGAATGCACAGTCACAGGAAACCGCGGGCAAGATCCTCGAGAACGCGCTGGCGGGCAGTGATTTCACCGAACTCGCCAAGACCTGGAGCCGGGATCCGGGCGCCAAGGAGAATGGGGGCGAACTCGGCTTTGCCAAGTCAGGGAGCTATGTACCCGAATTTGATGCCGTTGCCTTTGACCCGAACTTTGCAACAGGATCCGTGCATCCTGCGCTTGTGGAGACGACGTTCGGCTGGCATATCCTGAAGAAACTCGATGAGCGATCTACCTCGGCGGCAGACGGGGGTGAAGGAGAAGAACGTGAAGTGAACATCGCCCACATTTTGTTCCCGAAGTATGCGATCGAAGACTTTCCTCAGCTCCGCTACAAAGCGACGGGTTTGTCGGGGAAAAATCTGAAAGACGTGTACGTCGATTATCAGTCACAGGGCGTCGGGTCGCCGCAGATTGCACTCCGTTTTGACGAGGAGGGGACGAGGCTCTTCGCTGATATCACTTCGCGTAATGTCGGCAAGCCCGTGGCGATCTTCATTGATGGCGAAGTGGTGAGTCAGCCGACGGTACAGGCGGAAATTCGCGATGGTCAGGCGGTTATCACGAGCAATTTCACCCTGGCCCAAGCCAATGCAGAGGTGAAGCGGTTCAATGAAGGGGCGCTGCCGGTGCCGATCACACTCGTCTCGCAGCAGTCGATCGATGCATCACTTGGTCGCTCTGCCCTCGACCAGAGTGTCCGGGCGGGGATATATGGCCTCGCGGCGGTTTCTGTTTTCATGCTGCTTTTCTACCGCTTCCTCGGGTTCATCGCGGTCTTGGCCCTCCTCCTCTACTCGGCGATGCTTCTCGCGCTCTTCAAACTGTCGATCTTCACGCCGTTCCCCATCACCCTGACCCTCTCTGGGATCGCGGGCTTCGTCTTGTCGATCGGTATCGCGGTCGATGCCAACGTGCTCATCTTTGAACGTACCCGCGAAGAGCTTTCATTTGGTAAATCGATGCGCAAGGCTTTGCACGAAGGTTTCCGTCGGGCCTGGCCATCAATTCGGGACGGCCACTTCTCGACACTCATCACGACGATCATCCTCATCGGTATGGGCACGGGCTTTGTGAAGGGCTTCGCGATCATCCTCGCCTTGGGCGTGCTCCTCTCTCTCTTCACCGCGGTCGTCCTCGTCCGGATCATGGTGAACTTCCTCTTTGCGGATTGGATGGAGAAACGTCCGTGGATACTTGTGACACCGAAAAAACTTGATACCCCGAAAAACTAAGCCTATGCAGCTCCCCATCATCCAGCAGCGCAAATACGCTTACGTCTTCTCAGGTCTTTTGACCCTGGCGAGTATCATCTGTATTGCCGGGTGGGGGTTGCGCCTGGGTATTGATTTCAAAGGTGGAACACTGATGGAAGTGCGTTTCACCGAGACAGCCGTGCCGACGGCGGATGTCGTCAGGGAGAAGCTGGGGGCGATGGAACTCCAAAGCCTCACGGTGCAACCGACGGCCGAGCGGGGGATGCTCTTGCGCTATCTGGCATCGGATGAAACGACGAATAGCCAGGTTTTGACGACCTTGAAAGGCATCGATCCGGCCGTCGAGCAGTTGCGCGTGGACTTCATCGGCGCTTCGGTTTCGAATCAGATGCAGTCACAGGCTTTCACGGGCACAGCGCTGGCGCTCCTCGGTATCGCGCTCTATGTCGCGTGGGCGTTCCGGCGGGTTTCGTATCCGGTGACGAGCTGGGAATACGGGGCGGGTGCTATCATCGCTCTGGCGCACGATATCATTATCACGACCGGTGTTTTCAGTCTCCTGGGGCACTTCTCTGGTGTCGAAGTCGGGGTGCCGTTCATCGCGGCACTTCTCACCATCCTCGGCTACTCGGTCAATGACACGATCGTCGTCTATGACCGGGTCCGAGAGAATCTCTTGCGCGCGCGAACCGGGACGGATTTCGAGGGAATCGTGAATCGCTCGCTGAACGAGACGCTCGTCCGTTCGGTGAACACCTCGCTCACGGTCATCATCGTCCTCATCGCGGTGGCGGTCTGGGGCGGGGAGAGCGTGCGCTGGTTCGCCGTCGCGCTCTTGGTCGGCGTCGGCTTCGGCACATACTCGTCGATCTTCGTCGCCTCGGCCCTCCTCGTCTCGCGTTTCAAGATGAAGTTTCCAAAATCAGTAACTAGTGTATAGTTTCTAGTTTTTAGGGAGAGACTGCCAAACAAGAGAAAGTCTCACACTAGTCACTAAGATTCTAATCACTAACAACTAATATTTTATGAAGTGGAACCCATTTAAGAAAGATGATCGCAAAGAAGCGGGTGTGGTTGCCGAAGATACGACAGCCAAGCTCGAAGCCGAATTCAATGCGCTCCCGGGGCCAAGGATATGAATATGTTTCAGCGTTTTGCGATGAAGCGCGTCTTGAAGATGTCGCCTGCGGAACGGCAGAAAGTGATGCAGAAAGCCATGACGCCGAAGAATATCGAGAAGCACAAAGGCGAAATCATCGCTCAGCTCGAGGCGATGAAGAAGGCGGGGCAGATGTCGGATGATCAGTACCGCCTCGCGAAACGCAAACTCGGTCTCTAGATATGGGGCAGCATCTTCCAACCGCGATACTCGCTTCCTACGCAATTCTGAAACAAGGTGGCAGGATATTATTTGGTCTGCGTCAAAACAGCGGCTATTGTGATGGACAATGGGGACTCCCGGCCGGTCATATCGAAGTGGGTGAAAGTTTCGTATCGGGACTCATAAGAGAGATGAAAGAGGAATTGGGAATTGATTTGATTCCTGAAAATATCCGTCTCGTCCATATAAACCATCGGAAAGCTGAAGACACATCGGAAAGAGTGAATGTGTTTTTTCTGATTGAGAGCTGGTCCGGCGAGGTGGAGAATCGAGAACCCGAAAAAACGAAAGAGCTCAAGTGGTTTTTTGCGGATGATTTACCGGAGCTCACTATTCCGTACATCCGAGACACTCTTGAATACATCAAGAAAGGAATCGTGTATCGTGAGGAGGGATGGTAGAATGAACCTATGGAAAAGACTCAGGAACAACTCGTCGATGATATTTTGAGCCGAGGTACCATCGTTTCAATTCTCCCCGACAAGGAAAGTTTCCGGGTTCGGCTATTGAGCGGGGAAAAGATGAGATTTTTCATCGGTTTCGACGCGACCGCACCGACACTGCACCTCAGCCATGCGAAAAATATCATGCTGCTCGAGAAATTCCGGAAACTTGGGCATGAGACGATTGTTCTCTTTGGAGACTTCACAGCGCGGATCGGGGACCCGACAAGCGAGAAGTCAGCTCGGACCCAGCTTTCCCGTGAGGAAGTGCTACACAATATCGCCGCCTGGAAGGAACAGATAGCACCTCTGATGGATTTCGGCGATGAGGTCAACCCACCCCGAGTGAAGTACAATCACGACTGGCTCTCCAAACTGAGTTTCGAGGATGTCATCCGCCTCGCTTCAAACTTTACGGTGCAACAGATGCTTGAGAGGGATATGTTCGAGAAGCGGATACAGGAGCAACTGCCCATTTACTTGCATGAGTTCTTCTATCCGCTGATGCAGGGATACGATAGCGTTGCGATGGATGTCGATGTCGAACTGTGTGGCACTGACCAGACGTTCAATGCGCTCGCTGGCCGGACATTGATGAAGAAGTTAAAGCAGAAAGAGAAGTTCGTCGTTACGGTGACGCTCATGGAGGATCCAAAGACGGGGGAACTCATGTCCAAGAGTAAGGGGACGGGGGTGTTTTTGAATACATCAGCCAATGAGAAGTTCGGACAGGTGATGGCTCAGCCGGACGAGATGATCCGGGTGCTGCTCGTGAACTGCACCCTGCTGTCCCTCGCTGAGATCGAAGTGATCATGCAAGCTCCGAATCCGCGTGATGCGAAGCTCCGACTCGCGAAAGAAATCGTCACTCTGTATCACGGGGCCGAAGCTGGTGTGGCGGCTGAACAATATTTCATCGATACTTTTAGCAAAGGGCAGACGCCGACGGAGATGCCGTCTGTCACGGCAAGTGAAGGCATGGCATTTACTGAACTCATGGTCCTGGCGGGTGTCGCTACGAGCAAGGGTGAGGCGCGGCGCAAGATCGAGCAGGGAGGCGTGTCGGTCAATGACACAAAACTTGAGGATTTTCTGGCCACAGTTTCAAAAGACCAAAATGGCGCCGTCGTGAAAGTCGGGAAGAAGGATTTCTTTCGAATTATCCTTTAGTGCATGTATGTCACTGGAACACCCCGTCGAAGCGGGAAAAAAGAAAAACGATTCCGAGAAGGCGAATCGACAGCGAACGGTTACGGGGTCCCCAGAGCACGAGATGACTCGTCAGAGGATGGCATTGCTTGAAAATATCCGGAAAGAACTGAGGAGCACGACGGATGCGTTGGGGGAGCCGATTGAAGCGGGGATTTTCGAGACGGTGGCGATATTGAATGCGCTTAAATTTCCGACCTATCAATCTTGCGAGGGGCATCCGGATGGAGGGGGTGAGAAAGGGCGCATGAGTCCATGGGTCGTCGTCCACCCAGAAGAGCCGGAGCAGTCAGATTGGAAGGAACAAGAGTCGCTCCGGACACAAGTAGTCCAGATGAGTGAGGCACTGCAGAATAGACTAGTGAAGTTATTGGATGAATTCTACCTGAAACGACAAGCCTTTCCTGATGTCCGGCTGGCGCTGCGGCCCTATAACTATGGGTTCTCATTGGAAAGCAAAGGGATGCAACTGTTACCGAATCTGAAGACAATCGAGGAAAGAACGAATCGCAGTGCGCTCTATCGGAGGGAAATGGAGGATTTCACAGCGTTTCTCCAATCTCAGTTTTTTTCCCAGGAAAAATAGCACGCCCTGTCTTTTGGGTAGTGTGGATGGGACCTGTGCGTGAGTGTTCTTCTTAGGGGTGGAGAGTAGAATTTTGACCGACGGGGAAGCAAACGATAGAATGACACTATGACGCTCGATCGACTGGAGGCAATAAAGAAAGAGGCACTCTCCGCGCTCGCCCTGGTGGCGGACGAAGCGGGTCTTCAGGCTTGGGAAAATACGTACCTCGGCCGAAAAAGTGAGTTCAATACGCTCCTCCGGGGAGTGAAAGAACTCTCGCCCGAGGAACGGAAAAAAGTTGGCGCTGCGGGGAATACTATCAAGCGTGAGCTGTTTGAGGCGTTCGAAGGAACAAAGAAAAAGAATACAATGACGGTCCGGGCTTCGGATACGGAGCGGATTGATGTGACACTGCCGGGTGGGGGGGATGGTACAGGACACTTACACCCGATCACGCGGATCGAGCACGAGATTGAGGATATCTTTGGCTCGATGGGATTTTCAGTGGCCGATGGTCCCGAAGTCGAGAGCGAGTGGTACAACTTTGATGCGCTGAATTTTCCACCCGACCACCCTGCGCGCGATATGCAGGACGCCTTCTGGCTCGCCGATACGTGGGGGAAAAAGAAATACTTGCCGCGTACTCACACGTCTTCCGTCCAGGTTCGGTACATGGAGACGCACAAGCCACCGTTCCAGATCATCATCCCAGGTCGCATCTTCCGTAACGAAGCGACCGATGCCTCGCACGAGCATACTTTTCATCAGTTCGAGTGTTTGGTGGTCGGGGATACTGTCTCAGTCGCAAATTTTAAGTCGGTCGCAGAGACGTTCTTCACCACATTTTTTCAGCGAGCGACGACGGTGCGGCTTCGGCCAAGTTTCTTTCCCTTCACTGAGCCGTCATTTGAGTTCGATGTAAACTGTCTCCTCTGTAACGGTCAGGGCTGCCCGGTGTGCAAGGGGACAGGCTGGCTTGAAATCGGTGGCGCCGGCATGGTCCATCAGCATGTCTTCGAAGCCGCCGGGTATCCCAAGAATCGCTATCAGGGGTTCGCCTGGGGCTTCGGTCTGACCCGGCTCGCGATGATGAAGTACAAGATTTCCGATATTCGTCTCTTCATGTCGGGGGACCTTCGTTTTATCCGCCAATTCTAGTTTATGCTCTTTTCTTATCACTGGCTCAAAGAGCTCTCGGGCACGAAGAAAACACCTCAGCGCCTGGCGGATATGCTCATGGCGCATGCGTTCGAAGTGGAAGCAGTGATGCCGTACGCCCATGGTCTTTCGGACGTCATCATCGGGAAAGTCATGACCGTGAAGCCGCACCCGAACGCTGATCGACTCCGGGTGGCAACCGTCTCGACCGGCAAGAAGACTATTCACGAGATAGTTTGTGGTGCCCCCAATCTCGCCGCTGGTCAGAAAGTTGCCGTGGCTCTGCCGGGAGCGAAACTCCCGGGTGGAATTGAAATTAAATCAGCTGAGTTACGCGGGGTGAAATCCGACGGGATGATCTGTTCGGCGCATGAACTGGGACTCGGGGATGACCATGCGGGTATCCTCGTCTTGCCTCCGGATGCACCACTAGGCAAGAGCTTTAGCGCGTATGCGGGGCTCGAAGATACCGTGCTGGATGTGAAGGTACTACCGGACCGCAGCTGCGATGCGCTCTCGTACCGAGGGATGGCCCGTGAGATCGCCGCTCTCGAAGGCGGAATCGCTACCTTCCTTTCGTTGACGAAGCGACCCGCTCGTCTGCGGAAGAGCGCCAAGGTACCGAAAGTAACCCTCAGGACCGATCGCGCCAAACGCTATCTAGCAATCCGGATGGACCACGTGACACCGAGTCCGAGCCCGCTGCTCGTTTTGGCACGGCTCAGCCTTTCGGGCATTCGTCCTAGACAGGCGATTGTCGATCTCACCAATTACCTCATGCTCGAGACAGGACAGCCGGTGCACGCCTTCGACGCGGACGCAATTCCCAAGGGAGGTATCGTCGTGCGTTTAGCGAAAGCGCGCGAGCGACTCTTGCTTCTCGATGGTACGCAAATTGCTTTGTCCAAAGACGACATCGTCATCGCAGACACGAAGAAGTCGTTGGCGCTCGCCGGCGTGATGGGAGGAAAGCATTCCGCGATTAGTGAGAAAACGCAACGGGTGGTTTTCGAGATCGCAAGTTTCGATGCTCCGAGTATCCGTCGGACGGAAAAACGTCACCGCCTGCTGACCGACGCGGCCTATCGGTTCGAACGGGGTGTTGACGTCGATCGCCCGGGCGAGACAGCTCAGCTATTGGCGACCTATGTCGAAGCGTGGGGGATCGGGCAGGGACTGACAGTCCGTGACGTCGCTTCGCGCCCCGGGAAACCAACCGTTATCCTCCTCGAACTGGCCTATCTCGAACGCCTACTCGGGACGAAACTTCCGCTCTTCCAGGCCGTCCAGTATTGCGCCTGGCTCGGTCTCACCGTGAAGAAGGTGCCGAATCAACCAGTCCTCCGAGTAGTCGTCCCGTCCCGGCGGCCGGATCTTCGCAACCCGGAAGACCTCATCGAGGAGATTGGCCGACTTCATGGGTACCACACCATCGATCCACTCCCGCTTCTGCGACCGGCGGTGCCGCTAGTGCGAGATCCAGCCAAGACATTTGAACGCACGGTCAAGACAACACTCGCCGCGATGGGCTTCGACGAGGTCATGTCGTACTCGTTCTATGGAGAGAAGAGTCTCGCCCTTGTTGCGCTGCCGAAGGAAGAGCATCTCGCGGTTGCCAATCCGATGAATCCTGAGCAGGCATTCATGCGCGCGAGTCTCTTCCCTGGGCTCTGTCGGGCTCTCTCGGCCAATGCCAAGCAGAGCAATCGTCTCAGTCTCTTCGAGTTCGGAAGTGTTCATAAGCGAGGGGACGGTGGTCCGCAGGAGGAGAAACACGTGGCATTGGCCGTCCTCACTCCGGCAGGAGATTTGGCCGAAACAGATTTTCTCCGTTTCAAGGCCCGGGTAGAAGCGTTCTTCCAATCGGTCCGGGTAGAAGTTGTGTGGAATGAATTGGCAACTGGAACGCCAGCTGCCTATCGATCCGGCAGCGTGGCACATCTCACGACACGGAGTGGGCATTCCCTCGGGTATGCTGGGGAGATTAACCCGACGTTGTCCAGACGTCTCGGGAGCGGCACGAGAAGTTACTTTGCGGAATTGTCTGTACCGGCCGTGATGAGCGAGACTCAGGACGCGATAGTGTACCGTGATTTCTCGCGCTTCCCCTTGGCGCATCGCGACATTTCTCTCATTGGACCCAAATCCGTATCGTTCGCTGATCTCGAAACCGTGCTCTTGGCTGCGGGCGGATCGCTTCTCGTCGAGCACGAGCTATTCGATGTCTATGTAGCAGGGGAGGAGAAGAGTTTTGCGCTACATCTCTCATTCGGTTCACCCGAGCGGACGCTTTCTGGTGATGAAATGGACAAGGTGTTTGAACACATTGTCGAGGCAGCCAAAGAACGTCTCGGGCTCCGATTGAAGATGTGAACCAGGCCACATCAGATTGGGCCGTGGTTTCTATGTCAAAATAGTGACAAAGCATATTAATTATGCTTCAATATACATGGGACGGCAGCTCTTTACAAAACAGATCAGACTACCGCGCTGGCCCTCGTAAAAGAGGGTAGTGAGGAAAGTCCGGACATCGGCCCGCCCCTTTGGTTAGAAAAGGCTTGAGGGAGCTATTTTTCGCCCAAAGGGGCGGGCAGCAGGTAGCGGGTAACACCCGTCTCTCGTTTCGGCGGGAAGAGGTGCGAGCAGTGACGCCGGAGCCGAAAGGCCGAGGGTTCCTGGACTGCCATCAGGCAAACCGGGAATAATCCTGTCGCAAGGCAGGAGTGAAACGGCTAAATCCTTATCTCGATGCAAGGTCGCGTCTCGCACCTTTTTTGGAAGCTTGGATGCATAGTGTGAGTGTATGGGGAAGATTGAGGCGCTTTTGTGCCAGAAATCACCCACACTCATTTCCAAAAAAGGTGCGGGAAGAACCGCAAAGATCTCTCTGGCGACAGAGAGGCAAGAGAAATGGTAGTCCCTCGCACCTTTTAGTCTTTACGAGAGCATATGTATTACTTGTATGTGCTGAAGAGTAAGAAGACAGATAAGTTTTACATCGGTTATGCTAAAGATCTTCAGCAAAGAATTCTTCAACATAACAATGGAGAGTCTTTAGCCACAAAGTCCGCTATCCCTTGGGAATTGGTATACTACGAAGCGTATGCTTCTCAGGGATTAGCCAGGAAACGAGAGGCAAAGCTCAAACATCATGGAAAAGGATTCGCGGAACTCAAAAAGAGAATTCTTGAAGACTAAAAGGTGCGGGGACAGAATCCGGCTTATCGATCTGTTTTGTACAGAGCCGTCGTCTCGGGGCTTATGTCCCGCGCGTATTTTTGCGTGAAGAAAGCACTAACTCGATATTTGTTAACGGGGTGAAACGATCGGAAATTTATTTCAGCGCCATCCAACTCCCAGTCGACTTTCTCATGATTGTCCTCGCGGCGCTTTCGGCCTATGCGGTCCGTGACGTGCCGCAGATCCTCGCTCTTCGGCCCAAGCTCTATTCTGTTGATTTCGTCGATTTTCTCCAGGTGACGCTCATCATCGCGCCGCTGTTCCTCGTTGTGTACGCGATCGAGGGGCTGTACACGATGCGAGCGACCCGAACAATGCTTTCGGAGGCCTTCAAGGTGTTCCGTGCGACATCGCTTGTCCTGGTGCTCGTCATTGTGACTATTTTCTTGAAGCGGGAATGGTTCTCTTCGCGATTTATCATTCTCGCCGGGTGGTCGTTCATGGTGATGTATGTCACGATTGCGCGTTACCTTATCCAGCGTATTCAGAAATACTACCTGGCAAGGAAAGGTGTTGGCGTGCACCGCATCCTCCTTGTCGGTACCAATGGAAAAATCGAACGGCTAAAGAAACTTTTTGCGACGCGGCCGGAGCTCGGATATGTGACCGCCGGACAAGTCGAAGCCGTCTCACTCCACACGATCAAGGACATCCGTGCCGCTCACGGCATTGATGAGATCATGGTCTGCGATCCGTCGCTAACCGATGATGAGCAGGAAAAGCTCCTCGACTATTGTCAGATCAACAACATCACGTTGAAGTATCTCCCAACGACGCGTGAGACCTCGCGATTCACGATGAGTATCTTCAATGGCGAGCCGATTATCGAGTTTCAACACACTCCGCTTGATGGCTGGGGGAAAATCTTGAAGCGCGCGTTCGATATCGTTGGCGGTGTGTTCTTGACGATCCTGTTTTCACCTATCATGCTCGCGATCGCGATTCTGACGAAGCTGGAGGATCCGGATGGTCCGATCATCTATACCAATGAGCGGATTGGTGAAGACGGGGAGAAGATTTCCGTGTTCAAGTTCCGCTATATGCAGTGGAAGTGGTGCATCAACAAGAAGAATCCGAACTTTGGAGCCGCGCTCGAATTTGAAAAGCAGCTCATCGCGGAGCGGAGCGTTCGTCAGGGCCCACTCTACAAGATCAAGGATGACCCACGCAAGACAAAAGTGGGTGCGTTCATTGAACGTTACTCACTCGATGAGCTCCCGCAGTTCTTCAATGTGTTGCGTGGGGAAATGAGTCTGGTGGGCCCCCGACCGCATCAAAAGCGCGAGGTCGAGAAATACAGCGAGTACCATCGTCGGCTGCTCACTATCAAACCGGGAATTACTGGCATGGCGCAGGTTTCCGGTCGCTCGGATCTTGATTTCGAAGATGAGTTCCGGCTTGATGTCTTCTATATCGAAAATTGGTCCCTCTGGGTTGATATCGTGGTTTGCCTGAAGACCGCGGGAGCGCTCCTCCGCCGCCGGAAGAACTAATAGTAACAGGGTGCTGGGTAGCGAGGGGTGAGTTTTTAGATAATACCGGACAGACAAGTTTAGGTGTAGAATAGAGTTACAGATTGGACTCCCTTTCAATTTCTGGCTCCTAACCCCTAATCTTTTCGGTCTTATGAAACTTATTCTGCGTTGGGCGCTCAGTGCTGGTGCGTTCTGGATCGTCGCTCACTATGTCCCGGGTGTGAGCTTGGCGAGCTGGAAGGTGGCGCTCATTTTGTCGTTCCTCTGGGGACTCATCGGCTTTACCGTGAAGCCGGTACTCGTGCTCCTGACGCTTCCGATTAATTTCCTGACGTTTGGACTGTTCACGCTCGTCATCAACGGGTTTCTCCTCTGGCTCCTCGGTGGAGTTGTAAAGGGCTTTGAAGTTGATACGTTTGTCCATGCGATCGTCGGCGCTCTCGCGCTGTCGCTCCTCGTTGGAGTTATCAACTGGTTTCTGGATGCTGCTGATCGAGAAGATGACTAAGGTCTTTCTTGACTCTACGGTCATTACTCTTTCCGACGAGCGATCCAGGTGAAGAAAAGAATTCCAAGGAGAAGTCCTGAAACCCCAAGTGTGAGCATCGAACCTTTCGCAATAGCCGGCTTGTACTGTGAAAGCCTGTTTTCTAATGCTTCAATACGCTCGGTAGGGTTTCCTCCGTTTGGTGCGTAGAGCGGACGGATTTCGAGTGTGCGTCCAAGATAGGTTTTCCCTTTGCCGTGATCAGTATACGAGAGTTCTTGAGATGACTCTGCTTCGGTGACCCTGATATAGGGCCGCTCCTTCTTTTTCCAGAGGCCTGGATGATATTCAATAGAGAGGCAATAGGAATTGTTTGTGCTAGCAGGGATGGTGGGAAATACGAAATGAATATCTCGTCTCGTTGGAATCGAGAACATGTTCCGGTTCGCACGGGCGAATACCTTGTGGCATGTCAGGTCCGACAGTACGAACTCGATCCGTTCACCGAGCCCGAGATCCGTATCGCCCATGAATATCTGAAAGCCTTCAAGTTCGTCCTGGTCCGCAATGAACACTTGAGTAATCGGGCCATTTGATGAGAGCTCAGCTCGTTTGGTATCCCCAAGAAAGTTCTGTGATGAATCAGGGAAATGAAGCAGGCTGAAGAACGCGACTCCGCAGGCTCCGATTGTAACGGTGAGGATGAGCGTCTTTGTGTTGAACCGGGCTAATTTCATAAGTAGTAGCGAGGGAGGATGACGAACCACAAAACATATGAGGTGAGCGCAAACATGGAAACTGAGAGAACGAGCAGGAGCTTTTGGAAAGACGCTCTCGTACGAGTGAAGTAGCCGAGGCCGGAAACCAGGAGGAGAACATGAGGGACGATATTTGGGAGAAAGTAGCGCCCCGGTGTCCCACTCAGAATCTTGCCCGTGGTATCGAAGATACGCCAATCAAAGAAACGGATCGCGAACTGAAGGAAAAGGATAGAAATGAACGCAAAAAGAAGGACGGATTTGTTCGCGAGAAAACGAGGAGGGTTTTTATCAAAAGTAAGCCAGATTAAGCCAAACGCAGCGGCAGTTTCGATGGCGAGAATGGTGTGAAGAATCGTTTTGGGAATATATGCATCAAGCCAACCGAAGCTGCCCCAGTAGGTGATGGCGGTCCAGGTGAGTGCTCCGAGTGACAATGTTTTTTCAATGTAGGCACTGATGGATTCAAGCGGGCTAGCGAAAACCGAAGCTGCCCCGAGATGAAGGAAGTTGGCAAGGATATGAGCCGGAGTGAAGATGAAGAAAAGGCTCGTAATAACGAATCCAAACAAGAGACAGTAGGGGAAGAGGTCTCGACACGATGAGCTATAGCGACGGTATCCTGAAAAGAGTATGAGCACAATGAAAAGTCCGGCAAGTATAATGCCGGGACCCTTGGTGAAAACTCCAATGAGTGTTGCGACAAGAGAGATGCCGACCGATTGAATTGTCAGACCAGAGGAAATCCAGAGGACTCCTCCATAAAAGAACAGTGAGAAGGCGAAAACGAGGAGGATATCGATGTTGACGACGGAACTCGTGGCGAGGAGCATCGGTTGAAAAGCGATGAGTGATGCAAACAGGGAGGCGATGATGGGTGACCAACCGAGTCGACGTGCGCTTAAATAAGCAACGAGAACGGTTAGGGCCCCAATGGCCACAGAGAGCAGACGAGCGAAAAAGAGTCTGTCAAAGATGGAATTGTCTGAAAACAGTCTCTCAATACCTGAACCGAGCCAATAGTAGAGTGACCAGGTTCCGGAAGTGTTTGCTGGGTAGGTGTCGATATACGGTTTCCAATTATTGTTCCGAATTTCATTTTCGGCAGGACCTTCTCGTGTTGCGGAAAAGTGCTGAGTATTGTTGGGTTGCCACTTGATCTCATCGAACTGCATCCGATAGACAGTCTCTCGGACTTCTTCCGAGAAGCGGTATGTACGAATGTCGTCACCCTGGTTGAACTCGTGACTTTCAATGGTAGGCCAGGTTTTCTCGCTCGGTTCTGCCCAATGCTGGATGGTGGCGTAGTGGACCTGCTCATCGGGACCCTGGAAAAACGGTACGAGGAGCGCGATCCAGGTTCCAAGGATAAGAAAAAGTCCGACAAGCGGCATCCAGATGAACCGTTTTTCTACTCCGCGAGTGGTCGCTTGCTCAGTGGTCATATATGGCAGTATACTACCAACAATGGCTTTATGAAAGCTTTTTTGTTGTATGCTTGATCGGTACGATTCAATTCTTATCGGTGGATCTGGGTTTGTTGGTACTCAATTGGGTGCACATTTGGCCAGAACTGGTGAGCGGGTTTTGAATGTGTCTCGGCGCCCACCTGCAGAGCCTTTAGCCGGCGTGGATTTTGTCCCGATAGATTTTGAAAACCAAGAAGCAGTAGCGAGCTTTACACTCCCTCATGCAGATTCGATTATTATATTGATCGGACAGATTGGCCCAGGTTTCGATCCTGAGTCCGACCGGCGTGCACGCCGAACTATTATTGATCTTGTGAACGCTCAAACGGAGCTGATGAAAGTGCTGTATTGCTCAACCACCCTCGTCTATGGCAACAGTGATACGCCAGCGGAGGAATCTGATCCGCTTCAAGCGATCGAACCATATGCGAAGCATAAGGCGGAAAATGAAGATTTTCTGAAAAAACATCTCTCCCCGAGGCATCACCTCGGTATCCTAAGACTGTCCAATGTTTTCGGGGATACCCGGAGCCGGGGATTCGTATCGCTCGTCATGAATCGAATCCTCGCATCCAGTACGGAGAAGTTTCGAGTCAATGGTGATGGGAATCAGGAGCGTGACTATATCTACATAGACGATCTAGCAGAGGCGATTGCGAGCGTCAAAGCTCGTCTCGTAGGAAATGATACGGTGAATATCGCGACAGGGGAGAGTCGGACACTTGTCTCGGTCCTGGGCACGGTCCAGTCGGTATGTAGTGAAAAGCTCGCATTTGAAGTCACTCATGAGCCAGTGCTCGAGGCAACACGGATACGGGTTTCCAATATGCGCCTCTGGGAAAAATATGGCTATGTCCCTCGCCATACGTTTGCCGAGGGTGTGGCGCTGATGTGGAAGCACTCACGGGCTATCAAGATGAACCATCCATATTAGAAAACAGATTATGAACCAGCACAATATACTGATTGTCGGAGCAGGTCGAGCGGGACGGATTCTTGCTCGTGACATAGCTACTCACCATCACGATTGTCACATGGTTGGTTTTGTCGACGACAACGTAAAGGTTTCTGGAGCAGTACTCGGAGATATTAGCGCGATGCCAAAACTCCTGAAGCTGTGGCGAGTCGACGAAATCATCATCGCTATTCCATCGGCTGACGGTGCACTTATCCGTCGGATTCTGCTTACAAATATCAAAAACCGGATACCAATCCGTATCGTACCGCGTGATCAAAGAATTATTAGTAAGAGCGATGTACGGTATGCAGAGGTCCGTTCACTTGATCCGGAGGATTTTCTCGGTCGGCCATTCAAGCGGCAGCATGTTGACCGGCTGACTGATTACTATCGAGGAAAGACGGTGTTCGTTACTGGCGGAGCAGGATCAATTGGCTCAGAGATCGTCCGTCAGCTTATCGATCTCCAGGCGAAGCAAGTCATTGTGTATGACAATTCCGAATACCTCATTTTCCTTCTCGAGCAGCAGTTGAAAGAACGTGGTCAGCGCGATAAGTGCGAACTTATCGTTGGGAGTATCCTGCATGACAATAAGTTACTCGCGCTCCTTACTCGTTTCAAACCGGATATCGTTTTCCATGCGGCAGCGTACAAACATGTCCATCTCATGCAGGACAATATCGACGAAGCTGTCTATAACAATGCCATTGGTACGCGGCGGGTCATTGATGCGGCGATGGCTGCTGCTGTCCCGCAGTTCACATTTATCTCGACGGACAAGGTCGTCAACCCGACGAGTGTGATGGGTGCGACAAAAAAACTTTGTGAATACTATATTCAATCGCTTCGAAATACAAAGACAAAATTCAATATTGTCCGTTTCGGAAACGTCATCAATTCGAACGGGTCGGCTCTGCCACTTTTCGAGCGTCAAATGGAACTGCATGGTTATGTAACCGTGACCCACAAGAAAATGCAGCGTTTTTTCATGTCGATCCGCGAAGCGGCCTCACTCGTCATTGAAAGTACGGCGGATGGAAAGCCGAATGCAATCCATATCTTGAATATGGGCGAGCTCATCAATATCTACGATGTGGCACTCTGTCTTATCCGTTCCAGGAATCATGTGCCTGATGAGGATGTAGAGGTTCGGATTACTGGGCTCCGGAAAGGGGAGAAGATGATCGAGGAACTCTACACCGAAACAGAGAAGGGGAACCTGCGTCAACTTAAAGGTGGTAAAAGTATCTATACGTTAAAGAATGAAGAAGAATGTCCAGTCGATATTGTCAACGTGCTGAATGAATTAGAGGCTATCGTAAAAGAAGTGGATGCCAAAGGTGATCTTCGAAAAAAAATTCGCCAGATATTTCCTTCACTCAAAAAGATCTAAGTCTCATGTACAAGCAACTTGTAGATTTTACAAGTAGAATATTGAAAGTAGACGCGGGATATTTTTTCCGGAATGGATTCTGGGTGTCATTTCGTTACGCCTTTGTTTCAATTATTGGCCTAGCGACGACAATTGTGTTTACGCGGATGGCCCCCAAGGAGGTGTATGGCGCGTATCAGTACATCCTCTCTTTTGTTGCTTTCTTCTCTTTCCTTTCTCTCCCAGGGATGAATATAGCTGCCCTCAAGTCTGTGGTGAATGGTAATGACAGTGCGGTTTTCCAGGCGATTAAGTGGAGTTTCCTTTCCGGACTTCTCGGTATCCCATGCATTATCGGTTACAGACTGTATTATCAAGGCACGCAGGAAATACCAGCAATTCTTTTTATTATTATTGCCCTTGCTTTTGCCCCATACTATGCACTCAATACGTGGTACGTATTCTATGAGGGTCGGCAAGACTTTTTTTCAGTCGCCTGGAGAGCACTTTTTGCTGTAGTAGTTAATTTCCTAGCGCTTTGGATCGCACTTTTATTTGATGCGTCGCTTACGATGCTCATAGCAGTCTATTTCGCTACGGGAATCATTACTTCAGCAGTATTCTGTTTTGAAATATGGCTCAAAACAAAAAAGAAACTCCCATCCGTACCTCCTTTATCCGAAGACAAACTAGATGCCCGTTATGGCTTAGCCGCGACTGCGCAAAAACTAATTTTTAACGCTTCTGAAACCTTACCCCTCATGACCATCGGTTCGGTTTATGGATTTGCCGAGGTTGCAATTTTTCAGGTTGCATTTTTTGTCTACTCCAGTATAAGTGGATACATCGGAGCGCTCATAGCCATGTATCTTCCTCGATTATTTTCCGGCACGCGGCTTGAGAGAGGGAAAATGATCACTCATAATCTGCTTTCTGGGTTGCTCATCGCGGGCGGGATGGCGCTCTTCTTAGTTGTTCTCTTCCCATTTTTATTTGGCGATGGTTATCGAGAGAGCGTGCGCATCGCCTGGTATCTCCTCCCGATAGTAGTACTCCTTCCACTCAAGAGTTACCTCACGAGCTACTTTACCGCAAATCATCGAATCACCCTTTTGATCGTTACCTATTTGGTCGGAAACGTTCTGGCTGGCATCATATTTTACTTAGTTCGCGCTGAAGGCGCAGGTATCGCTGGGAGCCTATACGTAGCAACACTTGTTCTGATAACTACGATACTTCTGTTACTTAGCTATTTTCCAGATGCCGCTTCAAGAAAAACAGCCTCTATTTGATCAGAAATTTTCTGAGCTGCAAATTTTCGTTCGTAGAGTTCAATTGAGGACTGAGAGAATCGAGAAAGAAGGGTGTGGTCTAAAAGAAATCTCTCCACGGATGTCTCGATGAAGCTCTCAATTGGTTTCATTTTTCCCTCATCTTGGAATCGAAAAAGATCGGTATAGAAATCGGCCGGACTATAGTATTTTCCTAGCATTCGGTATGTTTCAGGGTCGTAATCTTTAAGCGGATGATCGGGATAGACGAATCCGTTCTCATTATCGATAACCATCTCCGTTGTCGCATACTGGTCTGTCGCTATGATTGGCATACCATGTGCCAGTGCCTCGATAAGGACGAGGCCAAAACCCTCGCGAAAAGTTGGGAGAACAAAAATATCATGTGTTCGGTACATCTCCCGCATTTCTGCTTCATTTAGTTTTGCATCAATGAGAGTGAGTCCAGGAATTGATCGTAGATAGTTCAAGTCCTGTTCTTTAATCATACGAAGAACGGTTATGATGGTCAGCGTGACATTGTGGTTCTTCTTCCTTAATGCCTCGAAACCGTGGGCAAGCTCGATTCCGCCCTTCATGTAAAAGAGCCCAGCAAAGAGAAGTTTGAGAGATCCCGACCAGCCTTTTGGCGGTGCTGCTGTTGTATCAACGAGTGGGTACACTACGCAAGCTTTTTGAGCGGCGGCGGTGGTTATCCAAGACGGGTAATGAACGGAAGCAAAGAAGCTTTTGCGCGAAGCTTCGCTCATAAAAATGAGCTGTTTGCATTGCGGGGAGAGAATTGATAACGCGATGATGAACCGAGCGATAGGATTTTTTGCTATACCAACGTCGTAACTGAACGGGGCGAGTCCTGTCTCGAGGTATGTGACAAACGGACGGTTGGAAAAAAGGAAACAGCCATAGGTGAATAGTACATCACCGCTAGTCGTAAGCTTGATCCTAATGTTGGGTATTCCCAAAATGCGACGTAATCTGACAAACCACGAATCCTTCCGTCGCCGCATCTCTCGATCAAAATCTGGCAACGATGCGTAGCTGAACTTTTTGGTCTTTGATTGTTGCCAAACAAAGTCGACTTTTTGTAGACCTCTGCCAAAGTTTAGTATGTGTTGACGTAAATATGGCTGGAAAAGCAATACGATCGGTTTCATGATCGTGTTTTTCTGAGTACAAGGAGAATGGAATGGCTGGAGTAAGGAGCTAGGAGGCGTGCGAGAATGAAGCTGAGAACTTGCGCAAAGATATTCTTTCCCGCGTAGATAGATTTTAGCAAGGACTGAACAGGGCCGGTGAGCTCGTCTTTTGCTCCTTTTAGTCCTTCTAGTGGACGTTTTTCGACGAGTGTGAATCCGTGACCTTTCAAATCTTTAATAACTAACTCTTCGGGAAGGGCAAACTGATAGAAATTCCCATTCTTTATTAGCTCCGAATTGAAAATCAAAAACTTCGATCGACGAGCTTTGTTTCGGCGAAGTTTTGACATGTGGGGAAAGGTAAGAAAAAGATATCCATCTGGCCGGACGACACGAACCATTTCCTTGAGGATAGCCTCGTAGCCGTCATAAAAATGTTCGATAACGCCGAGTGACCAGTATCCATCAAAAGTGTTATCGGGATATGGTAGCGATCTAACATCACCGTGTTCAAAGTGGTGTAGCGGAAAAAGGGATTGGAGGCGATCTATGATATTTTCTGCAAAGTCGATCCCATAGGCCTCATAGCCACGTTCCTGAAGTGAATAGACGAACTGCCCCTTTCCACAGCCTCCCTCGAGAATTTTTGAACCGAGGGGAAGGTATTTTTTTGTGGTTGGATAGACGAATCTTTCATGGATCCCTGCGGTCACATGTTTTTGTAACTGCTCATCTTGCCATTGCCGATCCCAAAAATCTGGCGTGGCGGATTCGGCAAAAAAAACAAGTCGATTGTGTGACGGATCAAAATATTTCATCATAATCCGGTCGGTTTTTTGGCGCGAATTACCATCTCATTGAAGAGCATTGACGGAAGGTACGGTACGAGAAATCGATGTCGGCCAAGAATGAGAACCGTCAAAAAATCATTTATGTTGAATCCAGCTTTCTTCAACATGAAACGGATGAGTCGCGGGGTGAAGAAAGTGTGGTGTTTGTAGAATCCGGATGTCATGTACATGCCTTCTTGATGAGAGATGCCGAAGAGCATCTTGACGCGCGAAACGAGTCCGACATCACTCGGAATAGTGATGAGCATAGCGCCGCCTGGTTTCAGAACGCGGCCAGATTCGCGGAGGAGGCCGATCGGGTCGAAGACATGCTCGACGATATCGCCAGCCCAAACGATGTGAAAGGTAGCATCCGGAGGGGGAATACCTTCATCCAGATTAGCTCGCTTCGCATCGATCCCACGTGCAACAGCTTTTTTTACCGCTTCCTCTGAGAAATCGAGTCCAGTTACGTGGTAGCCGAGATTCTGTAAGTTTTTACTAATTCGTCCACTACCGCAACCAATGTCGAGTACGTGGACGGCATTATTTGGAAGCCCAAGTTCGCTTACTGTTTTTTTGAGGAGGTCGAGCATGAGTCGCTCTTCCTTACTGACTGTACAAAAGTCCTCGTTGGCGTATCGTTGATTCTCTCGGTCTTCGGGTTTCATTTCAATGGTTGTCAGTGAGTAAAGTTTCGTACGAACGTATCATGTTATCGAGATTGTACGTGGACTTAGCTCGTTTGTGGGAGTTCTCAGACAAGGTGAGGAGATCGGTAGTTACGTCGTGTATCGCATCGGCGAACATCCTATACTGGTAGCCGGAAAATGGATACGCGTCTCTATAAGGGTCCGAATCATTCTGAACGGCGACTGTTTTTCCATTGTAGCCGGATTCGATGAGTTCTGGAATGCTCCCTCGCTCGAAGGCAACCGTCGGTAATCCAGCCGCCATAGCTTCGAGAACACTATTTGGGCAAGCCGACTGGTCGGAAAAGAGGAATATGTCGTATCCCGAAAGTAGCCCCAGCATCTCATCATTTTTTCGTTTTCCCATGAAATGGATATTGTCAGGAAGACCTTCGAAGAGCGACCGGAGATTCTCTGTGTAAGAACCGTAGATGTCGAGCAGGAAGGCCTCGGGATCGAGGTGCTTTACCGACTCCACAATCGGTTCTATCTGGTCGCGGCGGCGGAACTTGGCAAAGGTGACAAGTTTTGTCGGGGGACTGGAGCTGAATGGATTTCGGGCTTGTATCTTTTCAACGTCGACACCATTGTAAATGACAGTGGTATGCTTCGCTCCAGTCTTTCCGATAAAGAGTTCGCAGGAACGTTGGCTGAAAGTGCTTTGGTAAATGACGGTGTCAGCGAGGAATCGATGAATGATCCACATCTTCAGATTGTAGAGTGGATACAGTCGACCGGCTGGAGTGGCAGGATGATACACGCCATCAAGGCGCTGGACAACCTTTTTTCCGATAAGTTTGGCATATAGAGGGATCCAGAGTGGGCAGTCCGCGATGATAAGGAGGACATCGAAATCACTCTGAAATTGATTGAGTAACGTATGCCCATGAACAGAGATGCGGTCACGAAACTTTGCCGCAAAGGTCGCGGTGCCACCGATGTCTTTAATTTCAAATGGAAGGAGGATTTTCATAAACTAGCCTAAATATTTCCGTTTGAGATGGCGTAGCCAATCAGGAGCGAGGGCAACGGCAAGCGGTTCAAGTATGAAGCGGTATTCGGTAAAGGGTCGTTGGTAGTGCTTGAGATATTTGAACTGCGTCTTTACGCACTGCAACATCTGCTCACGCTGGCGGCGGGCAGTGAGGGTTCCTTCAGTCATCCGAAAACAGAGTATTTCGGGAACATTTGCGAAAACGGTTTCCGGGAGGAGACGGAGCCAGAGGTCATAGTCTTGGCCATAACGTATGGTTTCGTCATATCCGCCGAGGTGTTTTACTATGTCGGTCCGGAAGAGGACGCAGCTATGCGCGAAGGGGTTACGTTTGAAGATCGACTGCCTGATTTCAGTATCAGTCTCGGGTAGCGATAACCGTTTCGATCCATGGGAAGAGATGTTTTCATACCAGGATCCAATGATTCCGCATCCCGGATGTGAATCAAAATATTCCAATTGTTTTTGGAGTTTCTCGGGATGCCACCAATCATCGGCATCGATGCGCGCCGTGTAGGGTTCGCTGATCACTGCAAGTCCCGCATTGAGGGATTGGGTAAGGCCAAGGTTCGTTTGGTTCTTGATGATCGTGAACCGTGATTCTCCGAAACGCGACTGCCAATGCGTGAGACGAGCCCCAGTATTGTCACTTGAGGCATCGTTAACCGCTATTATGCGGAAATCCTGAAAAGTCTGCGCCGAAAGGCTCTCGAATGTCTTGTCGAGCGTCTGTTCAGCATTAAAGAGAGAAATAAGGACAGCGCATTTCATATAGAGTGAAGGAAATCATTCCAGTCCTGCGCAATTGAGACCAGTCCATGGCGGACTTTGATGGTGGTTTTGGCCTGTACCATGATGCTCTGAGCGGCAGCTGGATCAGTGATAAGTTGCTTGATAGCCTCTGAAAGACGACTAACATTTTCTGCTGGGACGAGGAAACCTGTTGTCTCATGTTCGATGCAAGCGCGGTTTTCGGGGATATCGGTCGAGATGACGGGGACGCCGGCGGCCATTGCCTCTAGGATAGCATTGGACTGGCCTTCGAAGAGCGTCGGCAACACGAAGAGGTGGGAGAGTTTCAAAATGGCGGGTACGTCGCTCCGTCGACCGAGGAGTCGGATGGCGTCCTTCGAACGAAAGGAGGCGATTATGGTCTCTATATTCCTTCGCTCTTTACCGTCTCCGACCAGGAGGAGTCGTAGATGCGGGAAGTCTGGCCAGAGAGCTTCGAAGGCTTTCAGCAGAAATTCATGACCCTTATTCGGGTGGAGATTGGCCACGCAGGTGATGACGAAATTATCCGGACCGATAGTGAGCGTAGCCCGAAGTTCTGGATCGGGAGTGAGTTGGTCAAAGTACCCGGTATCGATCCCATTTGGGATGACCGTGATGTTTTCAGCTGCTACGCCGATACGCTGGACGTAAAAGTCTTTGACGGCTTCAGAATTGGCGAGATAGCGCCGAACAAGAGGTTTCGAGAGCCATTCGAAGATCCGAGCAATCGCGTAGCGGGGATGATTGAAGGTGGTTCGGAGGAAAGGGACGATCGGTGCATGAGTGGCGCCGATGAGCGCGAGGCGGCCGAGGACGTCAGCGTGAAAGAGATAGGTGATGATGATATCGGGATTCTTCTCCTGGACACGTGCTCTGAGCCGTCGAATTCCAGCAGGGCTCAGTAGGTGGTGAGTGTTGATCGATTCCACCGGGATGCCGACCGGCCTGAATTTCGGCGCGAGCTCACCCGGTTCTTTCAGGGTCAGAACCAGGTGTTCAAAGTCAGAAACGAGCGGCAGAGTGCGAAGCAACATGTTCTCACAGCCGCCGTTTCCGAGCGAATGGATGAGGTGGATGATGCGGCGCCTAGTTGCCATAGATACCCGTTGCGGTGATACCGGCCTCTGGATGCTCGTATGATTTTGTATTTTTCAGATGTGCCGCTGCGAACCACTCCTCAATTGTTTCGACGAAATAGTAATTGCTTTTTGGTGTGGCGAGGACATCAAAAGCATCATTCAATTTCATATTGAACGGGAAATGGCGGTAGTAGTTGAAGGGAAGTTTTTTCTCAAGATCGGGGAAACCAATATCGGCAATCCAGCGACCGAAGAGGTTGATACCATGGACGACTCCGCCGGGGAGATAACAGAGCTTGTACAGGATTGGCTTGGGAAGGTGTCGGAGGACGGCACGGAGTGGCTCGTAGAAATAGAGTGCCCGCCCATTGTCTCGGCGATTGTACACCCAGATAAGGAAACGCCCGCCTTGTTTCAGTACTTTCGGAAGCGCAAGAAATCCTTGTTTCGGCTCGGGTAAGTGGTGGAGGACGCCGATGGAGTAGGCAAAGTCAAAGGCTCCATGGAACGGCATCGCATAAATGTCGGCCTGGATGATGCAGGCATTCGGTAGTTCTTTTGTCATCTCGTAAGCGACAGCGACGCTTTCGCCAAGGTCGGAGCCGATCGCCATCTCAGCGCCAGAGAGCGCAGCCCATTTCGTGAATCGACCGGACCCGCAGCCAATATCGAGCGTACGCTTTCCGGTGAGATCCGCTTCCTTTACAAAAGGGCTGAGGAAGTGGAGGAAGTTCTGTTGCTCATAGTCGTTCTCGCGATAAATGTATTTCCATTCGTAGGCGAAACTTTCCCCGGTCTTCTTTTGATGGGCGAGGAAGGCATCGAGATCATTGATCGCATCAATCGCGCCCTGCCACTCAGCCTCGGCGCTTGCCGTAAGTCGTTCACGATACGTGCGGAAGAACGTGAGCTTTTCCTGGAGCATGTTCTGTCGAAGTTCGCCTACGAGGAAGCGCGGAATGCCATCAATGATTGGGTACCAGTTTGAGTTGCTCTCGAGGACGCCATCGACTACGTGTTCGCCGTCTTTTTTGAAGGCATTGAGGGTAATGGCTGAACCATCGATGGGGTCCGAGAACAGACTGATGAATCGTTCACGCATACGGAAAAATGTCAGGAAAACGGCTGATTACTAGGGTATTTTACCCCTTCCCGAAGTATTCTTCAAACCAGAGTTCGAGGGTGAGGAGAGCCCAGATATGAGGCGCAAAATTGATGTTTGTCTGATTGTGTTGGTCAAGGATTCGTTTCACGGCATCTCGTCGGACGATTTCCCTTCGAACGAGCTCGCCATCCTGGAGTTTGACATAGGCATAGTCTCGGAGTTCGTTCCGAAACCAGTGATCGATCGGGACGCCGAAGCCCATTTTGGGCCGATCCATCACTTCATCTGGGACGATGCCGCGGAGCGCTTCTTTCAGGATATATTTCTTGTTGTTGACTCCCTTCAGCTTGAGCTCGAAAGGGATCTTGGCGGAGAGTTCTAGAAGATGGTGATCGAGAAAAGGCGATCGGCCTTCGAGGGATACCGCCATGGTAGCGATATCGACCTTGGCAAGGAGATCTTCGGGGAGGTAGGTGGCAAAGTCAGCATAGAGAGCCTGTTCAGTCCGGTTTCTCGAACCTGACTCAAGAAAGTGTGTCGCTATGAGATCGTAGGTATTTGCATCCCAAACTTTTGATGCAAAGCTATCTGTGTACAGTTCAGCCTTCTGTTCATTGGTGAAGTAGGAAGTAAAGCCCATGTAGCGCTCACGATAGTCCGTTGAAAGTGTTTTCGTCAGGCGATGAAAGCGACTCGTGAGTGTATTCGGTACAGTATCAGCAAGGAGCTTTGTTACCGGAACACCGATAGTTTTTGCGAGCCAGGAAAAGTGTTCAAGGAAAAGCGAAGCCTGAAGTGCAGCATAGCGCGTGTAGCCAGCAAAGTTTTCGTCGCCTCCATCGCCATTGAGTGCTACGGTCACATGTTCACGCGTGAGTTTGGAGACATAGTAGGTCGGGAGCGCGCTTGAATCCGCATAGGGCTCCTCATAGTGTTTGACGAGCATGGGGAGAAGGTCGATAGCATGTGGCTCGACCACGAACTCGGTATGGTCAGTACCAAATGCTTCAGCGACTCGCTTCGCATAGGGGAGTTCATTGTATTTTTCTTCTTTGAATCCGATGGAAAATGTCTTTATCGGCTGTGCAGAATTCCGTGCCATCAAAGCGACGACAGCACTTGAATCGACCCCGCCCGAGAGGAAGGCTCCGATCGGTACGTCGGAAATCATGCGGAGCTTCACTGATTCCTCGAGCGTGCTTATGATACGGTTCTTCCAATCTTCTTCCGGGAGATCGAGCTTCTCGAGTAGTCGAGCTTCCAGTAACGTTCCTTCTGGAGAATTTTGGTCTTCAAATCGAGGTGTAGATAGTGACCGGGTTCAAGCTTGGAAATCCCGACGAATCCAGTCAAAGGAGCTGGGACATACTGAAGTGTCAGATAGTGGTGTATTGCTACATAGTCAGGTTCGCGCTCGTATTCTGGCTGCGTGAGGATGGCTTTCAATTCTGAAGCAAAGAGAAACATCTTCCCATCAAAAAAATATTTGAGGGGCTTCTTGCCGACGCGATCGCGGGCCGCAAAGAGCACTTGCTCTCGCTCATCATAGATCGCAAAAGCGAACATGCCACGCAAATGATCGACGCATTTCTCTTGGTACTTGTCGTACAGCGCGAGGATGATTTCGGTATCGGAGTGCGACTGGAACGTGTACCCGTCCTTTTCGAGGAGCGCGCGTTCCTCTTGGAAATTGTATATTTCTCCATTAAAGACGATCTCATAGCGATTCATGTAGCGCATCGGCTGATGACCAAGCGGAGAAAGGTCAATAATAGCGAGCCGGCGATGGCCAAGTGCGACTGACCGGTCGGGCGAGAGGTAGGAACCACTATCGTCTGGTCCACGGTGACGGATGGCATCGCACATCATCTCGACGGATTCAATCGAGACCGGTGTATCAGAGAGGGAGATTTTTCCAGCGATACCGCACATAGGCCTTTAGGATTACTTTGATTTCCGAGAAATACTCTTGAAGATGTCGAGATATTGCTTGACGGCATTCGGCCAGGAGAATGTATTTTGTACGGCATCATGCGCACGTAGGCCGAGCGAACGCCGCAGCTCGCCATCATTGGCGAGGAGTTGTAGTTTTTCCCCGAGCGTTCTGATATCACCGACTGGGACGAGGAAACCATCGCTATTTCCAGTGATGATCTCTGGTGTTCCACCAACGTCAGTGGCGACGATCGCTTTCTTTAAAAGTGCGGCTTCGATGACAGAGGTCGGGATACCCTCGGAATAGCTCGGATTGACGAATATATCAAACGACTTCATCAACCCCAATGCTTCGGGGAGTGGTCGATGACCGAGGAGCATGACAGAGTTCTCGAGGGAATGCTCTTTGATGTAGGTCTCCAGTTTCGTCCTTTCTGGCCCGCTGCCGATGATGGCACAGGCGAGTCGTTTGTCACTGATACGGTCTAAGGCTTCGAGTACATGGATCACTCCTTTGCCATCGATGAGACGTCCGAGATAACCGATGATGATTTGATCGGGAAAACGTTCACGAATCTCGTTTTGTACAGGGGCATGAAGTATTTCATCGGTCTCGACGCCACGATAGATGGTGGTGCAATCCGTGCGGCCGGAGAGTTTGGTCACAAATGCAGATGAGGCCAGTGAATTCGCCACCACCCGGTCTGCTTGACGGAGCGTGAAACGGCCAAGGGTCCAGTCATAGAGCTTGCCGATTGAGGATTTCAGAGCTGAATGAAAGTGGACGAAATCCGAGCCGTGCTCGACGTGGAGCCAGGGGAGCTCTTGCGAACGAGCGAATCGCCATGCCATGAGTGAAGTGAAGAAGAATCGCGTGCGCGAGACGAGATGGGATGGCGTACTGTTGAGTGCCTCTCGCCACAGTTCCCAGAAATCAGAACGCCAGAATTTCGGGATAGGATAGTTATGTATCGGTTCGAAGGCAGGAAAACGGAGGACGGTAATGTTGCCTTTGGTTTCACGGACCGGGGCAGATACTGGGAGCCGTGGTGTGAAAACCAGAATACTCTCGACGGAGGGCGCGATATGTCGGTTGAATTCGAGGGCATGCGTTTCAAGTCCACCGATATGCGGTGGATAGAACGGGCAAAAAATGAGGAGTCGCATATGGCTTTATTGTATCAGCTCCCAAATGACTACTTCATCCTCGGGGAGGGTATAGACACGCCGAAATTCGCCTGGGTAGCGGTCGAATACCGGTAGGTCTCCCGGTCGGATGGTTTCCTGCGCTTTCATGTACGGACGATTCGCATACGGACTCTCAGTATTGGGCTTTGCATAGTAGATATAGATTTTCGGATCACTTTTCTTTGTATCGGTCTGGGGAGCAGTATCGGAAAAATTTGAGGATAGAAAAGTACGAATAAGCGTATCGTTTGCCAAGAGATCAGTAGTAATTCGCCCCCTTTCGTTAATCGGGTCAAGTGAGATGATGCGTTTGAGCGAATTATCCAGGTTTGTGATCAACGTCGCAAACGAGCGACGATAGATCTGATTCTCATTGGGAAGATTCTTACGGGCTGTTTCAAAGACACGGATATCTCGATAGAAAAGCGGGTCATTAATCTCGATGGCTGCTTCGGTCTGCGAGTGGAAACGAATGAGATTCCAGTGGCTTCCCGTGAGAATGATCCGGTTTGTGGGAAGTGATCCACGTATCCATTCTGCTGAGGAAATCTGTGTTGGTGTGATCAAGAAACGTTTTTCGCTATTGATGTAGAGCGCCGCTCCAGCATTCAGCAGCGCGGTACAAATGAGGATAAGTGATAGAGCGTTCGGCCAAAGACGCTTGGTGCTCCCGGCAAGCGCGATCATGACGAACGCAACAACAGTAAATCCAAAGAAACCCATAGCGCGCTCGGGAAGAAGGGCGATATTGAAGAGTCGTGGGAAAACCTCACCCATGAAAAAAAAGAGGATGAGGAGGCATGTGAGAAAAACAAGTGATGCGTGCTCGGAAACGGTTCGTTCAAGAGGAATAAGTACCGGTGGTCGCCTACGATGGAAATGCCATCCGAGTGTGAGGAGACTTGCTCCGACCAGTGGTCCAAAGTAAAACGCGTAGTATCTGAGTACGCCCTGCCAGTCCCCCCATCCAACGGCATTACCGTCGACATTGATATAGGTTACCGGAAAGGCGAGATTTGGTTGGAGATGAATGATGCTCCGGAAAATTTTATCGGTCCAGCTTATGAGGAACCGTCCTATCTCGAAGAATGCCGGAAAGAGGTGGCTTGTGATGAGTATCAAGGCAAGGATTGCTGCGAGTGGGTTTTTCCTGATGTGTCCAAGGAGCTCGATACGATAGAGAAACAGGGTAAGCCCAATCCAAGGGAGGAAGAAAAGTACGGCCATCTCGTGATAGAGCATCGAGAGAAAGAAGATACTGCCAGCCAAAAAATAGAATATGGGTCGCCGGGCGATCAGTGAATAGGTGATGAAGTAGATTCCGGAAAGAAAGGAGAGATTGAGAATAGTTTGCGGTATCGAGGAGAAGGAGTAGAGGATAAATGACCCGCACACGGCCGGCATGAGAAAGACGAGCAGAGTGTCAAAAAATCGCCGCATTCGACTGGCGACCAGTGCGGCAGGGATAAGGACGACGAGTGCAAGTGACGGCAAGAGGTATTTGAAGTATGCGTAGAGGTCAATTCCAGCGGTCTGAAAGAAAACGTAGCCGATTGATGAGAAGAGGGGTCGATGGAGTCGTATATCCGTGACGAGGTTTTCGGTGTATTCAGTTTGGAATTTTTGTAGCCAGTAGTAGGGGTCAAAATCAGGTAATGCGTAGTAGGCAGTTGTTAGGTGAAAGAACAAAACGGCGTAGAGAGTAGCCGCCAGGATTGCTGCGGGGAGAAGGTGTGGCGAATATGCTGTATCGGGCGTATCTTCCCAGAAATAGGGATGGATCCAGATGGCGATACAGCTCGTCGCTCCTGCGAGAAGAATTGGGACGAACCGTAGCCAGTCCGTCGTGGCGTGAGCCGAAAGGGTTACAGTGAGCGGCGCAGCAAAAATTGCTATGAGCACGATGACAGCAAATTTCTCAAGGAGTGATAATCGGTTTCGGCTGACCGTTTCGAGAGTTGCGGTGATATTCTGGCCATTCAAAAAAAATGCGATGCCGAGCGCGATGAGCGAGTGGATATAGCCGCCGATGATACTCTCCTGAAGCGTCGGCAAAAAAAGAAAAAAACCATAGATCCCAAAGGCGATCGTATTGATCCAGAAAAGGAGTCCGAAACCGCGATTCGTCTTAGTCATGCAATTCCGGCGTTTTCAGTTTCTTCAAGGCATCTTCACGGGTGAAGAGTGTCACCTGCTGTTCAAGACGTTCGATAGCGGAGAGGAGCTTGAAGATCATGAGGAAGACCAGGATAAAGCCGGTGAGGATGACGGCGTTGATATTGCCCTGGATGCCGATGAGTTCGGCGAGGACATTGCTGAAATTTGGAAAGAGAGCGATCGTCGCCATGCCGCCCCAGACGACGATGCGGACACCGAGCTTGAGGATGGTTTGATGATTTTTGCCCTTGAAGTAGTCGCTCACGCCCTGATAGAGCATGAAGCCTGCGAGGATCAGGATGACCACTTGATAGAGCCGAAGCGAGCTAAAATCCATACGCGTGATGATTTAGGAAATAAGGTTCCAAACGATTTTGTAGAATGTCTTCAGGCCATTGACGAATCCTTGCTTATGGAGCTTTCCCATGGAGTAGTCAGTGTAGCGCACCTCGATGGGAACCTCCTGATATTTTAGCTTATACTGGTAGATCTCCCGAATGACTTCGCTGTCGTATTCGTAGCGATCAGTTTTGGTGTTGATGAGTTCGGAGGCATGGCGCGAATAGGCACGGAAACCAGACTGGCTGTCTGAGACCCATAGGCCGTAGAAGTACCAGGTGATGGCATTGCCCACCCAGTTGGCGAGGAGCTTGTGCCAGGGCATGCCCCGGAAGTCCTTCAGTCGAGTACCGAGAACGACATCGCAGTGCTGCTTTTGGATCGGTTCGACGAGTCGGGAGATATCGGCGGGATTGTGTTGACCATCACTATCCATCGTGACGATGATATCAGCACCCAGAAGTTTGGCCGCTTCAATGCCGGTTTTGGTGGCTGCCCCTTTGCCACGGTTCAACCGGTGTCGGAGAGCGATGACTCCCGGAGTAGCCTGTGCGACCGTGAATGTCGCATCGCGGCTGCCGTCGTCGACGACGATGATCTGGCGATGGCCGGCTGATTGGATTTCATGGAGGACATCACTGAGCATCTGGGATTCATTCCAGGCCGGGAGAACGATACAGACGAGATCAGGGCTAGTGGTTGAGGTGGTCATAGCGGCCAAGGGATTCATTCCAACGAATTTTGATGAGCGCGCCGAGCATATTGAGTGAGTCACGGATGATGCGGACATTGGTGTTGCGAGCATCTTTCAGGATACGGACGGGGAGGATAGCGACACGCAGGTTCATCCGGCGGGCGAGGAAGAGGAGCTCGGCATCGAAGGCGAAACGATTGATGGTGAGCGCTTCGAAGAGCGGCCGGGTTTTTTCACGGCGGAAGAGTTTGAAACCACACTGGGTATCCGAGAATTCGAAATTACCAAGGAGGAGTATCTGTAGAACATGGAAGATTCGGGCGGTCAGAACACGGTGAAAGGGTGTTGGTTCCTCGAACACTGTCCCAGGGACGAGACGTGAGGCGATCGCCATGTCGGCATGCTCGATAGCGGGGAAGAAATTATCGAGCTCGGTGACAGCGATCGTGAGGTCGGCATCGATCATGAGGACGAACTCGGAATTGGCGGCGAGAAATCCGGCTCGGACCGCAGCTCCTTTTCCGCGGTTCAACGGGAATTCGATCAGATGGATGGGCAGCGCCGGATAGGCCTGCTGCATGCGTCGCATTTCAGCGGGGGTTCCGTCCGGGCTACCATCAGTGACGACGATGATCTCGTAGTGCTCGAAGCGGGTTCGGACAAATTCATCAACAATCAACACGTTTGCCGTGATGACCTCACGTTCCTTGTAGCAGGGAATGATGACAGAAAGGGATGAAAGCATTACTAAAAGGCTTAGAGAAAGCAAAACATGCCATGAGTATAGCATGTTTCGGATGAAATTTGCAGTGGTAATTGTGAGGGCTAGCTTTCTCGAGAGCGAGCCTTGAACCAAGTCGCAGTCGCCACGAGGCCTTCGGAGAGGGCGACTTTCGGTTCCCACTGGAGGACGGTTTTGGCTTTGCCTGCGGCGAGTGCACTCGCTTTTATTTCCCCGGATTTGGCCGGCCCATGCGATTCTTCGAAAGCTTTGCCAAATTGCCAGTTGAGCATGCGGAAGATGTCATTGACGCTCGTTTCGATGCCCGTTCCGATATGGAAGACACCTTCGGAGATGGTTGCATCAAGTGCGAGCATATTTGCTTGGGCGACATCGCCGACATAGACATAGTCGCGAGTCTGGAGACCGTCGCCATTGATGGTCGGGGTCTGGCCATCGAGGAGTCGGGTGAGGAAAATGGAGACGACTCCAGCCTCGCCATGGGCGTTTTGCCGTGGTCCATAAACATTGGCATAGCGCAGCACGATATAAGGCAATCCATGCACCTGATGGAAGAAGCGCAGATAATGCTCGGTGGTGAGCTTGGCGATGCCGTAGGGTGAAAGGGGTGCCGCCGGCACGGACTCCGGAGTGGGTCGAGGCGCTGTATCATCGAACATGGCCCCGCCCGTGGACGAAAAAATAAACTTCTTCACTTTATGCTTGGCAGAGAGCTCGATGAGGGAGAGGCTACCGAGGATATTGGTCGCCGCGTCTGCCGACGGATCTTCGACTGAGGCTCGGACATTGATCTGGGCGGCGAAGTGGAGCACGGCTTCGGGTTCGGTGGTCTCGAAGATCTTTTCAAGCCGTTTCCGATTGCCAATGTCAACTTTGTAGAATTTGGCGCGACGATTTACGTTCTCTTCGCTCCCGCTCGACAGATTGTCGATGATGGTGACGCGATGACCGCGATCGATGAGAGCGTCGGCGACATGGGAACCAATGAATCCGGCACCGCCGGTGATCAATATTCGCATAATAGGGATGAATGGATTGAAAGTAAGATTCGTGTATAGGATTCGATGCCTGGGTGCGGTTCGACCGAGGCGCGCTTGGTCTCGGAAGCAGCAAATCAGTATATTTGTTTCAATTATTGATATTGCCGGAAAAGACTCATTTTGTCAAGATCGCACGAGTTTTATGCGTACAAACCATTTTGCTAAGAGCGCATATATCCGCTACCATAAAGCCATGGAAAAAAGTGATACGATGCTTTCGGTTGTGGTTCCGCTCTACAATGAGGAGGGGAACGTTTTCGAGTTGCATCGTCGAATCAAATCAGCCCTGGAGGAGATCGGAAATCCCTATGAGATCATCTTCGTTGATGATGGCTCAAAAGACAAGACCCGCGCTGAGGCGATGGCCTGCACGCCGGTAAAGTTGGTTGTTTTCCGTAAGAATTTCGGGCAGACAGCGGCTTTCGACGCGGGCATCAAGGCTGCAACCGGCGGCATCATTATCACGCTTGATGGTGATCTCCAGAATGATCCGGCCGATATCCCGCTCCTCCTCGAAAAGATTGACGCTGGGTATGACGTCGTTTCAGGCTGGCGGTACAAGCGGCGGGATCCCTGGAGCAAGACGATCCCTTCCCGGATTGCGAATTTTCTCAGGACCTGCCTGATTCACGATCGGATTCATGACTCGGGCTGCAGTTTGAAGGCGTATCGGAGAGAATGTTTCAATGACGTCGATCTCTTCGGTGAGATGCACCGGTTCATCCCGGCCATTCTCCAGCTCGAGGGGTTCCGCGTGGCCGAGGTGAAGGTCAGTCATCACCCACGTCTTCACGGAGTGACGAAATACAATTGGAAGCGGGGCATGAAAGGCTTCGTCGATATGCTCGCCATCTGGTTCTGGCGGAAATACTCGCATCGTCCGCTCCATCTGTTCGGAGGGGTCGGGGTCGTTCTGTTCCTCCTGGGATCAGCGATTCTTCTCTGGATGCTCGCGTTGAAGCTGTATTTTGGCGCCTCACTCGCGGAACGCCTCTGGCCGCTCGTCGGCATCTTCTTCACCCTCGTCGGCATCCAATTCTTCATCTCGGGCCTGTTGGCGGATATTTCTGTGAAGAGCTACTATCAAGCGCGTGGTCGGATGAATTACAACATCCGCGAAGTAATCACGAATCGATAAGCTAGACGGGAACATTACGGTTATGAAACTCTCCTTCCTCGGGACTGGCTATGTCGGGCTGGTATCAGGCGCCTGCATGGCAGAGATCGGGCATACTGTAATCTGTGCCGATGTTGATCGGGCCAAGATCGCCAAGCTCAACAAAGGAGTCATTCCGATTTATGAAATTGGCCTCGAAGAAGTAGTAGAACGGAATGTCCGCGAGGGCCGGCTGACTTTTACGACGAATTTGAAAGCGGCGATTCAACAGTCGGAAGTGATTTTTATGGCGGTCGGTACGCCCGAAGATCCTGTGACCGGTGAGGCGGACTTGAAATATGTTGTCTCGGCGGCTGAGGCCTTTGGCAAGTACCTAAACGGCTATAAACTTTTCGTTGACAAATCGACAGTCCCCGTCGGGACTGCAGAGGAGGTCACTCGTGTCATTCAGCGGGCGTCTCGAGGGAAACACTCGTTTGAAGTGGTCTCTAACCCGGAATTCCTCCGCGAGGGTGCAGCGGTAAAGGATTTCCTCAACCCGGACCGGATTGTCGTCGGTACCGCATCAGTGAAAGCGAAAAAGATTATGGAGCGTGTCTACCGGCCGATTGCTCGGGCGGGACGGCCGCTTATGCTGACCGATGTCCGGAGTGCTGAAATCATCAAATACGCCGCGAATTCCTTTCTCGCGATGAAGATCACCTACATCAATGAGGTGGCGAATTTCTGTGAGCTGGCCGGTGGCGATGTCAAAGAAGTAGCGCGCGGTCTCGGTTATGACAGCCGTATCGGATCGCGGTTTTTGTATGCGGGTATCGGCTATGGTGGCTCCTGTTTTCCGAAAGACGTGAAGGCCTTCATCCGGACTGGACAGGTGTTTCACTCACCTTTCCGGTTGCTTGAGACTGTCGACGAGGTGAATGCGCTTCAGCGGTTGCGTCCCTTCATGAAACTCCAGGACTTGTGGGGCGAGGATATGAAAGATAAAACGGTGGCCGTCTGGGGGCTGGCATTCAAGCCGCGGACTGACGATGTGCGGGAAGCTGCTGCGCTCCTCAATATCGCTGCGCTCCTCAGGGCCGGGGCCAAAGTGCGCGCCTTCGATCCGGTGGCGATGGAGAATGCTGCTCGGGCTCTTTCGGGAAAGAGGTTGGTGTATACGAAGAAGGCGGTCGATGCCGTACGGCGGGCCGATGCCCTCATCATTGCGACCGAGTGGGATGAGTTCCGTGTCCTCGACTTCGCAGATCTGAAGCAGCGGATGAAGGGGGACATCATCTATGACGGTCGGAATGTCCTCGAGCGCAGTGAAGCCGAAGCAGCTGGTTTCGTCTATTACGGCATTGGGGTCTAATCATTGCCAAAAAAATGAAAGTCCTTTTCCTTAACTATGAGTACCCGCCTCTTGGCGGCGGCGCGGCCAATGCGACTGCCTGTATTCTCGAGGAATGGGGCCAGGATAAGTCGCTTGAGGTCCATCTGGTCACCTCAAGTATCAGTGCTGAACTGAATGAGACGATGCTTGGTGCCAATGTGTTTATCCACCGTTTGCCGATTGGGAAAAACGCGGGTAATCTGCACCATCAATCGATCAAAGATGTCCTCGTCTATAGTCTGAAGGCATGGTGGTTCTCGCGTACGCTCATCAGAAAGCAATTGACCCCATTCGATATAACGCTCGCTTTCTTTGGTGTGCCATGCGGATTCCTTGCTCTGCTTCTCAAAACAGAATTCCGTATTCCGTATGCCGTGGCGCTTCGTGGATCGGATGTCCCAGGCTACAGCCACAAGTACCGGTGGTTGTACCCTTTCCTCCGACCGGTTATTCGTCTGGTCTGGCACTCGGCATCGACGGTTGTCCCGAATAGCGTCGGTCTCGAAGTGCTGGCCAAGGAGACAGCGCCAGATCAGTCGTTCACCATCATCGAAAATGGAGTCGATGTCCGCCGCTTTTTACCTGATCAGGCCAAACGCCCAAAGAGCGAGTTCATCATTACGCCTGGAGCCTCTCGGGTGACGGAGCGGAAGGGGTTGAATTATCTGATTGAAGCGATCGGGATACTCATCCCGAAGTATCCAAACATACATCTCAAAGTCATGGGTGATGGCAGCGCCAGACCGGCGCTCGAGGCGCTCGTTCGAGAAAAGGGGCTAGAAGAAAAGGTGACCTTTCTCGGCCGGATACCGCGCGAAGCAACCGCTCCTTATTACCAGGAGGCCTCGCTCTTTGTCCTCCCGTCGCTCAACGAAGGAATGAGCAATGCCATGCTCGAGGCGCTCGCTTCAGGACTGCCCATTATTGCTACTCCGACTGGTGGAACGGCTGAGTTGGTTCAGGAAGGGATAAATGGTATGGTTGTTCCGGAGAAATCTGCCGAAGCGCTCGCGAAAGCGATTGAAATGTTTCAGCAAAACCGAGAGCTCATCCTTGCTTATGGAAACGAGAGTCGTAAGCGAGCCGAAGCGCAGAGCTGGCAGCGGACAGCGAAGGATTTTCAAAAACTTCTGGCTGAATCTATACGGCGCAAGAATTGATGGTTAAGAAAATCAGCCCATCAGCCACTATGAAGGATTGGAAGACGTTACTCAAAATTCTCGTGTCGTTCGGGCTGGTAGTCTGGTTGATTGAACGCGTGGATTGGCCAACGGTTGGTCATATCTTGGGGGGTGTTTATCTGCTCTTTATTGGAGTGTATATTGTCCTTCAGATCACGGGGAATATTATCTCTGCCGCAAAGTGGCGTTATCTCGCCGGGCTCCAGGGGAGCGCTACATTTTCGCTGAGAGATGGATTCTTTGCCTATCTCACGGGAGCATTCATTAACAATTTTCTGCCGTCGACAGTCGGAGGTGATACGTACCGAGTGCTATGGATGAGTCGCACCAGTGCCCGAGCAAGGGCGTTTGCGGTTGTTTTTTTTGATCGCATCACTGGACTGGCCGCACTCTTTCTCTTTTCCGCTTTGGGCTTAGCATTCTTGCCCTGGCAGTTACTCCTTGAGAAGCCGGGATTCATTATTCTTTCAGCGATTGTCTTTTCGGGAGCGCTGGTGATTCTCGCAGGACTGTTTCTCATTCGAAAATACTTTGAAATCGTTCGGGCACTTTTCAGGCAACTGCCCTGGCAGCGTATCCCGATGATCGTGAGTCAGTTTCAATCGTTCGCACTGTACCGTCCGTATGGAACGACACTCGCCTGGGCCGTACTTTTTACGGTGGTCGGCATCGGGGGGAGTAATTATTTCTTGTTTCAGAGTCTCGGAGCCGAACTTTCGCTTACCGGATTTTTTAGTGCGATTTTTGTCGCGACACTCGTCGCAAATATCCCGATTTCGATTAATAATATCGGCGTGAAGGAATGGGCGTATGTCTTTTTCTTCGGACTGGTTGGCGTTTCAGTCGAGGTAGCTGTGACGGCCGCACTCCTGTCGCGACTCCTCCAGATGCTCATTTCTTTCATTGCTTTGCCCAGCTATATCGCTGAGCGTCGGCAGGGGCAGGCTGAGACAGTCTGACGTTACTCTGCGTACGGGTAGATTTTCACGAATTGGTTCGGCCGTCCGTTGATGAGGATTTCATGGATAGGTGACGGCTTGTGGTAATACTGATCATAGCGGATGACATTTGATACCCCGCTGTTAGCTTGCCCGACGACAATTTTGGTCGTTCGGCTTTCACGACCGGACGAGACTACGATGTAATCAATCCCTTCCCGGCGCCGGGTATCATAGTTTCCGAAGCCACGCCGACACTTGCCGACAAAAAACTTGCAGACACCGTCTTTGTCGGTCCAGATCGTCAGATTTTCTGCATCTGGCTGGCGGTTGAGCCACTGGGCAGCCTCATAGCTTCCTGGTCCCATATCCTTCACGTCGGTGTGGAAACGGTCCGGCAAGAGCGAAGAAGCATAGGAGAGGGGGAAAGGTGTCGTCACGAGCGTGCTCAGGCCGGTCACGCCGAGAAGGCTGAAAAGCAGAGTGAAAGCATAACCGGCCTTCAGTGTCACGAAGCGATCGAGGAGCACCAAGAGCCCGAGTGTGGCAAGGAGGGTAGCAATCGGGAAGAGGATGATCTGATAGCGGACAATCATCGCGACACCGTTGCCCGTCGCCCCGACATAGTAGAGGAGGATGAAGAGGATGAGGTAGAGAGCGAGTCGGGCTTGATCATCCGCGAAGAATGCTTTGCGGAAAATGAGGGACACCCCAGCGAATATGCCGAGGAGGATGAAGGGAGGGAGACCAAAAAGGAGCGGGTAGAAATTCGTGAGAAAGATCCCGAAGATATCGGTTCGTCCGGAGACTGTCTTGGGCGAGGAAAGCAGGCTCATAAAGTCGTACCCTGTCATCCCAAGCCAGCTGTTTACGAGAACTGTAAGTGTCGCCACGAGAAAGAATCCCGCCGCACCCCAACCAATCCACACTCGGGCACGCTCGAGGCGGCCGAGCAGATAGGAGAGGGCCCGGGTTCGATTCCAGGCGAGGTCGATACCGATGAAGATGAGTAGGACGATGAACAGTGGAGCGAACTTTTCAAAGGCTTGGCTGTACAGTGTCGATGTGATGAGTTTTTCGGGCTTCACCCACACGGCCGGGAAGAGCACGTAGAAGGTGGCGAGCGCCGTGAAAATGAGGATAGAAAGATCGGAAAGGGATCGTTTCAGGTAGTCGCTGAGAGAAACGGCATGCGCCCGTTCCTGGTAGATCCATTCGAGGAAAACGAGCCCGACCATGAAGACGATCACGAAGTTGGCGACGTACTTGGTCAGGAGGGCGAGTCCGACGAGGACACCGGAAAGGATCAGGTAACGGTAATGACGGCGTTTCAGGAAGACGAGATAGGCCAAGAGCGCCTGAGGGACGAAGAGCCAGAGGAGCGAATCGGGATTGATGATGGTGCTCATCCCGAGGAGGACAGGTGAGAGGGTGATCCCCGCATAGGCGAGCAGGGCATCGCGTTTTCCCAACAGTCGTTCGATCAGGACATAGAAGAACGGGAGGAAGAGTGTAATCGTGATGAGGAGGGGGAGCCGGAGGGCGTAGTAGAGAGTTTCGATGTCGAGATCCTTAGCATGGAGTTCGCCGCCGGAACGAATAGCTTTGTAGTCTTTCGTATCGACGAACCAGATGCCTGGGCCGGCAGCAAGAGCGACGGTGATGCCGGGTTTGTCGCTGATGCGCGTCCCTTTCCAGTCGCGTTCACCGATATTCTTCCAGTACTTCGGTATCCGTCCGTCTGTCCAGAGCGGTTCATCGACAGCGGCGAAGTGGGTGAGACCGTGGTAGCCGAATGAGAAGAAGAGGATAGTGAGGAATGCTACTGCGAAGAGAGTTAGGAATCCTTGTTCCCGGATCCAGGGCAAAGCCGAGCGCAGTGCATGCGCGAGGAGCGGGCGTTCCCCGGTCTCTCTCGTCACATAGACATGGATGGCGACCATCCCCGCGACGAGGATATAGAATCCGATCGCGATGAGGAAGACATAGTGGAAGTTCTTCGATTGGGACAAGCCGAAGATGAGGGTGAGTTCTGTGGGGAAAAAAAGGAGCAGGAGCCGCTCGAGTATTCGTCGGACCCGGATGGAACGCATGAAATACAGGACGGCACCGACGGAGAGAATCCCGAGAATGAGAAAGGCGAGGTAAAAGGGGTCGTTGTTCTCGGTGAATTTCGCCTGAGGAAACCACTTGAATTGCTGAGAAACGAAGAGGAGTGCGTTTCCAGCGAGGAGCGTGGAGAGGATCGACGGAATGAGGCGTTCGGCCATATTTTTGCTCTAGAATGAGGAAAAGGCTACAATAAAAGGGCTAATTCATGGCCTTTCTCCTTATCATAGAGGGAAACGGTTGAGATGAAAAGATGACTGCGAACCGGCAAGTGCGTCTCGTCTGGTTGGGCCTCGCACTTATTGTGGCGTTCGGTTTTTTTCTTCGAAGCTATCACTTTGTTGACTGGCTCCATTTCGAGTTGGATCAGTCGCGTGATGCACGAGTCATCGATGCCGCACTTGAGGCAGGCCCGGGCGCGTTGCCCTTGCTCGGGCCGAAAGCGGGCGGGACTTTTCTCCGGCTCGGTCCAGGTTTCTATTACCTCCAGTATCTCGGTGCGTTGATCTTCGGCGGGTCGCCGGCGGGGATGGCGATGATCGTCATGGTCGTATCGGTTGTATCGATCGGTCTTTTCTTTCTCCTCATTCGGCGGTTTTTCCCGGATTGGCTCTCGCTCATGCTCACACTCGCGTACGCCGTTTCTGAATACTTCGTCATGTACGGGCGATTTGCGTGGAATCCGAACATGCTTCCGGGTTTCCTTCTCCTTGGGATGTACGCGCTTCTGCGATCGGTCGGCGGCAGTGAACGCCATCCGGGCCGCTGGTTTGCGGTTTCTATCGCCGCATTCGGTATCGCGACTCAGCTGCACTTCCTTGCGTTTCTGGCCGTTCCCACCTTCCTCACCCTCTTCCTCTTGCTCCGACGGCCGAAATTTCGGGCACGGACCTGGGGTCTGGCGGCAGGAATCGTCTTACTCTTGTATTTCCCGATGTTCTTGAATGAGCTTGCGACCGGTGGAGCGAATACGCGCCAATTTATCGGTGCGATTACCGAGAAATCAACCAAGGAAAATCATACGCTGCTGGAAAAAATAATTCGTAATGGAGCTGAGCATGTGCTCGCCGGTCTCGTCATCACGACCGGTTTCGAGGGCGGGACGCTGCCAAGGGTGGAGACAGTGAGTGGCTTGCTCATCAGCTGCCAGGGGAAATGTGATGTCGGCAAACCCTATGGCCTGGCCGCGGGGGTGGTGTTTCTCCTCGCGGTTGTCGCCTCGGTCCTACTCTTCGCTCGGGAAACAGAGCAACGGAAGAAAGACTTTTTCCTCGCGGTGGGTCTTTGGTTCCTTATCACCTTTGTCTTGTTCACGCCCTTGGCCTATGGGATGGCACCGCGCTTCTTCCTGCTCTCTGGACCGTTCTTCTTTGTACTGATTGGTTGTCTTATGCTCCTGGTATCTCGACTGATGCCATGGAAGAAACTCGGACATACCGTTGCGGTCACGGCGCTGGTCATTTCGGCGGCGTTCAATTATTCATCGCTCAACTTGCGCTTTGATGAATTATCGCGGGCAGCGAGCGAACCGGTAGACAGTCCGCCGGATCGGATATTGAAAGAACGCATCCGGGTGACACTCGCGCAGCAGGAACGGATCGTCGATTTCCTGCAGGCCCGCTCGGCCGAGTATGGCTATCCGGTCTATATGTTCAGTGAGCCACAACATCGTCGGGCACTCAAGTACCTCATGGAGCGGCGCGGCATCGAGAACGCGGTGCTCGGTTATGACGGTATCTATCGACAAGGAGTTTACTACCTCGTTCTCCGAGCGCAGTCTGAGCTCGAGGATGCACTGCGGAAATACCGAGCCTACTATACCATTGGCTCGACCGTTCCTTTCGGGACGCTCGTAGCGATTGAACTCATTCCTCAGCCATCGGCGATTATCGGCGAGCGGCAGGACTTCTCTGTGTCGAAGCCGAGCGATTCGCTGGCTCCGCGGCGTTACACTTGGAGTGAGTACTTCGGTCAGATGGACAGTGGACTGCCAGACGATACGACATCACTCGACCAGTCCGAGGATGCGGCGAATAATCAATCCGAATAATTATCCTTGGTATGCTCAATGGGAAGCGAACCCTGCAGGTACTGGTTGCGATACTCATTCTCGGCACCGTCTTGCGATTTTATCATCTCGGTGAAAACGCATTCGTGGCGGACGAGTTTCTCGATATCAATTCGGCGTACGGCTATCACCAGACCGGACAGTGGCAGGCCTGGGATTTCAATTTTGCGAAACCCAGTGAGATGAATGGAAACCAGCTTCGCGATGAACGGGCCGCTCCATACAAATGGCAGGTCGCGCAGGTCTTCTCCTTGCTGCCACCGACCGAGGGTGTCGCTCGATCGGTGAGCGCTCTGTGGGGAGTCTTTGCGATCTTGGTCGTATACTGGTCCGCCTGGATATTCACCCGCCGTCGAGACATCAGCCTGGTCGCGGCCCTTTTGTGTGCGATCAGTGTCTCGGCGATTATCTTCAGCCGGCGACTTCGCATGTACGCGATGTTCTTCCCATTGTATCTCGCCAGTGCAACAGCCTTCTACGCGGCCTATGAAAACGCGTACACTGGCAGTATCCGCGCGTGGAAGTCCGTGTCGGAACGTTTCGGTATCCATCTTCCCTACATCTTGCTCGGCGTCGTCCTGACTGGTCTCTCGCTGTCGGTCCATCAATTGGCAGCTCACCTCCCATTGTCATTGGGAGCGTACCTACTGGTTCAAACCATCCGTCAGTATCGGAGCACGGGAACCTGGCAGCACAAGTACGGCTATACGGTCTTGCTCGGTCTCATCGCGTTCGTGGGCGGCTTGGTCTTCTTTCCGAAAGCGATTCAGGCCTTCCTGCAGGGGCTTGTCTTCTTCGATGATCATTTTGGCTACTTGGCGCATGCCTTGAATGATTTTGCGACCCCTGCCATCGGCGCAGCTCTCATCGGCGGCGGGGTCTGGTACCTGTTCCGGCAGCTAGCGTCCCGTCCCGCGGCGCTGTATCTGTCTATCGCCTATGCGCTTCCGCTGGTGATGGCGGTTTTCCTGTGGCGGCGCAATGTTGGTCCGCAGTATATCTTCTTCATCCAATCGTTCGGGATGATCTTGGCCGCGGCGGGTATCGTAGCAATCTTCGAGCTCTTACAAAAGATGATGGCCGAGCGGTGGAATCGGCGCGCAGCCATCGCTCTTTCCCTTGGGCTGTTCGTGCTCGTGCCAAACCTTGCGTACTTCCTCGAAGAGAACAATACCTATCACGAAACCTCGACGGGCGGCAATCCGAATTATCGCAAGGTCTTTGCGTATTTCAAAAAAGAAAAAACTGCCGACGCGGTGCTCATCACTCGGAACTTCCGCAACTATTATTGGAGCGGTGCAAACACCCAAGTATTTGATTTCGGGGGAGAACTTTCGAAAGAGAAGCTTTCCTTAGCGGACATCCAAAAGATACAAGCAGAGCATCCCACTGGCTGGTTCATTTACTCGGGCAATGACGAAGACTATATCTCGTCTGAAGTGGAACGTTTTGCTGAGAAAAACTGGGAGCGGGTCAGCAATGCCCAAGTCCGTGGAGACATCACGGTCTATCACTGGTAGTCGAGGCCGAAAAAAGAGGACTGAAAAAAAGAGCCCCGGCCAACCTCATGGTTCGAGGTGGTCGGGGTATGGCCGGAGTCAGGCGTTTCATGCGGCGAGACCCACGGTTGCTTCGGTTGCGGTAAGCGCTCGGGAGAGCTCGGTCAGCAGTGCGTTGACGGCTGACGGCGTGGCCGTATCCGACAAGAGCACACGTCGGTACAGGCTGGAATCAACGCAGAGGAGCGCTGAGAGCCGGTCCCGGTATGAACCAGGTCGCCGCCACTCGGTCCAGCAGATACCCATGCGACGGCTAAGTCCATGCTCCACTCGCTGGAAGTTTCGGACGAAAGTCCGGAGCAGCCGCACTTCAAGTGCATGGATCAGCGGGATTCCGCTGCACTCGGTGAGTACATGATTGTACTCGAGGAAGGGACGGATAGCGGCCGAGATCCGGAGCAGTCGGAGCATAGCCCTTTGCTCATCATCCTGGTTGCCCTTTGCTCGGGGTCGGTTCGTTGCGAGAGCAACCTGGATGGCCGCCTCGTTGGAGAAGCGGGTTTCCTCCAGGAACTTTCGAAAAAGAACCGCAAAGGAATCCCAATAGGTACTAAACTGCAACACCTGTGCGGTGTTCATGATGAACTCCTTTCACAGAACATTGAACACTGATACAACAATCATGGTAAAAACCCACGAAAGTCACCCTTGTTTCATACCATTGGTATACTCCCAAAAGGAGAATTCCACAAGGGCATTTTCTATCTTCTGTCAAGTCCCCCGAAAGAGAGGTAAAGAAATGCCTCGGGTATGCCTTTTTAAGGCGCTTTCTTCGTGAATAATCGAAGGAGTGGAGCGGTATCAGCCGGCGTGAGGACTCCAAATGCACGCAACATGAGAAAATGCACTCCTGTGAGGAAGGATCCGGATGCGATGAAAAAAAGATGTGTCCGGGGGAGATATCGGGCAGCGATGACAATACTCACCATGCCGAGAAGCGAAACCGCGATGAGTCTGAGTGAGAGTCGCGCTTTGAAGTGAAGCTCGGTATAGGCGAGTATCGAGAGCATCAGGACGCCAGAGATAATCGTCGTCGCCATCGCGGCGCCGGTGATCCCGTAGCGGGGGATGAAATAGAGATTGAGGAGGATGATACCAATCATACCGAACAAGGTGAGTTTCATCGGCACTCGGGCTTGTCCTGCACCATTGAGTGCAAAAGCGAGGATATAGAAAATGGTGAGGAAGCCGACACCGACCGCGTAGATCCGCATCGGCGCAACTGCTTCGGCATACTGACCGCCATAGAAGAGATTGAGTACTTCTGGCGCGAAAGCAATGAGGAGGGCCACCATCGGGAAGAGCAGGAGTGTGAGTAAGCGCAGGGCCTGAGTGATGAAACGGGTGGTTTCGGCCTCGTCACGCTCTGCGTTAAGCTTGGATACGGTTGGGAGCATGATGAGGGCGAGGGCGTAGAAGAGGTAGTAGGGGATGCGACCGACGGTGATAGCGGCATTGTAGATCCCGGTTAGGTGGTCGCTTCCGAGCATGGCTTTGACGAAATACAGGTCGAGGGTGAGGATACACTCATAAAAAAGCAGAAAGAGGGTGACTGGCCAGGCGTACTGGAGAATTGTTCGCATGGAAAACAATGATTCGTCTTTTGTGCTGTGGGCGGCCAGGAAGTGTCGCTTCATCGTTATTCGTTCGGCAATGAGTCCGATGAGGAAGACGACGAGCGGGGCGGCGATATAGCCACTGATCGCTCCCTGGACACCGAAGTAATAGCCGAAAAGGATGATGAAAATAATCCGCGCCAGGGCCCGGCTCATTTTGAGCATGGCCTGGATTCGGAAGAAGTGCAGGCCCGTGAAGAAGAAGGCATTGAAAGAGGCCGCCGAGAATGCTGGGATGATGAGCGCGGAGAGTCGGAAGAGAGGTGTCAGACCAGGGTCATTGAGGAGCACGGCAATCACGGGCGCAAAGAGGAAAAATATGACAGTGACCGATCCCATGAGGAAGAACTGGAGTCGAGCGGCTGCCCTGCGAATCCCGTAGATTTTTTCTGGTGTCGTTTCGAAGACTTCGCTCAGGTATTTGGACATGGCGGTCGGGATGCCATTGCCGATGAGCACGATGATCATGGTGGTGAGAGTGACGACGAGCCCGAATCGGCCGTAGTCGGAGGGCCCAAGGATGCGCCCCATCGCAGAGTGGATGATATAGCCAGCCAAGTTGAAGACGATCTCGGAGAGCGATAACCAGAAGAGGGATCGGGAGAAGGTGCTCATAGTCGTTCAAGAACCGTCTGATGGATTTTTTCTGGGTTGTCATCAGCTTCGACAAGGATAAAGTCCCAAAGCGCCGCCGCCTCGGCAAAGAGCAGTTGTTTGTCTTTCAGGTAGGCGAGACCTTGCTCGGGCTGTCGTTCGCGCGCCATGACGCGCTCCGGGTCGATCGAGAGGAAGAATGCATGGTTGGGTTTTGGGATGAGACGCGTCATCCAGGCAGCATACGGTGTCTTGAGCAGAGTACCGTCGAGATAGGCGATATTGACGAGGGAATCATAGAGATAGCGATCGGAGAGGAGGTAGTCAGTATCAGCGTGCTCGAGGCGGCGGACATACCGTCGGAATCGAAGGACATCGACGAAGAGAATGATCTGACGCAAGAGCACGCCGAGGCCCGAGCTCTTGATGACCGCTTTCGCTGTGCCGGGCTGGCTTGCGTGACGGCGGAACAGTCGTTTGGCTGCCTGAGGCAGACTCCACTCGACGGCGTGGAAGTAAGCGACTCGGGCGCCGCCTGTCTCTACGTATTTCCGGAGCAGCGCGAGCTGGCTCGACTTCCCCGATCCATCAATGCCGCTGAAGGTGATGATTTTCACAGCAAAGAAATGACGTGATTACCGTGAGTCTTCTGATAGAATGTACTCCCAACCAGGTTGCCAGTTCTTCGTCTTCCGCCAATCATCTGCGAGCGCTTGCTTCCATGTCTTGCCATTGATCAGAACATCCAGCGAGAGTTGTGGAGCCTTATGCGCAACGATGGCAACACGTTTCCCGTCGTAGTTTTTCTTCAGGAATTCGAGAAAGTCTGCCACACGTGCTTTGACATCCTCATAGCTTTCTCCTTCCGGAAATGGCTTTTCAATGCATTCTTCTTCCTGCATGGGCTCAACGATATCAGATGAAGCGCCATTGAGTGTTCCATAATTACACTCACGCAGTCTGGCATCGGGGATAATTACATAGAGACCTTCCCATGAGAGCTTTGCCGAGTTGTGGGCGCGCTGTAAATCAGAACAGAAAACAACATCAAATGTCTTGTCTTTGGTCTGCTCTTTCAAGTCAACGGACTGCTTGACTCCAAGTTCGGAAAGTTCGACATCTTTCCAACCAGAAGATACATGTCGTTCGTTATCCGTAGTGGTGCCATGAACAAAGTAGGTAATGTAAACGGGCATAGGAGGTTAGTACATGATGATCGAGACGGGCATGAGGCGGGCGACGGGCTTGACGATATTGTTTTCTTTGACCGTCGCGATGATGTCGTCGATCCGCTTGTAGTGCGCACTGTCCTGTTCGATGACTTTGGAGGACTGGCCATTGTAGAGCCTCACACCGCGGGCTGTGAGTTTCTCATGGAGAGCTGACTTGTCCTCAGGGACAATCGTATCCGATTTTGACTTGGCCTTGCCGGCGCCATGATTGCAGGAGTAGAAGCTCGACTCGTTGCCGTCCATGCCGACGCAGAGGAAGGCTTCGGTTGACATCGAGCTCGGGATGAAAGCGGGCTCGCCCGTATCCTTGAACAGCGGGTGTCCCGCCATGCGCGATGGACCATAGGCGCGGCTCGTGCCGTTGCGGTGTACCCAGACGGACTTCCCGTAGTGCTCTTCCTCCGAAACAAGGATATGCGGCATGTCGTAGAGGAGCTCGAGCTCAGGATCACGGCCGAGGACCTGCTTTACCGTCTCACTCACGTTGTGGGTGATGGTCGCACGGTTCGCATGAGCGAAGTTGGAGCAGGCATTGCGCGCCGCCATGTACATCTCGCCTTCCGGTCCGTGGCCATCATAGGTGAAGAGCTCTTCTTTGGCGCCGAACTGGTAGGCTTTGATCTTCTTTGCGATCCGATCGTACACTGGCCGGAGCGGTGAGCGGAAGAGAAACTTGCCGAGCTCGACCATGATGGCCTGCGAGAGGTGCTCGCGCTTTTTCGCCGTGTACATGTACATCGTGTATTGGCCGAGGATGCCCGATCCACAGTGGACCATGAAGACGTATTGGCCGTTTTGGAGACCGAATTTCTTGGCGGTCTCTTCGTCTTCGATGCCGGTCACTTTCATGAGGTCAAGGAAGTGATTACCGGCCGCGCCGAGGATGCCAAGCCGAAAGGTTGCAAACCAGAGGAAGAGTTTCGGGATGACGCTGTAGATGCTCTCGCGTGAAACCTCGCTGCCGAAGAAATTTCCACTTTCGATGCAGTGCGTCTCCTCGTTCTTCGTCTCGATACCGAGCGCCGTGATGAGCGGACGAATGCCGCCCCGGCAGATATCGACGACGGTATCAAAGGAAACCCGGGTACCGACAAACTGCTTCGTCGGGACGGTCGCGACGAGCGCCTGAAAGAGCACATCGAGTTCCTCAGGCGTGATATTGTTCTCGGTCAGATTGGTCTTCACCAGGCGCATGCCACAGGCCGGATCGGAGTCATTGACCTGGGGGAGGATGTGGTGTTCCGAAGTGACCGTTGTACCGGTGGCGTTCTTGCGGCCTGGCTTGGAGTGGACGTCGGCCATGGCCGCGATGTGATGGAACACCGTGTCGTTACTCGCGACACTTTCGAGTTGTTCTAGCGTCGCATCGCTTGGCATCAGGTCGTCGCCGACATGGAAGACGACGGGGACTTTCATCTGGTCCGTCTTCATTTCTTGCTTGAGATTGCCGATTTTCTTGATGGCGTCTTCGAACATAGGATTTTATTTGTGGTCGCCGAAGGGTTCAATGGAACGATTGGGGCGAATAAGAAAGCGTAGTGAATAACCAGCACCATTTTCTTCTTTATGGAGAAAGTCAGCGAGACCAGATTGGAAATTTTCGAGAGCAGCCCATGAACAATCCTGATCGCGTTTTTCGGGATGGAGCTTAGATCCGAACGGTGACTCCCTGCCTTGAGTCGTGTGCAGATTGATACGGTAGACTCCTACCGGCCACCAAGAAGTATCGAGAGAGTAGTATCCGTCTTTATTGGCGGAGAGAGGCATCATTGTATCATCGAGCTTATTTCCAACCCACATTCCGTACGGAACATGAGGATAGTATTTTTCCATTAATTCTCGAGTTTCTTTGACACGGGTGTCATCATTATCAAGCGCACTATAAGCCGAACCTACCCATAACCAGGCCGTATCGGTCCCAAGGAGCGTTTGAGAAAAGCGCATTTGATCTCGTGAAAGTTCAATTAGCATACGAATAAACGGTAACAAGTTAGAGGGAAGCGTAGAGTTCACCGTAGTGTCGGGCCGTTTCTCGGAGGTCGAAATGTGTTTCGGCATAGGTCCGAGCGGTTTGCCCGATTGCTGCCCGAGTATCCGAATTATGCTTTAAATAAAGGATAGTATCGATCAGTGCCTGGTCATCGAGCCTGGGGATGGTAACAGAAATTTGGTCATTTGAGAACTCTCGAAAGGCTTCCAAGTCAGAGAGGATGACGGGCTTTCCGCAGGCATAGGCCTCGATGATGACGAGCGGGACGTCGAATTTGCCACGGAGGTCGCCCACAGGAAATGCGATCACATCCGCGGTATTGTAGACGGTGGCCATATCGGCGGTGGCATTGCCATCGTCGAAGCGGATATGTTCGAGGCAGCCGGCCTGACGGAACCGTTCCCGTACTTCTTCGCGTTTCACTCGATCGGCTTCGTTCTTGATCCGGCAGGCAAAGAGGAAAATAAACGGTTCAGAGATCGGAGCTGTGAAATGGCGAATGAGCGTTTCGACGAGATAGTCTGTCGCGCCGAGCCGAGTGTATTCGCCAGGGTAGACGACCAGGAAATCCTCGGGTGTGAGGTTGTATGAATCAAGGACGGCCTGGCTCTTCGGCCGGGGCTGATACTTTTCCAGATCGATGCCGGGATAGATCCGCTCGACATTGTCGAAGCCGAGCGCATTCAGTTTCGTCTTGGTCGCATCGGTGTAAGTTGCGAGTTGATCTGCGAAGAAAAGGTGTTTGAGAAGATTTCGAGGGTATCGATCTTCACGAAGTGTCGCGACGGTTTGGATACTTTTAGGACGGAAAGGTGTAAAGTACTTTATGACAAAAGCATTGAAGAGTGTCGGAGTAAAGAGGTAGTGAACAATGTCGTATTTAAAACTCTGAGCAAATAAATAGAGCGGAAGTCTCGCTTTCTGAAGAAATGGATAATGTGATTTAGCTCCAGTTTTTTGTTTTGAATAGAGTGGGTGAAGAATGACGTTGGTACCCATATCCTTGAGTCCTTCCGGGGTTGTCAGAACATGCATCGTCAAATCTTCATTGCGAATGTTTTTGGCTAAAAAGTACGCAAAGTTTTTTGAGGCTTCATCCCAAGGCGGGACAATCGGTCGGGTCGCGAGGAGGATTTGCTTCATAGTGAGCGATAGATGGTTTCGTCGCGGCCATCGTGCGAGACGGTGATGGTGATACGTCCAGAGACGGGCATGAATGGTATCGAAGGGACGTGTGTCATATCGTTCCCGGGTTCGACTACGAATACGCCCGTGGCGAGGGTCTGATCATCGGCCGAGATAGTGTAGCGGAAGTCAGCAGTTGTCGTATGGTTTGAGACGACAAAGTCGAGGCTCGCCGCGTTCTTCGGTTCGGCGAAAGACAAGCTCCACCAGTTTTTCCCAGTGTTCGGATCAAGCCCCCGTTCGTTCACCGAAAACAGGTACGCGGCCGAAAGCGCAAAGAGAACAATCAAGCCAAAAATGAGGCGTTTTTCAGTCATAGCAGTACCGCTAGTATACTGGGAATAAAGTAATATTTCCACATACTCTCAGAACCCGCACGCAAACCCTAAATCCCGTTTCCTCTACCTGTACAAAGTGTGTTACTATAGTACCAGTCTTTGTACAAAGAGAAGTTATTCTATCCAAGATTCTTATGCATCCGAAAACTCAAGAAGCTATTTGGTACGGAGCTTCAGCCAAACATACGGGTAACATCTCGATCAGTGGAGTGCTCCTCGGTGTCGTTGGGATGACGGGCCTCGTTGCGATCAGTCTCGTTGCTCCAAACGCTCTGAAACTGCTTCAGGCGATACCCACGCGAAATCGCCGCCGATCAGACAAAAAGTCTATTGATCAAACCCTAGATAAGCTCATCCAACAGCAGCATATCCATAAGGTACGAAAAAATGGAGCAAGTTTTTATATGCTTACCAAGAAAGGGGCGGCACAGTTGGCGAAGCTGAGACTCTCGATGGGTGCGCTCACTATTCCAAAAAAATGGGATGAAAAGTGGCGTATAGTGACCTATGATATTAGTGAAAAGCGACGTTCTAAACGAATACTGTTATTGCGAGCCTTATATGAGGCGGGATTTTATCACCTGCAGGATAGCGTGTGGGTTTATCCGTACCCTTGTCGAGAGCTCAGTGTGTTACTCAAATTTCACTTCGCGCTGGGGAAAGAAGTCTTGTATATTGAAGCAGCAGAAATTGAATTAGAGCCAAAATTGCTCAAACACTTTGGCCTACAGAGGAACTGATGCTGTGGTTGAGATTTATTGTACAAAGTGTGTTACTACCGTTACTGGATTTGTACAATAAAGTGACGGGAGTAGGTTATTGACGTATGATTGAGCGCTGCCTATGATGCAGTGACCTATGGTTATGTCTGAGAAACTTTCACCAGTATTCAAGAAGATCCCAGTCACTATCCTGACGGGCTTCCTCGGCGCCGGCAAGACCACGCTCCTCAACCATATTCTCTCGTCCAAGACCGGTGAGAAGATCGTGGTCATCGTCAATGAATTCGGCGCGGTCGGGATCGATGGGGCGTTGGTGGTCGGGGGCGAGGAGCACCTCGTCACGCTCGACAATGGCTGCATCTGCTGCACGGTCCGCAATGACTTGGTCGAGACCCTGACTGACCTTCTGAAGCGGAAACTCGGCATGGCAGGAGAAATGGCCGAAGCAGGGGAAAGTGCTGCCCCACTTGTTTTCGATCGGATTGTGATCGAGACCACGGGCTTGGCTGATCCCATCCCGCTCGTCCAGACATTCATGATGGATGATGTCCTCATGGCAGCCTATGAAATAGCGGCCATCGTCACGGTCGTCGATGCCGTCCATATCGAAAAGCAGCTCGGGTACCTGCCCGTAGCAGCCGAGCAGATCGCGCTCGCCGACCTCATCCTCCTGTCCAAGACCGATCTCTTCTTGGGCGAGGGAGAGAGCGAAGAAAGAAAAAAACGTATGTCTGAGATCGAGTCAAAAATTCAAGCCATCAATCCTGCGGCTCCGATCATAGCGACTGTCATGGGAGTGATCCCGAATGCCGAGCTCTTCCGCGAGCGGCGTTTCTTTGCGGCACCCGAAACCGTCCAAGGACATGACCACACGAGCCATACACACGGCATCTCGAGCGTTGTTCTAAAAACAGATAAGTTAATCGATATCGACCGGCTTTATGCCTGGATCGGGGAGCTTCAGAATAGCCTCGGCCCCGACCTCCTCCGCTACAAGGGCATCATCTATTCGGACGAGTACCCAGGCAAACACGCTGTCCTGCAGGGTGTCCATGCGCTCTATACCGTCACCCCAGACCGCGAGTGGAAAGAAAATGAAAAACGCGAATCCGTCATCGTCGTCATCGGCCAAAACCTCGATCGTGAAGCGATAGAACAAGGATTCAAGCGGTCACTAGCAGACTAAGAGGCAAAAAGAAGACGACCTCTGAGGTGGGTCGTCGTAGCTTCGGTTGAAGCGCCTTGGTGAACCCTAGTTCACCTTCTCGATCATTTTCAGCGGGCCGCTGGAGCAGGGCGATTGGCCGCCGCAAGGGCAAAGCTTGCCGAACTCGTTCAGCGCAGCTTGGACGGACGTCCACGAATTCGGCGACGCAGCCTTGACCACGGCCAGATCGACCTTCTCGCGAAGGTGGCGCGGCTGTCCCTTGAGGTTGGCCAAAGCAAAGGTGATCTCCATCATGGTTTCGTGAGGCTTCTCGTCGAAGACCGCGGCCTTGTAGTTCGAGATGTTGCCAGCGCCGATACCGGCCGCGCGGCAGATGGCTTCGTTGGTCACAGTCTGTGCCAGGGCAGCGGCAGACATGGTAGCGAGAAGGGCAATGAGAAGGAACTTGGACATGTTTACACTCCTGTTTGGATTGACGTCTGACGAGGGAATCTCATCAGACTTTATATGATAGCATATAACGTGCCATCAGTCAACTATTAAAATGAGGCTTGAAAAAGCCAGAATTTGCGAAATATTTTGATTGCTGCTAGTCCGTCACTGTCATGGGTGAGGTCTGTGTAGAATAGGGCGGAGGCTTTGAAGCGCTCGAAAGTCTGGAAGCACAGCGTGCAGGACCGAGAGAATGATCGCGATGGGCAACTGTCGAGGTATAAGGTGCGCAAGCATCCGCGGAGCCGACCGTGAAATACGCCCCGGGCGTCAAAAGGTGACCGGCATGTCGAGTTGGATGTGCCGTTTTTTTTTACACAAAAAGAAAACGACCCTCTTGTAGGCGGGGTCGTTGTAGCTTCGGTTGAAGCGGCCTCGTGGGACTTAGTCAGTCCTTCACCTTCAACGGATTGGTCACCGGCATGGAGCATGGCGCTTGGCCGCCGCAAGGACAAAGCTTGCCGAACTCGTTCAGCGCGGCTTGGACGGAGGGCCAAGACTTCGGCGAAGCAGCGTTGATCTTGGCGACGTTGACCTTTTCTTGCAAGTAGCGTGGTTGTTTGGTAAGGCTGACCGTTGCCGACAAGATGACCAGCATCGTCTCGTGGGGTTCCTTGTCGAAGACCGAGGCCTTATAGTTGCTGATGTTGCCAGCGCCGATACCGGCCGCACGGCAGATGGCCTCGTCAGTCACATCCTGCGCCAGGGCAGTGGCGGACACGAGGGCGAGGGCGGCGATGATAAAGAGCTTGAGCATGGAAACCTCCAGTTGTTGATGCCGATGAGAATTCATCGGACTGCATATGATAGCACGTTTTGTGCCATCAGTCAAACTAAAAAGTGGCTTTATAGAGCCGTAGTTTTCACTTATTTCTCACCTTGTACTAGTCTTTTTCTGTTACTAGTGAGGCCTGTGTAGGATAGGGCGGAGGGCTTTGATGCGCTCGAAGGTCTGGAAGCACAGCGTGCAGGACCGAGAGAATGATCTCGCGGGCAGCCCCCCGAGGTATACGGTGCGCAAGCATCCGCGGAGCCGACCTTGAAATACGCCCCGGGCGTCAAAAGGTGACCGGCATGTCGAGTTGGATGTGCCGTTTTTTTTTACACAAAAAGAAAACGACCCTCTTGTAGGCGGGGTCATTATAGCGTCGGTTGACGCAGCCTATTGCTGCATGGCTACCAGGTGGGTACGAACCTGGCCAGCCCAATGGTGTCCAATTTCACGTAGTGGACATAGATTTTGTGGAGGATGTTCGGAACCTTAATGACGTCATTTCGCCAGTTACGTGATGTCACTGGGTTAATCTCAGCTTGCACGAAGACGCCGTTGCCGTACAGGTTGCCGGGACCACACTTTGCCTGAATGTGGACGGTTTCGGGCACGCCAATGACATCAACGAAACAACGCCCGGTGCGGTCGGTTTGACGACGGATTTCGTTCGTGCTTTCAGGAACCTTCGTCCAGTCGTTTCCGACAATCACCCAGCCGTCTTTGGCAAAGGCGGCCTGGATGTCCTTGAATGCAAACTCGACTGCGTTTCTGTCGGCTTTCGGACTGTCCAGGCGATAGCTCACGGTGATTTCCGGCATCCCCTTCTTCGAGAGGAGTGCGTAGTTGTCCGTGTCTTCGGCATGCGCGCAGGAAGTGACGATCGACAGCAGGGTGACGAATAGCGTGGTAAGGAACTTGGACATGGAAACCTCCGATTAGGTTGGTGCCGACGAGGAATTCATCGGACAACACATGGTAGCATAAAACGTGCTATCAGTCAATATAAAAAGAGGCTTATTGAAGCCGTAAATTTCACTTATTTTTCGGTTCGTTCAAAGATAGCGGCGGTTTGGCTGGTGTAGAGCTTGGAGAAGGAGTCGGATTTCTCGAACTGCGCCTTGTCGTACTCGGGGTTCACGACGAGATAGCGGACCTCGGTCGTTTTGAAGCAGGCTTCGCCGAAAGCGGTGTTGGGCGTCGAGATCATCGCGAGGGTGCAGCGCTCACGGCGATTGCCGCCCTCTTCGTAGCGGCCAAAGAGTCCGCGCGAGAGTGGATAGCCATAGTCGCGGTGGAAGGAGAGCTTCATCCAGGCGTCGGCGGAGAGGTAGTTGTGGTCCTTCAGGATCATGGCGCCATCGGCGTGGTCGGCCAGGTAGCTAGTCGCCGCAAAGGTCTGGACGAGTTCCTTTGAGCGGTCCTTGGTGCTGAGCGAGCTCGCATTGTCGAAAGAGCCCGAGCCGACGAGGAAGACGAGGATAGCAGCGGTCGCGAGCATTCGGAAATCCACTGGGAGGTTTGATCGACTCCAGAGCGCGCCAGCGAGCCAGGTGAGTGCGAAAGCGGCCGCGAGCGCGAGCGGATAGGCCAAGTAGCTCCCGATGCGGCTCGAAGGGATATCGAGGAGGAGAAGATGCGGATACATGGCCATGACGAGGAGGATGCCGCCCCAGCCGATGACAAACCCGCTCTCGATCGGTCGGCGGCGGACGAAGCCAAGCACGAGAAGAATGCCAAAGACTCCGAGCGCGACTTTTCCCATGCCGATGGAGTTCGAGACTTGGAAGAAGGAAAGCCCGGTGCGCGTCGTTTTGGTCGGGGTGCCGATAGCGGAATCGATCGCGGCGGTATCGAGATAAGTCGGGAGCAGGGCGAATCCCATGAAGAGTCCGGCGAGGAGGAGGACTGATAGTACTGCTGGAGAGAAAGCGAGGCGAAGCCAATCACGGAGGAAGTTACGCTTGCTCATCATGAGGCCGAGCGCCGTGATGGCGATCGTGCCAGCGAGGATGAATGCCAGGACAAGGGTCGAGAGATGATGAGTGTAGGCGAGGATGAACGCGAAGAACAGCCCAACCGCGATGAAGACCGAACGTCGCTCATGGAGCCCGCGATAGAAGAGGAGTAGCACCGCCGGGATGAAGAGATTGCCAAAGAGATTGCCCACGACGCCGCCAGTCACGAATTTCGCCTGGGGTGAGGCCAAGGCGAAGAGCGGCCCGAGGATGAGGAGAACAAAGAGTGCGACATACTCGGGACGGATGTCTTTCTCGAACGGCTGCGCGACGCGAAACGCGAGCGCTGTCACTGCGAGGACGGAGAGGAGATTGATGATATGCAGGAAGAGAATCGGGAACGCGCTCGTGAAGTCGAGGCTCGAAAGTTCGGAGAGAAACGCGAGCGGGAGATGTTCGCCGATGATGAAGTCAGCGATACCGCGGGGCGGGGCGACGGTTGCCGTGCCAGTCGCGGGATCGACGACGATCTCGATTTTTTCGTAGTTTGGGAGGGCTTTGGTCTCGCGGATCATCTCGGACCAGTAGACATGATGGCCGAGGTCGGTCGCGGTGGGGAGGATGTTTGGCGCGAGATAGATGGTACGAATGAGAAGGGTCAACGCAAAGAGCACGAAGAAAATACGAAGGCCGTTTTTCGTGAAAGTCGGCACGGGATCGTTTATAGTCCCGGCAAGGGGCTTCTTCGCCCAGAGTATCGCTCCACCCAAGAGGATAAGGAAGACAAGTGAACTGCCGACATACGGGAGCGAGAGCGGGAGACCGAACCGTCCGAGGAGGAGCATGATGAGATCGATCGCTGCGAGGCTCGTGAGGAAGCTGAAGACGATCTCTTCTAATCCAGAGAACACGCGGCTGAAAATCGCGCGCCACCAGATGAAACCGGGGACGAAGAAAGCGCCGATGAGGGCGAGGAGGAATGCGGCGGTATGGAGGAGTGCGTCCATAATATTAGTGCGTGTTGGTTACGCTTTTCACGAAGTCTTCGAGAAGCGCAGCATAGCGTTGGCTGATGATCGACCAATGAAAGTGTTCCCGTGTATAGCGAGCCGATCGTTCGCCGAAAGCCTGACGTTTCTGCTCATCAGTGAGGAAGGTGTTGATTTTCTGCACGAAGTCCGCGGCATTTCCCGCCTCGGCAAAGACGCCGTTCTCACCATCCACGACAGCTTCCTGAAGTCCTTCCAGACGGGAGACGACGATCGGGAGGCGGGAGATGCTCGCTTCGAGGACCGAAATACCGAACCCTTCCATGGTCCCTGGGACGGGGATATTGGGCGCGACGGCGACATCGGCTGTGTGGAGGAGGAGTTGGACGTCTTTTCCGGGAAGATTCATGAGGAGGATGACCCGATCCTGCAGACCAAGCTCTCGGACGGCCTGTTCGCAGCGCGGGAAGAAACTCGTGTCACCCGGGACGCCTTTTTTGGCGACTCCACCCGCAGCGACGAAGAGCACTGACACGGGGAGCTTCGGCATGACATTTCGGATAAACCATTCGACGCCCTTGTGTTCGACGAAGCGGCCCAAGCGGAGGATGATCTGCCGGCCGGCGATGTCTCTTCCAAGGAGTTTTTCCAGTTCTGTCCGTTCATATTCACCGGCAAAAGTCTCGGGATGGATGCCGTTTGGAATAACGAAAGCACGTTCGGGCGCGATACCGATACGGAGGGCGACTCGTTTCGTTTCCTGACTCACGCAAATAACACCATCGAGGGCGCACAGCGAAGGAAAGTGAAAGAATCGGTAAACGCGCGGCAGGAAGCCTGACTTTTCGGCAAAGGTGAGATCGAGGCCATGGACGACTGATACGACTGCTTTTCGTGGAAAGAAAATTTTCGCGATAGCACCAAGTGGCGCGAGGACACCGTCACCGAGGAGGAGGGCATCATGACTTGGGAGGAGGAAGAGAGTTTTGACGAGCGCGAATGGAAAAAATATCGGAAGGAAACTCTTCCCGCGGCGGTTGGCGATGAGAGTCAGCTCGCACTGACCCCCAAGAAAACGGGCGAGGTCAGCATTCTGCTGCTCGATACCGCCGATGGTCGGTGGGAACGCACGTGAGACGAAGAGAATACGCATACATTCTGAAAAATCAATTAGGAAGCGTTTTCTATGATCTTCCAGATATAAGCTAGGGTTTCTGGAGGGTTGAGATTATCCGTCTTGATAATGATTGCGTCCTTTCTTGTTGTAAGAAATTCTTTCATGGCATTGTGGAATTCGATAACAGTCGTAGGGGTAACTGATCCATCTGGTCGAAAACCCCTCTTTTCAGCACGCTTCATCAGTGTATCCTCATCAGCCATAAGAATGAATTCGAAAAAAATCCCGCCTTGTGCCAATGTTACAGATCGATAGATATCGATTGCTGATGCCATTTCTCCATAAGAAGGTTCATCAAAGAGCATCTTATCAATTACGACATCGAAACCGTCAGATACAGCTTCTTCAAGAATACGTTTTGTGAATTTTCGCGCAACCGGGTAGCTTATTTCTGGGAATTGCTTTCTAGAAGTTATCAGATGTCGAATCTCATCTATATTGATTCGTATGCACGGCTGAGGAAGCTTTTTGCATAAGAGCTCAACAAGCGTTGTCTTCCCGACCGCCCCAGGTCCGTTTATCAGGATAACACGAGGTATTCTATTGGTCTTTGTCATAAAATAATCAGAAACTCATTTTAGGCCTGAGATTTTTCTCAGATATTCTTGCTTCTTTTCTGTCTTTCCGCTTGTCAATGATTGTTCGTAGCAAGAGATGAGATCGGCTCTGCTCATAAACAGCAGTGGAGTGTCATTTATCAGTCCCTTAATAAGGGATTCCTTTTTCAGTTTGAGATTCTTTATGTCATGGAAACTGAGTTTGTTCCCTAAGTAGAACACACGTAAAGAAGCCGGTGATGGCTCAATGATGAACTGAGTAGTATTACTGATCGCTTTTTCGATTTTTGGAAACCATTCCGAGGGAACAATAAAATCTATATCTCCGATAATGATATCTTGATCGCCTGAGTAGAATGCGTAGGCGACGCTTCCGTATACGATTGCAGCAGCCTGAAGCCCCGGGCAATTCCCATAAAGCAGACAAACACCTTCGAGCATCGTGTCGAATGCCTCTGCATTTTTTGGTCGGTATATCCTATCGCTCATGATTGAGGCTATTTCCCGTAGCGTTCCTTCTTTAGCTGGTACATCAGGTCTTCGGTGAGGCGGCGGCTCGTTTTGATCATGTCGGCGATGAAGGCGAAGACGAGGAGCTGCATGCCGATGAGGAAGGTGACGCTCGTGAAGAGGAGGTAATTGAGGTAGGGCGTCACTTTGAAGCCGTGCGAGAAGTACTGGAACAAGAAGACAGCGAACGAGAGAAGCGCCAGAGCAATCAGTACCAGCCCGGGGATGCCGAAGAACTTCATCGGTCGGACATCGCGGACCGCTTTGACGATGATGCGGGCGCTATTGTTGACGAAGCTGTAGACACTTTTGACGATCTTGGATTTCCGGTCAGCGAAATAGGTGACCTGAACCGGGACCCAGAGGACACGCAGGTTCTTGCCGATCGCATCGATGATGGTCTCTTGGGTATAGGTGAAGCCGGTCGGGTTATTCAGCCGGAGGAGCGTCTCGCGGCTGTGGGCCCGGAAGCCACAGGTGAGGTCGGTCGTTTTGACGTTGAGGAAAGAACCGACAAGGCTGGCGCCGAGGCGGTTCAGAGTGTCTTTAATCCACGGAATATTCTTGGCACTCGACTCTGAGAAGCGATCACCTACGACCATATCCGCTCGATTGTTCAAAATCGGATCAATCAGTTTCTGAATTTCCTTCGCATCGAATTGCCCATCGGCGTCGATGTTCACCATGATGTCCGCACCTTCCTTGAGGGCGTTTTCACTGGCCGTGGCGAACATGACTCCCAGCCGGCGATTGATACCATGGCGGAGAACAAAGTCAGCACCCGCTTCCTTGGCGACATCCGCCGTCCGATCCGACGATCCGTCATCCACGACCTGGACAAAGGCCTCGTCGATGCCGGTATAACTCCTCGGCATATTGCGGATCGTGTTCCCGATGACGGACTCCTCGTTGTAAGCGGGGATGTTGATGATGAGACGCATACCCGGTCAGTAGAACTTCGACAGTGTATTTCATTTCTACACCTTCGAAGTTGTATTAAATATTTAGAGACCTCCGGAATCCTGCTAGAGCTAGTTTATACATCAGTGGTCGAAGTTTCACTGCCGGACATAGTTTATTTTTTATGGATGAGGAGCTCCAGGTCGAAGCATTGCCACTGGCACTTTTCCTTCGCACCCTCCAGACCAGTCTTCACGAGATCGTTCTGGCACTGGCGGAGCACTTTCTCGCACACGGCTTTGCGGTCAGAGAAATATTCCCAGTTCACGCTATAGCCCATGAAGGTGAGCACGAAATACACCACGACGGCCATACCCGCGAGCCAGATCAACAATCGCACGAGGCCGAAGATCATAGTGGTTAGGCGCGGCCGATGCCGTGATAGCGGATCCCGTGACGGGCGAATTCGGCCTTGCTGAAGGCGTTCTTCCCATCGATGAACACCTTCACCCCGTGCTGTTTCAGGAGTTCCGGCGTGATGCCTTCACGGAACTCACGGTGGTCAGTTGCGAGGATCACGGCGGTTGATTTCTTCAGGAATCCAGCGAGCGTCTTTTCCGTTGAATGAGCCGGGACATGCGGGTCATGGGTGATGACATTCGCTTTGTGGCGCTTCAGTGCCGAAATGATTTTCAGCGCCGGGGATTCGCGGAGGTCATCGATGTTGGCTTTGTACGCGACCCCGAGGACGCCGACCGTCGTGCCATTCACTGCTAGCTTTTCATCGTTCAGCGCGTCTTGGAGTAGCTCGACGGCATACGCGGGCATGCTGTTGTTGATCTCGCGAGCGATTTTCAGAAAGCGGTGATCGAAGCCAGACTGCTTGGCGCGTTCGATCAGGTAATAGGGGTCGACGGGGATGCAGTGGCCACCGACTCCACAGGAAGGGTAATGCGCCAGGAAAGCGAAGGGCTTGGTCGCCGCTCCATCAATGACGTCTTTCGTATCGATACCGAGGACGTCAAAGGACTTGGCCAGCTCATTGACGAAAGCAATATTGATATCGCGGAAGGAGTTCTCGACGATCTTCACTGCCTCGGCTTCTCGGATGGACTTCATCGGTCGGATTTCTCCGTCGACGATGGATTGATAGAAGTCGAGCGCCTTGGCGAGACCGGCTGCATCAAAGGAGCCGACGACCCGCGGGATATTGGTCACATTCCACTTCGCATCACCAGGATTAATCCGCTCCGGACAGTGAGCGATGAAGACGTCCTTGCTGACTTTTTTGCCCTGCTTTTCGAAGATGGGTCGGACGATTTCTTCGGAAACACCCGGGTTGACGGTGGATTCCAGGACAACCAGCGCGCCTTTCTTGGCCTGGCGGGCGACAAGCTCGGAGGCACTGATAACGGGTGTGAGGTCGGGATAATACGATTCATCGACGGGAGTGGGGACGCAGATGAGGAAGATATCAGCCTTTTTGAGCTCTTTCTCGTCCGAGGTGGGGCGGAATTTGAAGTGGCCGATGTTTTCTTTCAGGAAGGGGTCTTCGATCGGAGAGACTCCTTTTCGGAGAAGCGCGATCTTTTCCTTACTCGTATCGAAGCCGATCACATCATAGCCACGCTCGCTCGCACGCAGAGCCAAAGGGAGTCCGACATAGCCGAGACCGATGACTGCGACTGTTTCCTTCTTCGCCATAGACAGAGAATAAGAGTGAAAGTTAACAATGCCCGTATTCTACGGAAAAATGGCTTGTTTGACAAGTTGTACTGGCTTCATCCGTCCTCTGGACAAGAGTGGCAAAAGATGCTATAGCGGCCAGTCCGATGAATCCTCATCGGCATGACAACGGAGGGTTTGAGATGGCGAAAGATCTTGGTTTCGTTAAGCTGCGTCAGGGGAAGGAAAACCTGGTTCTGGAAATCCACCCCATTAGTTCCATGCAAGTCGTATGTCACCGGTTTCTGCAAGACACGCCCCACTTGATGCAAGTGGAAGTCGGGTCGCAAGTCTTTCCCGTCCCAATTGAAACCGTCAGGCGTCACTTGACGCTGGGGCAGATGGTGAGTGGGTACTTCGTTACCTACTGCGGGTCTTTGACTGATCCAGTCTGTGTCTCAGCTGATTTCTTTCCGACGCCTGAGCCGTCAGTGGACTAGTGGTCCAAGGCTCTCGTAAATTCGCCCTCGTTGCATCGCAGCGGGGGCAATTCTTTTTTGTCCTACATTGGCTTTCCCTTGGGGGGAAGGGTAAGATAGCGGTAGAGCTATCAAGGGTTTATGTATGTTTCTCACTGATCCAATCTTTCGGGCGATCGAGCGGGCCACCGCGCTTCATCATGGTCAGATACGCCGCGTGACGGGTGTGCCGTATATCGTCCATCCGTATGCGGTTGGTTTTCTCTTGGCGCATTTCACGGACGACGAGTCGGTCATCATCGCCGCACTCCTGCACGATGTGCTCGAAGACGTGCCGGGCTATACGCGGACGATGCTTGAAGCTGAGTTTGGCTCCGAAGTTGCACGACTCGTCTCTGAGGTGACCGAGGACAATGCACTCTATGCCGAGCATCCCGAACTTCCCCACGGTGATCGCGTCGGATTGAAGAAAGCTGATTATCTGCGACGACTTGCGGATGATTCCGAGGGCGCACTCTTGATCGCGGCGGCGGACAAGATTTGTAATGCACGCTCCTTCCTCGCTGAGTACCCGAAACTTGGTATACATTTTTGGGCCAAGTATCACGGGACGCCCGAACGCTATCTCCTCTTTTCACGCGCGGTGAACGCAATTATCCAGGAGAAGCTCGCGCATCCGTTGGCCGAAGAGCTCGATCGAGTGACAAAGCTAGCCGAGACCCTTATCCGGGAAACCGAAGAAACAGTATGAAAATCGGCATCAATGCCAATTATTTCCAGAAGCCCTCAACGGGGATCGGTGTTGTCACGCGCGAATTCATGCGGGCGCTGGCGGATAGGCCCGAAGGACGCTCGCATGAGTGGATATGGTATTACGAGGGTGAGGTGCCGGCCGGGCAGTGGCCAGGCAATTGGCGTTTTGAAAAGGTATCGACCTGGTGGACGCGCGATGATATCCCACATCGGTACTTGTGGGAGCGCTTTTCATTGCCGCGCGCGGTTCGACGTGACCAGTGCGACACTGTTTTCAGTTTGTATCAGTCTGTGACGCGTTTGCCACAGTCGGTCCACCACGTGATGCTCGTGCATGACCTCATCCCGAAACGTTTTCCAGCGTATCTCGGCAATTGGCGGCAGCGACTTTATTACCATGCCATCGAACGATCCATCTGTTCAGCCGATCGAATTGTGACGCCTTCGAAGGCGACGAAACATGATGTGGAACAATATCTCTCCGTCCCACGCAAAAAGGTCGCCGTCGCATCACTCGGGATCGCGACCGCGTTCCAGACACCGCTCGCGCCAGCAGATCGGGATGCGGTACTCAAGCGATACGGGCTGCAGCCAGGGTATCTGTATCACGGCGGCGGACTCGAGCTCCGGAAGAATACGGAAGTCTTGTTGCGGGCGTATGCTGCTCTCATGTCGATGCTCGATCGTGAGTCACTCCCGCTGCTCGTCGTGAGCGGCACGGTCTATGCAGAGACGAATCCTCTGGCGACGCCGGTCCACTCGCTCATCGCCGAACTGGGTCTCGGCGACCGGGTCCGATTGTTGGGTCAAGTACCGGAGACTGATTTGCCCGCGCTGTACCAGGGGGCGCTAGTGTTTATTTATCCGTCGCGCTTCGAGGGCTTCGGATTGCCAGTGCTCGAAGCCTTTGCCTCGGGGACACCAGTTATCACCACCGCAGCTGGATCATTGGGCGAACTAGCCGAGGGTACGGCTGAGATCGTTGCTGTCGATGATGTCGACGGGTTGGCCAGAGCGATGCAGCTGGTCGCGACGGATGAGACAGTCCGGGCAGGTCTCTCAGCACGGGGCCGAGAGCGCGCCCAAGAGTATGCGTGGTCACGGTTTGCCGATGCGACTGTGGCGGCTTTGCTACAATAATCATATGGATACCTTGTTTCGATGTTTTCGTATGTGGTCAGCCGATCCACGGACGGTTTTCGGTATAGTCGGATTGCTCATCGGCGGACTGGGGGTCATGCTCATGCTTGTCGGTGCCTTCCCGCTCGGCGTCATCAATCTTGTTTTTTTTACCTTGCTGCTTTTCCTCATTGCTCTGTATCGGCCGAACTGGGGATTTTTGGGACTGGTTGCGGTGCTCCCATTTGAGACTGTGAATCTGCTGCCCGCGTCTGTGAGTGTCGCGTTGCGGCCGTATCAGTGGATCTTTCTCATCGTTGCCCTCGCTCTAGCGGTACGAGTCGGATCGAGGCGGACGCCCTGGTCGCTCTTCCGTTTGACCTCACTCGATGTCCTGCTGGCGCTCATCCCGCTCGGAGCCGGGGTTTCCGGACTCATGGCGGGTGGAGCGGGGGTACACAATGCGGTGATCCTCGCTTCTTTCTTTGCGCTGTATCTCCTGGGTCGGGTATTTCTCCGGACGCCGGGGGACATCGGTGTCGCCGCGACTGTACTGGCCGCTTCGGGGCTTGTCTCACTTAGTTTCGGCATCGCGCAAAACATCGCCTTCGAACACGGCCAAAACCTCGCCGCGGTCATGCCCGGTCGGCCAAATGGAACTTTTGCCGAACCAGATTGGCTGGGCTTATTTGCCGTGATTATCTTACTCCTGCTCCTCGCTCAGCTCACACCTGCTTCCAGAGACCGTTCGGATACGCTCGTCGATCAACTGCCGAGCATCGTTTTGCTTGCTTTGCCGCTCACCCTCGTGATCGTGACCCTTATCCTCACAGTAAGTCGGAGCGCTTGGCTCGCGGCCTGTGTCGCCATCATCAGCTGGGCGAGCGCTCTCCTCATAGCGAAGGGGAAAGCAGCCATCTCTCTCGTTCTTCAGAGCGCACGGGTGCTCGTCATCGTCTTTGGGCTGGCGCTCCTCATCGTGGTGGATATTCCGTTGACCCGCTTCGACCTCTTGAATCGGGCGGGGAGTACGGCGACGGGCCTTCAGGAAATCACGGTCGCGTGTCCTATTCCGACCACACTTCCGACTGAAATTGCCAGTGTAGACGACCTGCGTTCCTTCGGTTGCCGCCACATCGATCTCGAGGAACGAGCCACGCTCGCAGCTCTCGGACAATCCATCCAGACGATCTACCGGCCAGACCCAAATGTCGTCATCCGGAGCAGTATTTATCAGCGCTCGTGGGAGGAGATCCGCTCTCAGCCGGTGTTCGGCATCGGCTGGGGGAATATCGGCACGGTGCTCGGTCGCGACGAGCATGGTGCGGCTTACAATGCGAGCAATCTCTGGTTTGAAGTCTGGCTCGGGGCGGGGATCATCGGACTCTTGGGTCTGGCTGGGGCGATCGGACTGGTGGCGGTTCGGGGAGTGCGTCTGCTCGCTCGTGACGTGCGCCCAGAACCAGGACGCATACATCTTCCCATCACGCTGTCACTCCTCGCTGCGTTCCTCGTGTTTAATTTCTTCAATGCAGGGCTGCTTATTGGTTTTGTCTGGATCGGCTTCGCTTGTTTGCCAGTGTTGTTGAGTGACACAGTAGCCGAACGGGTATGAACGGACGACTCCTCGCGGTCGGGATCGATATCCGGCTCATCGGCAAGCAACGGACAGGAGACGAGGTCGTTTTCTTCCAGTTAGTTCGCGAGCTCGTTCGACGCCAGGATTCCGATATTCGCTACGAGCTCTTCACCGATGAACAGAGCGCCGATCGTTTGGCCGCGCTTCGGTCCCGGCTCGAGGCGCTCGGTCGAGGGGATATCGAGATCATCTCGCTTTCGGCGAGGAATCGATTTGTGTGGAATGGTTGGGTGCTGCCGTGGCGACTCTTTCGACACCCGATCGATGTCTTCCATACGCAGTACATCCTCCCGCTCGTTCTACCGCGCCGATTGAAGGTCGTCACACATATCCACGACGTTTCTTTTCGGGCACATCCAGAGTGGATTGGAGCTGTCGATCGGCTGTTCCTGTCCCTCCTCATCCCGCGGACGCTCGCTCGTTCGGATCGATTGATCGCCCCGTCCGTCTTTACCCGTGATGAAATCTGTGCGCGCTTCGGTTTTCCACCCGAACGAGTCGTCGTCATCGCAAATGCTGCCGCCGATGAATGGTATCAGTCGATCCCGGTAGCAGCTATTGAAGCTGTCCTGGCGAAATACGGCCTGGCGCGCGGCCGATACTTCATCTCATCCGGGACGCTGCAGCCGAGGAAGAATATCCCATTTCTCATTGCGGCTTTCACCCGAGCCGTTCGCGAGCATGGACTTGGTCACAGGCTCGTCCTGACAGGTAACCCTGCTGGGCACAATGTCGATACCCAAGTTCGAGCGGTTGGTGACGACCGCATCATCTACACCGGCTATGTGTCGGATGCCGACTTGCGGGCCCTGGTTGCGGGGGCGGCCGCATATGTCTTCCCATCGCTCTATGAAGGCTTCGGTATCCCGATCGAAGAAGCCCTGGCGCAGGGGACAGCTGTGCTCGCCTCAGACATCCCAGCTTTCCGTGAGATAGGGCGTGAACGGATCCACTATTTCGACCCGCGAGCGCTTGCTCCACTCGCTGACAGTCTGTATACTTTCTCTATTCGGAATGTTTCGGCCACAGAGCGTAGAGACGAGCGCTCTACGTTTGGAACACCGCTCTATTCGTGGACCGAGAGTGCAGCCGCTCTGGTCCGGCTCTACCGATCACTGGCAGATCGGCCGGCTAATTTATAAAGCTTCTCCATGACTTCCCAATCAGCGAACACAGTGAATTCGCCTAACAAGAAGAAACGGATTATTCGAATCGTTTTGTTTTTTGTAGTGCTCGGACTCATTGCGGGCGGCGTTTTTGCTATCAAAGCCGGTTTCGTCTTCAACAAGATTTCATTGGGCAAGGACAGTATCTTCAGGAATCTGGCGAAGTCGCTACCGGGAGCGAAAGACGAGCTCAAAGGCGAAGCGGATGGCCGGGTCAATGTGCTTCTCCTCGGGATGCGGGGCGAAAATGTCCCCGGCGGTGGCCTTTTGGCAGACACCATCATGGTACTCTCGCTCCACCCGAAGGATGCAGAGAAAGAAGGGGGCGATACGGCGCGGGCCTCGCTTGTTTCTATTCCCAGGGATCTGTATGTGAAGGTGCCCGGGCGTGATGAACAACGCAAGATCAATGCGGTCTATGCGCTGGGCGAAGAACGCGGCAAGGGCGGTGGGATCGAAGATATGCGGACGATCGTCGGTGAAGTAACGGGGCAGACTATTCCCTATGCGGTCGTGATCAATTTCCAGGGATTCATCGATCTCGTAAATGCCATCGGTGGCGTGACAGTGACTCTGAATGAGCCCTTCAGCGAGGGAGTGCAATTCCGTGAACCTCATGTGTGCGATGCCAATGTCTATACTGTCCCGACTCGCCCGCCCCAGTATGAGCACAAGTACTACACACGGAGCGAGGGCACTCGGTATATCGCGAAGTCGTATCTCCTCTGTTACAACAAGGATCAGGAGTGTGGGGGTGTCTTCGAATTGCCCGCGGGTCCAAACGAGCTCGATGGCAACAAGGCGCTCTGTTACGCTCGGGCCCGGTATCAGAGCAGTGATTTCCGGCGAGCCGAACGCCAACAACTTGTCATCCAAGCGATCAAGGACAAAGCGCTCTCGGCGGGAACTCTCACTGATTTCGGTAAGATCAATGCACTACTCGACAGTTTGGGTGACAATCTCCTCATCAACATGGAGGCATGGGAGGCGAAGCGGTTCTTCGAACTGTATCAGGCGAATCAAGACGCGACACTGACGCAGCGTGTTCTCGAGGATTCCGAAGAGGGGTTGCTCTATGCACCGCCCGCGACACCGGAATCTGGCTATATATTGCTCCCGCGTGGGGATACCTATGATCGCATCCGGGCTTTGTTTCAGAGCCTGCCTTGAGCGACTGTCTCCATTCACTCCGTATGAGTAAAGGTGACCCGCTCGACACGAGGTTGTAGACAGCTTCTAAACACCGCCCACATGCCCATCGAGGTCTCGATCGCTGTGAATAGTTATCGGAGCCCCGAAATCCTCCGGCTCTGTCTTCAGGCTATCCGCCGTGAGCTCGCGACGACGACATTCACTTCAGAAGTACTCGTGGTCGACAGTGCGACTGAGGAAGATACGGAAATGCTGCTCCGGGAGGAATTTCCTGAGGTGCGTTTCTTTCCCCACGCGGAAAATGTCGGCTTCGGCCGTCTCATCAACACGTCTATCCGCGAATCGGTCGGGCAGTATCTGTTTTTTATCAATGCGGACATCATCCTCCAATCGGATACGATTGGCGTGCTGCTTGCCTATGCGCGGGCTCACCCAGACGTCGGCCTGATCGGGCCGAAGCAACTCAATTTCAATGGTTCGCTCCAGTCGACCTGCCTTCGTTTCTATCGGCCGATGACCATTCTCTATCGCCGCACGTGGTTGAAACATTTCTCGTTCGGTCAGCGACACCTCAACTGGTTTACGATGAGTGACTTCGACCATACGTATGAGCGTGACGTGGATTGGATCATGGGATCAGCACTCTTTGTTCCGCGCAGTGCTGTCGAGGTGGTCGGTCCGATGGACAATAGGTTCTTCATGTATATGGAGGATGTCGACTGGTGCCGACGTTTCTGGGAACGGGGGTATCGGGTTGTCTATGTACCCACGGCTTCTGTCTACCACTATCATGCCAAGGGCAGTGCCAAGGGCGGCTTTTTCCGCTCCCTTCTAGCCAATCGTCTTACCTGGTATCATATCGAGAGTGCCCTGCGTTATTTCTTCAAGTATCGCGGGAAACCGTTACCCGAGCATCTCTAGACCGTATGACTGAACCCGAAACACTTCCGATGTCTGAATCAGCTGCGCGTCCGAATCGAGCGCGTCGCTTCATCGCAGCGGGGGCGCTGATTGGCCTTGTCCTCTTCGCATTCTATGCCGGATATCAGAAAGGCAAGTACGGGTCGGCCATGACGGAAACGCCGATATCTCCGAACCAGGCTGTTTTCCGGAATACTACTGAGGGTGGGGATGCGTCCATTGACTTTTCACTTTTTTGGAAAGTCTGGAATCTTTTGAAGGAGAAGTATGTGGATCGTGATCAACTTGATGCCAAGAAGCTTTTCTATGGCGCCATCGATGGTATGCTTGCGGCGACAGGGGATCCCCATACGACCTTTTTCGATCCGGCGGAAAATAAGGAATTCAAAGAGGGTCTCGACCAATCGTTTGATGGCATCGGGGCGGAGATGCAGATCAAGGATGGAATTTTGACAGTCGTCGCGCCACTCGAAGATTCGCCGGCCCAAAAAGCCGGGATCTTGGCGGGTGACAAGATCCTGAAGATCAATGGTGAGTCGACCGAGAATCTCGGACTGAGTGAGGCCGTCGACAAAATCCGTGGTCCACGCGGCACCGAAGTTCAGCTAACCATCTTCCATCCGGACGAGGACGGTCTCCGGGAAGTGACGGTCCAGCGCGATGTGATAACTGTGAAGAGTGTTCTCTTGGAAATCCGGGAAGGCATCGCTGTCATCAAGGTGACTCAGTTCGGTGTCGAAACAACGGATGAATTCAGGCATACAGTCGAAGAGATCCGTCGTCAGGACGTGCGCGGCATTCTCCTCGATGTCCGGAATAATCCTGGCGGATTCCTCGATGCGGCCGTCGATCTCGCCGGCTATTTCCTGCCCTCTGGGTCAGTCGTCGTCATCGAGGAAGACGCTGACAAAAAGCGCCATGAGCTGAAAACGCGGGGCGACAATCGCTTCGGATCCTTGCCGGTGGTGATCCTGATGAATCAGGGCAGCGCGAGCGCTTCAGAAATCCTGGCCGCAGCTATCCGGGAACACAGAGAAGACTCAGCGCTCGTCGGTGAGACATCCTATGGCAAGGGGTCGGTACAAGAACTCATCCCAGTCTCGAGCACGACGTCGGTAAAAATCACAGTGGCGCATTGGCTGACGCCAGAGGGTCATCAGATCAATGGGGTTGGGATTAAACCCGACGAAGAAGTGAAGCTCACGCGGGATGATTTCGAGGCTGGTCGTGATCCACAGTTCGATCGGGCTTGGGCGGTGCTCATGTCCAAGACATCTCATCAGTAATGTACAAATATGAGCTCATTTGAAACGTTTGAAGGAGGGCAAGAGGACCGTCTGGACAGTGCGTATGAGACAGAGCTGGTCCAATCGTCATTGCTCCAGCGAGCGTGGGCGGAACAGCGGACCAGAGAGAGGCTTGCAGCAGATGAGGATGGAAGCGAAGGGGCCATCATCGAGTGGATCTTGGCCACAGGTGAATGGTTTCGACACAATGTCATGGAATTTAAAAGTGCGCCGGGGGAGCTAAGTCGGAAGGAACATTTCCTCGGGTTGTTTGATGATGACCCCGAAGCGGCGGTTGAGGAACTCGATGAGCTCTTCAACGCGACCCGTCACTGATCCGAATTAGCACTCACTTGACGAGTCTGCTAAGTCTGCCTACAATTGGGACCAGGGTACACCTGTTCGGTAGTTGGATAAATGGCGTAACAATTTTTAACACTATGTCAAAGCTGCAAATTCAGCCCCTTGGGGAAAACGTGCTCGTTCGGATTGGGGCAAAGGAAACAAAGACTGCTTCGGGTCTTTTTCTACCTGAGAGTGCTTCGGGCGAACGCGAACAGCAGGGGACGGTCGCTGCGGTCGGTTCCGATAAGGCGATCGCGGTCAAGAAAGGAGACACCGTCATATTCAAGCGGTATGGAACGAGCGAAGAGCTCAAAGTGGGCGATGTCGACCACCTGCTCCTGAATTACAAGGATATCCTGGCCATCGTCATTTCCTGATGCGATTGAATGGATGAAAAAACAGCCCCGCAGGGCTGTTTTTTCCCCTCTTGTGTCCTCCTTGCTTACCTGGTAACTGAGGCGCGATTACTTCGCTGCCGGCTCGATTGGGAGCCCCTTCTCTTTCCAGGCTGCAAATCCTCCTGAGATGATCCGGATACCGATCGATCCCATATCGAAGAGCCGGGCACCGGACTGAAACGTATCGTTTTCATCTGTGCCATACACGAATAAGGAGCCGATCGGGATGGACTTCCGATCTTTTTCGAGCCGAGCGAAAGGAATGTTGATTGCGCCTGGGATATGGCCTCGCATGTACTCGCTCTCGCTCCGGACATCGACGATGACGCTCTGGACAAGTGTCCGCTGAAGTTCGATGACCTTCTCCGGAGCGATCGTGGTGACCTTGGTCCGATCGACATATGAGTTTGGATCGCTGATCGCGACCACTCCTCCGCCTTTGGCGACCCATTGCCGGATACCACCTTCGAGGAATGCAAATGTCATCTGCTTTGACGTGAAGCGGTTATGGATCTCTCGGAGCTGCTGGCTAGAATTTTCGTCGCCGGTGACGATGACGACGAGTTGGCCCGTCGGTGCGCTGTAGGTGGCGATTTCTGCTAATCCGAGCCATTCGGAATCGATGAGGTGGTACTGCTCGAAAACCTCTCGGGGACGAACGTCGATCAGGTGAATGTCCTCACTGTGTTTAATTCGTTCAAGAATATTTTCTGGACTGATGAAACGGAGTTCTGTGAGGCCTGATGTCTCCGACGTCTTTGTAGAGTTCGTCTGGTGGTTCTTGTACCAGGTCCGGCCGAGCATCACGATCGCTCCGCCGAACATGAGCACGGCCAGGAGTAGCACAACACGGCCTTCGCTCGAGGCTTTTCGGCGCGAACGAAACGTCCTTGGAGGGATGCTCATATGAGAATGGTGCCGATGAAATCAGGATAGCCTTTGACAAAATCAGTGATGCTGACCGGATCTTTGCCTTCGAGTTGGAGCGTCAGAGGAAAGACGACGCCCGCCCCAGTGGTGATACCAATTTGTTCACCAATTTCGAGCACTGTCCCAACCGGATGACTGATCGCGAGCGGAGTTTTCTGAACTGTCAGCGTGTGCAACTTGATCCGAACTGCTCCTTCAGCTTCGCGATTCCAGTGAGTGAACAGGCCAGGCCAGGGGTACAGGCCACGATAGCGATTGAAGATGTTTTCGGCGCTCTCATTCCAGAAAATACGCCCGTCTTCGCGCTCGATGAGCTGACAAAGTGTGGCCCCTTCTTCGGGCTGAGGGGTGGGGGAAATCGTTCGAGTGATCCAGAGCGGCAAGGTCTTGGCGAGCAGGGTGGCGCCGAGGACTGCGAGGCGCATGAGCAGTTCGGGCGCGCGCTCGTCTAGACTGATGGGGGTTCGTTCGATAGCTAGGATATCGCCCGTGTCCATCCCTTCATTGAGCTGGATAAGGGTGATTCCTGTCTCGGTGTCGCCCGCCATGAGCGCATTGGCAACGGGGGAGGCACCTCGCCAACGCGGCAAGAGCGATGCGTGGATATTGATGCAGCCAAAACCAGGCGCCGTGAGCAGGCTTTTAGGGAGTAGTCTGCCGTACGCTGCAACGACAATGACATCAGGTTTCCAAGATTGGATGGTGCTGACAGCCTCCGCATCGAGTTTTTCCGGCTGAAGTATCGGCAGCCCGTGTTTCACGGCGAGCACCTTCACTGGCGATGGAGTGAACTCTTGTTTGCGGCCGACTTTCCGATCGGGCTGCGTGACGACACCGACGACATTGTACGAGTGTTCGATGAGGGTGGCGAGGGCAGTACAGGCGAATTCCGGCGTACCCATGAAGACGACGGAAACTTGCGGTGGTTTGAAACCTTCGAGCGTCGCGGCGGGTGCATTAGAGGGCGTAGACATGTTTGTTTTTCTGATGTTTATATCGGTCTGAGATGAGCACCCCATCGAGATGATCAAGTTCATGCTGGATGCAGATGGCGAGTAGTCCGCGGGCCCGAAGCTTCTTATCGCGTCCGGTTTCATCGAGGGAGCGGACGGTCACCTGTTCGGAGCGTTCAATTGCAAAGAATTCTCCTGGGAGACTGAGGCAGCCTTCTTCGAAAAGGATTTTTTCAGCGCTGGCACTGGTGATTTTTGGATTGATGAGATATCGGAGGACGCCGTCAATTTCAATGACGCAGATCCGGAGGTTTTGGCCGATTTGTGGGGCGGCAAGTCCGATGCCATCAGCCGCCCGCATCGCCTGGACCATCTCGGGAAGGAGGGCTTGAATTTCCGGTGCGAGTGGATCTTTCACCGATGCATTTTCCGCATGGAGAAGCGCGTTATCAGCTCCCGTGATGATTGGGACGGGCGTTTTCATAGAAAGTTTCATCCGAGGAGCGAGAGGGGATTATGAGTGATACGGATATTCGGACCCAGGGCCGTCAAACAAAGCCGCAGCTTTTCAGGGAGCGCGTGCCCGACAGGATACCGGATAAGTACATGGTAGCGGTTTTTCCGGTTAAAAGGCAAATATTTCGGTAAAATATCGATCTCTGGGAGCACGAGCCGATGCAGGAGCGCCTCAGCCTGTTCGGCCGCAACCAGCGAGGTGGAACCTTTCTGGGGATAGCATTCCAGTTGGATGAGATGATAATAGGGCGGGTAGCGAAGCGAGCGGCGTTCTTCGAGCAGACCTTCTGCAGTTGTCTCAAGTGGTTGCTGTACCCAGGTCGTCCAAAAAGCGGATTCTGGCTCAAAGGTCTGGACGGAAAGTGTTCCGTTGGTCCGGAGCTTTGCTCCGAAGCGCCGGAGCTCGCGCCAGAGTCGCTCCTCGGTCTGATAGTCGGGATAAAACAGTCCCTGATCCGGTTCGATCAGCGCGATGAGACCAAGCGGAGGCAGGGGGAGACTATAGGCTGTTTCATAGGTGGCGATAATGATGGGTGGTTGGCTGGGTTCAGTGAGAGCAGCGATGATTTTCTGGAACCCTGACTTGAGTTGCGTGGTATCTCGGTCGATGACGATTATCGCGTTGTCCAGCCCCTCGCGTTGCAGAGCGCGTTCGATCGCTTGGGTGCCAGCACCAAAACTTTTGAAATGCATGTGGCCACAGCTGGCGCAGGCAGGGAAGAGCGCACTCTGGTAGCCACAGGTGAGGCAGCGGAAACGACCGTCCTTCATCTCGCTCAGGATCGTCTGGCATTTCGGGCAGCGTTGCGGCGTATGGCATTTGGCGCACAGCGAGAAGCGCGACACCCCACGTTGCTTCACGAGAATCAGTATGGCGGCAGGCTGGGCATGGGCCCGTCGGATGGCCGCGATCAGGTCCGCCGATAGGACCGGGGACGTGCGGTGACGAGCATAGGACTTGCGGAGATCGATGGTCGTGAGCGCGTGTTTCTGGGAAAACACGAACGGCTTACCGGTGCGCTTGAGCGGGAGGTCTTCGGCAAAATACCTGATACCGGGAGCCACGGAAAGTTTAATACATGGAATAGCCTGTCGCTGGGCGATCCATTCTGCTATCTCGACCGCATCGTAGCGCGGCGCCATCTCCCACTGCGTATAGGACAGTTGCTTCTCGCTATCGATGATGACGATATTTCCGAGCGAGACATACGGAGCGAAGACAGCTTGTCGGGTGCCGACGACAATATCGAGCGTTTGAGACCGGATGGCCTGGAATATCTCGTACTGTTCTTTCGGGGTACGACGGCTTGAGAGGCAGCAGACGCGGGCCTGAGGCAAGGCAGTCTGGAGCTTCTTCGTGTACAGTTCGGCAGAGAGGACTTCCGGGACAAGGAGGCACAGCAGTTTCTGCTTTTTCACGGCCTGACCCCCGAGCGCGATGAGGCGATCCAAGAGGCGCGAATCACTTGGCACAGCTTCCATGAATGACAAGGGGTGAGTCCGTTTCTTTCGACGAATAGCTTTCCGGAGTGGTTGGGTCGTCTGAGACAGAACATCTACCGCTAGCGATTCCGTGGTCGATTGCGCGGTTCGTGGTTTCCGCTGGAGCGGGAAGAAAAGCTTGAGGACGATACCGAGCGGTGCGTAGAGACGTTCGCTCAATTCCCAGGCGAGGGCGATCTGATCCGCAGTCAGCCAGCTAGGGAGGAGCGTCACCCCGACATACTTCATCCACTCGGGTACGGGTCCAGGTAGGCGGGCCGAACCGAGCGTGACACCGATGAGCGTGCGTCGGCCGAATGAGATCGAGACGAGCGAGCCCGGGAGGATCGGCGTCGGAGAAGCGTAGCTAAAACGTGGATCACGCCGGCCATAGAGCGGAGTGAGCGGGACGACTTCGATGCGGTAGACGATCGGGAGTTTCGGCATAGCGGAAGTGCTTTCATTGTAACAGCCTCGCAAGAAATCCGATTATTTTAGAGCTGACGTGTTTGGAACCCTTTATCTGCAAGAGGGAGCCTATCTATCGGCAATCGGATATGGTAGCTTGCCGGAGACCCAGGAATTCTCTATGATGGGTGGACCACAACTCTACCTATGCTCATCACCCGCCGTCTTTTCATCGGTATCCCGCTTAGTCCTCGGCTTCAAAAGAGGCTCGAATCTGAGGTGTCCCGCTTTGAGTCGAGTCCGATTATCCCGACCCGAAAGGGGAATTTCCATGTCACGCTGCTTTTCCTCGGGTTTGTCAACGAGGAAGAGATACCGCGGATTACGGATGCGCTCACGGATGCCGTGGTGGATATCGAACCGTTTGAACTCGACTTTACCGCAATTCAAACCGAACCGAATAACGAACACCCGACGATGGTTTGGCTCACGGGTGAGGCTTCGGCGGAGCTGGTCCGACTGCGCAATACCGTCGCTCGCGCGCTCGACTATCTGACCCCAGAGTCCAAGACGTTCCGTCCGCATGTGCTCCTCGCCAAAGTCCGGCGCGGGAAATATGAGGCACTGGATACCAAACCTGAGTTCGCCAAGCTCCTCCATCTCAGTGAATCAGTCGATGTCGTTACACTCTTTGAATCGACGCTCGAGAACGGCAAACGAGCCTATCTCCCACTGGCCGATTTTCCGCTGGGCGGGGAATAACGTGATTCCTCAGTATTGATTGATCCCTCCTTCTATATTCGACTCTTAGTAACTATGAATATCTTCGGTATCGGTATCGATAATCTCACACACGCCGCGGTCCTGACGCAGATTGATCATTGGCTGGCCGGGGGCGATGCCTTTCACCGGATCGCGACGGTCAATCCTGAGTTCCTCCTGCTCGCCGAACGGAATGCGGCTTTCCGCGGTGCGCTCCTCTCGGCTGATTTACGTCTCGCGGATGGGAGCGGCCTCCACCTCCCGTTTTTCTTGGCGGGTGAATCCCTCATCGAACGCATACCGGGTGCGGATCTCTTGCCCGAGATACTCCAGCGTGCGAATGAACGCTTTCTTTCGGTCGGCCTCATCCTCGCTCCCGATGGACTGACGTCCTTTGAAGACATCAAAAAAGAGCTGCGTGAACACCATCCCAATCTTGCTATTTTCAAATTCGCGCCCGAATATTTTTCACCACAAAAACCTATCCCCTATAACCTCGTTTTTTGCAATTATGGTGCGCCGCTCCAGGAAATTGTCCTCGCTGGGCTGCGTCAAAATGCGGGCGCAATTCGACTGGCCATGGGTGTCGGCGGGGCAATTGATTTCCTCACGGGGCGGATTCCGCGGGCGCCGAAAGCCATCCGTACACTTGGCCTCGAATGGTCCTGGCGCCTCTGGCAGCAACCCAAGCGCTTCCGTCGCATCTGGAACGCAGTAGTCGTGTTTCCGGTGAAAGTTCTCTCACAGAAGTAACGTATAAAAAGAAGACCGCCGAGAGCTCGTGAAAGTCTCGACGGGTAAGTGATCCATTCGGATCGCGAATGTTTTAGCGGAGGGTGACTCGCGTAAATCCCAGTTTTTCCAATTCCTTGAACTTGGTATACATGTCAGCGATTTGTGCTGGTACGTTCTTGGCTTTGGACATCACCGTTCCGTCCAATGTCGCAAGGCTCAGGTCCGTAACGCCGCCGAAGGCCGTCATGGAGTTGTACGATGCTTCGAGCGCTACGCCGTGACCCCACGTATCGCCTGTCGATCGACAGACCATGTCGATAGAGATGCGGAATCCTGACTGCCCGGTGGCTCGGACAATTACGCTGGACTGTGCGCTGTGGTCAGCTGTTCTAGCAAGCCGTTCCCTCATGTCTTCCGGCACCTCGTCCCAGTTATACGGGTAGTTGATGGCGCCAGCTTGTACGAATGCATCAAGGATGTCTTGCGCTGTTTGAACGATCCGAGCTTTCTGGTTAACATCCTGGTTGCAGTTCTCTGACATCGACGTGCAAATGTACGTCACCAGTGAGGGTGTTGACGGGCCGCATTTTACGAGGAGGTTGGCAAACAGTTCTGCTTGCGCGATTGACTTGGCTACGTGGCGGAAATATCTCATGTAACTCTCCTGATGATGTGGCTGAATGGGCCGGTTAAAGTACGAATCGATACCAACGGTACCGAAGCGATATATTAGCATATCTTGACTCTAAAGTCAATTGCTAAATATGGCTTAGATAAAGGGCGTGCCTCTATACCAATGCATCGGTGTAGTGGTATAATCAAGCCATGTCAGACTCCGAGAAAAAGCCGGGTCCGGTTGTTCGAGTACGCTATGCACCCTCGCCGACAGGCCTGCAGCATATCGGCGGCCTCCGGACGGCGCTCTACAACTATCTCTATGCCCGGCAGCTCGGCGGGCAGTTTATCTTGCGTATCGAGGATACCGACCAGAAGCGTTTTGTCGAAGGGGCGCTCGAAAACACAATTCAGTTCCTGCGTGACTTCGGACTCCACTATGACGAGGGGCCGATTCTTATCGCCGACAAAGATCCTGACAATGACTCTGTGGGGATGCTGTCGAGTCGCTATCCGGGTGTGTATGAGCTCGGGCCTCATGCGCCCTATATTCAGTCCGAGCGCCTAGATCGGTATCAACAGGCGGCCGATGGACTGGTGAAACAAGGGTTCGCGTACCACTGCTTCTGTAGCGAAGAGCGCCTCGCTGCACTTCGAACGAGGCAAGAGGGTGCGAAGCTCGCGCCGCGCTATGATCGCGAGTGCCTGAAGCTCCCGGCGGCCGAAGTGAAAGAGCGCCGCGCGCAGGGCGAGGCGAGTGTCATCCGTTTCAAGATTCCAGAGAGTGGGAAGTTTACCGTGACGGATATCTTGCGTGGAACGATTGATGCGGACACAGCCGAGCTCGATGATTTCGTCATCTTGAAGTCCGATGGCTACCCGACGTATCACTTGGCCAATATCATCGATGATCATCAGATGGCGATCACGCATGTCTTGCGCGCGGTGGAGTGGCTGCCGAGCTTGCCTAAGCATATCCTCCTGTACCAAGCACTCGGTTGGGAGGCGCCCAAGTTTGCGCACCTCTCCGCCATCCTCGGTCAGGACGGGAAGAAAAAACTTTCCAAGCGCGATGGTGATGTGTCGGTGGATTCATTCGTCGCCGGTGGTTACTTACGTGAAGCCCTTATCAACTTCGTCGCGCTCCTCGGTTGGAACCCAGGGAAGGGGAGTACCCAAGAAATCTTCACGCTCGATGAACTCGTGCAGACATTTTCACTCGAGCACTTGAATAAAGCGGGCGCGGCCTTCGATCGGGCGAAACTTGACTGGATGAATCATGAATACATCGTCCGGAAATCGGACCACGAATTGCTCGCGCTCATCCGTGCGGGCGGCTTTCTAGAGAAAAAAGACTGGTATGTCAAAGCACTTCCGGACTACAAGACGGATGAACACCTCTTGAAAGTCATCACGCTCGAAAAGGACCGGCTCAAAACACTCGCTCAATTCGGCGATGACAATCCTTTCCTCTTTGGTGATGTGCTCGAGTATCCGGCGGCTCTGCTCCCTTGGAAAGAAAATACGATTGATATGACTCGGGCTTCACTGCAACAAGCCCGATCAATGCTCGCATCCATGGCGGAAATAGAATGGAGTCGCGAGACGCTCACGACACGCCTCTTGGCTGAGGCTGGGGAGAAGCGTGGGGATTTCCTCTGGCCGCTCCGAGTCGCACTGTCAGGCCGAGACCGATCGCCCTCGCCGATGGATATTGCTTGGGTGCTCGGCAGGGAACGTTCCCTGTCACGCCTCGATGTCGCTCTAGGGAAACTGCCGTAACACGCCTCCTCGCAGACCAAAAGAAAAACACCATGTCTCGCAAAAAAACACTCCAGACATCCCTTCTCAGCAGCAGTCTTTGGGCTTCTTTCTGTTTGCTTCTTGTCGGGACAGTGACACTCAGTGAGCGTGTGCGGGCCGAGGATACATTGGATACGCTCACCGCCGAGCAACAGGACGCGCTCGATGACCGACAGGATGAGCTCGATGATATCAAGGCCAGGATTAAGGCTTACAAAGAAATTGTCGGCTTGAAGCAGCGACAGGGAGCCGTGCTCGGTGATCAGATCGAAGGACTCGAGGCGCAGGCAAAGATGCTCGAGTTGCAGATCGGCCAGAATCAGCAGGCCTTGGCGGAAATCCAATCCGATGTTCAGATCCTCGCCGAACGGATCAGTCAGAAAGAGGGCTTCATCGTGAAGCAGCGAGACATCCTCTCGGAAATCATGCGGGGCTACTACGCGGATCAGTCGACGCTCATCCCGAGTGAGTTCATCGTGAATGCGTCGCGCGTCGCCAATCCGCTTCAGGAAAGCGAATGGAAATCGGAAACGGGCGCCAAGGTGAGCGAGGTGCTCTCATCACTCAAGTCATTGCGTGAGGGTCTGAAGAGCGAACATGCGGCGCTCCTCGACAAAGAGAAGGCGGCTGATACACTTCGGCTTCAACTCGAAGAGCAGGATGCCAGGCTCGACTCGACTAAAGAAAGTAAAGCCAAGCTCTTGGCCAAGACTCAGTCGGAGGCACAGAAGTACGATGCCCTCGTCGATGACCTAGAAAAACAACGCGAGGAAATCGAAAATGAAATCGAATCCATCGAATCGGGAAAAATTGATGCGCTCGACACGAAGGATATACCTGCCTTCAGCAAGGGACTCCTGAGTTATCCGCTAAAAAACGCGATTCAGACCCAAGGGTATGGCAAGACCAGTTTCGCTAAGAAATCAAACTTCTATAAGTCAGGATTCCACAACGGTATCGACTTTGGAACCGCCACTGGTACGAGTGTGCTCGCTGCAGCTGACGGCAAAGTCATCGCTATCGGCAACAACGGGCGCTATGCCTATGGCCGCTACATCGCTGTCGATCACGGCAATGGTCTGGTGACGATGTACGGGCACCTGAGCTCCGTCACGCGGAAGCTTGGCGACAAGGTGAAGCGGGGAGACACGATCGCGAAGTCTGGCAATACCGGTAACTCGACTGGACCACATGTCCATTTCACCGTCTTTTCGGCCAAATCATTTGATATCGTACCATCAAAGATCGTGAGTAGTTTGAAAGACATTCCAGTCGGTGCGACCGTCAATCCCAAAGTCTATCTCCCGTAAGAGCTATGACTACTACGATCAGCGGTGATGATCCCTCGTTGCCACATGCAGTCGCCGGTTTTTTCTTTTGCCCTGGGACGGGGAGAGTGCTCCTCCATCAGCGTGATGGTCAGACCACGATCAACCCGCACAAGTGGGCCTTCTTCACGGGTCTCGTAGAATCGGACGAGTCCCCGCTGGCTGCTTTTGTGAGAGAGATCAGCGAAGAGATCGGCTATGTGCTCTCGAGCAACCTGGTTGAGGCGCTCGATACGTATCTGAATGAAGAGCGGCAGACAATGCGCCATGTGTATTGTTGTCGCGTCAAAGAAGAATTCTTACCAGAGCATGTGAACGAAGGGGCGGGTGTTGGTTGGTATTTGCTCTCAGATGCGTTCCATCTCGACATGACCGATCTAACTCGGCGCGATCTAGAGAAATTCGCTGCGCGTCTTGATCGAGTGGTCTAAAAATAAAAAACTGCGCTGGCTCCCCTGCGGATTTTTTCGGAAAAAGAGGGGAGTGAGGGGTGCATGGATGTACCCAGAATTTCGATGAAATATTGCCAGATAGGGTTGGGCGAATACCATCGGTTACTGTTCAAAGAAAACAGGCATGCTATTTTCCACTCGTGTGCAGCACATAGATAGAGGGGAGAGGTAGAAGTACGGTCACGATCATCCAGAAGCAAAACGAAAAGAATAACGGATAGAAGATGGTGAGATGAAGGGAGATACTTTACATACCGAGCCCGACCCGCGATCCTGAGCTCTCTCTAACATGTCTCATAAGTTACATAAGACGACGTGTAAAGTAAAAAGAGCGACCGTCCACTAGTGATACATGTGGACGGTCAATATGCATTCTTATTTCCGAAGGATCAGGGATGTCACTCCACGGTGATGCTATCCGGTGCGGTAGCGATGCAACTGCCGGGACCGACTGCTTGCTTGGCCTCGTACATCGCCTCATCAGCCGCTCGCCTGAGTAGACCAATCAATCCCCATGCTCCCCGCTCAGTTCGGAATTTCCCATGAGCGATCCCTATGGAACAGGTGGCGTGGTGACCGGCCATTTTCAGTTCCTCATCGGCCGCCAGAGCCTTCACCAGATCCTGAGCTCGTTTCAAGATGGCATCTTGTGTTGCCCCGATGGCATAGACGACAAACTCGTCGCCGCCCCATCGGATGACGATGTCATCCGCACGCAACTCCCTCCCGAGATGCTTCGCGATAGCTACGAGCACTCGATCTCCGGCATCATGGCCATAGACGTCATTGATTTGCTTGAATTTGTCAATATCGACGACAATGACGGAGACATCGGCCCACAGAAGAGTCGCTGGGTCACAATTGTGCTCGTGCCGCCTGTAGGATGCCAAGGCTCGCTCGAACTCATATTCACCGCCACGCCGATTGAACAGTCCGGTGAGTGGCTCAAGCATCGCCACTCGTTCGAGTGCGATGTAGGTTTGCTTCCAACCCTTAATCTCCTCCTCCAGTTTGCTCACTTTTCGAGCAAGAACCCGATTGTCGTAGTCGCGACGATCAAGTTCGACTTGCGACGACGCTTTCTCGATCACCTGCGGACCTGGCCCAGGAGAGAAATCGTCCCTCCCAAGCAAGGCGTAAAATAGCTGACTGGCGATACTTTCTCTACGAAACGTTGCCATGCTGCTCTCCTTCGGTGGTTGAAAATTGTCAAAGAAACCCTATACTAACATATTAGCATAGCCTAGTCAATAGGCGTTTCCTAGAAGGACTCTTTTCGTCGGTGCGCTATAATACCCTTATGAGACTCTCGTATTCTAGCCTGGATACATACCAGAGCTGCGCCCTGAAGTACAAATACCGCGAAATCGACAAACTCCCTGAGGAAAAATCCAAGGAAGCCGTGTTTGGTACACTCATCCACGCGACGATGAAATTCATCCATGAGCCGGCGCTCATCCCGCCGACCGTCGAACAGGCGATCGACCACTTCGGTAAGCATTGGAAGGGGGATTTGTTTGAAGATGAGCTGGAGGAACGCGCGGCCTTCGTCCAAGGAGTCGAGATGATCCAGCGGTACTACGAAGCGAATAGCATTTCCGAGGCGAATCCCCTGGCCCTGGAGAGCCGCTTCTCGATCGAGATCGGCACTGAAGCCACGGGCAAACATATCATCGCGGGCGTGATCGATCGTATCGATCGAACCAGCAATGGCTACGAGATCATCGATTACAAAACGACGAAGAAAATGCCGAGCCAGGACAAAATCGACAATGACCTGCAGCTCTCCATCTACCTGCGCGCATTCCTCGACCGCTACCCCAAGGAATGGGAACGGCTCGACCAGATCACGGTCAGTCTCTATTTCCTCAAGCATGGCGTGAAGCTATCCTCCACGCGGACGCGGGAACAGCTCGAGGCCCTTGATCAGACCTTCCTCGAAGTCATCCGATCGATCGAGGCAGGACACTTCGCCCCGACGCTCTCCCCGCTTTGTGACTGGTGCAGCTTCCAACCGATCTGTCCCCTGTGGAAACACAAATTCAAAGTGCTCCCCAAAGACCCAATTGAGAAAAGCGCGGCCGAACGAACGATCGAGGAGTTTCTCGTACTTCGGTCACAGATGACAAGTGATAAGAAGCGGCTGGCCGAGCTCCAGGAAGAAATCATGAAGTACATGGAACAGGAACAGGTCGAACGACTTTTCGGTTCGACTGGCATTATCGGGAAATCAGTGCGGACTTCGTACACGTATGATGAGGCGAAACTCCGTGCCCTCCTCTCCCCTATCGGTGAATGGGAAAATGTCGTGAAGGTTGACGGCGTCGCACTGAAGACGGTGCTCGCGGCATTGCCCGAAGCGGTTCGGAAAGAGGCCGAGAGCTATCGTGAAAAAAAAGAAAGTCTCTCTCTGTCGGTCAAAGCGGCTCGAGGCGAAACTGCTGAGGATGAAATATAGGGTTTAGAAAATGAAGAGAGGAAGACAGCTCGTGGCGGCCTTCCTCAGTATTGCGGAGTGAGGGACGATGCATCACTTCTTCTTGCCTCCCCTCACAGGGGCTACTGTTGGTGCTGCAGTCATTTCAGTCTCGCCGGAAACGTATTTCCCTGCAGCCGTGTAGACGCCGCCCCCGACTCCAGCCGCCTTTCCGATGAAGGAGTCTGGATCTTTTTGGCTATAGTTGGTGAGTCCACCGCCCACGGCTTGGGCGAGGCCCCCAACTTGCGCGCAGCCACTAATGGTGATGACCGCTACCACCACCGTCACTCCCCTCAAAAAAGTAATGCTCTTCACTTTGTGCTCCTTTTCTCTAAAAATCCGGACCAAGCGCCGGTACTTCAAGTTATAGGATATCTCCCTTATTTCGTCAAGGGATGCTGATTCATGACAATGCTTAGGCGGCCATTTTGAGCGGCTCAAAGTTCGCTCTCCAATCAGGCCAACCTAAATGCCGATTCCGGCTCATATCGAGGAAAGCAGCCAGTGAGGTGTATATCGCACGGTCGCCAGTGTCCAGCCGAGCTGTCTCTAGCTCCAGCATTTCATCCGCGATCCAGAGGTAGGCGATATAGTCCTGAATCAACCCTTGTTTGGCATGCAGAGCGAGGACTTGCAGGGCTTTGAGTGGCGTTCCTCTCTCTTTGTAATGGCGCTTGCTCAGCATCGCATTCTCAACATCGGCGAGATGGATGATGTCGGCCAGATCAATTGAAACCCGCATCGTCCCGACGGTAATCCGGTACTTCTTATCCTGGCTCGAGTGCTGGTGATGGGCTCCGGCGATCTCGCCCTCGACACCGTAGCCGAGTGTAGTGAGGATCTTTTCGGAGTACGCGTCATGGGTCCGCATGATTTTGAGTAGGCTGTCTTCGGGCGAACAGCCGCAGTGAGCGAGCTGCTCGATTATTTCAGTGTCGAGTGGCTGGTCGAGGAGGAGCCAGACAGGCGTGATCTCTTGAGGGCGGAGATGCAGGGTCGTATAGAGATACTGCAACAAAGTCCGAGAATCCTGGATAGCGTCCGGTAATGCGAACTGTTCGCCAAACTTTTCCTTGAGGCGTGGAAGCAACACATCATCTCGGTGTTCGAACAAGATCTCGGCGCAGCGTGCATCTGGTACGTGATTCCCGAGGACAGCATGTGGTACCTCGATCTTGCCGATATCATGCAGGAGGCAGGCGCGATAAAATTGACGAAGATCAACACTCTCTTGCCGGAAGGTATCAGCGAGCACCACACCATTCCAGAGCACCTTCTCGACTTTTTCCCGAGCTATCTCATAGGTGCTGATGCAATGCTGCGCCGTCTCGGGATCGAAGAGCTCGAGCACAGCGAGCAGTTCCCAGCAATCCTCCCCGAAGTCATCTCGCATATCATGCATCTCCTTCTCGAAGCGTTGCTTGACCCGGTCGACAGCCTCACTGAGCAATCCTTGGTTCTTGAGCGTGTCGAGAATCCTGAGTGTGCGAAACTCGTTCAACTGACCGTGCTCTGGGAGCAGTTCGAGATCGCGGGCGATGCCTCGGGCCTTGGTGTACCGGTCTTCGGGTGGTTCCGGGGTCTCCCAGTGATTCATATCGTATATTCAGCGGTCGTATTCTCCCTCTATACTCTTGTGAGCGCTTGCCTCACAGCGTCGCAGCCTCTGCTCCGATCAGTGGGCGTAAAGTCTGATCCATTCCGGTGATATGCTCAACCCACCATGTTTCGAGAAAATCGAGAAGCTCTTCAGCTCGGACATGCGAGTCGCCCGTCTTGAGCAGTAGACCATTGAGGTTTTTCTTGTAGGCCTGATGAATAGCGAGATGCTGTTCCTTTTCCGGATACTCATACCGTGAGAAAAATGTCTCCTCAGTCTGAAAGTGATACTCTCCGTAGTTGACGGCATCCTCGAAGAACTGCGTCAGGTCGATCTCGGAGGTCGACGTCAGTAATTCCTGAAACAGCGCATTGATAATCTCGATCATATGCTGATGCTGCTCGTCGATCACTTGAATGCCGACACTGTACCCGCTATGCCATTGAATGGGGGTTTCCATACGCGCTTCAGACTCATTGGTTTATGTGTAACAAAAAAACCGACGGCTTTCCATAATCCGATTGTAGCACACGGATACTACCCCACCTCAACGGAGGGTATGGCTGAAGGGCTAGATATCATTCAGGGTATGCCGGATAGTCAGCTTTCCTGTAGCGGGGTCCTTATGGAGGATGCCAATCACGTTTGACAGTTTCTTTCTTCGAAGGTTCAGTTCATCGAATTCATCTTCCGTGAGGTCGCCCTCTGGATTCCATTGTGAGAGTGGCTCGGAGAGTGACCCCGATTTGTTTAATCGTATGAGTTCAGGGTAAATAGTCTTCTCGAGGAACGGCTTGGCCAGCGATCTCATCCGCATTGCCTCGTGGATGTCCTCCACCTCTTTATAGATGAAAGTCGCAACATCCACGGTTCCAAAGATGGCCTCTGCCTGATCAAATGCCGCGTAAAGCTGTCGCAGTTCGGGGGTCCTAATACGTTCGATCAAGCCCTCCCCCTCTGGGAATTCCGCCAACTCACCACCAGTAGACAAAGTGGTACGTTCCTTGGCTTCTTCTGCTGTGTGCCCGGCTGACTCGCTATCGGCGGGCACAAAGGTCAGTCTCTTGGCTCCTTCTGGAGCAACTTCTACAGCGCTGCCCTCGATGATCACTGGCGCTGTTCGATGAGCGGTAGATGATAGTGTCTCTTGCACCTCCTCATCGGTCCACTGATCGGTCCATTTGCCAGTAGCTTCATCGTACGTAGAAAAAGTAGCACCGCCAGTACACCGATCTTCATTGGGATCATCCAGGAATGCGCCCGCATAGTATGCGACTTCGATATTCGTCGACAGGGATCGATCGCCTACCCGTCGGTATGTATAGAGCGCGTCGTTTCCATCCAGACCGGTTACGGCCACTTCATACAGTAACACTCCACCTTGTTCGTCTTTCTGAACCCGCACCTCCCGGAGGCTTTCTTGTTTGGTCAATTTCTCAAGTCGGACTCTCAGCTGCTCCTGGATTTCTTGAAGTGTAAGAAACCGTGGGCCTTTTTCTGGGGTCGGTGCTTGGGATGGAATGTCGTAATTCATAATGTTTGAAATACATTTGCTGCAACTCTGGGACGAAGTTGGAACTTTTATCTCACGACTTCACTATCATATAGATGCTCCTGAAAAGCAACTTGATTCATGATTTCTTCATCAGAATAGGCTATTCCTTCTGGAACCACCACAAGCTTATCGTCATCATCATTTCTTCTATGAATTATAGCAATGCAAATTCCCTCCACTTTTGTGAGTGGTTCATTAGCGCCTAAGAAGTAGGCGTCCAGGTCATCTCCATCAGGAGCTAAAACATGGGGTACATACCCATAATTTACAGGGTAGGAATCAATTTTATGAGGCTCGTATGAGGAGCCGATTGGTTGGTCAAATTCAAGCTGAACTTTTTTTCCAAGAAAAGTGCGAGCAATTTCTAGTGATTTAGAGACTTCTTCCATTTATTAAATTTATCAGCTGGGGAGGAAGGGAATCTTACTCGCTTCGCTCTTTGAGAACCCCTCGGTTCTCAACACTCGCAGACTCGCTGCTCTCCGCCACGGGAAAACTCCCGTTTTCCCGACCCCTGCCTACCGGCAGGCAGGCCTTTCCCTGTTCGATCCCTTACCTTTCCATTATAAACAAAAACACCCACAAGGGGTATTTCCGTTTACAAAAGCTGAGGCTCTGGGACGAAGTTGGAAATTTTATTTCGAATTTTGACGCTTAATAAATGAAAGCATATGACATATTGGTTTTCCGCTTTTAGATGCTGATTTATTCATAATAGGTTTTTCTACGATTAGTTCAAAACCGGCTACGTTTGCTGATTCTCGAACTGATTCAACTGGTCTCAGAATATCAAAAATAGTACTGGTAACACCGCCACCGAGGTTCCGTTCTATCTTTACTTCTATGGCTCCATCAGCTAATTGACGGACGATTTCAGCCATAACAATATGTTTTCCTTGACCGGTCTCAGAAGAGAGTTCATCGTCTTTATCTCCCATAACAAGAATAAGTTTTCCGTTATCCGCAAGAAGTTGACTAATTTCTTGAAAAGCAACTTGCAGGTCTTCGATGTGTTCAATGACCATCACCGCAAAAGCCGTGTCGAACTTTTCTTTCGTTGTTTCCGAAAACTTTTTGAGCGTAGATAGATGTGAAGTTGCCCATGGATATTTTTCTGTACTTGTTTTTATATTTGCTTCTGATGGATCGATACCTTGAATATCGCTAGCCCCTTTCTCTTTGAGCCAGTTAAAAAGGTGACCTGTTCCTGATCCTATATCTAGTATTTTTTTATCTTTTATCGCATCAATTTCGACAAACGAATCCAAAGACTCTCGCAAGTATTTGCGAGAAGGTGAATCTTCCGCTCCACGCAAGTGCCACTGCGTCTCAGGAAGATCATATTGTTTCGGATCTGTTGCTTTTGGAAATTCTCCTATATTCATAATTTTATTTGTTGTCCCTATGGGACGAAGTTGGAACTTATTTGATTTTCTCTACCTGACTCATAAGTACTCGATACATCAGGGATATAATAAACAAAAAACCCTCTTTTTCCGGCATGAACTGATTAAGTCTAATTACAGTATCATCCTTATATTCTGCTGGGAAGTTTATACTCAAATACAGCATCGTCTTACTTTTTTCCTTCCACATCCGATATTTAATTTCCTTTTCACCCGCAAATCTGGATAAAAAATTATCGATAGATTTCCCAGGTTTTGACCAGTTTATCATTTCTTTAGTAAATGCTATTTCATCCCAACTTTTATAAAATGGGAAATGTACAAGGATATTTCTTACAAAAAGTATATATTCTTTTGAAAGCTCTGCTTCTAGCGGTGGCCTGATTATTTTTAGATTATCCAGAAACCACCCCACTGGTTCGTACTCAAGAATTTCTGAATAGATAAGAATAGCATCTCGCATCCTGCTTAATCTGTAGTATGGATCTTTGCTCCAAAATGAATCTTTGCTGATTTCCTCGAAAATATCTAAGAAAGCATCATAAGACGACTGTAGAAAGAGCTCCTCTTTTTTACTAGGTCTTTGATTCATATTGATCCTATTCATACATCTCTAAATATGGCTTCACCCAGTCTTTCCCGTACACTTCTTCAACAAGTTTTAAATGTTGCGGTGTCATTTTAGCCTCTATCGAATCAAGGTAACCAAAAATGTCTTCTTTATCGGCAAGTGAAAGAATTTTTGTGTCATACTTAGCTATTTTTCTCTGAACATCACCAAAGCTAAGGAGACCAGCCATTTCCCTGTCCACAAGCATCGCATCCACATAAGGTAATAGTGTAGAAATCATTTCCACATCACTAGCCATACCCCTGTTTGGCGGTAACTTTCGTCCTCCATGCGCAGCCTGATGGGCAATTGCTGCCCACAAAGATGCAGCAATTTCATTAAATGGAATATCTAACATTTCTTCTGAGGAAAGAAAGTTTACTACTGCCATAAATTTTTCGTGTCTATCTTTTCCCGGAGCAAATGTTATCAAACTATGGACCAAAACCTGTTCATCCCAGAACTCAAAAAAAGTTGATGGATCAAATGCTGATGTGCCATTTTCTATGGCTTGTCCGTAGTTTACTAAAGCCTGAGCATACCTCTGTGACATTGCTTTTCCCCATGCCAGTCCCTCTTCCTTGAACCAATCAGGGAAAGCCATACCCTTTTCTTTTTGCCACCTCTCGAAAGTTGCTTTTAGGGAATCAGCAATCCTTTCTCTTGCGTTTCTCTCGGCCTCCACATCTTTCGGATCTACTTTAGAGTCAACTGTCACATAGATTCTGCCTCCCCAGCTCCCATGGCTGTTCTCTAAAACATCATCTTTTGTTATTTCAGTATCTTTCTCGCCCCCTAATTTTCGAAACTTCGATGCAACTTGAAACCTTCTAATTGTAGGTGCATCTAAAAATGTTGTCCCACCAGAAAAGTGATCATACATTTTTTTCAAGGGTGCATATTTGCCTAATTTTGATTCAGTTCTGTGAAAAGTAGAATCAGGAATTTCAATTAATTGTAGTCTATGCAGTCTCTCAAGTTTTTCAAATAGCTTTAACCAAAACTTATCTACCTTTTCTGTTTTCCCAAGCTTCGCATTAAGCGCCAGCATCATATTGCTTATTGCAAATTGATCGAGATAGATGATGTGTTTTTCAAGTACAGGTAAATCAAACCTTTGGGAATACCAACACTTAGTGCATCGACGGGTATAGTTATCATTGCCACCCGTCATAATTAAAACCCCAAAGTTTTTCGTTGAACACTTCGGACAAGTAATATAGGGCTCAGATATGAAAATTCGTGGATCAATGCTTATAGCCGCTTCTTCTGCCATAGCTCTAAATTTAAACTGTTGAAACTTATGTTAGACCTAAAAATGATAATAAACAAATGTCTCGCTTGTTGACATGGGACTTAAAGTGATGTAGGTTCTACTTGGAAACTTAAAAACCGAAATCCCGCAAATTATATTATTTTTTGCTGGCCACAAAGGGCGGATCAACTATACTAATAAGTCCCAAAGGAACAACCTATTCTAGGACCCGGGCAGCCCGATCCATTTCAACTCTACTTAAAGGCTCATATTACATATTCCATAGGGAACCTCATGCTGATTGAGCGCTCTGTGTGATTTTTTAAATCTATTTGATACTTAAGAAACCATCTTCAATTAGGGGTTGGTTTTTTCGTTTCCCAGAATTTTATTCTCTGGGGAATGAAGCAAAGATTTATCAAAGAATTACGAGATCGGATAAAAGCGTATTCACAAACACGCTGTGCTTTGGCTATTTCCGATGATGAAGTAGAGCCAAAAAAGGATTTGTCAGTGCTATTGGTGAACGGAAAACAATTGTTCTGAAAAGGTTACTTTGGAACCTTGAAATCAAAGAGAAAGTTGTGGATACCGTCAGCTACAAAAAGCCTTACGGCATAACAAAAAAGCACCCAAAACGGGTGATTTTTCGGAAATGCTGAACCTATTGGACGAAGTTGGAACTTATTTACTCGGCTAATCAAGCAAACTTTTAAGTTTATCGATAAAACCATTCTTTTTCATTTCTTCGAATAAAATCCAGTCAGCCGTATAGAGGAGATACTTTAATTTGTACTCTTTCGGGAGTTTCCGCCAGGGGAGAATATCGCCAAAACAATTTTTAGATCCACACAAACATTTGCCACCAGGTACCTGCCAATCGGAATTACAGAAGAGGCTATAGGAGAGAGTGAGTTGTTCGCCGGGCTCGATGTCTCTCATCGTGCAGACGGAAAACAAATCTTTTACGTAGCAGTTCGGTTCGCACGAATGATTTATTTTTACTGCAATAGTATTGAACGCATTTCTATAAAAATACTTACTAAATGGGACGGCGTGATCCTTGGCAGTTTTGTGTGTCTTGGCGATGTCAGATTCTTTCTCCGCAAAAATGACCTCCCCGTCAATATAGGCGATACTGGTTTCCTTGGGAATAAATTCTTTTGCAAAAACACCCGAACCAAGTAAATCATCTACCTTTTTTATTTCCACCGCCTTACTATCCTGAAATGGGGATGATTGTGGTAGCTCATGCCAAGTAAATTCACTACATTCAAACTTTTTTGAAACGAAATCAATTATTTTGTTGGTATCAAAATCAGAACAAGTATAGATGTCTACCGTAAAGAAATTTGTATCATTCCAGACATAGGTACTTACTTCATTTTCGTTCCAAACGATGAATCCATCATAGGAAGAATTCTCTTCTACTTTCTTGTTGAAAGCATAATCAAAAACAAAAGGACCTCGTAGTCCTTTGATGATATTATCAGGGTCTTTAATCTGCTCGGTGAAATCTAAAAGAAAATTATAAAGAAAATCTAAGCTCGTAATTTTGGCTCCATACTTTCCTTCGATGATGAGCCTCTTTCTAAAAATTTCTGGAGCTATATTGTGATACATAGAGGTAAAATGATTTGCTGGGGAGGAAGGGATCGAACCTTCGCATGGTGGGACCAGAACCCACTGCCTTACCGCTTGGCTACTCCCCAATGTTAGGTGCTTAGTTGTTCTCTTGAAACTGTCTCTGTATCGCTCGTCGTCCACTTCGCGACTTCAAGAATAGTTCTCTTTTTCTGGCTTCAATGAGATTATCATACTCTTCGCTATACGCAAGGATGAAGGGACGGCGATTTTTTGTAGAAATGTTTTTGCCAGCATTATGCTCGTCTAATCGGCGCTTTAGGTCGGTTGTGGATCCAACGTATGTACGATGATCTTTCTGACTGAGCAATATTATAGACATGTCCTTTCATAGGGCCCCTGCCTTATCCGTCTTCATTGCATTCAGCCGAGATAAACCGCTTGGCTTGCCTCGGCTCACCCTAGGGTGAGACGGGCTACTCCCCAATAGCTTCGAATCAAGAATAAGGAATCAAAAATCATGAGCTCGGCATCATGATTCTACAGCCATGAGACCCCCTTTCCTCATTCGAACTTCTGTTCAAAAAGACTCCCCTATCCTAGCGGAAAATGATATCCGAATCAAGTCGGCAGACCGCAAAAACGATAGGCTCTACGTCTTCAGGTAACGGTGAATCGCGATGAAGCTCGAAATGACCCCGAGGAAAACACCGAGGCAGATGGTTGCGACCGAGAGGGTTGGGAGATAAGCGAGGAAGACCTGGAAAATATTGCCTTGAGGAAAGGCACCCTGGGTGAAACCGGCCAAGCCATACGAGGCCGAAGCCACGAGGGCTACCGACACGACTCCCGCGAACAGTCCATAGAGGATACCCTCAAAGATGTACGGCATCCGCACATACAGGTTGGAGGCACCGACGAGACGCATGATTTCGAACTCTTGGCGGTGAGAGTAAATCGTGATCCGGATCGTATTGAAGGTGATGAGAACCGCGATCAGTCCGAAGGCGCTCCCAAGCGCGATCCCAAACTTGCGAGCAGCTTGTCCGATAGCGTTCAAGCGCTCGAAAATCCTCCGGTTCTTTTCGAAATTAATCCGGTTAATATCCGCCTGATACGGAGAGGTTTCGAGAAAGGTCGCGATTTTCTCATAATCAGCTTGGTTTTTGGCTCGGATGACGAGTGATGCGAGCAGCGGGTTCTCCCCGATTTCGTCGATCGCTTGGCGGATAACGGGGTCAGCGCCATTGTTGGCGAGGAAGTCTTCGAGCGCCCGTTCGCGAGAGACATACTCAATCGAGGCAATCTCACGCGCCCGTTCCAGATACTGCTTCATTTCGACCATGCGTTCTTCGGTGACATCCGGATTGAACGAGACAGTGATACTGATCCGATTCTCAAGATTGTTCACGATGAGCCGCGTACCGATCGTGATCAGACCAGCAAAACTAATGATGAAGAGTGAAAGCGAGAGAATCGTAATCGTCGCAAAAGACAGCCAACCATTGCGCCGGAAATTCGTCAGTCCCTCTCGAAAGGTGCGCCAGAGTTTCAGTGTCCGTTGCATAATTAGAGTTTGATATTGTATTTCCCGCGCGCTTCATCGTGCCGGAGTCGCCCCTCGACGAGCGAGATGACGCGCTTGTTGAGTTGGTCGACGACTTCGTTCTTGTGAGTCGCGATGATGACGGTGGTACCGTACGAGTTGATCTCGAGCAAGAGATCAGTCACCTCACGGGTCGACACGGGATCCAGATTGCCGGTTGGTTCATCGGCACAGATAATCTGTGGGTGATGAATAAGGGCCCGAGCGATCGCGACACGCTGCTGCTCCCCACCCGAAAGCTCACGTGGAAATTTGTGGCCCTTGTTCCCAAGGCCGACGATTTCGAGTAGCTCACTTACCTCCTCACGGATTTCTTTGGCGCTTCGGCCATCGACTTCGAGCGCATAGGCGATGTTCTCAAAGGCTGTTTTTTGCGGCAAAAGTTTGTAGTCCTGGAAAACGGTGCCGATATTGCGTCGGAAATACGGCAGATGCTTACGATTGATGTCTTTGATCGGTCGCCCTTTGAAGTACACGGTGCCATCGGTCGGTTCCGCTTCAGCATAGATGAGCTTCAGGAGGGTAGATTTCCCAGCGCCGCTCGAACCCACGAGTGAGATGAACTCGCCCGGAAACACCGTGAATGACACTCCGTACAGCGCATTGACGCCACCAGGGTAATCCTTGGTCACATTCTCAAAAACAACTATCGGCTGTCCTTCAGTCTTGGGCATGGAGTTATTTTTTCTGTCTTTGCTCATATTGTAGCTCACTTTCGATGAAACTGTCCAAGTCACCATCGAGTACGGCCTGGGTATTGCTCGTCTCAGTGTCGGTCCGATGATCCTTCACCAGCGTATACGGATGGAGGACATAAGATCGGATTTGGTTACCAAAGCCGGCAGACTTGAATTCACCCCGAATCGCTGCCTTACGCTCCTCCTCATCATTTAGACGTTTCTGGAGTAGTTTCGATTTGAGGAGCTTCATTGCCTGATCGCGATTCTGCAGTTGAGAGCGCTCGCTCTGGCACGCGACGACGATGCCACTCGGCAGATGGGTCAGTCGAACGGCGGATTCGGTCTTGTTCACGTGCTGCCCACCGGCTCCGGATGCACGCAATGTGTCGACGCGCAGTTCTTCGGGTTTGATCTCGATAGAGCGGTCGGTATCGGGTAGGACAGGCATGACTTCGACCGAGGCGAACGACGTCTGGCGGAGATTATTGGCATTGAAGGGTGAGAGGCGAACGAGCCGGTGCACCCCCATCTCACCGCGCAGATACCCGTAGGCATAGCGTCCCCGGATCTCGACGGTGACGCTTTTCAGACCGGTTTCATTGCCACGGTTTTCATCGAGCACCGTCGAACGGAAACTGTGGCGCTCAGCATAGCGCAAATACATGCGGAGCAGCATCTCCGTCCAGTCCTGAGCTTCGGTCCCGCCAGCTCCGCTTCGGAGCGTCAGGATTGCGTCAGCGTGATCATAAACGCCACCGAGCAAGAGTTGGAACTCCCATTCACGGAGCTGTTCCCCGATCGCCTGGACGTCTTGTTCCAATGACTGAATGTCTTTCTCCTCAAGATCAGCCATGCCCGATAACTCAGCAGCATCTTGAAGTGAGCGAGAGAGAACTTCGAAACGGGCAATTTCCTGCTTCAAACCATCTAGTGTCTGCATCGTCGCGGCGGCCGCTTCGGGTGTATCCCAAAACCCCGGCTGTTCACTGACCGTTTGGAGTCGGGCGATTTCAGTCCGCTTTCCGTCCCAGTCAAAGATAGTCCCGCAGGCGGGCGTACTGGGTTTCAAGCAAGGCAATTTGTCGTTTCAGTTCATCCATAAAGTACACGCTTACATCAATTTCACTTTTATTTTACCATGTCAGCTTGATTCTTCTCAGATATTTGCTAGGATAAGAGGCGTTATTGCCAGCTTAGCGTTAGGCAGGTACCTGCCCGACACGTTTGACGAGCAAACGAGTCATGCGGACGGGGAGCGGCGCACTCGCTTGCCCCGTCACACTGATGTTGACAATAATGTTTAGAATTCTCTTGCCGATGTAGCTCAGTTGGTAGAGCGACGCACTCGTAACGCGTAGGTCACCAGTTCAATCCTGGTCATCGGCTCCGATAAAAGTGTAACAGGGTAATCGCAGGTCTCCAGCTCCCTTCCTGCCTTGGGAGGGAATCCTCAGACGGTGGCTCAGTTGGTGGATTTAGCCGTCCGAAGCTTCTCTGAAGGTGTACAGATTCTCGAGAGCATGCGTCTGTTCATCATTCGGCGAGAGTCGATTCAATGAGGGCTTTCAGTTCGGCATAGGGTGCCGCTCCAGAGATATATTCCCGATTGACGAAGGTGGCGGGGGCAGATTCGAGATGGAAATCAGCGGCGAGCTTGGAATCGGCGGTAACTTTCGCAACTGAAGTTTTCTCATCAAGGCAGCGGGTGAAAGCTTGGCCATCCATACCACGCACTCGCCACGCATACTCCTTGAAACGTCGTTCGCCGCCAATCTTCCCCCATTCGTTCTGGCGCGCAAAGAGGACGTCGGCGTAGGGCATGAATTGATTTTGGGCCGCGGCGCATTGGGCTGCCTCGGCTGCTTTGGTCGCCTGCGGATGAATAGCGAGCGGCAGATGCTTCCAGACAAGTCTGAGCCGGTCTCCGTATTCGGCGAGGAGTTTCTTGTAGGTCGCGTGATATTCCCGGCAGTACTGACATTGAAAATCAGAAAAAACAAGGAGCGTCACCGGAGCGTCCGAGTCCCCGATGACGATATCCCCGGCCCCCGTTTCCGGTGCCGTCAGGTAGCGCCCGATAGGCATGCCGATCATGTTCATATCAAAGACGTGTGTCCCGTTGACTTCGTGGAAGAGCGGTTCGGCTTGAGTATAAAACTCCGTTTCCTTGACCGTATCATCAAATATGAATGCCGGCACGGTCACGAGATGGAGTGACTCCACGAGTTGCTTCCCTCTCTCAGTCGAGATATCGACACGCTCAGCCTCGACAGTCGGTACGATGCGTCGGAGCCAGAGTAGGGCTTCACTCGGATCACACGTGGCACACTGCTCATCATTGACGATCCGCAGTGACACCTTGGGTTCGGTATAGCCGACCCAGGTCTTGCCACCCGTGACGAGGATATCGTGCGATCGGATGGCTGGTCCCGAAAAGCCCGCACCCGTGATGAGCTGGCCGAGATCGACGAAGAGGCTTCCGACGAAGAGACCCGCGAGCAGAACAAGTCCTGCCAACAGATTTTTTGGGTCCCCTGTCCAACGTCTCCAGCCCTGTTTCACACCTCCCCAATTCATGAAGTTCATAAAGAGAATGTAGCTTACGGTGATTTAGAGTGAAGGAAGCCCCGTTTCGTCCGTGCAGGCCGGATACTCAGCCCGGGTTTTGACCGTGAGGTTTGCTCCAGCGGCGAGCGCCCGTTCACGCAGTGCATTCAGCGCATAGAGCCGTTCGGCTGGGACGAGCCGATAATCCTCATGGCCGATCGTGAGGCTGGATTGGGTCAACACTTTCAGACCGAAGCCCGCCGCGACGCTGACCATAAAGAGGGTCAACCAACCAAGGGTGGCGGTGATTTTCGGCAGCCCGGCGAGAGAGCCCCACAGCTTGGCAAAGATGGTTTGAAAATCATGAAAAACCTCGACCAAGGTAGGCCGCCAAAGAGAGGCGGTTTCCTGCACACGACTGAGAAATTGGGTGAGCGAGGGTCGATTCATAGCAGCCCACACTAGCACACCCCTCCTGACGGTGACAAGTATCTGATCTCAGTGGGTGCCGGTCACGACGGCTGGCACGGTGACTGCCGCGGGCGCTCGGAAGGTACGGAATTCTCCATCCGTGTCGCCTTGCCAATCGCTCACCCAGCCCTCGCAGTTTGCAGAATGGACACATTGCCCATCCCAGCCATTGTAATCACTCGTTGTATCGCGCCAGTAGTCAACACCAAACTGGAGCCTGGCGGTCTCGGTGATATTGGCCTCGATTTCCAACACATACGTCATCGTGGGATCTATCGGGAGGCGTGGCTTGGTCCAGGCATGATAGATTCGAAGCGGTACTTGGCCGAGGTCGAGCGAGAGCCGATCTTCCAGAGGTGATGCGATATTTCGTTCGTCGCGCCCCTTGGTCTCCCCGAACCACTTCGGGACACGAGGAAAGAGCCGTCCGACAAATGAATGGGGGTCGCGTGGATCAATCTCAGTCAAGATGGTTTCTCGACCAGTGCCGTCTATGGCAATGATGCGGAATACCCGAATTTCGATCCGGGGTGTGGCAGCGGTCTCATCCGCGCACGGGACGGCAGAGGCTGCATTGACCCAGCCGACCAGGGTGGTGTAGCCGTCCGGAACATGGTCCCAATGTACGGTCTCTCGCTCCCAGATGGCCCCATGGGGCGTTTCCCCGGGCCAATGGACCGTTTGTTGGCATTTGATCGATAGCGGCATGAAATACACGAGGCGAAGCGTGCTGAGAACGATGAACACGATGATAATGAGTCCAACCCCGGCCGCGGTCTGCTTGAAAATAGCGCGCATGTGGCTTATTTCAGGGATTTTGATACATTTCGATTGACAAATATAACATATTCATATAGAATGTTCAAATGGTTTTCTCGTTGTTTTAACAATTTACCAAGACAAGAAAGGTAGGGAAATAAAATGGCGATTGCCTCTCTCAAGCCGGATCTCAAGACGCATGTGGTAAGAATGGTGTCAAAAGGAGTCTGGTCAGGCACCGCTGTACTCGAACTAAAACTCCAGGCACTGAAGGAAACATTGAGGGATAACTCCCCGCCTTTGGAAGAGGAGTGGACGTACTACAATTTCATCCAGAATGGAGGAATCATCTTTCTCGTAACAGACGGTCGACTGCTCGTCGGGGCGGCAACAGTCGGACGTTGCTCCAGTCTCTGGAGTGAGAGCTTCATGGTAGAGGATTTTTGTGTCGCCCCACGGATCTCGGTCTTGACAGACCAGGTCTACGGGGCGATGCTGAAAGGCATCGTTTGTTTTGCCCGCTTGATGGCGGCGGGAGGAGAAGAGATGAAACCTATTCTGATTCATCTCAGTGCCGGAGATTCTAAACGCCGGCTTCTCAAGAGACTGTTCATGGAGTATGGGTTCCAGGAGGAATCTGATGCGCCCGGGATGTGGATCGCCCGTGTCAGCCAGAAAGGCCAGGATCAGTTGGCTGCCTAACGTCATCGGGCAGCATTGCCGAAAGCGCTTCACGGGTATCACTCCGCGGGGCGCTGTTTTCTTTTCTCGATTCTTCACCGTATCCCCATTACACCCACCTTGACGCACGCTTTGCCGCATGCGATACATGAGTCATGTCCTTTTGAAGTGAGGTAGTATCACAATGGCTCATGCACCAAAGTTGTTGTATGAATTTCCAGCTGATAGTAAAACCGTCTATCTGCAAATGAATGGGGAACGATATCAGATCCTTCGTTTTCTCCGAACGGACAAGGCTGGGGTGAAGAAGAGATTTGCTGGTGGAGAGATTTACTCGGGTGATATCGCCATCATCGAAAAGAGTGGCAAGCCAGTGGAAGTTACACTGAAAATCACGTCTATCATCACCGAGCTCCCAGTCGACCCGCCACCGCCAAAAAAGTCGCAACTCCGCCGTCGCGCCTGATAGTCGAAACTCCGACCGTCAGGCGCTCTTGTTTTCGAAAATTGCGCTGAGGAGCTCGCTGCGCCCCTCCCCGGTCTTGGCCGAGTGCCGGATGACGCGAGCTGGAGCAAACTCGGTTTCGAATGAGCGGATATTTTTGTCTACATCCGTCCGCCGTCCCTTGTCGCACTTGTTGGCGAGGATGATGACCGGACGTCCATATTCCATCAGCAGCCGGAAGATGTCGCGGTCCGAGTCCTTGGCCCCGATTTCGGCATCGACGATCAACACGGCCGCCCGGATATCGATCGACATATCGGCTGCAAACCAAGAGATATAGCCAGCCATTTTCTTGCGGAGTGGTCCAGGGACATTGGCATAGCCATACCCCGGTAAGTCCGCCAGGTACCAGCTGTCATTTATGAGGAAATAATTGATCTCGGTCGTCCGCCCAGCGCGTTTGTTGGCATGGGCCAAGTCTTTTTGTCCGGTGAGTGTGTTGATGACGCTCGACTTGCCGACATTGGAACGGCCGAAAAACGCGACCGTCGGCCGCGACGGCTCCGGCAATCCCTCGGAGCCGATGACTCCTTTGATGAATGTGGCGGAACGGATTTCCATAAGCACTTCATCCTGGCAGAATTTCTCCGGAGCTGCAAGTGGGAATGTGTGAGAATTAGGCAGAAAAAAGCCCCGGAGACTGTGAGGCCAGGGGGCAGCAGGACGTGGTGGAAACTGCAATAATTCCTACTATGCGATCGTGAGGTCATAGCCATGTTCGAGACACCATCCACGAATAGCCGTGTTGATGTCGGCTTGATGCCTCGCGTTCATTATGAACATGAATCGCCGTGCGGGAGGCGCATGGACGTTGATGTGGATGTGTCCATTTTCCGTTAATCCTTTCACGCAGATCTCTCGCTTGGTACCACATTGGCAGTCGTATTTCCGTCCATCGATACGGACATCAAGTCCTGGGAATTCAGACTTGAGCTGCGCTGCCAGGTTAACGACGAGCGATGCAGCGGTCGGAATTGGGCGTCGCTGGGTGGCAGACGCGGGCATACTGGACATGGGAATCCTCCTTTCGGTGTGATGAGTTGTCAAAGTTCAATGGCGTATCCTAGCACCATAGGTGACAATGTCAACCGCTAGGCGAGCAGGTGCTAGTGAGGATTGGCTGCAGGCAGGGTGTCGAGGAGTTTGAACGCCTGCTCTGGCAGTTTGAGCGGACTCTGATGGAAGGCACCGTGTCCACCGTTCGGGTCCTCGAGGAGCTTCAAGACATTGGCGCCCATGCCCGTCAGATAGGTCTTTGTCTCGGTCATGCCTTCGCAACCATCGCGCGTCGGATTGTCGTCCTTCGCTCCACAGGCAAGTATCCACGGCACGCCTTGGTAGAGCCGACCACCCGAGTAGGTCGATTGATCCGGGGTGAGTGGGAAATCCTTTTGGTATTTGCCCGAGGCTGAGATCACGGCATCGATGACCGGGTGGCCACTGACGACATCATACGCCTTCACAGCATACGTGTTGGCACTTCCGCGAGAGAAGCCTTCGAGCACGACGAAATCATCTGCGGCATAACCGTAGGTATCGAGAAAGGCACGGATCGCGGCGAGGACTTCATCCGGACGCAAGTAATCTGTCGTTTTCTCGCCCTCCCCGTCCCACCAACCGACGCTCGCCAGTGCATAGTCGCCGCTTATGATATGCGATTGCCAGGCGGCATAGTCTTGCTTTGCCGTAGAGCCATGACCAGGAAGAGAAAAGATGATTTTGCGCGGCTGCTTCGAGTTTTGACCCTTCGGCTGACCGACGAGAAACGAGTGCTGACCATCGCTCGCCATGACGGAAACCGGATTCGCGAGTGTCGACACGCTGTCATCGAGTGACTTGGTCATGACAGCGGCCGAGGCCGTCGTTTCATCCGTCGTCACGGCTACCGGCCGACTCCCCGCTGTGGTCGAAGGCTGGGGGCGTTCGGATCCCTTCACCAGAGACTGGTCAGTGAGCGGCCCGCGTTCCGGCGGACGAGTCGGCGGTTGTACAGCACTTGCTGAGCGATCAATTGTACCCGGGACGACAAATGTCACGATGACGATCGCTCCGAGGATTACGGCCACGAGCACGGCGGCACCGATCAAGATATTTTGTTTCATATTTCTAGTATATACATAACTCATCACTGATCCAAGGCTTCGACATAAAAAAAACGCCCCGGACGGATTGCGTCGCAGGGCAGCTAAGTGGGAAAGCTCTAGTGGCGGACCGTACAGTCAAGACGATGTGTCCTCTGCGGTGGGGAAGATGAGCCGGATAGCGGTGATAGCACATATCACATCTTTCAGCACTAACATCCTCAATCCTCTCGGTTTCCGCACAGCATCAACGGGGATGACTGCCTTGACTGGTTGACTTCCCACGAAGAGGATTGACTGTCCTTCGCCGATCGCGATTCCGATCTTGCCGGTCCCCATCACTTCACCGAGTTTCCGCTCCTCCCCAGCTCCGTACAAGAACAATTCACCTGGTTGAAACACCTTCATCTTCATCATCCTTCTCCTGTGGTGTGGTTTTACACGGGATTGAGTATACATGAAATCGCGATTTTGTCGATATGGATGCAGCAAAAACGCGGTGTGCCGGTCCTGACGGTATTGACCGATGCACATCTCTCGTATCCCAACAGCGGCACGGCTGGAAATCTCTAAATTGGATCCACTTTTTTGTAGTTCATCGGGAAACGCTTGAGGGATTCAATATCACCAATCTCCGTGTAGTGAAGTTCCGCTTCAGCCTTGTCTTGTTTCCCTGGAGTATTCATCACTATCGACGAGAAAAGTCCAGTCGTAGGGTCAATATATACTTCGATATCCACCGTGACATTGTCCGGCACATACGCATACGAAAGCAATTTTCGACCACTGGTCCTGTAGCCGATAGTCTGACGGCCATTCCCAGTACTCTCGGGTATCAGTATCCACGGCGGAGCGATGGGGGTTTCCCCCTGAAGAATGGGGTCAATCATCGACCCAACTTTGTAGATAGCGAGTAGACGCTGCGCCTGCGGAGCACTCATCTCTAGCTCAGCGAACGTTTTATCTTTGTTATTCAAAGAATAGAGCTTCCCATCCTTGATAATCGCACTGGTATCACCGTAGGTATTATGCGTGTCTACTCTAATGAGGACTCCCTTTTGGTAGTAAAACGTGAATGTCGAATTCCCTTTCCCACTCTGGTCCATGGCTACCTGGTAATCCTTGACAGAAAAGTGTTTGAAGAAATACTCTACCGGATTACTGATTTCAGCCGATAGAGCTGGTTTCTTTGCTGTGTCATCCGTGACGGGGAGCTCACGTTGGTAGAAGAAAAAATAGTAACCCGTAGCCGTCGAACCCAAGGCAAGTATCACGAACGCGATTGTCACAAACAAACCATTCTTCCGCCCAGCTGCTAGCGGCATGGGGGTGTTATTCTCCATAAGTTTTTATATTTGTTGGTGTTATATTCCTATCGTATTCTACACCTCGCGTCGTCACTGCGCATCGAAGTCGATGGGAACAGTGTTCGGAGAGCATTGACGCTTTGCATCACGCAAGAACCGTCTATTGTCCCAGGGAAAGATCGGCAGAATTGAAGAGCACTGAGAAGTCTTCGCACCAGGTGAGCGCATAGCGATAGCGGGCTATATCGACACCGGCCGGCACGGGGTAATTGATGTTGCCTTCGGTCCCCCTGATGGGCCCGAGATCAATGTAGTCTGCTGCTTGGAGATCATTGGCTAGATAGATTCGGACATCGGGGCCATTGATGGTTTTGTAGTCTTCGTAGCGGATGATCGTCTGATCACCATCTTTCACGATGCGTACAAAGCCAGAGGCAGGATGGGCAGGAGTGTCGACGATCGGAATGCGTTTGGAAGGAGGTGTGATGACATCGGTTTCTTGGCGCGGGTTTTTCGCGGCATCGCCTGTAACGACGAGAGCGTCTTCGGTGGTGACACCCTTTTCCGGTGCTGGATCATTCACTACTTTGGTATCGAAAAGCGGTGAGAGGCCATACCAAGCAATTCCTATGAGGACGATGGATGCGGAGATAATAAGGAATGTCTTCATATGCCTACAGTGTAGCACTGCCGGTCTTTTGATAAAAAGGCCTTTTTATCAAACATTCGCCTCCTTCATATTCGCATGCGTGATGTAAATGATGATGAATTTCATAGAAGTATTCGATAAAGAAAAAGTGGGTGGCGGAATCAACGACTCCACCACCCTGATCTTATAGGCGGTGCTAACCCCACCGACTCTACGATTGCCAATATGCCCTGATACGGTAACTTGCAGGATAAGTGCGGCGTATCGTCACTTCCGGATAATCACGCAGATTGGCGATAGCTAGATCCACTCGTCGGCGGCTCGCAGGCAAGCCAAGATGCATGATGACCTTTGCGGTGCCAGTGGAGTACCAGTCCAGATGGGCACCAGTAATTTCGTGAATGATATTGACGAATGCCTCGACCTGTTGGGGCGTACCCCAGAAGTCGGCGACATTGTCTCCACATACCCCCATGAGCCAGCTCATCGGGCGGAGCTCTGGCTCTTGGTGAGAGTCTTGCAAAGGAACATCTCTACGTAACCACATAACCATCTCCTTCTAAAGTTGGTGGTTCTAGTTAATAGCAAGCGTTACTCGTTGTCAATCATCCTGATTAACTCCCTCGAACCCCCTTCAGATTCGCATGCGTGATACTGTTGAGTGGATTAGAATAATCAATGGAGGGACCTCAAGTAACGAGCAAGTCCGTCTTCTTTCACAGATCCGATGATCTCATCGGAGACATTTTTTAATTCTGGTATCGCATTTCCCATAGCGACCCTATACCCGACAGCATTGAAGAGATGCATATCGTTGTGACCGTCCCCGATACCGATAGCATCATCCTTACTCGATCCAAGAATACCCAATAGCTGCGCCACCGCTTGTTCCTTGGTCGCCTCGCTGTTTACGATATGCAAGTCTTTAAGACCTGGTTTCTGCGATACGACCATCACGCAGGTAATCCCTGCTATGCTGGAAAGTTTTCCGAAAAGCTCCGCGGCCAAGGTATCTGGAACAAATACCTGCTCGAGGAAATAGACTGGGTCAGGAGTTGAAAAATCTTTCGGAAACACCCCACCGTGGAAATAGTCCTCCTCCGTCCCGTCATTGAAGAGCAGTTTCCACTCAGGATATTCACAAAAAATTGAGACCACTTGGACGAGGGCTGATGGATCAATATTTTTCTGCCACAAAATGTTTCCGGTGACCGGATTACAAATCTGCGTTCCGGCAGAGATAATACAGGGATCCGTCAACCCGAGTGCTTGGAGCACTGGCTTTGCGAACGACCACACTCGACCCGTCGCCGAACTCAGAAAATATCTCTCCTGAGCAGCCCGTATCGCCTGTTTCAGCGATTCGGTCGGGAGTTTCTGAACGGGCGAATCAATGGCCGTACCATCAAGATCAAAAATTATGGCTTTTTTCTTCATAATGTCTTCCACGGGCTTGTATCCTCCCTCTTTAAAGCCTTATCATTCGCCTTGATCTGAATCTGCTGTTGTGGCTGGGTCATAAAAATAATTTTTATAGACTAAAGAATGACTCTACGCCATTGGTGCTAGCGCGCATAAAATCGGTGAATCCTTTTTTATATAGTTCTATTTTGATTCCCGGAAATTTTTCAGCAGTGAGATTAGCATTTGGAGATACAATCCCAAAAGGAATTTCGCTTTTCTGAAAATTTTTATTAATTAAATCAACCAGGTAATCATCTCCCGCCTTCCATCCAATTATTAAAATTCCGTCAATTTTTTCAAAGGAATCGGTCAATAACTTTACATGTCGTTCTGGGCATACAAAATTTTTCTTATCAGTAATAGGAATTGCTAGTGAAGGCACGGAGTAACGATGTGTTGTTGTAGTCCCAATTTTAAGAATCTTACGATAATGTCCATCGATATATATCTCCTCATCTAATTCAGTGATCTTTAAATCATTGTGAATCCGCTCTGCATGCCTATAAAGGTATTCGTCATTTTTTGGTGCGAGATGTGAATCACTTTCATCGACGATCTGGATCCAATTGTACGCTCCGTGAATCTTAATAACTTTCAAGTGTGCATCACTAATGTAATCATCAACCCTTTGAAAGCCATTGGAATTGTTATAAAAGCTGAGATTCTTCTCGAAAAGTAAGTCATAATTAAAATTTACTACAATGGCGTTGCCACCGCAGTAGTCACCCAATCGATCTATAAGTCCACGATAATTGTTGACAGGGCTAAAATAGTTATTACTTATCTCCCTAAATAGATCCCTTAAGTACAGTCTTAGGGCAATAAGTTGCTGATATCTCTCCTTATTCCGTGGCGCATATTCGTTTTGAATTTTAGTTAAAAATTTCTCAAAATCTCCAATTGCTTCGTCTGTCATGCTTGAAGCAATACCAGAAACTATATTATTTGTTGCGATAAACTGCTTAAATCTTTCATGAAAGAGATCCTTCGTAAGTGGTGGTTTCAATCTAAAATCAATGCCACCGGCTACACTCAAGGAATTAAACCTATCCTCAACATAGTCGAATGCGGCGCCTGCTCCCAAAATAATTAGTGGATATTTCATAAATTAAGCGGGGCAAAATGCCCCGCTTTTTTACTCTTACTTCTTTTCTTCCTTTGGTGCTTCTTCGGCTGGCTTCTCCCCGTCTGAAGCCGAGGCAGGCTCTACTTCAACATCTTTCGGCAAGGCTGACGAATCGGCAGGAGTGATCTTCACCGGGGCGGCGAATGCTTCTGCTTTGGGGAAATTCGTGAGTGCCACGAGGAACAAGACGAGGGTGAAGAGGAGTGGGACATGGGCAGACGTGGCCGTCAGGAGAAAGCAGAAGGCGAGCGGAGCCGGGAGGAGATAGAGCGTCGAGAGATAGGCCCGACCATAGGTGAGTTGCTGTTTGCGAATGCTCGCGGCGATCCAGACGACAAGGGCGCCGAAGAGTGCATACAGAAGATAGGCGATCCAGACGCCCAGGTACATGAGAGCCGGCATGAAGAACATGAGCACCAAGAGCCCCGTCCGAGCCACCGCGAAGCCGCGCTCCACCCACTCTGCGAACCGGGCCGGGGTCACGATGAGACGGTCATTGAACCCAGCTTCCTTCAGATTGAAGATGCGTGTTTCGCCGCGATCTGGATTATGAAAGCCAACTTCCTGTGCCCCGAGGATAGCGACCGTATCGAGCTCAGCAAAGTCAGACTGATTGATCGGTTGTTTCGTGTCGATCACGAGGAGATTTGCTGGTAGCTCTTCTCTGACGCAGCGGCGCATGTCACACTCAGCCATTGCGCGCCAGGCTTCGGGGAGTGGAATCACTACTGGTCCTGCTTGATTCGTGGTGACTGTATCGCGATTCACGGTGAGTGTCAGATCATCTGGATAGAGTCCAGCGACGATGCTCTTTTGCACTTGCCACTCTCCCGAACGGATTGACTGGATGACCGTCACCGCACTCGGGAGCATGGAAAGCACAGCCATCACAACGAAACAAAGTACCGTCAGCGAGTAAAAGTGCAGACTCTGACCGAAAGTGAAGGTCTGGGCACGGAAGAAATTCGGCCGATAGAAGATGTCCTTGATACGCTCGATCATAGATTTGTGATTATGAATAGAAGCAGGGCCGAGACCCTGCTTCTATTCTACTCCTTACTTCCCATCTGCCTTCGCATCCGAGGCAGGCTTTCCTTCATCTTTCGGCTTCTCCCCGTCTGAAGCCGAGGTGGACTCTACTTCGGCGTCTTTGGCCTGGCCTGCATCTGCCGAAGCGTCAGAAGCATTGCCAGCAGGGCTTCCTTGAGCTGCAGAAGCAGCTTGGGCCTCTTGTGCAGCCTTATACAGCTTCTCGCCGATCTTTTGGGCGGCCTGGGACAGTTCCTCAGTTGCCTTCTTGATGGCCTCCACATCCTGGCTATCTTTCAGGTTTTTCAAGGCTTCCAGCTTTTCCAAGACGGGTTTGCGCTCATCATCGGTTAGCTTGTCGCCCGCGTCCTTCATGGCTTTTTCGGTCGAGTAGGACAGCGTGTCTGCCATATTTTTCACTTCGATCAGCTCTTTCTTTTTCTTGTCTTCTTCGGCGTGGAGCTCGGCGTCCTTCTTCATCTTTTCGATCTCGTCCTTGGAGAGACCAGTACTGGACTCGATGCGGATAGACTGGGTCTTGCCACTCGCCTTGTCTTTGGCCGTCACAGACAAGATACCCGACGCGTCGATGTCAAAGCTGACTTCAATCTGCGGGATGCCACGCGGTGCTGGTGGGATACCGTCGAGGACGAAGCGGCCGAGCGATTTGTTGTCGGTGGCCATCTCACGCTCACCCTGGAGGACATGAATTTCGACTTGCGGTTGATTATCGACCGCGGTGGAGAAGGTCTGGCTCCGTGTTACGGGGACGGTGGTATTGCGATCGATGAGGGGGGTGCGGACACCGCCGAGTGTCTCGATACCGAACGTGAGTGGCGTCACATCGAGGAGGAGTACATCTTTCACGCTCCCCTCGAGCACGCCGCCCTGGATGGCAGCACCGATGGCGACGACTTCATCCGGGTTCACGGTGATGTTCGGCTTCTTGCCGAAGAACTTCTCAACCGTCGCGAGAACAAGCGGCATACGGGTCATCCCACCGACGAGCACGATTTCATTGATATCACCGACCGAGAGCTTGGCATCGGCGAGGGCTTTCTTTACAGGCTCAAGTGTCCCTTCAATCAAGTCGTGAACGAGTTCCTCGAGTTTGGCCCGGGTGAGTTTGATGACGAGGTGCTTCGGACCGTCGGCACCGCTGGTGATGAACGGCTGATTGATTTCGGTTTCTTGCGCGGTAGACAATTCGATCTTGGCTTTCTCAGCGGCTTCCTTGATGCGCTGGAGGGCAAGCGGGTCTTTGGACAAGTCGATACCCTCCTGCTTCCGGAACTCATCGAGGATCCAGTGGATCACTCGCTGATCGAAGTCATCACCACCGAGATGGGTATCACCATTGGTCGACTTTACTTCAACCGTATCAACGGTATCGGTTGAGACTTCGAGGATGGAAATATCGAAGGTCCCGCCCCCGAGATCATAGACGGCGATCTTTTCGTCTTTCTTCTTGTTGAAACCATAGGCGAGAGCTGCGGCGGTCGGCTCATTGATGATACGACGGACATTGAAGCCAGCAATCTCACCCGCCTCCTTGGTCGCTTTGCGCTGCGAGTCATCAAAGTAGGCCGGGACGGTGATGACAGCATCGGTGATTTTCTCACCGAGTTTCTCCTCCGCATCGGCTTTGAGCTTGGCCAGAACCATCGCGGAGAGCTCCTGCGGGCTGTACTCCTTACCGCCCATGACGATCTTCACGCCCTCGCCGGCCTGCACGATCTTGTAGGGAAGCGTCTTCATGTCGCGCTTCACTTCGTCGTCATTGAAGTGACGGCCGATGAGGCGCTTCACGGAGAATAGGGTGTTCTCGGGATTGGTGACAGACTGGCGCTTGGCGAGGAGTCCGACGAGGCGCTCCCCGGTCTTCGAGATCGCGACCATACTGGGTGTGGTGCGATTGCCTTCCTTGTTTTCGATGACACTGGGGGTGCCACCTTCGACGAACGCCATCGCCGAGTTAGTGGTCCCGAGGTCGATGCCGAGTATCTTTGCCATATGTTTGTACTTAGATAAGTTACGTTGATTACTTACAATTTGTCATTTCGAGTGAGTCCGCGAATCGAGAAATCTTGCTTTTTTGGATTGAGATCCTTCGACTCGAAGACTCGCTCAGGATGACAGTCACGAGGTGACCGTCACTTTTGCGGGACGGACGAGTTTATCTTTTATCTTGTAGCCTTTCTGGACAACCTTCACTATCAAGTGACGACCTACAACCGACGACTCCTGCTCCTGATCACCATTGTCTTTCTCGTCGTGGGTAGTAAGTGGTTGGTTGTTGGTCATTGAGAGCGCTTCGTGCTGGGTGGGGTCGAACGCGTCGCCTGGTTTCACTTCGAGAGGCGTGACACCGTAATTGGCCAAAACATCCTCAAACTGCTTCTCGATATACGTAATACCCGTGACCCAGGGACTGCCCGCCGCATCGGCTGGGACATGCTCGGTCGCGGCGTGGAAATTATCGAGCACTGGGATGAGTTCGGTGACGATTTGGCTGGTCAGGTGACCATAAAGCTCCTTCTCATCGTTCTTCACCCGTTTCTTGTAGTTCTCGAAGTCGGCGAGGATGCGGAGCACATCACTCGCTCCTTCCTGTGCCTTGATCCTCATGAGCGCAGCCGCAACCGCATTCTTCAACCACTCCTTGCATTCCGAGTCATTCTCTATCGCTTCGAGGTCTCGCCATTCAAATCGATCGTGCTCATCACTGAGTTTCGGTTCACCGCCCGTGTAAAGTGCGAGAGAGAACAGAACTGTCCGGTCGATTACCCGTCCATCGCGAGTGACCTGCATCAGGCAGCCCGTGACGACTTCCTTCAGTTCATAGGAGACATCACCGATTTCTTCCTGCAACTCACGCCCGATAGCTTCTGCCGGATCTTCACCGGCATGCACCCGCCCACCCGGCAGATCCCATGGACCATACTTCTTGTAAAATTCAAACTCAGGGTGAGCATCCCGGACCAGAAGGAATTTCTTGGTCATCGCATCGTAGAGCACCACTTTCTGGCTCAGCTGGAACATGGCGTGATGCTGATGCTGCAAATGGTCATGTTTTTTCTCAGGCATAGATTTTTTGATTAGGATGTTCGGGTGATGGTACTCTTCACTGCTTCAAATAATTTCTGTCGTTCTTCACGCGCTTCTTGTAATTCTCGAAGTCTGCCGTGAGACGTTGGACATCACTCAGATATCCTTGTTCTATGAGACGAGTTTGTGCTTTTAGGAAGGCCTCACGCAGAACGGGATATATTTTTTCATCGCTCCAAATCTCTTCAGGTGTCTTCCAAATATACTCATTATGTTCTTCGCTCAGTTCAATTTCTCCAGTCTTGTAAAGACCGAGATGTATCACGGAAATTCCCGGGCGAGATGCCCACTGGCTGCGAACCACAAAAACTGGGCCAAGAAGTTCGTACTGGATATCACCAGCCTCCTCTTCTACCTCTCGGAGTAAAGCTTCTTCAGGTGATTCTTCTCCTTCCATGTGACCACCGAGCAATACCCAAGGGTCATACTCTGGATGCTTTTTAAAGAAATCAGATTCCGGTTCTTTGACCAGAAGAAATTTCTTAGTTTGCGGATTCCATAGGATTAATTTCTGAGAAACCGTGAAGAGTCCCCAGGTGAGATCTTCAGTTTTTTTCACAATTTCATTGTGTTTAGACATAGATGATGAGAGTTAGGATAAGCGATAATGTTCTTTTTTGTTGGTCATAGGATTTTTTATTACGAGGTGCGGGTCATGGCGCTTTTCGCAGCTTCGAAGAGTTTCTGACGTTCTGCTTCGGTGAGCGGTTTATCTGTCTCATCTATTTCCGATTTGTCATCTGCTGTTCTGTCAGGGTTTACCATACTGGTGCCTGCGTGATGACGATGATGACGAGCGAGGAACCGAGGAGGCGGCGCATATGCTCGATGAGGGACTTGTTCTTGGCGTACTCCATGCGCTTGGGCCCGATGATCGCGAGGATGCCACGTTCGCCGTGTGCGTCCCGATACGGTGAGACGACCATCGCACAGTTTCCGATACCCGCGACCGGGTTTTCCCCGCCGATATAGATGCGCGTCTCGCCGTCTTTTAGTCCCGCCATCAGGGTCTCGATATTCTCATCGAGGGTGTCGAGCGTCTCGACGAGGCGGCAGAGCTCGTCCATCTCCTGGAATTCCGGATTCTCCATGAGGGACTTCATCCCGAAATCGTACATCTCGTCCTTGCCGACGATACCGGAGATGCCGAGATTGCCGGAGAGGACCGAGAGGAGCCGGGCCGTGGTCCGGACGGTGCGATTGTGCTTGGCCTGGAGGATGAGGAATTCCTCTTGGAGTTTCAGCTGGTCCTTCTTGGACAGCGGCTTATCCCGCATCATCTCTTCGACATAGTAGCGATACCCTGCGTCCGTCGGGATGCGGCCAGCCGACGTATGCGGCTGATAGAGGTACCCCGCCTCCTCGAGTGCGAGCATGTCGCTCCTGAGGGTCGCTGAACTCACCGAAAAATGGTGCTGCTCCAAAAGTGCCTCGGACCCGACGGGCAGGGCAGTCTTCGTATACAGCTCGACCACAGCGGCGAGCACTTCTTTTTGGCGGTCATTTGTATCCATGACTCTAGTATAAAAAATGCTTTAGCACTCGTCAAGTGAGAGTGCTAATTAACGTACAGACTCACAATGATACAAGAAAAGCCCAGAGAGTGTCTCGGGCTTCTGGATGCATGCCGTGATCATGTCACGACAGCGACCATTATTTATCACTGTGGGCCGCCATGTACAGTCGGCCGCAGGGCCGCCGATGCTCGCAATCATAGCAGACCAGACTGTTGACGGCTTGGAATTCCGCCGCTATTCCGAGCCGAATCCTCTCACCCCCCGCTATTTCACATGACACGTGGACGTCGGGATCATCTGAAACCCCTCCACCAGCGTTCGGCTTTTCCCGCAGTGAATTGCCTTTTCGTCGTTTCGGAGACCATTGCATCGCATCACCCCCCTGTCCTCACTCAATTAACTTGCTTCGTCCTCGTTTCGCCTGATACAGGCATGGGCGCAAACGACACAGAGCCCGCACTGCCTCACATAGTGCTCTCGGGCGACCTGTCTATCAACAATCGCTGGTCCACCGGCGTGAATCACGGCTTGTAGACACCGTACCTGTCCCGGCTTCAGGGCAGGTGGGGCCACGAGCTGAGGCACAGCTTTCCGCTGACGTCCCATCGCTTCCTCCTTTCTTCTGTTGAACAGCCAGATTTGCTGCGAGCTACTATTTTTGACCACGCGGACGACACTGGTACTTGCAAGTGAGTTTACATAGGTCGTTACGTGGGTCATAGTTCTTTCGCGCCAGCTTCGGATCAAGGATGACTTGTCTATCGCCACCACGCCGCAATTCAGCCACGAGGCACCTCATTTCGAACACCTTCCGTTCTTTCTGTCTCGCGTGGTGACCGTTCTTTCGAAGACTTTTCTTCATGATGACTCCCAGGCAGTGCAACACAGTGGATGGTCGAATGATAATTGAAAGGGGTCCTCTTCGTGAGAGGGCCCCCTATCCTGCAATACCCAGTGAGCTCTTAGCCCGTTAGCCTCGGCACAGTGGGTTGTGCTGGCAGTTCTGGCATGTAGGACTTGTTGACATGTAATGCTCCTTGCGCGCTTCGGCCACAGAAATGTGGATCTTATGCTCTGGCAGCACCTGCATGCAGCGCATCTTTCCAGGCGGAGGCGAGGTTACCGATCTCACTTTCTTTTTCTTCTTCCCCTTTCGAACAACGAGATCACTTCCCGGCACCAGGGGATCAGATCCCAAGTGATAGCGAGCTTTGCCAGGATGGCGCTGGGGGATTGAAACTGTTGCAACACCACGATGAGGCAAGATATTTCTCCTCTTTATGAAATGTTAAGTCAACGATCTCCCGCGGGCGGCATGACGGGGTCATATCCTCCCTCGGACCAGGGCTGGCAGCGCAGGATTCGTTTGAATCCCATCCAGCCTCCTCGGAGCACTCCAAAGCGTTTGATGGCTTGATAGGAGTACTCGGAGCAAGTCGGATGAAAGCGGCAGTAGCGCTCGGACACGATGAGGCCCAAGAGGCCGTGATTCAATGAAAGCGTCCGCTGATAAAGCCGGATGAGAGCGAGCACTACGGTTCGGAACATAGGAAGAAGATACCCCATGTGCAGATTTTTGTCTAGAGAAGACTTCTGCATTGGAAACTCTCCCCTATCAAATAAGCTAACAATCTTTGTCATTACGAGGGAGTCTATGACCGAAGCAATCAAAAGCGACAATCGAGAACGCGGCCTCTATCTTTACATCCCCTTTCCCTCGTGTGGTGGTATACTAAAGTCTACAGACCAACACAAACATGCGCACGCTTACTCACAAGCATCTCACGTGGATTGATTTCGAGTCGCCGACGAAAGACGACGTCAGTTATCTGCACGAGAATTTCGATATCCACCCAATTGTCTTGGAAGAGCTGGTCACTCCGACGTATCAGCCCAAGGTGCTCCAATACGATCAGTGCATTTTCTTCTCGATCCATATTCCGCTTTTTGATGTGAAGGAGCGGACGACGTATGCCGGCGAACTCGACATCATCCTCACTCGCGACTATCTCATCACCGCTCATCGCCACCCCATCTATCAGATTGGAAAATTTTTCGGCGAACTAGAGAAAAGTGAAGGCAAGCGTCGGATCCACATGGAAGAGACTCCGACGCATCTGGTCTACCGCCTGCTCGAAATCCTCCTGAATTCCTGCTTCCCCAAACTTCGTCATATCTCAGAAAAAATCGACGGGATCGAAACCGAAGTCTTTTCTGGCCATGAACGCGAGATGGTCTTCGAGATCTCACTCGTCAAACGCGATATCCTGAATTTCCGCCGGACCCTGAAGCCCCAGCGCTCCCTCATCGAAAGTCTCCTTGCCTCCAAGCATCCGATTATTCCGGCTGAGCTCCACGTCTATTTCCAAGACCTGATCGGCACGAATATCCGTGTCTGGAATATGCTCGAAGGCAATAAAGAAACCATCGAAGCCCTCGAAGCGACGAATAATTCCCTTCTCTCGAACAAGATCGAGCAGACGATGAAGGTGCTCACGGTTTTCTCGGCCGTCATTCTCCCCCTCACGGTCTATTCCAATGCAATGTCGATGAATACCGAGCATCTTCCTTTCGCGGGCAGCCACCTCGGTTTCTGGCTGCACTTGGGGGTCATGATCTTCATCTCCGCCTTCACTATCGTCCTCTTTCGCTACAAACGCTGGATCTGACGAAGAACCTGGGATAGAGTATCAGGGAAGCCGGAAGGTTTATTGCTTTTCGATTAATTCCCGCCTATTCTAGATTCTAGATTCGATATTCTCCTTGAATGCTCTCCCTCCACAATACCCTGTCCAAGAAAAAAGAAGTGTTCGTCCCCCTCGAGCCACCGCGGGTGAAGCTGTACACCTGCGGTCCGACGGTCTATGACTATGTTCACATCGGTAATCTCCGCGCCTCTGTCATGGCGGACACGCTCCGCCGTACACTCAGCCTGAGCGGCTTCGAAGTCCAGCATGTGAAAAACATCACCGATGTCGGCCATCTGACGGCGGATGACGTCGCCCAAGGTGACAGTGGTGAAGACAAGATCGCGAAGAAGGCCCAAGCCGAACACAAGACTCCGGCTGAGATCGTCGCATTTTATACCAACTACTATCATCAGACTGAACAGGCCTTGAACATCCTCCCGGCTCATGAGGAGCCGCATGCGACGGCCTATGTGCCGCAGATGATTCATTTCATCGAGGGACTCATCGCTAGTGGCCATGCCTATGCCGTGAACGGCAATGTGTTCTTCGATGTGACGAGCTATGCCGAGTATGGCCGGCTCTCGGGTAATACGCTCGAGCACCTCAAAGTCGGCGCCAGGCTCGAGGAACACCCTGACAAGCGTCACCCTTGGGACTTCGCGCTCTGGCTCAAGGCACCTGAGGGTCACCTGATGCGCTGGGACTCGCCCTGGAGCGTCGGCTACCCGGGCTGGCATATCGAGTGTAGCGCCATGAACTTAGCCACGCTCGGAGCAACTATCGACGTTCACACCGGTGGCGAAGACAACATCTTCCCCCATCACGAAGCCGAGATCGCACAAAGTGAGTGCGGTAACCAGGCACCATTTGCTCGCTACTGGGTCCACACTCGCCATCTCTTGGTCGATGGCCAAAAGATGTCGAAGTCCAAAGGCAATTTCTATCGGCTCGAAGACGTCCTAGAACGTGGCTATAGCGCGATGGATCTCCGCATGTTGTACCTCGGCGCGCACTATCGCAGCCAGATGAACTTCACCTGGGAAGCACTCGAGCAAGCCAAGACCAATGTTCAGACCCTGCGTCAGACATATCTGCGACTGAACGAATACCAAGCCCGCGGGCTGTTCGGCCCCCAGACAGTCACAGACGATTTCAGTATCCATTTCGATGCAGCCATGGATGATGATCTGAATACGCCCGAGGCGCTCGCCATCGTGCTCCAATTCGCGAAAGAACTCAATCGCCTCATCGATGGGTCCGAACTCGCCGACCCAGCTGCTGATACCCTACCCCTCTTCGAGCATATCCTCACGGTCTTTGGATTGGATCTCTCTATCAAAGCAACTATCCCCGAAGTCGTCCAAACGCTCGCCCGAGAACGCGAGCTCGCCCGAGCAGACAAAAACTTTGCTCAATCAGACGCTCTGCGTGATCAAATCGCAGCACTCGGCTACCTGGTCGAGGACGGCCTGCACGGCCAAACCGTCCGGAAGAAGTAAAAAAAAAAAAACGGCGGTTCGACACAAAAGCATGTCTTAACCGCCAGGCTGCACTCTCTTGAGAAGCACTAATACCCTCCAGTTGACGCGGTGGGCCGGCAGATCGCATTGCTCGACATCGCATGCCAGAAGTTTAGTCTGTTCATGCCGCTCGAACTCTTCCGGGTATTCGCCCTGTCGTTCGCGGAGTTTAGTCGAGGAATCAAATACCAGGGCCTTATCAGCCCAGATAAAGTAATCTCCATGGATCGCTGACCAAGCCAGAATCGGGTAACATCTGAAATCCGGGTCCTCGACGAGGAAGGTCATCCCGGAGCTAGGTTTTATCCCGAATCGCTTCTTGAATCGAGCGAGTTCCTGGTATGCCTGACGGTGATTGCTCGATGGTTTCGCGTCTTGGATCAGAATAATCCGCCGTAACACAAGCTCTTGTGGTTGGAGGACTACGTCCTCGAGGCGTCCGAGCGAAGCCCCTTGTTGATTCGTAGAGTCTCCGGGCGAAGCGCCACGAAGACGGAGGTGTTCCGGCAGTGGCGCGTTCATCGGTCATTCTCCAAGGTGAAAACAAGAGTGGTTGGTAAAGAGCAAGAAAATAATAGTACATATCAACAATTCTGTCAAGACCGAAAGATATGCACACGTTATCTCCATTGAAGCGAGGCCCGATACCCGGTAGAATAAAGACCTGATACTGATTCCCTTGTTGCTATGGCCAAATCTTCCCCCACCCCAGAACACGTGCGCATCCCGCCGCATAATCTCGAAGCGGAGCAGTCGGTCCTGGGTTCCCTCATGCTTGATAAGGACGCCATCATCAAGATGGCTGATATCGTGAAGGTCGGCGACTTCTACAAGGACGACCACAACCGCATCTATGAGGCGATGCTCGGGCTGTACGAGGAACGCGAACCAATTGACGTCCTCTCGCTCGCCAACCGCCTCGAGGAAAAGAAGACCCTCGAAGCTGTCGGTGGTTCGGGCTATCTCGCCTCGCTCGTCAATGCCGTCCCTTCGGCCTCCAATATCGTCCACTACGCCAAGGTCGTCCAGAAGAAAGCGCTTCTCCGTCGGCTCATCGGTGCTGCCTCGCAGATCGTCGAGATGGGGTATGACGATGCCGAAGACGTCCAAGCGGTGCTCGATGATGCCGAGCAAAAGCTCTTCGCAATCTCTCAGAAATACATCAAGCAGGACTTCATCCCGATCAAGTCCATCCTCGAGGCGGCCTTTGATCGGATCGACGAGCTGCACAAGAACGACCATTCGCTGCGCGGCGTCCCGACACACTTCCCTGATCTCGACAATATCTTGGCCGGTCTCCAAAAGTCTGACCTCATCATCATCGGCGCCCGTCCTGCGGTCGGCAAGACTTCTTTCGCCCTCGACATCGCCCGCCAAGTCGGCGTGTATGCCAAGATCCCCGTTGGCATCTTTTCCCTCGAAATGGGCGCAGACCAGCTCATTGACCGCATGCTCGCCGCCCAGGCAGGTGTTGATTTGTGGCGCCTTCGCACTGGCAAACTCGGAAGTGAGGGGCCCGGCAATGACTTTGAAAAGCTCTCGGACGCGATGGGTGTTTTGTCCGAAGCCCCGATCTTCATCGATGATTCAGGCTCGCTCAATATCATGGAGATGCGCACTATGGCCAGGCGTCTCCAGGCCGAGCACAAACTTGGACTCATCATCATCGACTATCTCCAGCTCATGGAAGGTCGCTCGCGCTCGGGTGACAATCGTGTCCAAGAAATCTCGGAAATTTCACGCGGACTGAAGCAGCTCGCTCGAGAGCTGAATATCCCCGTCATCGCGTTGTCTCAGCTCTCTCGGGGGATCGAATCCCGACCCGATCAACGACCGAAGCTCTCTGACCTGCGTGAATCCGGTTCCATCGAACAAGACGCCGATGTGGTCATGTTCCTCTTCCGAGAGGACCGAGTCCGTCCTGATACGCCAAACAAGAACATCGTCGATATCATCATCGCCAAGCACCGTAACGGCCCCGTCGGCCAAGTCCAGCTCTACTTCGAGGACAATGCAACATCATTCAAGTCCCTCGAGCGATCCCGCGAGGGACAGTAGACCATCCTGATGTCGGAAATAAACCGTTTCCGCTACAATAGAAGACAAAAGCTGCTTATTGTCCCCAATTTTTCATTTTGATTTTTCAGTTTTCCATTTTCTATGCGCTACCCAAAGGCCTTTGAATCCCTCATTACGCATTTTTCTAGCCTCCCCTCCATCGGTCCCAAGATGGCGGAGCGGCTCGTCCTCTATCTCTTCAAACAGGATGAGGCCAAGCTCGTCGCCTTTGCCGAAAGTCTCGAAGGCCTGAAGCATCTCTCGAGCTGCCGTGAGTGTTTCTATATCTCCGAGGCCGAGCGCTGTGGGTTCTGCAGCGATGCCTCGCGTGATCGCGCCACTATCTGCGTCGTGGAGGAGCCGCTTGATGTCATCGCGATCGAGAGGACCGGGAGCTATCATGGCCAGTACCATGTCCTGGGAGGGGTCCTCGATGCTGGCCGTGAGGACGCGACACTGCGCATCTCTGAGCTCTTGGACCGCCTCGCGAGCGGGGTGGTTCAAGAAGTCATCCTCGCCACCAACCCCACGACCGAAGGCGATATGACCGCGTACTTCCTGAAATCCAAACTCGTCCATCTCCCCGTAAAGGTGACCCGGATCGCCCGCGGCATGGCCACCGGCGGCGATATCGAATACGCCGACGAAGTCACGCTCACATCGTCCTTGACAAATCGTCAGGAACTAGTATAGTAGATCGTCATTGTTTGTTTGACAACTTTTTCTCACACCACCCACTCAAGCCAAAGGAGGCAATCGTGGACAAGACTCTCGACCCATCCATATCGTCAGCCGATCAGATGATCACCTTGAGGAAACCTGAGCTTGAACAGGTATTACCGCACCGTGGCAACGCATTACTGATCGAAAGGGTAGACATCTTCCCTTCCCAGGGTCTCGCTATCGGCTTACTCAGATTTGCCGCTGCTGAAAACGATCCCGTTTTCACCGGCCACTTTCCTGACAACCCAATCATGCCGGGACACTGGCTGGTCGAGTTCGCTAGCCTCACGTGCGCCGTCCTCTTCACTGTTTCGAGCGGCATCCCGATCACCGGAACGACCGGTGTGCGTATCGTGGGTCTGGATGGTTGCCGTTTCCTCTCCGAGGTTCATCCATGGACAGCACTCACGTGTACGGCAAAGCTGGTTAAGCACCGTAACAGCATAGCGGTGTTCCGGGCAATGATTGGAAATACGTATACTGCGGTGTGCCGAATTGAGAAACTGACCGGGATGATCGTCAAGGAGCGGACTCTCGGCAGCAGTTAGTAATAGCGAGAAACTCGACCTCAACCCGCAACCTCAGCCAACGAAAAGCCCGCACAGGAACAACTGGCGGGCTTTCAACTTTCTCTTGAAACGAAGGCGGGTCTTTAGGCGGAGATCTTCGTGATCTCGACAGCCGTGTAATCCTGACGATGCCCATAGCGGGTCATTTCACGCTTCTTGGCCTTGTGGCGGATGCCGGTGACTTTGGCATGACGACCATGAGCGACGACTTTGCCCTCGACATGGGTCTTCAACGCCGGCGTACCGATAGCGACGGACGTCTCATCCCCCGTAAACAGAGTTTCAAATTTTAGGATATTGCCGACTTCCGCCTCGAGCTTTTCGACTTTGACGATATCGCCCTCAGCGACTTTGTACTGCTTCCCACCGGTTTTGATAACAGCGATCATAGGTCTCGAAAAATTGATACTGTCTGAGTATAGCCTGAACCGAGGTGGCTGTCAACGCTCCGAAATGGCTACAACGTCTACTACAAAGGCCTAAGTCAGGATTGCCTTCACTCGACGCACTCCGGCCGAAGAGGCTTCTTCCTTGGCGATCCGGAAGTGTCCAAAGGCCGCGATCTCAGCAGTTGTCCCAACATGTGGCCCACCACACAGCTCCTGTGAATACACGTTGCCATCCGGTCCTGTGACCCGATAGACAGTCACTTTTTCCGGGTATTTCTCCCAAAAACTCCCCTCCACTCCGGCAGCTTTGGCCGCACCCTTCTCCATGATGGTCGTGCCGACGGTTGCGCCAGACCCGATGGCCTCATTCACATATGCCTCGACCCGATCGAGCACCTCACGCGGGACTTTTTCAGGCCACGTGAAGTCGAAGCGCGTGCGTTCCTCGGTGATATTCGATCCAGCCTGATGGACGTCATTCCCAAGTTCCCGACGTAACCCGGCGAGCATGAGATGCGTCGCCGTATGCAGTGCCGTCACTTTGGCGCTATGGTCCGCCAGCCCGCCTTTGAATTTCCCCGCCGAAGCTGTCCGCGAAAGGTCTTGATGTTCTTTGAATGCCTCACGAAAAGCGCGTTCGTTAACCTCGATACCCCGCTCCTGTGCAATCTCTATCGTCATTTCGAGCGGAAACCCATACGTGGAAAAAAGGACAAAGGCATCTTCCCCAGAGAGGCTGCCGAGCGACAAGCGCCGCTCTAATTCTCCCAAACCTTTTCGTAGGGTCTGTCGGAATTTTTCTTCTTCCACTCGGATAACCGTCTCTATTTCTGCTTGTTGCACGAAGATACTCTCGTATACCCCCCGGTACGGGACCAGGGCCGGACCAACCAGGCTCGAAAGGCTTCCCGATTCAATACCCAACACATCCCCATAGCGCACCGCTCGGCGAAGCAGGCGACGCAAGATATAGCCCTGATCGGTATTGGATGGTCGCACACCATCACCGATGAGAAAGATCGCCGTTCGAAGATGGTCGGCCACGATACGGCTCGCCCGGATATCCTCTCGGGCACTCGCTTCTTTCAGTGTCGCCATGAGGTGACTGAAGAGATCAGTATCGAAAATATTGTCCTTTCTCTGGGCAGCCATGACCATACGCTCGAGCCCGCCACCCGTATCGACATTCTTCTTTGCGAGTTTCCCGATCACCTTACCGTCCTTTTTCTTGTATTCCATGAAGACATCGTTCCAGATTTCGACAATCGCTTGAGCCTCATCGGCCTGCTTATATTCTTCCAAAGTCAGGTCGCCCAGACCCTCGGGAGTGACATCGTAGAACATCTCGGAATCCGGACCACAGGGACCATTGTCACCCGGGCTCCACCAATTCGGCTCCTTACCTGACGGTTCCGCAGCCAGAAAATAGATGCGTTGCTCTGGGATGCCAATCGAGCGCCAGACATTAAACGCTTCAGTATCTCGAGGAGCATCAGCGTTGCCTGCAAAGACCGTGACATAGAGTCGCTTTGGGTCGAGGCCGAGTCCCTCCTCTTTTGAAGTGAGGAATTGATAGCTCCAACGAATGGCCTCCTTCTTTGAAATAGTCTCCGAGTGACCAATTGCCGAGCATTTCAAAAAACGTATCATGCGTCTTGTCACCCACTTCATCGATATCCTGCGTCCGAACGCATTTCTGGGCATTGGTCAGTCGGACACCAGCCGGATGGGGTTCGCCCAAGAGGTACGGCACGAGTGGCTGCATCCCGGCGGTATTGAAAAGCACCGAAGGATCATTTTCGGGGACGAGCGGCGCTGACGGGAGAATGACGTGTCCCCGGGCCTCAAAAAACGCTAGGAAACGTTGTCGGATATCTTGCGAAGTGGGCATACAGTCAATTCTCAGCGACTAACGGAGGGTTTTATCGATACCTTTCTTGATATCACGGGACAGCTGCCAAGGCAACAGACGCTCGATCTCGGCCAAAGCGCCCGGAACATCGATCGAACGTGACTCAAATTTCCGGCCAATAGCGCGGATCGAGGAACGAAAGAAACTGTTATCCTCTTTCTTAGCGTCTGGACTTTTCAGGATCTCGGCCATGACTATTTTGACAAATTGATCGCTTTGCATACGGTCTATTTCTTTTTGTAAGAAGAGCGCTTCACCCGGATGATCTCAGCTTCGACATCCTGGGCTTTCTGCAAAATCCGGTTTCGATCTGCCTTCCGAGACTCGAGCGCAAACGTGCGATCAGCGATGTCCTTCTCCATCATGCGGATCTGTGCATCCAATTCTTCCGACTGCCGCTTGAAACGAGATCCATCAGACTGGAGTATGAAGATTTCATTGTCGAGGCGACGCCGGGAGGACCGGTCTGCCTGTGCTTTCTCATTGACGCTCTCATCATCTGGCATAGCGGTGAAGGGTTATTCGTTATCGGCTTCCATGAGATGTACAACCACTCGCTCAGCATCATCCGGAATAGTCGCGATAAACACTTTCGGTTTAAATTCGACTTGGAGCCGTTTGATCTCTGGATGGTCAGCCAAATATGTCCGGATCCCGCTCTCATTGAGTCCGAGGAGCCCCTGCTTTATGGTCGCGGCCTCGAGCGGAGCACGGAAGAGAACTTTGCTCTCGACCGTCAGATCGACCCGTTTGGATTCAAAATTCGGCAACACCGTTCCATAATTCACATCATACTGGTATGGGCGCAGGACGACACCGCCGGACTCGGTTGTCTCACGATCGATGATATTCTTGACGGCTGACTCCATGATAATGAAGCCTTTTACTTGAAAGCGGGCTTCATAATCGAACGCTTCTCCCGCCGCGGAACCGGTGGCGGGTGCTGTCGGCGTGCCGATAAGACTGGTCTGGAAAGAGGGCTCGAGAACGGATTCACCGGACTTGAGCGTGCTGGCGACCCCTTCGAAAACCGTTTGCTTCGCCTGCTCAGCCGCTGCCGCCTTTGCACTTTCGAGATCGGTCTCACTCACGCTCCGAGCCGCTGTCGCCACGCCATCACTCCCACCCGTGAAGGCCCCTTTTACTTCAGCGGTGATCTTCTCAAACTTTGGACTCCCCTTGAATCCCGGGATCGAGAAGGTACCGGACGAGATATTATATTTCGTCCCAGCACTATCCGCCACGACCCGAGCCTCAATCTTCCCTGGCACTGTTTTTCCATCTTCCGACTTCGTTCCTGGGACGGTCACGCCTCCTACCAAGCGATAGAGCCGGCCATCGGGCAATTCGAAGCGCGTCGTTGCGACGAGCGACTGGGACACTTCGCTGAATGTATTGGTGATGGTGATGGTGCCACCCGCCTTTGCCCCGGCTCCCGTGTCTTGACCGGTTGCCTCACGCGCGAGCCGGACGGTCTTCTCCTCTTCGACATACCGAACCGGGATGGCCGATGACCCACCGTCGATGGTCCCAAAGAGCGAAAGCTTCACCGTCTGTGTAGCCGTCTGCGGTTCGACAGCGATAATTGCTTCTGGCCGGAGGAAAAAATATCCGGCAAACACCGCGCCGATTAGGACCGCGCCACCGATGACTGTCAGCCAGAGTTTGCGCACCCCCTTTGATTCTGTCGGTCGAGCAACAGAAGATGTCGGAGTAGCTGATACCATCTGTCGGGGCGGAGTCATCACCGTACTCACCCCCGCGACTCGTCCCTCAAAAAGCCGCCGAAGTCTTTCCTTTTTCTCTGACTCAGCGCGCTCGACCCGATCCTGATCAGTCGGGATTGCCACTGGAGATGGCTTCGGTTCCACCGTGGGCGTTACTGGCCGCTTTACCGTCTGTTGCAGAGAATTCAAGGCCGTCAGGACCGGCGGAGACGCATTCCGCACTCGCAACGCCTGACGGCGAGGCTCCGACACGATCGGGCGTTCCGGCAGCGTGTTCACAGATGGTTCGGCGCGGCGCGGTGGCGCGGTCGCAATCTGTGTCGCCGCTCCGTAGAAATTCGCGCTCCCGATTTCACTCGAACGCCTGAGTCCCTCGCGTGTTTCGGCGGGTTCGGGCATCGGAATCGATTCACCATGCCGGACTGTGAACCGGGCCGAGGCCTCAGAACGGTGCTGACGCAGGGCAGCGTCCTGGTATTCCTGGACCCGGAGGCCGGCTTTCTCGGCGAGCCGCATGCCCTGTTCGTCTTGGGTCATGATAATCACCGTTTTCCCTAGTTTTTCAGCTTCGCGCCCCAAAAGTTTCAAATTGATAATACTCTGGAGAATGAGCGCGCGCTTCGGCAGGACGAAGATATTCTCACGATCACCTGACTTCCGGAGACGACTCACTGCGCTGATGATCTCTTCGTCGATCTCGATGTAATGGGTTTCGGGCATACGCTCGCTGGCAATTTTAATTTTTGTCTATCGACTCCATGCTGCGCTGCAAGATACCTGTCAGAATCGGTTCTTCATCAAGGGCATTCAAGAGTGCCAGGTGAGCGAGGCCCATCGGCGTGATGTCCTGGGGATTGTTGAGCTCACCAGTTTCGTCAACGATACGCGTGATATCGTGCGGTTGGAGAAATCCAATCTGTGGCGGTTTCGAAAAGGGCAGATTTTTCGCCCAGTCGCCAGAAGCGAGCGACTGCTTGATCCCAGGAAGTCCCGATCCGCCACCACACAAGAAGATCTTCGAGGGCATAAAGTCCGTCTCTGCAAACTCGAGAAGTGAAAGCTCGACGCCAGCGAGCCAGACCCGGCAATCATCGGCGAACAATGCATTGATCCGCTCCATATCATCCGGCCTCAGCTGTCCGTTGGCGTAATCGATCTTCATCCGTTCCGCCACATCAAATGCCACTTGGTATTCCTGGGCGAGCCGCTTGGTGAATGCGCGTCCACCGAGCGCAAACATCTTTGTCCCTTCCAAGCCGCCATTCCGGACGACCGCGATGTCCGTCGTCCCGCCGCCGATATCGATGAAAATAGCACTGAAATCAAGCATGTCCTCGACTTCGACTGAGCGCGCTACGGCATACGGTTCAGCGACGATCGAGAGCAGGTCGAGATCGAGTTCGTCCGAAATCGTCTCAATCGCACCGAGATGAGTGAGCGGCGCATACGCATTGAAGACACTCATTGAGACCTCGCGCCCCTGAAAATTGAGCGGATTCAGGACGCGGTAGCCGTCGATGCGGACGTCGACGATGGCGGCATTGATGAGTTTGATCTCGATCTCTTGGCCTGTTTCCCAGACGAGCTGTTTCTTGATCCGTTCCAACGCCTTCTCCTGAACCTTGCTGATGATCATCTTGAGCTCGGGCATGCCGATCTTGATCTCGGAATTCACACGCTCATAGTGAACCGTAGTGGTCGTTCCTTTCACAAGTTCACCGGCGATGCCGATGATGCTTTTTTCGACGCGTTTGATCCCGCACGCCGCTTTGGCGATCTCGATCGCTTCACGGGCCGAACCGATGACTCCTCGGATATCAGATACTGCCCCGCTCTGCATATTACCGACCTTCTGCCGGGCGCGACCGACGCCGATCACTGTCCCGCGTCGCTGCTCATGATCGACACGAAAAACTAGCGCTTTGACCACTTCCGTGCCGATATCAAGCGCCAAAAACAGCTCATCCTGATGCTTCCACGGTAAACGTGAAAAAAGTCCCATAACGCGCAGTCTTTTCCTCTAGTATATCACCGAGCGGCCAAAAGTGTCGCATGGATATGCTTCCCGTAATCCTCCGCCACGGTCTGATCCAAAAGTCCCGTGCTCGCGCCATATGATCCGACGACGCTCCCCGCATTGGCCATGCCATAGCGCAGACACTTTTCAATCGAGTAATGGTACAAGTAGGCCGAAAAAAAGCCTGAGCCGAAAGCATCCCCTGCCCCGGTCGTGTCGACCAACCCGTGTGGTTCATAGATGTCGCCGTGCCAGATCTCTTGGCCGTCATACACCCAGGCGCCGCGCTTGCCGTCGGTCAGTGCGACGACCGAGGGACCGAACCCGTGCAACGTTTGAATGAGATAGCGTTCATCATTCAAACGTTCGGGTTGACTCTCGACGCCACCCGCCAGAAGGAGTTCGAGTGCTTCATCCTTATTCAGAAACAACGCTGCGACATGGGGCAAAGTTTCGAGCAACAGTCGCGGATCCTCTTTCAAATTATGCTGTCCGGGATTGAGCGCAATCCTCACCCCGGAACGCTCGGCGACATTCAAAATGAGTTTCAAGTTTTCCTTCCACGCACCGTTGAGCGCACTGATATAAAACCACTCGTGCGAATGTAACTTACTCTCTTCGAGTCGAAGCTGTTCATTGGCATCTCGGTTGTGGAAAATAATCCGGTCCCCCGTTGTCTGCACGACGACAATGGCCGACACGTCCGTACTCACAGCCCGGTCGATATCCACCGTATCGGTTTGAACGCCCGCCCCCCGCAAGGTTCGGAGGATCCATTCACCCGTATCATCCGCACCGATCTTGCTGTACACAGCGGCTTCGTGCCCCATCTGAGCCAAGCCTTGTGCGACATTGGCCGCCACTCCGCCGACGGCTTCGACGCGCTCGCGACACAGGAATTTCCCACCCAACTCAAAAGCGACCTTGGTCTGCGATCGCAAATCCTCGGGGGTTTCGATGATTACCCCCTCATCAGTCGGAAAAAAGATATCTTTTGAAGCAGACCCGATGCACAGGACTCGATCCATAGACTGAAAATTTGATGTTAGATTGAGCGTGATTCGTACAACTCGAGGAGACGATTGTATTTCGCGAGTCGCTCTCCTCGGGCGACTGAGCCCGTTTTGATATAGTCCGCCTCGGCTGCGACCGCCAGATCAGCGATAAAGTCGTCGCAGGTTTCTCCGGAACGGTGCGAGATGACGGTCCGTAGACCGTGTTGCTTCGCAAGCGCGATGCAATCCAAGGTTTCGGAGAGCGTCCCGATCTGGTTGACCTTCACGAGCACCGCGTTGCAGGCATTAGTGGCGATGGCCTGTTCCAAGCGTTTCACATTGGTCACGAGCAAATCATCCCCAATTAGCATAAGCGTCGAACCCATTTCCTGCGTGAACATACTCCACCCCTCCCAGTCCTCTTCGTGAAATGGATCCTCGATAGAGAAAAGTGGGAACTGAGTGACCCAATCACGATACAGCGCTGCCATCCCCGAACGGTCGAGGGTAATACCTTCCGGCTTCAGGTGATAGCGGTCTAATTTCTGATCATAGAACGAGTTGGCCGCTGCATCGATATCCAGCTGAATATCCTGCCCCGGGACATACCCACTCTTCTCGATCGCCTGGACGAGCAGGGCAAAGGCTTCGGCATGGCTCTTCAGTCGCGGTGCGAAGCCGCCTTCATCGCCGACGTCCGTCGTGTAGCCCTCCGAACGCAGCAACTGTTGAAGGCTATGGAAAATCTCGCTCCCGGCGCGCAACTGCTCGGGGTAAGTCTCAATACCCGATGGAACAATTTTGAACTCTTGAACTGAAAGGCCCGAATCCGCATGTTCGCCACCATTGATCACATTGAACATTGGGATCGGGAAACCGACCTTGGTCCGCGGATAGGGCAAGAGCGTCTCGAGCTGAGAAGAAAGTCCCACACCTCGACTCATCGCCGCCGCCCGGGCAAGAGCAAGCGAAACACCGAGGATGGCATTGGCCCCGAGTGCTGACTTGGATTCCGTGCCGTCGAGCGCGATCATCTTTTCATCGAGCGCACGTTGCTCACTCGGGTCCATACCCGTCAGTGCCGAACCGATGATCGTATCGATATTACCGATCGCCTTCAGAACCCCCTTCCCCTGATAGCGCCGAGTGTCACCATCGCGCAGTTCGAGCGCCTCATGCGCCCCAGTTGACGCCCCTGACGGGACGCTGGCCTTGGCGACGGTGCCGTCATCAAGCGTGACGATCACCTCGACCGTCGGATTGCCTCGCGAGTCGAGAATCTCTCTCCCGCGGATATATGAAATGAGTGCCATACGTTTGTGATTAACGCCGCCTGTCGGCTCCTGTCCTATCATATCATGCAGCGACGAGCGGCAAGAGACCAGGCAGATCATTGCCCGCCATATATTCAAGCATCGCCCCGCCACCACTCGAGACAAAACTGATCCGGTGAAAGACACCCGCCTGTTCGAGAACCGCAAGCGATTCCCCACCACCGATAATTACGTAGGCGTCGGTTTCGAGGATGGCATCCAAAATAATTTTCGTCCCGACATCATACGGCTTCTCTTCGAATTTCCCCATCGGCCCGTTCCAGATGATGGTTTTCGCCTTCTTGATGATCTCAGCATAGTACGACGCCGTCGTCTTGCCGATATCGAGCCGCGCTGGCGAATCGAAGTCCTGCGGCAGGAGTACTTTATCTGAAAAGACGATTTTCTGATCGATCGCCTCATTGGCAATTTTGCCGCCGACGAGCACGCAATCATAGGTCGCTTCGAGGGCCCGGATGAGTGGAAGTTTCGTCTCGATCTTGGCGCCGCCAATGATCGCCAGGGCCGGTCGGTCGGGATTGAAACGGACCGCATCCAAGCGCTCAGTCTCCTCACATAAGTGGAAACCGGCATACGACGGCAGGTGGGCTGTCACCCCGACCACGGAAGCATGTGCGCGATGGGAGACGCCAAAGGCTTCATTGATATAGGCATCAAACGGGGCGGCGAGCGCCGCGGCGAAGGCCGGATCATTAGTGGTCTCTCCAGCTGCAAAACGGACATTTTCGAGGAAGAGCACCTCTCCGAGAGTAGCTGTTGCGACGGCATCTGTGACTACTGGGCCTGAACACTCTGGGACAAACCGGACTATCCGCCCAAGCACACGCATCACTTCTGGAGCGAGTCGCTGGACGGAGTACTTTGGATCAGCCGCTCCATCTGGTCGCCCGAAATGTGTCACGAGCGCCACTGAGCGCGCACCGGCACTGACTACGTGATCGATGGTCTTCCGTGCCACCTCAAGTTTGAATCCCTCCTGCACATGCGCCAAATCATCGAGCTCAACATTGAAATCAACCCGGATGAGGACATTCTTTCCGGCCAAATCAGCAGTCGCGACGCTTCTGAGCTTCATACAAGTAGAAATAATTATTAACGGCCCATCCCGATAACACCCACCATGACGCCGATGAGGGCGGTCAATGCCGTGAACACCCAGGCCCGCATCACAACTTTCGGCTCAGGCCAGCCTTTGGCTTCGAAGTGGTGATGGAGCGGAGCGGCCAGGAAGACTTTGCGTTTCAGATATCGCTTGGAGAACAGCTGGATCGCGACGCTCCCGGATTCGAGCGCATAGATGAAGACGATGATGAAAAGCACGATCGCTGAATTCGTCAGCATCGCGACCACACCCAAAGTCGTCCCAAGGGCGATCGCTCCAGTGTCACCCATGAAGAAACGGGCCGGATAAATATTGAACCAGAGGAAAGCCAGGAGCGCACCCGCCACGGCGGCACAAAAACTGGAGAGATCAACTTTGTTATGCATGAAAGCAATGAGGGAAAACGAACTGAAGGCAATAAGGAGCACACCCCCGTCGAGTCCATCGAGTCCGTCGGTTTCATTGGAAGAGATCGCCGCAAAAAGGATGACGAAGATGAAGAGCGGGATATACCACCAACCAATCGAGAAGTCACCGATCGCCGGGACATGGACCGCGTCCCAGCCGAGCTTCGAATGGAACCACCAGGCACCGAGGCCCGCGATCGCAATCAGCCACCAGAAACGCGCCAGGAAGCGCATGCCCCCGCCTTTGTTTGCACCGATACCCCGCACACTCATATAATCATCGATGAGGCCAAGGATACCCGCCGTGACGAGAGTGAAAAGAGGAAGCCAAGTTTGGGAACGCTTCAGAAAATCGAGCCGGGCAATGAAGTTCGTATCAAAAAGGACTGCCAAAAGTGGGAAGAGCCACTCAGACATGAACGCCAAGAGAAAGACACTGAACCACACAATGACACCGCCCATCGTCGGCGTCCCATCCTTCCAGGCATGGAGACGTGAGATGAAGCTTAGCTTGTCACCCGACACTCCGTTCTGCTTGATCCGAATCCCAATCTTGTACTTGTACAAGATATGCGTCCAAATGGGGGTCAAGAAGAAGGCGAGGAGAAACGCCAAGAGACCCGTTGCGAGTACCTTCAGTACATTCATGACCGTCGGGATCGATTGGATTTGGGCGAGGGCGAGTGAGTCCATAGGTGTATTTATATCCAATCGAATGATTCGAAACTCCAGTCAAACATCGACTGGATGCTCTGCCAACGGTACGGGTCATTCAAGACGACGGCGATGACTGGATGCTCACCCGATGGGTCCGTCGCGACCGCGAGGAGCGAATACCCAGCAAGTGGAGTGAAGCCAGTCTTGGTCCCGACGAGATTCGGCATCGATCCGATAAGCTGATCAGTATTGAACACCTCATGGACCAGCGTACCGTCTAGCGAGGTAATACTCGCCTTCTCAATCTTCATAATTTCCCAAAGCACTTCGTGCTGGAGCGCCGTACTCGCGATGATCGCGACATCACGCGCCGAAGAGTAGCAACGGTTCTCCTCCCCATCGATTTCCAGTCCCGACGGCGTACAAAAGAGTGAATTCGTCAGGCCGAGTTCTTTCGCCCGCGTGTTCATGATCTCAGCGAAGCCCGCCTGCGTGCCTCCGATGTGCTTGCCCAACGCGATCGCTGCATCGTTGGCGCTATTCATAAGCGCTGCCTTCAGGAGGTCGTGCACCGTGACCTGTTCTCCAACCGCAAATCGCACACCCGGACAATACCCGGAACGCGGACAACCGATCCGTGTCCCCTGAGTGTACACAGCTTCTTCGTCAATCGTCACCGGCGTCTCCAGATTTTCAATCCGTTCCACGACGATGAGCGCGGTAAAAAGTTTGGTGAGTGACGCGATTTGTCGCTGATCAGTAGCATTTCGTCCATAAAGGACCTTGCCCGACTCAGCGTCCATGATGACCGAAGCATGCGCGGTGGGAACAGAGAGCTGGGGCGCATAGTCCCGGAGCATCGGCTGAAAGGTCGTCGAGAGTGAACGGTTTTCAACTAGATACGGGACATTGAGCGTGAGACCTGGAACTGGATCAGCCAATTCTGCCTCGCCTCCGCCCGTCCCAAACAGTCGATCAATCGTCTGGCTCGTGAGAAATGAATACACCAACTCTGGACGCTCCTTGAGTGTCCAGAGGGCGATGGTCGCCACGAGGCCAAAAGTGAGGAGGACTCTCATCATGTTGCGTGATCTGAAGAAAGTGGCGTATCTTGCACAGCAGTCGGTGTCACGACATGCATCCGTTCATCCGTCGCGAGGGTCGCATAGTCCGGAAGCTCCTCAATCCGAGCTAATCCCATATGCTCGAGAAAGCGGAATGACGGCCGATAGATATAGCCGCGTGCATCTTCAGGATTCCCCTGCCGCTCGATCAAGCCGCGGATGAGCAGCGCCCGCAGCGTGTAGCTGCAATTCACTCCCCGAATCGCTTCGATCTCATGCCGCGCGATTGGCGCCCGATAGGCGATAATAGACAGCACCTCCAACGCTGCTTTGGAGAGGGTCTCCTGAAGTGTCGCCTTGGTGAAAGCATCCACGAGCGTCGCATGTATCGGTTTAGTCGCCATTTCAACCTTCCCCGCATGCTCAATGAGCATGAGCCCCGAATCCAACTCTCGGACATAGCGCTCGCTGAGCGCGCTGATGACCGCCTTCAAATCAGCGAGCTTGATATCCAAAAGTTCTGCCAGTCGCGCATGAGCGATCGGCTCGCCGCTCATGAAGAGGAGCGCTTCGAGTTTCGATTGGAGCGAGACTGATTCCATATTATGTATCCGTTATACTTCCTCCCTGAGCGCGATGTCTTGAAAGGACCCTGCCTGATCGGCCCGAACAAAGCGCTGTTTCACTAATTCGAGAATCGCGAGGAAAGCGATGATGATCTCAAGCTTGTCACTCACATCCGACGTCATCTGTCGAAACGACACCGCCATCCGACTCGCCAAGGTCGATCGAAGCTCAAGCATCTTCTCCTCCAGCGAGATGACATTCCGAATTTCTTCTTCATCGAGCTTTTCAAGAAGCGGTATCTCACCAAGGACTGACTGAAACGCGGTGGCGAGTGACGCTGCCGTGACTTCAGGATCCGGCAAGAAGACTATATCTGCTCCGAGGAAGCTCTCGCGCACCACGGCTCGTTCTGTCCGAGCGAACAAGAGACCAAGACCGACGCTCGCATCCCGGAACTTACGATATTCGCGCAATTGCCATTCGAGATCCTCGATCGATTCTTCTTCTTCCTCAGAAAACTCCAAGAGTGGCAGCAGCGCCCGAGACTTCAGAAGGAGGAGGCGCGATGCCACGGAGAGGAACTGGGCCAACTGGGAAAGCGGGACTTCCCCTTGATGAGCGATATATTCGAGGTATTGGTCAGCGACGCTCGCCAAAGAAACCCGGGTGACGTCGAGCCTATCTCTTTCGATGAGTTGCAAGAGAAGCTCAAGCGGCCCTTCGAACTGCTCTAATCGCACCGCATATGCCATAGGTTTCAGCCCTATAATACCATGGCCGAGAGGCCCCTGCCTAGCCAAATTTACCAGACATACAGCCTCATTGATACTGAGAATAGATTTCCGCTGGTTTACTCATTGGCATCTATTGGTAAAGATGCAAACTCTGACGTTTGTTTTTGCCACAAGGAGTAGTAACGGCCTTTCAAAGCTACCAACTCATCATGACTACCCGACTCAATTACCTCACCTGCGTGCATGACAATTATTCGATGAAGTCCTGCAACAGTGCTCAATCGGTGCGCTACAACTATTGCAGTTTGATTCCCAATTATTTCGGGAAGAGCGCGCTGTATGATCTGCTCGCTTTCACTATCAAGTGCACTGGTAGCTTCGTCGAAAATCATGATGGGCGCTTTCTTGAGTATGGCGCGAGCAATTGCGACGCGTTGCTTCTGACCACCACTCAATTTAATGCCTCTTTCGCCGACGATGGTGTCGTAGCCGTCCGGCAATTTTTCTATAAACTCATGGGCGTGAGCCGCTTTGGCCGCTCTGATAATTTCCGCGTCATCTTCTTTATTGTTGTAGTAAGCGATATTTTCTTTAATACTGCGATGAAAAAGAAGAGGTTCTTGAGGTACATAGGCAATATTCTTCCGCAGTTCGCTTTGTTTTACTTCTTGAATATTAATGCCGTCTATTTTGATTGAACCACCGTCAATTTCATCAAATCGAAGTAGTAAATTTGCCAGCGTACTTTTACCGGCCCCACTCAATCCAACGATACCTATTTGTTCGCCACCTTTTATCTTGATCGTGAGGTTCGTAAAAACCGGTATCCTCGCTCCCTTATGAGAATGCGAAAGATAACTAAAGCTGACTTTGCTGATATCAATCGAACCGTTTTTAATTACGAACTCCTTTGGATTGAGAAGATCGCGAACTTCTTCATACTCATTGCTCAAGTATTTCAAAGTCGGATACATTTTGGTAATCAGATCATCATGCTGGGTTATTTGTTCTGGCAAAACACTGACGTTTCTCACAATCTGGAACATGTATGTCAGCGTCAAGACCATTAATCCCAATGATGTGGGGCTGAGCCCCGAAGCGTTGGAGATAATAAGATAAACTGCGACCGTAATTCCGCAAGCGGTGATGATATTTCTCGGCAGATCAAACAAGGTGGTTGCTCTACGTCGCAATTCAAACGACGAAGTTTCCTGTTTTATAAGACCTGCCATTTTATCACGCGCTTGATCTTCAACTCCTCCTGCCTTGTAAGCGATAATGTTAGTGATGACATCAGAAACTTCACCAGTCACTTTGCGATATATTTCATGCGACATCTGCCTGTATTTAGTCGTTTTCGATGAAGACCAGACCACGTAAATAAACTGGGTGACGACGACAAGGATTGCAATTAAACCAATCACAGGAGAGGCAATGAATAAAACTATCGGTGGCACAATGAGCGAGATGATCGTACCCAACGCCTCTCCACGGGAAAAACGAATCAAGAGCATCGCACTGTCCAAGTGTTGTCGAAAGATACTCGCAAGCTATCCGGTCTGGTTGTCTCGATAAAACGAAATATCTTTATCTACTAATTTTTGATAGTAAGCCATCATCAGCCGGCCGTATTGTTGGTTTTCAGTATGGGTGGATAGTAGTTCGCCTAAAGTTCCAACGATAGCGCCGATGATATAGGCGAGGAAGAAGTAGAACGTATATTGTTTTGCGGCCTCAATATTTCCGGAGGCAAGACTTGCTGTAACCTGGGCCATTGCAATAACGATATAAACACGCATCACCAACGTGCGAACTATTTCTGCAACAAAACCAATCCATTGAGCAGGATTTCGACCGTAAGTCTGAAGTATGTATTTGTAGACTTCTTTATTCATGATCTGCTTTGGTCGTTACTTGAAATTTAGAATCCCTATTTCTCTTTGTTGAGGACAGAACTTTCAGTAACTCATTCCTCGTCCATAAACCCCTTTCCTATACTGCCGTTCGTTTGGCGCGTTCTGCCTCACTCTGGGAATCCTCGAGTGAGAGCACGGCGAAACAGGCTCCGAGAGCAACTGCCCCGACCAAATAGAAGAGACTGTGGACCGAAAAAAGTGCGAGAAAGAGGAGTGACACGCCCGCCGCGACGATGTCTGCCGTCGGCCGAGCGGAACGAAAAAACGCGACGATGTCCGTATCCGTCGGTCCGATCTGCTTATAGAAATACGAATCTCGCAAGACTTCGATGGCCGCCGCTCCAAGCCGAGTGAGGAAGAGTAGGCCCGCCCAGAAAACGATATCCGTCGATCGGGTGAAGCCGACCACGACGCTGGAAACGCCCAGGATGACGAGTGCGACAAAGAGCAGCTCCTTTTCTCCAAAGCGTTTGTCCGCCATGACGCCCAGCGGATACTGGATGAGCACGAATGGGATGAGCATCACCGTAAAAATGAAACCAATCTGCTCCCAGTCAAATCCCTGTGACAACAAGAGGATCGGCACATAGATAATCATGATGGCGTAGAAAAATTCCAACGTCCACGAAACTCCGTAGATGAGGAGGAGATTCCTCCGCTGGCTGACCTTTCGCAGTGTCGCGAGGAAGGCAATCTTGGGAAGTGGGACTGTCTGATGCGCCCGGAGTCCGATGAGGGCCGCGAGGAAGACTAGCATATAGCCGATGCCGAGCACGGTAAAGACACCTGAGTAACCAGCGAACGCGAGTGTCTTGGTCGAGAGAATCGGGGCGAGCAAGAGTCCACCATTCATCACCGTCAAGTACAGTCCCCGCACCCGACCCGAGACCTGATCCGTTGAAAAGTCTTCGACCAGGACATCCATCACTGACCAGACGAGATTGCTACAAACGATATAGGCCAAGAGCACGACCGCCCCAATCCAGGATGGTTCGCCGAGACTGAGGTAGAAGCTCGTACCGATGAGACCGACTAAGAGCACCCCGAGAAAACGGACCGATCCCAGACTGTGCACGAGCGGCTGGAGATGCATGAGGAGCCAGAGGACGAGTACGAATGCCACTAGGTAAAAGCTTCCGACGAGGTGGGCGCCAGAAATCTGAACGAAATACGACGAGAGAATATAAATGAGAAAGGCGTCGAGAAAGCCCAAAAGAAAAGACAAGGCCGAGAGGAGTCGCACCTTGTTCCGATTGTAGATCTCGTCATGTGTGTCCGGTTGAGTTTCGGGCATGTTTCTATTATGCCACACCCTCGATATTCTGGCGTGGCTATTCCAGACAGCCCGGGAGATACCCCTTGGCTTTGGCAGCGTCGACGGAAGCGAAACAGAGTCGGTTCTCGCTCTTGATCTGTTTCGCACAGCGCGATGTCGGCGCATGGTACTTGTTTGACTTCTTGCTGCCGACAAAAGCGCAATCCGCTGACGGAGTGGTAGGTGGATTGGACGCAACGGCCTCTGACATCTGACTCACCGTCGCACGAACTGGATTGACTGGAGCGGATACGGGACTCGGCGCAGCGACGATGAGCGGTTCGGTTTCGCCCAGGCTCCGCTTCAAAAGACCCGCTTCAAACGCCAAGACGGCAACGAGGATAAAAGCGAATCCAAGCCAGATTTTCCCCAGTCTTTCTCGGAACGGAGTGGTGATAGCAGGCCATTTCATAGGAATATTGACAGTCGAGAGGGAAATCGCTATACTGCTCCCGTATATCTTTATGAAGGCCTATTGTAGGCTATAACTCCGAATATGGCAACCAGAAAAGCAGGCGGTTCAACCGCTCTTGGGCGTGACTCCATCTCGAAACGCCTCGGTGTGAAGATTTATGGCGGACAGGCCGCAAACGAAGGCAATATTCTCATCCGTCAGCGTGGCACCAAGTATCATGCTGGAAAGAATGTGAAGCGCGGCGCCGACGATACCCTCTTTGCCCTCACGGATGGCACAGTTCACTTTGAAGAGCGCAAAATGAAGGCCTTTACCGGCAAGCTCGAAAAACGCATGTTCGTACATATCATCCCCACTGTCGTCCCGACCGAAGCCTAAGATCCTTCTTCAAGGCAAACGAAAACCTCCCCAGCCGGGAGGTTTTTTGATCGCACGATTCACACTCACTTCCGGCCTTTTGTGGCCGCTTTGATGAAAGCGTGAAAAATCGGATGCGGCTGTAGAATCGATGATTGGAATTCCGGATGGAATTGCACCCCGACGAAGAACGGATGAGTTTTCTTAGGAAGTTCCGCAATTTCCATCAGCACGCCGTCGGGGGAAGTTCCCGAGAAAACCATGCCAGCCTCCCGAAGTCGCGCGACGTATTCCGGATTCACCTCGTAGCGATGCCGATGGCGTTCGATAATCTTTTTCGTTCCATACGCTTGTTCGGCCAGTGTTCCTTTTTTCAAGACTGCCGGGTACTCGCCGAGCCGCATCGTACCACCATACTCCCTCCGGGCGAGTTTCGCCTTTTGTTCAGGCAGGATATCGATGACCGGATGATCGGTCTTCGGATTGACCTCAGTCGTATTGGCTCCGGGGAAGGCGGCGATATGTCGCGCGTACTCGATGACGGCGAGCTGCATCCCATAGCAGATGCCGAAATACGGGATTCGCTTCTTGCGACAATACTCGATCGCGAGGATTTTTCCCTCGACCCCACGCGCACCGAACCCGCCCGGGATGAGCACGCCGTCGAAGGCCTGTAACTCACGGAGTCGCTTTGGATCCTGCTCGTATTCGGTCGAGTCGATCCATGTCAACTCGGGTTTGCGATGATTGGCAAAGGCGGCATGTTTGAGAGATTCGATGACACTGATATACGCATCCGAAAGGACGAAGTCCCCCGTCTTGAAGTATTTTCCGACAATCGCGATTTTCACCGTTCGCTTCAATCGTTTGACCTCAGCGACCTGTTTCTTCCAGAGAGCGAGCGTCGATTTCCGGGACTTCAGATGGAGGCGTCTGAGGATAGCATCTGACAATCGATCCTTCTCGAAATTGACCGGGACATCATAGATACTGTCGACATCCGGCGCGCTGATGACGGACTCTGGTCGCATACTGCATGAGATAGCAATTTTTTCTTTGCGACGGTCGTCGAGCGGACGCTCCGCCCGAGCGATGATGAAGTCAGCCTGGATACCCGCGCCGTTCAGAGTCCGGGCCGCATATTGCGTCGGTTTCGTTTTCATCTCGCCGATTTTGTTCGGGATCGGGAGATAGGAAACGAGGACAAAGAGCACGCCCTCCGGATCATCCGCCTTCATCATCCGGGCCGCCTCGAGGAAGAGAATGTTCTGATATTCTCCAATCGTCCCACCAATTTCGATGATAGTAACATCAGCATCAGCCTTCTCCGCCGCGCGACGAATTGTACCGATTACCTCGAGCGGGATATGCGGCACGACCTCGACGCATTTGCCATGGTACTCCAGGTTTCGCTCACGCTCGATGACGCGCTTGTACACTGAACCGGTCGTCATGTAATTGTCCCGCGAGAGTTTCAATCCCATGAAGCGCTCGTAATTCCCCATGTCCTGATCCGTCTCATAGCCATCCGCCAAAACGAACACTTCGCCGTGCTCCGTCGGGTTCATCGTCCCGGCGTCGACATTGATGTACGGATCGATCTTGATCGCCGTCACGGCGAGCCCACGCGCCTGGAGGATCTGGCCGATTGACGAGGCCGCGATACCTTTGCCCACCCCGCTCATCACGCCGCCGACGACGAATATGTACTTTCGTAAACGTTGTTTCCTCGGTGCCATACACGGTTTTTTATTATTTACAGAGAAAGGGCCGCCTTCGTTTCGGGAAGAACGGCCCTTTTTCAAAGAATCACTGGTATTATTCTGCGACAACCGAGACCGTCACGGTCGCCTTGGCTGTCCCGGCGACAAGCTTCACGGCGTGCTCGCCAACGGTTTTGATGGGGTGCTCGAGATTGACCATATCGTCGATGATCTCGATGTCAGCCGCCTTGGCCGCTGCGACGATATCAGCCACGGTAACCGATCCAAACAGCTTCCCCTCCGCCGCCTTGGCCGCCACCGTAAACGTCATGCCATCGAGACGCTTCATCGACGTCGCGAGCTCGGCGAGCTTGGCCGTCTTCTCAGCGTTACGCTTTTCGAGCGACTTCTCAACTGATTTTACCATACCCGCAGTCGCGAGTTCCGCTAACCCCTCGGGGAGAAGGAAGTTGAACGCAAAGCCTTTCTTGACCTCCTTGATCTCTCCGGCTTTCCCGACATTGGTGACATCCTTGACGAGGATCACTTTCATACCATCTACCATTCAAAACTTATGCCCTATCCTAGCGCTTCCAAGCCCATTTGACAAGCTACCAGCTAAAAAAGAGCCCCGATGGATCACGTCCTCGGGGTTCAAATGGGTCTAGGATACCAGGCGGATTCAGAGGCCAAAGTTGAGTGTGAGACCAGACCAGACCTTGATCGATGAAGCTTTACCAACGCTATGCGTCAATGGCCCGCAATTCTGCAGCTCGAGCAACGTCACGATGGAATGTACATTCGCGTTCACATTGAGCTCACTTTCGACGGCGTGAATCATGCCCTGGATCTCCGCGACATTCGCAGGCGTCAAGATCGGTGTGACGATCAGTACCTGTTTGCCACGGAGTAATTTCCCAGCCAGATCCGGTGCAATGAATACAGAGCGTTTTCCATTCTTCTCCATCGGGAGAAACGCCACCGCACTCGAGTTCTTATGAAGGGTACATGGTGACAAACGTCGGGCAACCGCTCCTGCCAACGCACTACCACACCCACCGACTCCAATCACGACTGCAATCGGTTGCGTTGATTTAAGCAAGAGCGGCGCGGCGAGGACTTCACAAAAGCGCTGTAATTCAGCCGGATCGACGCAGATCTGATGCAGGGCTGACTCGATGTTGAAGCCGTTCGGCCCGAGCTGCATACTCCTCAACAACTCGAAGAGTCGCGGCCACATCGCCACCCCATTGTCGACGATCGGCGTGGCATCCACCGAGGGAGGAGCCACAGGTTTGATTTCCGGTTCGGCACGCGTTGGTTCGCTCACCGGAACAGAAGGACCGATCGGCTGATCGGCTTCGGCTGATGGAGATGGGGAGGCTGACATCACACTTTCCATCTCGTCAAGATTGGCCTCTCCTTGTTCGTCCACCCCAACTAGGGAGTCACCCCCGGCTTTCGGTGTATCCGTTTCCACCGATGAGTTCCCCTGGGGTTCACGTATCGGAATGACCTTTGGCAACTGATCAGCCGATTCGCTCTGCACCGGCCGGGGCCGGGTAGGTGTAGCGCCAGAGGTAAAGAGGCTTCGAATCACTAGCGAAATCAGCGCCTTCAACTCTTTGAAAGACAGGGAACGCCCTTGGGTTGCTGTTACAGACATGCTTTGCTCCTTTGTCCAAGTACACAGAAAGCGCTGTGCTCGTAATACAATACGTTAAGGTACAGTGTGCACGATTATGGCACAGGTACTGACTGCCGTCAATGGGACGTAGCCTCAGCGGATGAGTAGACTGTCACCGAATGAGTAGAATGAAAAGTGTTCCTGGATCGCGATAGTGTACAGATCCGTGACGCTCTGTTTCGCGCCCTTGTCCTGGAGGAAGGCATCGACGAGGAGCATGAGCGAGGTTTTCGGGAGATGGAAATTCGTGAGGAGGATATCGACCGCCGTGAAACGATAGGGCGGGTAGATAAATGTGTCGATCAGCCCCGTATGGGCCTGGAAACTCCCTTGCTGCCTCACTGTCTCAAGCGTCCGTGCAACAGTCGTCCCAACCGCGACAACTGGGTGGTTTGTCTCTTTGGCCACATTCAGCCGTCGGGCGGCTCCGGCGGTGACGGTCACACGCTCGGCATGAAGCCGACTCGTCTCGAAATTCCTCTCCGTCAGCGGGGCGAAGGTACCCGGACCGACATCGAGTGTGATCCGCTCCGTCTCGATCCCCCGCTCCTCAAGCGCTTCAAAGACTCGATCCGTGAAGTGAAGCGAGGCCGTCGGGGCCGCCACGGATTGACCCGCGGCCGCGAACACCGTCTGATAGCGTTTCCGCAGCATGGCCTCATCTGGTGCGCTGTCACTTTCCAAATAATGCGGCACTGGAGTCAAACCAAATGTATTCAGAAGCTCAAAAAGTGGCTGTGCGCTCTCCAACCGGAAGAAGAAGCGCTGTTCATCCTGTCGTTCAACCACGAAACCATCGCCATTCGGAAACACGAGTCGGTCACCAATTGAGAGCTTTCGATCGACAAAAGCTGGGATCAGTCCCTGTCCGTCCCATTCGTTCACGAGCACAAATACTTCAATCTTGCCGCCGGTCGGCTTCTGTAGCCAGAGTCGCGCCGGATGAACACGTGTATCGTTCAGGACGACGAGAGATGCGGGCGGGAGATAGTCCGCGAGATGTGCGAACGCGTCAAAACGGACCGTATCCGTGGCCGTGTCATAGATGAAAAGCCGGGCACTATCACGCGGCTCGAGCGGCATCTTCCGGATGAGCTCGGGCGGGAGCGAGTAATCGTAACGGTCGAGGTCAGCCAAATTCATAACCGCGAAGTCATCAACTGTCCCTCCTCGCCAAATCGCTCCAGCGCCAACATGATCAATCGGTCGATAAGCTCGGCGTATGGGATACCGGTTGCCTCAAAGAGCTTGGGATACATGCTGATACTCGTGAAACCAGGGAGGGTATTGATCTCGTTCACATACCATCTCCCACGTGGTGTCAGAAAGAAATCGACCCGCCCCAAGCCAGCACATTCCAGAACCCGGAAAGTCTGAATGGCAAGTTTTTGCACCGCTTTGACTTGCTGTTTGGTCAGCCTTGCTGGGATTTCAATCCGCGCCCCCTGTTCATCCAGGTACTTCGCCTCATAGCTATAAAATTCGTGAGTGGGGATGACTTCACCGGGAATCGACGCGATCGGTTTGTGATTCCCGAGGATGGCACACTCGATTTCCCGGCCGACAATAAATTCCTCGATGATGACCTTCGTGTCATAGGTGAAGGCGACACGGACAGCTTCCTTGAAATCCTTCGCTCGTTTGACCTTGGAGATCCCGACCGATGAGCCTGCATTGGCCGGTTTGATGAACATGATTGCCCCGAGTTTTTTTGCTGCCTCATGATAGGAACACGGCTCCCCTTTCCGAAGCGTGATGAACTTTGCTACTGGAAGACCAGCCTCTCGGAGGAGACGTTTCATCACATCCTTGTCCATCCCGATAGCCGAACCGAGCACACTCGCTCCGACAAATGGCACACCAGCGAGTTTCAAAAGTCCCTGGACCGTCCCATCCTCACCCAATGGTCCATGGAGGATGGGGAAGACCACATCGACGGATTGCAAGGATTCTCTTTTGGCTCCCGCCGAGAGAGGGACGAGCTGCCCTGCATTGGCTGGCGTCAGGGTCACGTGATGCTGCCCCTCTTGAGCTAGGGCGCTCATGGCGCTCACCCCCGATCCCAAGAGGTCTTGGCCCGTCTGCCAGTGTCCGCCTTTGTCGATACCGATGAGCACCGGCGTGTACTTCTTCCGGTCCAAAGCCGCGATGACATTGCTCGCCGACCGGAGCGAGACTTCGTGTTCCACTGATTTCCCGCCAAACAGGATTCCCACGCGGATTTTTTTCGGCATACCCAGGTTCAAAATTACGCCCACCCAGTATAGCAAAGAAAAAACGGGGCCGTGGCGCATGCAGTTGCATACACTCGGTACCCCTTTTGAATTCGACGGCTTGTTGTCAGCGGACTGTCTTCCGAGCGAGATACTCCCGCCCCTTACCGACTTCGGTATTGATCGGGACACCCCGTTCACAGAGTGGACAGTCTGCTTCGTCCCATGCGTCGAGTGTCACTTCCATGAGCGGGACGAACTTCGGTACATCGAGGTCTTGCATCGTGACACCGCCACGATTGCAGAGAGCCCCGACTCCGACGACCACGCCGCCACACTGGCGCACTGCCTCGATGGTCTTCCTTACCGAGCCACCTGTATTGATGACATCCTCCGCCACGAGCACTCGTTTGCCTTGGATGAGCTTGTCAGAGCCTCTCTTGATGACAAAGTTGCCCGTCTCGATGTAGCACTTCCTGCCTTTGCCTTCCGGATCCGCGACTCCCTCGGTTTCTTTCTCGGCATAGACACCAAGCACATCCGATGCTCCCAGAACCATCGAAAGATGGTACGCTATCCACTGCGAAAGGATCACGCCACCGACAGCCGGAGCGATAACCACGTCGACACAATCATTGGCAAACTCGATGGCGATCATGCGGGAGAGAGCTGATGTCTTGCGGATATGCGGATAGACCGCATCTTTGTTGACATAGGCCGAGGCGTGTTTGCCAGAGGTATAGACGAGATGACTGTCGGTAATGACAGCATTTACGTCAGCGAGGACTTGAGAAGCAGTGCTCATTGTGTTCTCCTTCTGCCTGAATCAGGCGTTGCGATACTGGTTGATGAGACCGTTCAGCTTCTGCGTCTCACGACGGGCGGCTTCGGCGAATTCTGGGCCGCTTGAAGCGAAGATGATGCTGCGTGAGGCATTGATGATCATCCCCTGCCCACGACTGTCCCTACCCGCTTTCACGGTTGCTTCCAAGTCGCCACCCTGCGCCCCGATACCTGGGATGAGAATCGGCATAACATCACCGACGATCTGGCGAACTTCGGCAAGTTCTCCCGGATACGTGGCTCCGACAACGAGAGCACAATTACCATTTGTGTTCCAATACCTCGAAACACGATGTGCTACATACTGGTAAAGAAGCATATATCCACCGGGCACGCTGTCCCCAGAGACGTCTAGACCCTGAAACTCACCAGAGCCCTTGTTGGACGTCCGGCAGAGCACGATGACACCCTTGTCTTTCTGGTCGAGGAACGGCTGAGCCGCTTCCATACCGAGATACGGATTGACCGTGATCGCATCCGCCTCGCAATACTCGAATGCCATCTGCACATAGCCGGCATTAGTATTGCCGATGTCCATGTCCTTGGCATCGAGAATCACCGGAACGTCCGGCGCGACAGTATGAATGTGCAGCACCGTATCGCGAAGTGCCCAGAGGCCGAGATCGCCATGAGCGATATAGAACGCGAGATTCGGCTTGTAGGCAAGGACAAGATCCTTGGTCGCCTCAACGATGATTTGGTTGAAGATGGTCATCGTTTGAGCAACATCACGAACGTTTCCATCTCCCCGAGGGAGGTAAACCATGGCGGGAATCTTCTCCAGTTCGCTGTCGAGCCCGACGCAGACAAATTTCCCCGCATCCCAGCCCGCCTGAAGCAACTCTTTGAAACATCGCTTGTCTGACATGATGCAACTCCTTCCAGTTATTCGTTGAGATTCGATTGGAAATGTGCTACACTAAGCCAAAACTTGGCGCTTGAAACGCCTTTGGCTGGGGCCAGACTAGCCTGGTTTGTGACTGATTGTCAAGAGAGGCTCTAACCAATCCGCCCGACGCACATTCCTTCCCGCATGCCACCTTTTTTCATCCTCTTTTCCGGTTTCTCTCTGGCCGTCACAGCCGTCTGGCTGCGTCACCACTTTTTCGTGCTCCCCGATGATTGGCTCGCCATCAGTCTGCCGCTCATCGTCTGCGCGGGACTGACGGTATTCGTCGCTTCGGGATGGCAGGCTCACCGCGGTCCATCCTCGGACCTCCGTATCAGACGTCTGATCTGGCTGGTTATTATCGGGCTCCTGGCCTTGGTCATCTTCAATACCCAAGTCTTCCTGATCGGCCTCTTGCCCGGCCATGCACCGGTTATCCCCTTCGCCGTTTGGCCCACAGCCAATCTGTCTTTCCTCACGAAACTCGGAACTGTCATCGTGACCTATTTCCTCCTCTCGGGAGTACTTGCCGCCACGGGGAACAGTGTCTTGAAACGACTGCGGGACTCAGACCGAACGGACGCGAGCTACGGATTTTTCCTCCGTATCGTCATTGGGTCGAGTCTGTGGGCGACACTCCTGGTCGCTCTCGGATGGCTCTCAGCGCTCACGCCTGGGGTCATCTGGGTTTGTCTTGCCGGTATCGCACTCTTTGAATGGCGCTATCTCCTGTCTCTTTGTCGCTATTGCCTTGGGAGCGATGTCTGGCATCTTGATGTGAAGAGTCCACTCTTCGCGCTCGCCCTCTTCGGACTTTTCCTCGTCGCGCTGAACCTGTCCGAAACCATCCGCCCCGAACCCACCGGTTTCGATGACATGACCTATTACATGGATCACGTCCATCGGATGCAGGCAGCACAGGCCTTCCTGCCCGGTGGAAATCCCTTTCCATTTGAACTCACCGCTGCCGCCGTCGGAATCGCGAGTCATGACCAGAAGATGATGCTCGCGCTCTCACTCGGCGTGTACGGACTACTCCTCGGGGCGGCCATCCTCTTCGCCTTTGGCCGAGCGATCTGGGGCGCGAATGTCGGTGCCATCGCCGCTGTACTCACGCTCTCGATACCGATGGGCGCCGCCCTCGCTCTCAACGAGACCAAACCGGACGCCTGGCTTTTCCCCGTGACCACACTATTCTTTTGGTCGCTTATCCGCTGGCTTCGATCCCGCGATATGTCAGCTTGTTTCCTCGCCCTTTACCTCTTCAGTTTTGCACTGACCATCAAACTCACTGCCCTCTTCCTCCTCGCGCCGCTTGGCATCGGTATCCTCATCGTGTTCCTCACCCGACAGTCAGCCACAGCAATCTGGCCGTCGTCCCGGACCATCGTGCTGGCGGGCGTCTTCGTCCTCTTGCCGGTCCTCCCCTGGCTTATGCTATCAGTAGCCACACACCCGCCCGGGCAGCCCTATGAATTTTCACAAATCCTCGCGAGTTATCCACCGGACTCGCCGTCGCTCCACCGCGACATCGCTCTTCTCCTCACTGATCATCGGTGTCAATCAACGGCCGCTGCCGAAGACTTCACCCGCTTCGTGGGGCAGCGCGGTCCGATCGCCACTCTCCTCTTCCTCCCCTGGGATATCACGATGAACCTGACCGTGGCCGCGTTTGCGACCGAGATTGGATTCCTCTTTCTCGCCATCCTGCCTCTCTGGCTCTGGTATACATGGTCGATAGTCCGTGACCCAACACGTGAACACCTTCGATCACCGAGCACCCAGCTCATACTCCTCTCTGCCGGATACTTGCTGGTGTGGCTATGTCTCGCACAGCGTGTCCCGTGGTACGGATACCCTGTCATCGCGCTCCTATCGCTACTCGCTGCTGAAGCGATCAGCCGAAGCCGGTCAGTCTCAATCGCACTGTTTCGTTTCCTGGCAATTCTCTTCGTGGTCGGCCTCATCGGCAACACCCTCGTTCGGATGAAGTTTTCCGGCTCACCAGAACACTTCCGCTATGCCGCAGGAACCCTCGAAGCCAGTGACTACCTCGATGTCACTTTCTCCGGTCTGAAGACGCTCAAGAGCGCCATCAATCGACCGTCCGCGCCCCGAATCTATATCACGGGGTCCCGCCTCTGGTATGCTGTCGACGACCACGCTGTCCGCGCCTACAATGATCCTCATCTCGATACCTTCAACTGCCTCTTCGACACCGGTGGATCAGACGGGGTGCTCGAAACATTCCGAGCCCTCGATATCCAGTACGTCTTCTTCTCACGGATACTTCTCCGCGAACTTCAGCACGACCAGAACCAGACCTTTCGAGCCAAAATTGAACGCTTCACTGATTTCGCCGGCCACTCGCTCCGCGTCGTCTGGGGCTCTGCCGATTACATGCTGTTCGAGGTGCCACCGGCCCCCTTCGTCCCAACTGACACTCAATAGTCGTCCAACAGCAAAAACGCCGATGAGAGAGCGCTTCTCCTCGACCCTTCCTCTTAACGAAAATATTGGATCACGCCAAGGCTAACGCCTCTTGGAACGAACGGTTAGCGGTCGTTTCGAATAAACCGGAGCATGATGAGCGTGAGTGATGCGACAAACAGAATCAGTGCTCCCGGCAAAAGATACGGGTACCGCTCTGAGAAAGGAAGGGGTGGCGCTACCGGAGCGACGTATGCAGCATTCACATACCGAGCACCCGAGACCGCTTCTGTCGCCGAGGATGGGTCGAGATAGGCGACGTATTGCTCGAAATCATAGACCGGCCGATGCGCGCCAGGATTTCCGAAATAGACAGAAAATATCCCGGCTTGTTTCGCTTCAAAGACCACTTCCCGGTAGAGCGATGCGAGACGGAGCGTACCGAGCGTGAGCGACTGATCGTCATAGTCGAGTATCCGAAGGCGGAGGTACCGATCAAACGTCTCCGGAAAAGTAACCTCGGTCTTTTCGCCAAAGAAACGAGGCGTAGCGTACCGAAAGATATAGTCCTGACCGAGACGGCGCCAGGTAACCCTGTCATCCCCCGACTCAACAATGACACTGCGATTGAAATTCTTCTCATCGATTTCGAGTTTCACCCGGCTGGCAGGGATTCCTTCTGATCCCTCATCAATCACGATCATACTCTCTTGGGATTCGGCATCTTTGTCCATCTGGTACGGGAGTTCCCGAAAGACTTCCCTGGCCGAGACGGTCTTGGTCTGGCGTCCGGTAACACCGAGGATGACGACCGGCGAACCCTTGGGATCGTCGATGACGATCTTGAGGGAGGCAAACGTGCTCGTCGGGATAGAAATTGTCGTACCGGTCGCGTGGAAATTCCCCCGCCCATCCAGATAATCATAGATGTAAGCGTTCTCGCGAAGGACGCGCCAAGAGGTCCTGTCATCCGATCCGTACACAGTCACGTTGCGTTGAAAATTTCTGGATGCGGTCCGGATACTGAGCTCATTGATCGGACCAGCCTGGCTCGTGTCGATGATGACGCTCGTCGATTCTCCTGGGACGGAAGAATTGTTTGAGATTGGGAACGCTAGAGACTGCACCTCGGTCGTCACTCTAGCAGCCGAGAGCTTGTACGGGACTTCCTTCCCCTCCGGCGAGATGATCCGGAGATCCGAGAGGTCACTCTTCGATCCCGAGAATACCTCGTCATCGATCGCAAAACGAACCAGTCCTGGAGACTGGACCGTCAGCTCCTTGGTAGAGAGCCAGTCTGACAAGCGGAAATCTGCTGAGGCGACCGAGGGTAACGAGAGTAGTACCCCGACCCCGAAGAATCCACCAACGAAAGCACTTTTGAGCAACATAGGGGCAGAAGTTAGTCGCTAAATAATCTCCCGAAACCGCTCCCGATAGCGAGTGTACAAGAACGAGATCGACAGGAGCACGATGCCGAGCACGATCGATGAGATGATCCGATAGAGCGGGCCGAGACTCCAGAGATCATGGAAAAACAACTTGAGAAGCGCGAACACGAGGAGGAGCAGTCCACCGATACGCGGCCAGCGGGATTTCCGAAGCATCCCGAACGCAAGCAAAACGATAGCGTACGCGATCCAAAAGAGCGACAGGGTTACGCTCGCCCAACTTTGGAGACTCCGGAGTTCCTCGCGAGCTGCCCGGCCCGGATCATAGTCCGCCGTATACCCCAAGGATGCCGTAGTGGCATCGACCGCGCTGATCCGGGTGTCATAGTAATAATCTATCTCCATACTGCCTGCGGAGACAGCAAAGAAATTAGCCGTAAAGAAGAACAAAACAATATATGATGATATGGTCGCTTTCCAGCGGAGATCCTCTGTCGAGTCAAGACCGCGCTGCGCGAGATATCCAAGCAGGAAAAGCACTCCGACCGCAAACAGGTACGTCAGAAATCGTCCATTGAAGATCGCACTGGATCCCGGATCGATATGGAACGGTTCGATGATGATGAGACGCAGGAAGGTCAGCGCCGCCACCAGCAATCCGAACTGCAGGATCGCTTGGTGCCGCGTGTAGATGCCGTAAGCGAAGATGACGAACATCTCGACGATCCAGGCCAGGGTGATAACATTACCTCGGAACTCGATCGGGATCGCCAGCGTGAGGAATCCGATCGAAAGGAAAGAGAGCAGCGCCCGGAGCGTCGAATCGTTGGGAGAAAATGCTTTCGCGGCGTAGGCGAAGAGGAAATAGTACAGACCGAGCAGAGCGGTGAAGTACCCCATGAAAGGACGATACTCAACCCACAAGAGACTCCAGACACCGACAAAGTAGATAAGCGGCAACAGGAGTGTCAGCGCTCGGTCAGCCGTGAGCGGCTCGTTCAGTCCAGCTTTTGTCTCGGTCTTGGATCGGATCCGATAGGCGAGGAACGATACGGAGTACAAGATGAAGAAGAGTGTCATGAACGTCAGGGCGACCAAGAGTTGGCTGTCACTATAAAACTGCCCTGACCAGGCCAGGTATATGAAGACGGTTGCAATCGATCCGAGTACGTTGAGTCGGTACCAGGATTTGAAGAATGAGACAATCAGGATGGCGATATCGAGGATGAGAATATACGAGAAGAGCGCGACGGGGTGGTTTTCGCCCGAAGAGATAAGTATCGGGGTCATGAAACCGCCGGCCGAAGCCAACACAAGGATGAGCTGCGCATCGTACCGAATTGCCAACGCCATCCCGGACGCCGTCACGAGCGTAAAGGCTCCATAGGCGGCCCAGACCGGCAGGAGGTGATAGAACTGATAGGCCGCAAAGAAAGAGAGGTAGAGAATCACAATCCCCCCGCCGGTCAGGAGGTACGCGTATCTCGGATACTGCCGGATGAGCTTTTCACCCAGTCCGAGCAGCCCGACGCCGATCGCGATACCGATGATGACCCGACCCGTCTCCCCGATCCAATCGTTGTCGAAGGCGTATTTAAGGAAGAAGGAAATCCCCAGGATAAGGACCACGATACCCGCGACCGAAAACCATTTCATGCCGAGTTTCTCTTCAAAGGAAGCCGAGTGAGCAGCCGGGGTCGGTTGTTCAGCCTTCTTTTCCGTGTACACCGGAGGAGCGGGAGGCGTTGGCGGGGTCGGTGGAACGGGCGATGCAAAAGCGGTTCCCTCGGGAATCAATGGTGCCGTTCTGGTTGGCTCGGCCGTGGGCGGTGTCACCTGATTAGCATGCTTCAGCGAGGCAATCTCACGGCTTTGCTCCTCCAGCTGGGTATTCATCTTGATGAGCAGCTCGCGAAGCGACGCATCGTTCTCATTCTTCTGATCTTCTGGTTCCATAAGGTAGAGCGACTAACAATTAGAGGAAACGAGGAGTCATGTAACGCAGTATGCTACCGGCAAACAGCACCATGAAAACCCAACGCGTGAACACCCCGTATGGGATATATCGTCGCCGCTTCCAGAAATACACAATGAAGAATATATCCAGGACGACAGTGAGGAACGGGAGGAAAATTAGGAAGAGAAGTGGGACGATGAAACCGATGAGAAAGTCCGACACGACCGATGTCTGAGGAGCGTTGACGGTCGGGACAACTCCATACACCACTCTCGCGCTCGCCACGATATCTTCTTCTGAGTAACCGGAAGTCCTCAGCACCGAGATGAGTGCTTCTTTGGCATATCGTTCCTTGTTCTCGCGGAGATACGAGATCGCCTGGTCGCTCATAGAGAATCAGTTCTTACACGCCCCTTCCGAACATCCATTCGGACAGAAATATATCTTACTCCATGAAGACTGCGGTCCGCTCGGAAGGAACGCGCCGCAACCACTCTCCATGACGTGGCTCGTGTCACGACAGACTTCGAATTCACTGCCTCGAAGGAATAGATCAGCCCCATCCGTATCCGAACACGAAGCCGATAGATCTATCGGGTAGATATCCGGGAAAACCGCTGTCTGGCGATTCGGACTGACCGAAACGGATACCGTATGTTCCATCCCGTTCTTCGTGAATGTTTCGACAGAATACTCCCCTGCCAGGATATCCCTGAAGAGACAGATCCCATTCTTATCGGAGAGTCGACTGAGAAGATACCCTTCGGCTGGATACCCAGCGGTGGTAAAGAGCCGGCACAACGCACCCGACACGAAACCGCCGCCGCCATCGATGACGAACACCTGCAGACTCCCGGCGGACTCCTTGGGCGAAGTGAGATATCGAAGTTGACTCTCAGTCAGCGGGTGGGCAGACACTGAAAGTCCTAAGTCCCCGAATATCAGAGCTGATTTCCGACCCGTCCGCGCCGGAACCCTGTTATATGGATCCGGAGATACCGATCCGGGATTGGCCTCTTTAGTAGCCACAACACTCCCCGAAGTCAGTGGTCCTGGGTGCAGTTGTTCGATGGAACCCTGCTGATTTCGGATGTTTCCAGCCGCCTGTTGCACGGCCTTCAGTTTCGAGTTATTTTCCATATCCTCCTGATACCGACGCTCCTGTTCGGCACGCTCACTGGCTCTTTTCGTGATCAATTCCCGGTTTGCACCGGTAAGTGCGATCCCAAAAACCGTTGTCAGGATAAGAAAAACAATGCCCCCAAAGAAAAGCACTGCTTGATCCTTGTTCATATCGTCAATCAGAATTTTTTTTATAATACCATAGGGGATTGCCACTGGGCAAAAACCGAAACCTCTACGCCAGCATACTCGTACCCTGTTTCAGAAGAAGAAGCGCTGTCACTAGTGACTCTCCACACTTGTCGCTACGATGTTACAATTCTTGACAAAGAACTGTGTTTCAATTACTCTGAGACGTTCCGAGATTGCTCGTTAACAACCAGAAGGAGTTTCACCATGACTGTTGAGAATCTCACCTCCGTGCTCAATCAAAGATCCTACACAGCGGCAATGGAGGAGTTCGGGATGGCCTATCCGTATCAAAATTTCCCCGACGTCATCCGACACACCATTGCGCTCATATACGGGGACCAGGAAGGACATCGGGATACGCTCATTTCCTGTCGTTGCTGTATCAGTCGTCCACCTCAGCAGGAAATACGGTCCAATTTCGTTGTCGGAGTACGGTTTCGTCACTTTGGCAGACAAACGACCGTTGACCTCGTGAGCTACCCGGTCGGCAGATTTCGTAATCTCTCCCAGGAACATGCCCGACGGCTCGACTGGCTGAGTGCTCCCACCGATGCCCAATTCGGCAACAAAGTCTTGCCAGCGCCGCTCATCGTGGCAGAGGGTGTAGTCAAAATCTCATCGGATGGTACATTGAAATTCTCAGATTCTGGTAATGATCGCCCAGAGTCGCTCTTTGGCTTCGATGTCTCGCTCATCGCAAACTCGATTGCTTCGTTCTTCGATCTCCGGACAGCGGGCGCGACGAGCCATGAGTTCTTCCACCGACTCAATTGTTTTCTCGTCGAGTACAAGGGCAGACCTGACTTCTACGAACAATTCGCACTCTGGCTATGTGAACAGCGGATTCAATTGACTCCCGCTCAGAGTGAAGCACTGATCGCGATGAAGGCACGCGATCGGGCTCAATCAGAGCACGTCGACCTCTCCACTGCCTACCTGGAAGAAATATACTCCGGGCAGTTAACGAGAATCTGCAACACCATTCGGGCCATCCGTGGTGAGTAACAGCCCCTTCGACACCACAATCACTCGCACCGTGTCTTCCAGACCCGGTGCTTTTTTTAGACTACATCTGACTCAATTGGAACTCAATCATAGCAGAACCGACGGCTTGGTCGGAACTTGGAATGGCTAAAGAGGAGTATTCAGAATGAACTTCCTCAGAAACCTATTTCTTCTAGCCTATTAAGGATTCTTCAAATTTCTCCCAGTACTCTGGGTAGTTCTTTTCTACAAAGGGACGCAAAACTTTCTCTGTTTTCTCCCTAGCTTTTTGTTTCTCTGCTTCGCTAGAAAATGCCGCAGCCCTATTATTATCCAGTTTATCCGCCATTTTTACCTTTATGAGGTCATCGTCCTTCGTGGAGACTATTTTTTGGAAAAATGTATCCCACGTATCACCTTGATTCCAAGTTAGAGTTTCAACACCGGCTATTACATCAGTTCCAAATTCATTTTTGAGATTCTTCACATCGTATTCTGACCACTCTCCTAAGTCGTGACAGAGAGCAATCAATACAGCTCTGGTATTCTTCACGTCAAACTCTTCCAATAAAATTCTTGCCACTCTCACTGGGTGTCGATTGTAGTTTCCTGTATATAAAGTTCTTGGAGTATCGTGATACTTTTCTACGATTCCTCTCGCCCGTTCCACAACACCTCTGTCCTGTGCCTCAACCATATTCAAAACTACTGACTTGTGAACTCCCCAGTTCTCGTAGGTTTCTAGACTCTTGTAGTATTGTTCTTGTATAAGTTTTTCTAGTATATTTGTGGACCTGGGGAGAATCCCTGCTCGCCTCTGGCGGGGAACTCCCGACTCGACAACCCGCCCCGTTAGAAAATCATTCTGTGGACCCGGCGAGAATCGAACTCGCGCCTCTGCAATGCGAATGCAGCGTTGTACCACTTAACTACGGGCCCATGTTTCCTTGAGAAAAACCTGAGCCTTTACAGATTGATAACTTTCTAACGGAGTGAGAAATGCTGCGCAATATTCACCCTCTCACCTATTCAAGTAACCCCTCCCGGCTTTACGCATCGTAAGACACCGTCGCCTGGCGGCTTACACTTACCAGTAGCATACATCGTTGCCTAAATAGGTGACAGGGCAAGCTTTTACTACAGGCCCGGATAGTTAAAAACAAAGGCAGTATAGGGCGAAAAAAGACGGAAAGCAAGCCGCCACATGGGCGTGGTCGCAGGCCTTACGAATCCGGCCAGGAACGGCTATACTAGGGAAAGTAAATACCCACTCGATCGCCACTATGCATCAAATTACCCCGCAGTATCTCGCCCGAAATCTCGCGACCGTCATCGGACTCGTCCTTGTGTGGCGTGGCATCTGGCACCTCCTCGACGGCGTCGACAACTTCTTCTTTGCCGGCAGCCACTTCTGGACGGCGATCCCCGGCATTATCATCGGACTGATTATCCTCTACCTCCCCGACAAGGATCTGAAGGAGATTGAAAAACTGTAACTTCCGAGATCAGCCAGAGAGCGGTCTTTACAATTTTTCGACGACCTGGATATCCTGCTCGAGCAAGACATCGCCCTCCCCGAAGAGAAACTTCGTCCGGAATTTTTTCCCCGCGAGAAATACAGGGAACCAGTATCGATCATCTGACCACATCATATCGTAGGGTATCGCCTCGATGGGAAACCACTCGGGACGCATTTCTTCTGTCTCAATCGGTTCCCGCTCGTAGTCAATCGCCCGAAATACGTGAGCTTCAAGCACTTCGTCTGGCCAAGCGGTAAAGCGAAACTCATGTCTTCCTGCCAGCTCCATCGCTGTAATTTCGATGCCACACTCCTCCTTTGTCTCACGCCGCGCGGCATCCTGGATGCTCTCGCCCGTCTCTACTTTGCCGCCGAAACCATTCCAGCGACCCGCGCCGAAACCACGTTTCTTCATCCCGAGGAGGATTCTATCATCACGAATCACAAAGACAAGGGTGTAGAGCTTTCGTTTCATGCCGCTAGTATATCACTACTGGTGTCCCGATTGGCGCCCACTCATAGACACGTTTCGCTGGACCAACACCGAGCCGCATGCAGCCGTGCGACACCGGGGTGCCCAGATGATTCGCCCCTTCCTTGTAGCCGCCGGGCCACTCCGGCAATTCATGGATACCGTATTTCCCATCGGGCGTGATCGCTTGCCAGTACGGCATGTAGAGACTATAGGCTTTCGACCATGGTCGCGGCGCCTTGTTCTGGATTGCAAACTCACCTTTGGGAGTATCCATCCCGCGCTTGCCCGAAGAGATCATATACGCGTCAATCGCCCGACCATCCTCAAAGAGCGTCATCACCTGCTGCGCGAGGTTGATATCGATATATTTGCCATCCAACCGCTTGGCCCGGGTGAAGCGTTTGGCATCGGCAACCCGCACAGAAAAGTCCGCATTTGCTCGCACCGGCTTCGGCGGCAGAGTTGTGAAGGTGATGGTACCGAGCGGTCGATAGGCCAGATCAGTCTCGTTCCTCCAGCGCAGCTGCATCTCTAGTGAATACTGCTTCCCCGGTTGCAGATCGCTCGTGGGGAGGATCTCGAACACCGTTTTTTCAGGATTGTTCTGATAGACGACATCGACTGGCGGATCGAACTGGAAATCGATGTAGAAGTCCCGCACGGAACGGTCGAACTCGATTCGGATCGGATCCTCGACCCCGAGGAGCACATCCGTCGATTGATCGGTGGGCGAGACTGACACGATATGCGGGAGCCGCGGACTGGCGACAGTGAAGGAGAAAATCGGCGTCCGAGCAAACCACGACGTTCTACCTTGACCAATCACCAGCTGGTACGACGTATCGAGCGCCCAATTCTCCTCAGGCAGAATGATGAGCTGTTTGCCGAAGTCCTGCCACTCGGTCCGAAACGGGATGGGTGGAACGAGCGTGATCTTGTCGACCAGGCTCTCTGCTTGGACGGTCTTGGAAAAGTCAATGACGACTGACTCGCGCTGGCCGTTCATCGCTGCCGTTTCAAGCGCTGCCGTGACCGGGGCCTGTCGCCACTTCTCGAACGCCCCAACGCTTCCGACAAATGTGGTCAGGACGAAAAAGAAAATGAACCAAAAAAGTACTGAGAGTGAGCGACGCATTATCAGAAATTACTTTTTAGGTTGGCACTCAACACGATAGCGACCGCCGCCGCAATGACCCCGAACCAGAGCGCTCCGTCTTGAAGCCAGACGGTCGGATCCGGCCAATGCTGGGAAATGGCTGCTCGGATATATTTCGGGGCACTGACCGACACGACCAGGACGAGTGACGCCGCGATGAAAACACCGGCCCCCGGCAGACTCCTGTCCAGCATCCGCTCGAGCACGACGAGCGCCAAACTGGTGAGGAGTGCCGGAACAATGATGCCCGCCACAATACGACCAACCCAACCGGGAGCGACCGCTGCCTGATACACTGACTCAGACGACACCCCCTGTGTCCGCCTCCAGGCTGGTCCGAACCAGAACGGAGAATACCAGATGAACTGAGCAATGGAGTAGGCCAGGGAACCCGAGAGGATAGGGAAAAGTACGTGTGACATGACCAGCTATTTCAAATGCTGTTTCGCCTCTGATTCGAGTTTGTCAATCCGCTCAACCGACCGGCGAACGGCCCGGACGATGCGGTGGCGAGTGAGATAGCCGAGCGCCGCCAAGACGACGCCCGAAGCGATCCCGCCCGCAAATTCCGCCCAGAATTGTTCCCAGAAATTCATACACTTTTAATAGAATAATCGTTTCTCCTCTGTCTGTAGCAGGGTCATCAGTTCATCAAAATACGGTTGAATCTCTGGTGAAAGGGCCACCTTGTCTTTCTTATTCTGGTACAACATATCGAGGGTAATCGACTTCTCCCGCCATGTCCGACCACCGTCGAGATACATCTTGAGAAGTGGCTCGATCTTGTCGAGGGCATAGACGAAGCGGCTTTCGGCATCCCCCCTCGTCACATAACCACGAATCGCCATGTGCATCTCAGGGACTTCCGGAAATTCTGCTACCAGTCGTTCAGCCGCGAGCCGTTCGCGCTCAGGTTTCGAGGCGAGCAGTTCCTTGTCTTCACTATACACATACGTATCCCCAGCGTACACCTCGACCAGATCATGGGCCAGTGCATAGCAAAGTACCTTCTCCCGATCCAAGGGGAATTTCCCTGTATCCAGGATATACCACGCGAGCATGGCCAGGCTGTACGAATGCTCCTGATCGTTCTCCCACCGCTCGCTCTCTGTCACATGAACCACTCGCTCCACTTTTTGGAGTTCGTTCAGAAGCCTAGCGAACGAAAGGAGACGTTCTAGATTTTTCACAATACTTGGCGCAACTTAAATGTGATGATCTTCACCATGGTGTTCCAATCAACCCGCTCCCCATAGTATCCCCGGTACGCCGCAAGCATCGCTTCCCGGCTCTCGTAGCCCTCGTGACCACGGAAATCCGCTTCTTCGATTGCTCCGAGAGTCTTTTCCGAACAGTCACGATCCGCGCCTGGGCGAACTCCTCCCCGGTCGACTTGTTGATAAACGATAGCTCATCGCCGACGGAGAGAGCCTTGTCATCGAACATCCGCCACGTCGAAGTCTTTGCTCCAGAGAGCACCAGTTTCGATAGGCTGTCCGTAAACTTCAGCGTTTTCATGCTTTTCGTTTCAGATTTTAACTCCCGCCCTCTTGATCATCCTGAAATTCCTCACCGTTTCAGAATGCATGGGCTTGGGGAACTTCCCGACCGGAAACCAGCCGATTTCATCCATCTTGTCTGGTTCACCGATCTTCACCTTCCTCGGATCCACCTCTGCTGTGAAGAGGGCTTTCACCCAGTGAGTCGGTATTCCCTCATGCATACGGAGAGTGTTGAGGAAAGTAATTTGTTTCAGATGCTTCGCCGTCACGCCATATTCTTCACGGATCTCCCGCTTCACGGTCTCTTCAAACGTCTCTCCGAATTCCATCGAGCCGCCGCCCGTATCCCACACTCCCTGTTCGTCCCGGCAGCGCCCGCTCCGTCGATGCAAGAGGATATTCCCCTTCCCATCATGACAAACAAAAACACAGGTCACCCCGATGAAATCAATTCCCTTACGCACATCAAGTGACTTTTTCATAATTTTATTTTCGGATTTTGATTCCCATTTATCCACTCGGCCAGATCATCCAGGTTTTCAAAAATCTGATCGGAGAGCTCCGAAACAAACGGGTGAACCCACTCTTTTCTCTGCCCACCCTCCGCTTCCACCCATCCCCTGTATTCCGACCCATAGGGACAAAGCGTCAATACGGGTATGCCGGCGCGCTTCGCCATCACCATCTCAGCCCCGACACCTAACCCCTTCTTAGTCCGCGCATCTACTATGATCACGTCACTTCGAAGGAGCATATCCACGTCCGCATCAAATCTTTCTTTCGCGCGATATTCCGGGATATCGATAGTATTCGGATTAAGCATTTCTACCTCCATTGCAGCCAGAGCATCCTTCAAGACTCTCTCGTCTTCTTCAGACCAAAAATATTCGGCTGTACGGTTGTCACCCGCGCCCTTCTTTACGCTCCCGGAAAGAAAAATAGAAATCTTTTTCATACTATTCTATGGAGATAATCTGAACCCCGAGACGATCAACTTCTTCTTTCGAATTGGACGCATAGATGTCTTCGAGCTTGAAACGACTTACTTCCGTCACGTGTTTTTCGATCGTTCTCCCGGTATATGTTTTCGTATCCTTGTCCCATTCCCGGAGCCGGAGCGTGTCGCCTTCGGCAATCTCAAAGTCATTCAGACGAAGTTCATACTTCTTCTTGCCTGAAGCGAGTCGATCAAAATATTCCTTGTTCAGTTTTTTTTCGACAACAGCCATACATACTTCTTAATCTACATAATTCTTCAGGAAGAATTCAACATCCGATCTCGTAGTGTCCGTATATTCCAAGTTTCATACAGTCATTACAATACGTCAAAAGACGGCCTAAATGAAGGTACAAAGTTTTCGGGTGAATCGGCATACATCGCGAAAACTTCATCGCGGGTAAACCACTTAACCTGATCCACCTCCTGCGGATCAATCAAGAATGTATCCTCAGAGCAATCAACCGTCACCCAATACCATTGCGTGAAATGTTCATATTCGTCCTTTATATGCTCAATCGGGCCAATCTTCAGATCGGATTCAGAAAGGTTGAGTCCGACTTCTTCCATCGCCTCCCTCCGGATAGTCTCTTCATAGGTCTCCCCCGCTGCATTCATTCCAACCACGGCTGCCCCCCATTTTCCGGGATAGTGTTTTTTCACAAGCGCTCTCTTTGCAAGCAAAACCCGCTTTTGACTGTCGAAAATCCAGAGTGCAGACACCCGATAGATATCATCCAGCCGAAGCAAAGAGCGCTCCTTTGCACCCAAGAGAGCATCGTTTGAATCAACAATAATAATTTTTTCTGACATAGATCACTTCTGTTTAATATTTTCCATACGATTTTATTCAGCAAATCCATTCTTCGCAAGCCACTCTGCGGCTTCGCGACTGAGTGACGCATTATTCCCCGTAAAGAGGACAAGCCACTTCCCCCGGCTTCAGTCTAAGGGTAATACACTTCATAAAAGTAGGCTCCGTGGCATTGCTTAAAGACTTTGTTGAGCAGTCAATTCTTCTTGAACCACTTTCCACATGGCTTGTAGCTCAGGAAAATTATGTACTGGTTCATCTGCCCAATGCAAAAGGATGGAGTCAATATCATTGCGTTCCCAATTCTTTTTTCCTAAATCAATCCTCTGTATAATCACTTCTATTTTATCCAATGCTTTTGCGAATTTAGCTTCTTCAGAGCCTTGATTCTCATACTCCAACCATAGTGCCTTCAAAGCATCTCCCGTTTTACTGGGAAGGACCGCGTACAAATCTTCAGCGGCTCGCATTTCTTTTTTCTGCTGATTATCGTGCGCGGCCTTATCATCTCTATCAAGAATCCATACATCCCCAGCCGTAACTTCGACCAGATCATGCACGATCATGATTTCTAAAGATTTCAATAAGTCGATTTTCAAATCAAGTTCTCTATGAAGTATCATCGCCATAAGAGCCACGCGCCAGCTATGTTCAGCAGGACTTTCTTTCCGAGAATTATCGCTTATAGAAACTTTTCGCTGTATAGTTTTGAGTTTCTCCGCTTTATTCAGGAATGTGAGTATTCGACTCAGATTATTCTCATCCATATCCTATCGAAAGAGATTATTTCCCATGGCACCCGCCTACCGGCGTGTAGGCTTCTCTTCTGCTTCATATTAGAACATTTTTCCTCCTTTTGGAACCTTCTTTGTCGGGCTCAGCAACACCACGTCGCCGTTTTCATCCGGTACTCCCAGGGTAAGTGTTTCCGACACGAAAGGACCAATCTGTTTGGAAGGAAAGTTTACGACGCCGATAACCAACCTCCCGATCAGTTCTTCTTTTTTATAATGTTTCGTGATCTGAACGGAAGATTTTTTGATACCGATTTCCTGACCAAAATCTATCGTCAGCTTGTACGCCGGTTTCCTGGCTTCCGGAAAATCCTCTACCTGTACGATTTCCCCTACTCGTATATCTACTTTTTCAAAATCCTCATAGCTGATCATACTTTTCACTCTTTCAGGATTTATTTATCTACGAATTGACCAGTTTCCTTATTCCTTTTAACCTCGTTCCAGCCATACACTTTCCCGTTCATTGCAATGTAAATACCCTTAGGTACTGTCTGGACTGCGATAACTGCAGCGCCTACATTAAACATGGCATCCGAGTCAGAAAACTTTTCTGGTCGCATCGATCCTGTGATTATGATGGTTTTATTTTGTATCTCACTCAGCTTGTCGGCGGTTTCAATCATTGTGTCCGTACCATGCGTGATTATGATTTTATCTCCAACAGCATTTCTGCAGGCCTCAAGGATTTTCGCCCGATCATCATCGGTAAGATCCAGACTATCTTTTTTAAGTAACGAGATAATCTCATGCTCGAAGTTTGGATTTACTTTTTCTAAAATCCGTTTGACTGCCGGTTCGCCAATTTCGAAGGCATACCCTTTCGTCATACGAGGATACTCCTTATCAATAGTCCCACCAATTTGGATAAAAGTTATTTTCATAACTAATTGTATACATCCCTACTTCCCATGACACTTTTTGTACTTCTTGCCGCTGCCACAGGGGCAGGGGTCGTTCCGGCCGACTTCAGCCGCATTGTGGATGGGTGACTGGGGCTCGGACGGTTTGACCTTCTGTTCTTTGCCCTCGGGACTGACACCCGCGAACTGCGGGATGGTGTCCGACGCGCCCTTGTATTCGACGGCTCGCGGGACGGACGAGGTGACACCCGGATGGAGCGGCGTGATCTTGAACAAGGTGACCAGATAGGTCTTGCGCACCGTATCCATGAGTCCGACAAAGAGGTCATAGGCCTCGCGCTTGTACTCGATCAAGGGATCGCGTTGACCATAGCCGCGCAGCCCGATGCCCTGACGCAGATAGTCGATTTCGTCGAGATGATTCATCCACAGCGTATCGAGCGACTGAAGCAGGATGAGCCGCTGCAGCCGGTTCCAATCATTCTCGCCGATCGTCACTTCCTTCACGGCAAAGGCCCGCTTCGCTTCGCCGATAAGATACTCGGAGATAGCAGACTTTTTCTCGGGGTCAGTCTTCGATCGGTCCTCGCGGATACTCTCGAGTTTCGTCCGGGCCGCCTTTTCATCGAGCTCGGTGAAAAGACTGTTTGCCTCCCCTACAATATCGGTTAGATTCCACTCGCCCTCATCGCCGGCTGTATGGAAGCTGACGACGCGCTCAAATTCATCACTGACCAAACCGAGCGTCGTATCGCGATACTCGGTGGTCCGGAGCCCCTCGACGCGTTTCTTGTAGACGACTTCACGCTGTTTGTTCATCACATCGTCATAGTCGAGGACGTGTTTGCGGATATCGAAGTTGTAGCCTTCGATCTTGGACTGAGCGGATTCGATCGTCTTGGAGACCAGGCCGTTTTCGATCGCTTCATCGTCCGGCAGGCCCAAGCTCGTCATCATGCTCTTCATCCGATCCCCGCCAAAACGCCGCATCAGTTCGTCCTCGAGCGAGACATAAAACTGCGAGACGCCCGGATCCCCCTGACGACCAGCCCGGCCCCGCAGCTGATTGTCGATGCGCCGCGCCTCGTGCCGCTCACTGCCGATGATCATCAGTCCGCCGAGTGCCTGCACACCGTCCCCGAGCTTGATGTCGGTCCCGCGACCAGCCATATTCGTCGCGATCGTCACCGCGCCCTGCTGCCCGGCACCGGCGACGATCTGTGCTTCCTTCTCATGATTCTTCGCATTCAGGACCAGGTGCGGCACCCCCTCATGAGCGAGAAGTGCGGCGAGATATTCGGACTTCTCGATCGCGATGGTCCCGATGAGGACCGGCTGCCCCGTCGCATGGACTTCCTTCACCCGCGCGGCGATGGCCTTAAACTTCGCTTCCTCGGTCTTGTAGATGACATCCGGCAGGTCGCGCCGCACCATCGGCCGATGCGTCGGGATCTCGGTCACGTCGATCTTATAGACTTTGGCGAATTCCTCGGCCGAAGTGGACGCAGTACCGGTCATGCCCGCCAGCTTGTCGTAGAGGCGGAAATAGTTTTGGAATGTGATGGTCGCCAGCGTCCGGCTCTCGCGCTGCACCGCGACGTGCTCCTTGGCTTCGATCGCTTGGTGCAGGCCCTCACTGTAGCGGCGGCCCGGCATGAGGCGACCCGTGAAGTCATCGACGATGATCACCTCGCCGTCCTTCACCACATAGTCGCGGTCGAGCTTGAAGATGATATGTGCCTTGAGCGACTGCTCCAGATGATGGACGTACTGCACATTGCCACTCGCATAGATATTCTCCATCCCGAGGAGTTTCTCGACATGCTCGATACCAGCATCAGTCAGTGTGACCACCTTCATCTTTTCATCGATGGTGTAGTCCCCGCCCGCATCGTTATGCGAGTCCGCTGACGAAGCGTTTCGGGCGGGCTCTTCTACCGCTTTGAGCCGTGGGACGATCCCCGCAAAGCGTTCATAGAGCTTGGTCGATTCGGTATCTGGGGCAGAAATGATGAGCGGGGTCCGCGCCTCGTCAATGAGGATGGAGTCAACTTCATCGACGATGGCAAAGTGGAGTTCACGCTGCACCTTCTCCTCCAGACTCGCCACCATGTTGTCACGCAGATAGTCGAAGCCGAACTCATTGTTTGTCCCATAGGTGATGTCACAGGCATAGGCTTCGCGACGACTGATCGGGAGCAGGTTTTCCATCTCGACTGACACGGCATCGATATCAGTAGACTTCGGCTCAAAGCGATACGATGCTCCCTGACCGAGGATGCAGGCCGTCGACAGCCCGAGGAAATGATACACTCGGCCCATCCAATTGGCATCGCGCTTGGCCAGGTAATCATTCACCGTCACGACATGCACGCCCTTCCCCGTGATAGCATTCAAATAGATGGGCAGGGTTGAGGTGAGGGTCTTACCTTCGCCAGTCTTCATCTCGGCGATGGTCCCGCGATGGAGCACGATGCCACCGACGAGCTGGACATCATAGTGACGTTCACCGATCGCACGGCGGGCGGCTTCACGCACGACCGCATACGCCTCGGGCAACAGATCATCGAGCGCTGTCCCCGCCGCGAGCCGCTGCCGAAATTCAGCTGTCTTGGCTTGCAGGGCCTGATCCGACAGAGCAGTCGTGGCCACATCGAAGCCATTGATCGCTTCGACGAGCGGCCGGATCTTGGCAATTTCTCGTTCATTGGAACCGAAGAGCTTTTGGAAGAAAGACATAGGCAAATAAAAAAGGCTTGAATAGAGCCATTTTATCAGACCAAGGGCAGGGGGTCAAAGGCCACTTGGGGGCGCTAGAAACCGCAATACCCGACGCAGCTGGCAAGAGAATAGAGCAATGGTACCGCCACCGTCCCCGAGAGGACGAAGGAGAGGAGGGCAACCTGAAGTTTCGAGAGCCAGTTCCGTTTCCAGTATCGAAAGAAGAGAAAGAATAAGATCGAGAGCACGCTGATGACGATAGCCAAAACCAATCCCGCAATCATCGGATCAGCCATTACCAGATACCCAAAGCGTTCGATTGGCGTAAGCATAGGTCTCTCAAAAAAGTATCAACAGCGGAGCGTCGTGCCACCGACGGGCACAGTCGGGAGACTCTGCTGCCAGTGCTGGTCGAACACCCGCAGGGCGCAACCGAGGAGGCTCACGATAAGCAAGATGAGTGCAAAAGTATACGCGGCCAGACGCAACCGACGACGGACGACTGCCGAATGGACGAGCAATCGGAACAGTTCAAGGGCGAGGGCTATGACTGCCGAAAAATATCCCACCAGGTATGCCCCTTGGATCGGATACTGATACGGGCTCGACGGGATACAAGCCAGGGCAACAGACGGCACCAGAATGAGCGCGAGACCGAGGAGTGCGGTGAGGAGAAAAGGTATAGGTGGAGCGGATTAAAAGCGGGCGGATTCGTCAACGACGAGCTTCTTCTTGATGGAACGGAGCCCGCGGCGCTTCAGGTCACGGCTCTTGCCCCGGTTCTTGGCGAGCTGGACTTCGAGTTCATCGATGGCGACGTCGAGCGAACCCTCGATGCTCTCCGAAGTATCTTCGGCCCGATAGAGATTGTGTGGCGTCTTCACCATCACTTCCACGCGAAATTTCCCTTTTTTGTCCCGGTCGATTTCAACTTCGAACTGGGTCACGGGATCAACGAGCTTCTCGATCCGGACGAGCCGTTTTTCGATATAGTCATGTGTTCGCGCATCGAGCTCGACCCCCTTGGAGAGAAACCGTGTCATAGGTGTGGGATTACTGATTATGTTTCTGTACTCACATGCTAGCACATCCCCGACTTCCTTTTTCGCCGTTGGCTTAGAGTCCTTGATACAGGCCCGACAGATTGGACAGGCTCGACAGGAGAAACGGTATGGCGAACATGAGGACGACGAGCGGCAAAACCACCACCGCGAGCTGCATGATGAAACTCCACAGCATATACTTCCGCGTCTTTTCGACCGCCACAGCCATCAACTCTTGACGTTCGGCGAGGGCGTTTAGTTTGGCTTCGAGATCGAGTTCCATATATGGTTATTGTAGCACTTCGGACAAAAAGAAAGAGGGGTGCATACCACGTATGCCTCCCCTCTGTTGCCCCTCCTGCCAGGCCCCTACAAACCCCAGGTTGCCTTGCCGCCATATGCATCAATCGAATCCGCGAGGAGCTGTGGCAAGAGACCGTAGAAATGAGTAAGCTCCATCACCTCACTCGGGATGCCCTCGGGTGTGACCATGGACACAAAAACAGTTTCATCGGTCTCGGTATCCGGTGTCAGCGAGACAATTACCCGAATCCCATTTTCGGGTATGCGCCAAACCTGCCCAATTCTGATCGCCCTTGTGATTCCTTCCTCGTCTACCATCTGAGTCCTCCTCTGGTTGTGAGTCCGATAGTGTCGCCATGATCGGACAAATGGAAAATAACTATTCCGAACAGCGTAGCGCATGTCCAACGCTTTAGCAAGAGTCAGACATGCCTCGCCCGTCAAACAACAGCGGGGTTGCACAGGGACCATGACCCCTCGCCAACTCTCCTAAGAGCCTCTCCCCATAGGTGCTTACCTACTGCGACCAGTCAGCTTCGGTCCCCAGCCCTTCAACCCTCGTCTCCCTATCATTGGATAGGCATCCTCGGGTTTCACGTCTGGTGACTCGAAGCTTACCGGCCTCGTGACGGAGACCCTATTGGGAATAGGCTCTAAGCTGATTCAGAACCTGTCGCACGGTCAACTCCCAGCGATCGTATCGCGCTCTCGGCAGTAGCGCTCGATCAGGGCCAATTGCTCCGGCGTATTGATCCCGAGTCCTTCGATCGGATCCTCGATCGTATAGACGGCGACCGTATGACCATCGTCACGAGCGAACTGGATCATATCAGTGAGATACAATTCATGCGCCGCATTATTATCATTTAACCGGTCGAGCGCGTCCCAGAGCCACGCAGCATCAAAACAATAGTAGCTCGTATTCACTTCACGGATGGCGCGTTCGACCTCGGTCGCGTCCTTGTACTCGACGATACGGTCCACGGCCCCATCCGCACCGCGCACGATACGACCGAAATGTGCGAACTGAGCATTGTCTCCGTCAAAGTCCGGGACGACCACACTCGCGAGCACGACCGTGGCGCCCGTTTCGGCGAGAGTCGAGAGCATCCGTTCAAACGTCGCGGTCGAGATAAGCGGATGATCGCCTGGCGTCACGAGGACGCGCGTCACCCCCAATGTCTGCAGTGCCTCGCGGGCGCACCGGACAGCGTGACCCGTCCCAAGTTGCTCGGCCTGGTGGACATAGCTAACCCGATCTCCGAGGGCGGCCATCACCTGCTCCCGGCCGTGACCAACGACGACCACCGGCTTCTCAACCAATGACCGCGTATTGCGCAGAATTTGCTCGATGATGGGTACTCCCTGCACCGGATGCAGCACCTTGGGGAGATCCGACCCCATCCGGGTTCCTTTGCCCGCCGCGAGTATGACGATTTGATTCATAGGTCTAGGGACGATCCTCCACTTTGATAACGAGTAAATACCCGAGTGCTCTCGTGAAACCAATTTCTGCCCATCATACTGCCAATCCCCTGTAGGGTAAGACTATCTATCAACACGAGACGAAACCGCTCGAGCTCGGAGGAGAAATACGGTTTCCGCTTTGAGCTGATTTTTCACAAATGCTTTTTGCTGCTCATCAATCAGCTCGCCCAGACCCGCGAGCAGTGCGGTCTCTGGGATACGCTCGATGAAACTGGCACACGTTTCAAGATACTCCGGGACTGAAACGATAGCGTATGCCTTGAGTACCGCAGCATCGATATCCCACCCCTGCTTCAGAAAAAAATATACATCAAACAGATCACGAGCAGCAAATTTTTTCCGCTGTATCAGCGCTACAAGTTTCGCCGAGAGCATCGAAGTCTTCGTCATCACGAGCGCCGCTATCCCCAGATAACTTTTCATCTCATAGGTCGCACCGATGTTCCGCGTGTTGATTTCCACCTTGATCTGATGCTCCCCTGTACTGTATGAAAGAGCGAAGAAGATGGTGGCGAACTTCTGCTGTTCGTCTTTGATCTCACCGTAGCGCTCGAGAATCTGGCGAATCTTTCGAAAAATCAGCTCCCGGTTTTCGTTCGAATCATCAAGCAGATCAAAATCAAGATCCACCGAGAAACGAGGCAGCTCATAGAAGAGGAGAGCGGCGGTACCACCTTTGAATCCCAAAAAGGACGAAATAGACACATCAGAATAAATGTCTTTTAAGATCTGCGTCATGATAAGCTTATGCTTGGCACTATCGAGGGTGGGCATACTCTTGCATATATCTCTCCAAAACCTTTTCAAGTCTCTTACTCTTGTAGAGCGGTACGATCGTCTGACAACGTTTCCAGTCTATCCCACGGAGATTGTCGAAATAGTAATCCGGAAACAGATAGAGCCGATCGAGAAACGCCCGTTCCGGGATCGCCTCAGAGAAATATCCCCGATCCACTATCCCTGCCGGATTACCGAGAATGTCATCTCGCAGTTTTCGGTAGACGATTTTCTGACCAGCGACCACGATCTCGCGAGAGAGATAGCTCGCAATAAAAATGGAATCATAGTACTGGAAGGTGACACCCGCACGAGCCAGGACGGTCTCGAAACTCACGTATGCCGGGGTGGAGATGCGCACCGCCAGTTCGCACCGATCGTATGTTGCATCCTTTGCAAAGACCCCTCGACGCAAACGGATGAGCTTCCCCGTCCTGACATAGTACGCGAGCTTGGATTTGAGACTGTCCATCGACTTGGTACCACTGAGAAGAGCGATCTCTCGACTCGTGAAGACCGTTTGTTTGGACCCATAGAGAGCGACGAGAAACCCGTCCATAAGTATATAGCCTATAGGTAATAATTTTTCTTACCTTCAGTTTACTATAAACCTAGACATTGTCAAGCCCTCCCCACCGTCAAGCTACTCCCGCAGTACATACCAGCAATCACCACTCGCCAATACCCAAGCGTTCCCTTTCCCCGCCTCAGAACCTTGGGCGTCTCCGACCCCATCCGGGTTCCTTTGCCCGCCGCGAGTATGACGATTTGATTCATAGATTCAGCCGTTTCCGCTCAGTCAATCCTCGCTCAGTCCTCTCCCACAATACCGAAATCCTCCGCCGAACACAAACCCGTGTGGGTCCGGCGGAGGTTGGGGTTATTCTGTCGGGGTGGGCGCAGGTGGCGTAGTGACTGCATCAGGGGCCACCCCAGAACCCTGGGCTTCAGGCGATATCGGCGCTCCTTCGCTCGGTGTGGACGCTATGTTTGGGACTTCCGGCACGGTGACTGGATCGGTCGGAGGCGGAATCACGACGGCAGCGTCCGATGGTGTCGAGGGTATCTCGGGAGCTATTTCAGGAGCGATCTCAGGGATTGCCTCCGGCAGCAGCGGGACCGCAGTGTCTGATCCCCCGGTGATCGCGTCTATTTCCGGTGCTTGTATCGGTGCCGCAGCACCAGTCGACACGAGGGTCAAATCCGAAAATATGTCCGCATCATTCCAACCGATTCCGGGCGCGGGATAGGGCGCCTGCCACGCGGTGAAAGGAAAGTGAAGTGAACAGGACAGTCCAGCTGCGAGCACTGTGTCCGTCGGCAGTGAAACGATGAAGAGCCACGGTTCAGTCTCCCCCGCCGAGAGCAAACTTCCATCCACGAAGCCGAATCCGGCGACATTCCCTGCATACTTGGTCGAGCCATCTCGGAGGGCTGACAGCTGCAGCGCATCACAAAGCGCTGCATCCCCAGTCGCAGAGACCGTCGAACGATACAGAAGGGCACTCGTCCCCTGATTCTTCACCAGACCACCAAAATTGACACTCCCGCCAGACGGAAGCGCCGTGTCACCGGTCGGATTGGTCAGTGTGTCTTCGGTCGCCAGATCGATACTCCCCCCATGCAGGGTATTCCCCCCTGACTTGGCTTCACTGGTGAAGACTGACCAGGTATCATGCGTCACCACCACGGTGAACGCGAGACCGAGGAGCACAAACGCTCCCAGACGGATTCCTTTCTTGATGCTTGGTTTTCGGGCTTCCATACGCTCCTTGTAGACTAGACAATTTTCCGCCTCCGAACCGGCACCGGTGGTGGTGTGAATACCGGTCGGGATGGTTGCGGGCGAGCATTGGTACGCGGATCCGAAAAGGTCAAACGACGCGTCATGACTTTTTCTTCGACGTTCACTTCTGAATGCTCGACAGATTTCTTCCGCGCGAGCCGCCGGACCTCTTGGACGATCGACCAGGCCTCGCTGAGGATGATCAGGACCGCGGGCAAGACAATGAGCCAGATGAAACCGGACTTGGTCTGCGCATACGCGACTGGATAGCCGAGGTAAGGAATCGCGAAGTAAGTCTTGCCGACGATTTCTCGCGGTGTCACGGTCGTCGGATCCGACTCCTCATTAGCATCCCCCTTCGTCTGATACCGTAGTCCGGCCTCGGTGACCCGTTTGTCGACGATGCGGTGCGTGACGGACTGCTTGTCACTGGTCGCCACCGTCACGATGTCCCCACGCCATAGTCACTCGCCGCTCGAACCAGGATGAGGCTTCCCGTATGCAGCGTCGGTTCCATCGAACCCGAACGGACGACGAAGAGCTTCAGCATGTTCGGCAAGGGCAAGAAGGACGAAGCCATCACCAGGACGAAGACGATGACGACTCCCGCCATGACTCCCTGGAGGATGGTACCGAGTCGCTTCAGCATAGTGGACGGTGGAGATTAGGGCGCGAACGGTGTCGGATTATTGCGAATCTGTTCGACTTCGAACGAGACGTCCGCCTTGAAGACATCCGTCTGCGCTTCATTGCCGGTATCGACGGGCAGATCCCAACCAATACCGAAGTAGTACGTCGTCGAGCCGACCAGACGACCATCGGCGGCCAGCCCATTGCAGAGTCCGTAATTGGTGTGGCCATCAAGGACTGTACAGCTATGTGCACTGTATGCGGCTGCCAATCCCTGCCAGATATTGTGCGTTTCACTCGGCGTATTGATCTCTCCGGGTGTGACGAGCACCGGTTCGCCCTCCTGCTGGATATTGTCACCTTCGTCGACGTCGATGCCTTTGCCCTGGAAGCCAGGTGTCGCACCTTCATCCAACCAGATGAAAAAATTCAGATTCGAGCGCAAATCCCCGAGACCGAGTCCAGGTACTTGGCAGACACCGGGGCCTTCGGCGACTATTTCGGAACTGGTGCAAGTATTGTCATCATCCGCCGTCACCGTGACATTCATCCGGCCCCAAGCATCATTGTCATAAACATGGAGAGAAACCGTGTCTTCACCCACGTCTCCGGGCTTCACATCGGCAAAGTTGAAGAACTTGTGCGTCGGACCGAGGTCGGTAAGCGTCCAGGTACCATCACATGGCGTCCCGATCAGGTCACCACTGGCAGTCGCCGGACATGCGAGCTCGTGCACGTCGACCGCATCGAGGAAAGTCCCGAGCGAATTTTCTGTGCCGAGATCCGCGAATGAGATCTCAGTCGTGGCACCGGTCGCAAAGAAATCATACGTGTGTGGCGTCCAGGCGATTGCTCCCCCGCCCGCCGTGGACACTGTATCGAGCAGTACACCATTGGCCTTCACCTCTAGAACATTTTCACTCGCGGCCGTATTCGGTCGCGGTGAGTACTGGAATGAGAGCCGATACTTCTTGCCCGCAACCGTCGGGATAGACTGCTTGATGCGGATCGAGGCGGGTTCCCCGGTCTGCGGATCGCTCGGTCCTCCCCAGTCGCTATCGAGCTCCGTATACTGGTCTCCTTCAGCAGCAGCTCCGAGCACACCCTCATGGTATTCGATTTTGGCGAGCGCAGGTCGCCCACCACCGGATGTCACCCACTGTACATCCCAGGCCAAGCCGCCCGTACTATTGTCGAAGATCTGCCATTGATTCGGGTCCGTCACTTCGGGATTCTCGAACCCACCATTCGTAATCAGATTGCCACCTGTCGGCGTGCAGGTGCCCGGCAGCTGCCAGGTATTGCCATTTTCCCCCGGCGTACAGACGAGCCCATTGTAATGCGCTTCGCTGTCCACCTTCAGATCCAGCGCACCGGCGGTGAAGGTGTTGCCGACCGAGGTCTCGGTATCCGAGAAGAACGAATACGTCCCGCCCGCGACCGCCGCCACGGCGACGAGGATGATGAATGAACTTTTCGCGACTTTCCACATACTCTTTCTTTACGGATTATTCTTTCTGTTGGAGAGGAGCCTTTGCTCCGATGCTTGGACTGGAGGGTTACGGCGTGACACCGGTCACACTGATATTGTCGATATAGGCATGATTGGAAGCGTTTTGTCCGGCCATGGTGAAGCGGAACATCACGCTCGCCTTGTTGTCAGCCGCAGGCGAGAGGGAGAAGGTCTTGGTCGTCCAGGGGGTTTCGCCAGTAATGAACTCGAGGGTCGTCCAGGAACTCCCGCCATCGACTGAATATTCCACCTTCAACGTTTGCGGATCGACTGGCCCAGAGACATCATCCGTCTTGCGATCGTATTTCAGAGTGATGTCGTGGTAGCCGAGCGTGCTGAAGCTCGGGGTCGTGAGATCCTCGTTGTGATTGTTCGCGTTGCTGCTGCCGTCGAGGTCGGCATTCTTGGTACACGCCTCGACTGAGTCGCTCTGACCACCCCGATGCTTCCACTTCTTGCGCCAGCAAGTGTTGTATCCCTGATCGCCCGGCTTGGAGCAGTCGCTGAAATCTTCGGCAAAGAGGGTCGAAGTCGTCGGCGGCGCAGGCGGTTCTTCGGTACTCCCACCACACTGGAAGGAATTGTTGCGCGCCTGCGCCACACTGAAGGAAACATCCGCGGTGATTCCATCGCTCTGCACGATGTTTCCGACCGCCGCGCCATCACAGGCGAAGCCCGTCCCACGCACGAGCGGCCCATTGGTACTCCCTGCCAGTTTGCCTTTGCCATCCTGCGCTTTCGGTGTCGCCGCCAAGGTGCCGAAACACCAGGCCTTGCCGATATACTTGGTCACTTCCGGCACCAAAGGACCCGATCCGCCCCAGATATTGTGACTGGCATCCGCGATCGGCCAATTGCTCCCATCAAAGATATCCTTCACCAGGCCTTGTTTGAAAATCGATTCGCCTGTCTCATACACATTGTCCCCATCGTCCGCCCAGAAAGAGAAGTACAAATGGTTCTGCAGTTCGCCATCATTCGTTCCAGTCGTCGGATCGACGGCGACTTCCGGCTCAGGCTGGCCGTTCTCGGGCGTCCCGGTCAAGTTGACCGCCATGCAGGTCCAGGCTTTGTTGTTCTTCACATGGAGCGATATAGTGTCTTCGCCGATGTCCCCTGGTTTCACGTCTAAAAAGTTGAAGAACAGTTTGCCCGCGAGCTTGCCCAATTGCCACGAGGTCGCCGGGCTGGCCACCAATTTCCCATCGTCATCGGTGACATAGGACTCATTGTCCACCTTCAGCTCGATCACACCCGAGGCGAACGTATTGCCCACCGACGATTCCTGATCGACGAAGAAAGAATATGTCCCGGCACCGGCAGCCGCTGCTACCACGAGTACTGTGAAGAGTCCTTTGGTTATCTTCCACATATACGGCGACGTTATAAGTTATCGTGTTTTCCCTCCCTCGCACCACCCAATTGGTGATGCGAAGTGAGGAAATCACGAGACTAGTTCTCGAAGTCAGTTACTTCGCCGTCAAATTCAATCCAATCGACGAAACTGGTCTCACCAATCGGTCCAGGATGTCCGACGCGGACACCAAAGAATGAGTCAGTCGAGCGCGTTTCGGCATTTGGATAGTTGGCCAATACATCAGCCCACGTACGCGAAGTAGTACCAGGAGTTGTTCCGGTAATATCCACCAAACCCACTGGCCAGGTCGGACCAGAGTAGGTCCAATTACCCGCCAAGGCGTCTACCGTCGTCCAGGTATTCACAGCCACGCCGGTCGGCACCTGCACCAAGCGACGCTGCCACGTATCGCTGTTATTGAAGTCAACATTGAAGTGGAGGTAAGGCGTCTGTGAAGAAGCCGAGGCATCATAGATCCGATACTTCAAAGATCCGATGTCCGACAGTTTCACGTCCTTGTACTTGTAGGTCGCGATGTTGTAGCGGGGATTGCCGATGTTAGTTCCGATGTAGAGCGGATCGGTGCCGTTATCGAGCACAAAGCGTGCTGCACCAACAGTATCCGGACCAGCGACAATTTCATTTGCACCACCAGTACCTGCAAACTGGTTTGTGGTCATGATGAACGCTGCGTCATTCGAATCATTGTGAAAGAGCCAGCTGTTCGGAGCGGCGATGAGCTCCGGAAGGCTCTCGGCCAAGTCGCCCTGGCGCACGACACGTGAACAGGAGAAATTCGGATTATTGCGCGCCTGCTCCACTCGGAAGGCAACATTCGCCACAAGCGAGTCTGTCTGAGCGACATTGCCCATGGTCGAGCCATCACAAGTAATGACACCAGCTGCAGCCGTCATATTGCCTGCACACCAGGCGAGACCAATATAGCTCGTACTGCCACCAGCGAGTGCGCCAGTCCCAGCATCTGCCAGCCGATATGTCCGGCCGCCGAGCACATCGCTCGCAGAACCGACACCATTCGAGAAGAGCGGCAACTCATTGGCTTGCCAAATATTGTCTCCCTCAGCAGTATCAACATTTGACCCCTGAAGACCCGGCGTCGTACCCGTGTCTGCCCATGCGAAGAAGTTCAGGTTCTGCGCGAGCTCGCCATCGAAGTTATTGCCCGCGTTCTCGACCGCGTCCCCGGCGTCCGTCTCCGGATCAACTGTACTGACATCATCATTCTTCGTGATATCGATATCCACACACGCGAAGGCATCATTGGAATCGACATGAAGCGAGATGGTATCCTCACCACTATCTCCCGGTTTCACATCAGCAAAGTTGAAAAACTTTTGTGCACCGAGGTTGGTCGCTGCCCATGTACCGTCACACGCACTCCCGATAACCGGGTACTGAGGGACAGTAGCTGTTGCGCTTGGTTCAAGCTGCCACAAGCCCGCAACACAGACGGCATTGTTATAGTGCTGCTGACTATCGACGGTTAGGTCAATCGCGCCGGCGGTGAAGGTATTGCCGGTCGATGTCTCGGTATCCGAAAAGAACGAGTAGGTCGCACCACCCACGGCGACGGCCACCGCGAGCGCCACGAGGCCACTCTTCCAAATCTTTTGCATAGGTTTGGTGTTATGGTTTATGCTGCTCCGCTCGATCCCGGCCTCCGCTGCACATCGACCCATCCGCTGCTCCAGTACAGTACCGAAAGCCAGAGGATCCACGCAGTTCTCTCGCACAGCTTCCGGAGTAACCCGAAATCGGCTCGAGAGAATGAGGGAACGGAATTTGAGAGAAGCAGATTTCGCTATTTATGACTTCGACGACTCGCACTCGACCTGTGCTTTGATGTTGCAATTGATAAACGACAAGCGCCCTCCTCGCTCCTATCGTTGCTTTTTTATTTTTTTTCTTCTCCTCGAAAGTTTTGTCGAGTTGAGAAATATGTTTGCCCTCCCACAAACACTCATTGTTTCAACAATAGAGCCGATTGAAAATAAGTCAAGCAAATAAAAAATTTTCAGAACCAAACAATGTGCGACAAACAAAAAATGCGGAGACGCCAGACGTACTAGCCTCTCCGCAAAACGGCCTTGTGTCCTCAGGGAGGGAGGACGTGCACTCGGCCGAAGTCAGAAAGTTGAGAGTGAGGGCATCTAGGAGAGTGCTCATTCCAACACATCCCGACGGGACCGAGGTTTCGGTTCCCATTTTTCGGGATACTGGTCAAACGGTCGATACACCGTGAACCTCACCGGTTCAGGTTCAGGCGTGGCCTCGCTCCAGAGAAATTCTGTACTCAGGTCCACCGGAAAACCACAACGTTACAATCACCACCGCTATGGTAATCTCACACGCACGCTCTGCAATACGGGAAAATTTTCGGAATATCATTTCTCACTCTCTCCCAGAGTTCTCAACAAGAATATTGTCTCGGTTCGTAACTTTGCGCGTGCCCAATCTTTCTGTGATTCCGTCAGTAATTCCCCGAGTCCATCGAGAACATGCCGATCACTCATTTTCTCTAACTGTTCCACACACAGCGCCACAAGTCCTGCAAATGACATGCCCGAACGAGATTCAACAATCGCCTTATTAATCGGCCAATGATTTTTCGCAAAGAAATAGACATCAAATATATCTCGACTCGTTTTACCAACACGTTCATACATCGCCATCAATTTATGCGCAAACATATCTTCTTGTGCCATGACCAGCAGTGAGATACCCAGTATCGTTTTTACCTCATACCGGGAACCGAAATTTCTGCGATTGACCTCAATCTTGATATGCTGAGACTGTTTGTTGTATGAAATCACGGAAATGAGATTGAAACGCTTGTTTCGAGAATCAATCATCACCCCATAATTTCTGGCAATAGTGTTTATTCCCTCGAACACTGACTGTTCTTTAGTTTCATCCAAAAGATCGAAGTCCAAATCGACTGAATGACGATTCAATCCATAGAATAACAAAGCGGCTGTACCGCCCTTAAAGCCGAGGAATGGAGCCAGTGTTGTATCGGAGTAAATGTCTTTTAAAATCTGTAACAATATACTCCTGTGCTTCGAATAGTCCAATGTCATACGTTTCCTCGATAATGCTCGAAATATTGTTGTACTTTTTTCTCCATTTGTTTGTTATGATATATTGGCAAAATTTCAAATACTTTGTCCCAGTCCAATACGTCCAAATGATCGAAATGATAGTCTTTGCTCACACAAACTCGATCCAGAAAAGCGCGCTCTTTCGTCGCGACGGAGTACCCTTCCGAATGATTGATACCAGCTGGGTTGCTCAAAATATCTGTTTTCATCCGCACAAAAGAAATTTTTTGTCTATCGACGACCAGTTCTCTCGAGACATATGACGCGACAAAAATATTCCCATAATACTGAAAATTCACTCCAGTACGAGTCAATACGGTCTCGAAGCTGATGTAGGATGGGGTATATATCCGAGTCGCCAACTCAAAACGATTATACTCTCTGTCCTTCGCATAGACACCACGATGGATGCGGACCAACTTTCCCGCCTTCGCATATTTACTCAATCGAACACACAGTGCATTTTCTGCTGCTTCACCCCACAACAAAGCAATATCTCTCGTGGTAAAGACCGTTTTCGGAGAGCGAAGCAATGCTTCCAGGTATTCCCCTTTTTCTGGCTTTCTATTCATATATGCACTGTATATTACCTTAAAACTCACTTGCAGTTCAATTATACACTAATATGGTAGTATTTGCAAGTGAAATAGTTCCTCGTTCACTATTGGTCTTTCATAAAGAAATCTTTTCCTTTTCTATCATGCAACGGAGGTAGTCTCCCGCACACGAGCGTGGATATGGGAAAGTTTTCGGAAGTTTATAATAGGATCGTTTGCCATTGGTGACTTTTCTGCGATTGCGAGAGCTTCGCACCCCGCTATAGCCCAGATACCCGAGACACGATGCGAGCGTCAGTCCCGAAATAATGAGTCCGACAGAGAACCAGCGCTGTGGCGTGGACTCGATAGTCAATTTGATGTTGTATCAGCCATCGTCATCTGTGGCTAGAAAAAAAGCGGAGACGCCAGGCGTACTGGCTTCTCCGCAAAACGGACCAATAGTCCCAGGAGCAGGACGTGTTGGCCGAGGTCAGACTGTGGTGTCCAGCGGAAGGCGGCTCAGGTGAACTACGCGAACAGGCTCAGCTGCCAACCACTGTAGTCAGTGTCGCCCTGTTGCCGCCAATTGTCAACCGCATCATCTTGGCCCATCTGCGCTGACCACTGCAACGCCGCGTCTCCATGTTCGGAGACAGAGAACGGCGCCGAACCGTCGGTGAAAAGCAGTCCCTGGTGCAACGGAATCGCACTCGCCAGAGCGCACTCGGCCGAACAACAGTCGCCATTCATGTTGGCATCCCGCTCGGCCCGAGTCATCGAGAACCCGCAGACAGGACACGTCACGGTCGTGGGCAGATCATTCTCGACCGTATCCGTCGGGTCATCCAAATCAACTGGTTGAGTTTCTATCACAATTGCCTCCATTCGGTAAGGTACAGGAGAAAACCAAAAACTACACCCCAGTTTACTCCACGGGGCCTCAGGCTGTCTACTGCCGGAGCAGACCCGTCCGCTCATCTACTCACAACCGATCTTCCACACTCCCTTTTCGCGAAAAGCAGGGATATTTTGACGCCGTGCGGCATTCGATACCGCCGAAACCGATTTCCCCTGCTGCTTCGCATACACAGCGAGTGAGACGATCGGTTTCCCTTGCAAGTACGTGATCCGTTTATGAAGCGACTCTATCAACGCGAGCGAGAGCACCTTTTCCATCGTCTTCGTAATCTTTCGATCACGGTAATCAGCGAACGCCTGATAATACATATCCTTTTCCTTGTCTCGAATGATAATAATCGGAAAGCCGAGACGCAGGAGCTGATAGGAGATGAGCACCCGACCGATCCGCCCGTTACCATCACAGAAAGGATGGATATTCTCGAAATCCAGATGGAAGCGAGCGATCTGGTCCAGAAAATAGGCACTCTGGTTGCTGCCCCGTTCTGTGATGAGCGACGCGACGAGCGACTGGACATGCTCGGGGGCTGGGGCGACATGTGTCCCCACACGGACATATTCCCCCCTCGTACGGAACCGGCCAGCGATGTCATCACGAATCCCGCCGATAAGCATCTGGTGCAAGAGGAGCATCAGGTCTTCATCCACTTCCTTCGCCTGCGATTTCTCACGGATGTAATTGACAACCCGGGCCAAATTTTTTGCCTCAAATACTTCCCGGACCGAAACATCGCGCGAAACAGCAACATCGAGCAGGATTTTTTCGGTCTCCCGAAGAGTAAGCGTTGAATTCTCGATCGCATTCGAATTATAGACACTCTCTGGAATTTCCGCCTCATCCAATAAAATAAGGAGCGATTCCTTCCCCTTCTTGAGCGTATCAAACTCTCGCTTGAGCGATTGGATGCGATCACGGATCGGCTTCGTTGTAGCCATAATTATTAGTGAATATTACTCAAATATGATAGCATATTCACGCTTTTTGGTCAATATTGCGTGAATTCGGCCAAGAAAATGACTTCGATTCACGCTTTTTTCGAGGTGGATCAATTCAGAACCCAACGAGCTGGACTTCCTCGCGAAGCTGGATACCGAGCTGGTCGCGGACACGCTGCTTCACGACGGAAGCGAGCATGATGACGTCCTCGGCTGTGGCGGTACCGGTGTTCACGATATAGTTTGGGTGTTGGGGGCTGACCTGGGCGCCACCGATACGCTTGCCGCGGAGCCCTGCATGGTCGATGAGCCAACCGGCTGGCAGTTTGCCATCTTTGGGGACCTTGGCCGTGTCGTGGGCGAATTCCTCGCGGAGTTGCTCATCCGAAACGAGTGGATTCATGAAAAACGATCCCGCACAACGCGCGCTTTGCGGATGCTTGGCTTCACGGACCGAAATTGTCTCCTCGGCGATCCGACCGAGTTCGGCGGCATTCCATTCCTCAAGCCGCAAGGTCGCCGAGAGGATGACGATCTCGGGATGTGTTTTGAAATAGCTTTGCCGATACCCGAAGTCGCATTGCTTCATCGAAAATTCTCGGAGCATCTTGGCTTGACGGTCATACACTTTCACCGAGAGGACACTGTCCCGGATCTCGGCTCCGAACGCGCCCGCATTGCCGCGGATGGCCCCACCGAGTGAACCTGGGATACCCGCGAGCCGTTCCAATCCGGCAAGGCCATGGCTGATCGCGAGCCGGACGATACTGAGGAGCGGTGCCCCCGCATCGGCGATGATGTCGTGACCACTGACCCGCGCCGAAGCATTGGCGACCCGGATGACCAGCCCCCGGAAACCATGATCCGCGATGAGGAGATTGCTCCCACCAGAAAATACGAAGGTCTTCAGGGAATTGTCAGCAGCGTACTCGAGCGCTTCGATGAGCTCCGCCACGGTCGTCACGGACGCGAAGAAATCGGCCGGTCCACCGATCCGAAAAGTCGAAAATGGGGCGAGAGGGACATCTCTCTCTACGGTGAGCATAACAACGCAGCCCAGAACGGATTAGGAGAGCGGACCAGGCATCGGGATTGCCATCATGAGAAGAAAAGCACTACAACACAAAGCAGCAACGAAAACCCCGGCGATGAGCACGATGAGTTTTTTCTTCATAGCGTTTTGTTCTTGCGATTTGTCTTTGATGCCGCGAGGATGGTCTCGGCGACTTGCCAGACATCACCCGCACCCATGGTTATGATAACATCGTTCGGCTGCATATCGCGAGCAATTTCCGCCGCGAGGACCGCCCGATCGGGCGCATAGGCCGCCTTGTCCGGCGTGTAGTGATTGATCCGATCAACGAGCTCGCGAGCTGACACACCACCCTGAACTTCGCGCGCACTGCCATAGATGTCGAGGATGACGACACCATCGGCGAGTTCGAAACTCGTCGCGAATTCCTCGAGGAGTGCCTTGGTCCGACTGAAGGTATGCGGATGAAAGACGACAAAGAGTCGCCGAGTGGGATAGAGGTCACGGAAGGCCACGAGCGTCGCTTGAATTTCGGCCGGGTGATGCGCATAGTCGTCATAGACGAGGGCACCGCGCCGTTCACCGAGGTATTCGAACCGTCGCTTCGTCCCCGTGAAGGCCGCGATCCCCTGCTGAACCGCCAAACGATCGAGTTTCAGGTGGAGGGTCACCGCGATGACCGCGAGCGCATTTTCGACATTGTGCCGACCGGCGAGACGGAGTCGATACGGACCCAGACGCTCCCCGTGATACTCGACCGAGAATTCCTGGAGCACGCCATCCATCCGTTCTGCTTCGGGCACGACGCGGTACTCGACCGCGCGAACCATGTTCGTCGGGAGAAATCCATACGTGTAGCGGGTCGCGGCCACATCGCGCGAGAGGAATTCTGCCCGGGCCTGATCACCAGCGATGACCGCAAAGCCGTGACGTGGAATCCGAGCGAGAAAATCCGCGAACACGGCTTCATACGCTGCGACCGTCGGAAAGTAATCCGGATGATCCCAATCGACGCTCGTCAAGATAGCACCGAGCGGCTGGTAGAGGGCGAGCTTGTTCTGGTACTCATCCGCCTCGATGACAAAGTAGGGGCCCTGGCCCACGAGCGCGCTGCCGCCCCAGCTACGGATTTCACTCCCGATGACCGCTGACGGATCGACACCTGCGGCGCGAAGTACATCCGCGAGGAGCGCCGAAGTTGTCGTCTTGCCGTGGGTACCGCAGACCGCGATGGTCATCTTCTCCTGAGTCAGCGCACCGATCGCTTCGGGATAGGTCAGGACTGGCCGACCAGACTCCAGTGCAGCTTTCAGTTCCGGGTTGGTCTCCGGCGTATACGCAGTCGAATAGACAAACACTTCGGCAGTCGTTGGGAGATTGGCCGGGGCAAATGGCGTCATGACCGTCACCTGCAACCGCTTCAAAATAGCGTCGGTGTAAAAGACTTCAGCCGTGTCGGAGCCCGTCACTCGAGCGCCTCGACCGATGAGGAGTTCGGCGAGTGCCGTCATCCCCGCGCCCTTGATGCCGATCAGGTGCCAGCGTTTGAAATCCGAAAACACCATACAGGGAAAACTATTGGCTAGTAGAGCGTCATGAGTCCACGGGCGATTGCCTGGGCTGCATTGGGGTGATAGTAATACTTCTGGAGCGCTTCACCCATCGCGTGTGCCCGATCCGGGTGATTCACGACGTCCGCGATCACTTCCATCAGGATATGACTGCCGAGATTGGCTTCCTCGATGACGACCGCGCCGCCGCGCCGAGCGATCTCATAGGCGTTCTCTCGCTGCTCATTGTTCGCCGCGGTCGACAAGGGCACGAGGATAGCAGGCTTGGCCAAGGCGGCGAGCTCGGCGATGGTCGAGGCACCGGCGCGCGAAATGACGACCGTCGCGAGGGCATAAACATCGGCCAGTTCCGCTGCTGGAAGAAACGGCAGCGCGATATAGCCCTGTCCGGCTTCGAGCCCGAGCACTTGAGCATCGGCCTGCACTTTCATAAGATTGCGCCGCCCGGTGAGATGCATCACCTGATAGCCCGCCGCGAGGAGATCCGGCAGAATACGAACGACGCTCTTGTTCAAGACCTCGGCACCGAGACTGCCACCGATGACGGCGATGATCGGTCGCTCGACGGTGAAGCCGAGATTGGTCCTGCCGCGTTCGGCATCACCAGCGAGGATTTCTTCACGGATCGGATTGCCAGTCAGGGCGATCTTGTTGGCGGGGAAGAAACGCCGGGCCCGCTCATAGGCGATCGCGATACGTGACGCATAACGCGCGACCGTCCGATTGGCCCGACCAGCGACTGCGTCCGAATCATGGATGAGGATCGGGATACGGTACAGCCAAGCCGCAAACGCGATGGGTACGGACGCAGCGCCCCCCTTGGAAAAGACAACATCCGGCATGAACCAGAGCAAATGCCAGAGTGCCTGCCCGAAAGCCGCCGGGAGCTTGAACAGATCGACGAAATTTTGCAGCGAAAAATAACGCCGCCACTTGGCCGTCGGAATAAACTTGCAAGGTATCCCGGCTTCCTCCATCGCGGTCGCTTCGAACTCGCCGCGCGAACCAATGAAGAGGAACTCGACATCGCCCTTGGTCTCTTTCACCAAAGCGCGCGCCACCGCAATCAGCGGAAACGTATGACCGCCGGATAGTCCGCCCGTGAGTACGACTCGTTTCGCCATATGTATTGGTGCCTATCTTAATCTCCGTATCGGCTACAAAACCGTTCCTTGAGCTGCAAAAATCCTGAGTCTCGTCATGTTACCTCGATTTGGTAGCCTTCCTCGCCTCATGCTTTTTTCGCACGCAAGGAACTGTTTTTCGCGGCGAAAGAGAGAATAAGGTAGGCACCTATGCTTTCAGTGTAGAGTGCCGGGATATATTCAGCAAGACACCGACCGCACCCATGAGGACCGCGAGCGAAGTCCCGCCGAAACTGATAAATGGCAGCGGGATGCCGGTCAGTGGGATGAGACCCGTGATAGCCGCGATATTGATGAAGGCCTGGCACGTGACCCAGGCCGTGATACCGACCGCGAGCAGCTGTCCGAACATGTCTGGCGCCCGTACCGCGATGCGGATCCCACGCCAGAGGAAGAAGAGGAAGAGCGCCACGACTACCGCTCCACCGAGGAGGCCCGTCTCTTCCGCCAAGACAGCGTAGATCGAGTCCGTCACCGGCTCGGGCAGGTAGTTGAACTTCTGCCGGCTGTGACCCAAGCCCACGCCGAACCAGCCCCCGGTTCCAATCGCGAGAAACGCCTGTGTCATCTGATAGCCCGCCCCGAGCGGATCATGTTCGGGATTGAGGAAGACGAGGAAGCGTTCCATCCGGTACGGCGCGATCTTGATGAGGACAAAAAGCGAGGCGAAGGCCAAACCGATGAGACCCACGATATGCCGCAAACTCGCCCCTGAAGCAAAAAAGATCGAAAGCGCAATACAGAATATGAGACCAAGCGTCCCGGTGTCCGGCTGCTTGATGATGAGAAAGCCGACGAGCGACAAGACGACGAGGAATGGGACGAATCCCTCGTAAAAGTCCTCGGCGGTCCGAGCGCCACGCCGCGACAGCCACGCCGCGAGGTAAAAGATGATCGCGATCTTCATGATTTCGGACGGCTGAAAGGAGAATGGTCCGAGATCGACCCAGCGGGCAGCTCCATAGACCGAGGTCCCAAAGCCCGGAATGAACACGAGGATGAGCAAGATGAGTGCGAGGATGAACAGTGGGACGACGAATCGGCGCCAGACCGCGTACGGGATGCGTTCGGCGATGAGAAGGAGGACGGTCCCGACACCCAGACCGAGGAGCTGCTCCTTGAAGAAATAGTACGGGTCACCGAAACGGATATTGCCGTACGAGACACCCGCGGAGGCGATCGTAAGGAGGCCGAGGCCGATGAGCGTGAAGACTGAGAGCTTCAGCCAGCGATCGCTCGGTCCGGCGTTATTCCGGAAGAGGGACCACCGGGATGGCTGTTTCATAACGTTGTTTGGTTTGGTATTGGGATTGTGCTTGGCGCCACGCGGCGATCTCGGCATGATGACCAGACAAGAGCACAGATGGGACCGCCCAACCGCGATAGGTTTCTGGTTTGGTGTATTGCGGGAACTCCACGTTTTCTCCATCAGCAAACGACTCGCCCCGAGCACTCTCTTCATTTCCGAGGACACCCGGGAGGAGCCGCGCGACGGCATCGACGACGATCATCGCCGCTAGCTCTCCGCCGGTCAAGACGAAAGACCCGAGAGACAGCTCTTCATCGACGAGATGCTCCGCGACGCGTTCATCGACACCTTCGTACCGGCCGCATAAGAGGACGAGCCGCTCACATCCGGCGAGCTCGCGCGCTTTCGCCTGATCAAACGGCCGACCCTTGGCCGAGAGGAGGATGATGCGCGTGCCAACCGTCTTGGGCACTGCCTGAATCGACTGGAGCGCCCGATCAAACGGCTCCACCGCCATCACCATCCCTGCTCCACCGCCATACGGCGTATCATCGACTTTGCCATGCTTGTCGGTCGTGAAGACGCGGACATCGTGCGTCCGGATCGAAATGTGTCCAGCGTCCTGAGCGCGCTTCAAAATTGAGGCCTGAAAATAGCTCTCGAACGCTTCAGGAAAAATAGAGAGAATATCGAATTGCATAGCAAAAAATACTAAGTACCCCTCATACTATCATGGTCGCCCTCAGACAAAAAGAACGCCGGAAATCCAAGATTCTGGACTCCGGCGAACTGCAATAAGGCTGAGGGGCGGGGTGAGTCGACGACTACCCGCAGTCCCACGGGCGCTCCGCGAGATGCTGTTCATACTTCTCTAACGTCGGGGCATTGCGGGTGGTTACGGTCCGGTGCGTCTCGGGTAATACCTGGTAACCGACGATCTCATACATGAGCACAGTGCGCGGCATTGGTTCAAACTCGCCTGGCTGTGGCGTACGGAGTCGATAGAAGATACGGAGCGGTTGACCGGAAACACCCCAGATCGGATAACGCTTGGCAGCTCCGAACGGGATGAAACAGGAGAGTATTTCCTTTTTGTGAGTTTCTGGATTATCCCTCACCACGTAGATATTGAATCCCTTCTTCTGAGTGTTCCAGTCATCACCAGCTGGATAGCTGATGTAACCGTCGAGGCAGTGATTCACCGGCTGGGTGAGTTCTAGCCAGATCCCCCACTCGGTCTCAAAGCGCTGGCCACGGCCATGCTGCAGCCACCAGCCCGCAAAGAGTTCGGTCAATCCGATGCCCGACCAGGCCCACAGCTCCCGTATATCGAGCCCGAACCACCACGTCAGGTTGATGATCACCGGGACGAGGACCCAACCCACTTGATCCCAGCGACGGTTCAGATACTGGACGAACAGCGGCGGAATAGCGCGCGCGCCGACATCGGTCTTCCGGCGCTCTTCATACAGCATGAGCATATCCCGCAATCGGGAAAGACCGAAACCTGACCAAGTGAACCACAGGCCAAGAATAACGGAGGCAAGGAAAACAAATGTCCCCTGCATGATTTCCGCGCCGAAAAAGGCGAAGAGAAGCGAGAGATAATCCATGTGCGGATCCTTTGTGAGTGAGCGTCGATTATGTGACGCAGGGTGAATTGGGAAGGGACGAAATCTTTCAAACATCAGTGTCATCAAATCAGCACTGACACCGACACGCGACCCAAAAACTCCAGTCGAGTGCCCATCAACATACCACAACTCGTCTGCTATGTAAAGAAAGAGCCGGAGTATCCAGGGGTGCTGGACTCCGGCGAAGGAACGAAACGGCGGGCCTACGCTGTTCAGTTTGTTTCATCTATTCCTGTCGGCTCACCTGGTGGTCGCTGAGCCACTACAGTCTCGCCGCTTCCGCGTCTGGACTGACGGGTTGAGACTGCGCCAGCGCCTCGACTCTGAGGATGACGCCACTGACAGCCTCGGGCAACTCGTCGATCAGCGAGCCATCATCATCTCGCGTTTCACGCGGGCGATAGATAATCCGGACCAGCTGATCAGACCCGAAATACCGGACCGCGTAATCAGCATCAGATTCGGAGTAGACAAAGAGCCTGTGGGTCCACACTATTCGGCCATCGGCTATCACCTTGAAGGTGATTTGCCGTCCATAATAAGTGCGTTCAAACGGCGCTGTCTGATCGGTGATCCTCCCTTCGAGGACACGGTTTGCTGCTTCCGTTAGCTGCTCATACCTGAGCCAATCGGATGTCAGTCGTACACGCCGCTGCCGCCGAAGCCACAGACCGAGCCAGACCTCGGCACCGAGGATGAGAAACCACCAGATGTTCAGGAAGCGTTCTTCAGGCGGGAAGAGAGACCACAGACCCATATTGACGAGCAGCGGCACGAGGAACCACCCCCATACCCGCCAAACAATACCTTCGTAATACCGGACGAACTGCGGCGGCGGGATGATGGCTCCAACAACTGAATGCCGCTGAACCGCATACACCGCACACCAACCACAGAGTGTCGCCGTTTTGACGGGTTGAAGCACGTAGACGAAACCGAGAAACACCGAGATGCCGAGAAAAACAGCGGTGTGAAACAACGGAGAAGCCCATACTTCATTCATAGCTAATCCTTTCAGAAGAAGCGCTAGTGGCGCGAGAGAGTGGGAAAGAACCGTACTGCCAATTATTCCGATAGCAGTGAAAAAGGGATAGGGCACACGCGGCATGTCATATCCCCTTTTCACTACTGGGAAGCCTCCAGCTTCCCACGATACCACCTCTTACTCGAGCGCAGACCAGGTACTCGGCCGATTCAAGATGAAACTTTTTTGATCCGTCTCGTCGCCCACTCCGATGACGGTCACCGTGACGGGCACATCATTGAGTCCCGGTTGCTTCTCGATGAGCAAATCATAGTCAGCCGCCGTGATCGTTTTTGGCAAGACATAATTCCAGGTCACAGTCTTGGTCGTTCCGAGCGGCACCTGGACAATCGCCCCAAAGTACTTATGCCCCAGTTCGCTCCCAAAGACCGCCGGTTTGGCCGCACCAGTGACAGATTCGAGCCAGCTCCCTTCGGGCACATAGATCCGAGAAAACGACTGATAGTCCTTTGTCATGTAGTCCTTTTCTTTGGCCGTGTGCTCATAGGTCACGACGAGTTTCGCCTTGGGTGCCTCACCCGAGAGATCGATGGTGTAATCCATCTTCCGCCGCATCCGATAATCAGTCTTGAATGCATTCAGGTTTGAATCGACCGCGAGGAGATAATCCTGTTTCCACTCTTGATTGACCTCGCCGCTCCACCCGGCCGATCGGACCACCTGTTGCAGTCCTTCGTCCTTGAACGAAATTTGAATGTCTTTTTTGTGAAGGTCATCCAGAACCACTTTGAAAAGTTCATACTTTCCTGACACGGGCAAGGCCTTCGCCTTTTCGAGGATGATGTCACCGAGGAGATTCATGATGGATTTGCGTTCGCCCCGGGTAATCCCCTGCTTATAAAACGCCTGCTCCACCTGATACTCCAGATCGAGCACACCCGTCTCAGCATCGAATTCCCCTGGATAGCCGGGCACCTCGACGGGGCCGACCACCGAGAGAAACGACGTCAGGACATTGGTCGTGATACCGATCACCCCGTCGAGTGTCTCTTCGCCTTTACCCATCCGATAAAAATCCTCCGCTACTTTCGCATTCACCGACCAGTCCGGCGAGACATTGGAATCACGGAGCTTGAGACTTTTGACCCCAAGTGTCTCGGGCAAAGGATATGGAGCCGGGACCGTGTCCGGAATCCGACCGTCGAAGTTGACCACATCATGCGAGGCGAAGTCCGTGATCGATCCATCCTTCACCTTCAGGATACCGAACGAGCCGATGAAGCCACCGCCCGGACGAAGCTCCATATTGTTTTGAAACAAGACGAGGAAGATACGTTCTTCACCTGCGGTATTCATGAACGCTCCAGCGAGTTTGGTCAGAGTCGCGAGATCACCCGTCAGTTCCCCGCCGAACAGTCCGTCGCCCACATCGTTCATCCGCGTCGTCCAATAATACCCACCGACGAGGAGGATGACGACGATGACGAGGGTAGTCGTGAAGAAAAGTTTCATCGTGGGTATAAGCAATGATGACTTCTACATCTTACCACTCAAAAGCTCATTCAGACGGCGACGATAGTCTTCGCGTGTCGGTTCATGCGTTTGTGGTTCGGTCGGCTCAGTCTTCGCAACCTCCGGAAAGACCGGTTCAGCAGCGGCCGCATTAGCTTCGGCGGTCGCATCGATGTCGGCCTTCATGAGCCGAGCCTGCGCCCCCTGAAGCGGCGTGATCGGTCCGTCGACAATCGGCAAATTGTCCGGCGCGGCAGCATGCGACACATAACCCGCCGACACGTCTTCGGTCAGTCCAGCCCGTTCGGCTTCATAGGACAGCGAGTGATTATCCTCAGGCAATTGGCCATCCTCAACCGTCCATTCTTCAGTTTCTATGGCCGCCTCCTGCTCGATTGCTTCTGCCGCCGCTGTCTTGGCATATTCCCCCGTTTCCACCGTCTCTTCCGCCTGCCCTTCAGCAGTCGTATCAATCATCTCGGACGGCATGGCTGACATGTCCGATGCAGTCGGTTCGGGTGCAACGACTGGTTCTGTTACTGATTCTTCCGGCACGAGGGTTTCCGATTCGGCCGGCGAGACCGACTCTTCATGTCCCCAATAGGTCGGCACCCGTGGCTTGAAAGTCTCGGACGAGATGACGTATTCGCCGTCTCCCGGACGACGGCTGTGCCGCTCCGGGAATACCCACTCGATCAGCCGGTAGATAGAGAAGAAAAGCGTGGTGAAAAACAGCGCCGTCGCTACTGCCGAGAAAAGGAAGCGCGGCCAGGCGGTGAAGCGCGGGATGATCACGAGATCACCAACGATGCGGATATCGATATCGGTTTTCTGATTGTAGTACCGGCTGGCAGTCCGGACGAGCTCCGCGACGATCGCCTGCGTCAGTTGCTCTGCTTCATCACTGTCGTCACCGTGCGACGAGACATGGATGACATCACTTTGGCCGACAGAACGGACCTCGGTCCGGTCCTGCCAGATCGCCCGACGTTCCGCGGGCGTCTTGCCGGCGAACGGACTCTCGAGGGTATCGGTTGCCGCGTACACTGCAAGCGCAAATGACGTCTCGCGTGACAGAGCCACGAGATTGGCCGCGGCGCCGGTGGCAGAAACTGTCTTGGGCAAAATGAACAGCGACATCTCACCCGAATAGCCGCGCAGTTCGTCCATCCAGAACAGTCCCGCTGCGAGGAGGAGCGGGACGAAGACAGCCCAGAATGATCGACGGAAGAGATTAGACAACATGTTTGGTAATCCAGTGGTAACCGCTCGGCTGAGCATTGATCGTCTCTTGATAGACACCCGCCGTCTGGCGAGCGATGGCGTCCCAGCTGAAGGCCGCATCAATACGCGTTCGAGCCGACTCGCCGAGCCGCTTGGCCTCATCGGGCCGATTGATATAGTGCGCCATCTCCTGCTTCAGCGCTTCGACATCTTTCACGGGGAAAACCGCTCCGTACCCGCCGCGAATCACTTCGAGATTGGGAGCGATATCGGACACGACCACCGGAAGTCCATAAGCCATTGCTTCGAGCAAGGCCATCGACATCCCTTCATTTTCGGATGGCTGGACGAAGAGACCGGCATGCGTGAAGAGTGCGGCCAACCGCTTCCCTCGCAGTTCGCCGATGAAGAGGATGTTCTTCCGTCCGGCGGCCATCGTCCGCAGATACTTCTCATAGTCCGGCGTATTGGCTGGGGCACCGACGATGACAAGTTTGTAGTTATTTGGCAATTTATTGGTATCCTCGAGCTCCATGAATGCCTTGATGAGAAAATGGATACCTTTGTGACCGACGAGACGCGAGACGGACAAGGCATAGCGACCCGGTCGCAGCCCCCACTCCAAGAGGACATCCGGAGAGGCAACCATCTCCACCTCTGCACCGTTCGGGATATACACCGCATCGCAATGGTAAAAATCCTTGGCGTACTGAGCGAGCTCTTGGCTCACCGTGATCGTCCGTTCGGGGACTTTGCAGGTGAAGAACTCCGCCGCCTTCAGAAAGTTCTGTGCGAAGAATCCCCACTTCTTGTGGAAGTAGTCACGGCTGTGGAAGGTCGAGATGACGCGTGTCTTCGGTTTCAGAATGCGCGGAATGATCGAGAGGATAGACGGTCCGATCGAGTGGTAATGAATGACATCGTAATCCTGAAACAGCGCGTGCACGGTCGCAAGGAAAGAATGCGTGATCGCGTCAAGGTGCTTGGTCGAGATAGACGGCAGCGAGATAAGCCGGACGCCCCGAAACGAGCTCAGCTCTTTGGGGGTATAGTTGGGGCGTGTATAGACGGTCACCTCATGCCCAATCTGCACCAGACGCGCGGAAAGCTTTTCGACATGCTTTTCCACGCCACCCGACCGCGTTGGGATGCCCTTTTGACCGATGAAAGCGATTTTCATAGCGGTTCTAAACCAAAGGATTTAACGGTGTACAGTAGCAAAGAATGAGTCTTCTGTCAAGCCTATTTTCGACTAGAGCGACGAGTGGGGAAAATGGGCGATCAACTCACTTGAAATCCTCATTTTGAGGAAGCCCCTGTTCCGTCGACGGATGCCTGCTGGAGCCAGTGGCTTCTGGGTGAGAAAAAAGCATAAAACTGGCTACTCTGTGCCAGTTCCATGCGACCCACAAGACACTCCTCATTACCGAATCCGAAGTACCGATGAGATGGTGCCAAGACGATTGCCTTCATAACGATTGGTCGCGGTGAGCGTGAGTCCGGAGAAATCACCGTTTCCCGCCCGTACCACACGCGCGATCGCATACCGACCATTGTCGATGAACGTAGCCTTCTTGAATCCGATCGAACCGGCCGAGCCATATGAGTTCACCTCCACACCTTCGCGGCCATTCCGGCGGATGGAATTGTCCTTGCTCCAGAATGAGGCACCGTCGATGGTCAGTTTGAAACCCGAACCCCGGTTTTCGAGCACACGGTTATCCTCGAACCAGGCCTTCACTTCAGCGATGAGATCGACGCCATCACCATTGCCAGTGATATCGGTCCCGGTGACGATGAGGCTACGCTTGTCGGAATAGATACCGGCCAGTCGATTGTTCTTGATGACTGACTGATCGATAATAACCTGCTCTTTTTTGTCACGAGAACCACGGTCGATGTGGATGCCGTCGCGGGTGCTCCCCTTGACGACAGAACGCACGATTTTGGCCCGGGCATGCTCCACGACGCGCACGCCATGACGCCCACCGACGATGGTGAGCTTATTGATCTCGGTATCATCCTTCATGGTGATGACCGGCTGGTCCGGATTGTCGGCCTTGATAACGACATCGTCCATGTTCTTGCCACCGACGAGTTTGACATCCTTGGGCAGAGTGAGGTTTTCCTTGTACGTTCCCTTAGCGACATACACGGTTGTCGAGCCCTTGGCCTGCTTCAACGCCTTGGAAATAGTGCGATATGGATGGCTGTAGGAACCGTCCTGATTGCCCTTATTGTCCTCGTCGACGTAGATCGACTTGGAACCCCCGAGCACGACGACGGGGCCGAGGATCAGCGCAAAGAGCACCACGGCGAGGAGGCCATTCTTCCACTGGAGAGCGAGTGAGCTGTTCATAGTTGCGTCATTGAGCGAATAAAGCGGTAACCCACGATGCTACCAGAAGACGCCAGTTTTGTCAATTCCCCGCCGGTCGGCTACTATGAAGGATGAAAACAACACACAACATGTCCCTCCAGAGCCTGTTTGCCCCCCGGTCCATCGCCGTCATCGGGGCCTCGACGACTCCAGGAAGCGTCGGGAACGATGTCGCCAAAAATCTCATTGAGAGTGATTACTCCGGTGATGTGTATCTCATCAATCCGAAGACCGATACCCTCTTGGGCCGGGTGTGTTATCCGTCCATCGATGCTGTCCCTGGATCCATCGACCTGGCGATCATCATCGTCCCAGCAAAAATCGTCCCCGCTGTACTGCGCGAAGCGGGCGAACGACTCGTCCGTGCCGCCATCATCATCAGCGCCGGATTCAAAGAAAGTGGTCCTGTCGGTCAGGCCCTCGAGTCCGAAATCGTCACCATCGCCGAGGAATACAATATCGCGGTCCTCGGGCCGAACTGCCTCGGCTTCATCAATCCCCGACATTTCCTCAACGCTTCTTTCGCCTCGTCCATCCCGACAGCTGGATCGATTGCGTTTTTCTCCCAGAGCGGCGCCCTCACCAGCGCCTTCCTCGACCTCACCAAGGGTGTCTTCGGATTCTCGCTCTTCGCCTCGATCGGGAACAAGGCTGTCATCGATGAACCCGCCCTCCTCGAATACTTGTTCAAAGATGAGGCCACTCGGACCATCGGTCTGTACACCGAAAACCTGTCCGATGCCGCCCGCTTCATCACCCTGGGCCGGGACAATCTCCGTTCGAAGCAGGCCAAGCCGATCGTCGCCCTAAAAGCTGGGACGACTGCGGCTGGGACCAGCGCATCGAGCTCACACACGGGTGCTGTCGCGGGGAGCGATGCCGCCTACGATGCGCTCTTCCGCCAGGCGCGGATATTTCGGGCAGCGAGTTTCGAAGCCCTCACCGAACTCCTCCTCGTCCTCGATCAGAACCCTGTCCCACGCGGCAAACGGATCGCGATCGTGACCAATGCTGGTGGACTCGGTGTCCTCGCGACCGATGCCAGCATCAAGGCCGGACTCGAACTCGCAACACTCGCGGATGGGACCGTCGAAAAGCTCCAGGCGGTGTTGCCACCGGCGGCCAATACACATAATCCCATTGACGTGCTCGGTGATGCGCTCGCGGACCGCTATACCAAGGCACTCAATATCGTCGCGGCCGATGCGGGTGTCGACCTCCTCCTCGTCATCCTCACACCTCAGACGATGACCGAAGCAGAGCGCACGGCTGAGGCAATTGTGAAACTCCGTAAAGCATTCCCCCAACTCCCGATCACCACAGTCTTTTCGGGTGATCGGCTCGTCTTTCCTGGACAAGAAGTGCTCCGAAAGGCAGGTATCCCAAATCTCCTCTACCCCGAGTCTGGTGCCCGAGCACTCGGAGCGCTCGCTGAGTTCGGAGAGTGGTGTCGCTCACTTCGGACTGAGTCTCCGACAATCCTGGCAGTCGACACAGATCGGGCCCGCCAGGTACTCGCCGAGGCCCGCGCGGCCGGACAGACGCAGCTCGGCGAAGGATCAGCCGCTCGATTTCTGTCTGCCTATGGTTTTCCGTTTCTGAGAAGTGCGCTCGTCACATCGCATGATACAGCGGACGCTTTTGCCCGAGACATGGGTGCTCCCATCGCGCTGAAAATCGCCTCGCCGGACATCATCCACAAGTCCGATGTCGGCGGTGTCATCCTCAACGTGAAACCCGAAGAAGCGGCGGTCTCATACGAACACCTCCTCGCCACCGTCCGGATCCATGCGCCCCACGCGCGAATCGATGGTGTCATGGCCGTTGAGATGGCCGCAGCCGGCGGACGTGAGCTCCTCTTGGGGCTGAAGCGTGAACCCGGCCTGGGTACGCTCGTCGTCGTGGGCCTCGGCGGTATCCATGTCGAGACCTTCCGGGATATCGCCATGCGCTTCGCTCCGCTCCTCCCGTCGGACATCGATGCGATGTTGGATGAGCTCCAGTGTCTCCCGCTCCTCCTCGGTACCCGCGGTGAAACCGGCATTGATCTCGGCCAACTGAAGGTATACCTCGCACTTCTGTCGCAAATCGCGGTCGACTTCCCCGAAATCGTTGAGCTCGATATCAATCCGCTCCTCGCCTTCCCTGATGGCGCAGCCTTCCGCATCCTCGATGCCCGGCTCCGGCTCAAAAGTGATAGTAATTAAAGAAAAAGCGCCCAGGATCCATTCGGACCCCAGGCACTCAAGACCTCGTTTGTTTTGAAATCAAGTCCAGACTCCCTCAATAGACCGTGATGGGACTACTCACCGTGCAATTGTTGGCTTCATTTGACTCTGTGACCGCACTTTGATAATCAGCGCAACCCTTGAAGTAGTACGTGCCACGGGCACTGATCTTCATGCCGCCATCGTACTGCTCGCGTTCTTCACAACCGATGCAGAGTTTGGAAGCCTCGGTCCCATCATCGGTAATGTACGTCCAGGTACCGCCCGTGCCCGGACCCATGAACCAGTACGAGCTCCGGATTGCTGCTGGTGAGGGAGCGGTGCCGACGTTTTTCACGTACATCGCTGGATAGAACTTGCTCCCCGCCTTGATCGACGCTGACCCACCCGCTGGACCAACCGCTCTCACGATGAAGTCGGGTTGGGGTGGTGGTTTGGGCGCCAACGTCACCGTCAGGCTGGCTGAGTTGTTGGTCTCATCTGTTTCCGGTTGTGTTCCCTGGTAGTCGGTGAAAAAAGAGAGGGTGCAGGTTCCGACCACATTCGGCAATTGAACCGGGGTGAGGGTCTCTTCCCAAGCACTCGCACCAGCCGTGAGGCTGCTGGCCATGGTGCCATCGTCAGTGAGCAGTATGTTCGATCCCCCATTGCAGGAAACCGTGTAGGCACTGCGGATGTCAGCTGTGGCATTGACCGTGCCTTGATTGGTGATGGTGGCGCCGAGACGGACGAAGTCGCCAGCGTAGGTAGGGGCTTGGAGGAGGGTGAAGCCGCTCGGGGTGAGGTCGACATCGGGGACGTTGACTGTCCCTTCGACGACTTCAATCACTGCTTCGGTACTGCAGTTGTTGGACTCGTGCTTTTCGTCGTGCTCGCCGCCGTTGTTGTGATCGTCCTGGGGATGATCGATACAGGCGACAATATTGTAAATGCCGGGTTCCGTGATCCACTCCCGGATGACCGTATTCTTGGTCTCGGTGTGGGTATCGCCCGGTTTCAGGTTGTCGCACTGAGTCGTCGTACTGTCGAGCCTCCGCCAAGCACCGTCTCCTGAGTGGGGATCCTCCTTGTAGCCCCGGGAGAGGTAGAAGTGACTGGTGATGGTGGTGGGTTCGCCGTCCTTGATGGGACAGGTACCTTCTCCGATGTTTTCAAACTGGGCTTTGGTGTTGAAGGATTCGTTCAGGCCATACTTGTACGTCTCCGTGCCCCAGGGGGTGGTGAGCCAGGTGCGTTTGGTGATGAAATCGGGGGGGACGAGGGTGGGTGGCGCTACGCTTTGGATGGGATAGCCCTGCCCCGTACCGTAGACGGCTTTCGACGCGTTCCCGGCGACGACCGTACCCGTGTAGACATTGATGGTGTTGATGGTCCAATTCGTGCTCATCGCTTGCGCAATTTCCTGAGCACTGGCTGTCTGATACCGTTACCTTTTCAGTTGATGGAAAGTGTTGTTCTTGTTAGACTAGAGCCTCAAACCGGCTGTAAAGTTGACTTTAAGCCTTAAATTTCATTCAGCATGTCAAAAAAATGGTCACGTCACTGTCCCCGCTGCAGCAGTCGTGAGACGGTGAAGAATGGCTCCCAAGGCTACAGCCATCACTACCTGTGTCGTGCTTGTGAACATTCTTTTTCTCGTTACTTCGGGCATGATCCGAGACTGCTGTGGATCGAGCATATTGATGGGGTACCGTTTCGTAAATTAGGAGATGAATATGGTCTCTCGGGAAAACAAGCCTTCGTGAGAGTTACAAGAGAATTAGCACAACTTCCTTCCAATGACGCTCTGACGCAAACCCTCTGTGACCCGAGACGCTTCTCGGGCATCCTTGTCATGGATGGGAAGTATGTGGCGGTCAAAGGCTTTGCGAGAAAGATTCCTTTTCTCTACGGCATTGATTACTTGACCCACGATATTCCCTTCGGGGCTTTGTATACAGCGGAAGATGAGGTGTCCTTCTCACGTTTCTTCCATCAAGTGAAGCAACTTGGCTATGATCTTCAGATCGTGGTCGCCGATGACCGCTCTGGCCTGAAAAAGGCTCTCCTGAAGGTTTTTCCGTCGGCTCGGCTGCAGCTCTGCCACAACCACTACCTGGAGAATATCCGGGTGGCTTTACGGGTGCGGAGTGAAGAGCGATACCGGCCCTTCTTTTACGCTCTCAAGGAGAGCGTGTTTGGAGAACGAGAGGATGTGACGAACGCCATTCGATCTTTTGCCGCGAGCATCAAGAGAGAGAAACGTCTGCTCAAAACATCGTAAGTGAGATAGCGTACCGGCAGGAGGAACTCTTCAATTACTTGCTGCTGCCAGGCTGTCCCAACAACACCAATCTCATTGAACTCTACAATTCCCATCTCAATGGGAGGCTGAAGACGATCAAGGGTTTTCAGAGTTTTGCTTCGGCTCAGTGTTGGTTGAATGCGTGGATGATACGGAGGAGAACCAAGCCTTTTACAGATTGTGAAGCTAAATTTAAATATTTGAACGGTTACCCTTCACTCTCTTTGAGTATCAAAAAACAGGCTCGCTGGCCTGAGACATTAGTAAAACTAGGCGTAGAAGCAGTAAAACTTTTTGAAAAAAAGCGCCCTACTATCAACTGAAAAGGTAACGGTAACTGGCTGTCTCCCCCAACATCTTGTGGATGAATCGCATGAAGTTCCACCAGAGACTGCCCTCCGGGAGTACTTCACCCGGATCTTCAGCTGCAGCTACGGCATTGAACATGGGATGAAGGTCATCACAGATCTCTCTTCCAACTTCGAACATCCACGGGATACCCGCTCGAACGACTGGATCTGATAGGCCCTTGTACCACATCGTCGCAGTTTCACATGCGACAGTCTTGGGCGACCAACACACATGACCCTGACAGGCAACCTGCTTTTCTGTTGAGGGATTGAAGGCGAAGTGCGTTTGGATGAAGGCGACTGGGTTGGTGAAAGTGTTGGTGCAAGTACTATTTCCCTCGCACGGAGTCCTCCATTCTGAGTTTGCCATCATGCCCCAACCACTTTTCGCCATAGTGCGAAACGGTCCGTCATGAATGGCGAAATGCAAATGATCACCATAATCCCAGTGACCAATCTTTCCGATCGACACACCACCTTCTACTTCGGCGTACTTAGCTGGAAGGCTGCTACACTTGAGATGACCATACACAGCAGAAAACACCATGCTTTCGGTAGTTCTGTGCTCGATAACCAGGGCACAATTACCTACACCCCACTTTTTACCATCACCATCATCGTAGCTAATGTAGACTACTTTCCCATCCGCAATGGCATATGCATCTTTTCCAAGACCATGCATCATATCAACACCAACGTGGTAGAAGCCAGCAAAGTAGCTACCATATTTCGGTGCCCCGCCAGCTAACCAACCTGCCCCAGGCTGAAAATGATACCGTTACCTTTTCAGTTGATGGAAAGTGTTGTTCTTGTTAGACTAGAGCCTCAAACCGGCTGTAAAGTTGACTTTAAGCCTTAAATTTCATTCAGCATGTCAAAAAAAATGGTCACGTCACTGTCCCCGCTGCAGCAGTCGTGAGACGGTGAAGAATGGCTCCCAAGGCTACAGCCATCACTACCTGTGTCGTGCTTGTGAACATTCTTTTTCTCGTTACTTCGGGCATGATCCGAGACTGCTGTGGATCGAGCATATTGATGGGGTACCGTTTCGTAAATTAGGAGATGAATATGGTCTCTCGGGAAAACAAGCCTTCGTGAGAGTTACAAGAGAATTAGCACAACTTCCTTCCAATGACGCTCTGACGCAAACCCTCTGTGACCCGAGACGCTTCTCGGGCATCCTTGTCATGGATGGGAAGTATGTGGCGGTCAAAGGCTTTGCGAGAAAGATTCCTTTTCTCTACGGCATTGATTACTTGACCCACGATATTCCCTTCGGGGCTTTGTATACAGCGGAAGATGAGGTGTCCTTCTCACGTTTCTTCCATCAAGTGAAGCAACTTGGCTATGATCTTCAGATCGTGGTCGCCGATGACCGCTCTGGCCTGAAAAAGGCTCTCCTGAAGGTTTTTCCGTCGGCTCGGCTGCAGCTCTGCCACAACCACTACCTGGAGAATATCCGGGTGGCTTTACGGGTGCGGAGTGCAGAGCGAGACCGGCCCTTCTTTTACGCTCTCAAGGAGAGCGTGTTTGAGAACGAGAGGATGTGACGAACGCCATTCGATCTTTGCCGCGAGCATCAAGAGAGAGAAACGTCTGCTCAAAAACATCGTAAGTGAGATAGCGTACCGGCAGGAGGAACTCTTCAATTACTTGCTGCTGCCAGGCTGTCCCAACAACACCAATCTCATTGAACTCTACAATTCCCATCTCAATGGGAGGCTGAAGACGATCAAGGGTTTTCAGAGTTTTGCTTCGGCTCAGTGTTGGTTGAATGCGTGGATGATACGGAGGAGAACCAAGCCTTTTACAGATTGTGAAGCTAAATTTAAATATTTGAACGGTTACCCTTCACTCTCTTTGAGTATCAAAAACAGGCTCGCTGGCCTGAGACATTAGTAAAACTAGGCGTAGAAGCAGTAAAACTTTTTGAAAAAAAGCGCCCTACTATCAACTGAAAAGGTAACGGTAACGCTGAAAATCTGCTTTGCCAGTCGGATAGAAGAACCCGGTTTCCGTCTGATCGAAGGCATATGCCGCATTCGCGGATACGCACAGAACCAGGAGTATGAACCTCATTACTGCCTGCATGCTACTCTCCTTTCAGTGAGAGTTGAGTTGTGAAGGGACTGCGGGCGTAGAGATGAAAAATACCATCCTACAGAATTCACACATTGGGAAATATATGAATTCTGTAGAGCGCTATACTACTTCAGCGTTCTAAAAGACAAAAGAAAACCGTTTAATACATCTCTTTTCACTCCGATAGAACTTGAAATATACCAGCTTTGGGGAATATTTGATATATACCCTACATTATATTTATCGATAACTATAACTACGCTCTGTTCATCAACTGTTGAACGATAGATCTTAGATTTTTCCATTTTATCCAGCTCCAGAACCTCTCTTAATTCACCAATGTTCAAGCCATCGTTATCAGAAAGATTAACTGTGATCACGATCTTATTCTTTAACCTCCCTGCGTAATAAGCTTCTTTTTGAATCTTTTCTAAACAAGCAACACTACGTTTTGAATTTGGATCAAGCGCAATACCCCCACAGAACCAATCTTTCGGAATCTTCACTTCAAATCCAACCTCCTCATTCCGATACGTCTGCCAATCGGAAGTATCAACGGGTGTGAAGGCATATTCACCATCAATGAGATCTTTGATACCCTCGGTCCCTTCAGTTTGTGTCGGCTGTTCAGCCTGAATAGGAGCTTCTTTCACCACCGGCTGATTGACAGTCATGGGTGGGCGGTTTTGTAGGTACCAGAAAGCACCGGCGATAACGAGCAGGGCGATGAGGGTAATGGCGAGTAGGAGGGGTTTCTGATTCATAGATTTGAAGATTGAAAGTAGCAAAAATTGACTGAGACTGTCAAGCCCATGATACTCTGGGCACGAAATATGGTCGAGAGAATGAAAAACGGATCCCGAAGAGCAATGCCCTCGAGACCCTTCCTGCTTCCTCCTTTCTGCTGGCGACCTCGACCTTAGTAAGGTGTCGCCGCCTCACGCGCCTCGGCCGCCCGAAGTTCGGCATCGTGGGACAGTGTCCAAATTATCCCCACGATACATCCCACCAAGACCACGACGAGGATCAGTCCCGTGGCGACCATCGCCCACCGCTCCAGCCGACGAGCCGACCAAGATCTTCTCGGTTTATATTTCCTATCTCTCACGATTCCCCCCTTGGGAAAAAAGTTGCATCGAAAAACTAATTTCCAGTGCCTGAAATGATAGCCGATTTTCACACCAAAGTCAATCCCACATTCGCGGCCTGCCAGCGGACGGTAAGAAAAGTAAAGAGATTATCATCAATTTACCCCTTTGTAGAGCCGTAAAATAGTCTGATAGTACGCTTCCGGCCGGACATCGGCCACGCTCTCATATGCCCGCTTGGACAGAGTGACTGGATCAGGATATTCGATCAGTTTTCGGATTGCCCGGACGAGGTCCTCAGTGTTTCCCGGCTCGAACAAGAAACCATTTTCGCCTTCTTGGATGCGCTCCGGCACACCGCCGAGGTTTGAAGCAATCACCGGGATACCTCGCGACAGGGCTTCGAGAACAACATAGGGCATGTTCTCGTACCAGATCGACGGGATCATAAGGGCGCTTGCTTCTCGGAGTGCCTGTTCCCACACCTCGCCTGTTTGATACCCGAGGAATTCGATGTTCGGAATTCCCTTGGCTTGTTCGCGGAGGAGCATTTCTTCTGGTCCAGTGCCGATGATTTTCAATGGTACCGCACCCAACAAGAGTCGGCTCGCCTCGATGAGCGTCGCCAACCCCTTTTCTTTCGACAGTCGGCCGATGAAGAGAAGGTACTTCCGGACGGCGGGTACTGGTGCGGTCGGAAATGGCTGAATCGGTTGGACGACATGGGTAATCGGATAAGGGAAACCGGCCGCATGAAATTTCTCGATGAGGAAGCGACTCGGGGCGATATAGGCGTCAACGTTTCGATAGCTACCAATCATCGCATGAAACCATTTTTCCATCGCACAAACCAAACTCTTCAGATACGAATCCTGCACCGCCCGATCAGTAATCGCCCTCAGTCCGCTCGTATGGTCCCAGATCCGACCCCGGACGAGCAGGCTATAATTGGGCGATATCAGTTTATAATCATGCAGTGTCATCACGATCCGCACGCCATGTTTCCGAAGTGTCCAAAGAATCGACGGCGAGAGCTGATGATAGGTATTGTGCAGATGGGCGACCTCCGGCTTGAATTCCTCGATGAGTGTGTCGAGCTTGGTCGCAGCCTCATGGTTCCAGAGGATACGCAACGCAGCCCGGAGTTTGGACCAGAGTCCGGCCGCCGCGTCATGATAATCAACATTCGAGACAAAAAATCGGCTCCACGGCGTTTCAAAATTGTCCGGATGCTCCATGGCAAAGAAAGCGACCGAGTGACCGTTTTCTGCTAAAATATGGGCAGTATCAAAATACGCTCGCTCTGCCCCGCCTTTTAGGTAGTGGAATTTGTTGATGAGGAGTACGCGCATAATTACAGTATAGCGCTTTTCCTCCGCCTCCCAGAATCTATGGCTCAATTGGTCGAAACCCTCGCTGGCACCATTTCGAAAAAAAGCCGCGCCCGGAAATGGGCGCAGTTTCTCGCACTCATGACTCCCGGACCCGCTGATCGCATCGTCGATGTCGGCGTGAACACGATCGAGTATTCGGAGTCCGACAATTATCTCGAGCGCCGCTACGCATATCCTGCGAATATCACTGCTATTGGGGTCGAGACCGACTTCACAACGTTCAAAGAGCGCTACCCCGCTGTCACAGTCATCACGAGTGACGGCACCCGACTTCCCTTTTCAGATGATGCGTTTGACATCGGCTATTCCAATGCCGTCATTGAGCATGTCGGCGACCGCGCCAAGCAACTCGCCTTCCTCCGTGAACTCTATCGCGTGGGGAAGCGGGGCTACCTCACCACCCCCAATCGACTCTTCCCCGTCGAAGTCCACACCCGCATCCCGCTCCTCCATATCCTCCTCCCAAAGTCGGCATTTGACCGCGTCGCGACTGCACTCGGCAAAGGCTGGGCCACCGGCGACTACATGCAGCTCCTCTCCCGTCACGAATTGTCCACCCTCGCCACCGAAGCTGGACTGCAGCATTTTGAAATTATCCCGAACCGCTTTCTCGGTTTCACTATGACCTTCACCCTCATATGGAACAAACACGCTTGACCCCGAGTCCCTCCGGACCGTCGCTCTGGACTGATCCCCGTGCCTACGTCATCACCGGCGGCGCCTTTTTCCTGATCGCGCTCTTGGCTGGATTTCTTGGCTTGTCCCTCCTCTGGCCCCTCATCGCCATCCTCGGTGTCATCGCCGTCATCGCTCTCTATCGCGCTCCCCTCTTCCTCCTCGCCGCTCTCATCGTGCTCCGGATGTCACTCGACTACTCGTCACAGTTCATCACCCTCACCCTCTTCGAGCAGACATTTTCGCTCTCACAACTCCTCGGCGTCGGCATCGCCCTCTTCGGCGTCCTCTTCATCGTTGTCCGTTGGTCGACACTCGGCCGCTACCCACTCACGCTCCCCTATGGTCTCATCATCGTCTGGGGACTCGGCACGCTCGCCTATTCGATCGCCCCGTCGATGTCCCTCCAAGAAGTCCTCCGTGTCTTCGATCTCTTCGTCGTCGGCTTCATCGCCTATGCCTCGATCGGACGCTATCGCGACTACCGGCTCCTCCTCATGGCGATCTTCGTCTCGAGCATTCTCCCCATCGTTTTCGGACTCGCGCAGTTCATCCTCGGGATTGGCCTCGCGGATGAAAGTGTCTCGGCCACCCGCATCTTCGGCACCTTCAGTCACCCCAATGTCTTCAGTCTCTACCTCTTCACCGTCGCCGCCGTCGCGAGCATGTACTTCCTCGTCTATGCCAGACAGGATCGCGCGCGCCTCCTGACCGGTGCCTACATCGCCCTCGTGCTCCTCACCCTCCTCCTCACCTATGCCCGGATCGCCTGGGTATCACTCTTCGTCTTCGTCTTTCTCGTTGCCATCTGGCGCTACCGATTCCTCCTCCTGCCACTCATCCTCCTCCCCCTCGTTCTCATGACCTTCGTCCCAGCTGTCAATGAACGCGTCACCGAAGCGCTCCACCCGACACCGGACTCATCCATCGTCTGGCGACAAAACCTCTGGCATGACATGCTCCTCAAAGCCAACCTCGAAGACCGGGTCCTCCTCGGGAGTGGCATGGACACCTTCCGCGTCTCAGCCGAGGCACTGCGCGGAGAACGCTTCGGCTCCAATGAATCCCACAATGACTTCGTGAAGTTCTATATCGACGGCGGCATAGTCGGCCTCACCGTTTTCATTCTCGCTCTCCTCGCGTTCGCTTTCCCGGTGCACCGGGTGCGCCGCCTGACACCGAGTCACAGTCTGAAAAACATGGCGACTCTCCTCGCGCTCCTCATGGTGACACTCGTGATCGCGAGCCTCTCTGACAATGTTTTCAAGAACACGCCCGTCCAGTGGATCCTCGCGATCGTCACCGGCGGCTTCCTCGCCCTGTATCACGCGTCACTTCCGAGCGAGCTCTGCGATCAGTTGTAGTCATTTTTCGTAAACCGCCACACCGATTCTGGTAGCTTGAGCGACAGCGTTCGTGAGTAGAAAATATAATTGGTGTTGCGGTAAAAAAATCGGGTCCCGTCCAGATGCATCGCATCCTTCAGGGACCCTTGTGGATCAGTCGCGGGCGTTGCCGTTTATCGAGCGTTGCCAAGGAGAGACCGCGGTGAGATTACGGTCACGAATTGACCGGCCGTATCGCCGATCCAGTCGCTGAGCCAAGCCTCACAGTGGTTCATACCCTGACAGTCCTCGGCCCAAGGAAGCGGTGGACTATCGCGACCCTTCCAGTAGTCCATGGCGAGTTGCAATCGTGCATCGCCGGTCACTCGGACTTCCGCTCGGATACCGTAGACATGACCTGCAACTGCCGGAATCCTGTCGGTCCACATGTGCAGGATATGCTCCGGAATCGATTTCAGATCAATCAGGAAGCCAGATCTACGCATGGCTACGATCGTCGGTTGTCGTTCGGGTTGACCCGAGATGAACCATTCCGGTAATCGTTTCCACTGCCCGCCACCCGCGAACGACGAACCACCATTCCCATCAAAACGGATCGAAAACTCGGTGATGAGTTTGCCGGTTGCGTGGTCCAAACGCACGATGTCAAACTCTTTGATCTCGATCGTCGCCGGACGACTGCGATCACACGGATAGACCGTGACCGCATTCCACATCCCGAGCAGGTGATCGAAACCACGATTCGCCATCTTTGCTGCAGGACGATATTCGTCCTTGATGGTTTCCTCAGGGAACATCGCAATACCCGTCTCTCCTGCCTGCGGGACAGCACGTTCGGGCAAGCCAGGCGCGCACGGTTGCGCCCAAGCAATTCCTGATACGAGGAGCATGAGCGCTCCGAGGAGTCTTTGCAACATGTGTTCCTCCATTCTCAGTCGGAAAACTGGCCACTGGCTTCGGCAGCTGTCATGAGCACAGCCTTACCGTTCATGGTCCAGCGAATCGGGATGGCACGGTCGGGCTGACCGTTCGCTCGGATGAACTCCACCGAACCGGACGGCTTGTCAGGCCACACCTTGATCACCCCGTCGGCATCAACCCCGATCGGGATATAGCCGATGACGGCACCCTTCGACTCATAGCGCTTGGCCTCGAGGCGAATTGGCACGGTCACCTTATCGCCTACGATTTTGGCACAGCCAACTTTCTCGATATTCACCTTGGCCGCCGTTCCATGCCAGTTACCATGTCCCAGGCCGATGAGACAATAGGACAGGTTGCTGTTGAGTTGGACACCAGTGATGGCAATCTCGGCCTGGCCGGCCGCCTTGGAGACGAAATTCTCTATGGCTGGGCAGCTACTGTAGCCAGCCACCGTCTGAGCCCGGGCCGCCGAAGTGACAGACCAGAGCAGTGCGCCGATGAAAAGCAGCATGGCTACTGCAATGAAGTGACTGATGGGAAACGTTTGCGACTTGGATTGCATTGCAATCTCCTTTCAGTTGGTAGTGGACTTGAAAAACCCGCCAATGCTGGGTTTATTCACGCCCAGAATTGACTAAGTAATCTACTATACTATTCTATTTCTGTCAAGGATTTTTCCTTATGTGGTTTCGGATCTCTCCGCCATCACGGCGAATCCCCCCTATATCTAAAAAATAAGCAAAAAAAAGCCCTCGCAGAACGTAACTTCCGTTCTTTGAGAGCTGAATCTGCCCGATGGGCAGGGAGAGATGTCACTTGGCCGCAGTAGCGACCGGTTTTTCGGCATCGGCCGGCGGCAGGACGATCTTGGCCAGGTCCGTCCGCATCGCTGGCGTGACGGGCACGATATTGCCGGTGCCATCATAGCAGATGACTGTCGCAGGGAACCGCTGATCGTTGTTGGCGAGCACCATGTAGTCCCCGATACCCGACGATGAATTGTCGGTTGCCCAGCCCGGATGCCCGAGCCACGCACGATTGCCATCTGCCTTGGCAAGCAGGAAGTTGACTGGCTGACAGTCGTACTTCACGCCGGCACTAGCCTTGCGACTGGGGAAGGTAAAGACGACTTCGTCTGTGCCGATGGGAGCTTTGGCCAAAATGACCAAGCCATTGTCGGCGGTGAGATTAACGGACGCTGCCGTCTTTCCGCCGCGCCAGTCATTGCCGAGTTTCAGGACATAGACAGTCCCGCCCTTGAAATACTCGGGGTTGGCACCGTGCCACGCCTGACGCTTGCCAGGTTCCAGCCGCTTACTGCCGGCCTCGCCGTAGGCGTAGAGGTTCGCCAGCGACAGCTTGGTTGTACCGCCATCGGAGACAAGCGTCATGCGGGTGTCACCACCAGGAAGTACCTTGCCAACGGCATCGGTATAGCCTGCAACTGCGAGGTCGCCGGCAAGCGCGACGGGGGTTGCCAGGGCGATGAACGTCCCGAAGAGTTGCTTCATGAGTTTCTTCATGCTGTGGCCCCTCCTTGGAGCCGTTGTGTTGCGTTGTTAAGGTTCGTCATTTCCCTGCCGGGAAATGCCGGCAGAAAGATGACACTCCATCCTAACGGTAAATCACTTCTTTGTCAATGCCTGAATTGTGACTTTAACAAGCCGCGAATACAGTAGTTTCCAAATAAGCAAAAGGGGCAGGATCGAATATGATCGACCCTGCCCCTGCGGAGAATTTTCCCCGACTATATGCTACTTACTGCTTGTCGCCCTTCCAGGTGTCACCGAAACGGATGCTCTCGATGTACCCCCGGCGGTTTTCCTCGACAGTGATGCCGCGGTCTGCCGCTTCGACGACCATTTGGTGCTTGCGATGGACTGCTCGTCCGACGCGGATGCCTTTGACGACATCGCACCACCACCCCCAGGCCGCGACATCACCGCCGCGCAAGAGGTCATGGTCGATACCCGCACCGATACCGCAGATGCGGTTCGTGTCAGCGATGCCCAGACGGGCACTCAGCGACTCGGACGACGGAGTTTCGAGGAAGTAGCCAAGCTGCGCATATGGCAACACGACCGAGTCCTCGTCCTCGTACAGCCACACGCGTACACCAGCATTGGCATACACCCCGAACCGAGAAAGCTCCTCGGTATCAGCAATCGCTTGACCGTCCCAGCTATGGTAAACGGCGCGCGACAGTGGTATGGCGAGGGTCCCAAAGACTTGCGTCTCAGGGATCAACGGTTCACCGCGGAGGCGGCGCTCGTAGTTGTTGTACCCCGCCGAGAGACCGACAAGATTGAAGTCCCGGCGGGACTCGTACTTGTCTTGGTGGAACCGCTCATGGAGTTGGCCCACCATCGGGAGAGACACTTCCGTATCCCAACCGTCATCCGAGATGTACTCGTACGCCGGCCCGACTAAGTGCATGTGACCAGTGTACTTTCCAGCCCGTTGGTTCACGGTCCCACTCCAACTCGAAGCGGTCAGCTTGGCACCGAGGCCATGCGTCCCATCGTCATCTTCATTCCGCCAGGTGCAGTACAGCGCGGCGGCGAGGAAGTTCGAGTCAGCTTGGTCACCACCGTCGTGCCGCGGCTCATGCTCTTGGCCAATGACCAAATGCGGGTCGAAGCGGTTACAGAACCCCTTGGGCGCATCGGCCTGAGGAGTGGGAGCCGGTCCTTCTGACGCAACAACGATAGCAGGTTCTGGTGGCGGGGTTTCCGCGACTGGGGGCTCCGCTGGAGGCGGAGGCGGTGCAAAGACCGTCTTCTCCTCGGGGAGGATGACCCAGTTGAAACAGTTCCGCATCCAGACGAGCATCTTGCCCGACGGGAGAACGAACCGCTCACCATAGACCGCCGTCTTCGCATCCCACGCCGTACGCATGGGACCGATGGCGACCACTTTGCCAGCCCGGCAAAAGGTGACTTGTTCCAGTCGGACATTCGTCTCGATCTGGTACAGGCCCTCTTCCACCGTGAAGTGGATACGCGGACCGCCAATGAGGTCAGCGTGTTCACGTAGGTACACCCGGTCGTCATCCGACAGACCGAGGACTTCCCACGCTTCTTCACTGATGCTCGCGATGGTGCGCTTGCCGCAACCATTGAGCGGTGCGGTACCGACGCGACGATACAGGATTTCGCCCGCATCATTCGTCTTCGGTGCAACCACAACTGGCCGATATGTCCGTGTCACGCGCTTGGCGATGACAGGTTTGTCAGCTAGTACAGCAGTCGCAGGCTTTGCGTCTGCAGGCTTGGTAGCCGGCTTCGCTACGACCTCGACCACGGTCTTGGTTTCCCGGGGCGTGATGCCTGCGGGGAGCTTCAAGACTTGGCCCACTTCGATGTGATCGCAGTTGGCAAGCTTGTTTAGTTCACAGACCACCTTGGCCTGTTTACCGAACTTCTTCAACAACTGATCGCCCCGCTGGACCGTATAGGTCTCAGAGGGAACCTTCACTGCTGGAGTCGCAGGAACACTCGGCTTTTCAGCCGCTTTGGCAGTGCCGATCTTCCCTTGCACCTGCTGCTGTGCCATTGCTTCTGGCACCAGCATGTTACTGTACGGCCAGTACTCGAGACCGATGAAGGTCCAGAGTGCCGTCAGCACAATCAATTGCCAGACGGGTGTCCGGCACTTCGATACGTTCTTCATTTTACCGGCCTCCTTCGCCGTTGAATTCAAGTGAGAAATTCAAGAACCAAGGTGGGTCGATCTGAGCGACCCACGCCTGGCACCTGGATAGGTACGAGACAATCGGGTCGCTCATGATGAGCTACTCCTTTCTGCAAACTCGCTTACTTAATGCATGCAGTCGTCTTTCGCGAGCGCCATGCCCGCTTGGACGGCATACATGCCGGCTACCACTGGTGCGGCTGCGACTGATCCGCTCCCGAGCTTCAAGCTCGTGCACGAAATCATCCGATCTGCCGCGTTTTCAACCGAGGTGAACTCGGCGAGGACAGTCGCGATGTCAGGAGTACCGACATAGGCACCGTCCCGGTCCCGCAAGAAGAAGCGAGCGGGGAACATTCCAGCCACACCATCGAGGGCCTGGCGAGCATGCTCATTGTCGATCGGGTTCAGGCGGATCACCTGCGTCACAGCGGACGGATGATCCGTGAAGAACCCAGCCGGGAGCCGATCCGGGGCGAACCCCTTCTCAAACTCCACTTTTCCCCCACGGACCGTCATCCCCCATTTCCCGCCCGAAGACAGGATAAGGAGAGACTTCCCACGGACACGTTCCATGTCGACAATCGGTACGAAGACGGTGAAGCCCTGTACTAAACGGTCGACGACCGCATCATAGGTCTGGATTTCTCCGGGGCCCATGAAGACGATAGCCCGAAACACCAGTCTCACGAGCGGCTTCCGGGACTTGCGTGGACCATCCTTCACTTCATAGGTTCGAGCTGGATCCACAAATTCTTCCCGCCAATACTCCGGCAAAGGTTGTGGCAATGTAACATACACTGCCCCCACACCAGCTGGTGTGAATACCTCTCGACTGATTGAGCGGTTCTGCCATGGCTCTTGGCGGCCGATTGCCTCGACTGTCCGGACCTCGTACCCGCTTTCGCGAGGGAGAGACGAACAGCCACCGAGAAACAACATAGCGAGAAGCATTCCCGCCACAAAAGATTTTTGCAACATGGGAACCTCCCGTACTTGAGTTGAATTCAAAACCTGGTTGTTAAGTGACTTAATCGAAACCTTTCCTCTGGAGTACTTCCCTCAAGTGAGAGAAACGATCCAGAGGAAGCTTCGGTCGGCCCGCTACCGCGGAGTAAAGCCGAAGCCCTCTTTCAAATACTTAGTGTTGTGCGAAAGAAACCGCCTTGCCACCGGGATGGTCCGCTTGCTTCAACACAATCCAGGTCGCGCGGACAAAGACGCCGGCGAGAAAGCCGAGCACCGCGAGGACAAAGAGTTCTTTCGGAGTCGGATTGCGATCAGTGATCGGACCCGAGAGGACACGGACCTCGACAGCTTTCTCCTCGCCACCACGGAACTCCGTGTTGCGATGAATGAGCACATCGGACAAGGCTTCCATCGTCTTGCCGGCCTCGCGCTCCGTGTCGGCCTTCACCGACACTGAGAGCATGCCGAGCTCGATATTCTTTTCGACCGAAACCATCGAGCGCCAAGCCGAGAGCCGTTCCCGTTTGTCGGTCGGGAGGAAACCTTGCGCGCTCACCTTGCCCGTCTCGATGACGGCATTGATGAAGCGTTCGCTGTACATCGACTCAGAGAGCACCTTGCCCAGGTATTCAGACGACTTGAAGAGCGTATAGAAGTCCTGAGAACCTGATAATTGTACCACCATGAAGTCGGTCCGGACTGCATAGCGTGGCGAGATCGCCGTCTCGACGAAAAAGACCGCGGCAGCAATGAAGAACCCGAACAAGAGGATACTCCCCTTCTTTTCCTTAAACAAAGCCACAAAATTGGTCATTGGCATAGCCTTTGAGCGATAAAGAGGTAACGCCCGATAGTAGCGAAAAAGAAGACTTTTGTCAAGCCGGGCGTGATATTCCGATCACTTGGAAACAGCGAAACGAGTTCGTCTCACGGCTTCTGGATATTTCTCGGCCCATCGAAACCGGACGGTCAGAAAAGAAGACCGCCGTTACCAATTGAACGGTAACGGGGTCAATACGGCTCCTGCGTGTCGCACTCCATGGCCTGACGACTATTCAGAACCAACCCGAGAAACGGCTCCAAAATTGCAGCCTTATGATGTCGTTCAAGGTGACGAGCACCATGAGGAGGAGGAGGAGAATGAAGCCGATTTGGTGCACATAGCCTTCGATATGTGTGCTCACCGGTGAGCCTTTGATCTTTTCGATGAGGACGAAGAGGATGCGCCCGCCGTCCAGGGCCGGGATCGGCAAGATGTTGATGATTCCGAGATTGATAGACAGGATCGCCGCGAAATACAGGAGATAGGTGAGGCCAAGCTCCGACATCTGTTTCGTCAAGGTCACGATACCCACCGGTCCGGCGATATCCATCTCTGTCTTGGCCCCCGTAAACACACTTGCGATCATACCACCGAGCGCACCAAGGATTTCGGCCGTCTTCACATACGTCTGTTCGAAGCCGAGCCGAATTGCCTGATACCAGGGGTACCGGACAATCGCTGTCTCAGAGAAACTGATGCCGAGTGCCCCTTCGCCTTCGGGCGTCGACACCCGCGGAGTACCGGAGAGGATTAGCTCTGCGCCACCGCGCCGCACCTTCACCGAGATCTCTTGGCCGCGATGCTCACGGATATAGGTCGAGACAAAATCAAGTGTCGTGACCGGAGTCGTATCCAGGGCGAGGATGATATCACCCGCCTTCAGTCCAATCTCTTCCGCTGGGGTATGCGGCTGCACCTGGAGGATCTGCACATCAGTCCGGGTATATTTCCCCCGGTTCGTCGGGTCGATCTGCTCTGGGAAACCAAGCATCAACACGATGGAGAACAAGAGCCACGCAAGGAGGAAATTCATCGCGACTCCCGCACCGAGCACCTTGATCCGAGTCCACGCACTCCGACTCGCAAAGCTATCCACCTCGGCGGCGCTGTTCCGATCCTCGCCCTTGATCTTTACGAAGCCACCCAAGGGAATCCAGTTGAGCGAATACACCGTATGTGGACTGACGACGTCCGTATTGCCGCGCACGAAACGATAACGGCCAGTCGCATCGTCTTTCACGACGCCGAAGATACGCGGCGGGAAACCGAAACCGAACTCGTCCGCCTTGATACCATTCATCCGAGCGACAACGAAATGACCAAGCTCATGTACGAACACGAGCACACCGAGTACCAAGGCAAAAATCAGAATCGTCAGCATGATAGTAGGCAGTAAGGGTTACGAGGACAGACTCTCTACACGGTCATGATCTCTCCTTCTTTTCTCTCGCGCACGGCTTCCAGCTTTTCATTGAACCCATCGATGACCTTCTGAAGATCATCTTTACCACGAAACTTCTCATCTTCACTGATCGTCCCTCCCTTTTCGGCCTCCTGAATCTCTTTCCAGGCTTCTTCGCGAGCATTGCGGATCGAGATGCGGGCTTCCTCAGCCCGGCTATTGAGCGTCTTGACCAACTCCCGACGCCGTTCCTCGGTCAAAGCCGGTAGTGTGATCCGAATAACGGAACCATCGTTCACCGGGTTCAGACCAAGGTCGGATTCACGAATGGCCGCCTCAACTTGGGTAAGCGCCCCCTTGTCCCAGGGTGAGATGACAATCTGCCGCGGTTCAGGAATCGAAATGCTTGCGATCTGTACGAGCGGCGTCCGCGCATTATAATACTCAACGAGGAGATTTTCGACGATCCCCGGATTAGCCCGACCGGTTCGAAGCGTCCCTGCCTCTTCGGTGAAGTGACTGAGAGCTTTCTCAAACGCTGTCTGCTGACTATCGATGATATCTTTCACCATAGGGATGATAATTATTTGATCTTACGGAGACCGAGATAGAGCACTTCCGGATACACGGGATCATAGGTGATGACCGAGACTTCGCGGTCGACATTGAGCATATTCACGGACCAAGTCTCCCCGCCATTTTGAGACTTGTACAGCGCCCGGCCCGCAACAAAGACGATCTCATTGGAGTTCTTCGGATTGATGGCAAAGGAACGCAGCTGGAATTTTTCGGCGCTTTCGATGATATTCATCTTCTCCCAGTTCTTGCCGAAATCCCGGCTCCGGTACAGCCCATTCTTGGTCCCGGCATAGACAGTCCCCGAGATATTTGGATCGGCCGCCAGCGAGGCAAACCCCTGGATAGCCACGGCGTTCGTCCCCGCGGTATTCGGATTCTTCTTGCGCTCCTCTTGCCGGGCCTTCTCCCAATCGTCCCAGGTTTCGCCCATATCGAGCGAGACATAGACCTTTGCATTGAACGCCAGGAGGTACATGACATTGCGGTCCTTGGCATCGAACGCGATCGCGGTGACCGGGCCACTCACCTTGGTGCCGACATTCTTCCAAGTATCCCCGCCATCTGAGCTCTTCACGACAGTTCCCGTACTTGTCCCAGCAAAGAGGAGATTCACATCCATCGGGTGCTCGGCCAGAGCCGGGAGTGATGACCCTGTGCCTGGTTCGCTATACACGTCCTGCCAGGTCGTCCCACCATCCGTTGTCCGGAAAATCTTGCCGCGTTCCCCAGCGACACCGGTCGCATACATCCGGTCGACGCTCCGATGCGAAGCGATAAAACTGTACACTTTCTGCGGCGGGAAATTCACCGGCTGCCACACTTCGGCGCCGTCTTCGGTTTTGAAAATCATGTCCTCTGCGGTCCCAACATAGACATCGGGCGTACGACGGAGCTCTTGGGCTTTAGCCTGAGCATCATCGCGCTGCAAGAATGAGATAGCCAACACATCCGCCTTGGTGAACTTACGTTTTTCATCGACAAAGGTCTTGGGTGCGAATGTCTTGCCACCATCATCCGATCGCCACACACTCCCCGGCAAAGCTGCCGTATCGAAAGCCGTCGTTTCCCCTCGGTCCACATTACCAATCGTGGGCGGAGTGAGACTGCAACCAGAAAGAGAGATGAGCGTAACCGAAAGGGCACCGAAACGGAGTGCTTTTTTGAGCATAACAAAAATATTGATTCGCCCCCATTATACCATGGCGCAAAAGACAGAAAAGCCGCCCTACAGGCGACCTATCCGAGATCTGATTGAGTAAGGCTCTGGGACAATGTAGGAGCTTATTTTTTGTAATAGCTTTCCATCCACCATTTTTTTAGTAAAGGGAGAGATTGAGTGGAAAGAAAATAGCCGATCACTGGGATAAGAGCATTTCGTAGAGGGTTTTCATTGCCGATGACTATGAACGCTCCATATGCGATCACATATGTCACCAGCATAATACTTGCAATCCTACATAGGCTCGTTTCCCACGCCTTTTCAGCTTCTACACGAGCATTTCTTTTTTCGATTATTTCTAAGCGTTCGTCAATATTCATACAGTTGCGTGCCGAATCTTGGGACAAAGCCAAAACGCCTTATTAGAAAATTAACCCCTTTCGATATAATTACGCAATTCTTCTACCGTGTCTACGATTCCTATGAGATTGTCATGTTTTTCGCGCTCAAAAAAAGTTTTGTCATGGACTCCCCACGTAACGGCTACTGTAGGCACCCCGGCAGTGTCTGCATCTCTTACATCTCCTAGTGCATCCGTCACAAACAGAGCATCCCCCATATTGATGTCATATTTTTCACCTATTAGGTTGAACTTTTCCACCTTATCCTTCGATATCTCTGCGGTAGGGATGAAATCGAACAGCGATCTTATGCCGGCGCGTTCGAGCAGGGGCAAACAATTTCTTTCGAACGCGTTTGTATTGAGCACGAGCAGATAACCCGCGCTATGCAAAGCCTTTAGAAAGTTGTCTATTCCTTCAAACAACGGGGCTTCTTTTTTCTTCTCAGCATACGCAAGATTGCGGCGTACCACTTCTTCCTCAGTTTCCTCTTTCTTGAGGTGCGAGTATTTTTTTATCTCTTCGTGAAAATTGCCACTATGCAATTCCTTATACATTTCGCTCGTCACACCGAGATGACCCCCTAGAAAAGTTTCCTCTGCATATGGAATAGTGTCAAACAACACCCCATCCATATCAAAGATAATCACCTTTTTTCGCATAGTATATAATTCACTGGCTAAACTTATGGTACGAGACTAGGGCTTACATTGAGCATCCGTGTCAATGGTAATACCGGAAAGGTAGTCTGCAAACGAGGCGCAATCGCTATAAACGAAGCCTTTTATACCGAGTGCAATCGCGGCGTCTACATTGGGTTCACTGTCATCAATAAACAACGATTCTTCTGGTTTCGACTTCGCAAGATCAAGGGCGTGTAAATATATTTCTGAATCAGGCTTGACCATCCCCACCGCCGAAGAGATTATTACCTCTGTAAAAAGACTTTTAAATTCAGGGTACTGGGTATAGACTTTTCTTTCAAAGAAAGCGTTGTTAGCGTTAGAGAGAAGAATAGTCTTGGAACCATCCCGCTTTAACTTTTTGATTATTTCTACGAGGTCCTTATCTATTGTGAGGTAGCTGTCAATTTCTCGGCGAAGTTGTGCTTTGTCTGAAATTATATTTGGGTACTGTAAGAAGTAATCAAGCATATCATCTTCAGATAAAAAACCGAGATCAAACTGCTTGAAAGTCTCTTGTAAATTCTCATCTATAAAATCGTACTTTGTGCTGTGCTCTCTGTACCAAGTATTGAGTACGGGACTGCATACGACACCGAAGCAGTCGAAAATAAAAGTCGTGATGCGTGTAGACATACATTACTAGGTGAGAGATCGAGCTCTCGACCGTTGGCATACAAGCCCGCCAGTTGGCAGGCCTACTGCCTGAGGCGGGAGCGATGAATAAATTTGGTGGGTGCGGGGGGGATCGAACCCTCGACCGTTGGCTTAAAAGGCCACTGCTCTACCGACTGAGCTACGCACCCATGTTTAGAACATTTTTTAAGAACTTTCTCCCAGCTGCCGATTTTAGATACTTTTCTCTTTTTCTCGCTGATAGTCTATCTGACAGCTCTTCGGAGTATACTACACGCAGTCCACTCATGAAACGCGTGGTTTTAGTACCGCCTGCTGTATGTTCCGCAAGGCGCCTTGAAAGGTCATTTGTCATGCCTTTATAAAGCTTTCCTAGACTATCTTGGAGGACATAGACAGTATACATACAACTTTACCGACTGAGCCCCGCCCGTACCGAACGCTAGCCCGACAGACTACTGTCATTCTGGCGGGGTACGTTCGGGTGGGTACGCACCCGAACATGTTCATCCAAAACACAAGCATTGTACCAAAACCACCCCTTCGGTCAATGCTACGCCACTTTTTTCCGAATTATATCCGTCCCGACGAATGGCTGCAGCACTTTCGGAACGCGGACATTACCATCGACATCCTGATGATTCTCGAGGATAGCGATAAGGATACGCGGAGTCGGTAGTGCTGTGTTGTTCAGCATATAGACGAACCGCTTCTCGCCGGTCTTTGCGTCGTTGTACTTCACATTGAGCCGACGCGCCTGCCAATCGAGAAAATTCGAGGCTGAACCGGTTTCTCCGTAGCGGTTCATGCCCGGCATCCACGCCTCGAGATCGAAGGCGCGATACTTACCGGCGCTCATGTCGCCCGTGCAGATCTGAATCTTGCGATACGGGAGCCCGAGCTCTTCGTGCATCTCCTGCGATAGGCCAATCATCTCTTCCTGCAGGGCATCCGAGAGATCGATATCCGCTGGTGCGATCACGACCTGCTCGACCTTCATGAATTCATGGACACGATACATACCTTTCGTATCCTTGCCATACGAGCCGATCTCGCTCCGATAGCACTGGCTGAACCCGGCAAGACGCAGCGGCAAGACCGCTCCATCGAGCACCTCACCACTATAATACGCGAGGAGCGACGGTTCCGCCGTCCCGACGAGGAACTTCTGTTCTTTGGAAACGCGGCCATCGCTTTCCTTGTCAGTCGAAGCGATTTCGTATACCTCATCCACCGACCCGTCATATTCGAGCCCTTTGAAATAGCCGGAACCGAAGAGCGGAAAGCCCTTTACGAGGGTTGGCGGGATCATCGGCTGATAGCCTTTGGCCGCGAGCTTCTGAAGCGCATACATCATGAGTCCCATGACGAGGGGGACCCCTTCATTCTTCACATAGTAGCCACGGTAACCGCCGACTTTCGCCCCACGCTCGAGATCGAGGATATCAAGGTCGCGGCCAAGCTCGATATGTGTTTTCGGCGTAAAATCAAACACTGGCTTTTCACCGGAAACATAAACCTCCTTATTTTCGGCATCGCTTTTCCCAACCGGTGTATCCGGTGAGACGATATTTGGCACCATGGCCATCAACTTACGAAACTCGTCCTTGGTACGACGGTAAGACACATCCTTTTCCTCAAGCCTCACTTTGATCTCTTTCCCATTGGCGATGATTTCGGCTTTCTCCGTATCGCCAGCAGCCTTCTGAATCAATTCATTAAGATCATTTTTGAGCGAACGCAGCCCCTCCACTTCCTGGATGATCGAAGTATAATCGTCATGTTTAGCCAAGAGTGCATCAAGGTCGAGCGACAAATTCTTGTTCGTGATCGCTGTACGAATGGCCGCCTCATTGTCCCGGATAAATGCGATATCAAGCATATGGGTAGCCTGCTAGCTTATTAGCTTTAATCTTCGTTAGCTTTCTTAGGTATAAGAGATTCTCACCTAACAGCCTTCAGTGTACCGTTTTCACAAAAAACAGGAAGGATCTCATATTACTCATTTGCTTTTCTCATTCTTCAGATATTCGTTCGCTTTCAAAATAAGAACGCATGTTGGGCCATGCGTGATTGCTCCAGTCATAACCATATTCAAAACTTCTTGAAATGGCATCTTTATTAACTCTATCTGTTCCGTACCTTCTGGTAAAGCACTTCCCCCTACAACCAGTTCTCGTGCGAGAAAAAGAGCAGAGGGACAATTAACAACCGATGTGAAGGGATCAACACTGCCCAAAGGAACCCATTCAGAAGCTGTAATGCCCAGTTCTTCTTGCAGCTCGCGTTTGGCAGCAGTGAGAACATCTTCATTCTTGTCGATACCGCCACTCACCGATTCTATACTTTCCCTGTTGATTGCAAAACGAAACTCCTTGGTCAGATATACCGTTCTGTCGGAATCCATCGGCAACACAGAAACACCCGCTATCATTTCTACAATTCCGAATATGCCATCTTTCCCATCGGGGCGTATGACCTGATGTTCAGTAACAGCGATCCACTTGTTCTTGTACTTTTCAATACTCTCTTTGATTTTCCAGGGTCCGTGAGTTCGCATATAATCAAAGTTCTTCATTTTTTTGTGGTCGCTGGTGGATTCCCCGCCTGCCGGACGGGCAGGGAACCAGGGACCCTTGCAATGTGAATGCTGTGCTCCCCGCCCGTACCGAACGCGGTACGTTCGGGCGGGTAACCTTTATCCCGTCACCTTTTGTGGATGATACTGGATTCGAACCAGTGACCCCAGCAATGTGAATGCTGTGCTCTAACCAACTGAGCTAATCATCCGCCGAAAGGTGACGGGACAAGCCTGAGCCCCGCCTGCAAAGCCTGTGCGTAGCACTACGGGCAGGGATGCGACCATATACAGCTCTCAATTTAGCGTGTTTCCTCAGGCTTGTCTATCGCCTTTTCTCCCCAAAACCACTTGTAGATCCCATAGACCCAAATCGCCGAATAAACGATAGAGTTCAGGAAGATCCCCCACTGGTCATGCGTGTAAGCCGTGAAAAACCAGAACGGCTGAGCGAGCAGACCCAGCACAAACCCCCATTTATTCTTCCGGGCGACGAGAAACATCGCCGAGAATCCGAAGATGGGTATACCAACCTGAGCGATCACATCGGCATTGATACTCATAGAGCTACTCCTTCGTCTTCATCTCAGCACCAAAATATAAGACTGCACCCTGAATTTCTTATCTCGTTCCTGCCTGGGACAACGGGTCATCTGTCGTCTTTCCCGATTGCTTTGGTGCGGGACGAGTCGGTGGAAAGATGACCGTCTCGCGTATGCCCTTGTCCATGAGGACGGCAAAGAGCCGTTCACTCATGCCAAACCCAAACGCCGGTGGCATCCCGTACTCGAGCGCCTGGAGGAAATCCTCATCGAGCATCTGTGCCTCGGCATCCCCGGCCTCACGGAGCTTCATCTGCGCTTCGAAACGCGCGCGCTGGTCAATCGGGTCGTTCAATTCAGCGAAGCCGTTGCCGAGCTCACTGCGTCCCGCGATCGGCTGCATCCGGAGCGTTCTCTTTGAATTTTTCGGATCGAGTTTAGCCAAGGGCGACACCTCGACCGGATGACCGACCAGGATGCAGGGCTGGATCAATTTCTGTCGTACGGTTTTCTTGTAAATCGTATCGATGAGCCGACCCTTACCGGCTGCTGATTCATACTTGATGCCGAGCTCGTCTGCCTTGGCACGCAGCATCTCGACCGTCACTTCGCTCGAAAGATCAATACCGGTCTCAGTCTTGAAGGCTTCGAAGTAATCAATCCGCGGGAACGGCTTCGACCAATCGAGTGTCTCGCCCTCATGCGTTGTCGTGAGACTATCGCCCGCCACCGCCCGGACGATTTCACGGTACAGTTCCTCTACCATGGCACAGCCCGCCTCAAAATCAGTATAGGCGCTGTAGAACTCGATATGATCGAATTCCTGAAGATGTTCACGATCAATGCCCTCGTTCCGGAATACGCGACCGATTTCAAACACGCGTTCATAGCCGCCGACGAGGAGCCGCTTCAGTGGCAGTTCAAGCGAGATGCGCAGATAGAAATCCTGATCCAGTGCATGGTGATGCGTGACAAATGGCTCTGCCTCAGCCCCGCCTGGTACATGCTCCAAAACCGGTGTCTGTACCTCGAGAAAACCACGGGTCGCGAGAAAGGTGCGGACTGTCTGCCAAAATGTGTTCTTCTTCACAAACAACTCTCGCGTCTCAGGATTCATCACCAGGTCAAGATAGCGTTGCCGGAGCAGCGCCTCTTCATCTTTCAGTCCGTAGAACTCCGTCGGAAGCGGGAGGAGCGACTTCGACAACATCTGCCAACTTTCGACCCGGACGCTCTTCTCATTCTGTTTCGTCAGAAACACCGTACCAGTCATCGAAATGAAGTCACCCAGCTCGACCGTTTCTTTAAAAAGAGCAAACTTACTATTGTCTTGTGGTGCGTCAACTGGAGCAAGTAATTCCTGTGAAAAGAATCCTTGAATTTTTCCACTCCCATCTTCGATGTGACAGAACGCGATCTTGCCCATAGTCCGAAGCGAGCGCACCCGACCGACCACCGAGACCTGCGTGGCCGTGCCGTTCAGCTCATCAAAACGATCAAGGACCGCCTGGTTCGTATCTGTCCGACGGGCTTTTTCCGGATACGCCGAACCGAGCGCGGTGACGATCTTCGCGAGTTTTTCATGTTTTGCGGTGAGAATATCTTCGCGCATACCCGGTCAGTAGAATCTCGACATTTCTTCTGCGAAGAAACATCAATAAATGTATAAATAGATCGTTAAGCCGGGGAAAGTTATTGTCTATTGTCCTCCGAACTCAAAGTGTAGCCTGGTCGAGATTTCACTGCCGGGCATATAGTCCACTCTATCGGTTTCTTTGACTCAAAGCAAGCCTGAACAAAAGGAAAACCCGCCCTTTCGGAGCGGGAGCAGTCATCCAAGAGAATTATTTCACGGCGAGGATTTCGTACTTGATATTCCCGGCCGGGGCCATGACCGTGATGGTCTCGCCTTTCTCTTTGCCCATGAATTCGCGGCCAAGCGGCGACTCACTCGAAATCTTACCATGCTCCGGGTCGACTTCGTTCGCACCGACGATCTCAAAATCCATCTCCTTCCCATGGAGCTTCACCGAAAGCTTCGAACCAACCTGGACCTTCGATGATTTCTTGTGCGGGGCGGCCACGACGGATTCCTTCAAGAGCGCCTCAAGTTCCGCGATGCGCGTCTCGTTTTCATTCTGATGATGCTTGGCTTCGGTGTACTCGGCATTTTCCGACAAGTCACCCTGCTCCTTGGCCTCTTTGATCGAATGCGCGATCTCTTGCCGGACACGCGACTTGCGGTCCTCAAGTTCTGATTGCAATTTCTTCAATCCTTCTTCCGTGAAAATTCTCGACATAGTCATGAAATGAATATTTGTATCCTGCCACATGCACGATGCCACCCATGCTACTATACGCAACTCCCCCTGTCAACTGCCATGTTTGAGGCTCTATCAAGGCCTTTTTTCACGGGAGAAATACCAATCATAAACGGCTTTCGTAATCGGCACCGCATGATAGGTACTGTCTTTCGACTGACCCTCGACGAGGACGATCATTACAAGCTCCGGATTCTCATATGGTGCAAAAGATACGAACCAGCCGTGTGTCTTGTCTCCCGTGCCGTACTGTGCTGTCCCCGTCTTGCCCGCCGCGGCCACGGAGAGCGTCTGAAGTGACTGTGCTGTCCCTTCGGTCACCGTCTCACGCATCCCTTCTCGGACGACCTGCAGGATATCAGGTGAGACTGATACGGGCTTCGAAGCCGTCGCTATTCCATCGCGAACATGTGGGACATAGAGCGTGCCACCATTGGCGATCGCGGCGATTGCATTTACGATCTGGAGCGGCGTAGCCGTCACGAAACCCTGACCGATAGCCGCATGATAATCATCGCCGATATACCAACGCTCACCGATTTTCTCTTTTTTCCAGTCTGGATCTGGGAGGAAGCCATTCGCTTCGCCTGGCAAATCGATGCCCGAGACTGCCCCATAGCCGAACACCTGCTCATAGCGCTTCATCCGCTCCATCCCGAGCCCACCGATACCACCATAGCCCCCACCGAGAGTATAAAAATACACATCACTCGAGACAGCGATCGCACGGCGGAGATCGGTAAATCCATGTACCTTCCAATCACCGAAGAAAAAATTTCCCACGCTGATACCGCCCCGGCTTTCGATCCTCGTCTCGGGCGTGATGATATGTTCTGCGAGCGCGGCCGTTGCGATGACTGGCTTGATGGTTGAACCCGGTGGATATTCACCCGCGATGGCCCGATTGAAAAGTGGCATCGCTGGATTCTCGATCAAGGCCGCATACTCATCGCTCTGAATGCCGCACGAAAAGAGGTTGTTGTCATAGCCCGGATAGGAAACGAGAGCTCGGATCGCGCCGGAGCGTGGGTCGATCGCGATCGCTGCTCCCACCGACAGCCCGTTGGTCATGAACCAATCAGCCATGGTCGTGTAGAGTTTCTCCGTTAGCGCCTTGTCGATCGTGAGGGTGATGTCCTGACCCGGCTTCGGCGGAATGACGCCGAGCTCTTTCTTCACCCGGCCGAGCGAATCGACCTCCACCACTTCCCGCCCGTGAACACCGCGAAGCGTTGACTCATATGCCTTCTCAACTCCCTGTTTCCCGATCGAGTCCGTGAAAAGGTATTCGGGATGCTCCGCGAGTTCTTCTTTTTTTATTTTCCCTTCGTACCCGAGAATGTGAGAAAAGATCGTCCCATTCACATACTCACGCCGAGCTGATTTTTGAATGCCGATACCGGGCAGAGTATTCGCCTGGCTGTAATACCTGATCGCCTCTTCCTGTGTCAGGTCTTCCTTGATGAGTACCGCTTCATTCGGCCCAAACACCCGCGTCTCGACCGACAGACGCCACTCCGGTGACTCGAGAGGGAACAATTGTTCAGCTGCATCCAAGACGCGCCGGCGCTCGGTAGGGTCTTCTGGTAGCACGGTGGGGATGATGATGCTATCGAGGCTCGGAGTATTCTTCACGAGCGGTTCACCGAAACGATCTCTAATGATACCCCGTGGGGCCGCCAAGAGGATGGAACGCAAACTATTGTCCCGCGCCAATTGTTCATAATATGCACCCTTCCAGATATTCATGTAAGCGAAACGCCCGCCAAGCAAGAGGAGTGCGAACATAACCGCGATAAAATATATCCCTACTGGGCGACGATCGAGCGTCCACTCAATACGCGCTGCTTCCTGCTTGGTCAGTGTCAACACCGCGTCGTCGATTTCGCTCAGGGACGGAGGCTGTTGGCGTTGTGATCTGAATAGCATAGGCTAAGAACGTACCCCTCGGAACTCAGACATGAGGCTTGTTTCGATCTGTTCCTCATGCCAGCGGAAGACACCGAAGATGATCGGAAAAACTGCGAGGGCCACCAGCGCATTCCCGAGAACAAGCCAGGGCGAGAGGCCGGTTCCCTGGAGGAATGTGAGGGAGAGCATATAGATACTAGCGGAAAACGCCGCGACCAGCGAGAGGGCGAAGACATTTTGGACCCGATGTTCGATCCGGAGACGACGCGACAGAAAGCTGGCGCCATACGCGATGCCGACCGCAAAGACCGGGAAGACACTGACTTCACCGATAAGGAGAGACAGCCACGCCACGAGGAGTACCCAGCCGATACTCCGTTTGAAGCCCAGGAGAAATACGTAAGAAATGATAACCGCGATGAGAATACTCGGCGTCTCGAGATTCGGCCAGAGGATATCGAGGAATGAGTGTTGGAGAACGACCGCCAACAGGAGCATGAAAAAACGTTGAAAGAAGAAGCTCATGATGCTGGCACAATGACGATAGTCACGAAACGGATATCACTCTCGGCGGCTGGGGTCACGACGACGGCCTGCTGGAAAAGCCGATCAGCGGATGGCCGCACCGCACCGATCTCACCAATGGAAAGTTCTTTTGGCAATTCATCATCCAATCCCGATGTCACAAGCCGAGCACCTGGTTCCAATTTTTCCCCAGAAAGTGCCATATCAAAGATAAGCCCGAGGCCATGATCGCCCCGGATCACCCCTTGAATCGATGTCCCTGCAATTCGGGCCGCGATCGTGCTCTCGGGATGAGAGAGCAGAAACACCGTACAGCTCGTCAAGTGGACTGCCGCAACGCGTCCAACGAGCTGACCGGTACCGACAATCACTGGTAGCCCGCTCCGGACTCCATCCAGACTGCCCCGATTGAGTGTAAGTGAAAAAGAAGTCCCGGATGTATCGCGGCTGATGACTTCAGCCGAGAGTGATTGCCCCGCTTCGGTCTTAGGCAACTGAAAGGCTTCGCGTAGCCGCCGATTCTCTTCTCTCACTTCGGACAAGAGTGTCGCCTCATGGACGAGTACCTGATTCTCACGGGCCAGGCGTTCGTTTTCTTGTTTCAGGCCGCTGACCGAAGAAAAAAATTGGAAAAAATTACTCGTCTCGAATGCAACCCATGAAAAAAATCCCTGAAAGGGTGCCACGACTGGAGCGAGCACGGCTTGGGCGGGGGCAAAGAATCCAGACGGCAGAAATGTCACACACCCCCAAACGAGCCCTGCCGCAATGAGCGCCCGAATACTATTCCTCTGGAGAAATGTGTGTTGGGTATTCATGGCACACTAGCCTAGCGGTCGATTTTGTTCGTCTTCAATGAGCACCTCTTTGAGTGTATCCATATCATCGAGGACGATCCCTGTCCCGCGAACCACAGCCGTCAGCGGATCTTCTACTCGATTCACGGGCATCCCTGTCTGGCTCGCGAGGAGCCGGTCCAGTCCGCGGATGAGACTGCCGCCACCCGAGATCGAAATGCCGCGCTGCATAATATCAGAAATGAGTTCGGGCGGTGTCTCCTCGATAAGCGTCTTGATATTGTTCACGATGATGCGAATCGAACGCGACAGTGCTTCACGCACATGTTCATCAGTGATGACCACTTCTTTCGGTAAACCCGAGACCAGGTCCCGGCCACGGATCGAGTACTGCAGGCGTTCTTTCAGTGGAAAAGCACTCCCGATCGCGATCTTTACGTCCTCAGCCGTCCGCTCCCCGACGAGCAGATTGAACTCATCACGACAAAAACGGATGATATCCTCATTCATCTCATCACCCGCGATCCGCAGACTGCGCGAGATGACCACCCCCCCGAGCGAAATGACAGCCACTTCGGTCGTCCCACCACCGATGTCGACGACCATATTGCCAGCGGCATCGATAACCGGAAGTCGTCCGCCGATCGCCGCTGCCATCGGTTCGTCGATAAGGAAGGCTTGTCGAGCACCCGCGTTCATCGCAGCCTCGATGACCGCGCGCTTCTCGACCTCGGTCACACCCGACGGGATACCGATCAAGACTCGCGGGCGACGCAGGAACTTGAAGCTCCCCTCAGTCACCTTGCCGATGAAGAAGCGGAGCATCTGCTGGGTGATCTCGAAATCAGACACAACGCCATCCACCAAGGGCCGCGTCGCGACGATGTGCCCCGGAGTCTTACCGACCATTTTCTTGGCCTCACGACCGATAGCGAGGATCTGCCCCGTGCGCTGATTGACCGCTACGACGGACGGCTCATTGATGACGATGCCCCGGCCTCGCACGTAGACGAGCGTGTTGGCTGTGCCGAGATCGATGCCGATATCCTGAGTAAAATTACCGAAAAACCGCTCAGTGAGACGCTTCCAGAAGGTGTTCCAGGAGAAAGGCATAACAAAAGAATGGCTAAAGGATTCCCTCATTATAGCGGAAAATAGTCGCTCCTTCAAGGAAAGCTGTCCGTAACCATTCGTAGCTAGAGTCCGACGAGCAGCTCCAGAAAGGTCCGTCCCACGCGTCCCCAGGTGAAGTCTGAACGTCGGGCAAGAGCTCGTTCGCGGAGTTTCATCTGATACGATTTGTCGCCGAGAATGCCCCGGAAGGCCTGGAGAATCTCGTCGGGACGATAGGGATCGATGAGTACGCCGGCCTCCCCGACGACCTCCGGCAGAGAAGCCGAATGCGAAGGAATCACTGGCACGCCACAAGCAAGTGCTTCGAGTGGAGGAAACCCGAACCCTTCATAGAAGGACGGGTAGACGAACACGCTAGCGAGATTGTAGAGGGCGGGCTTGTCTCTATCCTCGACAAATCCAATCAGCCGGATCTTGTCCCGGACCGGTGACTGGTCGATCGCCTGAAAGAGCTCTTCGTATTTCCAGCCGGGCCGGCCTGCGAGAACAAGTTCGTAGCGCGACATCTCCTCGCCGACCGCCTCCCGCTGAAATGCCTCGAAGGCCGACAGGAGCGCGCCGAGATTTTTCCGCGGTTCGATGGTGCCGAGATAGAGGATAAATTTGTAGGGCAATTGGTACTTCTCTTGGACCGCGAGGAGTGACACATCATTGCGATCCGCGGGTGCGAAACGCGCATCGATGCCGCTCAGGATGACATGGATCTTCGAAGCAGCAATCCCATAGCGAGTCACGAGGTCGTCCTTGGTTGATGCAGAAACTGCGATGACCGCATCCGCTCGACGAAGCAGCGATCGGAAATTGACCGCAAAGTGCCAGAGCCGCTGTCTCCACGCAAACATCTCAGGGAAAAATTCAAACGACAAATCATGCGCCGTGACGATGAGCTTTACCTCCCGCGAGAGGGCCGCGAAATTCAGATTGGGCATGAAGAACACATCCACGCCGCCGATAAGCCGATCGAGTCTCGGACGCTTCAGATACCAGAGGCACAGATTGAGGAGCTTATTCGGAATCCGAAAACGTTTGATCGTGACATGAGGGAAACGCTGCGCCCAGGAGAGGTCCGGTTCACCCCTCCCCCACGCATTGAAAAAGAGCACGTAGGTATGCTCTGACCCGATCCGAAAGAGCTCTTGCAAGAGCCCGATTGTATATTCTTCCACGCCGGTTCGCCGCCCCGCGGCGAGCGAACGGATGTCGATGCCGATGCGCATGCGTCGTTCCGTTAATCCATCTTCACCGTCACACAGTATCCCGTTTCTCCCTAATACCGGTTACCTACCACGCGGCTGCCCTCGCCAGTACCACAAGCCAAGCACCGTCCAGAACGCGACGCCGAGTCCTGCTGCCCCACCAATACCGAGCGCTATCGGCAAGGTGAAACGTCCATCCCGCAAGAGAGCTTCGGTCGCGACGAGCGTAAACCAATTCCGATCCCCTGCCTGTTCATTCAGACCAGCGATGTACCGCTCCCCCGCCTCGGACAACGCCCCCGCGATCCGTTCGGCTTCGGTCGGCGTCTTCGCCCGATACGTCACCTCTACCAAGTTCGAAGCGAGCACGAGGGCCGTGACTTGGCCTTTGATAAATTCGGCCTCCCGAGCCCCGGACAAGAGCGCGCGACGAGCGGTATCACGGCGACCGATCGCTGTCTCGAGGTAACGCGCTACGGTATTGGCCATCCGCTCATCGGCTTGGAGACGGTAGTATTGGTCATACTGATAGTCTGTGGCCGCCTCGGTCCCCTGTCGTGTCACGGAGAGGAGCACGGTGCCCTGGTACCACTGGGTTTGGAGCCGATACGTGAGAAAGCCGACGAGGAGCGAAACCACGACCACCCCGAAAATGAGATTACCCCGGCGGATGAACAGTTCGAGAAAGGCGCGCAGTTCCATAGTCATGTCTCATGAGTATATCGTCGGCCCCGGTCCAAGACCAGCGCCCCGCCTGGCGAGATGCCCTTGGACGAGTGCCTCCACCGAGTCCCGTATTGTAGCCTGAAAGAGCGCCTTGTCAAACCGTTCGGCCTTGGCGCGGATGTACGCCCCGTCATAGTGCTGCCCCTGAAACCGCTCGACCGCCGCCACGAGTGAATCAGCCGACTGAACATCAAAAAACTCTCCCATCGTGCCCGCTTCGAGATGCTCGACGATGTCACCACCACGGTAGGCGATCACCGGCCGGCCAGACGCAAAGGCTTCCTCCGCGACGATACCAAAGTCCTCCTCCTGCGGGAAAACGAATGCGCGGCACTCGGCATAGTACTTCGGGAGTTCACTGTCTGGTACGCGCCCGAGGAACTCAATCGTCGGACCAGCGAGTCGCTTCAGTCGCTCAAACTCTGGGCCACGGCCGATGATCTTGAGCGGCAGCTTCAGTCGATTGAAGGCCTCAATCGCGATATCGTGCCGCTTGTAGGCGATGAGCCGCCCCACCATGAGGAAATACTCCCGCTGTTCGCTCTCCGGTGCCACTTGGAAGCGCGCGACATCGACGGGCGGATGGATGACGACCGACTCCTTGCGATAGTACTTGGCGATACGAGCGCGGACAAATTCGGAATTCGCGATGAAGGAGTCGACCCGGTCCGCCGAGGCCTTGTCCCACAGTCGGATTGGATTCATGAAAAACGGCACGAGTTGCCGGATGAAACGCGGGAAGCCAAAATCCTGCGTATATTTCTGGCAATCATCCCAGGCATAGCGCATCGGCGTATGGACATAGGAGATATGGAGTGTCTCGGGCCGCGTGATGATGCCTTTGGCATAGCTCGATGAATCCGACAAGACGACATCATACTGAGAGAAATCAAAGCTCTCAATCGCGACCGGCATGAGCGGGGGAAAAAGTCGGTGGTGTTTGCGCGCAAACCGCGAACGCTGGAGGAAGGAGGTATAAATCCGCTTGTCGGCGAACTTACCATGCATGGCCTCGGGGTCATGAAGGAGCGTATAGATCGGCGCATACGGCCAGATCTCGGTGAACGCCTCGAGCACACGCTCGGCGCCACCGTACTGCACCAGATAGTCATGGACGAGTGCGATTTTCATATCAGGTATTTCCTACAATCAGGGTACGTATGCTTATAATACTACCCTATTTCCGGCATCACCCGCGAGGCTCGACAGAAACAGTATTTTGTGCAATAATCGCAATCCCTCGTCTCGAGACGATACTGCCGGAATTGGTCCGACGGTATCCACCTCGAAAGGAGAACGCTATGCCGCAAGTTGTCATTCGGTTCAATGAGCAGTTGCCACATGCCCCGATGGATCATCCGAGGTGGGAAGATCTTGAAAGACAGATCGCGGTGATTGTCGCAACTGCCCTCAATGTCGAAGGGTCAGCGTCATTCAAACTCCATCCCGATGATGTTGAAGTCTTCATCGAGCCTATCTTGGAGCGGCGGAGCTATTTGGATCGCAACGCAGCACCCATCACGATCCTCGTGACCGCAAACAAGTGCCCTGAACGTGTGGCTAACTTGACTGAACGAAACGACCAAATTATCGATGGGGTTCTCGAATACTCGTGGGCTCTGGCAGAGGTTCTACTGCAACCAGATATGCCTCCCACGGGAAAATCAAGGAAATTACTCGGTGTCTGGACCCAGCTCGTCGACGGCGCCTACGCCACCCGGTAACATGTACATCTCTGCTCAACTGAGCACTCGCCGCCCCTGATTCAGTTCACGGGCGGCCCATTTTTTTATTATGCTCGCTACGTCGTCAAAAGCGACCAAGCCTCGCGTGAATCACGGAGTAAAAGATCCCAGGCCGTGACCGAACACACGCCGTCGAGCGCCGCTCGGTCCTCGGTCGTGAGCGTGAGATGCTTCACGTCCTGCGCACCCATGATCGGATACATGATCGAAGCCGGATTCACCACATGTGCGATGCCGAGTGCGTGCCCCAGCTCATGGATCAGCACCATGCGGAGGTGTTCGCGGTCGTCGAATTGATAGATGTCGATACCGGTACCCTCATACACTCCCTGGTCGAATGAGCCCTCGGTGCCATAGGTCGCAGTGAAGTCATTCACCCGCTCATTATAGCGGTCGACCACTTTCTCCCCCTCCTTGGCATAGCGGTTCACTTCCGTCACCAGCGCATTCACTCTGTCCCGCTCCTTTTCCAGTGCCGTTTGGTCCTGTCGCAGCCGCTTCTCTTCACTTTGGATACCCTCGAGCTCATCTTGGTCCGTCCGCGCGCTCCGATTCCAAGCATCGACACGCGCATTGTACCGCCCGAGCCGAGTGTCAAAAGTGGCGGCTGATGCATCGTACTTCTGGCGGGCCTTGGCCAGTTCGGCTGAAAACGCATCATATTTCCCCTTGATCGTCGTCTGCTGGGATTGGACTGCTGCCCATTCATGGTCGAGCGCCTGGCCATCGATCGTCCGCGCCTGCCGCTCGTCAAAGATGAGATTCACCGGAAAGAGCGCCCCGGCTTCATAGCGGAAGAGGTCCCGACCAAGCGCTTCCTCCCATGGCTGTTCGGCACTGGCAATGGCCTGTCGGAATTCATCCTCCGAGATCCCGAAGCGCGGATCAAACTGGCCCACCGAGTAGGCGAGCGCCTGTTGGCAAGGCACGCGTGTCGACTCGAACGCGTAGAGCGTCCCGATACCCGCGCCGAGGATGATGATCCAGATGATGATGCGTTTCAGCATAGTCCCCTCCATGATAGCACTCTGGGCTTTGACAAGCCGGCCAGCGGATTGCTAGTATCGACGGGTTCCCATCCCTTACATTAACAACCCAAACCCAGAGGTACCCCATGGTAATAGCGCATATCCTGTATGCTCCACCCGAACTGGACGGTCTCCTCGCTGCTGCACTCGTCGGCTGTGTCGCCTGCATCCGTCCAGAGCTAGCTACCCTGTCCGATGACCCGGCGATTGGTCGGGATGCCGAGTTCGTCTGGTTCGACAACACCGATCTCCTGACCGGCCTCGTTCTTTGCCGAGGAGATGAGATGGCCGCTCGGCTCGTCCCCTTTCTCCCCATTGGCCGTGCAACCCGAATTCCTCGCGATTGCCTCGAGTGTTCTGAGGAAACCGAAAGTCCCGACATTATTCCGGGAAGTCAACCAAAACGCCCACCGAGGGCTCGTCCCTCTCATCACTAGGAGCACACCATGGCAAAGGAAATCCTGATTATCTCCACTCCGAACGGCCCAGCCACACCGGCTTTCCGTCAACCGCTCGTCGGCTGCATAATCGAGATCGATGAAGATGCGATACGATCAGCACTCAATGAAACATCGGGTGGCCGATGCATCACAACTGACCAGACCGGTTACCTCGTGATGGTGAGTGCGATCGTCGCTGCCCTCAGAAAAGCCGGTTCGGATGCTGCCGCAACATACTGGAATGGCTTACCGGCAGGAGTATTCCGCTTCAACCGACAGTTCTGCCAGCCCATCAATGACTGAGGGAGACCAACATGCCCAAGAAACTTCGCATCACCGCGGTCCCGCCCGGTCCGGCACCACTCGCCATCCGCAAGCAGTGGGTCGGCATCGATATCCCGATCGACGAAGCTGCTGTGGAGCACGAGCTCCGAACTGACCCCGCCTGGGCATACTCCAAAGTCGACGGCTACTATGTCATGGCTCTCGATGCCATTCAGGCGCTCACCGAGGCCGAGCGATTCGCAGCGGCATTCTTTTGGGACGGTATGCCCGTAACCATGTACCGCTTCAATAAGAATTGCGGCGAGATCATCGAAGCCTGAATCCACCTGCGCGCTGCGCAGATTCATCGGACGACCTCTCAAGGCCGTCCGTTTTCATTGACGGTAACCTGGATAACTGGTAGAGTGAGGTGTCCCAAAAGACATTTACCTAGAATCTTAGGTAAGCCGTTATCCCTTAACAATATATTTTGGAGGGCATATGCCCACGCTCGAACAAGAATCAAACATCGCAGCCGCCATCGCTGATGCTGCGGTCCATGCAAACCGACGACCCAGCCCGCTCAAGAAAGTGTATCTCCTCATCGCAGGCGGACCCGCGAACCGAGTCGAGATCATCCTCGAGGTCAAACTGGATGCCTATGACAGTTACCGCATGGACTGCCGATTTGTCCCAAACTATTCTGTTCGACCGTTTTCAAGGGATACGCTGTACGACCAGTCCCGCCGATCAGAGGAATGGGCCCAACATGCGTGGGCTCGTCGAACCAACATGGCGCTCAAGCTCATCGGTGTCAGACTAGAGACACTCGATCTGTCGGAAATCTCAGCCGCTACCGATGGATACCCCCTCGACGTCACCTGTCTTCCAATAGGCTGGGGCGATGAGAATTCCTGGGTATATCGGCACCTCCTCGAGGATGTACAAGGCAGTCAGGATCCAGGCTTCCTCGTCCGCGCCCGGGAACACCGGCTACGGTTCTTTCCTCTACCAGCCTGACGCCCCCCTGCGCACTGCGCAAAACAAGAGACGACCCCGCAAAGGCCGTCTCACTTTTTTGTATACACTATAATCTTTACTTTTTTTCTTTCGCTTTCAAGAAACTCAATCGCTTCTTTTTGAGCGCTTCGAGCGTTTGTACAGCTGAATTATCATCCTTGCCCATATCGCCCAACCTTCGAAAGGCTCCCTCTCCAAAAGTTCCTTCAACGAGCTTCGCGATAGTCGGGAGCCGCCCACTAAAATGACCTTTGAGAAATTCAAAATAAACTTCATTATCCGTACTCCCCTGTTCATCAGCAATCTCCCGACACAGGTAGCGTAGTACTTTCCTCTGCCCAGGATATCCGACCATTTCGTATTCTCCGGATTCGGAATCAAACCAGGACAAATCATCTTCAACCAATCCGGTACGGGTCAATATTTCTCGCTTCGTCTGCTGGCCGGATTCAGAATCCATTCTCTCTTTCAGTTCGCGGAATTCTGGACGTCTCAATAAATCGAACGAGAAATAGACCTCTTCCTGGGCGACAACGGCCTCTTCTAAGCCAATCAGATGCGTATGTTTTTCACCCTCGCGATTCTTCTTATTCGTTGACCCCACAACAAGACCTGATCGAAGCACGTTCTCGTGGATGTCTCCCTCGTGTTGAGACAGCTCTATGACGATCTTCCCCTTACAATGCATGATCTCATGAAAGACGAAGGCCGTAAGCCTAAACGTATTCGCCCGATCGATTGCGACTACTCTCTGAGATTCGACATACGCCGCTCCACTTCCTCGACCCCGGACCATTTCTCGATAACCCTCCTCCGTAAGTAGAAAGATATTCCGCGGAGGAAAGTCATAAGTCTGCACTCCGCAGATTTTCTGCCGCTCTTGAGCCCAGGTATCGGCATGCTCAAATAGCTGTACATTTTTGGGTGATTTCGGAACTTCGTACTGATTGAGTTTTGCTTCTATCTCCGGCGTCAGATTGAGCCGGTGATCCTCGGTCACCTGCTGCTCATATTCCAGGGCCTTTTTCTCAACCGACTCCGCCGATACTCTTCCCACAAAGGAGATATTTGGGAATTTTTCCATGGGCATACAGAAGTCTCTTAATAACCAAACTACACTTTGAAATACTCCTTGTACCACTCGACAAAATTCTTGATACCGACTTCGATGCGGGTCGTCGGCTTCCAACCGAGCTTGCGGAGCCGGCGGATATCCGCGACAGTACTTGGTACATCGCCGGGCTGGATGGGCATCATTTTTTTCTTTGCTTTCTTCCCCACATTCTCCTCGATCACTTCGATGAAACGGGTGAGCTTTTCTTCTTTGTCACCACCAATATTCATCACCGCGCAGGCGAGGTTGGCGTCGAGGCAGGTCAAGATGCCCGACACAATGTCGTCGATATAAGTAAAGTTCCGCGTCATCAACCCATAGTTATAGACCTTGATCGGCCGTCCCGCGATGATGTCCTGGGTAAAGGTGAAGAGGGCCATGTCTGGCCGGCCCCAGGGACCATAGACCGTGAAGAAGCGCAAACCCGTCGTCGGCATGCCGTGGATATGGCTGTAGACATGGGCCATGAGTTCGGTCGCTTTCTTCGTCGCAGCATAGGGTGAGATGGGCGTATCGACCGAGTCAGTCTCAGCAAACGGGAGTTTCTTGTTATTGCCGTAGACAGATGATGACGAGGCGTAGAGGAAATTCTTCACCCCGTACTTCACCGCCAGGTCGAGGAGATAGGTGGTCCCCATCACGTTCACATCGGCGTAGAGCGCGGGGTCGCGCAGACTGTTCCGCACCCCCGCCATCGCCGCGAGGTGGACAACTTTGTCGGGCCGTTCTTTCTTGTAAAGTTTCTCCAGAAATGCGCGGTCGCGGATATCGCCGCGATAGAGCTTGAACCCGCCCACGGCTCGCTTGTCGCTCGCAATGTTTCGGACAGGCTGTCCCTTGTAATTCTTCAAAAATTTCTTGATGCGGTCCTCCTTGATCTGCGGATCATAGTAATCATTGAAATTGTCGATGAGGACTACTGTGTCGCCGCGCTCCATGAGGGCCTTCGCCGTCGCGCTCCCGATGAAGCCTGCCCCGCCGGTGATGAGAATCTTTATCCCTTCAAACTGCGCTTTCTTCGTCGTTTTCTTCGCTGTCTTTTCAACTGTCATACGGTTAAAGAAATTATTTACGGATGAATTCACGAATGCGTTTCACGAGCCCGAGCGGCCCGCCGCGGAGGAGTTCGCGGTACGCGTTTCCGGCAAGCTCCAACGCTCGCCCGACCGTCGAACCGGGGCGGAAGAACGACTGCTCAAGCGCCTGCCGCTTTTCGAGATACGCGGCCCATTTCGCATCGATGTGGCGCCGCTCATCATCCGAGAGGATCCCCTTCCGGAGGACGACCGCAAAGCCGTTCCCTATCTTATCATCCGTGTCCTGAAAATCAACCAGCTCCCAGCCCTGGCCGATACTTCGGACGAGTTCGACGATATCCTCGGTTACCCAGTAGTTGCAGTGCCCGGTCTCGGGATCGGGCGTCGCGACCGAAGTCCCAGTATGCCGCGCCTGGAGGCTCGCCAACGTCGTCCGCTCCCGGCCCCGATCGAACGTCCGCTCCATATGCGGCACGATCATATAGATGTAGCCGTCCGGCCGGACGATGCGGTACCACTCGAGGAGCGCAGCAATCGGATCAGCGAAATGCTCGAGCACATGCGACGAGATGATGAAATCAGCCGATGCATCCGGCACCGGAATCCTATCACCCGGCGCGACGATATCAATCGGTGCCACTTCGCCCGAGATCTGGAGCTCGCGCTTCTTGTAGGTGCTCCGGTTGAATTCGTCGGCGATGTCGACATTCTTCGTATCGAGCCCAAAAGGGTTGTGTGCCGAAGCGCCGATCTCGAGGCCAGTGAGCCCGTCGAGATAGCGGTGCGCCAACTTGCTTTCGGGGAAAATACGTTTCACCATAAGTCCTCTATCGCTTTTCCTTCAATACAGAACGCAAGTATGCGTAGTACGTTTCATTCCTTGCATTCGCATTCGTATACTTTTCCAACGCCGTCTCCCGGGCCGCCTGGCCCAGCCGGACGCGCAGTTCAGAGTCGGTGATGAGGCGGTTCAGCTTCTCCGTCCATTCCTCGGTCGTCGCCGCGACGAAGCCATCGGTGCCGTCCGTGATCGCCTCACGAAATGTCTGTGTCGCCGCTGCCACGGTCGGCACCCCGACGATCCCCGCTTCAAAAAACTTCAGCTCGGATTTGGACTCTGGGTACGGATCACCTATCACCAGAGGTGCGAGATTGATATCGGCTCGGGCGATATTGGCAAAATGCTGACTCCGAGACGCAAACGGGAGCCGTTCAATCTGACTTTTCACCGATTCAAATTCCTCGCCCAGCTCTAACATACCAACAATCATCAGCCGCGTCTGGGGATGTGTACTTAGGAGCGAGGTGAGCACCGGTACGATCGTGGCAAAGTCCTCAGAATGTGTCGGGGACCCGCTGAAGTATGCGAGTCGGATCAGACCATCACCCGGACGCCCGGTGTGGACGAGTTTTTCAGCGACTGCAACGTCGTGCTGCGAGAGTCGGTTCGGGACGATGATGACGTGCTTCTTTTCTCGGAGTTTTTCAGCGAGGAAACTGGTCGTCGTTGTCGCGACCGCAACATACGGGTCATTGAAGAGACCGCCCCCGACCCCGTTCTTGTAGAGTTCTTTCTCCAAAAGATTGAGATCCTGAAAGTACTTCATGTGGAAAAGATATTTCGGATCAAAAACCAAATCATCAGTCTCGAAAATGATCGTCTTGTTCCCCTCTTTGAGTCCGGTAATGAATTTTTGAATCGCTGGAACTTCGAGTACGCGATGGAAGACAAATACCTGGAATTTGTCCGTATACGTTGGGAGAAAGGGGTTATCTGGAATCGTCACTGCTGTCTTGAAGCCATGCAAGGTGAGCTCCTCGGCAACGTGCGTGGTCCGATAACGCGCACTGTCCCCCACTCCGCTGGCGATGAACAAGATGTCTCCGGGCTCGACCCGACGAAACTGTGCGAGGAATGCACGGAGGATGCGCCGTCCGCCATGAACCAGCCCTTCTCTTCGTAGGGCTCCCCAGGCCTTCCCAATTTTGATGAACAACAGTTTCATATCGAGAGAGTTTTCCGATACACCCCTTCCAAAATTTCTCCCGCCCGGTCCCAAGAGAATTTCTCTTTAGCCCGCGCCTGATTCGCCACGCCCTTGCGCCGGCGCAATTCGGGATCACGGAGGAGTCGGAGCACCGCAGCGGCCAGTCCTGAGCCCGAGAGGTCCCGCGCGTACTCACCGCCGTCCGCCAGATACTCACGGTTGTTCTCAGTATCAAAGCATGCAACCGGCAACCCGGCCCCCATATATTGGAGCATTTTCCCGCTTGCCTGACCCACCCCCTCTTCCTTTGGGTCGATGCCGACATCACTCATGGCGAGAATTTCACGCAGTGAGAAATATGGGAGCGGTGTGATTGGCGTCACCCGATCCATCCAATGCTTGCCTTCGAAATACGGCGCGACTTCATTCCAGGGAAATCCCGCGACCACGACATGCGCCCGCGGATCACCTGCGAGGATCGCTGGGATCGCGTTCACGAAATGCCGGATGCCTTTGTTGGCGACCAGGGCACCGGTATACGTCACGACCAATGCGTCCTCTGAGATCCCATATTTATGCCGGAGTGCCGCGCGGGGAAACTCGATCGATGCCTCATCATCCGTCCCGACACCATCCGGTACCGTGATCGGGGTGCTCTTCTTCCGGAGTGCCGCGATCTCACGCGTATTCCGCCACGAACTGGTCACGGCCTGGTCGCCGAGATCATCGACGACTCGCTCCACCCACTCAAAGAGGCGGCGGAGCAACCCCGCGCGGAGATACGCATGCGAGACCATTTCCTTCGTCAGACTGCCATGGAAGTCGCCCACGAGTTTCATACCTCGCCAGAACAGAACCTTCTGCACGATCCAACCGATGAGGACACCCTCGTGGAGGTGCCCATGCAAGATGTCTGGCCGTGTGGTCCGCGCGAGGAAGAACACTTTCCGGATCAGCATCAAGTCGAGGACGAGCTTCTGCCAGTCCGGCCCGGCTTCGAGTTTCTGGTACCAAAAAAGGAGTCGACGGATCCGGCGGACTTCCACCTGGGCCGCCAATGGCTCGGGCAAATCCTGACCGATATGGTAGGTCGCGATCGTGACGGCAAAACCACGTCGGATCAAAGCCAACGCTTCCTCCAAAATGCGAATATGCGTCCCCCGATCCGAAAAGAACGGAGTCGGCGCGATCATCAGCACTTTCCGTTTTGTCTCCTTGGATGTTTCGGTCATAGCCCTTTCAGTATACCCTAGGCGCTATTTCGTAGGAAAAAGCTATCAGATACCACGTTTACTCGAGAGAATCACACCAGTTGTACCGGTGAAACTTGTCCTGCGGCATGCCATTTTTCCCTTTCAATACAAAGGTCTCTACATCAGCGCCAGAAAGAATGCTCCCTTCACAAAATACATTATCTTTATCTCTCGCATAGCTATAGTAGATGAAATCACCATAGCCTTCATCAGAACTCAGCCCACGTCCCAAAACTCTGAAAGAATCATGGTCTGCACCACCTATTTTTTCCCCATTATGATAGATGGATTCCTTATCCTTTCCATATACTCCACTACCCTCTGGTATCAACTGGAATGTAGAGACATCAGCCCCGATCTTTCTTGCTGGATGATCAAAGTAGTAGACCGAATTTTTATCTTTGCTGTAACGAGATTTTTGAATTACCGTAAATGACACTGGATCAGCCCCGTCTATCACCTCATTTTCGTAGTAAACCTTACTACTGTCTTTCGAGTAGGGATATTCGAGCGGAGTAAAACTTTGAGCAGGGTCCCGCGTAAGAAGGTATTCGCGTAAATAGACATTTTCTTTATCGCGAGCATACCCATTGTTCAACACTCGAAATGTAGGAGCATCCGCGTATGCTGGAGACTCGGAGAAAGAGTTCGCACGCACACGAACAAGATATGGAGGTTCATGACCACCAGGAGGAGATTGGTAGTAAATTGCTTCTTGATAAAGGTAGTAATTTTCCCCCAGGCTCTTAGCGCTTGTTGGCAGCTTCCCGCGCTTAAGGAAAGCAAGGTCCTGTTTCGGGAAAACCTGACCATCTTTGTAGGCTCTATTCTTGTCTTCTCCAAAACTACTGAAGAGTAATTGGACATCCTCGACTATATGGAAGGTTTCTGGATCAGCCCCCTCTATTCGCTTGTGAGTGTGGTATACACTGTTCTTATCTTTCGCATACATGTTTGAATGTGGACCGTCGTCGTTGGCTCCTAAGATCTCAAGCGTAGCTGGGTCAGAACCCTCAATCAGGTGCGTCCCATAGTAAGTGTTCGTCCTATCCCTTGCCCACGCGCCTCTTATGACTTCGAAAGTGGTCGGATCTGCGTCTAACACCTGCCTCATTTCATGTGCATCTGAATCAGAAAACCAAGCCTGCAGCAGCACCTTCTTGTCATCGACAAGATAGGTCATCACAGGACTGCTCCCCTGGAGAATCCGAAAGCTACTCGCGTCAATATCGGTTAGTCTTTCTGCTTTGTAGAAAGCAAAGTTCTTGTCTTTAGCATAGAAAACAAAAGGTAAATCAGTTACCCAAAAAGTCTCAGGATCAGCCCCGTCAATCTCTTCGCCGCTAAAGTAAGCATTGTTTTTATCAGCTGCATACCCATTTCCCAATATTCGGAATGTTGCAACATCTACCCCCTGAATCTGATACAACTTCCTCGTACTCCCGTCCTTTACATAGCCGTTAACATAAACAGCTCTATTATCGTGTGCGTACTCATTATTGTAGATTTGGAATGAATTCACGTCAGCATCAGCTATCACGTAAGAATCTAACCAGTAGACAGCCTCTTCATCTTTGGAAAAGTCTTCGGACAATTCTACTTTCCTATTAATATCATCCCAAGTTTCAACAAGGGATGCACGAGTTGGTGTTGAAACCTCCACTAAACTCGTGCTTCCAACCTGCTCTACTGCAGGAGATGTTTCTTTCTTTACGCCGCGAGAATACACCATACTTGCCGTGATGACAATCACAAGCGTAAGGAGCGCAACAATGATAATTGATCGATAATTCATGTCCCCAGTATACCCTAGGGATATTGCAGAGGAAAAAAGAAAAAGCGCCCAGGATCCATTCGGACCCCAGGCACTCAAGACCTCGTTTGTTTTGAAATCAAGTCCAGACTCCCTCAATAGACCGTGATGGGACTACTCACCGTGCAATTGTTGGCTTCATTTGACTCTGTGACCGCACTTTGATAATCAGCGCAGCCCTTGAAGTAGTACGTGCCACGGGCACCAGATCTTCATGCCGCCATCGTACTGCTCGCGTTCTTCACAACCGACGCAGAGTTTGGAAGCCTCGGTCCCATCATCGGTAATGTACGTCCAGGTACCGCCCGTGCCCGGACCCATGAACCAGTACGAGCTCCGGATTGCTGCTGGTGAGGGAGCGGTGCCGACGTTTTTCACGTACATCGCTGGATAGAACTTGCTCCCCGCCTTGATCGACGCTGACCCACCCGCTGGACCAACCGCTCTCACGATGAAGTCGGGTTGGGGTGGTGGTTTGGGCGCCAACGTCACCGTCAGGCTGGCTGAGTTGTTGGTCTCATCTGTTTCCGGTTGTGTTCCCTGGTAGTCGGTGAAAAAAGAGAGGGTGCAGGTTCCGACCACATTCGGCAATTGAACCGGGGTAAGAGTCTCTTCCCAAGCACTCGCACCAGCCGTGAGGCTGCTGGCCATGGTGCCATCGTCAGTGAGCAGTATGTTCGATCCCCCATTGCAGGAAACCGTGTAGGCACTGCGGATGTCAGCTGTGGCATTGACCGTGCCTTGATTGGTGATGGTGGCGCCGAGACGGACGAAGTCGCCAGCGTAGGTAGGGGCTTGGAGGAGGGTGAAGCCGCTCGGGGTGAGGTCGACATCGGGGACGTTGACTGTCCCTTCGACGACTTCAATCACTGCTTCGGTACTGCAGTTGTTGGACTCGTGCTTTTCGTCGTGCTCGCCGCCGTTGTTGTGATCGTCCTGGGGATGATCGATACAGGCGACAATATTGTAAATGCCGGGTTCCGTGATCCACTCCCGGATGACCGTATTCTTGGTCTCGGTATGCGTATCGCCTGGCTTCAAGCTGTCGCACTGGGTCGTCGTGCTATCGATCCTGCGCCGCGCACCGTCACCACTAGAAGAATCCTTCTTGTAGCCCTTGGAGAGGTAGAAGTGGCCGGTAATGGTCTGCGTGGTATCGTCTGGATTGCAGGGGCCGTCACCGATATTCTTGGTTTGGGCTTTGGTATCGAAGGATTCATCCAGGCCGAACGTGTTGACTCTGGTACCCCAGGGGGTTTCGAGCCAGGTCTTGGTGGTAACGAAGTCGGGTGGGATACCGTTACCTTTTCAGTTGATGGAAAGTGTTGTTCTTGTTAGACTAGAGCCTCAAACCGGCTGTAAAGTTGACTTTAAGCCTTAAATTTCATTCAGCATGTCAAAAAAATGGTCACGTCACTGTCCCCGCTGCAGCAGTCGTGAGACGGTGAAGAATGGCTCCCAAGGCTACAGCCATCACTACCTGTGTCGTGCTTGTGAACATTCTTTTTCTCGTTACTTCGGGCATGATCCGAGACTGCTGTGGATCGAGCATATTGATGGGGTACCGTTTCGTAAATTAGGAGATGAATATGGTCTCTCGGGAAAACAAGCCTTCGTGAGAGTTACAAGAGAATTAGCACAACTTCCTTCCAATGACGCTCTGACGCAAACCCTCTGTGACCCGAGACGCTTCTCGGGCATCCTTGTCATGGATGGGAAGTATGTGGCGGTCAAAGGCTTTGCGAGAAAGATTCCTTTTCTCTACGGCATTGATTACTTGACCCACGATATTCCCTTCGGGGCTTTGTATACAGCGGAAGATGAGGTGTCCTTCTCACGTTTCTTCCATCAAGTGAAGCAACTTGGCTATGATCTTCAGATCGTGGTCGCCGATGACCGCTCTGGCCTGAAAAAGGCTCTCCTGAAGGTTTTTCCGTCGGCTCGGCTGCAGCTCTGCCACAACCACTACCTGGAGAATATCCGGGTGGCTTTACGGGTGCGGAGTGAAGAGCGATACCGGCCCTTCTTTTACGCTCTCAAGGAGAGCGTGTTTGGAGAACGAGAGGATGTGACGAACGCCATTCGATCTTTGCCGCGAGCATCAAGAGAGAGAAACGTCTGCTCAAAAACATCGTAAGTGAGATAGCGTACCGGCAGGAGGAACTCTTCAATTACTTGCTGCTGCCAGGCTGTCCCAACAACACCAATCTCATTGAACTCTACAATTCCCATCTCAATGGGAGGCTGAAGACGATCAAGGGTTTTCAGAGTTTTGCTTCGGCTCAGTGTTGGTTGAATGCGTGGATGATACGGAGGAGAACCAAGCCTTTTACAGATTGTGAAGCTAAATTTAAATATTTGAACGGTTACCCTTCACTCTCTTTGAGTATCAAAAAACAGGCTCGCTGGCCTGAGACATTAGTAAAACTAGGCGTAGAAGCAGTAAAACTTTTTGAAAAAAAGCGCCCTACTATCAACTGAAAAGGTAACGGTAACGTCGGGTGGCTCGGGAGCGGGCGGGGCGATAGCTTGGATGGGATAGCCCTGACCGGTACCGTACACTGCTTTGGAAGCATTGCCCGCGACCACGTTGCCTGTGTAGACATTGATGGTGTTGATGGTCCCGAAAGCACGAATATCAGCTGCGCTGACTGTTTCCCCGAAGAAGTTACGAATGGCACGCCAGAACCTCTGCCACAGTGGATCTTCTGGTACTTGCTCTTGCGGATCCTGACTGTCCGCAATCGAAAAGAGTTGATTCTGGGCTTCGACACAGGCGTCCATACCAGCCGGTTGAGCAAACATATTGGTGCCCAGACGGTAACGAGTATCTGCGCCTTCACAAGAACTGGTGGTCGGTGTCCAACAGACTGTGCCCTGACAGCGCGCTTGGACTTCGGTAGATTGGTTGTAGGCAGAGTGGGTTTGAATGAAGCGGATGGGATCCTCGAATGAATTCGTACAGGTGTTATCCCCTTCGCACGGAGTCCTCCATTCGGTATTTGCCATCATCCCCCAACCCTTTACACCCTTAACGGTAGCGGGAGGCGTACTTCCGAAGAAGATACCGAAATGCAAGTGGATGCCGCAACACCAGTCTCCGGTTTTCCCTATGGGTCTTCCAGCATAAACATCGTTTCCTGCCGGCAGACTTTCTTTCGAGAGATGCCCGTACAACGCAGTAAATACCTTCCCATCATACATTTTGTGTCGGATGAACAAGGCACAATTTCCGGGGCCCCATGCAGCATCATCACAATGACGCTTGTAGATCGTACCATCTGCAATGGCATAGACATTGGCGTCCAGCCTGCGCGTCATCATATCCACGCCATTATGGTAGAAGCCATCGAAATAGTGCGGGGCTTCCGATGCGCTTTCATGTGCGTCATCCCTTCCTAACCATGTACCTCCCCCGCTCTCAAACGTTGCTTTTCCAATTGGATAGAAGAATCCCGTCTCCGTCTGGTCAATAGCATATACCGCATGCGCAAACAGACACAGCACTACCAGGATGAACATCGTTACTGCTTTCATGTTGCTCTCCTTTCTGAGAGACTGATTGTAAAGGGACTGCTGGTGTAGAGATAAAAAATACTATCCTACAGAATCTACGCATCATCTGATGTGTAGATTATTGTAAGACACTATCTAACAAGCCTGATCGAGGAGAGAAATTGCTTTTTTATATTCTCATCCAATTGTTTTTGTACCCACGGGAAACTTATTCGGTAATATCCGCCATTGTATTCGAACATTATCGCTTCATAACCCATTTCGCCAGGCATTGAGAGGATGTATGCCTTTGTTCCATCTATTGTTGTCTCACCAGTTACATTAATGTATGTGTGTTCGCTATCTGCAAGAAAATCCTCAAAATTCTCATACTTTTTCTCTTCTTCCCAACTACCCCCTTTCAATTCCGGATTATTTATGTCTTCCCATCGATTAATTGAAATAACCAGGAAATAGCCTGGGATCTTCTGACCAGTTAAATCCTTTGCGTCTCCATCAAACTCCATGAACATAACCACACAACCGATATCTGTTGACTCGCTATCTACCTTGAATGCTGTCGGATATTTAACGCTGAGCTTTAGTGTATCATTTCGATAGGTTTTCCAGTCGGAAGTATCGATCGGGTTCGCTGGTTCAGTCTGTGTCACTGGCTCGACGACGGGCTCAGTGGTCACAGGTGGATGAATGACTGCCTGCCGCTTTTGCATCATCCAAAAGGCGCCAGCAATGACGAGCAGGGCGATAAGGGCGGTAGCGAGGAAGAGGGGTTTATGATTCATAGATTTGGAAATTGAAAGTAGCAAAAAGGGACTGAGACTGTCAAGCCCAGAATACTTGATTCCGAACGGACGGTCGAGAAGCGTGAACAGTCCCGCAAGGATTCCGACCAGGTGATCAGGAATTAGCCATTGACTCGAGGAAATTCTTTACGGTGTGAGGCGCTTGACGTCGCGCGGATAGAGGATGGCTTCCTTGATAGAGCCGAGGCCGAGGAGCTTCTGGACGATACGTTCGCTGCCGAGCCCCCAACCACCGTGCGGGGGTGTCCCGTACTTGAAGATGTCGAGATAATCCTTGAAGGCTTCCGGATCGAGTCCTCGTTGTTCAAGTGTTTCTCTCAGTTGGGCATAGTCATGAATCCGTTCGGCACCTGACGCGATCTCCACACCGCGGAAAACGAGGTCGAAGGTTTCACTCTGCTTCGGGTCCCCAGGACTCGGCAGGCTATAAAAAGCGCGAGCCGCCGTCGGGTAATGCGTCAGGAATACCAGATCAGAATTGTACTTCTGCTTGACGTATTCGCCGATCAGCCGTTCCCCTTCACTGTCGATATCCTCTGCCTCCAATTCCTTGCCATATTCTTTCTTCAGAATTTCAAACGCCTCGGCAAGACGCATACGCGGAATAGCCACTGGCTCGGGGACCGTCGCTCCATACTGGGCAAGTGCACCGGCACACGTCGCGCCGATATGACGGAACATGTGGTGTATGGTCTTTTCTAGCATCGCCATCACGTCTTCCATGCTGTCGATGAACCCCATCTCGGCATCAAGTCCTGTAAACTCCGTCACGTGGCGGGTGGTATAGCTGGGCTCCGCGCGGAACACGCTGCCGATCTCGAAGACACGCTCGAATGCGCTCATCCCCGCCTGTTTGTAGAACTGCGGACTCTGGGCCAGGTACGCATCCCGATCAAAGTACTTGATCTTGAAAAAGTTCGCCCCACCTTCGGTCGCGGCCGAAAGGATCTTCGGTGTCTTGATCTCCATAAATCCCTCGCTCCGCATATAACCCTCGTAGGATTCGAGGAGCACATCATACACCTGAAATATCGCCTGCACTTTCGGATTGCGCAGGGTCGCTGTCCGATGATTCAACAATGTCTCGAGCTGAAGATGCATCTCGGGCTGTGAGACGTCAATCGGCAAGTCCTCGACTGGCTGCCCAACAATCGTAAGCGCAGTGACTTCGATTTCGATCCGATCTTCCGGCCGAACCGAAACTCCTTCTCCATCGCTCCCCTTTTTCAGCGGACGCTCCTTGACCAGCCCCTCAACAGTCACCGCATACTCCGCGCGAACCTCTCTGGCAGCCTCGATAACCGTCGACTTCTCTGGTGTCACGACGAGCTGCACCGCGCCGCTCCGATCACGCAGGACAAAGAAGATAAGCTTGCCATGGTCTCGGCGCTCCATTATCCAACCCGAGAGTCGGACCGTCTCACCGCCATTCCCCGCCGCGTCATGAATCAGTGTCCGTGCCAGCATATGTTTCCGTTCTCAGTCAGATTATTTCTCAGAAAAAAATTCCTTCGCGATTGAGGTGAGTTCACTCGGCGTCACCTGAGTCTTCAGAAACGAACGATCCACCGCTCCCGATGCTTCAAGCGCTTTCACTTCTTCTTCCTCGAGTGAAGCGGTAAGGAGGAATATCGGTGTATGTTTCGTCTGCTCATCGGCCCGCAACGTCTCGATGATGGCTTTACCGTTCATCGTTGGCAGTAGATGGTCAGTAATGACGAGATCGAATCCCCCCGTCCGGGCCTGCTCCAACCCTGCCCGGCCATCGCTCTCGACCACGACATCATAGCCATCATCCCGGAGCGGCTTTCCAAACATCTCGGCGAACACCGGCTCGTCCTCGAGAAGCAGGATACGCTTCTTCATCCCCGGTTCCAGCACTGTCTCAGCAGACGAATTGACCTCGGCATGAATCGAGTCAGCCGCCGCCAGGAGGCTCGCATGCCTTTGTTGGGAAGCAAATTGATCGAGATACCGCTGAACCTCAACAACGACTTCCGAAGGAGTGAAATCCGTTTTCGAAATGAAACCGTCCGCCCCGGCGGCGAGGGCCTCTTGCCGCTCCTGCGGACCAGACAGGTTGCTGAAGATGACGATCTTCAGACCAGTATCGAAGTCCCTATCCGTACGGAGCTCATGCAAGACCTCCATACCGGACAGCTCCGGGAGGACCATGTCGAGCAGAACGAGGTCGAAAGTGCCCTCACGAACCTTCTTCAATGCATCGCGACCAGACAACGCCGGCACGACCTCGAACCCCGACGATTGAAATTTCTTGGTATAGATCTCGGATATGAACGGGTCATCTTCGACGAACAGGAGGGTGGCCATAGGGGTGATTCATTTCTATCTTCTGCAGAGTATCAGTGTTCGGATTCCTTTTCAAGCGGCGGATGACCAATTGGCAGACTAATCGTGAAGCACGTCCCCTTCCCACGTCCCGCTGACTCCACGCTGATCGTGCCGCCGTGTGCCTCGATGAAGCTCTTACCTACATAAAGACCGAGTCCCGTACTTGAGACGTTTACCTTGGCGGCATCCTTACCCCGTTCGAATTTTTTGAAGAGGTGCGGCAGATCATCAGCATCAACTCCGACACCTGTGTCCGACACTGTCACCACGACCCGATCCCCCGCTTTCCCCGCCTTTACAGCGACCTCGCCCTTTTCAGTATATTTGATGGAATTATCAATGATGTTGGAGATCGCCTCCCGGATCTTTGCACTGTCAATCTGGAGCATCGGCAGCGGGTCCTTGGGGAGCGTAATCCCTAGCTTCAAGCCCTTCGCATGGGCCGCAAGAACAAAGACATCTCGCAGCTCGGTGAGAATATCCTCGATGTGTGCAGAGGCGAACTGATATTGGATCCGTCCCGCCTCGATGCGCGAGATATTGAGCAGGTTTTCCACCAGGTTCATGAGTCGATTGTTGGCGAGATACACTTTGTTCAAAGTATCCGAGACGCTTGGTTCGAGCCGACCATACGCGCCTTCGAGGAGGAGTGAAACGAAACCCTTGATCGCCGTCAGTGGCGTCCGGAGCTGATGCGAAGCAATCGAGATGAACTCGCTCTTGGCATTGTCCAGCCGCCGCAGCTCAGCATTGGCGATCGCGAGACTATCGCTGATTTTCTGTAATTCTTCCTTGCGTTTAATCTCCTCCTTCACTGAACGGATGAGGAAATAGGCAAATATAATTGCTATGAAAAGTGTGATTGTTGTGAGAATAAGTCCTGAAGTCGAAACGATAAAGAAATATTCTGTCCCGATGAGTATGATGAAAGCCCCCATGAGTGCTTGAGCAGCCAGTATCTTTATGTTGAACGCTTCATACTTAACGATCATTACAACGAGGAAAGCCATGAACACAAACATACCGAAAAGGCCATATTGTTCATACTCCCATGTCCCAAGGACATCCGCGACTAAATTCCCTGTGTAGAAACTCATTATAAAGAAACCAGTACCCAAAGAAAGGAGGAGGGCCTGTCTCCTGTTTAACCACCAATTCTTTCGACACTCATAGAGAAGGAATAGCGTAAGCCAAACAAAATATACTGCTTGGAGACCACGGAAATAGACGGTAAGCCCACCTTCATTCGCCTCACAGATTGACAAGTCGAAGCCTGTGAGATTTAGATTCGTAGGAAGTAATAGTAAAAAAGGGAAAAGCGGCAAGACCCCCAGAGAAAAAAGCCATGCGCGAGGGTCCTTTCGTTCTAAAAATACATAAGAAAAATATAGCGTTAATGCTGGAACGAGAATATAGGTAAAATTCATGAAGGACCATGAGACCATGATGATCCGACTATCAACGTTGGTCCAATTAATCAGATCGATGAAATTCCAGAGAGAGAATATGGAAACGACCGATAAAAGCAGTTTACTCTCAAGGCTCTTGTTCTTTGAAAAGACTAGCAGTCCGATAAGGATTGCTGTGAAAATGACTGGAATATGAGAGTAATAAAGAAGAGTCGGAGTGGAGTTCGAGAAAATCAGCGCTATCGGTGATGGAATGTCAGTACAAAACATAATATATTTTCACTATAGCAATATATCGGCGTTACGTGGAGAGGAAGAATACACCGGTGCTAATTATAATGGAGCAAAAAATCTTAATTTTATACCCGACAAGCTGCTGACCATACATCGCCACCCTAGCCTTAAGGGATGAAGAAAACTCAGAGGATAAGACAATAAAAACGCTAAACAGCATGACAATTATCGGACTCAGACTTTCTATTGTTGCCACCAGCGCAGATGAGGGGCTTAAGTCTAGCGCTCGCTGAGAAAACATGGTCCCCACCAACGCTAGGGCCTCAGCTGAGAAGAATACAAGAAAGTAACTTCTTGAAAGAGTGAAAATTCTCGCGAGATTTCCACTACCATGACGCAGGCGTCGGAATGCCACAAGAAATAACGTCCCAGCTATGGCTCCAGATGAGAACAATAGATAACCGTCGAAAAAAATTCCATCGGAGAGACTATAGCCATGGCTAGCCAATAACATACTGACTGAGAGAAAAACAACCGCTGACCCCATAGGTGCAAGGAGCGGAGTGAGTTGGTTCAAGCTAAAAGATTTACTTAAATGGAGTGCTGATACACCTAAGAACACAAGGAGACAACCGATATATTGATTTGCATGTAATACATCTCGATACATTACCCATGAGAGTAGCATCGTCATAGGGACTGTAAAATTCCAAAGGAGCTGAACCAATGAGGCATCGTTTTTTGCGAATAGAGCCTTGAAGTAGAAAAAATTTGCCCAGACGAACAGTGCACCAGACAGAGCCAGACTTAAAACCCCCGCATTTGGTAGCGAAAATCTCCAGGCACCAACAAGAACAGTGAGCCAGGGCAATAGTTGAAAAGCTCCAGAGACAATGGCGCCATCGTACTCGTCTGAATAGATAGAATCAACAAAGTAAACATCTATCAAATTCACGATTGCCCACAGCAACGGAGCGACTAGGGCGATAAACAGCCAGGATTCCATATGATTCCACTAATCTAACCAACCCCAATTTTTCAGCTGATTTCGGCTACTCAATTCAAAAGAAACACCGATATCATCACGGTAAAACGCCTTTGGAATAATGAGGTTTTTAACCCGTGTATATGCTTCGTCCCGCGCCAGTTCTATTGTCTTCCCGGAGCCACAGACATGAGCGACACAACCACGATTCCCAGCTATGTACAACTCCCCCATATCTTTGCAAGCCGCCTCTTCGAATCCGTAATGCTGCAACCCATCTAATGAAACCTTCTCTCTGAAAAGAATTGGTAGACCATTCGATGTTTCTGCAGTATGAACGTTCACATAGTAAGGATAGGGCGGGACAGCTACCGTCACGACGATGCCATACCCAGTCTTGTATTTCAGATCATATGTCTCTCCATCTGCAATCGCTGATAGAAACTCGATCCACGGAGACTCGTGTAACTCGATTTGAAGAGCTGTCGATGGGTTACCAAAACGAGCAGTGAACTCTAGTGGCCATGCTCCGTCTTGATTGACAATACAATTAATATCCACATCTCCGCGGAAATCAATGTCTCTGAGATAATCAGCAACTTTCGCAAGTGTAGAAGAAAACAAGTGATTCTTCTCATTTCCGTCATACCACATCAAAGTACCCATCTCCGCCGTTTTTGGCCCAATCTCACCAGACATTAAGGCCTTGTGCTCAACATTCATTTCGATCGGACCAACCCAATCCTTACCGTTGAAATAACGTGCGACGCCAACCTCCACTCCGTCTACGCGCTGTTGCAGGTTTACTGCGGTTACGCCTTGATCCCGATAGTGCTCCAGCATGCCAATAAGGTCAGACTGATCCTGGCTCTCGCCGACGAAGCAGAGCGAACTAATGTGCCCCCCATTCACCTTTGCCACCCAGCGATTCTCCGTATGTGTCTCAAGAAATCTCACCGCGTCCAAGAGATTCGAGAAGGTATAAGCCGGAAGTACATTCATTCCCGCCATTTCAAAGATCTGCTTCCCTACCAATCTATCAGTTTCGATGCGATCACCCTCCCGACTACCGCCAACTACTCGATACCCTTCCTTACGTAGGCTTGACTGTTCTACTCCGAAACCAATATCATCAAAAATGATAAGACCTTGCTTTCCAACCCACGTCAATTCGCCCTTCCAGTCAGTAGTCTTCTGAACAAACCCGTCTAGACCAGAGGCAACTTCCGGATCTTGGATATACATCTTTACCTCACACTGCTCACTGATAAGTTTAAATACAAGCTCAGACGCACCGAGTTCTCGGGATATAAAAAGTACTCGCATATTTTTCATTAATCTCCATCGTTCTTCCCCTCACCCTCAACCATATCCGAAACCGAGTCCGATTCCAATTCTGATACTAAGCCTGATTCACTCTCCTCGTCGACAGAAATCTGGCTACACTGCTCATTCTCCGGAACATTATTTTCACCACAGAACTCCTCTCTACAAGTGGCTACTTCTGAGCAAAGAATCTCCGGGCACGCACCTTCATTCGGACTACACAAAGGAACCTCTGCTGCCGAGACTGTTCTTATCTTATAGTAGTCAACTTCGCCCTCTTCACAATCTTCCTCACAAACGCGAACAAAACACGCCTCAATATCTGGATCACACACAACTTCGCTCACTAGTAAATAATTCCTATCAATGTAAACCCTCTTCACGACAAGTCCGAAGGAAACCATAAAAAAAAGGAGAAAAGCAAGAATAATAGAAAACTGTATCTTGCCCCCCCTTACATCCTGGCTCTGCATAGATTCAATCAAACTTTACTCTGCTTATATTCTACCAGATTATTCCTAAACCACTATAGAAAGTGCCGAATGTTTAGAATATTCTCACTATGGACACAACTAAAATAGAATCTGCTTGTTGTTAGTACTGCTCGTTGATATTTACCCCGAACGATACGAGAAGTGGGGATCTATCCTGAAATATCAATAGAAAGAAACACTCAAAGAAGAAAAAGGATTCGTCTCGGAGATGGAGTAATGTCACAACACCTGAAAGCCCCCACTGACTTATACCTGGGGTTAGATTCCCTTCGGACTTGGCTTACCTGTGCACGACCTAGTCACCGCTGTCCAGCCGAGATCGGCTGCACCAGCGGCAGTGAGGCTGGCAGCCCGGTCAAAAACGCCGCCAGAACGAAATACCCACCAAATAATAGAAAGACAATGGAAGAAAACACTACTGCCCGGTGAGACCCTTCAGTACGCATAAATTTTTTGTTTCGTGAGTTCAGTATAGTCCTCTCCATCCAAAAGGCGCAAGCAATCTCGCGACACTTAAGTGTGCTTGAGACTTTCCAGGTGTTTATCTATTGCAAAAGAAAAAGCGCCCAGGATCCAGTCGGACCCCAGGCACTCAAGACCTCGTTTGTTTTGAAAAAGCTCCACCGTGCCCTCAGTTCGTGACCGTAATGGTCAGGCCTAAGGGTACTCCAGGGACGTTGTTGACGACTGAAAACGTCTGGATCTCCGTCCAGCTATCACCTTCATTGCTCTCAAAGGCTTCGTCCTCGGCATCGATCTTGGCTTTGAACGAAATGGTCGAGACCCCGAGTGGGACCGTGTAGTCGATGTGCTCGGTATGCGTAGCACCACTGGGGAGGTTGGTGGCCTGGATGTATTCGCGCTTGAGGAAGAACCAATCACCGAGGTCCAGACGAGCGTAGAGATCGACTTCGATTCGGTTCTTGCCGGGACGCATGTGGTCATGGGTGTCGCCGTCCTTGGCTTTGACTTGGATCCGGGGTTGAATAACCTGACCAACTCGGACAGTTGATGTGGCCGGGTCAAGATCGGTACCCGATGCCACGTCCCGCACCCAGAAACGGTTGACTTTCAGGTTAAAGGGGTCAGTACCGGCACCACCAAACACGCCATAGTGCTTGGTATCACTCGTTGCAACCCGACCAGAGATCCGAGAACAGAGTCCCATAGTTGGATTGGAGAGACAGTAGGTCCTGTCCTGAGTGATATGGATGAAGTAATGTGGAAACTTAACGTCATTCGGATCAGCGCTCTTGCACACCTTTCTCGCCCCAGTCCGACGGCCAAAGTTAAGTTCGTTGTCCCAGTTGTACTCAGAGACCTGCACGCACTTCACCCCGTTGTCTGCTCCGTCTGGTTCACCGTCTTCCTCTACTAGGGCAACATGGCCGTACTTATTGGCAGCGCGAATGATATTACCTTTCACATCTTTTTTCGCATCCCAGGCTTCCCAGACTGCGATATCTCCCTCGAATGCCCCGTTGAGACGGCTCTTTTCGAATGTGAACCTGTCTCGAGCGCCAGTGATTCCGATTTCGGATACTCGAGCAGCATCGAACCAGTGATACCCACTCCCCCATGTCTGGCCGTAGTAGCTGTTCTTGAACTCGGGAGTTGTATTCCCCCAAGCCTCGTTCAGTTTACTGGCCACATAAGAGGTACAGTTGCACTGGGCAAAACTCCATTTGTCGATGAAGTAACTCAGGTTATCCCACCGATATCTTGAGGTGCTGGCTATGTACTTGAAAGAATCAGCACTAGAGAGCACTCCTCCAGCCACCTGCTTTGTCTCATTTTCTCGTGTGACTTCGTCACCTTCATCTTTTGGACACTTGTCACGATAGAGGTATGTATCGTTTGTGTCTTCAGCAAAAGATGGAGATGGGGCAAACTGAAACATCAATGTACATAAGAAACACAGGAAAACTCGCATTCTATCACCTCCTTCGGTTGGAAAAGGACCACTCGCCAATGATACTGACGAGTCCTGAAACGATTATAGGTAAGTCGTTTCAAGACTAGCCACCATAAAGTATGGATCTTTGAATAGCTACCGAATCTCTTCCACTGAGGCGAAGACTTTCTTTAGGACTACAGATTGCGTTTCAATAAAATTCCCAATCCTGTTCTTTTCTTCACTCGAAATCTCTGATCGCAACCATTTACTATCATCGCTGTGGAAGCACATTGGAACTGTGGGGACATCTTCACCCGTTGGGATACCAAACGCAATAAAGAAGTCAGTGAACTGCAAACGTCCAATGAAGAAATCGGAAGGGGTCGACCATTCTTTCATGTCGCCTGCTTCTTTAGTAAAGTATCCGATAGCCCGCGTCCCTGGCTCACAAGCGGGCTCGAGCCCTAAGAGTGAATGAGAAGAAAAATGCACAGTTTCATGAAATGGCGTAGAGAATTTTTTTTCACCTTCAGTAATTTTCCCGTCTGACTTCGAATAAATGTATATCAAATCCTCTGCAAACTCTCTGTTTAACTTCATCCGGATACCCATCTCCGGGATGTTGTACCAGACCTCATCGGCATTCCCAGGGATAGTCTCGATGTGCTGGGGATACTTCTCTGTTTCAGCTTGGATGGGAGCCTGAGCGACTGGTTCAGACACGATTGGTTGATTCATCGCTCCCGGGCGGTTTTGGAGACACCAAAAGGCGCCAGCAATGACGGCGAGGAGAGTGATAAGGATGATCGTGAGGAAGAGGGGTTTCTGATGCATAGAAATTAAAGGTGGAGATTAGCAAAAAAAAAATACAAGTTGTCAAATTCTTCTACCCGCCCAGGTCCGCCTCGGTGAAGGTGATTTCGGCCCCTTCGGCGAGCGTGCCTTCGAGGAGACGCTTCACGATCGTGTCTTCCACGACATCGGCGATATAGCGGTTGATCGAGCGCGCACCGAACTCGCGTTCGTAGCCATGTGCGACGACCGCGCGGATCGCGTCGGGTGTGAATGCGAGTTTCACTTTCTTTTCCTTATAGAGCTTGTCGGCAAAGGCCTGCAGCCGAAGAGTGGTCACCTGTTCCATCTCCTCCGTCGTGAGTGAATTAAAGAGGATGACTCCATCGAAACGGTTCAGGAATTCCGGCCGGAACGTACCTTTGGCGATGATCGCATCCATGAGTTCGTCTTTGATCTCGACCATCGAGCGGCCCGCCCCGGTTGCTTCGTGAATCATGTCCGCGCCGGCATTTGAGGTCGCGATGACGATCGTGTTCCGGAAGTTCACCTTGTGACCAAAGCCATCCGTAACATAGCCTTCATCGAGGATCTGGAGGAAGAGATCAAGTGCCCGTGGGTATGCCTTCTCCAGTTCATCGAGGAGGAGGATGGAATACGGTCGTTCTTTGATGAGGGACGTCATCCGGCCTTGGACATTCATCTCGGCTGAGCCAATGAGCTCATCGATTGATTGCGGTGTCTGAAATTCGCTCATGTCGAGTCGGACCATCCGGTTCTCGTCCCCGAAATACACCGCTGCTAGGGCTTTGGCGGTTTCCGTCTTGCCGACACCGGTCGGACCGAGGAAGAGGAAGGAGCCAATCGGTTTCTTGTCGTTCCCGAGTCCCGCGCGCGCCTTGCGGAAGGCCTCGGACATTTGTTTGATGGCTTCCTCTTGCCCGATGACTCGCTCATGGAGGAGTGCTTCCAAATTGAGCAGTTTCTGCCGCTCCTCTTCATTCGCTTCGCCCATCGGGATACCAGATTTCGCTTCGAGGAAATCCTCGACGGTTGTCCGTTCGATAAAAGCGAGATCGGGATGCTTCTCCCAATAGATAAGCACTTCCTGAGCGAGATCGATGGCCCGCTCCGGAAATGGCATCTCCCAATTGTAACGCTCGGAACCATCAACGATCGCCTGAAGCGCCTGGATGGTGAAGACCGGACGATTTTTCTCAAGCGTCTTGAAGGTATCGACGAGAATGGTGATCGTCTCTTCTTGCGTCGGTTCGGGTACTTGAATGGCCTCGAAGTACTTGAGCGCGGGGATCTGACGCTGACCCAAGGTGTGATAGGCCTCAGCCGTCATCAGCCCGATGATGCGGCAGGTCGGCAGCGAGAGGTAATCGTTCAGGACATCACTGACCGCCATATCGCTCTCGGGATCGAGGAAGAGGTTGATGTTTTCGATGACCAGAACGACATTACCAGCATAGACCGCGCCGTTCAAGAGATCACGCAAGAGTCCTTTGGGGTCAATCCCCTGCGACCGACCGTCCGAGATGACCTGTCCCATGTCAAAGATGACCACGCGTGCCTCATCGATGATTTTGTCGGTGAAGGAATTTTCCCGGATGCGACGAGCGAAGGCATGGACGAGCGAACGTTTGCCGATACCAGGGTCACCCACGAGGAGCGCACTATTGTCCGTCGGTCGCGACAAGGTGAGCGTGAGCATCTCCATCACTGGTTCGCGCCCAACAAGCTCTTGATGCGCATAGTTACTGAAATCATGCTCGGACAGATCGCTGATGTAGTGATCAAGGCGCGGTGTATAGGCATAGGCCCAGTACTTGCCGATGCGGGTCGCCTGGCGAAGTTCGGTCCATTCCCAGAATCGGCTCTGACGTTCTTTCGCGGCATAGGCGGCACCCTCGATCGCCCAGGCCAGGTCGAATAGTTCCGGCGTGAGGTGATGAGCCGAGAGAAAAGCTGTGCGCTGCTCTGGCACGGCGATCACCTCTGCCCGCGCCTCTTTGGCGGCGAGTCCCAATCGCATCATCGCCCGACCGCGCCACGGTGCGTGCTCGGGCTGTACCGTATAGTCGATCCGGCCGCGTTCATACTCATGCCACGCGAGCACCGCAACGATTGTCACGACAATCGCGACGACGAAAGCAGCGATACCGGCGAACGTCCCAAAGAGCCCGCCGATGATGACACTGCCCCCGATGAGGATGAGCGGGGCGAGAGCCGCGAAGAGGGACAGGGCGATGACGGCGACCGCCATGAGCACGATGGCACCGAAACCCCAGGCCAAGACGACCGAACGGACAATCGCACCGAGAAAACGGGTGATCAGGTTATTCGCGAGGGCCTGGACAAAGAGAATCGGGTGCAGCCCCTGCCAAGTATGAAAGCTGATGTCACGCTTCCACGGCGAGATGAGCGTCCGGAAGAGACCGACGACATTGAAGCGGTGCAAAACATAACGGACATAATTGCCCGCAATCCTCGCAATCGAGAGGATCCCGACGGAATAGTACCAAAGGAAGAAATTCATCTCAGAACGTTTTTGTCTGTTTTCTCTATTGTACCGTTTCGATACCCTTTCGTAAATTGAAGCCAGGCCTGTTTTTGCGTATACTAGAGCCATACTATGATATTCCCTCATCTCCTCTCTCGTTCGCCGTGGCTGATCGCCCTCTCTGGCTTCGTGCTCGCTCTCACGCTCGCTCTCACGCTCGCGCTATTCGGCTGGTTCCATCCGACGCTGATTTTTGTTGCGGGCGGGTTTCTTTTCGGCGGCCTCGGTCTCGCCCTATTCGCTCTGTATCGGGAGCGTGACTGGTTGCGACTCTGCCTCATCAGCGGACTGACACTCTTGGCCATCCTCATCGCCCTCCGCGCCGAACCAACTATCTTCACCGGCCGCGACCAAGGATCAATCGCTCTTGCCGCGCTCGAACTCGCCGAGCGGCATGAACTCGCGTTCCAAACACCTGTTTCCGACGCCTTCTTCGCCATCTATGGTCCCGGCCGCGCGCTCAATTTCCCCGGTTTCTCTTACAGCGATTCTGGTGCGCTCCTCACTCAATTTCCCCTCGGCTATATCTCATACCTGGCGCTCTTCGCAAGCTGGTTCGGCCTCATTGGCCTCCTCCTGGCCAATGCGCTCCTGTTCACTCTTTCCGGCTGGACTTTTTTTGAACTCGCTTCGCTCTTCGTCACCCGACGGAATGCGGTCCTCGGTACCACGCTCTTTGCGACATCATTCCTCACGATCTGGCTCGCCCAGATGACACTGACCGAAAATCTCGCCCTCCTCCTCTTTCTCACCCTCGCCGTCGCACTCGTCCGCTTTGAACGCGAAGACGACCGCCACTTTCTCCCCCTGATTATCGTCACCGGATTTTTCCTCGCCCTGACACGTATCGAGGGCTTCGTCATCGCACCGCTCGCACTCGCTTTCATACTCTGGCGGCCGATACTCCGCGCTCATCTCTTCACACTCCCTCGGAGGTGGTTCATCCCTGCCGTTCTCTTCCTCGGTTTTCTTCTCCTCCGTGATCTCTTCATGAATCTCCCCTTCTACACCATGATTGGCAAAGCGGCCGTCCGGTACTGGCACGAACTCGGGGCGATCGGCGGTGACAGTACCGAGCCACGACTTGGACCAATCCTTTCCTCCTACGGTCTCTTCCCCGTCTTCATCCTCGGTATCGCTTCGCTCGCGTTAGGCCTCATGCGACGCCGATTCACCCTCTTCATCCCCGTCCTGCTCGCGCTGCCAACTTTTGTCTATCTCCTGAACGGCCATATCTCGGATGACCACCCGTGGCTCTTGCGCCGTTACGCCTTCACACTGTTCCCCGTTTTCCTCCTCGCGACTGTCGTTCTCTCGCAAGTAGTAATAGACAAAGTGAATGCGGGCCGGAAATCTTTGGTTACCCTCGGCGTGTTCGGCCTCCTCTTCCTTCTCCAGGCGTGGCCAGCATATCAGGCCCTCTCGGTGATCGAGTATCAGACGCTCCACGCTCAAGCGACCGATTTCGGTAAGCAATTCACGCCGCACGACCTCATCCTCATCGACCGAGCAGCCACCGGTGATCCGTTCGCGTTGATCGCTGGTCCACTCATGAGTCTCGACGGGAAAAACGCCGCCTATTTCTTTAATCCCGATGACTACGTCCGTCTCGATCGGAGCGCTTTCGACCGTATTTATCTGCTCACGACCGAGGACACCGTCGGCCACTTCGCCGAGGCTTTCGGAGACCATCTTCTCCCCGTCGAAGTCCGCTCATTCTCCTTCCCCTCGCTCGCCGCGCCGAAACCCTTTGCCTGGCCGATCGAGAAAACTGTTGGGAGTGACGCGATACTCTTTGAGATAACCCCCTGATCTTTGTCTATGGAGCCACCCCTTACGCCCATTCCCACACGTCTCCAACCGCTCTATACGAAGCTCCGTATCACACTCGCGATTGGTCTCGCACTGGCTGGTCTCGCGCTTGTCTATACTTTTCTGTTCCCGACGGTGACGACTGGCTTTGACTTCCGCAATCCGAAATCGAGCCGGAATCAGATCTTCGAGCCGCGCGCTGAATCGGGCACACCGCGAACGAATGGCAAACTCGAAGCGCTCGGCCGCCTCGTCGCCAACACGAGCCCGCTCGGAAATTTTTCGCACCTCACGGTCAGTATCGATCTCGAGAAGCAATCCGAAACCCCGAGCCAAATCGCAGTCAGCATTCGGAAGGGGTATCGCGCCTTCCTCTATCCGACTGGGGCTGAGATCACCGACTTTCCACAATCAACCGTCTACCGCATCCGCGATACATACTATGAGTCACGAAGTGGTGTACTGTATCCCTTTGTCAGTGAAGCGGCGTATCTCTCACGTTACCCGGCCAGTCATACCACACTTGAAGCGGACGATTTTGGCTGCATCGGAATAGCAAACTGCGATGGTAGAGTAGATGTTTCCGATCAATTCATTGGGTTCCGCGTCGGCACGCTCCTCTCGTTCGCCGATGGTGTCTACGTGGTCACGAGCGAATCCGAGATCCGCCCTATCGGCAGCGCCGAGATCTTCCTGGCGCTCGGCTACCGTTTCGAGGACGTCTTGCCAGCCAATGAAGAAGATCTGGGGATATACAAACGCGGTCGCATTCTCCTTATGGGCGCCCCGCACCCAGACGGCACCCTCTTCGTGGACCAAGACACCAGCACACTCTTTCTCATTGAGGGCGAGATGCGCCATCCAGTCAAACCGGGCGCGTACCATGATTTCCTCTTCGCCAACTCGCATCCGATAACCGCGAGCGAGTCCGGAAGTCGTCGGAGTGCTCAATGCACAGCCACATCCGGATTGCTCCCGCGTGCGCTCGATTGTGTCACTGAGCTTGGAACTCTTGACGGCGTCATCGGGTCAGACTATGAAGTGACGCTCTCGGACAATGACGTAGCGATCGACATCGCGAACCTGACCCTCGCCTTCGAGACTCGCCTCAGTTCCGACAACCTGACGACGCTCCTCGCCAAAGTGAAACAGCGCATCCTCGCCCGCTTTGGTCTCGCCACACCGTAATCCCTATGGACACATTCTTCAAGAGATCACTCGACAAATACGCGTCTGACGGACGACTCGCCATCGCCGCCAACCTCCTCTCGGATATCGTCTGCGTCGGTTGGATCGCTTTTGCCGGTCTGTACGCCGTCGAAGTATTGCTCCCCACATTCGTCACCGCCCGACTCTCACTCGTGAAATTCGCTATTCTGTTACTCGCGCTGACAAGTATCCTCGTCTGGCTCATTCAAAGTCTGGCACCGACGAAGCAACCATCAAATAGAATACTCTCGCGCCCCTTACGGATTCTCCTCATTATAATTGCGATTGGTATCATTTCGCTTGCACACTATCGCTTCCCCTGGTGGAGCATCCCGATTATCGTCAGCGGCTACAGCCTCGTGCTGTGGCTCTTCTTCCGGCTCACCCGAGGTGGTGAACACTAACTGAGGATCGTATCGAGCGTTTCTCGCGCCGTCTGATCCCAAGAAAAACGCCTGAGTTCACCGTTCGCTTTTTCCCGCAGCGAATCCTGCAATGGTCTATCGTTCCAGAGCAGGACGAGCTTTGCGGCGATGTCCGAAGTGTTTTCCGCATCGACATAGAGCGCGCCGTCACCCGCCACTTCGCGCAGACTGGAATTGTCGGCGGTGAGGACGGGCACGCCTGAAGCAAACGCCTCGAGAATTGGGAGCCCGAACCCCTCGTAGAGCGATGGAAAAGCGAACAAACGAGCCCCTTGATAGAGTGCTCGCAGGTCTTCGAAACTCACGCGTCCCGTAAGGACGATATCCTCCCGATAGACACTCTGCTCTCTCGCAGTGAGGATTCCTTCCGAGAGCCAGGCGGGTTCACCGGCGAGCACCAGCCGCATCTCCGGGCAGGTTCTTTTCGCATGCTCGAAAGCCTGGATGAGGCGAACGAGGTTCTTGCGGGGCTGCAGGGCTCCGACGTAGAGCGCGTAGCTCGTAGGTTGTAGGTTGTAGCTTTTTAGTTTTTCCGATACTGCATCCGGAGCGAGCCTCGCGCCGAAGAACTCAGCATCGAAGCCATGATGGATAACCCGGATAGTGTCCGGATCAAGTTCGGGGAAAAATTCAAGGAGATCGCGTTTCGTAGACTCAGAAACCGCGATGAGTCGATCAGCCTGCCGCACCGCCGTGTCGAGCATGAAGTTGAGTTTACGGAGATGGCTCGGTGGGAAGGTTTCGGGAAAACGCCGGAAAGCGAGGTCGTGAATGGTCGCTGTCACCGTCAAGCCACGAGGCAAGATCACTGGAGCCGCCTGAATCGGCAGAAACAGCCGATCGGGTCGGGACCGGAACATCTCCCACGCGAATCGCGTCTGCATCCATGCGTACGGAAACGGGAGCGTTTTGACGTGGTAATTGAGGAGATCTGGTGGGGCAAGCAAAGGATTAAAGGTCCCCCGATGGTACAGCAGAAACTGCGTCTCAGGCGACAACGCACCAAAGCGTTTGAGGAGTTCGCGCACATATACCCGCGTCCCATCAATCCGGACATGGTCGAGATCACTCGCTTGAATAGCCAGTTTCATACCTTCGCTGCTCTCTCTCGACGGATCTGCATGAGTTCCACCGGTTCCGCGAAGAACATCTTTTCTTCCTTCACCGAGAATCGTTCGGCGACCGCCCCTTGTCCGGTGAAGTAGTCGATCACGGTCTGGATCCGATCCTCAGGTGCACTCGCCCCACCAGTCACGCCAACTATTGAAACGCCATCAAACCACGCGGCTTCAAGGTCGCTCGCATCATCAACCAGGTAGGCCCGGGCACCGGCTTGCTCGGCCGTCTCGCGTAAACGATTGGAGTTGGACGAGGTCACCGATCCGACGACAATCACGATGGGGACGGTCTTTGCGAGTGCTTTGACTGCCTCCTGGCGATTGGTTGTCGCATAGCAGATATCTTCAAGCGGCGGAGCGACGATCTGGGGATATTTCTTTCGGAGTGCCGCGATGACGGCTCGCGTCTCATCGATGGACAAGGTCGTCTGCGTCAGATACACGAGTTTATCTGATGTTGGGAGTGTCAAAGCTTCGACATCTGCGACCGTCTCAACCACCGGAATACTGACACCCGGCGCTTCACCGAGCACCCCGACACCCTCGATATGACCACGGTGGCCGATATAGATGATCCGGTAGCCCTCTTTGATAAATCGCAACACCTCGAGGTGAACTTTGGTCACCAGTGGACAGGTTGCATCGATGAGATGGAGCTGGCGCTCTCGGGCTACCTCATAATGAGCGCGCGGCGAACCGTGGGCGGAGAAGATGACCACCGAACCCTCAGGCACTTCCTCGAGTGTTTCGACCGTGATCGCGCCTTGCTTCGTGATCGCATCGACCACATGCTTGTTGTGGACGATCTCATGCTTCACATACACCGGCGCACCGAATATCGCCAGCGTATCCTCGACTGCCTTCACCGCCCGAGCGACCCCCGCACAAAACCCGTGCGGCTGTGCAATGAGGACTTTCTTGATAGAATTCATAGAGATTCACTATCCCAATGTCAGGATTTCATTACTCATTGACAAAAGCGAGGATCAACGATACTCTCTGCCTCAAACTACAGTATACCATTCTGGTATATTAGAATAATCCGGAATGAGAAACACTATGCCCGAAAAATCCCGCCCCTGTAAACTCGGTATGGTCTTCGGTGTCTTTGATGGACTCCATCCCGGACATCAGAATTTCCTTCTCGAAGCGGCTCAATCCTGCGAGAAGCTCGTTGTGGTAGTCGCTCGGACAAGTATCGTCCGGAAGCTCAAGGGACATGCTCCCCGGCACGGTACCCGCGTCCGGATGAATGCCATTCGAAGTTTCCTGGATCATGCCCACATCGTCCCGAGCGATCGAACTATCGGAAAGTGGCGCGTCCTCCGAGACCACTCACCAGACATAGTCTTCCTTGGCTATGACCAGGAGCGGATGGCCGAAAGCCTCACTCAAATCAAACAGCCCTTCCAATTCCTCAGTCCCCATCAACCGAAGAGATTCAAGTCCAGTCTGCTACACACGTCCGAGGAAAAGAAGAGGATCTCCCGATAGAGCTAGAGGAGTGCTGCTTCAAGCGCGGCCGCCGTCGCTTCCCGACCCTTGTTATTCCCCTGTGTTGATCGGGCGATGGCTTGTTCGAGTGTGTTGACCGTCAACACGCCGAGCGTAATCGGGATCTCATACTTGATCGTCAGGTCAATGAGCCCTTGGGCCACTGCCTGAGCGATGATCTGGTCATGGTTGGTCTCACCCTTCACAACACAACCAAGCGTGACAATTGCATCCGGCCGATGCTGCTTCATCAGTGAGACACAACCATAAGGGATTTCGAAGCTTCCCGAAACCTGCATCACAAAGATATTCTTCTTCTCCACCCTCCACTCTCCGAGCTCCGCCAATGCACCCCGAAGGAGTTTCTTGGCGATTGCCTCATAGTAAGGCGAGACAACAATTCCGACTCTGAGCCGCGAGGCATCCCTCCTGTTGGTGCGACTGACACTGCGTTTCCTTTGCATAGGATTGATTCGTCAATGATTACTCTTTCCGAGGGCGTTCACCACATAGCGGGCCAAGAGATCCACCTCGAGATTCACCACACTCCCCTCTTCCAATAATTGCAGGTTCGAATGCCGCAGTGTATATGGAATGAGCGCCACTGTAAACGTCCGCTCCGTTTTACGCGCCACAGTGAGGCTGACACCATTGACGGTAATCGCACCGTGTGGAGCGATATACGGTTTCAATGCCGGCGGAATGTTCACGGTCACTTCATGTTTCCCATGGACTTTCACAATTGATACGACCTCACTCGAACTATCGACATGCCCCTGAATGAGATGGCCATCCAAGGGTGATCGCAGCGTCACAGACCGCTCCAGATTGAGCTCCGTTCCGCGCTCGACAAACTGCATAGTCGTCTTGGACAATGTTTCCGGCATATACTCGACATTGAAAGCGACCGGGCTCTGGCTCACTACCGTCGTACAGACTCCATCGATCGAGACGCTCTGCCCTTTCCGAAGTTTCCAATTCCTCGGCTTCCCGATCCGGACGTGACGAGAGCCATCTTTGTCCTGAACCGAGAGCACGGGTTTTACTGCTTCGATGATACCGGTAAACATAAAAAATAGGTCTCTAGATCTGAAAATAATCCTTCACTTTCTGCACAACCTGAGTAATGAATTCTCGGGCATCAGTTTCCGATGTGAATTCAGCTGCTTCCGCGACTTTCGCCAGGAGGGTGATGCGAATTTCTTCGCCATAGAGATCGCCTGAAAACCCAAAGAGATGAGCCTCGAGAAGCTGCCTCCCCTGATTCGCATATACCGCAGCGCGATATTCTCTCTCTCCGACCCATACCAGACCTGCATAGGTACCGGAAATATTCGGCTGATCGAAGTGAATATTGGCTGTCGGGAAGCCGATCGGTTTCCCGAGTTCCATGCCTTTCTCCACCACCCCGCTCTGCTCGTACACAAATTCCTTCATCATCACATCATCATTAGGATTCCAGTTTCAATCACTATTCTTTCACGTTTTCTTCTCATTGACAAGTATAGATATTGATGCTAGAATGTGCAATCAACTGGGGAGCATTCCTCTTTTGATGCATTCCTTGTCAATTGTAGTCCACAGCACAGGAGGTGCACCATGACAACTGCGTTTCTCATCTCTCACGGCAAGCGGTATGAGGGGTTTAACCCGCTTCACACAAAAGACGGGCGCGAACAATTAGCCCGCCTCACCATCCCATCCGGTGTGACCAGGGTCGTCGCCGGAAGTGGCCGACGCTTCCAGGAAATCGCCGACGCTATCCGCCGCAAGTTGCCCATAGCGTCAGATGTGCCCTTTGAAACTTCCCCTTTCTGCGGCTCATGCGACGGCATCCGCTTCGGTAAGAATCCGGGCGAAGGCGACATGATCGTCTTGTCGGAGGGAGAAGTGCCGGTCGAGAAATATCTCGGCCTCGTCGGGACCCCGGGCTTCGATCCGTGGGCGTTCGTCAACGGACTGGGCAATGGCGCGTTGCTCTGCGGCGGCGGAGAACTACTACTTGCCCTCGGCTACAGTGGAGTCCCTCCGAAAGGGGCCCTGTTCGGCCTCGACGCCTTAACCAAGGAGATCACCCTGCTCCAACAGGGCTGATCCACTCCCCTCGCCCCCGCTCCGCTTCCTCTCCTTTCACGCATCGCGCGAATGGTCGAGGAGTGGGGCTTTTTTTATTCTCCGAGAATCCGCACCACCCCCTCATTGGCATTCACCTCGACCAAGTCGCCATCCTTAAGTACCTGCGTCGCAATCTTGGTGCCGATGATACAGGGGATGCCAAGCTCGCGGGAGACGATAGCCGCATGACAGGTTATCCCACCCTCATTGGTGACTACGGCCCCAGCCCGCTTCATGATCGGTACAAACTCTGGCCGCGTCATGCTCGTCACGAGTATGTCCCCCTCTTGAAAGCCATGATCATCGTGAGGGTCGGATACAACCCGCACGATTCCTTGCACGCGTCCGCGGCAAGCCGTTTGCCCCTTCAGCTCACTGGAGTCATGGACCTGATGTTTCGTCCAGGCATCAAATTGTGCTATGGCATCTGGGAAATCACAGTACTCGACTTCGTACGAATGATCAGGATTCGCGAGATAGAGACATCCCTGATCCCGAGTGCTGATGTCGTCTTGTTTGCTCTTCAGATATGCAACTCCTTTTGTATATTCAGCGAGCAGAATATAGGGCACAAACCTCGGTTCTATACCGGCTCGCTCGGTCATGAGAGTGCCGACCTCGAGCATGACGGCGAGCATCTGAGCGATCGGATCCTTCCGGATATCACGTAAACGCATAACGAGCTGTGCATATTCGACGAGACGCCGTGCGTCTGGCGTGAGCGTCTCTCGCCAGGCCAGATGCGCATTCGCTCGATCTTGTGCCTCCGTATAGAGGCGCTCCGCTTCTTGTGTCTTCTCGGGGAGATGAGATCGGACATCGTCCAGTGCCACCGCGATCTCGTCGTCGCTCTTCGACCGGAAGTAATCCGTGAACATGAACTTCGCCTTCCGCACGATGTCGCCCTGGCCAGCCGCTACGAGCTCGGTCATATTGCAGAGATAGCGCCCCTCAAAAGAGACAAAGGTCGCCTGTGTCGCGCGTTCCCATATCGCGTCGAGTTCACTCCTATGCTCGATACCGATGACATCGAGTATCTTGTCGTGGTCGATCGTCTCGATATAGATAGTCGCTAGCAGTTCGGGGTACAGACGATTCATAATGACAAGCATATACTCCTGCAGTTCCGCGTCCGCTAGCTCAGAGAGCGTCTTGTCGGTCACCTCGTCATACAACTGCCGCGCATCCCGCTCGTATACGCGATACTCCTCTTCGAGTTCTCGGAGCGATATCGTCCCCGCATAGTATTGGCGAAATTTCTCTGTCGCGAGGGAAAAATATCTTTTCTCATTCAGAGCGATGCAGGTATCGCGCCCCTTCGCGAGAAAAAGGGTGTGTAGCGGATACTCCTGGGTATTCCATGGTACGCACATGAAGAAGGGTGCCATCGTGGCGTGAATGACAAAGACTGGGTCATCACCGACTATACTCTTAAATTTTTCCAGTATCTCGTAAGTCATATTCCATACTACGTCCTAGAATGAGCATCAGGTATCGCTCACTATTCCTGCTGATTGGCAGTGGTTACGAGTGTTTCGAATGCCTTCCGGTCATCGATAATTTTCGCCAATACCTCTCGACCAAATTGGACCGACTCCTTCCGATCACCTTGCTCGGCATCCTTGATCGTGTATGTCAGCACGATGGTCTGATCCATTCCGGTATTTACGATCTCGATACGCACACCCTCAGCCTCCAAAAAACCCGAACCGATAGACTGTACGAACTTATCCTTGGCCTCCACACCTTTGACGGTCTCAAGTACTTTGGCAGTGAAGCACTCCGCGATACCCATATGTGTCCCTAGGTATCGCTCAAGTTGATTTCCGGTTTCCTCATATTTCCCCTCTGTATCCCTAGCAACGATCCGCTGGAAATTATTTCCCACCGTCGCATAGCGGGCGACGATCTCGGCTACGTTCCCGGCCATTCGGGTATACGTCGAGGATTTTTCATCTCCCTTTTCAATCGCGTCTCGATCACTGTCATTCATCGCCCATGGCAGGTAGCGCTTTTCCATATATGCCTTCACACCATCAGGACCGATCGGACCCTCATCAGTGAAACCCAAGCGATCATCCACGAGCATCTTTTTCCCATAGTGAACCTGCTCCGCGACCTTCGCTTCGATCACCTCAAGCGAATCATCTGGAGAAATATCCTCGTTGGCGAGCATCACCCGGTACGCCGTCTCCTGGGTCCGTACGCGCGAACTCCCCATGCCCATGGCAACTTCCGGCTGAGGGTCGACTGTCTTCCCATGCTCGGTGACTTGTGCGCGGCCCTCTGGAGTCAGGCGCAGATTCGGATTTGCCTCCTCTTCCACTGTCTTCCCTCTCTCTCGCTTTCCATGGCGCATGAGTTCCAGGATCACCCTCGTGATTTGTTTTGGCTCTTGTTCTTTACTTTCTGGTCCCCGCTCGGGGCCACCCTCCATTGACTTGAAACTTCCCCCTTCCATACTTGTTTTCTTAAAAGTTTATAGTCTAGCGTATGACTCCTCTATTTTGACACAGAGCGTGTATTCTTGGAATTTGTCGACATCGGGATGTGCCGACGATTGACAGGACTATCGAATTGTGCTATCTTATCTTGTCAGAGCGACTCAAGTGTTGCTTTGATGAAACACCTTGACAACCCGATCAACGATCAAACCCAGGAGGTTACACCATGATCGAACCCGTTTATACTGAACATCCTCTGCGTGGCATTTCGATGGCTCGAATGTCGGCACTCAGAGACAGGCTGCGGCCCGATGTGGAGTTCCACATCTACCGGCACGGCAATGCCGCCCCGCAAGCGAGTACGGCTGATGGCACCGATTTCCAGCGTCAGCTGACGGAAAAGGGCCGGTCACAGGTCCGCAGGCTCGGTCAGAAGATCGTCGGGATTCCCTATGACCTGGTGATCTCGTCGCCGGCACCCCGCGCCATCCATACGGCACTGATCGCCACCGTTGAAAGCCGGATCGATTCCAATCCGATGTTCCACATCGGCACGGGGGTGCAGTTCTACTCGCCGACGACCCCGGGGCATTTCGCCGAGCTCCTCCGAATCGGCGCTGGACTACAATACAACAACTACGGCGAGTATCTCCGGGCCGACACGATGTCGATCTGGCCAACCTTCCGAGCCGAGATGCTCGGTAACCTACTCGGGATCCTCGGGATCGCAGCCGCCCGGCAGATTTTCGTGAGCAATCACGGAGTAATCGGAAGCTGCCTCGCCGAGGCACTACTCCAGGTCCTCGCCGGCGAGATAGACGAACAGAGTCGGGAGGTGCTCTACAACACATCGGCGGCTGAGTGTAGCTGCTTCCAAGTGTCGAGAGCCGGCGTGCAATACATCGACTACCTGGCCACCTGATCACCCACCAACCGCAACGCCCCGGAAGGGACGCCGCTCAATGAGCGCTGTCTCTCCGGGGCTTTTTTTTTGAAGGGATTATCCTGCCCGCTCGAGCACTCGCACCACCCCGTTGTCCGCGTCCACTTCGACCAGATCACCGTCGTGAAGTACTTGTGTTGCAATTTTCGTACCGATGATGCAGGGTTTTCGGAGCTCACGGGCGACGATGGCCGCGTGACAGGTGATGCCGCCTTCATCCGTGATAATGGCAGTTGCTCGTTTCATAAGTGGAACAAACTCCGGACGAGTCATCCCGGTGACGAGGATATCGCCATCTCTGAAGTGGTCGAATTTGCTGGCATCCAATACTATACATGCCTTTCCCTGGATTTTCCCTGGTGATCCGATCTGCCCCCGTAGCGTATCTCCATTTTTTCCACCGGTAACCGATTGAACGTAAAACTCAGTGAGCTGCTGTTTGGCGATATCATACTCAATCGGCTCAAGCGTGATCGTTCCATCAAACTCGATGAGCAGAACAGCTCCATTCTTTCGCGCTTCAATTTCAGTGGCATGCAGCTTCAGATACTCAACTCCGAGCAACATCTCATCGAACTGAATAGAGGTTATCAACGCATGATCCATCCGGGCTTCAGTCAGCACCTTTTCATAAATAAGCCACCAAATAACCAATGCCTTGGCAAAAAGATTCTTTCTCCGATCGCGGTATTCAATAATTCTCTGTATATACCAAACCAAAGCCTGCTCATCTTTTGAAAGCGTCTTGGTCCAATCATCAAGACGAGTCCTCGCTTCTTCTAATACATTATCCAGCGCCATCAATTTCAAACGAGCCTGATCTGGTGTGAAGGCGCCATATTCACTATCGATTTTCTCAGCCGTTTTTTCCAATGTTTCCACACCGAAATAGTTAGAGAAAATAAATCGGGCATTCTCTATTCTGTATTCATAAGGTCTGCCTTCGGCTATCGTCTTCAAAACAGATCGCTGCTGCGCTTTTTCGAACGACTCGACTGCTGGATGTGTCGCCCTCTCCCAGATTTCATCAAGTCGTTCTTGAAAGATCAAGGAATCGACCTCCTTCAGTACATCGAAACAAATCTCTTTATCGAAATACACCGTGAAAAATATGAAACCATTCAGGCCCCAGACTTCATCCCGAATAGCATCCATGACAGGGAGTAGTTCGCTTGTCGGAATTTCTAAGACTTTCTTACTGGTATACTCTTCGTAGAGTGAAGATATATGAGCCTCTATCTCATCAAATGTACGAAAACGATTTTCAGCCTCATTCGAGCCACTGAGGTACGATCTGAAAATATAACGAGAGCAATATTCGAGGGTATCGGCGGGAAGCATCTGCAGAGAATCCCCTTCTTTGGCAATCAGAATGAGATGCAGCGGCGGAAGGCCGGGATAGTAATCTCCAAAATATTTTGCCGTATTAAATGCAGAACCTTGTCCAAAAAAAGTATAATTATGAAGCGGTGGCCACAGCTTCCGCCCATTCATCAAACCACTGAATTTTTGTAGCGCATTATTCATACTATTTTATAATCCTCACCGCCCCATTATCTGTCACAGCACCAGAACTTCGTTCGGGGCTGGACTCCGCTTTGTTTTCACCGTCACCGAAAGCCACTCCGCTTTTCGCACTGGACGCTCTTTCAAGGATCATCACCACCCCATGATCCGCATCCACCTCGACGAGGTCGCCATCGTGGAGGACCTGCGTCGCGATCTTGGTCCCGATGATGCAGGGTTTCTTCATCTCCCGTGCGACGATGGCCGCGTGACACATGATACCGCCCTCATCAGTAATTATAGCGCCACACTTATGTATTAGCGGCAAAAGAGAGGGATTTGAATTTATAGAAACCAAGATATCTCCCATGTTAAATTCTTTCTTCTCGTCGATTGAATACACGATACGCGCAATCCCCTTCACATTCCCCTGAAATACGGTCTGCCCTCGTACCCCATCGTGATCATCGACATGTTCGAGTGTTGCTATTACCGCAGCTGGATCTGAAACAAATGAAACATTTTCGGCACCATCGAGAACCTGATAAACAAAGAATTTTCTTCTGTGAGATAGACTCATACGTTGGCTTGCGACCTCAGCGGCACCAGAGAGTAGTTCTTGCAAGGTCATGTAAGGAAGAACCGAGGGGTCAAGCCCACGCGCATGTAATTCCTCCTCAGCAAGAGGAATAATAACTTGAGAGACAAGATTCGGGTATAAAGATACTGAACGAATATCTTCTGCCAATGTGAGGAGTTGTGTATCTTGATACGTTATATCTTCTGAGAAAGCGATAACCCAATATGGAAGAATGGTGGCTCGGAGAGAAAGACAAATCAGAAAATCCATCGCACTTGCAATGTCCACGAACTTCATTTCTCCTGAGAGATACTTTTTCGCCTCTTGATTTAAGAGTACCCCCTCCTCAAGAAATACTATTACTTGTTGTTCATTCTGTTCGCATAACGTTTTGACATACCGCTTGTGGTCTTCTAACTCATCGTACTTTCTGTAGTTTCTCGCAACGCCAGTTACCTGTTCTATAAATAGGGCGTTCTTCATTTGTGAACCCAGAACCTTGAGAGTCTCTGGCGAGTTATACCACTCCTGCCAAAGCGATGCGCCAAATAGCGTAAATGGACGCGTGAGGTAATGTGTCCAATGAGTATCTTTGTTATAGAGTGCATCTGAAACTCGCTCAATCACCCGCACCACCCCCCGATCTGCATCGACTTCGACCAGATCGCCATCGTGCAAGACCTGCGTCGCGATCTTGGTCCCGATGATACAGGGTTTCTTCATTTCCCGCGCGACGATGGCGGCGTGACAGGTGATGCCACCTTCATCGGTGACGAAGGCAATCGCTCTTTTCATAATAGGGAGAAAAGTCGGTATCGTCATCGGACTGACCAGCACCTCACCATCCCGGAAAGACTTCATATCCTCGTTTTTTATCACCCGCCGCACCCGACCCCTCACCACTCCGAAGCAGGCGACCTGTCCGGGAAATTCGCTCATATCTGATACGTCAACGCTTTCTTCGAGTCGAAAATCAAATTTCACCTGCAATTCATCAAACTCCGACGACGACGTCAACATATCATCCACCAATATAAGTTTCTCTTTTTTTCGTAAGGCAAGTGACGATAGTGAGGGAATATTTCCGGATGACACCTCCTCTAACATAAGGAAATCGGACTGCGATCCAAAATCTGGATATCGAGTTCTCAGTATCGTACGAACATGATTGAAAGCCTGATACTCAAATTGGTCTATCCCCTTCCGGAACCGAAAGGCGAGATCTCTGTCCTCTTCGCTGAATCGTTTATCCGAAGGGATATGGAGCGCTACGTATAATGAGTCCCAAGCCTCCAGAAGAAAATCTATGAATGTCATGAATTCCTTCTGACTCAGATCCGTACGCATACACAGGTTCCTCAAATCTTGAATTTTTTCTTGCGCCTGAAGAAAAAGACTTTCCACATACGCTGGGTTCTCGATGATTTTTTTCAGGAGGATAGCATTGATTTCGCCATTCAATGCCGGGTGACGATACGCATCCCATACACCATTCCGAAAGATGCAGATGTTTCGAGGAAAAATATCAATTTTCGTGCCGAAAAAAGAGCGATACCGCTTCCCCCATATCTGGAGGAGGAGTAAGGGAAAATCCCTCGTATATATTTTCGGGAGGATAATCATACTCTTTGTACTATCCTCACCACCCCGTGGTCCGCATCCACTTCCACTAGATCACCATCATGAAGGACTTGCGTCGCGACTCCGGTGCCGACAATACATGGGAGATCAAGTTCTCGGGCAGTTATCGCGGCATGCGAGAGCAACCCACCGACATCAGTCACCACGGCACTTGCTTTCTTGAACGCATCCATGAGATACGGATCAGTCGTGGTTGAAACGAGCACATCTCCCTTATTCATTTCGTTTATTGTGCGGCGGGTTTTCTCAGGATCACCATAATCCCGTATGATAATTTTCACCTTGCCTCTCACTTTCCTCCCAGAATCATGCGCAACTTTTCCAGAAATCTCTGAGGCCTCGTCCTGGCCGTTCTTCGCATAAAACTGCTTTGCAAATTCTATTGCACGTTCGCCGGAGAAAAATCTATTGTTATCTTCAGAGATTTCAAAAACAAACGTCTGTCGCGCATCAATTTCCGCCTGCGAGACCCGCACACCATCAAACAACTGCCTCAGTTCCTCAATTCGATAGTACTGCAGCATTGTTTCTGGCATACTCAAACACTCGGATGTCTTCCGAACTAAAGTGCCAAGGTACCCGTCAGCATGGAAAAACGTCGGGTCGACATCCGCCCGAAGTTTATTTTTGCATTGCTGAACTATCGCTATTTTTTTGGCCGCTTGAGGATCGTCTGCCGCCGCGACAGAGACACGATCCCACGCGTACGGATCAAAAACAAAGTAGCTGTGACAAAATTTCGCGAGCATCTTTTCCATGTGTCCTGCGTCCTGTTTCGAGAAGTTTCTTTTTGTTGCAAACGTCGTCAGCTCAGCATTCATCGTCGCGATTGTCTGCTCTGTCTCTCTCACGATTGCCTCCAATTCGTCTGGCTGCAGAGCCATCCCGCGCTCGGCCATTGTTTCAAGCGTCTTCGCTGACGTAAAAACTCTTTTACCACCGTTCTGCGAGATAGTTACCGTCCCGACAGGATCGTAATAGATATTAACGATACTTTCGAAAAACAGCGTTGTTCCTTTTGATTCAAAGGTAAATGTATACTCACTCATAGTGATGCCCGTTGAATCACCCGCACCACCCCATGATCCGCATCGACCTCCACCAAGTCGCCATCGTGGAGGACCTGGGTCGCGATCTTGGTGCCGATAATACAGGGCTTTTTCATCTCTCTCGCGATGATTGCGGCGTGACAAGTGATACCCCCCTCGTCGGTAACAAACGCTGCAGCGCGCTGCATTGCTGGAACGTAATCGGGAGTAGTCATCGCAGTAATCAATATCTCACCTGCTTGTATAAGTAAGATATCGGCCTTTCTATGAAGTATCCGTGCTCTACCCTGAATTTTCCCTCTCGTAGCAGTCTGCCCCTTCAGCGTCCCCGTATCACTCCCCGGACTCACACAGTCCTCCGTGATTTCAATATGAGCGCTCTTTAGAAATTGAATCAGAGTTCTGTCTGTATATATTTCCCTATCGTAATAGAGGAAATGCCTCTTTCGGTTCTTCAGAGCTGTAATAGTAGGAAACATATCATCTCCCCGTACCTCTTCAATTCGAATATATTTTACGAGGTCACCCAGTTCAGGATACAGAACACCCAAAGTGCGCTGAAACACATGATCTATCTCTTCCAAAAAATCAGAAGCCCGCTCACGCATACTCATCGCGAGCCGCTTATCGTCAACACTTGCCTGATCCATTAGCGGAACAACATATGAGATATCCAAGCCACACCAGGCGTCCAAAGCCCGCTCATAGAATTCTAAAAGTTTTTCTCTACTTTGCAGCGGTCGCCCCACTTTCCATACGGGCTCAAGATAATCTAGGATCTCCCCATACCAATGCATGGTCTTGGTGATAAAACCAGAATCCCTAAGCGTCTTCTTTATAATATTTGCTTCATAATCAATAAATGTCAGCTCATGATAATAGACATGAGCGACACCCTCATGAGCATCGAAAAGAATCGGACGATCAGCCCAATTCAATAATTCTGCAATTGTTTTCGTCTGATGCTCCTCCCATACCTGAAACGCGAGTAGGCAATTCTCTCGCGTATATACTCTTTCGTACTTAGTCTGGGCATCGACATTATCCACAGATAGCATCGTGTCCGATCGGCCTTGACCCTCTTCAACCACACCCCCCACTCGCTCAATCACCCGTACCACCCCCCGATCCGCATCGACCTCCACCAAGTCGCCGTCATGGAGCACCTGGGTGACGACTCCGGTGCCGACAATACACGGCACTTCCAGTTCCCGAGAGACGATCGCGGCATGTGAGGTAAGTCCGCCGGAATCCGTGACGATAGCCACTGCTCGGCGCATCGCAAAGATATATTCCGGGCTCGTCATCGGTGCCACGAGTACCTCTCCTGGCAACAGCCTATCCGATTGGTGGGGATCGAGCAGAATCCTCACCCGACCCGTAGCGAAACCTTTACTAGCAACGATACCGCTTATTTCCCGTTCGTCCCCTGAGGCCTCCTGATTTGAATAGAGCTCAAAGTACTTTCTCGACTCGTCCGCATTCAAGAGCGTCCTCGTATTTGTAATATATTCGGCAAAACCTTTCTTCCGTTCTTCGATCTGTTCCGTGTAATCTATCCCAGTAAACGTCTCTGCGATTTCCTCGAAAGAAAAATTCAAGAGATCATCCTTCCGCCATCCTTTTCGACGAATCACCTCATCCAGCAACATATTCTTATAATGCAGGTACCGGAGAATGTTCTCTTTCCGATTATCCTGCCAGAGAACACTCGATCCGATTGCCTTCCCGATAGACATGATTTCTTCTGGCAAGGAATATTTCCCCCGTACGTCGTCTTTGTTTCGTTGTACCTCGACTATCCTCAGACGTGACTTCTCTCGGAGACCAGGAAGCAGATTCTTCTTCCGCTCAATAAAAAACGACTGTGGCAAAGCTTCAACCTGAGAATAACTGTTTCCAATCCAATAATACTGCCTCTGGTGTTCCGCGATATCATCCGTTTCGGCGAGTCGCATCTCCTCTTCCTGATAGAACGAGATTTCCTCTGGCGCAGTGAGAACTTCCATGAGCGTCGGTATCGAGTCGACCGATGCCCCCAAATAACCCTTCAGTTTATCCTCGAGAAGTCTGTCGGCACCGTAATTACAAAGCTCGGGAATGAGCCCGGGGGTGATGAAACCGATGATTGCTCGGTGGAGCTCATTCCAACGGGCTATCAGATCCTCATCAGAGAGGCCCCCTACTCCGCTACCGTCGAGACGCCCCTCAATCCGGACGAGCTGGTCAAGCATCTGCTGATAGTCTCCTCGAATACGCTGCTCTTTTCCATTCAAGAATATATCCATGAAGGCAGCGCTCCCCTGTTTTCGCAAGGCGTCGAATTCATTCACCCACAAGATAGTGTGGTCGTTATAGAAAGCCAGTGCGGGCGGCCACATGTACTCGGGGTATTTTTTCTCAAATACTCCTCCACCCATCATCAGATTGAAGTCGCTCTGGTAGAAATACCGTAGCGGTGCCGGACCCCACTTGAACAATTCCACATGTGGATCAATGGGTATCTCCATACCTTAATCTTGTTGACTCCAATCTTCTTTTCTTTTCCGAGAAAATACTTCGAGATCTTGTAGCATCTCTTCCAAACTCTTTTTCATAGCAACGACTTGATCACGATACTTCACCACGATCTGTTCCTCATGAAATTCTATCTCTGTTGATTCCAAGAAATTTCTGAAGGTGCTCCCAAATTCCTCAAAGCTTTTCAGATTCAGCTCCTTGCCCATAAGAGCCATGGTAGCAAAGTCGCTGTAAAAATCATGCGTTATATTCACCACTTTCGTAAGCTGATGAGGAAAGTAGCGCTCAGCAAGGTCATGCATTCTTTTTATGGAAAGAATATAATTCCTGGCGAAATCTTCCGGCGTCAGGACAAAATCCCCCGAATAGAGAACTTCGGTATCAATACCCGGAACCTTCTTAGTGATCTCATCTTTCATCTGTTGCTGTTCCTCACTTGATGCCAACCAGAATTTTCCAGTCAGCTCTTCATCTCCATCGAACATCTGGAGATACTTTTTGAAAGCCGGGAGAGCAAGGTTGGTTTCTGTATAGCCCAAAAGAGTCTGCGGCGTAGCATCGGTAATAACAAACTTGTTATCAAAATTTCCTTTCGCCTGCTCGAGCGAATCACGAGAACGCTCTGCATCTGAGAGGGATATAAATCGAACATGTTCATTGCCCTGGTAATGTTCTTTCAGCTCCCGCTCGAAAATATCCCTCGTTAGAACATTGCGTGGAACAATCGAAGGAACGATGATCATCACTGACCCCATCGGCATCGCTTCAAGCTCCGAAATAAGCTCTTTCGCTTTCAATTTTGCCGCTTCCCTACCTTCTTCGGTAGGCTGAAAATCCTTGTCTCTTGGCAAGTGGCGCATCAAGGCAACTTTACGCTTTGCCTCTGCTGATTCTTCATTAGAAGGATTACCCTCCACTGGTGGCGTAAAAGATTCATTTGTCATAAGCGTTACGAGTTATTTCTTGAAAGGATATGAATAATACCATCGTTCTTTTCTGCGCTGACACTGATCCTATCACCCGTACGAATAATCTCTGTAGCATCCGAGACCGCCACGATACACGGGATGTGAAGCTCACGACTTGTAATAGCTGCATGAGAGTTCAGTCCGCCCTGATTTGTAATAATCGCCACAGCTTTTCGTAAAATCACCATAAACTGTACCGTCGTATTTTCAGTAACGAGGATTTCTCCCTCCTGCATTTCAGCGATTTGATTTTCGACAGCACGGAAGTCATCGCTGTAATCGGCCAATATCACCCGCGCTCTCCCTTCAACCTTACCGAGGCTCGCGCTCGTGCCATGAAGCTCTCTGGTATCCAGATTTTTTGGACGAAATTGTTCTATGACTTTTTTTGTTTCTTCAAAATTAGGCTCTTCGATTTTCCCGCCTGTTCCATACAAAATGTACGCTCTTTGCCGTCGCTCTACAATTTCTTGTTCGGGCATCTTTCCAGAGAAGAGATTTTTCACTTCATCCTCGGAAAAGAACTTGATATCTTGCGGGGCAACACGAAACTGCGTTGCTATCATATCAAGTACGCGGTAGAAAATATCCAAGCCAAGCTTATGCAATATTTCGCTCGAGGGAAATTTGATTTCGCCCAGTCGCTGCAAGTTATTTTGAAGAAGTGTATTCTCTTTCGACTGTGAGAAGGCAAGGTCCGTAAAAATTGCTTCCGTCTTATCATGGTATACCCATATTTCTTTCAATGTAGTGGACAAGTCTATCCAATCCGATTCTGTAATATTTTCCTTATCAGTAAATCGATCAATGGTCTGTCTCGCTTTTTCCAAATACACTTCGAAGTCTTTCAAATATGCATCAAACTTCTCTCGGTCAGAAAAAAGTTCCAATCCCTCCTGCAATGTCCGATTCATTCCTTCTCGAAAAATAAAGCTTCGAAAAAACCCTTTATCATATATAGTCAACGTATCATGCTGACTATATTGATAAAGAAAATGCTGAGCGAACAGATACCCGATTCCTTTAAATGCAAAAAGTGGATGAAATCCCTCTTGCGTTAAAAGTGTAAAATCTGTCTTATCCATATGTCTTATACTATGTTTTCTCCAAAATCCGCACCACCCCCTGATCCGCATCCACCTCAACCAGGTCGCCGTCGTGGAGGATTTGTGTTGCAATTTTCGTACCGATGATACAGGGTTTCCTCATTTCACGTGCGATGATGGCAGCGTGGCATGTCACCCCTCCTTCATCAGTCACGAACGCAATGGCCTTCTTCATAATCGTCATCATATCCGGCGTCGTCATCGCCGTGACGAGTACATCACCCTCCAGAACACCATCGAAGTCTTTTCTCCTTACCACCAACCTCACCCGTCCTTGAATCTTTCCTTTGAACGCCACTGTCCCACGCACCTCACCTCCTTTTACAGGTTGATCGATATACTGTTCCTTGAGCCTCGCAATCTCTTCTTGGTCGGCAGTGAAAATGGTCGATCCCGGAGTAACGGTCGCGAGAAAATAATCTTTCTTCCGGTTCTCGATTTCTTCTTTGGTAGGAATAGTGCCGTCGAGGATTTCAGCTACCCGTAACCTCATCAGGTCTTTCAGACTCATATCGTAGACGTCTGCCACTGCTCGCAAGAGTGGTCTCACCGTTGAGATAATACGATTGAGGTAGTCCGTACGATAGGTGCGGAAATACACCAGCTCTTTTGCTACTCTTACTATCTCCTTCTCTTCACCTGAGAGATTGAGGCGCTGTAGGTATTTCTCAGACTCAACACTATGCTTTTTTTTCCTTTCAATATTTTCAACACTCTCTTTTTCAAAATCAATATCCATCCCGACGATACGGTCATAGATATCTTGCGGACTCCAGCTTTCATCGAGTCCCCCGCGCGCGTTGATCCAACCGTACTCATCAGCATGTTGGACCAGAAGCCTTTTCGCCTGGTCGGAAAGTGCTGCATAGGAGGAGGCCTCTTCCGCGACAACTACCGCTCCTATCTTATAAAGATTTTCCTGCTCAAAAGCAGCGAGATTTTCCTTTTCTGGAAAGGATAAAAATGAGAGTGCCTCATCGGGATTGCCTGCTCTCTGTGCAATTTTCCTCAATGCCTTTTCAATCGGGCTTTCGAGATAGAAACCCAGCAAGGAAATCGAAAAAATCTTGTACCTTTCAAAGAATTCACGTGCCAATTTCAAGACATCTCCTTTCTTCATGTCTCGATAATCTCTCTTTGAGAGTGCGAGAGCCACATCGTATACTTCTTCACCATACCGATAGATATTGGTGAACATGGTATCAAAATATCCTTTCTCATTTTTTGATTTCTCGTAAAGGTGTTCCCCAAATCCAGTGGCATCTGGTCCATAATTATATGTCCCACTCACATACGCAGAACGGACATAATAATCCGTGAGGAATATCTTCTGATACGTGCCAAAATCGGCGTACGCCTGGATGAAGAGATCCGATATCAACGGCACATACTCTCGAGCAACGACCTTCTTCAGTTTCGATCCGCCAAAGGAAGCCTGCGAGAGTATGACCCGCACCATCCCGTGGTCCGCCACGCCTGAGGACGGGCAGGCATCGACCTCCACCAGGTCACCGTCTTTCAAAACCTGGGTTGCGATCTTGGTCCCGATGATGCAGGGTTTCTTCATCTCCCGTGCGACAATCGCCGCATGGGAAGTGATTCCGCCCAAATTTGTCACGAAAGCAGAGGCTTTTTTCATGCCCATGATATATTCCGGCATCGTTTCATTGGCCACGACGACATCGCCTGCCTGTATTTTCTCGAGATCTCTCACATCAATAACAATCCTTGCGACACCGGTTACGTGACCCTTGAAGGCTACCGTTCCAGAAACAGATTGCTGATGAGATAAATCTACACTTCCGAATATTTTCAATTTTTCCTCAAGTTCCTTTCCAAAATAAAGCCGGAAATCATCTCCGATGAAAGACATTCCGAAGCTATTTGATCGCTCAATGAGATTTTCAGGTAAGCTACCCCCCCGACACAAATCAGCGATTTCAGCAGGCATCATCAAGTCAAGTTCTGTCCTCGTAATACCGAACTTCAAAGCGAGCGCATCAAATGCATCCCAACAGGTACACATGACCTTGTTGATAGTCTCCGCATTGACTGACCGATAATAAATAAGTTTCCGAAGCACTGAAAGTTTTTCAGTCAGAGATTCCCCTAAGAAGGTAATATTTTCTCCGGGCTCCTGTATTCCCTCTGCGAGTGCCATCACCTTTTCATGTTCAATCTCCTCTCGTTTCAATTTCTTCCCACCGAGATAACTCGCTCCCATCCAATAATATTTTTTAAGAAAATCTTCTTCCTCTCCGGGAACCAGATTCCGAAGCGCTTCCTTATACTGCATCAGATACGTCGGCTTGAAGGGAATAAGCAACTTCGCAAAGGTATCCGATGACAAATCGCATTCCTCCGCAAACTCGGGAACGATCGGCTCCAACCCCCTGTCACAAAAGTGTATGAGCATCGAACAGCAGGCAATATCGGCGTATGCATCCATAAGAGCAGGGATGTCTTTTCCCAGAGCAGCCTCATTGGCGCGACGCAATGATTCCTCGCATACGGAGAAAAAATCTTGAAACCAGGATCGATCCTCTGAAAACTTTTTCTGAATGAATACCTCGAATAATTGATGATCCTTTTCCAAGGCATAGACAAAGCCATCCACATTTATGGCACCCGCCAAAAATCCATCCGGCACTACCAATTGCTTGTATGCCCGGCTGCGCGCATAGCAATTCCATGGACCATTCCCGAAAATAGACATCCTCCATCTCCCCCAAAACCGCCACTTATTCACATTAGTAAGGAGATCCCATTCCACTTTGTCTACTACCCGCACCACCCCGTTGTCTGCATCGACTTCGACCAGGTCGCCGTCATGCAGGACCTGGGTCGCGATCTTGGTCCCGATGATGCAGGGCTTTTTCATCTCCCGTGCGACAATCGCCGCGTGGCACATGACACCGCCCTCGTCGGTGACAAAGGCGGTGGCTTTCTGCATCGCGGGCACATAGTCGGGTTCTGTCAACACGGAGACGATCACATCGCCTTCCCTAACCTTCACCAAGTCACGGCGACCGGTGATGACACGTACCACACCCTTCACATGACCCCGGTACGCAACCGCCCCAGAAAACTCGTCGATATCTACATCGACCGTTTCAAACATCAGGTTATTTTCCGTCATCTTTACGGCTAACGTAGACATTGGATAGACACTGCCATCGAGTATGAATGCTCCTTCCGTTACCCGCATCTCCAGTTCATTCACCAGCTCATCGTCCCCTCCGGCCGCAAGCCTGGGTATCTCTGCAGCCGCGATGACATCAGAGAATCGTGCATATTCCGGTAGCAATTTCTCGAACGACTCCTTGAGGAACATCGCCATTGAAGCCTGAAATATATCGTGCTCATCGCATACCAAAATGCGCAGACATCAGCATACAGACGACCGAATTCCGCGACATCTTCTATTTTTTTCTCCCCCCGGAGATACGGCACGACCTTTTGCCACTGCGATTCCGTATGGTCGATCATCCGTTTCCGTAATACTGAATCGGCGTTTATTCGCTTCAGTGCTTCAGCTTCAATTTCAGCAAGCTCGGCCGCATCATACCAGACACTGCGCGCCCGACCTTTCGGGGGGACCAGCATAATCGTATGTGATATGGACTGTCGCGTGAAACGCTCTAGCCCTTCCTTATCACTCTGATACCAGATCATCATATACATGAGCGGTCGGCCATCGCGTTCGAAAAACTTTGAAAGAACTTGCGGAGTCGTTGTACTCGGATCACTGCTTTCGTTATTCTGCGCGACATCGTCCCGCTCACTGATTTCTTGTTCATTCCCCGTATGACCCCGTCTTCCCACCCGCTCGATCATCCGCACCACCCCGTTGTCTGCATCGACTTCGACCAGGTCGCCGTCTTTCAAGACTTGTGTCGCAATCTTGGTGCCGACGACACAAGGAATCTTCAATTCGCGAGACACTATCGCGGCATGACAAGTTATGCCTCCCGTATCGGTAACAATAGCAGCCGCTTTATTCATTGCCGGAACCAAAGAGGGGTTGGTAGATATACTGACCAAGATATCCCCTTCGTTGAACTTCACCAGGTCATGTTTTGAGTTAACTATTTTCACGGTACCTTTCGCACCTCCATGGTACGCAACAGCACCTTTCAACGTACCCATCTCATCGATATCTTTGTCCTCGGCCATGCTGAACAGAGCCTTCATCCCTTTTGCCTCATCTCCAGAATATATCTCGTCTTTGCCATCCACCATTATGTAGGAACAGCATGTATATCTTTTTTTCATCTCCTCCTTTGTCACGGAAAGCCCGCCATCTACAAGCATTTTTCTAAATTCCTTTGGTAACAGATATCTTGTGTGCAACTTATTGAGAGAGAACCTTTTCGATACTTCTTCATACCATCTATCCATTGCAAAATTCAGAAGGAATGAATACTCTTTCCTCAATTCTTTCAAAAGTGACAAATCTTTCAGAGAATTGATAGTCGACACCTCTTCTTCGCTTAATCCTTCACACGCTCTTGCCTGAAGATCTTTAAGGTCCCGAGATTCCTGCTCTCTCTTTATTATTTCGTCTTCAACAGCAGTGGGGATCTTACGTTTCAGTAGATAAAAATAGTAGTCCGGTTTAGCGGCTGGTCCTAAATAATAATATTGCAACCAACCAAAGTTTACCGAGAGCGCTTCCAGCTTGTCACGAATACCCTTTGGAAGTTCTGTGTACGTTTTTGCACGGAGCAATCTTTCCTCTTGCAGCTTATCGTTTTTTACGTCTCTCGCGAGGTTCAACACAGCATTTATCTCTGCGGTTAATACATTTGGCTCTGTTGGCGATACCAATTTACTAAAAATGATTTCCGGGTTTCCAAACTTTTCAAGTTTCTTCCAGACATCATTTTTTACCTTATCGGATAGTTTTTCTTCTCCCATGTCAATAAACTGACCGACCAGGCCCCAAGCCCACATGTCGATCCACGTTCGATAGTTTTCATCGTATAGAGCGAATAATTCTCTACTTGTCTTCTTGCTAAGATCCGAATCAATAAGTTCTCTCGAGAATTTTTTTATGAACTCAAATGAATTGTTCAAGCCGTTTGAAATATCGTCTAAGAATGCTGGATTCTCTTTTAGCTTATGAGAAAAGTATTTTCCTGCTTTGGAAAACTGATCAGCATCAGCACCCCACAAGACAACCTCTTTTTCAAAATAGAACAGGTTGTCTAACGGTGGTAAATCACCATGAGACAATTCGGAGAGACTCTTCCTAAACACGTCGTTAAGCACACACCAAGGATTCAGGGGAACGTCTCTGTCCTCAACAAAAATAGAAAACTTTCTCTCCCTCGTTCCATTTGCCTCTTGCCGCAGTGTCGTGATTGGCCGGCTTTGCACATCGTCAGACTTCTCGCTCGCCCGCTCGATCACCCGCACCACCCCATGATCCGCATCCACCTCCACCAGATCACCATCATGGAGAACTTGCGTCGCGATCTTGGTTCCAACAATACACGGAATGTTGAGTTCTCTCGAAACAATAGCCGCATGTGAGGTCGCACCACCAGTATCAGTTACAACCGCAAGTGCCTTCTTCATAGCAGGAACAAACTCCGGAGCGGTATATTCGGTCACCAGTACCTGCCCTTCCTGAAATTGCTGGATTTCTCTGCTCGATCTGATTATCTTCACAACGCCCCTGGCGTACCCATGACATCCGATCTTTCCGCTGATCACATTTTGGTCAGGGGTTTCTAGATGATCAATGTACTGCGCTTTCAGCAGCGCCACTCGCTCCACCGCCTCGTCCCCTTCGCTTATTTCGATATCGTCGAAAGGCACGTGGAAATAAAGCGTCGCTTGCCGGCGTTTATCCATGAGCTCTTTCATGCCTTCTCTTTCGCCCCGTAAAGCCCTCTGTATATCTGGGATATGCAACTCTTGAAGTTCCGCGATACTGCATCTGAGTGTTTGTGCACAGTTATCCCATAATCTCTCAAAAGCAAATTTGGTATACGGCACCACGTACGTCGATATCTCATCTTTGAAGAAGAGTATGTGACTCAGGTATTCAACCTCAGTTTGAATGACCGATGGGATCACAGGTTCCCGCTTCAAGCCCGTATGGACGGCGGAAGCGATATCGGGGATAAATGATTCAGGTGTGCGCTTACCGAGATTGAGCGCAGTCAAATACGCATACTTTGCAGCAAAAGCCGAAAACGCCTCCCCAAAGGATGGGTCACTCTTGCGCAAGTTTTCGACATCCGCTGTGCTCGGTTGCGTATCTTTGAAATACCTCTCTTTCAAAGCCACTGCATCCACGTGATGTTGTCCGAGATACGTCGCTCGTTTCGGATAGATGTACGCGCTCACTGATGTGTCGAATCCGCTCTCCTTGAGCTTTCCATTTGCCTGTTCTTCGATCGCTTCACTCAGGAGATAGAGTGCATTACTCATCGGATATATCTTTGCAGTCGCCTGAGAGAGTACCTCTAGATACCGGGTAAGCTCTTCGGCCGTATAGTTTCTATCTGCTTCCAGTTCCTTTTCCAGGTCATAGAGATGCTTCATTTGCATCGAATACTCGTCATACAGATTCTCGAAGAAAGTATCAGAAAGTCTGTCTTTGAGCGCTTCGTACAATATATTTTTCGCACCGACTTGGATGTGCCCCTCAAACTGGTCGTCTTTCACAATATAAAACACCCCGACATCGGTACCGGAAATATTTCGGTACTGCTTCAGATATTCATCGTTGATCCACAGAGAGAGCCAGAGTGGCGGATGATACTCCTTAAAGGTCAGTTCGAATTTCAAATCTTTCTCGATAATATTTTCTTCGGTCGGAGCGTCGAGCGTCGTGATGGGCCGGCTCTGGACAATGTAAAACTTACCGTCTTCATACGCCCACTCGATATCACAGGGGAAACCATAGTGATTCTCTATCTTTATGATGAGATCGGAAAGCTCGAGGATTTGCTCATCGGAAAGTTTCTGCTGATTTTTTTTCTCGAGAGAAATTTCCTGCCACTCATTCCCTCCTGATCCGGCACGATAAATCCCCCGCTCTTGTTCAGCGATGTTTTTGTCGATGATACGGCGCGGCTCTTTCTCGACAACATAGCTATCCGGCGTGATCTGACCCGAGACGATCGCCTCACCGAGGCCAAAGCCGGCTTCGATGATGAGCTGATTGTGGTCCTCGGTCACCGGATGCACCGAAAACGCGATGCCGGAAACTTCCGACTCGACCATTTTCTGTACGACGACCGCCACGGAAATCTTCTCTGCATGCAATCCTTTTTCGAAACGATAGAAGACGGCGCGGGGTGTGAACAAAGACGCCCAGCACCGCTGCACATTCTGAAGGAGCGTCGCCTCGGTCGTATTCAGGAAACTGTCGAGCTGCCCGGCCCAGGCAGCGCTCGCCGAGTCTTCGGCCGTCGCGCTCGATCGCACCGCCACGAATGGTGCGTCCAGTTTTCTGAACGTCTCGAGGACTTCACTCGCGATATCCTCCGGCATCTTCGCCTCGAGGATAAATTTCTGGATTTTCTCCGAGGCGTGCTCGACACTCCGCATCTCGTCTGTCTTCACGGTATGCAGGATCGCATCGATCTCCACACTGAGATCGGTTTCGTCGAGGAACCGTTCGAACGCGTCAGCGAGCAAGACGAACCCAGGCGGCACGGGTATCCCCGCTCGAGTCATCTCCCCGAGTGACGCCCCCTTTCCACCCGCGATCGCGGCATTATTCTTTGAAAGCTGTTTAAAATCTCTTACAAATCCCATAAGCATTAAATTTGTTCGCCTAAAACTTCTTGTGCAAATTTCGCGATACCAAACAGATTTTTGTACTCGTCGATATCTGTCATCATTTTTCCACGGGGCAGTATGCCGTCGAGCAACGCCTTGCCGACTATCCGCTTTTTCATCTCCTCTGTCGGTTGCCAGTCAATGCCAGCGGAATCGAACATCTTCTTCAATTGATAGCACTCTTGAAGCATTACTTTTGACTTCAGTTTCTCAAAATCCATTTTTCGAATCTCTCGGTAGAGAACCTCAGCTTTTTGCGATATCTCGCTAACCAAAATGTGAATCTGTTCGGTAGATAAGTATTTGCCGTCCGCTGTGACCGCGAACGTTCTCATCCCCTGGACAGGGACACCACTCCTACTTATGGTGTGGCAACCGACCCCCAAGATTTCCCATTCAACACTTTCATACGTGGCATAAATGAGAATCTCTTTTATTGAGGACAGGTATTCTTTCGACCACAACTCTTTCGGCGACAAATCTGGAAAATGTCTAATGAGAAACGAACGTTCATTGCCCTCTATAGTTACCGAGTACGGGCCATAAACATCCCAACCAAAATCCGTCACAAGATCGTTGTATAATCCATGGACTAGTGAGCCCGCGGCAGTAATGAGTTGTCCGATACTTCTTGCTTTCTTCACATCCGCGTCCGTCCACTGAAGACGTTTTACAGTTTGATTGACTTCATCTTCGGAGTGATACGGATTTGATGAAATAGCAAAGGGGTCGTCAGGACAACCTTCCACCAGCATTCTCGCCAGAAAATTCACGACTAACCGACAATCATCAATGTTTTGTTCTCGATACCCCTGATAGGTGGGAATTATTTTTACGAGAATGGCCCGAATATTGGAAGGTGGTGGCAACAGATGTCTCACTTCCTGAAAACTCTTATTCTCCAAATTTAATATGCGGATTACTTCGGCAATCCTTTTGATCCACAGGTCATACCACAAGGGGAAAAAATGATAAAAATCGATCGGCTGAAGCCCTTCAATGACTTGGCCTGCAAAAAGTCCAAACGTGCCTTTTGCGAATTGGTTAATCCAATGCATAAATTTCACCTTTAGTTCCATCCACTAAAATTCGGGAACCATCTTTTATGGTTTTCGTGGCTTCTTTAGTATTCACAACGCAGGGAATCCCCATCTCGCGACTTAAAATGGCTGGATGTGAAGTAATCCCCCCTATATCAGTTACTATAGCCGCCGCCTTCACCATCGCCTGAACCATTGTTGGATCAGTAAGGGTAGTGACTAATATATCACCCTCACTAAAGTCAGCTGAATCATCCCCCGAAGAAAACAACCTCGCTCTACCCTCCGCTATTCCAGAATTTGCGGCCATCCCTTTGAGGATAAGTTTCTTATCTTGGTTCATATTGATACATATTATTCTTTTTTAACCTTCTTTTTCAATTTGTGCCTGCAGTAGATTTTCCAAAACAGAGTGGTCAATGTCGTATTCCTCTCCCCTAATTCGTATAATTATTTTTGACCCGCCCGTGTCGCCTGTTGTGACCTCGCTCTGCCAATCTCCTAGAGTCGCTAAACTGCCACCCAACTGTTGAAGCGTAGTTATTCGTTCACCATTCGATTTTCTGACCAGTACTCCGGAAATTAAAAACGGCTCGGTGATGGTTTTGTGGGTGACATGAAACAAGTCAATTTCTGATTTGGAATATAATTTGCCCGCTAGTCGCTCATGCCGCCGATTGAATAGGCGTGCAAAGCGGGCAGCGGCCTCTATGGGAGGATACGATTTTGATAGCTGGCTTTCCGGATTATCAAGCCATTCTCTTATAATCGGCTCCTCAGCTGCTTCCGCAATTCGTTCCTGTTCTCCTGGTGACAAGGAAGCAAAACCATTTTCAGGCAATCCCATCTCGCTAAGAATTCTTCTCTTTTGCTCCGTAAACTTCTGATCGTAGAGTGATAAAAATTCTTTTGGGGTATGTGAAGTTAGTTCTTCTCTAACCCGCATTGAACGAATAGGCTTGTCTGGATTTTCCGTTTGGTACCCTTCTAAAATTTTTTCTAATGTCTGTGCCGTTCGCCCGGATGAACTTGCGTATCCCTTTACCCCGTGCTCATAACTAACAACTGCTTCGCCATACTGTTTGGATTTCTCCGCGCCGTCCTCAGATATGAGATCCGACGTTATAGACGTCATTTCTGCGTTAATAATCTCACCGCTCGTTTTTTGAGCATGTCGAACCCAGAAATTCCTTATTACTATACCCGTTCCAAACTTCTTTGGTCCCCGCTGTTCTACACTAGCTGTTCTTGGCTCTTGTTCCATACATTAGCCCTTTATCAGCGTGCCGACGAATTTCTTGCCAGCGATATAGCGCGTGACATTGTCGAGATCGCCGCCGTGCAGGATCGCCACCTCCATGCCCTCCGCTTCGGCCATGGCCGAGGCGATCGGGTCGAACGGGACATTCATGCCCGGATTCCATTTCGAGCCGACGATCTTCCGAAATGCTTTCCAGTCCAGGTTGTCGTAGGACTCGGCATCACTATGACGATGAGGATCCTTGTCATACACCCGCTCGATATTCGACAGGTTGATGATACGCTTGATGCCTAGGTACTTGCCCAGCACCACAGCTGCATAGTCGGTCGAACGCCCGGGCCGCCACCCGGCTGCCACCAGAATCGGCTCCGGCGCTGAGTAGAAATCCTCCAGATCGTGCGGATTGGTATTGATGCGAGGATGCGCGTATTCCCGGAAGATAGTCCGGACGAGGTGGGCATTCATCCGCGTCGCATGGATGCCGAGCCAGTCCTTGTCTTCGTCATTGATTTTCGTCACGGTCGCAGCGGACTCAATATAATTCCGCGCCGTTTTCCCGCCACCTGTCACGAGGATGAAATGGTAGCCCTTCTTGATATGGCCGATGACGAACTTTTTGAAATGGGCGACGAAAACATCATCAATCGATTCGGGGACGAGGAGCGAACCGCCGAGCGAGATGATGATCCGTTCGGGTTCCTTCTTCGATACTCCCGGCTTACTCGGTTTTGCTTTCTGCTTTGCTTGCTGCTTTGCTTTCTTGGGCATAGCGTTCGTGGATATACGCGCTGAGCTGATTACAGGGCACGGATTCGATAGTCTCACCTGATCGCGCCCGCACCTCGGCGGTCCCGGACTCGAGCGAGCGCTTGCCGATGACCACACAGTATGGGATGCCGAGAAGGTCCGCATCGGCGAACTTTTCCCCCGCACGCATATCCCGATCATCATAGAGCACACTGATCCTGTCCCGCGTCAGCGCGGTATACATCTCGGCGGCCTGTTCATCCGCCCCGAGTGAGAGGAGATGGACCTGGAACGGCGCGACACCCATCGGCCAGACGAGGCCCTTCGCATCGGCAAACTTCTCGACGATGACGCCCATGACCCGCGTGATACCGATACCGTACGAGGCGAGATAGATCGGCTGCGGTTTCCCTTCGGCGTCCTTGTACGTGATACGCATCTGGTCACTCTTTTCCGCACCGAACTTGAAAATATTGCCCGTCTCGGCGCTCGTCACTGGCGACAGGGTCTTTTTGTCGATACCGATCTCTTGGCTGGCATCCTCGAGCACTTCCTCGTTGACGGCGATCGTCCGGTCAGCATTCACATACAGCGTATCCTCGCCCGCCTCGCAAATGGTCTGAAATTCGTGGCTGAATTTTGTGAAAGCACCGCCGCTCGCAAAGGTCACATAGGTCTCGTCGCCGATACCGAGCCGCTGATAGACTCGCTTGTAGGCTGCGATGACTTTCTCATAGTACTGGTCCATGTCTGCCTCAGTCGCATGGAGCGAGTACATGTCTTTCATCACGAACTCCCGGCCACGCATGATGCCGCTCTTGGCCCGCAGCTCATTCCGCAGCTTGGTTTGAAACTGGTAGACACTGACCGGTAAGTCCCGGTAGCTTTGCACAAAGTGCTGCATCATCTCCATGATGGCCTCTTCATGACTCCACGCCAGCCCCAGCTCGGTCCCATCCTGAAGCTTGGTCTTGAACCACACGTCCACAGCCTCCTCGCTCCACCGGCCCGTCACCTCCCAGGTATCCTTCCGCTGCAGGTTCGTCATGATCAGCTCCTGGCCGCCGATCGCGTTCATCTCTTCGCGCACGATGCTCTTGATGTTCTCCAGCACCCGGAGGCCAAGCGGCGTATACGCATACACGCCGGCCATGACTTTGTAGACATATCCCGCCCGGATGAGGAGCGACGCGTTCCGGCTTACTTCATCCGATGGCGCAGTTTTAGAGGTTTTGGTGAAGAGAGCGGATTGGCGCATAATCGAGGATTTATTTCTTTCATTGTACGGAATCACCCCCTCCATGTCAAAGAAAAAAGGCCTTTTCAAGCCTCAAATAAAAGTCTCCCCCATACGGAAGTCAGCGTGCCAGATAAAGTGTCAACTCGCTCTCACCCCGCAGGACGGACAATGTAGCCTCTCCTCCCGAAGCGGCTTCGTAGAGTGCCACTGAGAATGGTCGATCGATACTAATTGCCTGTCCATTCACCGCTGTCACAATATCACCATACCGCAGCCCCGCCCGCTCCGCTGCAGAACCCGAGATGACCGCCAAGCTGGACCGCTCCGATGGTGTATAGATGAGCGCTCCCGCATCTCGCGAGACACCCAGCGCCAGCGCAGTCACCTTGGTCAGCGACACATAGTATGCTCCGATATTCGCCCGCGCCCCGGATGCTGTCCCGCCGATCACACGCTGCAGCGATTGACGGAGCGCATTCGCCGGGAGGATAAATACTCGCTCGGTGCCATCCAAAGAGAGCGCCCCGATGAGTCCAATCAGCTCGCCGTCCAGCGCAACCGCTGCACCCCCGATGAATCGCGTATCGATCAACCGATCCGGGAGGAACACCCCTTCCCATTCATCTGTCGCAGCGACTGTCTTGGCGGAGAGATTGAACGTCCGCGCTCGTTCGCCGATATAACCGGTCGCGAGCCGCCCCTCATCCGGGTCAGTCGTCCCTGCCAGCGCCATGAATCGGCGGCCCTGGCGAATGTCTGTAGAATTGGCAAAAGCAATCGCGGGCGTATCGGACCGTTCGGTTCGGAAATACGCGACATGCACCACCGGATCATACGCGACGAACTCTGCCGGCGAACTCTCTCCATCCGAGAAGAAGACCGTGAACCGCCTCGCCTCCGAAAGCGGCGCCTCATCCATATACGCCGCGACGAATCCGTCGTTGGTGACCAAGAGGCCGGACACTTCCTGCACCGTGCCACTCGGCAAAGTCCGCGCCGTCCGTTCAGTAGCAAGAGAAACGATGCTCACGACCGCTGTCCGTGGGGCTGCGGCAAAGCGCTCGAGCCCTTCCTCCTGCGACAGGACCACTTGCTCGGTCCGCTCGATCACGGTCGGGCCATTGGTCACCGACCCCGGCCAGGCGATATGCGAAGTCAGAGGCCATGCGCTGAGGCGCGGCAGGAGCGCGGCATAGGCCACTGCGCCGATAACGCCCGAGGTCAGCACGAAGAGGGCGGACCAACCGGCAAGGCGAAGAGTTTTCTTGAAAATCGAGAGAAATTTCATAGTCAATCTAGACGGTTTGTATCACATTTTCCTCTCCCCAGCAACCCAGGCATCAGGCCCGCATCCGCCAGGGCGAGGTAGCAAGCAGGAGGGTGAGGAGGAGGGCGAGGAGGAGGCCTTCGATGAGGGACTTCTTCCAAGTGAAACTCTCTCGCAAGAGGTCAAGGACACATCGCCAGAGAAGGTAGAAGAAAAGGAGCATCGCCGAACCGACCGTGAGATACCCCACCGGCCAGAAGTGCACCGCCCAGATCAGTTCCCCCATGATGGTCCCGAGGGCCAGCGCGGTCAAAAGGATCTCGCGGACATCGTCCCGCCCCGCCCAGTACAGCGTCTGGAAAGCGACGATCGAGGTCACGAGGAAAAAGACAAACATGAGGAGTGCCAACGGCACGTCGTAGTTGAGGTACAAACCGTACGCCGCCGCATAGGTGAAGAACAGACTCGCGAGCGCCGCCATATTGAGGAGCGCCCGGGCGGTCTCGTCACTTGGGATGATCTTCAGCCGATAAATGCCGAGGAGCGTCCCATAAAACAGGGCCGTCGCCGCCCAAACGAACACCTGCTGCTCGAGCGCAACATCGATGAGTGAAAGGAGGAGGAGCGTACTGAATGACACAACGCCCGGCAAGAAGGCTGGATACCACTTACCGGTGAGCCGCCGCGATGCGATGAGCGAGAGCAGTATGAACACGAGGAGGGAGAGGCTATACCACGGCCAAGACGGAACGATCGGCTCCCGGATGAGATACGTGAGCATGCCGAAAAAAACGACTGAGAACCAAAATACGGTGAAGTGAAAAATCATGAGAAAAAATATAGAGCGGGGGGGTTATGAAGTCTCCGTCTCCGCGCCTGGCTCTAGCTTACTCTCAGCCGATAGCCGTGCCAAGGGCGCCCCCTCCCCGTCCTACTCTGAAGAGGCGCGGCAGCCAAACAAGAGAAGACGGACCGTGCGCAGGGCATCGGTCCGCCGAGGAAATCACCACTTCGCATAGCGCCGCTTTCTGGGAACAAGGGAGCCGTTCAGACTTCTCTCCGGGTTCTCGAAGATGTATCGGAACGTCTCACGACAGAAAACTCTCCCGCCGGACAGATACGAGACATCGACGAGGAAGTTACCCGGCCGATCCACGTTGATCTCCCGCAAAGCTACCCGGCCGACTTCGATCTGGACTGCCGATCCATCCGATCCCAATGCATCGCGATACTGCTTAGCAATTAGCTTCCGGGCTTTCTCTCGGAATACCCGCTTGAACCTCGTGAGTGAAAATACTCCTCTTCCTCTTTCAAGCCTCATCGAGAAAACTTCTTCCCAAGTGAACGCTATTTTCGACGCTTTCATGAGACACTCCCCATTCCAGTTGTAAGAACTACCCGCACTGTAGAGCCTCTGACAAGTGGGTGTCAAGACAAGGCCAAGACAAAATAGGGGTTTCCCGAATTCAAACCCCGAAGCCTCTTTTTCTCAGTTCTCTCTTCTGGATTCGAGCTGCTAATTCTTCCGCTCTTCGAGCCGGACGGACAGCTCTTGTTCCTCGCCCTTGTGGAGGATCTTCAACTTCACGGTGTCGCCGACCTGATGGACGCCGATCAGGTTTGCCAGCGGATGATCGACATCGACACGCTGACCATCGATCTCGAGGATAATATCATTCTCCACCAGTCCAGCCTTGTCCGCGGGCGAACCCGGGACGATCGCGAGATCGGTGATATTTTGTCCGCGCTGGATGAGCGCACCGTACTCCACCGAGAGACCAGCCGCCTTGGCGACTTCCTCATCGAGCAGGATATAGCGCACGCCGAGGTACGGGACGGCGATCTTCCCCGTCCGCTTCACTTCATCCACTGCTCGCTTGATCTGGTTCACGGGGATAGCGAAACCGATATTCTCTGCGCCCTGGGCGACCGCGACATTGATGCCGATGACCTCACCCGCGAGATTGAGGAGCGGACCACCGGAATTCCCCGGATTGATAGCCGCATCAGTCTGGATGATATCGCGGAGGACTTCCTCGTCCCGCCCAACTCCCGAGCCCGCCACCACGCGCCGCTTCAGGCCAGAGATGATGCCCCGCGAGACGGAATTCGCGAATTCACCGAGCGGGTTTCCGATCGCGATCGCCGTCTGTCCGACACGGATCGTATCCGAATCACCGAGTGAGAGCGCCGGAAACGCATCGCCATTCACCTTGATCACCGCGATATCATTCACCGGGTCGAGCGCGAGGACGGTCGCCGGGTATTCCTTCTTATCGCTCGTGATGACCGTGTATTCCGCCTTGGTATCAGCGACCACGTGTTTATTCGTGACGATATAGCCATCAGAACTCACGAGGAAGCCCGAGCCACTCCCGATCGTCTGCTTGGTGGATTCCTCGTCCTCGTCATCGGTGGATGGTCTAGAGGGAGTACCGAAAAATGGCGATCCAAACGGTGAACGGTAGAAATTCCGCACCTTTGGCACGTCCTTGGTAATGACGATGCTGACGACAGCGGGTGATCCACGCTCCACGACGCTGACGATCGCCTGGTCCTCGAGCGGCACCGAGGCGAGGGAGGGAGACTGACTCCCCTTCTCTGTCAGGGCCTTGGGACGGAAGAGCGCCGCGAGATCGGCAACGGAATCGAACCGCGTGACGAGGCCACCAATGAGGCCAAAAACAAACGAGAGTATCAGGATGCACAGCCACGGTGTGCGCGGGACTCGCACTGGCGACACACTGCGTTCCAGAGAAATTCGTGGTGCCGACTCTCGAGTCGGGTTCCCAGAGACGGAGAAATCGGGCTGTTCATCAGACATATGATTGGTGATGAAAGATTAGAAAACGAGGGAGGGGTCGCTCTCGGCGTTCTCGCGTAGCTTCACTTCGAAAGCGCGCATCTCGGCCGATCGGAATTCGATCCGGGCCGCATCGCGTTGCCATTCGTATTCATCCGAGATGACACTCACCGGCAGCCCGCGCAACTCCTCAGCGAGCCAATCCGAAAAACCGAGCTTCCGCGTGAAAATCTGCCGGATATGATACCGGCGCGTCCCGTCTTCCAATTTCGAATCTTCCACCAAGACGATATGAAAGCCGAGCGGACTCTCGATGATGCTCGTCGGCACATTGAGTTTCGCATTGTCTACTGGGCTCCGCAGCTCCGGGGCGAGATCCTCGAGTCGGAACCAGCCGAGATCGCCACCATCGGCACGTGTCTCTCCCTGCGAGAAACTGCGCGCGACATCGGCAAACGGCTTCTTCGCCTTGAGGGCCTTCTCTGCTTCCGTGATCTTGTCCTTGGCGACTGTCTGGTCGACTTCGGACTGGTACGCTGTATGCAGCGCTGCCTCATACATCGCCGGCCGGACGATCTGCACCTGGAAATCAGCGATGGACCAGCCATACAGTCGGGCGAGGGTCTCTTCGACTTTGTCCGTCGTGCCCAGTTCTTCCATCTTCACCGTCGTTTCGGCCTCCACCTGATCGCTCGTTACCGTAATCTGGCGCTTTTGGGCGAGGAGTTCGATCGCCTTGTCTTCGAGCATCTTGTTGATCAGGTCCTTCTCGCGAACCTTCAACCGCTTCTTTCCATCATCTGTCGTAAAGTCAACCCGCATACCGAGATTAGCAAAGTCCTGCGATTCATAGAAATTCCGCAGGGCCTGGCGATTGGCAGCCAACCCCTCGGTCGTCACCGCTACTCCCTGGCCGATGAATACGAGCGGGAACGGCAGGCGCGTCGCGAACAGCCGACCGAACGTGCTTTCCGGCTTCTTGTAGACCAAGACGAGCACGCCGATCGCGAGGACGACCGCCAGGACAAATACCGCCAGGACAACTCTCGGCCACTGGGACTTGAACGGTTTGATGGGAAGCTCGACTTCAGCCATAGGGATAGAATTGGTCTTTGTTTATCGCGGTTCAGGATTGAAAAAACGGTTCCACCACTTCTGATAATTCGGCCCCTGCCACGCGACCCGCTCGCTCGCCGCTGGCTCCTGGGGCACTGATTCCGGGACGAGTCGCACATCGCCATCGATCGCGATCACCTGTTCCTCTTGCCGCCGGAGCCCGAGCTTCTCCTTCGCTTCTTCCTCCTTGAAGTCCGGTGAGGCGAAGTACTGGATTTTCTGCGACAGCGTCTCATTTTCCCGGGCGACCCGTTCCGCTTCGTGTTTCAGAACATCGATTTCCTGCTGGATCCGGACGCTCCGCTCATATTGCTGGAAACTCTCCCAGCCGGCCCAGACCGCGATACCGAGCATGAGGACGAATCCCAACCTGGCCCAGGGCGAGCGCCAGCTCATAGGCTAGTAGAGGAAAAAAGGAGCGACGAGAAACAGCACCATAAACAAAGCGACGAGGGCCGAAATGATGACCCAGGAGAAATAAATCTTCTTGTGCCGCGCTTTGAAACTCATAGGTGATTCCGTATGCCAGTATATCATAGGGACTCCCTCTGATTCAACGCACCCCTGCCCTTCCGGCCAGCCGATTGACAGCCCCTCCCAGACTGATACAATGCCGCCAATCCTCAATTGAGAGGTACTCCTCTTTAATAACCAAATACCGGGAAAGGAAGTGGCCATGAAATTCCAGTCTCTGTCTGTTAAACCAATATGGGGGATGTCAGGCGTCCAGAACTTCTTCGGTGGGGGCTATCCCTTCCACTGGATGTACCAGGCACTCTTCGGAAAACGCTTTACCTTTGAAGATGTGCTCTTCGTGGCCAAGACAACGACCCTTAAGCCAAACCAGGGAAACATGCCCATGGAGACCGATGGAGTCACCCCCCGTGAGCTCCGACCGAAATGCATCGTCTGCGGCCCCTGGCAATTCCTCATGGGAGTGATGTTGAACGCCGTCGGCCTCAGTGGACCCGGCGCAGAACAACTCCTACGACGGAACAGCTGGCAGGATCGGGAGGACGGACCATTCATGATTTCCTTCATGTCGATCACCAAAGGTGCCGATGAGGTTGAGAGCGTACGATTACACCTGGAAGAGTTCAAGGAATTCGTAAAACTCCTGGCCGAGCAGAAGTTCAAGTCACGCATGATCTTGCAAATCAACGTGACCTGCCCAAATGTCGGCGCGACACAACAATCAAAAGCTCGCTTCCTCCAGGAATGCCAAGGCTACCTCGCACTGACAGAACAGTACTTGCCTGGGATCCTAGTCATCTTCAAGGTCAATGTCTACACCGACATCGACACTCTGGTAAAACTCTCCTCACATCCGCAATTCGCTGGGGTATGCGTCTCCAATACGCTTCCCTGGGCAACACTGACACGCTGGCAGCAAATCCGGTACTTCCCGTCGAGTATCTTCACCGGCCGATCCCCACTCTACCAATTCGGTGGTGGTGGGCTTGTTACCGTTACCTTTTCAGTTGATAGTAGGGCGCTTTTTTCAAAAAGTTTTACTGCTTCTACGCCTAGTTTTACTAATGTCTCAGGCCAGCGAGCCTGTTTTTTGATACTCAAAGAGAGTGAAGGGTAACCGTTCAAATATTTAAATTTAGCTTCACAATCTGTAAAAGGCTTGGTTCTCCTCCGTATCATCCACGCATTCAACCAACACTGAGCCGAAGCAAAACTCTGAAAACCCTTGATCGTCTTCAGCCTCCCATTGAGATGGGAATTGTAGAGTTCAATGAGATTGGTGTTGTTGGGACAGCCTGGCAGCAGCAAGTAATTGAAGAGTTCCTCCTGCCGGTACGCTATCTCACTTACGATGTTTTTGAGCAGACGTTTCTCTCTCTTGATGCTCGCGGCAAAAGATCGAATGGCGTTCGTCACATCCTCTCGTTCTCCAAACACGCTCTCCTTGAGAGCGTAAAAGAAGGGCCGGTATCGCTCTTCACTCCGCACCCGTAAAGCCACCCGGATATTCTCCAGGTAGTGGTTGTGGCAGAGCTGCAGCCGAGCCGACGGAAAAACCTTCAGGAGAGCCTTTTTCAGGCCAGAGCGGTCATCGGCGACCACGATCTGAAGATCATAGCCAAGTTGCTTCACTTGATGGAAGAAACGTGAGAAGGACACCTCATCTTCCGCTGTATACAAAGCCCCGAAGGGAATATCGTGGGTCAAGTAATCAATGCCGTAGAGAAAAGGAATCTTTCTCGCAAAGCCTTTGACCGCCACATACTTCCCATCCATGACAAGGATGCCCGAGAAGCGTCTCGGGTCACAGAGGGTTTGCGTCAGAGCGTCATTGGAAGGAAGTTGTGCTAATTCTCTTGTAACTCTCACGAAGGCTTGTTTTCCCGAGAGACCATATTCATCTCCTAATTTACGAAACGGTACCCCATCAATATGCTCGATCCACAGCAGTCTCGGATCATGCCCGAAGTAACGAGAAAAAGAATGTTCACAAGCACGACACAGGTAGTGATGGCTGTAGCCTTGGGAGCCATTCTTCACCGTCTCACGACTGCTGCAGCGGGGACAGTGACGTGACCATTTTTTTGACATGCTGAATGAAATTTAAGGCTTAAAGTCAACTTTACAGCCGGTTTGAGGCTCTAGTCTAACAAGAACAACACTTTCCATCAACTGAAAAGGTAACGGTATCGGTGGGCTTTCCGGTCGACCTCTCCTTCCTCTCGTTGAGGATTGGGTACGGAGAGCACGCCGGGCTGGGTTCGAAGACCACATCAATGCTGGCGGGGGCATCCTCCACCCCAAAGATGTGAATCGTCTCAGAAAGGCTGGAGCTGATTCAGTCTCGATTGGATCAGTTGCAACACTTCGCCCCTGGAGGCTGCGGGCCATCATCGACCGTGCCTATGACCTGTTTGGATCAACTACGTATTGATTCCCCCAACCACATGCAAGGAGTGGCACCATGACATTCAAAGTTCTCGAAAGTGACGCCGATGGCCGCATAATACGGTTCTCGATAAGGCGTCCTATCAATGCCCACGGGCACGTGCGGAGAGGGCGGCAGATGTACGACGTCATTGCTGCTTCGGCAGTATATGAATGCATGACCCTCATGCCCAACAATGGTCCGGTGCTGACGACCGCCGACGCCCAGGAGTACTACGACGACGCTGTCCGAGCGTTGATCCTGCAGGGATTCGCACCCAAACGCGCCAGGCGTTTCCCACGAATGACGCTGTACCTTCATCCCGGACTCACTCCGGCCGAAATCAAGCTGGCCAAAGAAAGCGGTATCGTGACCGGGGTTAAGTTCTATCCCAAGAACCCGATTCACGGCACAACCGGTGCGGAATACAGCGTCCCGAGCCTCACGGACATCCCCCGCGAAGTCTTCGAGTCGCTAAACGAACATCAGTTACACCTTCTGCTCCACGGCGAGTCAGCCAGCCACGATCGCATCCTCGAGCTCGAAGCACACTTCGTGAAGGAGCAACTTGCATGGATCGTGGAGGAGTATCCTGGTCTTCCGATCTCGCTCGAACATGTAACCAGTAAAGCCGGTGTGGACTTTGTGATGCGGGCCCCGCCCAACGTAACAGCCACCATCACGCCACAACACTTGCTGCACACCTTCGACTCCCTGTTCGAAGGCGGTCTACGGGCATTCCGCTACTGCCTACCGCTCTACAAGCACCCGGAAGACCGTGCGGCGCTCATCGAAGCAGCGACTTCGGGCAATCCCAAGTTCTGCTGCGGTGACGATACCGCCCCTCACCCGAAGCACGGCAGCTCGCCGAAGTCAGCCAAACTCGTGGACTGCGGCTGCGCGGGCGCCTTCGTGGCACCCGTAAGCATTCCTCTCTACACGGCTGTTTTCGAACGAGTTGGAGCACTCGATGATCGCTTCGAGGCCTTCATGAGCAGGAATGGTGCCATCGCTCGCAGCTGGCCACTCAGCGACGATGACATCATCATCGAGCGCCGTCCATGGACAGTGCCCGACGACTACCCATACGCTGACAACGTGGTGGTGCCCTTCTGCGCAGGCGAAGAACTTGCTTGGCAAGTCGCTGCCTAACCCCGGTCCCACGCGACCGAACCCACGTCCCCTGAGTGCGCAATGCACCAGGGACGTTTTTTTTACCTTTGAACGGAATGCGGGCTGTCTATCTTTTCACTCATGCGGTCAGAATGCTGTCGGAGGAACGCCGCGATCACGCCTTCCACTTTCTCGACGCTGTGACACTCCATGAGTGCGACCCGCAGTTCTTTGGCGAGCGGAAAATGGTTGATATACGCCTGATAGTGTTTCTTCATGAGCTCGAAACTCTTCGTCTCGCCCCAGACGCTCGCAAAGAGCCGCGTGTGTTCGAGTGCGGACGCTATCCGCTCACCGACGGTCACTTCCTTGGCGCCGTCAAAGAGCCAGGGGTTACCGAAGATCGCCCGACCGAGCATCACCCCATCGCAACCCGTCGCCTTGGCCTTGGCCCGCGCATCGGCGATATCCCGGACATCGCCATTTCCCACGATGAGTGTACCGCTCCCCGCCGCGATCTCCACCGCTCGCCCGACGCGTTCCCATCGCGCTGGCACTTGGGACAGCTCTTTTTTCGTCCGTGCATGGACCGTGATGAGCGCCGGCTTCGCTTCGAGCAATACCGGGAGCCATGCTTCGAGTGTATCCGCATTGAACCCGAGCCGAGTCTTGACCGAGATCGGCAACTCCGTCCCGCCAGCGATGCAGCCTTCCCGCGCGGCGATGATGAGCTGTTGGGCCAACTTTGGGTCCTGCATACACATGGCTCCGGCACCCTGCTTCATCACGTTTTTGTCCGGACAACCCATATTGATGTCGAGCCCGTCAAACCCGAGCTGGGCGATGAGCTTGGCTGCCTCAAACATCTTTTCTGGGTGCGCGGTAAAGAGTTGCGCGACGATCGGCCGCTCCGCTTCCGTGTAGTCCAGGTCACGGAGGAGCGCCGCCCGACCCTTGGGGTGACACAATCCGTCGGCGGAAACGAATTCCGTCCACAACACATCGGGCCGGCTGTGCCGGATGATATGCTGCCGAAAGACCGCGTCCGTCACATTGGCCAAAGGTGCCAAGACGAAGAACGGGCGTGGCAATGTCTGCCAAAAGTTTTTTTCCATAGCGTCGCCAGCTTAGCATCCTCCTCAATGCGGCTGCAAACTCGGACAAAATGAAAGGGACGCACATTCACGTCCCCCAATGCTTGGGATGATTCCCCTTCCTCACCTGATCTGACCGATCTTTTGCTGTATCAGTGCAAGCGCCACCGGAGCCGAATGGCACTGATGAATTTGGTCCCAGTCCATGAAGCGGCCACCGTGGCTATACCCTCCAGCGCGCTTCTTGAGTCGCGAGATATACCCGCTCGTCCAGATCCTGTCATCCACCACCGGCAGACCGATGATGATTTTATCCGACGGCCAGTCCAGCAAGTCTGACAGGAGGGTACTGAGCCATGGCGGCCGAACATTTGCCGTTAAAGCCCTGAGTTGACCCTTGGTCAACAGATCAACTCCATGCACGACGATTTGCATCATTCTTCTCCTGAGAAACAATCGAAGAAAACCGATGGCCGCTGCCATCGATCACCAGTCCAGACCCAGAAACAGACGCTACGAAAAAACTGCCTCCACTATCGCACCAATCCAGTTTCTGTCAATACCCGATGCTGCGAGTACCCTTGACAAGAGGTCGCCCGCTCCCTATAGTGGACCTAATTAGTCCGCATTATGAATCCCGTTAGAAACGGGTTCGTTTTCACGAAATACCCTCTATAACTCGTGTTTTTCTAACGGGATGAAAGTATCAAAAAAGGCTTACTACGGCCTCCGAGCCGCGATCGCCTTGGTGCAGGCTGGTAGTCCGCTCTCTATTCACGCCCTCGCAGAGTCCGAGCATCTCCCCGAAGACTATCTCGAGAAAATCCTCCAAGCGCTCCGGAAGGCCGGCATCGTCGAGGCAACCAAAGGTGTCGCCGGCGGCTACCGGCTCGCTCACTCCGCTCGGGCGACAAATGTCTGGGACATTCTCCGCGTCCTCGATGGCCCAATTGAGACGTTCACTCCGCCGATCAAAGGCTCCCTCCCCGCCAGCAACGCTGGGCGCGTAACTCCTGCGGGCTGGCCCTGCCCTCCAGCAAGCCACTGTCAGACAAATCAAGTCTGGCGCACGCTCGAAGAAAAGATCGAGGAAACGCTCTCGGGTATTTCACTCGAACATTTGTCTCATACCACTCGCTAACCCTATGCTCACCATCCAAAATCTCTCCGTCTCCGTCGAGGGCAAGAAGATCCTCCATGATTTCTCATTCGATTTCAAGGCGAGCAAAACCTATGCGCTCATGGGTCCGAACGGCTCCGGCAAATCGACCCTAGCCAGCACCATCATGGGGCACCCGAAGTATCTTCTTTCCCGGAATGCCAAGTTGCTTGTCGGCAAGCCTGCCCGCCCGACTGGCGGGAAGAGCCTGAAAAACCTCTCGCCCGATGAACGTGCCCGGCTCGGTGTCTTCCTATCGTTCCAAACACCGATGGAACTCGCCGGCGTGACCGTCTTCGAGTTGTTGCGACTCGCACTCGAGAAGCGGATCGAACCGGTGGAGCTCCACCAGCTCGTCGCCGAGTATGCCAAGGAACTCCATATCAAGGATGAGCTTTTGAAGCGTTCACTCAATGCTGGATTCTCGGGCGGCGAGAAGAAAAAGCTCGAAGCTCTCCAAGCGGTCCTCCTCGCTCCCCGCTTCGCCATTTTCGATGAGCTCGATACCGGTGTCGACGTCGATGCTCTGAAAACAATCACGAAATTTCTGAAACAACATCTCCCGAAAGAAACGACGCGCGTCTTCATCACACACTCGACCCGGCTCCTGAAGACGATCGCTCCCGATGAAGTCCTGGTACTGCGTGATGGCCGACTCATAAAGACCGGCCGTGGCGCACTCGCGAAACAGATCGAAGAAAAGGGTTTCGAAAATCTCTCCTAAACCAATTTATAACGGCCATTTTTGCGAGTTCCGCTGAAGTCCGCTTCACAGGAACGAGGAGAAATGGCCGGACTTATCCTCATAAGCAGATCGTGCGTTTTCTTTTTGAAGACCGCTGAGATATTCCTCACAGGTTTGAAGAAAGAAAGTCAACGATCGAACGAAATGTCCAAGAAAGCCCACCAAAAAAATATCGATCTCGGAGATTACCAGTTCGGTTTCTCTATGCCTGAACGCTCCGTCCACAAGACGAGCGTCGGCCTCGATGCCGCGACGGTCAGCGAGATCTCGGGTGTGAAGGGCGAAGGAAAATGGATGCGCGACTTCCGGCTCAAGAGCTATCAGACTTTCCTGGCTAAGCCGATGCCTGACTGGGGTGCTGATCTCTCGGGTATCGATTTCGCTGCCATCACCTATTATCTGAAGGCCACCACCGAACAGTCGCAGACTTGGGAGGACCTGCCCAAAGAAATCCGTGATACCTATGACAAAATCGGCGTGCCCGAAGCAGAGAAGAATTTCCTCGCCGGTGTCTCCGCCCAGTACGAGTCCGAAGTCGTCTATGAAAGTGTCCACAAGGAACTGACTAAGCTCGGCGTCATTTTCTGTGACATGGATACAGCCGTGAAAAAATATCCGAAAATTGTGAAGGAGTATTTGGGTAAACTCATCCCACCCAACGATAACAAATTTGCCGCCCTCAATTCGGCGGTCTGGTCGGGTGGCTCCTTTGTCTATGTCCCAAAAGGTGTCAAAGTTGATCTGCCGCTCCAGGCCTATTTCCGCATCAATGCTGAATCGTTTGGCCAATTCGAGCGCACCCTCATCATCGCCGAGGAAGGCAGCTCGGTGCACTATATCGAAGGCTGCACCGCGCCGATCTACCGGTCGAGCTCGCTGCACTCGGCCGTCGTCGAAATCTTTGTGAAGAAAAATGCTCGGGTTCGCTACACGACCGTTCAGAACTGGTCAAAGAACATTTATAACCTCGTGACCAAACGGGCTCGGGCCGAAGAAAATGCCGTCATGGAGTGGATCGACTGCAATATTGGCTCTGGCGTCACGATGAAATACCCGGCCGTGTACCTCGCTGGCCGCGGGGCCCGGGGTGAGGTCCTCTCGATCGCCTATGCCGGAGCGGGTCAGCACCAGGATGCCGGTGCCAAGATGGTCCACCTCGCGCCCGACACCACTTCACGGGTCGTCTCGAAATCAATCTCGAAGGACGGCGGGCGCACTTCGTACCGTGGTCTGGTCCACATCGCCCAAGGCGCGACCAATGCGAAGGCGTCTGTCGTCTGCGATGCCCTCCTCCTCGATGAGCACTCGCGCTCGGATACGTACCCCACGATACGAGTCAACGAAGAGACTGCCGTGGTCGAGCACGAGGCGACTATCGAACGTATCGGTGAGGAAAAGCTCTTCTATCTCATGTCGCGCGGCATCTCAAAGTCAGACGCCGAGGGACTGCTCGTCAACGGTTTCATCGATCCTGTGGTCAAAGAAATCCCGCTGGAATACTCGATTGAACTCAACCGTCTCATGAATCTTGAAATGAAAGGCTCAATCGGCTAACCGTATGCAGTACCGCGATATCTCAACCGATACTCAGACTGTCTATCGCCTCGCCGCAAACGAGAAAATGGTTTTTTTCATGTTGAATCGTACGGGCGACATTACCATCGAGCTCGCTGGGTCAGGCGCGACCGCTCATGTCTTCGCTCTTTATTCAGGAAAGGGTACTCTGAAACAATCGCTCACACTCACTCAAAAGCACCTCGCTCCGGATACTATCTCATCAGTGCTCATCAAATCCGCACTCGATGACCAATCTTCCTTTACATACGATGGGGCAATTGAAATCGCTCCCGATGCTCATCGCTCCGATGCCAGTCTAGAGAGTCGCGCTCTCCTCCTCTCTGCCGACGCCCGGGCCACCGCACGACCGACACTCGAGATCCTCGCTCACGATGTCAGCTGCCACCATGCGGCGGCGACTAGCCCGATCAATGCTGAAGCCCTTTACTTTGCCCAATCCCGTGGGCTCTCGGCTGCCAAAGCGAGAGACCTCCTCGTGCAAGGGTTTTTCCAAGAAGCTATAGAAAAAATGCAGACACTATGTGTCAATTTTCAATTTCCCATTCACAATGTCCAGACAATGTTCAATGAATCAATTTCAGAATTACAGCATTGAAATTCTCCCAACACTATGTCCAATCTACTAGCTATCAAGAAAGACTTTCCGATCTACGAATCCCAGCCGGATCTCGTCTATCTCGATAGTGCCGCCACCGCACTCAAACCGAAAGTCGTCATTGACGCGATGAATGGTTACTATTTCGAGTACTCGGCCAATGTTGCCCGCGGACTCTATCCGCTGGCCGAAGGGGCGACTACGGCACTGGATGCCGCACGGAAAACCGTCGCTCGCTTCGTCGGGGCCGAAAGCGCTGCATCAGTTGTCTTCACGGCCAATGCGACCCACGCGATCAACCTGGTCGCCCTCGGCCTCGAGGCAACCGTGACGCCACAAAATAATATCGTCGTCACCGAACTCGAACATCATTCGAATTACCTCCCCTGGAAAGAACTCGCGCGACGGACCGGCGCTGAATTCCGAGTCACCCGTTTCAAGGCAGACGGCCAAATCGACCTTGATCACCTCGTTTCCCTCATCGATGAACAGACGGCTGTCGTGGCTCTCTCGGCTGTTTCCAATGTCTTCGGCATCATCAATCCAGTCGAGACAATCATCCAAAGTATCCGGAGGAAGAATCCCCACACCCGCACCCTCATCGATGCCTGCCAAGCGGCCGGACATATCCCGATCGATATCCAGGCCTGGGATACAGACTTCGTCGTTTTCTCGGGTCACAAACTCTTCGGACCGACCGGTATCGGTGTCCTCGCGGGGAAAAAGCAATCACTCGAGATACTCACCCCGATGAATGTCGGCGGCGGCACCGTGCTCGATGCCTGCAGTCCAATCACCGAATACAAGCCCGTCCCAGAAAATCTCGAGGGCGGCACACCGAACATCGCTGGTGCGATCGGTCTCGCGGCAGCGATCGAGTATGTCGAATTACTCGATGTGAAAGCTATCCACGAGCATGAAAAGAGTCTCACCCGATACACCATCGAGAAACTCTTGGAAACCTTCGGTGGTACCATCCATATCTTGGGCATTCTGGATGCTGAGAAGCGGGCCGGGATCATTTCCTTCACCTTCGATGGCCTCCACCCGCATGACTTGGCCCACCTCCTCGGCGAGGAAAGTATCTGTGTCCGAGCCGGTGAACACTGTGCCTCTCCGCTCCACCGGGCACTGCATCTCTCGGCTACGACCCGAATAAGCTTTTCGATTTATAATGATACCAACGATGTTGATAAGCTTATCGAAACATTGAAAAAAATATCCCTCATATTCAAGTGATAATTTTCAATTTCCAGTTCTCAATTTTCAATCAATTTCCAATGAATCAATTTCAAAATTGAAAACTTGAAAATTCAATGAAAATTAGAAATTGAAAACTGAAAATTTCTTATGAGCCTCTATCACGATCTCATCCTCGACCACTACCGCAACCCCCGCCACTATGGATCCCTCGATCGAGCGACCCACCGTGCGGATGCCCAGAACCCCACCTGTGGCGACTCGCTCCATATGGACTTAAATGTCAGGCATGGTACTATTTCTGAGGTGAGATTTACCGGTTCCGGCTGCGCGATTTCCCAGGCTTCGGCCTCCCTTTTGACCGAACACGTGAAAGGGAAGCGAGTGGATGAGGCCTTGGCCCTGGAGCCGAAGACGGTGCTCGATTTCCTTGGCGTCACGCTTTCGCCCGCGCGACTGAAATGCGGACTCCTCTCGCTCGAGACACTCCAGCGAGCTCTGAGCCAAGCATCAGATAGCTCGGAAATCTAAAATTCATAATTCGTAATTCTTTATTCTCAACATATGGCATGGAAAGATGAAAGTAAGCCTGCGGGTCCCGTCACCCTTCAGAATGGTTGGACGGTCGAAGTTGATACCGCCGTCTGTATCGGCGCTGCCCCCTGTACCGCTATGGCTCCGAATTCATTTGCGCTCGATGACAGTGGTAAAGCCGCCATCCTCTCTACCGCTGACACCGATGATCAGGAGACTATACTGAACGCCGCGCGTGGCTGTCCCGTCGGTGCCATCCGCATCAAGGACGCTACCGGCAAGCAAATTTTCCCGGAATAAGCTCCTTGTTTCCTGTCATTCCGATCCGCAAACCGGTGGAGAGGAAACTACGTGAATAAGTCGAATGGTCGTCATGAGAAGCTACTGTGTCTACATTCTCGCCAGTCATTCTCGGACTTTATATGTTGGCGTTACGAGCAACCTCCCGAGAAGAATCTGGGAGTACAAAAATAAAGCTGTCGAGGGCTTCACGAAAAAATATAATGTCGATCAACTCGTCTACTTCGAGCAGACGGGTGATGTCTACAGCACTCTCGCTAGAGAAAAGCAGTTAAAATCTTGGCGAAGAGAAAAGAAAATTCTGTTGATTGAGAAGGAAAATCCCCAATGGTTAGATATGTCAGGCGCGTTGTAAACAGATCCCTCGACTACGCTCGGGATGACAAGACTCTATGTCCAAAGCTGTCACAAGAAAGCCCATCGAGGTCCTGGTCCGCGAAAAGCTCCACCTCGTCCTCGACCCCGAACTCGGTATCTCGATTGTCGAACTCGGCTTGATTTATACTATCTCGGTCGACACCGACGGAAAGTGCACGATCACCATGACCCTGACTACCATGGGATGTCCGCTCTTCGGTCAGATCCAGAAAGAGATCGAGGATCGGGTCATGGAGCTCGAGGGTATCGAAGATGTCGAAACCTCGCTCACCTTTGATCCGCCCTGGACGATCGAGAAGATGACTCCTGAAGCCAAGATCCAGCTCGGTTTGGATTAAAGACAGGACGGCTCGCAGATACAATTTTCTCCCACTGGACATTTTTCTCGGCAGGCAAATAGCTCCTGTCTGTATTTATATTCTTGGTAGCCAAAGAGAACGAGACTTGTCACAAAACTCCCGATTGCTACCAGAAGAATGATGGAAAGTACTCTTTTGACCTTCTCATTTTTCCCATAGATTTTGTAGCTGAATATCATCAGCACGAGAAGAAACAGGACACCTCCTAAAGGAAGTGCGATAGCTGCATGCACCCGAGAACAAGCAAAGGCAATCTGCGGTAGAAAAATTCCTATCGCAGCAATGCTAAGAAATTTTTGAGATCCCTTCATAAAGGTAGGTCTTATCGATACGTTTCGAGCAGCGTCGTGAGTTTCACTGGATCTAACTTCTTCGTATAGAGCGGGTCATCCCCTTCGCGCACGACGGTCTCATAGCTCGGGCGGCCGGTTTCTTGATAAAGGACACCGAGCGCCATCTTTTCGGTATCGAGGGCGAGGCTGAGCGCTTTGACCTTGTCGCTTTTGTCATGGCTCACATCCAGATAGTAGGTGTGATCCTTGAACCACTGAAAGGTGTTCTGCTTGTTGAAAACGACACACGGTTGGAAGATATCGACAAGCGCATAGCCTTGGTGCTCGATCGCGGCTTTCACGATTTCCTTAGCTTGTGGAATATCGCCTGAGAAAGCACGGGCGACAAACGTCGCTCCCGCTGAGATCGCAATCGCCATAGGATTGAAGGGCTCGAGCATGACGCCATCTGTCTGCAGTGGTGTCTGCATCCCTTTCTCGGATGTCGGCGAGGCTTGGCCCTTGGTCAGGCCATAGACCATGTTGTTGTGGACGATGTTCGTGATATCGGGATTGCGCCGGATCGTATGCAGAAAGTGATTGCCCCCCTCGCCATACATGTCCCCATCGCCGGACTCAGCGATCACGGTCAGTCCTGGATTCGCCGTCTTGATCGCGATCGCCGGCGGGAGAGCGCGGCCATGCAGCCCATTGAAGTAATGCACCCGGAGATAATGTGGCGTCTTGGCCGCCTGGCCGATGCCAGAGCAGATGACGACGTCCGTCGGCGGGATATCCATCTCAGCGAGCACACCCTTCATGATATTCAGGATCGGGAAATTGCCACAGCCCGGACACCAGGCTATGTCGGTCCCATGCGGCATATCGTAGAGTTTCTTGTCGATCATAAGTCTTTCAGTTTTTTCACAACTTCTTCGACGGAAAATGGGTTGCCATCATATTTCAGAATTCGCTCCGTGACAGTGATGCTATATTCACGCTCGAGGAGATCGGCGAATTGCCCGGCGGCATTGTTCTCGATCACGACGATCTGTTTCATTTTGGCCAAAAGCCTCTTACCAGACGCAGGGAGCGGATAGACCTGAGGGAAGTGCACCTGAGCGAACGATTCATCACCGATCCGGTCGAGTGCTTCCTCGACAACGCCGCGATTTGATCCCCAGGTAACCACCGCCGTCTTGGCTTTCTTCAATCGAGCCACCGAGGCCACAGGTGGAAGCGCTTCCTTGGCGACAGCCACCCCTTTTTGGAGCCGCTTGCTGTGTTGTTCCTGACGGACGAGATGACTTTCCGTGATATGTCCCGCCGTATCGTGTTCATCGCTATCCACTCCGACGAGTCCTTTGCCGTAGCCTGGGATACCGCGTGGTGATACACCATCCTTGGTGACGGCATAGCGTTCATACTCTGCGTCTGTTTCGACGATATATGCCTGATTTGGAGCCGCTTTCAGATCACCGTCGTTGACCGTCGTGACCGAGTCGAGGAAAAACTGATCTGTCAAGACGAAGGCAGGTACTTGGTACTTGTCTGCAATATAAAACGCCTGTGACATCGCATGGTATGCTTCCTCGGGCGTGCCCGGCGCAAAAATAGCACGCGGAAATTCACCATGCCCGGCATAGAGGACCAGATTCAGGTCTGCTTGCTCGGTCCGGGTGGGGAGCCCCGTCGCCGGACCGGGTCGCTGGCCGACATGGATGACGATCGGCGTCTCGATCATCCCAGCCAAACTTACTCCCTCACACATGAGGTCGAACCCACCACCCGAGGTCGTGACCACCGCGCGCGCGCCGGCATACCAAGCACCCAAGCCCTGGTTGATCGCGGCAATTTCGTCTTCGGCCTGATCGACGACGATACCGAAGTCCTTCTTGTGTGTGGCGAGGAAGGTCAGTAATCCCGTCCCCGGCGACATCGGATACGAACTGATATAATTGCAGCCTGCTGCGAGTGTCCCCAGGCCCACGCTCTCCATCCCATCGAGGAGGAGTCCGGTATCGGCTGCTTTGGCTCGCGGCACAGATAGCTCTACACCCTCCAAAAAAGCGATGTGCGTCCCATGGACATACCCTTTTTGCGCCGCCTCAATATTTTTTGCGACGACTTCCTCACCCTTCCGAGCGAAATGTCCACGCAGATATTCATGAAACACACTCTCGTCAGCTCGGAGCATACCGAGAACGACCCCGACGGCGACGGTACTCGTATAGATCGGGTGTCCGAGTTCATTGGCAAACCGCGTGAAAGGGACGTCGACGACCTGACACTCCGTCTCGCAGACCTTTTCCTTCTCACCGATGATGACCGTCTTCTCTGTGATCCGATGTGCGAGATGCGGCACGACATTCTTGTCGAGCGCAAAGAGGAGGTCGATGCGATCAACATAGGCCCGCCGTTTCTTCGACGTCAGTCGGATTTCGGTCGAATTACTCCCGCCGCGGATCCGCGACATATACTCTTTGGACGCGAAGACATAATAGCCCTCCTTCTTGAGCACCTGAACGAGGAGTGTCTCGACAGTCTGAATCCCCTGTCCCGCCGCTCCACCAAGCACGATAGAAATATCACTTGAGAACCGATGCATGATAAAGATATTTTCTTTGTTTTGTATACCCAGTATAGCAGAGTGACTACTACGAAGCCGTACCGTCGAGCTCTTTTTTTACGATCTCAAACTCATTCTCTACTTCGCGGAGTCGCTCCTTGCTTGATTTGATGAGTACGACTCCTTCCTTCACTTTCTCAAGCGCTTTTTCCACATCAATTTCTTCCTGATTTTCGAACCAGTCTGTGATACCTTCGAGTTTCTTGAGCGCCTCGCCGAGTGATTCTTTCTTGGTTGTCATAGCCTTACGTTATCCCTATTACTTCTGATTCTATACTGCCTTGGCCCAGTTGTATATCGATCCGATCACCGACTGCTACCCTGGCAGCGTCCCGAATGATGCGCCCCTCTCTCCGCACCAGACTATAGCCGAGTTGGAGCGCCCGCGCTGGATCATACTGACGGAGCCGCGCCTCAAGGGCCTTCACCTGATCACGTGTATTGAGTACCGCTGCATCCGTCTTTGCCTGCCAGAGCGCTGCATCGGTCCCGAGCCGAAGAGTGACTCGGTGACAATACGCCGGAAAAAGCGCGACGGCTTCGCGAAAGGCCGCCTGTGCCATACCGACCCGCTCCACGATATCACCGAGTGCGCGACGGATCGACTCCTCTCCGACGCGAACTCGTTCACATACCAACATGCGAAATTCCTGCATCACTCGAGACAGAGCCGATGAATATAGACCCAGTCTGGCTCGTGCCTCGTCCCAAGAGATCGAGAGATAACGAGCGGCCGCCGTTGGTGTCGAGACCATATGATCAGCCACGAGCGCCGCAAGTGAAACATCACGTTCATGACCGATACCAGCCAGTACCGGAATCCGAGAAGAAACAATCTCTTGGACGAGAGCTTCGGTATTGAACGCCTGCAGACTCTCGAGACTACCACCGCCTCGGATGAGTACGAGGACATCGTAGCGGTCCGGTGTTTGATTGAAATAACGGATCGCTTCGATGATATCAAATACTGCTTTTTTCCCTTCGACGAGTGTCGGATAGAAATCAACATGGATGCCGGCACGCGCCAGATTCATCGTGAAGTCGCCGATGGCGGCACCCTGTTCCGAGGTGATGAGTGCGATCTTCTCCGCAAATTCGGGTATCGGCCGTTTCCGCTCGAGAGAAAACGCACCCACCAGCTCCAGCTTCTTGTGAAGCGCATCATAAGCCTTCTTCAGCTCGCCCTCGCCCGCATACTCGATGACACCCACCTGAAGCGAGAGTTCGCCGCGCGGCTTGTACATCTTCGGAAAACCCTCGACGATGACTTCGTCCCCGACTTTCACATCGACGCCGCAGACCTGATACCGAGCATACGGCATACCGCATTTCAGGACACTGCCATCCTGACTGTCTTTCAGCGAGAAGAAAACAAAAGAGTTATTCCAGATGTTGAATTCAGAAACCTCGCCGCACAAACGCGCGGCCATGCCCGAGAGCTCAAGATTCAGGCTATCGAGGAATTGCGACACCGTGAGTGGCGCTTCGACGGCCGATGGCAACGCTTCCGGTCCGACTGACTCGGCAACCTGCTCTCTTGATTCCACTCCTCGGACCTCACCCGTTTCGGCATCGCCCCCCGCATCACCCGATGACGCCTGCGCCTGTAGCATCTGCAGCAGCGCTTTCCCATAGCGCCGACTCTTCGCTTCCTTAATTCCTTTCACTTCGAGGAGCTCAGCGAGAGTCGACGGCCTCCGGGCGATGAGCGCTTCGAGCGTCGCATTGTTCATGACACGATATGTCTCGACCCCCTCGATCCGGGCCTGCTCGTCGCGCCACTGTTTCAGTTGTTGGAGGAGCTCATAGTTCATAGGACAAGTAAGAGGCCAGTGTCGTTTAATTACATACTCCGTGTTCACAACAAACAAGAAACGAGCCACCATGGGTCGTTCTACCATTGTGAACGCCTCCAGTATATCATCGCCCCCTCCGTTGGCGGAGAATGAGGAGTGTAACCAGGACAAGCAAGATACCGACACTGTCGATCATGACATCGGTCAGCCGCGCGCCCCGACCAAAGACGAATGCCTGGTGGAGCTCGTCGAGTGCACCGTAAGCGAGCGCGAACACGGCCGCGAGCGCTGCGATCCGGGCCAATGCCTCGCGCGAGTACACCGAACGGAAAAATCGGTACGCGAGGAGGGTGAGGATGGCGTACTCGACGACATGAGCCGATTTGCGCTCGACAATATACCACGCTGTAGGTTCAATCGCTCGCCCGCTTCCCGGCATCTGGGAAAACGCGAAAATCACCGCACACCAGAGGAGTAGCGGCCACAGTCGGAGATGGATGTCTCTGGCGGAGACAGGCTCGTTCATACTCACCTTTGCGCTCATTTTTTCTCCCTGAGCTGAGTGCTAAATTCCTTCAAGAGTGCTTGAAGAGCGTAAAATGGCAGCCAGAGCCAGAGCGTCTTCCGGAGGAAATTATCGAGTGAGCTGTTGAGGTTGAAGGCCATAAGAGGGTAAACTCGAAATACGAAATCTTAAATTCTAAACCGGGAACCATCTAAATACGAAATGAAGATCCGAAACTCTAAACAAATACTTATCCTCCGGGCTGAACTTTCTTAATAATAGCACCGAGGATTTTCATGAGTTCTGTACATTCCAGAATCAGTGCTTCTTTTTCGGTCTCCAGCTCTTTCTCGGGTTGGCTCAGGTTTAACCAGAATATACTCTCCTTCGCTTCTTTCTTGGAAATTTTCACTCTCATCAGGAAGTCTCTGCGACTCAGTCCATCATTCGCCTCGATATAGTTGGCTCCGACTGAACCAGCCGAGCGTACCAACTGCTTCCCATTTTCGATATTCGAGATAGTGCGCGGCAGTCCGTTTACATAGGCATTGACTCGGTGCGCGAAGGCCAGTGTTCGCTCTTCCAAATCATATTTTTTCTCTGTGCTGTCCATAGGGATATCTAGCAATTGTAGCGCGTATCCGTTTAGAATTTCTGGTTTCGAGCTTCGGATTTTGAGCCTATCTCATAGATCACATCTTTCTTTTCGATGACGATGCGCCAGCCCTCGGCATCGGCCAGCGCTTTCAGGTTCTGGTTTGGGTTGAAGGCGATCGGGTGGGTCGCCATGCGGAGGATGCTCGCATCGGACTCAGTGTCACCCATCGCGTATGAATCCTCGAGCGAGAGCCCATGTTCATACACATACTGCTGAAGCACTTCGCCTTTATTCCGCGAGGGCTCGAATTCGGCGGCTCCTGTGTATATCCCCTTCTCATCTTTGGAGTAGATACTCCCGAACACGCGGTCGAAATGGAGATAGTGTTTATTGTACTCCTCGACGATCTCGATCGGCGAACCCGAGATAGCGAGCAAGTGATACCCTTTGGCGCGCAACTCCTTGATCAGCGCTTCGGAAAAGATGTACGTGCGCTTGGCATGGAACGGCACGACGATATGTGCCGCTTCATGGACCGAAGTCTCGCTGACTCCCGCGATGTGTTCAGCGTAGATACGGACAATCGCCTTACGGTACTCCTCATACGTACCGGAGTGCTCGAGCCAATGACTGTAGACCTCGCTCAGCTCGCGGCGCACCGAATTCGGGAACACCTTCAGCCACGCCAATTCATTGATAAGCTCAAAGTGGAGATTCTTCCGAAATATCGTGCCATCGATATCGAAGATGGCGATCTTCTTCGGTTTGTTTTCTTTTTTCATTATTCCAGAAGTTATTAGTGACTAGAGCAGAAAGAGTGACTAGAGTAAGCGCGTTTCTTAAACACTAGTAACTAGCTACTATCCCCTAGTTACGAGAGACTCTCGTTTCCATTGTAGCCGAGAGGTAGTACAAGGCAATACTACCTGCTACTGACACATTGAGCGAATGTTTCATCCCGCGCATCGGCAGATGCATGAGCGTATCAACGGTTGCGAGCGAATCCTCCGCGATGCCAGCGACTTCGTTGCCGACGATCAAGGCCGGCTCACGCCCCCGTTTCGGCCGCCACAGACGGTAGTCGATGCTCGCGATACCTGTCCCTTCTTCGAGGGCGATGATCTCATACTGCCTCGCTTTAAGGCGGGTGATGAGGCGGGCGAGCGACTTCATGCTCGACCAAGGCACCACACGCTCCGCACCGAGCGCGGTTTTCCGCAGTGCCTTTTCGGCGGGCGAGAGGACGGCTTGGTCGGGCTTCGGCGGGGGCGGCGTGATCCCCACGAGATACACATGTGTCACCCCCGCGCCATCGGCCGACCGGAACAGGGCGCCGACATTGTACGCGCTCCGGAGATTGTCGAGGATGAGGATCATGAGTGTTTACGGATACCGTCGGAAGAGTTCTTTGCCTTTTTCCCAAACCGCCGGCGAATCTTTTTTGGTTTTCAGCCAATACCACCACTCCCCGCCCCAGAGATAGATGTCCTCGAACCCGACGCGCCTCGCATAGGTGACATTGTCCTCAAGCAGTTGCTCATTCATCGTGATGAATTGTTCTTCGAGCGGCACATTGGCGACCCACCCGGAAGCCCAGGGCTCAGCCTGGAGTTCGATAATTGAAAAGTGCCGCTGGTGCGTGAGGAGTCGGACGAGCTGTTCCTTCGCGCGGAAGAAATTCGGCCCGATTGGATACGTCACATAGCCGAGACGGCCCTTGTAAATCTTGCGATACATGGTCGTGCCGAACTGGTCGCCGCGTGCCGCCGCCCGATACCAGACCGAGAGTTCACCGCTATCCGTCAGGAGCACGGGCCGTGCTGGATCAAGTGACTTCACCAGTGCCACTTCCTCCTCGAGGAAAGCGACATCGAGCGGTGGGCATTCTCCGAAGAAAACGAGGAATGGCTCATTCTCCACCTGCCAGGTCGTAATGATCGAACGATCGCGATACCGCTCCACGGTTTCACGCATAAACGCCTTCAGAGCTGCCTGCCGATCAGCGTCCCCACGCGACTTCGCCCACCCAGGGATATGACACTCGGGCCAGCGCGGCACCCGCTGACCGATCGAGAGGATAACCGTAGCGCCGGATTCTTCGGCCACATCCAGCTGCCAGTCGACATCAGTATAGTCGCGTTTCCCCGGTTCGCGTTCGACGAGATCCCAGTACACTGGGAGACGGAGCCGCTTCACGCCGGCATCATCAAGCAACGCCCGATACGTCTCTCGCCAATCCAGACCTAGATCCGTCGCATAGCGCGAGGAAAACGTCATACCGAGATGCACGTCTTCGCGCGGCGCCGGCCCAGGCAGATTGAAGTAGCCGAAGATGAGTCCGACAAGAAGTAAACATCCGAGCAAAGTATAACCAATTGTTTTGATGACACCCCACCAATGCGAATGCGTCGACTCAGACTGCGGATTCAGGAGTGTTTGATTCATAGGGCTTGTCTAGAGGAAAAGAAAATCGACGCCCTGAGTCACCGCCAACCACATCCCGAGACCGATGAGAATAACGGCCACCCCTTTCTGGAACCAATCCCAGAAGTAGAGCTTTTCTCCAAATATCTTCGGGTAGCGGAATGCCAGAGGAATCGCGAGGATGAGCACGAACGCATACTGAACGCCGTTCAAGGCCTGGATGAAGGTCACTGGGCCGAGGAAGGTCGCATAGGTCAGGAAGAAAGAAGCCGCTGCACCAAAAATCTTGTTCAAGATGAAAAGGATGCCAGTCGTCACATCACGCCGGTTCGACGACGAAAGACCGCGGGTATTGGCGAGGATAGCCCGACGATACTCGGGGATGATGAACAGACTGAAGCCGCCGATGATGAATCCCATCCGCGACCAGAGAAGACCGTTCACAAAATCCACATTATTGCGGTACCCGGTCTTCAGAAACAGAAGCGAGAGTGCCATGAGCGCGCCGGCCAAGAGTGTCGACTTCATGAGCGCGTCATTTTTCTTGAGCGGCAAGTCGAAGGCGATAAAGAACGCGCCTGTCAGGAGAAGGAGAAGCGAGAGGAGGTGGCCTGGTGAAAACGATAGCGTCGCGGCTGGACCAAATGCGAGTGAAGCAACACCGGCAATGATGGAAATCGTGATGCCGACGAGCGGTGCGACCCGTGAGATCTCGCTTCGCTTGACCGCATTATAGAAAGCGACCAATCCGTAGAGGAACAACACTCCCGAGATGACGAACACGACCATGGTCTGCCAAGGGATCGGCTGATAACCGAAAGGGACAAGCACAATCGCAAAGAGCGAGAGGACGGAAACGAAAAAAGCATACACGACCGGCTCCTTGATCCGACCGGCGAGGAGAAACTTGTCGAAGAGCGCCGTAACGGCATTGAAGAAATAGCCCGCAAGCGCAAAAGTGAGCCAGTGCATGAGGATTTGTTTTCTCAAGTATACCACCCCTGCCAGACCACTGGCGGGGGTAATACCCCACTTCTCAGCCTAGCAGTGCGATAACCGAGTCTGTCGTCCAGTACTATTTCCGTGCAATGGCGCGGAAGTAGAGGTCAACGTCCGAGATCCACTTCCGGACGCTTTCGGGTGAATGACCCGCACAAGATGATCCACATTTCCAAATAACCAGATTTGCCGGTTCGCTCGTCTGACGAAGGGCCGTGAGTTCTTGGAGCCGACCGCCGATAGCGTGCACCGCCTCGGCTGATTCGCCGAAACAGCCATGTCCCATCGCGATGCCACGCGCACCCGCACCCTTGTAGCCCCAGTAATTGAAACAGTCATCGCCCGATGCTGTCCGTGGCACCCGTTTCCCCCAATTACTCTCTTTCTTGGCGATCCCAACGATGAGACCGGCGATATCCCGATCGTACTCGGCAATCACCGGGACCATCGCTTCAATCGGGTATCCCGACACGATTGCCCGGAGTTCAGCTTCAAAGGAAGCCTTCTCACCGCTCGGGGGCATGTCCCGCTCTGCCTGATCAGAAGCGACTGTCACAGCCCGTCGGAAAGCCGCCTCACAGGGATTGGTCTCAACCTTATCTGCTTTCGGGGCCTTGGCAAAGAAGTGATAGTCCCGCTGCCAATCGCACAGGCTCGCACGAGACAAAGGGTCATCAGACTGCGCCTCCGAACCCGAATCGCTCGCTCCATCTGCTGTCTGGCCGAGGGAAAGGAAGAGTACTCCGACGAGACTGAGTGTCTGGCATGATCGCAGGATCCGGCCGCGCTTGTGTCGTCGCCTACCCATCGAAACCAGCTGGGGAATTCGCATAGAATATCGTTAGAAATTATGCCCTTTTCCGGAATATCCCGCTTGGGACGCAAGCCTGAGAATAGCATTTTTACACGCCTCGGTCAAAGCTTTTGTCCCAGAAATGAGCTCATTTATGGCTTTTATAAAGGATAAAACCGCCTCAAAGGGCGGCCGATATCACACAATACGAAAATGCCGTGTCAAGGGTTTTGTGAGCCCCCACTATACTACTCAAGCGGACCGCCCTCAGCTTGGTTCAATTCCTTGAAATACATGTCCACGTCGGCGATCCACTTCCGGACACTCTCCCGGCTATGGCCGTCACAGCTATAGCCACATTTCCAGATAATCATCTTGGCCGGAGTATCGATCTTGGATGAATAGATAAGAGACTCGATCCGAAGCGCAACCGTGTCGACGGCATCCTTACGACTATTGAAGCAGGTGTGTCCACCCGTTCCCATGAGCCGCCGCACCCCCCGATACCCCCAATAATTGAAGCAGTCCTGACCGTCCAAGACTGGCACCCGCTTCCCCCAATTACTCTCTTTCTTGCCGATGCCAATGAGGAAGGCCGCAACAATTCGATCCTTCTCGAGGATATAGGGTAACATGTCTTCAATCGGATACCCCTTCACCAATTCATGAATCTGATCACTGTACTCTTCCTTTTCTGCCTCGCTGAAAAATTGGAGGAAGAGATCATCATTCGGATCATACTTCTTCTTCTCTTCGGAGACTTCGTTCGCTATTTTGTCTGATTCGTCCGTCGCGACTGCCACCACCGCCGGAGCTGGTGAGCCTGCATTCGCCTCATCCGCTCCGATATCCTTGATGACTGACATCGACACCATGCCAAAGCTCACGCCCGCAAAGAGTGAAGCATAGAGTGCTTTCTTGGGCGACAAATTTCCCGGTGCTGGCAGCCAGCGACCCAAGCGCCGACTGAAACGACGTGACACGACAAAGACCCGCCGAAACAGCATCAGTTTCTTCCACTTGCGTTGGAACCCGAAAAAACTCTCGCGCGCGCCAGTGTGTTCCTTCAAAAGTACCGCGTCAAGCTGTCGCCGGGCGCGAATCATCGCCGGTGAGACGAGTGGGCGAGGCGCCAAACCCGGCCGCGGTGAGCGGTATTCATGACCATGAGCGACGCCATCGAACAGCATCTTGGCGTGCGATATTGATTTTGCTTTGGGCGGAAAAATTTCACGCATGGATTCAGATACCAGCTTTTTGTTTGAAGAATCCGATCACATCCGGCGTCCCGACCAGACATTTCCCTTCTGAGAAGACGAAGGGAACAGCAATCTTCGTCGTGTCCAAGGCACAGATTCCCGCCGCCTCACGCATCAATCGGGCATTGGACTGATCGCTCCACACTTCACGCTTCACAAAGCTGAACTTGCTCGCAATATCATTCTCATCGAGGAATTTCTGAACATCCCGACAGTGTGGACAGGTCTCTCCATAGAAATAGGTCGTCACTGTCTGATCCAAGGATGGTTTCGACTGGTCTTCATACACTCCCCACCAGATGAGAGCACCGATGAGTACAACCAAACCAAGCGCGAGCGCGATGCTGTGTTTCTTCTCCATAGGTATTTGTTACCCCTAGTATACCACGCGTTTCCGAGTAACGAGGAGGACGATGCTTCCGAGGAGTGCCATCGCGACCGAGAGCGCCTGACCAGTAGTCAAGACTCCATATACCAGGTTCCCCTCGAGCGGCAAGGCCCGGTAGTATTCGGCGCCGTACCGGATACCAGCATACAGGAAGAGGAAAAGGGCGGTGATTCGTCCTGGACGGCTCGCTTGTCGGCTCAAGACAGCCAGCAGGAGGAAAAGAAGCACCCCCTCGAACGCGGCTTCATAGAGTGTCACCGGATGGAGCAAGAGCGACCCTGATCCAGGAAAATGCATCCCCCAAGGTAGGGCCGACGGGCGGCCGAGGATTTCCTGATTGAGAAAGTTCCCAATCCGACCAAAGAAGATCGCGATTGGCACCGCCTGAACGAGCACATCCGAAAACCGGAGGAACTCACGCCTTGCTTCACGAGTAAACATAAAGAGTCCGATGGCTCCCCCGATGAGTCCACCGTGGAAACTCATCCCCCGGATACCGACCCATGCATCCTGTCCGAAATCATAAGGCAGGATAATCCGCCACGGTTCCTGGATGAAGTCCGATCCACCATAAAAGGCAACGTATCCGAGACGGGCACCAATGAGTACACCCCAGAGGACACTGACAATGACTTCGACGGTCGCATCCGCATCGACGAGCAAGCCCCGCCGACGAGCCAGCTTCACAAAATACAGCGCGGAAAACAAGACCCCCGCAATATACATGACCGCATACCAGGTCACCGGCAACCCGCCGATACGCACGACAACTGGGTCGATCGAAAGTGGCAGTGACTGCCACAGGGCGGCCATAGACTAATCGTTATTATATTCTGCGAGCTGCCCCTTGAATTCGATCGCATAGATCTCACCGAGCGCCATAAACAGTGAGACAATGATAGGACCAATGATGAAGCCCGGCAGTCCGAAGAGTGAGATACCGCCCAAGGTGGCAAAAAATATCATCAACGGATGCATCTGCGTGTCCTTGCCGACGAGTTTCGGACGGAGAATATTATCAATCAGCGAGATAACACCAAAGCCGACGATGAGGAGGAACACCCCTTGCCAGACCTGCCCCATGAGGAGGAGAATGATACCCGCCGGGAGCCAAACCAGGGCCGAACCGACCAACGGGATGATGGAGAGCAGGATCATGAGAAGTCCCCAGATAGCCGGCGATGGGACACCGACGATCCAAAAGGCGAGCCCCCGAGGAGGCCTTGGATCGCACCGACCACCAGCGTCCCCTTGAGCGTCGCGCGACTGATCGAGATGAATTTCGAAGCGAGCAATGTCTCATGCTCGGTCTTCAAGGGCGACAGTTGAATAAGACGGTGGAAGGCACGATCGCCATCGATCAGGAAGTAGAACAGCGTGAAGAACATGACGAAAACCCAGAACACAAAATGGGTCACGCTCTGATACGCTGTCTGAAGCAATCCCAAGGCGTTCTGGCTGAATTGCTGGATATCTTCCATGACGCTTTCTGTGGTGAAGGCAGAATCCTTGAAGACGATCTGGCCGAACGATGTTTCTTGAACCGTCTGCACTCCGATTTCAACAACGCTCGAGAACGAACGTTCCTCGGCGATGGCGTGGTACAGGTGATTCGCCTCTGCCACCGCGAGCGAGAGCACCGAGAGCACCGGGGTCACGATGATCACGCCAACCAAGAGACAAGTCAGAAATGAGGCGCTCCCCGGCTGTCCCGGGATCATCCGGAGAAGCGTCTGATAGGCGGGACGGAAGAGAACGGAAAGAATTGCCGCCGCGACAATCGCTGTCAGAAACGGCTGGAAAATGAAAAACACCGTCACGCCCACGAGAAGCATGATGAGGAAGAAAAAGTAGACATTGAGATGACGGACCTGCATAGAGTTCGACGCGTAACTACCATCCCCAGTATAGCGGAGAATGCACTCTAAGAAAACCGATGCCGGATGTTCAATACTTCTGTGCTATTTCAGTTGCAGCGAAGGCGCGAAATGCCGGCTGACCGAGCAAGATCTGAGCGTGGACGAAGATCTTCGGCTGCTGACCCTCGACGCGTTTCGCATGCGGCGGCCGGACAGCCAGTGTCAGTCCGTACTTTTCCAAAAAGAAAGCCTTGATCCCGGCGCGCGTATTGTAACCTATAGGGAGGACAAATGGCGCATATACTGTCCGCTTCGAGGAATAGTAGACCCGGTGTCTATCATGCAGGATGACGACCGCTTCCGCTCTTGCCCAATCCTGCCGGGGTAACGTTTTCCCTGCCGTCTTTCTCTTCTCTTGTTTTCCGCCTTCTCGAGTGTAGAGACAACGGGATCGCAAGGGACATGCTTCACACTTTGGTCGAGCAACACAGAGCGCGCTGCCAAAGTCCATCAGTGCCGCATTCAACGATTTTCTCGAACTGGTAAACTTTGACTCAAAGTAGTTCGTATCAATCACCGCATTCCTATTTCCAAGAAAGAATCGCCCCACGACACGTTTCAGATTTGTGTCCCAAGCCAAATGCCGATCGCCATACGCGAAGCTCATGATTGCCGCCGCCGTATATGGTCCGATGCCTGGAAGTCCTCGCAAGGCTTCGACATCCCGAGGGAATTTCCCTTGATGCTTAGCGACGACTTCTTTGGCCGCGGAAAGCATGTTCCGGCCGCGGGCATAATAGCCCAGGCCTTCATAATACGGGAGGAATTCCTCCCAAGAGGCGGCTGCCAATGACTCGACCGTCGGAAAGCGCTCAAGGAAACGCGTGTAGTAGCCGATGACGCGCGACACCTGCGTCTGCTGGAGCATGATCTCCGACACCCAGACTTCATACGCGGTGATCTTTGGGCGACGCCACGGCAAATGCTCCCGCCCAGCTTTCCGGAAGAAATCCATGAGTACTCGCTCAAAGAATGCAATTTTCTCTCGCCGGATTGACATAGTGTTCATGTCATTGTAGACTTTTTCTTCATGCCGAACAAGGTATGAATGACCCAGCACCTTCCCATTCACTACTGCAGAGGAGACTCGCATGCGCTACCGACCATTCCCTTCGTTCATCCGGGTCGTTCCTGGCCCAGGCGACGAAACCTACTTCGGACTCCAGGTCCCTCGTCAGCCCTGGCTACCACCAGGAGCAAAGAATATCGATGTTCTCCCAATGTCTTTTGTGGATCATCTACAGCTAGAAATCCGAACCGCGGCAGGTTCACATATGATTTCGCGAGACCAGTTCCACCAGCTGATGGTCACGGTGATCACAATCAGTAATAGGTTCTGTTCAGGGGTCGGGTACCCCTGCCATCTGGCAGTGATCGCGTCCGGTGAGATCGTCAACGATTTCGGAAGTCAGAGCGCGGCACAATTCTGTTCCAATGGACTCGTCTTCGAAGTCAGCAGGCTCTGCATCGATCTGCTGCAGGAATACCTCCTGGTGCCAGAATATCCTTCTTCAGTAAACAGCGACGCAGAGAATCGTCTCTATGCCTCGTCCGTGGTGCTGAAAGATAGAGTCCTCCACCAGTTCGTCCTCAACCGCTGATCACGCCGCCGCCCAAACAATAGTCACCGCGGTAAAATACCGCATACTGCCCCGACGCCACCCCGGTGTCGGTTTCTTTTTGGAGAAACACTTCCAGCGTCTCAGTATCCTGCCACTGTACCTGACACTCGTATTCTTTCGGGCCATGGCGAAGCTTCACCGAGAGCTCGGCGCCATCTTCGGGCCATTCACCGAACCAATTCAGATCGCGGACCATAAAGGTAGCTCGCGCCCGCTCAGTCCGATGCTCGGCATGCGAGATACAGACGGTGTTTTTCTCTACGTCCTTGGCCACCACATACCAGGGTCCACCCGACAGCCCGATCCCCTCGCGTTGTCCGATGGTGAAGTACCAAAAGCCATGGTGCTCACCCAAGACTTTCCCCGTCTCGAACTCGACGAGCGGGCCTTTTTTTATTCCGAGATGGTGGCGAAGAAATTCGTCGAACGGGATCTTGCCGAGGAAACAAATCCCCTGACTGTCACGGCGCTTGGCATTGGGAAGCTGGAATTTCTCGGCGAGCGCGCGCACCTGGGGCTTGGTATACTGGCCGATCGGAAACAGCGCCCGGGACAGCTGTGACTTCGACAGTTGAGAGAGAAAGTACGTCTGGTCCTTCACTGGATCAATGGCACGTTTCAAGAAACGGGTGGCCGGCCAGCTCGGCGTTCGCGTTGTGTCCGACCGCGAGCGTAAACGATCAGCGAAAGAAAACTGCGTGTTGAAATTGACCACGGCATCCGTCTGAGCATAGTGCCCGGTCGCGACTTTCGTATATCCATCCCCAATCGCGTCCCAGAACGCGCCGAACTTGATCCGCGCATTACAGAGCATATCCGGATTCGGCGTCCGACCAGCCTTCACCTCGCGGATCGCTTCTGCCACGACATACTCCCAATACTCCTTTTGAAGTGGCACGATTTCAAGCGACACACCGAGCTTTTCCGTCACCGCGCGGACATATGCTAGATCCTCTTCCCAGGGACAGTCCCCCAAGAAAGCCAGCTCGTCCTCGAGCCAGATCTTGATATAGAACGCGGTCACATCGAAACCCGCTTCCACCAGGAGTGCGAGCGCGACCGAACTATCCACGCCACCCGAAACCAGGACAGCGATTTTTTCCTTACTGTGATCCATAGGAATCGTTGCCCGCGGAACAAGAACAAGCTCTAAGTCTAAGGGGTGTCCCGAGACCCGTCAGCCTATCAGAATCATGTGAGAAATCAAGTCTCCTCGTCTTTCTCCTGCCGCGCTTCGTCGATGAGGGCTCGGACGGCACTCACATTGATATCCGGCTTGCGACGTATGGCCTTGAATTTTTTGGGTTCGATATGCTGTGCCTGAGAGAGTTTCATCGGTCGTTCAACTGAAGCATACACCCGGTGCTCCGAAGTGCGGTGATCTGTCCGGTTCGTCGGCCCATCTGTCGACTGTTGTCGGCCTGCAGGAGGGGTTTTCCCTGCGATCTGATTGCGCTCCCTGGCCACCGCTCGCTGATAGTCACGGAGACAGTCCTTGCAAAATGTCGGACGTGAGGCATCCGGCACAAACGGTACTTCGATCTCGAGACCACAAGTGGCACACACTGCCGGGTACAACACTTTCTCTGGGATGTTCACCGGCGCTTCGGTAGCCAAGGTCCCTTCGGCTGCCTCGAGCGTCGTGATAGCTGGCACGACTTCAGGTTTCGCTACAGACACCACCGGAGTCGGCATTGCTTCAAGGGGTTGGGTCGGGGTGTCCGACGACTCTTCTGGTAAATCAACAGCCACCAGCGGCGTCGCGACAGGTACCGAAACAGTTTCGGCTTTTACTCCTGGTTCCGCCATCACACGTGACCGATCAGGCTCTGGCAGTTTCACTGGTATCGGCTGGGGAGCAATCGGCTTGGCCACTGGTTTTGGTGTCGGTGCTTCGACAACCCGTTCACGCTTCGTGATACTCTCGGTGCCATGCTGCGGCACACGCTCGCGCGGAGCCGGCCGAGGGGTCGGAGTACTCGGAGTACGTGAGGTAGTTGCTGGGCGCGGAGTGGCTGGTACTGCTAGCGGAGCACGAAGGGCTTGCTTCTCTTCTTCGGTCAGCATGCCGGTCCAGCGGCGGATCTTGTCCTCCACCTCTTCCCGCGCTGAAGCATAGCGTTCTCGGGTCACTGCGATGACCTTGTCGTCGATACCCGGTGTCTCGACGAGGATCGGTGGCAAAGTCGTCGCCGAAAACGCATCCCCCGCGATCCCGTCGATCATGAGCTTCAGGTAGACCTGATACTTCGGCAAATTCACCATGTCATTCAACATGAAAACCGGCTCGAATTCTTTCTCGAGAAACTCCGCATCCATCGCCCCGACGCGGAAGGAAATAATTGTCCCCGCGTTGCCGAAGATGGCGTCCCGGATCTCTTCTTCAAATTGAGTGATGTACTGATTGGCCAAGATGAGCGAGAGTCGATATTTACGTGCTTCTGAGAGGATGTTGGCAAATGAGAGGGTCGCAAAGTTCTGGAACTCATCGATGTAGAGGTAGAAGTCATTTCGCTCCTCCTCGGGCGTATCCACTCGGCCCATCGCGGCTTGCTGGATCTTCGTGACCATCATCGCGCCCAAGAGCGCTGTCGAGTCCTCACCAATCTTGCCCTTGGCGAGGTTCATGATGAGAATCTTCCTCTCGTCCATGATTTTCCGCACATCAAACGCGCTCGTCGGCTGGCCGATGATATTGCGGATGAGGCTATTCGAGGTGAACTGCCCGACCTTGTTCTGAATTGGCGAGATAACTTCCTGCAACACGCGCTCATTCCAACCGGCGAATTCGACAGTCCAGAATTGCTTCACTACCGGATCGGTCACTTTCTCCATCACCCGCTCACGGTACGATTTGTCGACGAGGATGCGCATCACTCCCAAGAGCGTCGCACCCGGATATTCGAGGAGGGCGAGGATGGCATTCCTGAGGATGTACTCAAGCCGCGGCCCCCACGAATCGGCCCAGATTTTCTTGAAGACACTGACGAGACCGGACGCGACGACTGAGCGTTGATCGGCACCAACTTGCTCGAGCACATTGAAAGCGATCGGGAAGTCCTGGTCCGCCGGGTCGAAGTAGATAACGTCGTTGATACGCTCGGGCGGAATCGCCTTGATGAGTTTCAGGGCGACATCGCCGTGCGGGTCGATGAAGCAAATACCGTGACCCTGCTGGATATCCTGGATCGCCAGGTTCTCGAGCAAGTTGGTCTTACCCATACCGGTCTTCCCCAAGATGTACATGTGCCGGCGCCGGTCATCGGCCTTGATACCGAAGACCCGCTCTTGATTGCGAAAATTGGTCTTAGCAAAGACGGTAATCGGATTGGTATCGAGCTCGGACATACTTCAGATGCGTTGATCTTTTAGAGGGAAAGAAATCGGCCTACCGAACGGCCAGAGTGCTCATCATTGTACCGGCAAATTGCCCGGCGCGCCACCCCGCTTCGTCATGACGCGCGAGAACGACGGAGCGAGCACCTGCATATCCGGGAGGTGATAGATAGTTGCCAATTCTTCGGATGAAAACATGAACCGGTTTTCCTGAGGATCGGGATCACGCGTGATATACCGGCGGAGGAGTCGGCGCTGCCGATACCGGAGACGCGGCTCGACCATAACATAGCTCGCATAGGTCTTGGTGAGATCGTCTGGTATCATGCTATTCATCGCGAGATCATTGAATTGTTTGATGGCCCCGATAAACGCCGAGACTCCCGTCGCTTTGGAAAAGTGCTCCTTCTTCCCAAGATAGACATGGCGCATTTTGATCTTGAACATCGGTTTCCCGATATTGCTCTCGAGCGCTTTCAGGATATCCTTCTGTCCGGGTGTGAGACGGAATTCGACGGGCTGTTCCTCGGCTTTGGCCGCCTCCTCCTGGCTGGTCCACTCCAGTTCACTCCCCATCATGCCGGAAAACAGGTTATGAAAAACGTCAGCCAGGTCATGCCAAACGCGTGAAAATATTCCCGGCCGCTCGACTTCCTCATGACCGAGAAATTCTTCGATGGTTAGCGCGCCTTTCTTCGGGCCCCAGTCCTCCTTCACCGGCGTCGCGATGAATTGCAGCCAGAGATGCTGCCCCGGACCGAGCTTCCCCATGGTTTCGATCAGTCCGGCCATTGGGTCGAGCATCTTGCCGGTCACCGATTCCTCGAAAAATTTGTAGGTCCGAATTGGATAGAGATCGGGCTTGAGGAGCTTGAACTCCGTCCCCCAGAGGTCCCAGTCCTTGTTCGGCACGGTCCGCGGCACCTGCTTCGTATAATCCTCGGCTTCCACGATCTCGACATCCGGGTACTGGGCATAGAAATGCGCTTCGACCAGATTGCGAAACGCCTTCTGCGTCCGGATGAACATATGGACCTTGCCCTCAGCACTCACGAGCTCGAGCGAAAAACTCACCGGGTATTCACCGAGGATGAATTCTTCATACGCCGATGATGTTTTGATCACTCCAGCAAACCCAGAGTAGATGAGCTCCATCGGATGCGGGCTCTTCTCCAGCAGTTTCGGAGCGACGATCTCGAGCAGCACCCATTCGATCTTGCCCCCGAACACATTGTTCCGGCTATCGATCCAGAGAAATATGAAAATCGGGTAAAAAATGAACGGAATGATATAGAACCAAACATCGCTTGCGACTGAAGCGATAGTGGCTATGTTATGGAAAAATTCGAACATGCGACAGTGTCACTACATTACGAAGAACGTTGTCTTCATCTAGCAGTATAAAGAGTTTTCACCCGGGAGCAAACTCCTTCCCATCCCGAGTGCTCTCGATGAGTCCCGCTACTCAGGAACGTACCAAAACTATTCAGTTCAGGAACCCGAGTTACCGCTGCTTGTCAGAAAGAGAATAGATGTTCTTCCCAACCTTTGTGAAGAAGCTGTTGAGATTGATGATCACGGTCGAACGCTTTACTTGACGGACCTTCATGACCGCCTTCAGGAGTTCTTCACGCGTCATCGGTGTCTCGTGTTCCTTCAAAATGGACGAGAGTACCTCGCGGACCGTGCCCGGACGGAAACCCCAATCGGAGAGCGCATAGGTCCCGCGTCCGACCAAGACGAAACGCTGGTCCTTGATGAGTTCATTATGCACCGTCTGTGGATGCGTCTTCTTGCCGGTCTTGTAGAGGCCGTGTTCATCGATGAGACGAGCAATCTCACGGAAATGCAGTGGCTTCTTCATTACCTGGAGGATGAGGTGGGCGCGCTCGCGAGTTCCGCGCGGACGAACCGCACTCCAGTGCGAGAGACCATAGCGACCGAAAGCATTCTTCTCGATTTCAGCCGATGGCGCAATGAATGACTCGAACGTCTCTTTCGTGAGGTCAGTGTCCCCCGACTGCTTCACATACATCGAATAGAGTTCTTCCAGTGACTGGACTTCACCAGATTTTTGAAGGAGGTTCGTTACTGACGTAATCATCGCTTCCCACTCGTCCAGCGAAAAAGCATCCGTTGTGACCACCAATTTCCGCTCGGCCGTCTCTTTGCTAATCTGGACACCGGGAAATGCCGGGAGGAGCGCAAGCAGCGATTTTTGTTCTGATACTTTCCCTCCACCGAGGGCCGCGAGCAAATCATCCACGGACAGAATACCGCCGCGCGCCTGCACCGTCTCGATGACGCGCCTCACGAGAATGTGGTCACCTGCCTCTGCCATGACTTCCTTGACCCGCTTCATGATGACATCGACGATCTGACGAACTCGTTCGCGCGTGATGCCGTGAGTCTTCCCGATTTCCTCAAGGGTCTTTTCCTGACCATCAGAAACACCATAACGCTCACGTGTGATAACTCCGGAACGCTCTGGGAAAGACGACAACAGAGCACCCAAAAGCTCTTCGGCAGAGCGGGTGCTTGACAGACGAGTGGAATCGATCGGTTTCCTTCTTTCAGCCATAAAAAACTTCAGTAATTAGCATTTCTGAGAACGCCTCATATTAACGCATATTACCATATTTTGTCAAGAGCCGTAATAGAACCGACATTCTCCGGTCCAGTTTCCTCTCGATCACAGTTTGCAGTTGACAAATATGTCTTGTATAATTTCAGACAGGGAAACGCCAAAGAAAGTTTCCCTCTAAAAACAGAGACAACAAAAAAAGTATGGCTGATTCTTCGACCGAACCCAATTCCCAAACTGCTCCGGACAATGGCAACAAGATCCAAGCCCTCCGGGACATGATTTTGAACGCTGAACGCACCATCCAAGGAGCCAAGGCGATGCTGCTCCAGATTGAGGGAAAGAAGAAAACTGGCCGGCCGAAGAAGTCAGATGATGATGCGCTCGGGATTGTGGTTGAGGGTACCTTTGATGGCCAGATCATGCTCGGAACGGATGGCAAGCAATATCCTGTTCCCGCCAATTACGCGTCCAAGTCCAAACTCGTCGAAGGTGACATGCTGAAGCTCACCATCACTCCCGATGGCTCGTTCATCTACAAACAAATTGGACCGATTGACCGGCGCCATGCCATCGGCATCGTGAGTCAGGACGAAAACGGCAATTACCACATCGTGGTTGAGGGTGAACCGTTTCGTGTCCTGCTCGCTTCCATCACCTATTTCCGAGCTGAGCCAGGTGATGAAGTCGCTGTCACCATGCCCCGCGATCTCTCGGCCTCCTGGGTTGCGATCGAGAACATCCTGCAGAAAGGTGCTTTCGGAGCACCCGCCCCGATTGTGAAGCCCGCCGGCGAACGCCACTTGAACGCCGACTGGAAGAAAGATCTCGCCGAAAAGAAACCAGTTGATACTCCAGTCCCAGCCGAACCAGCCGTCCCCGACGCGACCGCCAATGCCAACCTCTCCCCGCTCGATGCCTGGGTGAAAGACATGGAAGCGATCGAGAAGGAGATCGCCGAAGGACGCTAGTGCAGTACATAAATTATTCTATACTTCGTCACCCAATATCATGGAAACTCCTGTTGTCACAGTCGAGAGCGCAGTCGTCGTTGGAGCTGAAAATCGAGTGGTCCGCATCGTAAAGCAGTTCTCGAAATTCATCATCGTCGGCGGAGTAAATACGGGAATTGATTTTCTCGTTTTGAATATTCTTATGTTCATGACGCACATCAATTCCGGACCGATGCTTTTTGTGCTGAATTGCATTTCGTTCTCTGTCGCAGTCGTCAACAGTTACTATATGAATCGACGCTGGACCTTCAAAGAGGCAGCGGCGGGGCTGGGCGAAAAGAAAGCCACTGTCCAATTCTCACAATTCTTTGTGGTTTCGGTCATCGGTATTATCCTGAACGGTACCGTCCTCACTGGCATCACCTCGGCGATTACCGCACCGTTCGGCATCGGGCCCCAACTCTGGGCCAATGTTGCCAAGCTCTTCGCGACCGGTGTCTCGCTCGTCTGGAACTTTATCGGCTACAAGCTCTTCGTCTTCAAGAAATAGCTCCCCGCTCGATCCTAGCCCCGCTCAAACGGCGGGGTTTTGTTTTGCTCGCCCGAAGACGGTATAATAGGAGTCACTGTTTCACCCTACACGAATTATGTCCGAAACCTTCTACCGCAAATACCGCCCGCTCCAATTCAAAGACGTCATTGGACAAGAAACGGCTGTCACCGTCCTCACTCAGAGCCTCGTCACAGGGAAACTCGCTCATGCCTATCTCTTCACTGGACCGCGCGGCACCGGTAAGACGACCTTGGCCCGCCTCTTCGCACGTGCGCTCAACTGCTCCAGTCGGAAAGACAAATCTGCGGAACCCTGCGGACGGTGTACGCATTGTCTCGCGATGGCCGATGGCCGTTCACTCGATGTCATCGAGATCGATGCTGCTTCCCACACCGGGGTCGACAATATCCGTGAACTCCGCGAGACCGTCACGAGCGCCCCGGTTCTCGGCAGCCACAAAGTCTATATCATTGACGAGGCGCACATGCTCTCCATCGGTGCCTGGAATGCTCTCCTGAAGACCCTCGAGGAACCGCCCGCCCATGTCGTCTTCGTCCTCGCCACTACCAACGCCGCCAAAGTACCCGAAACCATCCTTTCCCGTACCCTACGTCTCGACCTGCGTCGCTTCCCCGTAGAAATGATCGTGACCAAGCTCGAAAAGATCGCCAAAGCTGAAAAACTGAAGGTCGAGAAAGACGCTCTCACCCTTATAGCCCGTACCGCTCAGGGCGGGATGCGCGATGCCGAAGTACTCTTCACCCAGATCGCGACGCTCGAGGAGTCCCCCATCGATGCGGCCCGGGTCGCACTCCTCCTCGGGACGACAACCCTCGCCGCCAATCACGCTCTCATGCAGGCCGTTGCTGAGCGCGATCTGACCCGTGCTTTTGCGACCGTCACCGAACTGAAAGACACCGGTGCCCAGCTCGCCGGCTTCACTCTGTCGCTCCTCGAATACTGCCGCAAGCTTCTCTTCGCATCCGTCGATAGGGCAACAGCGGAGAAACTCATCGATGATTTCACGAAAGAAGAAAAGGCCGAGCTCTTCACGCTCGCCACGACCCTCGGTTCCAGCCGTATCGTCGAATGCCTCGAGCGTTTCCAGGAGGCCGACCGCCTCATCAAGGTCTCGCCGCTCCCGGAGCTTCCGATCGAGATCGCTCTGGTGAAGCTCATCCAAAGCGAACAGCCGCCCATCATAGCTTCAGCTGCGCCGAAAGTCACACCTCTGGCGGCGCCCGCGAGCCAGCCGAAAGTGGTCACTCCCGATCGATCCCAGCCCGCTCCAGCTGCTCCCAGCGCACCCGAGAAGTCAGCTTTGACCCCCACCTCAGTACTATCCTCTGCCGAGGAAGAACGGGCCGAGACTGATGCTCCAGTCGATCTCGGGCTGGCACTCCGCCAGTGGCCCGCTATCATGACTCATGCCCTCCGGCTGAACGCCTCGCTCGGTGTCGCCCTCTCGACGGCCACACCTGTCATCAAAAGCGAAAAGCTCTTGCTCCAGGTGAAGTATCCCTTTCACAAAGAGCGCCTGGAGCAAAAGTCGAATCGATTGACACTCGACCAGGCCTTTGTTACGATCTTGGGGTTTCGTACGCCGTGGAGCATCACCACGGAGAAAGATGCCGCGACTGAGGCACCTGCCGCCTCAGCTGAACGCCCCGCCATCATCGATGAAGCAATAAGCATGCTCGGTGGCCAGCTCGTTCAAGAGAGTTCCTAGAGGCTATAAAACTTAGGGGTTAGAGAGAACACTGGCTCAGCTCTCTAGAATCTATCTTCTAGTCACTAGTAACTGAATTTAATGGGGAGTAGCCAAGTGGTAAGGCAGGGGCCTTTGAAGCCTCCATGCGATGGTTCGATCCCATCCTCCCCAGCATAAAGAACATCTTGTAAATATGGATATCGGTATTTGGGGAGACAGCATTACGTATGGCGAAGGCGATCGTGAAGGTCTGGGATGGGTAGGAAGACTCCGAAGATCACGCCTCACTACTGACTATTGCGTTTATAATTTTGGTGTCTGTGGCGATACCACAGAAGACCTCTTGAAACGTTTTGTTATAGAAGCAAATTCAATTCAGCCAGATATAGTGGTGTTTGCTATAGGTATCAATGATTCAAAGATTCCAGCAAATGAAACTGCCAATAAAGTTACGATTGAAAAGTATCAGAAAAATATTCAAGAGCTCCTTAAGATGGCTAGAGGCTATACGGATAAGATTTATATAGTTGGGGCAACAAAAGTGAACGATCAGACCATAAGAGACAGCGGGACAAGATTTAAAAACGAAACTATTCAAACGTATAATAAATACCTCAAAGAGCTGTCTTTATCAGAAAACCTTATTTTCATAGATGTGTTTGAGATTCTGGATACAAACAATGACTTAGAAGATGGGTTACATCCAAACGCTCGAGGTTACGAAAAGCTTTATCAGATTTTAAGCAAACTTGTAAAATAATTTTAGTTCCTCAGCTACGCCTTTCCAATCTTCAGTTCTGAACACATCCAATAAGACCAGCTTTTGTTAACGGAAATACCCCTTGTGGGTGTTATTGTTTATAATGGGACGGATGGGAGCGAACAGGAAAGGCCTGCCTGCCGGTAGGCAGGGGTCGGGAAAACGGAAGTTTTCCTGTGGCGGAGAGCAGCGAGTCATCGAGTGTTGAGAACCGAGGGGTTCTCAAAGAGCGAAGCGAGTAAGATTCCCATCCTCCCCAGCACACAAACTTATGCAAAAAGTAGTCATCGTACATTGTTGGGACGGATATCCAGACTACTGTTGGTATTCGCAAACTAAGAAAGAGCTTCAGGAAAAAGGATTCGAAGTTCTCGTGCCAGAAATGCCTGAAACAGGTACTCCAAACCTCACTTTGTGGCTGCCTACGCTTCAGGCTCTTGCCTCAGAGCCGAATGAGAGTCTCCATTTCGTTGGACATAGTGCTGGATGTATTACAATCCTGAGATATCTAGAGCAGCTGAAAGATAGCCAAAAGATAGGAAAGGTTATCTTAGTAGCTGGCTTTACGGATGATCTTGGCTATGAGGAACTCAAAAACTTCTTCACAACGCCTATTCTTTTTGAAAAGATAAAACAAAGAGCGGAACATTTCGTGGCAATCCATTCAGACAACGATCCTTTTGTAGATCTAAAATATGGTACAATTTTCAAAGAAAAGTTAGGCGCAGACCTCATTATAAAAAACAAGATGGGTCATTTTTCTGGCGAGCGCGACAAAGAAGGGAGTTGCGTTTCACTTCCCGAAGTGTCAGAGGCTTTGACTAGATAAGTTGGAGCAACCTAGTCCGCAATCTTTTTCCAATCAACAGCTCCGAACGCATCCAATAAGCCTAGCAAAATACCATATGCCAAAAATATTAGTACTAGGCCCCTCTGGTTCGGGAAAAACATATATTTCTGCCGCGCTTCGTGAGAAAGGGATCAATGCTCTCGACGGAGACCTCATCGAAAACTTATCAGATTGGTTTGATGGCACCGGTAACAAAGTCGGGTGTCCGCCTGATGCTAATAAAGAATTTCTCGATACCCATGAATTTCTTTGGGATAGGGAGGTACTGAAAGACTTTCTAAAACAACAAGACAGCGTCTATCTTTTTGGAATGTCAGGCAATGCTTTTGATATGGTTGATCTTTTTGATAAAACCTATTTTCTAAAAGCGACTCCCGAGATTCTCGCAAATAGACTACGACACGAGAGCAGAGAGAACCCTATGGGTAAAACTGACTACCAACTTCAAAATGCTCTTGATTGGGCAAAAGAAATAGAGCAAGAAGCCTCAAGCCGAGGAATTGCTACGCTTGACGCAAATAAATCTCCTGAAGAAATTTTTGATGAAATAGTTTAATGTCTTCCGAAATCTTTTTCCAGTCCATAGTCCTGATACGTATCCAATAAGCCCAGTGAAATATTTCATGAAAACTTTTACCCCAACAAAAAAATTATCCAATGGCGACAAAGTCGCTATTCTATCACCATCATTTGCTGCTCCCGGAAAATGGCCTCATGTCTACGAACTTGGACTAAAAAGATTGCGGGAAAATTTTCAATTAGAACCTGTAGAATTTCCAACCACAAAAAAGATTGACGCATCCAATGATGAGAGGACTCAAGACTTGATAGCTGCATTTGAAGATAAGAACATACAAGCGATCATCTCTTCCTTGGGCGGTAACGACCAAGTAACTTATATAAAGAATCTTCCTTCGAAGCCATTCACAGATAATCCGAAACCATTTTTCGGATATAGTGATAACACTCATTTTATGAATTTCCTGTGGCTCCATGGAATTCCTTCCTATTATGGAGGCGCTCTTTTTACCCAGTTTGCCGAGTCGGGAAAAATAAACGAATACACGGCCCAGCATTTGAAAATCGCGCTCTTTCAACGCGGTGAAGTTAGCATTCAGGCAAGCGACTCCTATTGTGATCAGGGCCTGAGCTGGGACGACCAAAAAAATCTCGAGGTGAGTAAGTCGTATGAACCCAATGCAGGCTGGTTTTGGGATGGCGACCAAAACGCAACGGGCATTACTTGGGGAGGTTGTCTGGAATCAATTGATGAATTACTCCGTCATGCCATTCCCATTCCATCACTACAAGATTTTGAGAATATCATTTTACTAACAGAAACATCTGAAGAAATTCCTTCACCGGAGTATGTCAGACGTGTTTATAGAGCGCTAGGAGAGCGAGGAATACTGGAAAGGATCAAGGGTTTCCTCGTGGGACGGCCCAAAGCCTGGGAATTCGATACTCAAAAAAGTAGCGAAGAAAAAGAAGAGTATCGAAAAAAACAACGAGAGGCTACTCTGCAAATCATACGGCAATACAATAAAACCGCACCGATTGTACAAAATGTAGATTTTGGCCATACTGATCCACAGATTCCCATGCCCTACGGCATGCCTGTCCAGATAAACGCAGAAAATAAGGAGGTAATCGTCAATTTCTAAAGACCTGTGTTTCCTGTAGGAGATACGTTCCAACCTCGTCCCAGAGCCGCAGCCACCGTTGCTCGCGAACGACGTGGCCAGCACCGATCATCTATGACAACATACGAGACATACTTTAAAGACTTCATTGGACGAGCGGAAAAGTTATCTGCGGTAAAACGATATCGTGCATACGACACGATGTTCTACCGGACCAACCTCGCCACGCACTCGAAGCGCGTCGGTTGGCAGACAATGGCGCTCCTCGCGATGCTCCCCGACGATATCCGCCAGACGCTCGACCAAGAAAAAATACTCCTCCTTGCCTGGGTTCACGATGATCACGAGATATTTGCTGGCGATCACCAATCAGCAAGCGAGTGGCATATGACCAGGCAGCAATGTACCGATCAGGAAACAAAGGAGGCATGGGCTGTCGAAAAAACTGCCAAGATATTCCCGCATCAGCTCGGACGACATGTCTATCACGATCTCCTCGCAGAGGCCGTGCGCGTCGACACGATTGAATCACAACTAGTAAAGCTCGCTGACAAGATCGAGGGCTGTGGCGAGGCGCTCCATGAAATCTTTGGCGGGAATGTGGGCTTTACTGTCGAAGTGAAGGACCCCGACCATGACTATGGTAAAACCAACCCCATTCCTCCGGTGTACTACGGTCACTATTTTGACCATCTTCCAAAAAAACTCCCTCTCCTCGAACCCTGGAGAGCCTTCCTTGTACCTCCCCTCGTGAGCTGTCACGACAATATCAACTTTTCCGAGCTCGCCGCATTACATACTCCGCACACGAGAGCCTCACTGGATATCCCGATTGGATTCGCGCCATACGACTATTGGAAAGCCACCTTCCTCGCCTCTGGGAGCGAAGATGAAATCCATCAGCTGTTTGTCCGCGCGGGATGATTTTCAAGCACCAGCACCCATAATCTCGTCTATTATCACAACCCCACTATGACAGAAAACATCTCACACGATAGCGAAACACCAGCCCAGGGTCAGCAAGTTATCACAGCTTGTGCCTTTATTCATCACAACTTTGATGAAATTGAAAAAGTATTCCTCCCCAAACGGGCTGACACCAAAAAATTCTTGCCCGGAGTCTATGAGCTTCCGGGTGGGCATATTGATTACGGTGAGGACATCGTCAAAGGACTTGAGCGTGAGATTATGGAGGAGTTCGGCATGAAGGTGACAATCGGAGACCCCTTTGCTACTTTTACCTACCTCAACGAGATAAAAGGCTCCCACTCAGTAGAAATCATCTATTATGCAGCGTTTGTCGATTCTCTAGAAAATATCACTCTTCATCCCGAAGATCACTCTCAATTTGAATGGGTTGCAGAAGATGAGCTGCAAAAAGTCTTTACCGAACACAAAAAAGGCGACGATCCAGAAATACAAGCCATAGAGAAAGGCTTTTCTCTGCTCAGAGGAGAATCATTAGCCTTTCACTAAAGTAACTTCATCCAGTAGAAAAGCTCCAACTTCATCCCAGAGCCTAGGAAGACAAACTTTAATTACATTTAGAAACTCACAAAGCGTACACGTAAGAACATGTTTACATTACTCACTACCAGTATATATTTTGGTGTATCAGCAGCTCACTGGCTTGTGATTTTGTCAGCGCTTATAAGTTTCAGCGGGGCATTCGCGTACATACGCGACATGATAAGAGGTAAATCGAAGCCAAACTTAGTGACTTGGGGTCTTTGGGCATTTGCTCCTCTCATCGCCACCGGCGCTGCTCTGAGTGCAGACTCCGATTTGTGGTCAACTGTCAGAATCTTTATGTCTGGCTTCGGACCACTTTTAGTTTTTGTCGCTGCTCTTTTAGTTTCTCAAGGCTACTGGAAATTATCAAAATTCGACTACTTTTGTGGTCTCATATCGCTTTTCGCTCTTGGCGCTTGGACTCTTGCTGATGAACCTATCCTAGCAATATTATTTGCTGCTACAGCAGATTTATTTGCAACCATTCCGACCGTTCTAAAGGCCTGGAAGTATCCCGAGACAGAGACGCTTTATACCTATTTCGTTGGTCTCTTTACTGCTACAATAGTCATTCCTGCAATTCCTATTTGGAATATCGAAAATGCTGCTTTCCAAGCGTATCTGTTGGCAGCAAACGTTGTATTATTTTTTGTGGTTTTAAAAGGAAAGCTCCGGAAGGAAAGTTAGGTTTCTTAGTAAAAAAAGTTCTAGCCCATCTTAAACCTCAACATGTACAGTCTATGGATATCGAAAACACCATTCGCGAATATATTAGCGATGTGCTCCACATGTCACTCGCCACCTGTAAGGATAGTAAGCCCTGGGTATGCGAGGTGCATTTTTCTTTTGATAATGACCTCAACTTTTACTTCCTCTCCAAACCTGAGAGACGCCATAGCCAGGAGATATCGTTCAATCCACACGTTTCAGGAAACATCATCCATGAGCACGCCATTGGCGAATCAGTGAGAGGAGTCTATTTTGAAGGTCGAGCGGAATTCATCCCCAATATAAGTGAAGAGCACCCTGCCTATCGTACTTATTGCCAACGTTTCAATATGGGACCAGAAATTCTCGATCATGGATTCTACGCCATAAAAGTGACTGACCTCTATCTTTTTGATAATAAAGAAACCGAACCTGGTCAAAAGTATCACCTCCCCTGGTCTCAATAAGCTCCAACATCGTCCTAGAGTATCAGCACACCCTATGTACTATCTTTATCATAAAGTACCCAAAGAGCTCGAAGGAAATATTCTCTATCCTCTAAATCAATTAGAAACTCTTCTCCCGCGTACCTTTGAAAAAGAGAAAGAAAAATACAGGGGGAGGGAAATGCTTCTGCAGGTAAAGATACCTTTTCTCGACTGTCTTTGGAATGATGTCCTACACCTCACGGCCGTTCCTCCAGTCGAGATAAAAAAGGCACTGATTGAAGCAGGGCGAACGCCTGATTTTAACATGAACTGTTTTCAAATTGACCCAGCAATGCTTGAGGCGGAGAACACCGTTATTTATCTCTACACTCAGAATAGCCTCCAAGATATATCAGAAGAAAATAACTTTAGACCATACGATGCGACAAAAATATCCCAATACTCAGAAGTACCACAAAAAACGAGAGCCTATTACGAAGAGCTCCTGAGCGAAGGAAAGAAACCACTCCTCTATCATTTTATTCCACACATTCTCTATAAAGGGTCTATCGATACGAAAAACTTAGAACGTATCACCGTGTAGCATTGAGATACTCAATATTTAAAAGTGTTAATCTTTTTTGACTTTTCCCCAATCCACAGTTCCAAACACGTATCCAATAGCCAAGCATCGACAGACGGGACGCTGTGTGCTATTATCCAATGTTGCAAAATCGCAACAGCCCATTACGAAAAGGAGGTACCGATGGCCACGTGGCACAGCGTAAGAATGGTGGATGACAGGGAACAGAACGCCGAGGAGAAGATTGCTACCGCATTGAATCTCTGGCAGACCAAGCATCCCGACAGAAAGATTGTGAACCTACACCTCACGACGGGCCGACTCCTTGGTTCCAAGGGCGTATATGTCATCGGCATCTTCACCTCAGAGGAATGGCAGAGTAAGTAATCCCGAAAGGCATGGCGACCCGCCACAAGTGGTCGTCTTCTTTTTTTCACAAAGAAGCTCTCTGAGCAATACTTCACTCGATAGTTGGTATGCTATCCTGAAAATATATGAACAAAACCGTCATCTTCGACCTGGATGGTACACTGGTGGATATCGAGCCGGTTTTTCTTCGCATCTACAATACGCTGGCAGCGGAATTTGGACTCGCGCCCATTCGACCAGATGAACTTCCGGCTCTGAGGAAGCTCCATCTGAAACAGGTGATGTTTCGGCGGCTCGGCTGGCGGATAGTTTTCCTTCCGCGGATTTTGAAACGGGGCCAGACAGAATACCGGTTGCTCGTCCCCGAGGTCGAGCTCTTTCCCGGTATCCAGGAAACCCTCACACACCTCCGAGCCTTCGGTTATCGGATCGGTATCATCTCTTCGAGCGAACGAACGACGGTCCTCGCGCTCATCGAAAAATTTGGTCTCGATATCGATTTTGTCTATCAGAGTTCGCTCTTCGGAAAGGCCGCGATCCTGAAGGAAACGGCCGAAAAGGAATCATTTGCCCTTGCCGATACGGTCTATATCGGTGATGAGATACGCGATATCGATGCTTGTCGGAAGGCCGGCCTTGATATCATCGCGGTCACGTGGGGGCTAAACGACCGCTCAGCCTTGATCGCGACCGGTGCCCCGACAGCCGACACGCCTGCCGAACTCGAGGCGAAAATCCTCGCCCTCCTTCCGCTTAGTCACTCTCTCAAATCTCAACGCTGATAGATAAAAGAAACCAACCGCTTATCTCATAAAATACTCAGATTTCGGCTGAAAACCTCTCAGCGCTCGTCAGGATATCTCGATAGCCTTCCTCGCTTTTCAAGATTTTCCTCTCGTCCCGCCAGGGCGGGATCTCGAGACATGAGATTTGAGAGAGTGACTTACCAGCTCTTCCCATCAAACGGCGTCAGCGTAAGTTTCGCAATATCGACATCCGTGAGCGTCCGGACATTGATGGCCACCGTCTCGGCACCCGTCGTTGGGTCTTTCCCTTTCGCAATCGGTTGGACACCGCAAAACCGACAGAACAGGTGCTGCAGTGTCTTCTTGTTGAAGCGATACTCCACCAAATCATCCACCCCAGAAAGTAATCGGAACTGAGCGCCCGGAACAAAGGCGAGGAGCATCCCTTTCATGCTGCAGTGAGAACAATTGCACTCGAGCACAGACGCGAGATCAGTTTCAACCTCGAAAGCGACCTTTCCACAGTGGCATTTTCCCTGGTATTGATTGGCCATTGGCATAATTTAGTACTCCTACTATAGCATGGATAAGCCTAGAATGGGGCTTGCTTTTTCCAGAGAAAGCTGTTATCATGGACCCATAGAAGTTGAGGAATATAGTCGAGTTTCCCGCTTTCTAGACTAATTGAACATAGAGCAGCACCATTATGACTGGTACTATCAAGACGCTCACGGATCGTGGATTCGGTTTCATCGCTCGCGAAGGCGAAGTGAAGGACCTGTTCTTCCACTCCAAGGAGCTCTCCGGCGTGACGTTCGATGAGCTCAAGGTTGGCGATGTCGTCAGCTTCGAAGTCGTCGACGGTGAGAAGGGCCCGGCCGCGGTCAATGTGACCCGCGCCTAAGGCGTTCTCCCACGAACAAAAATACCGTCCCTTCGAGGGCGGTTTTTTTGTTGCTCCATTTTGACTAAGACGTGCCCACCAGAGAATCTTGTTTAACAAAAATCTACGGCACCAATCTACGATTGGTGCCGTTTCATATTGTCAACTTGTGATCATCGCTTCGGGACGATAAAAAGGAATCGCGTCCTTTGCTGAATGCTTCCAACCCCGCCCCCCCAAGCATCGAAACGTTACATCAGCGGCGAGGTCACCGAAATCGAGCAATATGCCAACTGGCAATAGAATGAGCGGTAAAGGGTTATCCGCATGTCCCGACTCAGATCGGTCACTATCACTTGCAAGTGCTCGAGCAAGTCTGTGGCGCACACCTGTCACGGTGTTTACGGGAAAATGAACAACGTTATCGTGCACGAAACCACCTCCTTCGTTGAGCTGTGGTAGATGACAATAGTGTAGCGCATTCCAGAAAAAAAGGAAGTCCCTCCCCGACATGAACGCACCTACAGATCATTGCCTGAGTAGGAGAGATTCAGGCTCTTGTTGATAAGTGGAAAATCCGGCACTATATCGTTCGTTACGAGATAGGGAAATACCTGCCAATTCAGGAAAGATGGATCGCGCACTTTTACTCGGGTGATCATGCCGTTTGCATCCGTCATGATGAAATAGACGATATCACCGCGCCAACCTTCGACGATACCGATGGCGTGAGCGTTCGGCATCAGACTCCCGATTCCGATCGCGACCGGACCAGGATTCGAGACGGCCCGATCGATTGCCTGATGGAGGATCTTGAAGGACTGGTGGACTTCACGTTCGCGCACTTTGTACCGGGCAAAGACATCCCCCGTCGTTTCTGTCGGGATAGAGAAGTACACTGTGTCATAGGCCGCATAAGGAAAATCTACTCGGGCATCCCGTTCGATCCCGACCGCCCGTGCCCCGATACCGACGATCCCATGATCTTCACCGACTGTGCGCTCCAGCCGTCCCGTGTCCTGCAGTCGATTCAGGAGGGAGAGGCTTTCGGCGACGGCCTCCATCACGGAGAGGAAATCATTTTCGAGATCGATGAGGTCCGTCTTGAGGAGCGTGAGTTCACCATCCAGGATATCCGCGGTCAGGCCACCTGGCATGAGCCTGCCCCGGAGGAAACGACTGCTGGTGAGCCGCTCATTCCATGCCATCACTCGCTCGCGGAGACGCGTCCCCTGACTGCCACCAAAGGACAGCCCCGTATCGAGCATGATGAAGGCGAGATCATTGTAGTGATTGGCCAGCCGTTCCAATTCGGCCAGGACCATACGCAGATACAGCGCACGCTTGGGTACTGTGACCGCAGCCAACGACTCAACCGCCTGGCAATAGGCAAGTGCATGGTGGAATGAACTGTCGCCGGAAATCCGTTCCGCGAGCGCCACCCGTTTCTCAGACGGCAATGCTTCAAATAACTTCTCTGTCCCCTTGTGGACATAGCCGAGCCGTGGCTCGAGTCGGAGGATCTCTTCGCCGAGCACACTGAAGCGGAAATGCCCTGGCTCGATGATACCCGCATGCACGGGACCAACGGGGATTTCATACACCCCTTCCCCGGCGTACCGCTCGAACGTCGCCCACTCTTTTTCTTTCGGTTCGACGATACCCTGATCCCAATGGAAATCTTTCCGGAGTGGATAGATATCCTTCGGGAAATTCTCAGCATGGAGATTGATTCGCTCAGCCTGAGGATGTCCCTGTGGCATCAGGCCGAAGAACGTGAGGATCTCCCGCTCATACATGGCGAATTCCTGATCTTCTGGCGTCAGTGATGGGAACGTTGAACGCTCCGGGCTCACCGAGAGAAAGGGCACGAGGAAACAGGCTTCCTTAGGAATACCAAAGACATAATAAATCCGGAAACCCCGGCCCTCCGCTCGCTCATCGGTCGCCGCCACCGTTTTCAGCGGGAGACCGTGAGTGTGCTTCAGTGTCCGAATGACCCGCGCGAGATCGGTCGCCGCCACTTCAAACAGCACCCGGTCACCTTCGGCTGTCGGAGTGAAGCCACCTTGGCCAAAACGCAAGAGTAGTTGGATCGGATCAGTCATAGTGGTCAGAGTGAAAAATTCTGAGAAATCGACTGGAGCAAAGCGGGCAACGGCTCAGGCAATTGCCAACTCAGGACGAGCAAGAGAGCAAACATCAGTACAACCGGGAGCTGCGTAAGCCGATTGCTTTCACCGCGCTCAGTTCCTTCCAGAACCGGTCCATACACCAGTGCCGACAGAATGCGGAAGAAGCCAAAGAAAATAACACTCAGCGCCAGGAGCAATACTCCAACAAGCCAGGGAGAGAAAGAGATCCCCGCAGAGAGAATGAGCAATTTCGTCACGAAGAGTGCAAACGGCGGCAATCCGGCGAGCATAAGGATGCCCGCAAAGAAAAGTGGTCCCGTCAGGGGCAGCGCCTTGAAGAGGCCGCTCACATTCTTGAGTTTGGTCGAACTGAACCGGAGAAAAATATTTCCCGCCAAGAGAAACAACATCGACTTAGCGATAGCATGATAGAACATGTGCAAGAGCCCGGCCATGATCCCGACACCACCTAGACCGAAACCGATCGTCATGAGCCCCATGTGTTCGATGCTCGAGTAGGCGAGGAGACGCTTGTAGTTTTCTGGACGAAGATGATGAAGGCGGCCAGCACAACTGAGAGTGTCCCGAAGAAAATAAGCAGGCCACTCGTGAAGTGAGTGTCCCCCAAGGCGAGATCGGTGATATGCTTCCAGCGAAGGACCGCAAACAACGCAACGTTGAGGAGTACGCCGGAAAGCAATGCCGAGATGGGCGACGGCGCCTTGCTATGAGCATCTGGAAGCCAGGCATGGAGCGGAGCGAGGCCCACCTTGGTCCCATAGCCGACGAGGATGAGGACAAAGGCGATCTTGGCGACGTCAGGCGTCATCGATCCAGCCGCGGCAGCCAGACTGGCCCAATCAGTCGCGCCCGAATGATCATCTGAGAGTGCAAGAAACAATAGCGTCCCGAGGAGACCAATGAGGAGGCCGAGAGAATTCAAGATGAGGTATTTCCACGCTGCCTCGGTCGCCGACGGTTTGTTGTAGAAACTGATGAGGAACGCCGTCGCCAATGTTGTCGCTTCGACTGCGGTCCAGGTGATAACCGGATGCACGGTCGAAACTGCGAGGTACATCGCAAAGAGGAAGATTTCGAGGAGGATGAAGAATTGGCGTACCCGACGCGGGCCGATGATGCCCTTTGTTACTTCCGCCCGCAGATACCCGACGGAATAGAGACTGACAAAGAAACCAACGAGCGCGATGATGAGAATGAGGTAAACGGAAAGTCCATCCACCGCGAAGACGCCTGCACTTCGGACAGTTTCTTCCGCAACCACGCGCGCGACGAGGCGGAACGCGAGTACGAGCTCGACCATCGCCGCCACGATGACACCCATTTCGATGAGTCGGGTCTTCTTGGCCGGCAAGAGGAAGAAGAGGGCGGCCGCGAGAACTGGAATGAGGACGAGAAAGATAATCATATGGACAGTTTAGTCTTCAATCAATCGGTTCATCTCACGCGTGTCAAGCGATCCGAACTGGCGATGTACGAGACGCAGAAAAGCGTATGCGATGACCATCCAGACGAGGATATCAAAAACGATACCGAGTTCCAGTGCCAGTGTCTGCTTCACTCCGAGGAAGAGAGCAAAGAGAACGACACTGTTTTCAAGTGCCAAGACAGCGATGATCTGGGCAAGTGCCCCCTGGCGATTGATGAGTAAGAAGATGGCGATGAACACCATCGCGATATTGAAGACGAACACATCCGGCGTCACCGAAGAGACCGTCCAGAGTGCAGCAAAGGACTGCGAGGCCGCAAAGACGATGAGGCCAAGCATGACAGCCAGCGTCGCCGGGGTTGAGAGATAGCTCGTACTCGCAACGAGGTGTCCAAAACGACGCAAGAGTCGCAAGAAGAAGTACGGTGCAACAATGACCTTGGCGATGAACGTTACCACCCCGACTATCACGAGTCCCAGCTCATCTCCGGCGATGCCAAGCACGATGATGATCGTCGCCACTGCCGCGGATTGCAACGCATAGAGGCGAAGGGTATAGGTGGTACTTTTCACGAGATGCAAAAGCACAACCGCGACGAAGGCCATGAGATCGAGCGAGAGCGTCAGTTGGAGAAAATCGGATTCCATAAGCCTAGGCAGTGAGAGAAACAGTCAGGACGACGGCGATCATACCGAGAACAAAAGAGGTGAAAAGGAGATCCGGAACACGGAAGATACGGTACTTCGACATGAGCGACTCCAGGAAAGCGATCGCGATCAGGAGTAGAAGTCCTTTCCCGATAAAAATGAGGGTCGGGACAAGGAGTGCAGAGAACGAAGTGTACTCGAGTGCCACCCCCCATGGGAAGAACACATTGGCACCCAATGCGATGAAGATAAGGAGCTTGTTGGCACTCGCCCATTCCATGAGCGCGAGGCGCTTGCCGGAGTATTCGAGGAGCATCGCCTCGTGGATCATAGTCAGTTCGAGATGGGTGGCTGGATTGTCGACAGGGAAGCGCGCGTTTTCGGCGAGGAGCGCGATCGCAAACGCGAGAAACGCGACAAAGAGCGGGAAGGCGGCTGTCACCGGTAGATTACTAAGCTGGGCCACCATATCGAGGAGGTGTCCCGTCCCCGCGAGGAATGATGCCGGTAGCAGCGAAAAGATGAGCCCTGCCTCGGCAAGCGCCGCGACCATCATTTCCCGACTCGAACCAAAGCCGCCGAAGCCACTGCCCGCATCCATCCCGGCGAGGGCGAGGAAAAATGTCATGAGCGCAAGGAGATATACGATCACGAGGAAGTCACCCGTCGCCGTCAGCGCCAATTCCGGCACGCCCGGCACAGCCGGAGCGACAGCCGTCACGAGGGGCACGGTCGCCCCGAGCAAGAGCGTAATCGCAAAGATGAGGTACGGAGCGAAACGAGTAATCCAAGACGCATCTGCCGAAATCACTTCATCCTTGGCAAAGAGTTTGCGGAAATCGCGATACGGCTGGAAAATATCTGCCCCCGTCCGCCCTTGCAAGCGGGCTTTCACGCGTCGGATGATGCCGATACACAAAGGCGCCAGGATCGGGACCGCGAGGATTTGGAGAATAAAGAAGAGAAGAGTCATACACGTGTGATCAGGAGTGAGTCGCCCACAACAGCACACCGAGGAAAGTGAGGGCAAAGTACAGGATATACACATTCACATTGCCGGTCTGGACGAGGCGAATCCGGTCCGCGAGGAAATGAAGTGCCGCATTCACGGGCCGATAGAGCCGCTCACGATACACATCGCGAAGCCCCGTCTCGATGGAAACCGACTTGAAGAAATAGCGCGTCTGATCGTCATGATATTCGATGGTTGACTGCTTCGTCGGTTGGAGGATGCCCCGAAATATCGTGACGAGTGAGCGCGAAAAACTCGTCGCCGTGATTTCGTTTCGGCCAGAGAGTGGGAATCCGCAGTCCCAGGTCGAACCGATGACGACACACCGCCCCCGAGTCGCGAGACGGACTGCGACCGTGATCGCTACGAGGATCACTATGAGGAGAATTGCAACGGTCGCGAGCGGGAGCACATCCGCAAATGCATGTCGCGAAGCCACGATCTCGAGGAAAGGGAAACCGAGCGTCGCCGGGTTGGTGAGACCGATACTCGCGACGATACCAGTCAGTCCGGCGAGGACCGGAGATGAAGCGAGGCCGAGCACTAGCGAGAGGAGTGCGAGGACACCCATCGGCACCACCATGATCCAGGAGACTTCCTTCGCCGCCTTTGCCTCCGCCGAGCGTGGTCGAGCCAAGAACGTCGTACCAAAGACCTTCACAAAACACGCGACCGCTAATCCACTGGTGAAGACGAGGCTCGTGAGAGCGATGAGGAAGGCGATCTTCACGGCGAGCGGCGACCCGATCACACCAGCAAACAGAACTTGAAACGTGAGCCACTCACTGACGAACCCATTGAAGGGTGGGAGCGCCGCGATCGCCAGCGACCCCACCAGAAAAAAAGTGGCGGTGTATGGCATCACCCGCAAGAGTCCACCATAGGCTTCCAGGTTACGCGTTCCCGCCCTGCTGACGACTGATCCGGCTCCGAGGAACAGGAGCGACTTGAAAACTGCATGATTGAGCAGGTGATACAATGCCGCCGCGAGCGCAAACAGCGCTACCCGCTCCTGCCCCAATGCAAAAAGCGTCAACCCCGCACCGAAAGCAATCGTGATGATACCGACATTCTCCACAGTGCTGTAGGCCAAGAGGCGCTTCAGATCACGCTCGGCATTTGCATACAGGATACCGAGCAAGGCCGAGACGGATCCGATGATGAGGAAGGTGACCCCCCACTCGACACGGGCCCCCTGGAAGAAATCAAAGAAGAATCGGAACAGCATGAAGAGAGCTGTCTTCACCATGATGCCAGACATGAGAGCTGAGACATGGGATGGAGCGGCCGGATGCGCCTCGGGGAGCCAGATATGGAGTGGGATGAGCCCTGCTTTGGTCGCAAATCCGATGAGTGCGAACCCGAGGATGAATGCTTCGCCAGTCGGCGAGAGCGTCCCGAAGGCTTCACGCCAGGTATCGAAAGAAAATGATCCGGTTGCCTGATAGGCGAGGAGACAGGCGAGGATGATGAAAGCTGTCCCGAAATGCGTCATGAGGAAATACACGAATCCGGCGCGGACATTTTCGGCTTTCTCATGTTCGAAAACAACGAGGAAGTATGATGCAAGTGACATCAGCTCCCACACCAAGAGGAAGAACAGTGCCTGGTTCGCAATCGGGATAAGCAAGAGACTACCAACGAAAAGATTGTAGAAAAAACCAAAAGACCCCAATCGACCACTGCCAATGAAATGTCGGAGATAACCATAGCCATACACCGATGCCAAGAGCGCGACGAGTGAGGCGAGGGCGAGGAAATAAGCCCCCATCCCATCGATACGAAAGGAAAGTTCCAGGAGCGGGAACGGCCCCGAGTATAGCCAGGCTACTCCCCGACCCCGATACAGTACGGGAAACGCCATCCCGAGACCGACGACCGATCCCAACGCAGCCATGGCATGCGCCGCCGCATTCGCCACTCGCCCGCCATCATTGATCCGTGCCCCAGCCAACAGCGAAGCGACCGCTCCGACGAGGAACAGTCCGATAAGGAGAAACAAAGCATCTTCTGAGAGAAAGAATTCCATAGGCGCTAGGCAGGTGTCGAACGGTTTTGATCAATCGTGTCCAGAATTTTCAACAATGCCTTCAGTATTTGCTTTGGAGACGGTGGGTCACCAGGGATCATGAAATCCACCGGGACGATATCCTCCACCCGATCATAGACCGCGTACGAGCCACGATAGATGCCCCCATCGATCGCTCCGTCCCCGACTGCGACGACCCATTTCGGTGTCGGCATCGCGGCATAACTGTGGCGGAGACCATCGGCCATATTGCGGCTGACTGGCCCCGTCACAAAGAGCATGTCCGCATGCCGCGGCGAGGCGACGAAACGGACACCGAAGCGCTCGACATCATAATACGCATTGGTGAGCGCTGTCAGTTCCTGTTCCTCGGCATTGCTCGATCCAGCCGACACGACCCGGATCGCGAGTGAGCCGCCGAATGTCCCCCGCACCCGCTGCCTGAGTGCTTCGCCCAATTCCTCGGCTTCACCCCCTCGGATGTCGCCCTCGCTGAGAGCCATGAGCGGCGTCGTAAAGATTTTCTTCAGCATGCGGTACATAACGGTCTCGACAATCGGGAAAAATCAAACATCCAACAAAAACTCCTTCCGGTATTTTCACCCGGCTATGATACCCCCTTCGGCTACCTATTGTCCACTACGCTCGCAGGGACAACCCCGTTCGCCAGGCGTTCCTTCCGGTCCCGCCAGTATTCGAACGCTCCCGGCAATACTGACAAGAAAATGATAAGGACGACAATCGGGAGGAGGTAGCGGTCGATATCCTCGATCAGACTGCCCAGATAATAGGCCAAGGTCGTCAGACCAACCGACCACAACAGCGCGCCTATAAGATTGAAAAAAGCGAATGTCCCATAGTGCATGCGAGCCACCCCGGCGACAATCGGCGCAAAGGTCCGGACAATCGGAACGAAACGCGCCAGGACTATCGTCTTGCCGCCGTAGCGCTCATAAAACGCCTGTGCTTTCAGGATATGGGATTTCCGGAACAAGAGCGAATCCTCGCGCGAAAAAATCTTCGGCCCGACCAAAGCCCCGAACCAGTACCCGACCATGTTCCCCGTGAACGCCGCGACAAACAGAATAACCAGGAGAAGCGGGAGCGAGAAGAACCCCTGCGCCGCCAATACCCCCGCCACAAAGAGCAAACTATCCCCCGGGAAGAAGAACCCGAGGAAAAGGCCTGTCTCAGCGAAGACAATCGCGAAGAGACCAATATACCCGATCGTCTTGATTGCCTCCACCATGTCGATACCGAAGAATTCCATAGAGTATTGTCGTTTAGCTAAATCGAGTAGGCTTCGTCCTTCAGCTCATTATAGAGCATATTCCCCACTTTGCGCGGAAGCATGGCATTTTCCAAGAGTTCGTCGAGCATCCGTTCTTCGGTCTTGAAGAGTGCATAGCGACCGAATGACTCGTTCAAATACGCGAGCTCCGTCCCAATTTTTGCTGCTACGGCGTCGCGCTTTTTTTCTGCATCCACCCGGAGTCCCTCATACAGTGCGATGACGGCCGTTGTCGATGCCTCATCTCCGTAGAGCCCTGGAAAGCGTTCCGAGAGTGACTTGAGACGCCGGAGCACCTTGGCCAGCACCACTTCCTGGGCGCGATAGTAACGGTATTCCTCGAGCATTTCCTGTTTGACTGGTTTGGGACGGAACTTCTTCCGCAGCCACATGACGAGTGTCTCGAACCAGTCCTGACGGAAGCGCTCCGCATGATGCGATACTTGCTCCCTTCCCTCCTCAACTCGCGACGTCTGAATCGCGATCTTGTTCAAAATCTCCTTGTATTCCGATTCGGAAATCTCCTGATAGACGTAGAGCTCGCGGAGAAAGCGCTTTTCCATGCCGAGAGCATACATCTGCAGTGCTCGGTTCATGTCGCTCGGTGTCGCCGTAAAGAGCGACTGACAGGCCGCTACCGACTTCTCGTAACGCTCCGTGTATTCTTGTTTGAGTCGGGCAAACACATCGCTCTTCACGTATCCTTTCTCATGGAAATCGGCGAGCTTCTCGAGCGCCTCCTGATAGACCAGGGCCGAGCACTCATGGTACTCCACGGTCTCGAGAGATGTCAGATCCGACAGTTTCATCTTCTTGATCATCGCTCCGATCGAGGTCGCTTTGATGAGGAGAGTGAAGTAGATGCAGCCAATCGTGATGGCCGCGATGAATTCCTTCACGGTAAAGTCATAATTCCAACCTGGAAGTATAAGTGTATCGGGGATGAGAAGCACCATCGTGACCGCCAGCGCTCCGCGGAGACTCCCCCACGCGAGCAGATGCTGCCACGACATCGGAATCTGATCTTCTTTCTTCAGTCGATTCACCATAGCCACGACTGGATAAATGGACAGTCCTCGGCCAATCATCACCACCACAACCGTCATGAGCATCGGCACGATAAATTGATCAAAATGGATCGGAAGATCAGCAAAGAGTAGTCCCATCAGAATGAAAACGAGCGAGTTTGCCACGAAGGCGAAGTACCCCCAGAACTTCTCCATGTATTCCTCGACGCGCGGCGAAATCTTGAACCGACCATAGTTGCCGATGACCATCGACGCCATCACGGTCGCGATAATCGACGAAAATCTGATTTCTTGGCCGAAGAGGACGAGATGATGCGAAATGAGTTCGGAGAGTATGAAGGTGAGATGCGCCACGAGCATGGTGAGCGTGATTTCAACGTGCTCATTATCCTGCACTTTACCGATGATCTTGGAAAATACGAACCCCATCAAGAGCCCGAAAATGCCACCACCAAGCACCATCGTCATAAACATGAATACACCCTCGAGTATGCTCCCGAGTCCCGAGAACCCGGCCATCGCTACATCAAGGACGATGAGAAAGAGAGCAAGCGAAGTACCATCATTGAACAAGCTCTCCCCCTCAAAGATGAGTGAGAGACGGCGCGGCACGCCGAATTCCTTGAACAATGCGAGCACCGCCACCGGATCCGTCGCCGAGATGAGCGCCCCGAAAACGAGCGTCGCCATGAACGGCACCGGGAAGCCGATGAACTTCAGTCCCCAGAAAAGCACGAACGCCACGAAAAAGGCAGAAACGACAAGACTCACAACTGACAGCCACGAGATCGATCGAACATTTTCGGCCATCTCACGCATGTTCATGTTGTAGGCCGACTCAAAGATGAGCACCGGCAGAAAGACAAAGAAGAGGAGCTCGGGAGTCAGTTCAAAACTTTTGATGAAATGAAAGAATGCAAAATGCGTGAGTGGCACCAGGATAGAGCCGACGATGACGAGCAGCACTGTATACGGCAATTTCAAGCGGCCGGCGACAAAATACGTGCCAATACAGATGAGCATGAGTACGGCGACCGCGAGCACGACTTCGAGTGACATAGGCGTTATTTATAGCAAACAAACAAAAGAGGCTCTTCTGAGCCATCGTTTCTATCGGCTCCATTCTACGCCCTCCCCTCCGTTTGGTCAAAGCAAAGACCGTAATCCTCAGTCACCGACACCATCACTATTGATTCTTTGGCTACCCGATGCTATGCTAGTGCTTCGTCAAAATCATTTCCCTGACGAACCACACGTCCCTTTCAATTAGCCAGGAGAACAGCATGAATGCATCGACATTCGCTTTAGCGGCTTTCATCGCCTTTGCCTACGTCGCATGGCCCAATCTCAGCAAGGCACTTGGCGTAAGCGGCGGACTCATCGCTTTCATCATGGTGGCTGGCGCACTTGTCGTGCTGATCATCACGTCTCATCAAGACCTAATGTCGATTGGAAAACTCACGACGAAGCAGGTACTCTGGATCACCTTTTTTGCAATCGCGAATGGCATAGCTGTGTACCTCTATGCCGAGACGGCTGCCGACAAGCGTGTCTCCACGGCGATTTTCCTCACTATGATTTTTGTCCTGGAGGTCGCTTTTGCTCCATTCATCGAATGGTATGTCACCGGGACGAAGCCTGACCTGATCCTAGCGTTCGGCTATGTACTCATACTGCCTGGCATGTGGATCATCGGCACAAGATCTGGCTAACTGCCATAAAGGAACTCAAAGAAAGGGACTGTATTCCAAATGGAATCAGTCCCTTTACAATTCCTCTTGAAGAGCGAGATTATTTGAGGGTCACGGTCGCACCGGCTTCCTCGAGCTTCTTCTTCATCACTTCGGCATCGGCCTTGGCGACTTTCTCCTTGATCACCTTTGGAGCGGCGTCGACGAGATCCTTGGCTTCCTTGAGGCCCAAGCCGGTCACTTCACGGACCGCCTTGATGGCATTGATCTTCTGCTGACCCGCGGCGGTGAGCTCGACATCGAAATCTGTCTTTTCTTCGACTTCTTCAGTAGCGGCGGCTGGCGCGGCACCCATCATCATCGGGGCAGCGGCTGACACGCCGAACTTTTCCTCGAGCACGCTCACGAGCTCGGACAGGTCGAGCACGCTCATCTTTTCGATCTCAGCGACGAGCTTCTCGAACTTCTCCGGCACAACGACTTCCTTCTTTTCCTCTGACATATGCGTACTGATTACGTGATTACAAATTGATTAGGCACCCTTGGCATCCCGCACCGCACCGAGTACTCGGACCAACCCCGTGAGATTACCCGAGAGGGTCCGGACGAATCCAGCGATCGGCGCTTGGAGTGTCCCGACAAGCTTTGCCCGGAGCTCATCCTTGGACGGCAATTTGGCTAGCGCCTTCACTGCTTCCACAGACAACGCCTCAGATCCGAGCGAGCCCCCGACAATTGAGAGCGTCGAGTCCTTGTGCGCTTTGATGAAATCGGCAATTGTTTTGGCGGCCGCAACTTCGTCCACAGAGAACGCGACGCCGACCTGGCCGTCGAGAGCACGAGCGTCCACCTTCACACCGACCTCATCCAGCGCGCGATTGAGGAGGGTTTTCTTCAACACCTGCCAGCTCGAGCCCGTCTCGCGGAGACTCCGACGGAGTGTCGTGATATCCTTCACCGAAACGCCCTTGAAGTTGGCAAACACCAGTGCCTTCGAGCCCTTCGCTTTGGCTGCGACACTGGCGATGAGCTCGGTCTTCTGTGATTTATTCTGCATAGTGAGATAACCGACAACCAACAACGGACAACCAACAACTTTATTCAAACACAGAAATTATTCCTCTGGTTTTCGGCTGTCGGCTATCGAGTAGTCGGTTGTGAAATTAACAAAAAATCTCCCTTTCCAGGAGACCGAAACAAGTAAAACCGCAAGGCTTCGAATCGTTCCTGCTAGGGATTTATCTACTCATTATTACTCTTGAGCAGTACCTTAGGTCTCTGGAAATATTCAGTTGTAGCACCATCGTAGCCTGAGAAACGAGCCGCTGTCAACCCCGCACCATTCTCCACGACGACTTCGTCACTCCAGAGAAACCACCTAACTATTCCGACTCCGCCCTCAGGCATCAGTATTTTGGCCTCGACAATCCCGAGAAGAATAGTGCGGGGTCAACTCCGATTACTCAGACTTTCGGGGCCTCGGCTGGAGCGACTTCAGCAGGGGTCGTCGCCTCAGCGGGAGCGCTCGCCACGACTGGGGTAGCTTCGGTGGCCGCCTCTTCCACCTTCAAAGCTTCTTCTTCCTTTTTATCTACCTGAGCTTCGGCAGGCTTTTCCTCAGCCGGTTTCTCCTCGACTAGCGGCTCCTCCTTTTTTACCGGACGTGGCATACGCTTGGGCGTGATTTTCCCTTCGATGACACCCTCCTTCACGAGCATATTGTGGACACGATCAGATGGCTGGGCGCCCTGGCCGATCCAATACAGGATGCGGTCCTTCTTGAAAATCGTCACCTTGGAGTGCGGGTCATGGCTCCCGAGCATCTCCACATGGCGATGGCCTGGGGCTTTGGTTTTCTCCTGAAGGACGACTCGGAATTGAGCCTGGTTTCTCTTGCCGAAGCGGTTGAGGCGGATGACGAGCATAATTTCCTAAATAAGCGTAAAATCGACACCAATCCACCGAAAGGAGGATACGAAAGCCATTCTAGCCGGATTCTTCCTGGGTGTCAACTTAGGCTGGGACCTCAACTTTCCCTATCCTCAGCAGTCTGGTCGAACGACTACGGATGTATCGCTTGCGTCCTCACAAAACCACCGTCTTCATTTACATAGTAGCGAAAATCTGAATCCCCTTGCGTGAAGGTCACATCGACGATCTCTGTCTCCGGATCCAAACAAGGTATTTTGAGAAATGATCTCTTCTCCCAAACTAATCGAGTGACGCCGACTGAACTCGCTTGCTCGGAGAAGGTATCCAGTCGAAAGGATAATTGGTGCAGGCCTTCACTCGTATCGGGACCGACTGGTATTCCTTCGGTCCATTCATTGCTATTCCCATGTACCCGCTGATCAGCCTTGTAGACCAATTGATTATCCCAGAACACCGACAATAGTCCACCGCTGCCTCCGAAGCGGTAATCAAATTGGATGATGAGGTTCTGTCCAACGGTGATACTCGCATCTTGCCCTCGACTTATCTGGACTGGATAGACGACCCAAACGGGTTTGTCTTTTTCTGCCTCCAACACAAAAGTCTTGTCGTTCTTGACCATGAAACTCCCGCTAGGGCTTTGAAAAGATGGCAGATTCAGATCAATATCAAATGGCTGCAGGTCTGAAGTCATACAAAAATGATTCAACTCCAAAGGTCCTTCTGAACCGCGAGAATTCAACACCGCTGCCCGTTTCTTAGTCTGGATAGTTTTGGGGTCCACCTGGAGTAACGTAGCGAGTGCCATTCGAGTCATATCTATAGCCTGATCAATGTTCTTTTTTCAGGTTCGATATTCGAAACAGTCGACTCTGGTACTGCCGAGTTCTGAATATACACCACGTATAAAGCAATGGCATTGAGAGCAACAACGGCTGCTATTACAATCCACATTTTCCGATTCATATTCGTCATTTTATTTCCCCTTATACTGTACTATTTCGTCTCCACTTTTCCACCCTCACCGACTTGGTCGAGCCGGATGGAGAGGAGCTTCGAGACGCCGTCTTTGGCCATAGTCACACCATAGATGAGTCCGGCCTGCGCCATCGTCTCGCGGTTATGCGTGATGGCGATGAACTGGGTGTGTTCGGAGAGTTCCGCGAGCATTTTGGAGAAACGCCGAGAATTCGCTTCGTCGAGGGCCGCTTCGACTTCATCAAGAACAGCAAACGGCGGCGGATTGTGCGAGATGATCGCAAAGAGGAGTGCGAGGGACGTGAGCGAACGTTCGCCGCCTGAGAGCATAGACAAGTTGTGGATGCGTTTACCAGGTGGACACGCCGCGATCTCGATACCGACTTCATACGCCTCCGGAGTCGCTTCAGCATCGCCGAGCTCGTCTTCGTCCTCTGCCGCATCATCCGCCGATTTCCGCAGTTTCACCCGCACGATCTCCAGGCTCGCCTTGCCGCCACCAAAGATGATCTTGAAGTATTCGGCAAACCGCTTGTCGATTTCCTTGAACGCGCCCTTGAACGCAGCATCGATCTTGTGATCCATTTCCTTGATGACTTCCTTCAGCGACTCGGCGGCCTTTTTCAAATCCTCAGATTCGGTCGAAAGAAAGGTGAAACGCTTTTCCGTTTCCTGGAATTCGTCAACAACCAGCGGGTCAATCGTGCCGACATGCTCCACTTCCACCTTCAGCCGGGCGACTTCACGTTCGAGCTTCTCGCGTTCGACCAACGTCCCGTCGTACTGGAGCGCTTCCGGCGCGAGCGAGAGCTCTTCGCGGATGAGCGCGGTCAGGTCTTCCTCGCGGACTTCGACCCGAGCGAGGCCGACCTTCAAATCGTTCAGCTCATCTTTCTTCCGCTGGAGGAGATGTTCTTTCTCACGGAACTCTTTTTCCGCCGCAAAATAGGCTTCCCGTTCGGCTTTCCCCGATTCCCGGACGGTAGCGAGTTCGGCGTTCTTTTCAGACACGCGCTGTTCAAAGGATCGGGCTTGTTCATGCAACGTCGCAAGTTGCGACTCAATCTCGGCCAGACGCGCTGCCGTGGCTTCACGCTCCGTATCCGAGATGGCCATGACCTTCTTCATCTTCACACTCCCCTCGCCAGCCTGGGCGCGCAGATCAGCGATCCGCTGACGGACAACCGTCGCGAACTCGCGGATATCCTGCAGATCTTCAAGTTGCTCGATATGCGCTAATTTATCGATGAGTTCTGCCTGGAGTTTCGCTATTTCTTCGAGCCGAGCCTGGACGAATGGAAGATCGACTGGGATGATTTCGATTTCTTCACGTTCCCGCTGCTTCTCCCTCTCCGCTTCTTGGCGACCCTCGAGGACGCTCGTCTCCCGGATTATCACATTGAGTTCTGCGCGCAGTTTCCCAAGTTCATTCTCGATGGCATCCTCGCGTTCATTCGTCTCCATGGCGGTCGCTGCCCGTTTCGATTGCGCCTCAAGTGTCACCGTCTCGTGTTCAAGAGCAGCAATCGCCTCCTCAATCGCTGTTCGTCGGACGATAAGACTGCCCCGCTCTTCGCTCTGGGTATGCCAGAGAAAACTGTAGAGGAGCTCCTGTTTCGCTCGGAGTTTCAAGGCGATGTCTTTGGCCTGAGACGCTTTTTCGGCTTGGCGGCGGAGATTCCGAAGGTGTGGTTCGATCTCGATGACGAGTGAATCGACACGGACGAGGTTTTCGCGTGTGCTTTCAAGCTTCCGAAGGGCGCGCTCTTTCTCGATCTGATATGGCTTCACTCCGGCAGCGTCCTCGAAGATGGCACGACGCTCCAAAGGCGTCGCATTAAGCACAGCGTCGCTCATGCCTTGTGTGATTACGCAGTAGCTATCACGGCCGACCCCGGCCTTGGCCAAGAGGTCGACGACATCGAGGAGTCGAACGCGCGAACCATTGATCAGATATTCACCCTCGCCATCTCGGTGGACCTTGCGCGTGATCGCGACCTCCGAAAACTCTATCGGGATACGTTTGTCGGTATTGTCAAAGTAGAGCGTGACTGACGCCGTCCCAAGCCGCGCTTTGCCCTCGGTCCCAGCAAAGATGACGTCTTCGGACTTCTTGCCACGCAAGTTCTTCGATGACTGCTCACCGATCGCCCAACGGATTGCATCGGCCACATTGGACTTGCCACTGCCATTGGGCCCGACGATCGCGGTGATGCCGCACCGGCCCACATCTCTTCGAGAAGTGTTTCCGGCAGGCTTTCCGCTATTATCTGAAGCGATATCCCTGCCCGACTCATTATGCGAAGCATCATAGACGGGACAGTCAGGTAGAAAATCCAAAGCTGTCTTCGTGGCGAAAGACTTGAAACCGTTCAGTTCGAGTTTCTTGAGATACACGTCGGAAGAATCAGGAATTATGATTCAAGAATAAAGCAAAAAAGAGCGTGGCTTCCCCTTATCCCACATTCTGACTTCTATATTCTACCCCCAGTATAGCTTCTCTCAAGACAAAAAGAAAAAGAGTTCCCGGACCTTCACTATACGCTCACAACTCAACTCTACAGGCTAAATTACCACCCCTTCTTAACCAGCCCTTCCTTGGCGGCATTGCGTTGCGCCTCCTGTTTGGACAGTCCCTCGCCCTCGGCGATGAGTTCGTCGCCGATGAAGACCCCCGCGATGAAACGCCGGTCATGATCCGGACCGGACTCGCGCAGTACCCGATACTGCGGCGTGACCCCCTGCTTCTCTTGAGCCAGCTCCTGAAAACGACTCTTCGGATCAGTATACAGTTTAGCATCGAGCACTTCCTGTATCCGCGTCAGCACTTGCGCTTCGATGAAGGCTTGGGCCGCCGTATATCCCTGATCGAGATAGAGTGCCCCGATGACAGCCTCGACCACGTTGGCGACGAGGAACTGACGCGCTCGGCCAGTGTCTTTTGACTCGCCTCGACTCATGAGGAGGAATTGCTCGATCCCCAGATCATGACCGACCTTGGCGAGCATATCACTATTGACCAGCGCCGCTCGGAGCGCCGTCAGTTCGCCCTCGGGACGCTCGGGAAAATCCGCGTACAGCCGCTCCGTCACGACGAGTTCCAGCACCGCGTCACCGAGGAATTCCAGCCGCTCATTGTGCGGGACCGGATGACTCTTGTGCTCGTTCAGATACGAACGATGCGTCACAGCCTCTTGGAAGAGCGCCGCGTTGCCGATCTTGATGCCGAGTGTCTTGGCGATTTTCTGTGCGTCAAATGTCATAAAACTGGCTCGTCTAATCCCTGTAAAGAAAAGTACCTGTTCAGAACCTAAGAAGAAATCTCTCTTTTCTACTCCAAATCTGCTCTTTTGGCTGCAAAGCACTCAAGACTCGTCGGGTTACTCGCCGAGTAGCCTTTCTCATCTTTCGCACTTTTCGTTCAAAACATCAGTTTTTCGTTACGAAAAAGAGATTCATCTCAGGTTCTATTCGCCCTTCGCAGCTTTCATCTTCGACTTATCTTCTTCCCCACTATCCGCTGGCTCGGCCTGCAGTTCTTCGGCCCGCTTGGCCTTGTGCTTTTCACTCGTATCATCCTTCATCGGCTCCCCCATCTCACGGTAAATCGTCCCGAGTACACCATTGACGAAGCGCGGCGTCGCATCACTCCCGAAACTTTTCCCCAGTTCGATCGCTTCATTGATCGCGACCTTGGGTGGCACTTCCTCATAATCCCCAAACATAAGTTCCGCGATGCCGAGCCGCAAGATATTGCGATCGACAACCGTCACCTGCTCGAGCGGCCACTCGGGTGCACATTTTTCGATGAGCTGATCGATTGTCGAACGATTGTGCAGCACGCTCTCCATCAAACGGCGCGCGAAAGTGTACTCCTCGAGCCCAGGGGCGAATTCCTCCATGTTTTTGCGGAGGACGGCGAGCGCTTTTTCATCATGCTTCCCCTGAAAGTCCCATTCGAAGAGAGACTGCATGACGACCGAACGCTGAAGGTGTCTATTGGCCATGGCGGCAAGGAACTACTTGATTATGTTTAGGTTCAGTATAGCATTTCTCCCTCTGACGTACAGCAGGATCTCGATACTTGTACCTTTTGCCGCGCCAGTTGGCGGATTGAATATAATCTTCTGACTCAAGATTCCTCATTCGATATTCTCCATTCTAAAGCAAAAGACTGCCCTTAGGCAGCTTTTGCGGTTTTCATTTTTGGAGTGGTCTTCACAACCTCGCGTCCCTTGTAGTGGCCGCACTCTTTGCAAGCCCGATGTGGGAGGACTTCCGCCTGACACTTCGGACACTTCGCGGTAACCACGGGAGTAAGTTCGAGGAATTTGCGCGCTCGGTCGCGGCGATGATGGGTATGTCGTTGCTTGGGGAGAGCCATAGACGAACAGTTAGCGAGTCTACCCTGAGCTCAGTCGAAGGGTAGGTCTGACGAGGAATTAGCGTTTAGGGGATAGCGTGTAACGTATAGAAAAAGCCTCTGCAAGGCTCTGCTAGAGTATCAGATCGGTCGCTTCTTGGCAATACTGGGCCGTTTCTTGGGCTGGAGATCGCGGGAAAACCGCTGATTGACCGTCTCGGGATTGGCCAGCTGGACTGGACGGAAGCTTTTCCGGTGAATCGGGGTCGGCCCGTACTTTCGGAGGGCTTCCATGTGCTCCCGCGTCCCATAACCCTTGTGCCGGGCGAAGCCATACGCCGGATATTCGTGGTCAGCGAGGATGATGAGCCGGTCGCGCGTCACTTTGGCGATGATGGACGCGGCGGCAATCGACTTCACCAGTCCGTCGCCATCGACAATCGCTTCTTGTGCTAGGGAAGTATTTGGAATCTTCTGATTGCCATCTATCAATAAAACAAGTTTCTCTTCCCCCTTGATTCCTAACTCTTGATTCAAGATTCTCCGCAATTCAGATATTGCGGACCGCATCGCCAGGAACGTCGCCTGAAGGATATTCACTCGATCGATCGTCTCGGCAGAAATGATCCCCACCCCGATATGGAATTGATCTCGTACAAAGAGATACGCCTGTTCGCGCTGTTTTTCACTAAGTTTCTTCGAATCCCGCACCAACTTCCATAGTTTCTCATTTTCTTCTTTCTCGAGATTCGAAATCCGAGATTCGAAATTTTTCAGCAAAACTGCTGCCGCCACGACCGGTCCAGCCAAGGGTCCCCGCCCGGCCTCATCGATCCCAATCGGGATTAGGCCCTGTCCAGTAAGCCTCTTTTCATATTCAAAAGTCGGGAGTTGCATATATCAATGTCTCTATCGTAGCACCAAAAAATACCAGTTATAAGCCGTTTTACGTGAGTATTGACACACTGCCGTCAATAAGTTATCGTATACTGTCCTTGAAATTCGAGGGCGAGTTCTTCCAACTGTCGGAGGTGGAAATGAAAAATCCGTTTCGAAACCCGTTCTTTGTGATTCTCCTCATCATAGCAGCTGTCTTTACTAGCTTGCTCTGGGGCAGCCACTACGTCGTTCTTTTGTTTACCGACTCAAGCGCTACCGCATGGCTGGTCATCCTAGGAGTCCTTCTGATCGTCCTGGTTCTCATACGGTTTCGCAGGACCAGACTCTTGACGCCACACGAGGCTCAGGACAGGTTACTGAAAATTCTGGAACCTCCAGACTTTCGTAACACTCACCCAAAGAGCACGAGCAACAAGCGTGAAGAACCACCCGGCCAATAAACCACCAAGCCCCCGAGAGCTGCCCGACCAAAATCCGGCAGCTTCTTTCTTTCCTTCATAACTGATAGACTGAGATCAGTTAACTTCCCTGCGGAGTCCAGAGCGCGAGCCGGATATTTGAGGGAACTCTACCGCTATGATGGAACTCTTCCACAATCGTCGCTGCACCCATCAAGTTTGATTGGTGTTTTTATTTTCTGAAATTTTCAATTTACAATTCTCAATTTTCAAACAATGACGCAATTTTTGGATTCTCCAATTGAACACTTGATCTATTTGGAAATTGATTGAAAATTAGAAATTGATAATTGGAAATTGCATTCCTATGTCCTTCACCCATCTCCACGTCCACTCACACTACACGCTCCTCACCGCGCTCCCGACACCGGATCAGCTCATTCATCGTGCAAAGGAGCTCGGGATGACATCGCTCGCGCTCACCGATACCTCGGCGCTCTATGCCGCCGTCGAATTTTACAGTCATGCGAAGGAACTCGGGATTAAGCCCATCCTCGGCGCCGAGATCTGGGTGTCCAAAGACCTCCACAGCAAGAACAACACCGCCGAAGACCGCCGCCGCAATCAACTCGTCCTCCTGGTGAAAAATGAGACAGGGTACAAGAACCTGATGAAAATCATCTCGATTGCGCAGCTCGAGGGCTTCTACTACAAGGCGCGGGCGGACAAGGACCTCCTCCGGCAGCACCACGAAGGCCTCATCGCGCTCTCTGGGTCGCTCCAGGGCGAAGTGCCGGCCGAGACGATTTATGGCAATGTGGAACGCGCCAAGACAATCGCACTCGAGTATCAGGAGATCTTTGGCCCCGGCAATTTCTACCTGGAAATCCAACCGCACCTCGACTACGAAAACCAGATGGTCGCGAACCAAGGGCTGATCCAGATCGCGCGCGAGACCGGTATCCCACTCGTCGCGACGAACGATGTCCACTATATCCACCCCGAGGACGCCGAGACTCAGGACGTCCTCCTCGCCATCCGTGACAACAAACGTGTGACCGACACTGAGCGCTTCAGCATGAAGGCGTTCGATCTCTCGTTCCGCAGTGAATCCGAGATGCGTGAACTCTTCCACGACATCCCCGAGGCCGTCGACAACACAGAAGTGATCGCCGCGCAGTGTGACTTCACACTGAAAATGGGCGAGAACCAGCTCCCCTCTTTCCCTCTGCCTGCCGGCACCAGCGCGGACGCCTACCTCCGTGAACTCTGCAAGGCTGGACTGACCAAACGCTATCCCGGCGAAACGATCACGCCAGAGCAAGAGGAACGTATGAACTATGAATTGTCCGTCATCGAAAAGACTGGCTTCGCGTCTTACTTCCTCATCGTGGCTGACTTCGTGAACTGGGCCAAGGACAACGGCGTCGTCGTCGGTCCGGGCCGCGGTTCGGCCGCTGGTTCGTTCGTCGCCTACCTCACGGGTATCACCAACCTCGACCCGATCAAGTACAATCTCCTCTTTGAACGCTTCCTCAACCCGGAACGCATCTCCATGCCGGACGTCGACATGGACTTCGCCGATACGCGTCGCGAGGACGTGCTCAACTACGTCCGACAGAAATATGGTGCTGATCATGTCGCCCAGATCATCACCTTTGGGACCATGGCCGCCCGCGGCAGTATCCGCGATGTCGGCCGGGCACTCGGCATCCCGCTTGAGCTCTGTGACCGAACCGCCAAGATGATTCCGATGTTTACCTCGATCGAAGAAGCGCTCGAAGGTGTGCCGGAATTCCAAGCCCACTACAACGGCTCGGCGGAAGTGAAGCGACTGGTCGACGCCGCGAAAAAAATTGAAGGTCTGGCCCGTCACGCTTCGATGCATGCCTGCGGTGTCGTCATCACCAAAGACCCCGTCACTGAGTACACGCCGCTCCAACGCGTGGCCGGCGGTGTCGATGCCGTCGTCACCCAATACGCTGCTTCAACCAAAGCCAACGCCGTCGAAAAAATCGGCCTCCTGAAGATGGACTTTCTGGGACTCAAAAACCTGACTATCATCGAGAACACACTCAAGATCGCGAAGAAGATCGGCAAGGAAGTACCCGACATCGAAAAGCTCCTGCTCGATGATGCGGCCAGTTACAAAGTTTTGCAGGATGCACATACGACAGGCGTCTTCCAGCTCGAATCGACTGGCATGAAGCGTTATCTGAAGCAGCTGAAACCGACTGTCTTCGAAGATATCATCGCGATGGTCGCCCTGTACCGCCCGGGTCCGATGGAGTATATCCCCGACTTCATCGCCGGCAAACACGGCACCCGTGAGGTGAAGTACCTGCATCCCCTGCTCGAGCCGATCTTGAAGAACACCTACGGTGTTGCTGTCTACCAGGAACAACTCATGCAGATCGCGCGTGATCTCGCCGGTTTCACCCTCGGCGAAGCGGATGTATTGCGGAAAGCCGTCGGTAAAAAGATCAAAGAGCTCGTCGATGGCCAGCGGGTGAAGTTCGTCGAAGGCTGCGAGAAAACTGGCGTCGGTCGCGCGATCGGCGAAAAAGTCTTCGCCTTCATCGAACCATTCGCAGGCTATGGCTTCAACCGCTCCCACGCCGCTTGTTATGCGCTCATCGGGTATCAGACCGCGTACTTGAAGGCTCATTTCCCCGCCGAATTCATGGCTGCGCTCCTCACCAGCGACCAGGGCGATACCGACCGTATCGCCATCGAGGTCCGTGAGGCACGCGAAATCGGCATCGATGTCCTTCCACCAGATGTTAATGAGAGCTTTGACACCTTTGCTGTCATCAAGGGCGACGACAATCAGGAGCATATCCGCTTCGGATTGAATGCGATCAAAAATGTCGGCACCTTGGCGGCAGAGGAAATCGTCGCCGAACGCAAACGTGGTGGCAAGTACACCTCGCTCGAAAACTTCATGGAGCGAGTCCAAACCAAAGATCTCAACAAGCGTACAATCGAAGCCCTCGCCAAAGTTGGCGCCTTTGATTCACTCTCGGAACGCCGAACCGTGCTCGATAATCTCGACGCCATCCTCACTCATGGTCGCGAGCTCCGCACACTGAAAGCCACCCATGGTCAAAGTCTCTTCGGCGATATGCCGCTCCCAGAGATGAGAATCCCCTTGAAAGAGACTATTCACTCAACGAAACGTGAACGACTCGCCTGGGAAAAAGAACTCCTCGGCCTCTACGTCACCGATCATCCGATGACTGAATATGCTGAGTACCTGAAAAAAGCTGCTACCGAGATTGGCCGTCTCGAAAAAACACCGGACGGCAAGCGGGTCACGGTGGGCGGCGTCATCACGAGCGCCCGAAAATCGCTTTCAAAATCAGGTCAACCGCTCTACTTCGTCACCATTGAAGACATGACCGGCCGCATCGATATCCTCGTCTTTGGCAAGACAGCCGAACGCGTCGCAGGACTCTTGAACGAAGACGAGATCGTCATGATTGACCTGAAAGTCGCACGCAAAGACGGGTTGCTCCGGCTCGCCGCCGATGATGTGCGCCGCATGGATATGGAGACGGTCGCTGGCTTTGACCGCGTGACGAAAACCCATGAGAAATACCAGCACGGCAAAGCAGCAGAACCACGGTTGCCCAAGGTCTGCCTCACTATCCACTGCGCGGATACGGCCGACTCACGCCTCTTCGATGAGATCGGTAAAACGCTCCGTCATCTCCCACCTGGCCCGGTCGGCGTGACACTGCGGCTCCTCGGACAGACTATCGCCACTTCATTTTCCATCGAACGGACCGATGAGACTATCCAAATGCTCGCCGCTCTGCCCGGAGTGACCAAAGTTGAAGGGTGACCGCCAAGCCTTCCCGAAATCCAGTATCTAGGATATACTCATCGCTTATGGAAAAACCACCCATCATCGTCATCGTCGGGCCGACTGCTTCCGGCAAGTCCGCCTTGGCCATCGCTCTCGCACGAGAGCTTGGTGGTGAGATCGTATCCGCTGACAGCCGCCAAGTCTATCGCGGTATGGATATCGGCACCGGCAAAGTGCCTCGCGACAAAGGAGCGAGGCATCCTGAGCGTGTCGAAGGATCTGGTAAGAATAATGCACTGCCCTTTTACTCTCAGGGCATTCCTCATCACCTGATCGACATCGCCAATCCGAAAATCGAATACAATGTGTCTCACTTCCTCGCTGATGCAACGAAAGCGATTGTCGACATCGAGGCGCGTGGCAAACGTGTAATCATCTGCGGCGGCACGACCTTTTGGATCGAAGCGCTCATGTTGGGCTTGCCGATCCCCAAAGTTGTACCCGATCAAGTCTTCCGCGAGAAGTGGGGCAAGAAGGACGCTGGTGAACTCTATGGTTACCTGAAACGCCTCGACCCCGAGCGCGCGAAGACGATTGATAAGAAGAACAAGCTCCGACTCCTCCGGGCCATCGAGATTGCCAAAGCCCTCGGCAAAGTCCCTCCTCTCTCACCTACCAGCTACCAGCTACAAGCTACCCGCTATATTGTCATCGGCCTCAATCCACCCGTCGAGGAATTGAACAAGAAGATCCGCGAACGCCTCATGGGGTGGATGAAAGCTGGCCTTGTCAACGAAGTAATAAAACTCAACCGCAGCGGCATCTCTTATGAGCGTTTGGAATCCTTTGGACTGGAATACCGCGCTGTCACGAGATACATCCAGAAGAAGATCACTGATGCCGAGCTCTATACCAATCTCCCCTACGACATCATCCACTATGCCAAACGCCAGCGCTCCTCGCTCCGCCGCCTCGAAAAGCAAGGTATCACGATCCATTGGATCGAAAACATACAACAGGCTATGAGTCTGGTGAAATGAAAACGTGCCCTCAGCCGTTTGGCTTGGGCACGGTGGAACATCGATGACTACAGCTAACCATCCTCCCGGTTGCGATAGGCAATCACTTGATCACGATAGGCTGGAAAGTCTGGGTCGTAGGCAATGCCACAACACCGGCAGGAACATGCCACCCGCTCGCGCATCGGATTCGATGCATCAAGCCTTACTTCCTCTGGTGAACAGGCGAGTACGAACTCAGAAATGTACTGAATTGAACCACCACAACCTTTATGCTCGCCGACGACCAACGTCACTTTTTCCGATTGCTGTCGCTCGCGGCGCTTGCGCTTTGCCTCGGCGGCAGCAAATTCCTCCTGCCACCGAGCAACGGCATCCGGCGAAACAGGTTCGGCGAGAAATTTCAGATCTACTTCCGTAGTATCCTCTGACATCCTGTTCTCCTCCTGATATGGGATGATTCCCAACCCAAACCTACACTCAAAGCCGGAATATTACAAGCCTAATCCGATCCTATGTAAGTTGGTGAATATCCTCAACAAGTTCGGGAAATTCCTCCTGGAGAAAATGGCCTCTATCTTTGAAAATACGAACCATCGCATTCGGCAAGTCGAACTGGTACGCCGCGAAATCCGAAAACGGAACGATCGGATCATCCTCACTCTGGTAAAGGTGAATGGAGACACCCGAGGTAGCAAGTCCTTTGAGTCCATCTTCGATCGCGAAATCAGTAAGTGAATACTCCTCACTGTCTTTATACGGCGATGCAACCAGAAAGAGCGCTTTTAATTTTTCAAACGCTCGCTCCTCAGAAAAATATTTAGCAAGGAATACGCCGCCGAGCGAGTGTCCGACGAATATCGTTTCACCAGAAAGAAGCGGGAGAAGCTTCTCGAAAATGATCTTCCACTCGAGATACTTTGCATTATCCAAACACGGCATACGAAGTGATAAGACTTCATATTCGTCGCCAAGGGCAGAGCCGAGTACTGACTTCCACCCTTTCCCCCTCAGGCGTTCCAAATCAATCGTACGACCACGAAGTGCTACGAGATACTCGTCATACGTATCAAACGTATGGGCGCCGCCAATGACTACTACTTGTTGCATACTTAGACCGCCAGTTTTTTCACCAGCAGCTCTTTCGCCACGCCTGGATTAGCTTTCCCTTTCGTTTCCTTCATCACCTGGCCGACCAGGTACTGGAGCGCATTCTGTTTGCCGGCTTTGTAGTCAGCGACTGACTGGACATTGTTCGCCAGGATAGTATCGACAATAGTTTCAAGTTCGCCCGCATCACTCATCTGCACGAGATTGAGCCGCTCAATGATATGCGATGGATCATTGTCCTCGCCCTGGTACATCTCGTACAGAACCGTCTGAGCAGCACTCGAGTTGATCACTCCATCAGCAACGATGGTGATGAACTCGGCATAGTTTTCTGGCGTGATGACGAACTTCTCGATCGCCACCCCCGTTTCAGACAGATGTTTCCTGACTTCGGTGATGAAATAGTTGGCCCCGAGCTTCACTAGTTTGGACAGTTCGGCTTTCGTCTCGCCAGCGTCTTGCTTGGCACCGAACTCACTCACGACCGCCTCAAAATACGAGGCGACCTCTTTGTCTTCGGTGATAATGTCTGCATCCGAGTCCGACAAGCCGAATTCCGTCATGAAACGAGTTCGTTTCGCATCTGGCAACTCCGGCAAAGACGCTCTCAACTGCTTGATGTACTCACCAGAAAAATCAAACGGCGGGATATCCGGCTCAGGGAAATACCGGTAGTCATGGGCTGATTCTTTCTTGCGCTGGGAGACAGTTGCGTTCCGATTTTCGTCCCAACCGCGAGTTTCCTGCACGATCTTTTCGCCCCGCTCGAGTGCCTCCGTCTGGCGGACGATCTCATACTCGATCGCGCGTTCGACCGCCTTGAATGAATTGATATTCTTCACCTCGACTTTGGTCCCCGACAAGCGGTCTGCCCCGGCCTCATGCAGTGAGATGTTTACTTCGCAGCGCATCTGCCCCTTCTCCATGTCAGCATCCGAGACGTCGAGATAGCGGAGGATCTGTTGCAGTTTCTGACAAAACGCGCGGGCGTCTTTGGCCGTGCTGAAATCCGGCTCCGTCACGAGCTCCATGAGGGGCAGTCCGGCGCGATTGTAGTCGACGAGCGTATGGTCCGCTCCGGCCGGGTGCGTCAATTTTCCGGTATCTTCCTCCAAGTGGATGCGAGTGATATTGAACGGTTTGCCATCGATCTCCATCGTCCCCCGCCCGCAGAATGGCTCATCGAATTGTGAGATCTGATACCCCTTCGGCAGATCCGGATAGAAATAGTTCTTGCGGTCGAATTTCGAGTGGAAACTGAGTGCACAATTCAGCGCCAGGCCGACTCTCTGAACCGATCGGATTGCTTCCTGATTGGGCACCGGCAAGGCGCCCGGCTGCCCTGTGCAGACATGGCAGATGTGGACATTCGGTTCGGTCTCGAGCCCGAGGCCATTCGCGCAGCGGCAAAACATCTTGGAAGCAGTTTTCAGCTCCGCGTGGACTTCCATGCCGATAGTCGGTTCATATTGTGCCATAGTGTTACTCTGATTGCTTAGTGTACTCTGCGGCAGCCCAGGCGTCCAGCGGGCTCTGTGGCATAACATTTATGCACTCGACTCCATCGTCTGCTCCGGTCTGCCATATTCGGGCAATATGCCCAATTCGTGGAAAAGTTTTGTGCTGGGCCGCGTGAAGAGATACGTTCCCAGATCGCCACGATCGATCCAGCGGATTTCAGTGATATCGTCAGCCGCCCGCGTTGTTTCGGAAACACACCGTGCCCAATATACCAAGAACACATAGTGTGTCATCACGCCATGCTTATTTGGCTCATAGTCTTCATCAAAGGAAACACGCCTGACCTCGGCAAGTTCAATCCCCGCTTCCTCTCTAATCTCTCGGCGTAAGGCCTCCTCGCAGCTCTCTTCACCCAACTTCACCCCGCCACCGAGCAAGTGCCAGGTATTCGGGTACGGGCCGATGTCCCGTGGCTTCTGGCCGAAGAGATACTTCCCGTCTTTCTCGACAATCGCCGTCACGATAACGCGAGACTCCATAGCGAGTTGAAATCAAGACTGTCCAATTCGACCGACCGCGCGATCCAAAGCGGCGTGCAATTCGGAAATCTCACCTTCATTCACAATCATGAAATCAGCCAGTGCGATTGGCGTCCCCTGCGTAAGTCGATTAAGTTGCGCCCAGTCACGCTCTTCGGATTCTTGGAGTGTTAGTGGTCGCTCGGGTCGGGTGAGAAGCCGTTGATGACGAATAGATGGCCGCGTGTGGATTGCGATGGTGAGAAAATCATCTTTAAAACGATCTTTGAACACTCGATATTCTGGCGCACTATAAAAACTTTCAAGGAGAATTACTTCTGCGTCGAGTAGGGCCTCAACTTTCTTTACTGCCTCGCGAGCATAATAATCATCACCGTGCAGGTTACGGAGATCCTCGCGCACCAATCGCTCATTCGCCTGATTGCGTTCAAGTCCCCGTCGTTCCATCTCGTCAAAGGTCGGCTGAGCGAAATAAATCTTCGGCCACTGATACTTTGTCATCAGATATTCGATCGCTTCTGATTTCCCGCCTCCTGGCATTCCGAGCACCGCGACAATTTTCGGCATAGACGTTCGTTAATTCTTTTCCAATGTGAGGTACGTCAGACGGTACCCAGATTCTTCAAAATCCTCCGATGTCACCACTGTTCCGAAGGATGCCGCATACTCCGGGAAAAAAGCGTCCCCGTCTATTATGGCGTGGACCACCGTCAGATACAAGCGGTCAGCCTGGGACAAGGCTTCAGTATAGATCTGTCCGCCACCGCAGATGAACACCTCCTCGGTCTCGATGGCCCGCGCCCGCTCAAGTGCTTCAGCTAAGCTCCCGACAACGACACACCCCGGGATCTCGCGGCCTGTGTCGCGGGTGATGACGATATTGGTCCGACCCGGCAGTGGCCGCCCGATGGACTCGTAAGTCTTCCGCCCCATGATGATCACATGTCCGAGGGTGCGTTCCTTGAAACGGCGCCAGTCATCTTTCAAATGCCACGGGATCTTGCCAGCATTCCCGATGACTCGGTTTTCAGAGATTGCCGCGATGATGCTGAGACGTGGTGTAGGCATATCCTTCGAAAAGTCCATTACTTCTTCAACGCAACACTATATCCTCTATTGATCGCTTTCTCTATATTCGGAAGAAGATTCCCAAGCGATCCTACATCATGTATGTTCGTCCACTGTGGACTCGTCTCCCCTGAACCCCTGAGATCCCCCACATAGTGAGTACAAAGGTATGCATCCATCGTGAAGTGCTTCACTCCCTCTTTCTGTTGAATACGCGCTTCATACTGACTGAGAAAGATCATGTCTGTAGATGAGGCAGTAAGCCCAGTCTCTTCTTGTAATTCACGTACGCCGGCATCGATGTTCTTTTCTCCGACTTGAACCCTCCCAGCCGGAAGACCAAATGTCCCTGTCACATGATGTGCGCCTGGTAAATGTTCTACCAAACAGACTAGCTCAGGGTTATCATTCTTAAAAACAACTACGGCTACTGTCGGAATAATAGCCAATTCCTCGCTCATAACTTATTTTGCTTTTCCTCTTCTTCCTGTTTTCCCTTCAGATACGCCTCCCAGTTCTTCGAGCGCAGCCCGCCCGCTACCTTGAGCTCGGCCTTGATCGCCGGATGTGGATCATAGCCCGAGAGGACAGCATGTTCCGGTCGGAAGTCATCGATGTCCTTCACACTCGGATCGATAGTGACGGTCGGGAAAGGCCGCGGCAGACGGCTAAGCTGCTCGCGTGCCTGATCCATGTGGTTCTCATAGACGTGCACATCACCCAACGTGTGGATGAATTCCCCTGGTTCGGTCCCAGTCGCCCGGGCCAAGACATGTGCGAGGAGCGCATAGCTCGCGATATTGAACGGCACACCGAGGAAGATGTCCGCACTCCGCTGATAGAGGTGGAGTGAGAGCTTTCCGTTCTTGATATTGCACTGATACATATTGTGACAAATCGGGAAACGTGCCGCCTCGTCCGGCTTCGCCATCGCATACAGGTACTCGGGATTCCAGGAATTGACGAGGGTGTTGTGCGCATCCGGGTCCTCGCGGAGTTCATTCACCAGCCAGCGGACCTGGTCCACGGTCCGGCCATCTTTGGCGGGCCAGCGGCGCCACATTTCGCCATAGATATGCCGCAAATTACCATGCTTTTCGGCGAAGTCATCATCCGCCACGAGCTTGGCTATGAACTCTTCCTTTGTCATTTCCGGTTCAGTCCCGGCCGCCATCTTCTCTCGATAGATCTTGTACGGGTAATCATCCCAGATGTGTACATTGTTCTCGGCTAGGTACCGCACATTGGATTGGCCCGAGAGGAACCAGTACAGCTCGTACAACAACCCCTTCCAATAGACTTTCTTGGTTGTCAAAAGCGGAAATCCCTCAGACAAATCAAAACGAATCTGCCGGCCGAAAAGACTGTACGTTACTGCATCCGTTCCCTTGTCCTCCTGCCTGACGCCTTTGTCCAAGATTTCCTGCACCAGGTCGAGATACTGATATTCCGGGTGTCTTTTTTCCATAGTTATTTCTTAGGACGAATGAGCTACTCCATACGCATGCCAATCTTTTTCCATGTTTCTAAAGAGCGGTTCCCCCATCTTCTTACTCACAGCCAATTGAAGCTTGTCGAACTTCTCTAATTTTCTCTGGATAGAACTCTCGTGTCCTTCCCTGAAGGCCCATTCAATGTACAACATATATAGGCGTTTGTCTGAAGGGAACGCTAATACGTCTGCTTCCTTGATAATCTGCATTTCAATCCCCTCGTCCTCGAAGGCCACCAGTTTCTTCAATTTCTCAAGCCGAGGCCGAGATATATCCAACGTGCCTAAGAAAACCTCTGAAACGGGCAGATTAAAAGTCTCATGTTCGAGATGAAGCGTCTTTTCATCTGCCTTGTAGGTTTTCCCAATATCATGAAGCAGTGCCCCGACCGCGACCAAGAGTTCATCGCAAGCTACGCTTTGCGCGATCGTATGTGCTATTGACTCGACATTACAGGAATGATCATACATCACTGTCCAATCGTGGAAGCTAAAATGAGGATTCTCAATGAACGCCTGTTTCACAAAGCCCTTCACTTCTTCAACTATCTTTTCCTCATCACTTGAGAGCATACCGGCGCCTCTGATTATTTCTTTGACTTTTTTACGGTCCGCTTTTTCGCTACTTTGAAATTCTCCCAATTGTTCTTATTGAAGCGGCCAGTCTTGGCATAGTTCTGCTCGACCGGACTCGTCAGTCGGGAAAACACGAGCTGAGCGATCTCCATCCCCGGCCGAAGGATGATCGGCATACGGTTGATATTGGAAAGTTCAAGTGTGATGTTGAGGAAGTGCCCGGGGTTGATGAGCCCAGCCGTATTGTGCACGACGAGACCGATCCGCGCCAGGCTCGACTTGCCCGAAATCTGGATGAGGAATTCGTCGCTCCCGACAAAGTCGCGCACCTTGCCGAGTACTGTCTCGCCCGGATAGAGACAAAATGGCTCGCCGTCTTTCACGTGGTGTTCTCTCGTCTTGGGAAAAATCTTCTTCACCGGATCGATGAGCAGCGTATTGTACACGTCCGTCACGATGAAATCATTGTCGAGGATCACATCATAGCTCGCCGGCGACAACCGGGCCGAATCGAATCCCTTGATGATGATACTCCCATCCTTCACAGCCTTCTTGATATCGACGTCAGAGAGAAACATACACGTTTCAGGGGTTAGAGATTAGGGTGTTCGGACTATGAGAGAGTAAAGATCTTTTCTGTGCCGTAGTACTCCGGCCAGTGCTCATTGTAAAAGGCGAACATGCGCTCCAGACGATCCTGCGGCAATTCTTCGGCCCCGAGCTCGGACATGAGCGCCCGGATTCCGTCGCGCGCTGCTTCAGCTTCCGCCGGTGTCGCGACCATGCGTTCGAATTCTGCCAGATACCCATAGCCCGCATTGCGATCGAGACAGACGACTGTCCCATCCGCGAGCGTATATTCTTCACGGTCACGTGACCACTTTGCCTGATACGCAAAGCCTGCATCGAGCAGCACCTGATCGAGCGCGGTGATATCGAGCCCAGGGACTTCTTCCTCGAATTCGATCCGGAGGAGTCCGTTGGAGCTCGTCGTGTCATCGATCGACGCTTTCAAGACGAGGAGTGCCTTACCGTCATTGTACGTCCGCGTCCGAACGGAGTGCTGCTTCCCCTCGGTCAGGATGTGGCGCAATTTTTCCTGTTTCACCTGATCGAAATACCCCTTGAGGCTTTCAAACAACTTCTCCACATCACCTGGCAAGAAGTAGTGATTGAGCTGTGAACTCTGCCCTTTTAGCGTGGCCGCATACGGTGCCACACTGATTTTCTCTCGCAAGCGGTCAGCCACCGTCTGCTCACCGAGGAGCGATTTCACTTCGACTTCGATTTGGTTCATAGCATCCAGAAATGGCTGATTACTCCCCTAGTTTACGGCACAAAAAAGGCTCGGTCAAACTGCCCCACGCCCAAGAAAAAACCCCGCCCAGACGAGTCAGAGCGAGGCTTTTCGCGGTCTGATGATGGCTATTTCGTGATGCGCAGTCCGGGGCCCATGGTCGAGGAGAGCGTCATCGAGAGGATGAAACGACCCTTCAGTCCTTCCGGCTTCCCCTTCTGGATAGCATCGGTGAACATGGCGATGTTCTCCTCGAGGGCGGCCGCCGTGAAAGAGAGCTTGCCCACTACCTGGTGGATGTTGCCCGAGTCATCGTTCTTGTAGCTCGCCTTCTTCCCCTTCTGGAGCATTTCCACTGTCTCAGCGATTTTCTGTGTGACGGTCTCGTTCTTGGGGCTCGGCATCATGCCTTTCGGTCCGAGGATCTTGGCGACCGTCGCAAGTTTCGGCATCATCTCCGGTGTCGCCAGGACGAGGTCAAAATGCGTCCCAGGATTCACCTTTCCCTCCTTGATTTGCGCGACGAGCTCTTCGCCTCCGGCGAGCGCCGCACCTGCGTCCTGGGCCTCTTTCAGTTTGGTACTGGTCACCACCGCGACTTTCTGCGTGCGGCCGGTGCCATGCGGCAAGACGACCGTCCCGCGCACGTTTTCATCGTTCTTCTTGGCCGAGATGCCCAGCTTGAAATGCATCTCAACGCTCTCGTCGAACTTGGCTGTCTTGTGGGCCTGGAGGAACGCCACCGCCTCAGCGATGGTGAACACCTTTCCCTCTTCAATTTTCTCTGCCGCCGCTCGATATTTCTTCCCGTGTTGCATATGTTTGGTAGTGGTCTACGAATTACCTCAATCTGAGACTATTCTCCCACCTGATTATGTAATTACAATTGAATAATGAATTATGAATCTAGAATAAAGAAAGGTCCGATCTTTTAAACCCATGATTCATACTTCCTGATTCTTCATTCCATTCAGAATTACCCCTCAATCTTTATCCCCATCGAGCGAGCGGTGCCCTTGATGATCTGGATCGCCGCATCGACGTCGTTGGCGTTCAGGTCGGGAAGCTTCTTTTCGGCGATTTCACGGACCTGGGCCTCGGTGACGGATCCGGCCTTATCCTTCAGCGGGTTTGCGGCCGCCTTCTCGATTTTCGCTGCCTTCTTCAAGAGGTCCGAAGCCGGCGGCGTCTTCATCACGAATGTAAAGCTGCGGTCCTCGAAGATGGTGATCTCCACCGGGATGATGTCGCCCATCATCGGACGAGTCGCCTCATTGTACTTACTGCAGAAATCCTGGATGTTGAGCCCGTGCGGCCCCAAGGCCGTGCCGACTGGCGGCGCCGGAGTGGCTTTGCCGGCTGGGATCTGGAGCTTCACGATCGCTTTGATTGCCTTTGCCATAGTTGTCGTCGAGTCTGCGAGACGCTACAACTATGAGCATCCCGCATCCTTTTCTTAATAATAACCCCGTCATTCATCAGCCTGAGCCGCAGGCGTTTCCGAGAAGCTCACTTCCTGGAGAGACCATTCGGTGACGGAAAAGGTGCGGGGAGCCATTCGGTGACTAATCTTTTTTTATCTGCAGGAAGTCGAGTTCCACCGGCGTTTCGCGACCAAAGATGGACACGAGTACCTTCACCTTGCCCTTCTCATCGTCCACTTCCTGGATCTTGCCTTCGAAGTTCTTGAACGGGCCGTCGATGATGCGGACGGATTCACCGATCTTCACATCGATCTTGTACTTCGGTTCGGCCACGCCCATGCGCTTCTTCAGCCCTTCGATTTCGGCCGGGTCGATCGGGGTCGGGGTGGTACCGAGACCGATGAAACCGGTCACATTCGGGGTGTTGCGCACCACGTACCAGCTGGCGTCGGTCACCACCATATCCACCAGGACATAGCCCGGATAGATGCGCTCCTCGACGACGACGCGCTTGCCAGCCTTGATCTTGATCTTCTTCTCCTTGGGCACTAGGACGTCGAAGATAAGGCTCTGCATGTCCATCGACTCGATACGCTGTTTCAGGTTACGCGACACATTGTCCTCGTACCCCGAGTAGGTGTGGAGCACGTACCAGGCGCGCCCATGATGCTGACTTTGCTTTGCCATATGGTTCGAGTGATTTTCGAGTGATTATTGGGTCAAGAGAAACCGTTCGACGAGATAGCTGAAGAGCGTGTCGAGCGCCCCGAGGAAAACAGCGACGGCGAAACTGATGACGACTACCAGGATGGTGTAGCGGACCAGCTCCTTCTGGGTCGGCCAGTTCACCTTCATGAGTTCGCCCTTGGCTTCCGAGAAGAACCGTATGATCGTATTCATGGCTTTTAAATGCCTTTTTCTGGTCTAAAAAAAGCCCCAAGGGCTTGTGCCTGAACTATAGAGGAAAACTGGGGGGCTGTCAATTCTAGAACGTACGGGAAAATCCCCTACCCAAATACCACTCTCTATCCTTGACAAAAACAATAAAAAAGGCTATTATGCTCCGTTAACTAAGCCCCACTCATGGCCCCTGCTGTCCAAATCATCGCTTCAGCTTTTCTCTTCTCCATCGGTCTCATCGGGCCCGAGAGTGTGTTCGCGACAACCGAGCCGAGTTTCACGTTCTCTATTCTCTCGCTGACCGCCCTCGTCCTCGGCACCCTCATCTTCGTCAGCTTCATCGTGAGCCGCATCGCGACCTGGATCATCAACCGACAAGCCTAACGCTCATGGCTACTGCCTACGGAGAACTCACCGCCGGACTCATCGTCATCCTCGGACTGCTGAATGTCTTCCGCATGGCGTTTTTCATGATCGGGTCGGATGTCTACACCGTGAAGCGCGCGCTCCGGAACCGCCGGAAGAAACGCATCACGTTCGGCCTCCCGACGATCTCGGTCGTCATCCCCGCCCACAACGAGGAGAACACCATCATCCGCACGATTGAGTCTGTCCTGAACGCCAAATACCCGAGCGAACTCCTCGAGATCGTCGTCATGGACGATGGCTCCACCGATCTCACCTACCAGATGGTCGAGCGCTACCGTCTCCTCGTCGATGGTCACTTCAAACTGGTCCGCCAGGAAAACGCCGGCAAGGCCCACGCACTGAACAACGGCATGCGCCATCACGCTACCGGCGAACTCATGATGTGTCTCGACGCCGACTCATCGCTCGACCCGGGCGCGCTCATCAATGCGGCGCGCTATTTCGTCGACCCGCGAGTCGTCGCGCTCTCGGCCAATGTCAAAATCCGCCCGAGCGGCACGCTCTTCAATCTGATCCAGGTCTTCGAGTACCTCGTCTGCTATCAGATGAAACGTGCGCAGACCGTCTTCAATATCGAGTACATCATCGGCGGCATCGGCTCGACCTTCCGCCGCTCAGCCTTGATCGAAGTCGGCTTCTACGACACCGACACCATCACCGAGGACATCGACCTCACCATGAAGCTCCTCCGTCTCGGCGGCAAGGACCACCGCGTCATCTATGGTTCGGATGTCATCGCCTATACCGAGTCCGTCCTCGACCTGGCCGGCCTCATCCGCCAGCGCTTCCGCTGGAAGTACGGCCGTGCCCAGACCTTCATCAAAAACCACCGCCTCTTTTTCGCGACCGAGCGCAAGCACTCGCGCGTCCTCACCTGGTTCTACCTCCCCTACGCGCTTTTCTCCGACCTCGCGTTCTTCTTCGAGCCGTTCATGGTGTCGTATATCCTCTACATCGTCGTGGCCTACGGCGACTGGGTCACGCTCGCGTCGGCATTCGTCGTCGTCGGCGGCTACCTATCGCTCAACATCCTCGCCGAAGACACGATTCCCGTCCGACAGAAATTCGCCCTCGCGCTCGTCGCGCCGTTCATGTATTTCTTCTTCTACCTCCTCAGCTATGTGGAGTACCTCGCGCTCATCAAGACCTATATGAAGTTCTGGGAGATCCCCGCGAGCATCCGCGCCAAGCAATGCGGCTGGACCCATGTCGAACGCGCCAAGGCCTAAGACAATTTGAATAAAGAAAAAGCCCGGTCGACAAGGATGTGTCGAACCGGGTTTTTGCACCCCGCAAGGCGGAGTGCTCAGGCGGCCAGGCCGAGTTCGGCCATGGTCACGATGCGCGCGGGCGTCTCGGCGAGTTTCGCCCATTCCTGTCGGGAGAGCACCCGCTCGCGCTGCGGGGCCTGGTCTCGGCCGACGAAGTCGCAGAAGAGCGGCAGAAAGAACGTGCCGATGACTTCCTGGCTGACATACCCCATGTAGGGCACATCGCCGCGGCGGAACTTGCCCCAGTGCTCGGCGATCTCGCGCTCCCCCGACAGCATGTTGCGCGGGATAAGGAAGTCCTTGGTGAACTTGCCACGGATGCGCCGCTGCGTCCGGGCGAGGCGGTTGATCTCGTCACGGATGACGGCGAGCTCGCGCTCGGCATGCGGGATGTCCTCGGGCTGGAGCGTCACGAGGAGCTCGGCGCGGCAGAGACCGACCATGCGGAGCATGCCCTCACGCGACCAGACCGGCCAGGACACGTCCTCGGGACCGGTGATGAAGTGGTAGTGGTCATCAGCCACGCAGTGATGGAGCCGGAAATATTTCTGGGATTCGTAAGGAACACGCATGAATTGCCTCCTTGGCAAACGGAATTTGGTGTCAAAAAAATAGCGCGATAGGTGCTATTTGTCAACTCAAAATAAGCTTGGCAGTCCGTTATTTTTAGTTACCTTACCTCTTCATCAAGAAATCTTTTCAAAAAATATATTCCCTTCTTGGTAAAGCTGTATTTATTATTTTCAGATTTTTCTATAAGGTTGTTTGCTACAAAAAATGAGACTGCGTCCGCTGGAATGTGTCTACTATCAAATGCCCAGCCGCCATTAATATAGCTACTAATGCCCTTGACATTACTCCTAAATATGCCCTTTTTTGAAATAGCATCATACTCATCGGAAAAGTCCGGCTCCAAAGCAGCGAGTATGGGTTCAGGAACACCAAGCTTAGAATCTCTAGTTTCTATTTCTTTGATAATACTTTTCAGAGATTCAATTTCCCGATCTTTCATTTCTACAGCGTTAAGAACTTTTTCTTCGTTAAGTAAGAGTTCCTTTCTTAGCTGGTTTGACTCCTCAATCGAAAGCAACCTCTTCCCCGTGATAACCTGCTTTTTATTATGCCTCCAAGTATCAAATTTTAAAGTAACCCAATAAACACCATTAGTAACAAAGGGCATCAGCAGCACAATTACAGCGGTTGAAGTAACTGGATAGAGAATTAAGAAATTCCATGTATTCGTATCGAGTGAAGATATATAGTCTATTTTTTCATTTCAACCACTGTGCACTGGAAGTGCACAGATTGGGATTAGATTGGAAATCTAGGAACTCGTCTCCTCGACCCGGAAACTATCTTCGGTCTCTTTCGATTCAAAATGGTGTTCGATATATTCCTTAATCATATCTTTGGTGACATTGCCGGCACTGACGACAAAGTAGCCTCTCGCCCACAGGTGCTGCCCCCAGTACTGTTTCTTGAGTGAAGGGTATTCCATCTGGAGTTGTCGGGATGTCTTGCCTTTCAGGTATTTGACCAGGGTGCTCGGAGCGGTCGAGGGGTCGACTGAGACGAGAATGTGGACATGATCAGGAGCAACCGCACCAGAGATGATCTCGACATTCTCTTCGATACAGATGCGCCGGATGAGGTCTCTGGCTCTTTGTCCAATCTCACCCTTCAGGACCTTGTAGCGGTACTTGGTAATCCAGGCGATGTGGAGTTGGATACTGAAGACGGAGTGGGAAGACTTTCGATATTCAGTGGTCATACTTTCAGTATATCGTACTGGAAGTTATCGCCTGAAGGCGAGGGAACTCACCCCCCCCCAAAGTGGGACCTTAGACCCAAACCATCGGAATCAACTAAAAATGTCACATATGGTATCTTCCAATTCCACACTAACCAGCTAACAATAAAGGCTCCATAAAAAGGACTATCCACTCTTTCATAGAGGATACCAGCTACAGATTTTCTTAACTCGGAAAGCATAGGCCACGCTTCAGAAAATATTTCAATATGTCCTAAGTGTAGTCAAATTCCGACTTGGTTTCAAAAAAAATGTCAATGGTAAGCTCCACCTAGATAGAAGAGCATCCTCTCTAAAGCTTCTGGAATTCTTTCAGTATCTCCTTGCGGAGCCAAGGGCGGTCAGATGAAGCATAGTCCCCTTCGAATTTCACACCCAGTCCCCGCTCGAACACACTCTTTAGCTCGGCGTTTTCACAGTAGAAATGATTCCGTCGTTCGGACAGGCTCGGGACACTCATGATCCAGTGCGGGTGACCAAAACTCTCGAGTGCTCGCTTCACCTGTTCGCTCTCCTTTTTCAGGAATGCTTCCCACGCCCAGAGTTCGAGCTGCCCGATCGTAAAGGGAAACGGCACCGCTGGTATCCGGAAGACTTTCGTATCGTCGATGATTGCTTGGACGACATCGCCCGTGACAGCCGCCTCCTGCTCGGCGAAATAGTCAGCGATCCAGTTGTCTGGCAGTCCCCCACGCTTCCACAGGGTGGCAAACGCGCGCCGGTCCCGCTCGTCCGTGATGATCGCACCAAAGTTCAGCGTGTTCGAGAGAATCGCCACCGCGAGGAGCCGCGCCGAGAGCTCGCTAATATCATCGGCCTTGCCGCGTTTCTCATACTCCTCCCAAACGAGCGTGGCGCAGGCGCCGATCGGTTCGATATGCGAGTGCTCGCCGAGTTTCTCCTGCCAGTGCGTTTCGAATCCCGGGTGATGATCGTACACCTCTGCGATAGTGCCCGCCGTTGCCGCATGGGCGATGTACTGCGGCTCGGACACATCCATGACTACGAACTCGGCCTCGGTCGTACTCGGCAAAGTCCGATACTCGAGTCCCCACGCGCGGATGGTACGAGTAACGCTATTGTTCAGCGCACCAGGGAAATACGCCTCGGCTGTCCGACCCTCGAGCCGGAGGAGTTCGGTGTACGCGATCACACATGCGACCGCATCGATATCCGCAAACGCCTGCCCCGTCGTGACGATCGTGTGTTTCATGCCGCTATCGGTTGTTTCTTGAAATCCCAGGCGCTCACGACCGACGCGAGGAAGATGATCACACCACCGACGAGCTCGGTCACGCTGAGCGCTTCGCCGTAGAGGAGGATGCCGAGGATCGCCGCAAGGAAAAGCTCGAGTGAGAGGATGACCGTGCCGATATTCACGTCGAAATTCTGGAAGCCGTAGAGGAGGAGGTAGTTCAGGAGGAGCTGCAACACCGAAAACGAAACGAGCGCGATGATTGCCTTCAGGCTCAATGCATGAACAGCGGTCTCATGTGACCAGAGGATGAGCACGGACGAACAGAGGGTGATGACGAGGAACTGAATGATGGTGACCGTCGTCTTGTCCGCCCCGGTCAGGCCCTTCCGTATCCCATTGCCGATCCCCTCACTCGCACCAGACAATATCGCTGCCAATGTGCCGAAACCAAGTCCGAGTGCGATGTCGGCGGACATGAATAGATATAGTCCGAAGAACGCGAGAATGAGTGCGATGATCTTCTGGAGACCAAGCTTTTCCTTGAAGACTGCTGTGCCGATGACGAGTGAGACAAAGATGCTCGCCGCGTAGAGCAGGAAAATTGTCGAAGCGATCTTTATCTCGATAATGGCTATGGTGAAGAAGACGATGATGGATGTCGATATGATGCCGAGGAGCACCGCCCGCAGGATCTGACTCTTCGAGAGCAGCTTGATCTTCCCAAAAACGAGACCGAGGGTGAGGAGGAAAACAAACGCGAGCCCCATCCGAGCAGCGACCTGCGCATAGGTACCGAACATCTCCGACAGAATGCGGACGAGCGGACCGAACGAAGCGTAAACCGCCGAACACGTAAAAAGGGCAGCCACGCCCTTGTATCGTTTGAAATTGAGACTACTTTCAATCATAAACAGGGAGTCGAGTTATGTCGGCCTCAGGAAAACAGCTCGAGCTCGATGAGGAGGCCTTTGTATTTTTCGAGGTAGTCCTTGGCTTGTTCGCGGTCGAGAGTGAAGGCGGGTTCGTTCACGATGCGGTTGCGGATGGCATGGGCCTCGGACAGGCCCTGATAGCTCTGGAGCTGGCCAGGGTGCATATTTGCCAAGCGCTCGGACATGTTTTCGCCATCAAAGCCGGACTCTTTCAGGAGACTATCAGCAAAGTGATCGGCTTCCAGGATGGCGACTTTGTAGTGTGACGGATTGTCGCTCTCCAGGCGACGCTCGACTGAGGCCCACTTGCCTGCGGCTTCATTCTTCCGGATGAGCGGACGAGTCGTGCCATAAATCTGCATCTTCAGGTTACCGGTCACGCCCCGCATGAGGACGAGCAAGACAACATCCGCGATCATGACCAGCGAATAGACGATGAGGAAAACCTTCAGTACCGTGAACAGGGCCGACTGAGTGATGATATTCCAAATAGCCGGCGCCATGCCGAGGACACCGAGAGCGTCGAATTCAGTATTCATATGGCTTGCCCCGTTACAAGCTTACGGAAATAAAGCGAAAAGGCGCGATCGAAAACTCACTTCTTGTAGTATAACCCAAAAACATCGAAACAAAGCTTATAACGGGGTGAATATTATAGCCGGATTTCGGATCTTTCCTCTGCTACAGACTCACCTGCTTGCCCGCCTGTTCGTATGCGTGGGCGAGATCGAGGACAGTCTGTTCTTCGAACCACTCTCCCATGAGCTGTCCGCCGAGTGGGAGCGCTACACCGTCTTCGACTGCCGTCCCGATGGGAAATGAGATGGCCGGGACGCCGACCAAGTTGGCCGTGACCGTATAGATGTCAGAGAAATACATCGTGAGCGGATCATCCGTCTTGGCCCCGAGTTTGAAGGCTGGCTCTGGCGCGGTTGGACAAAACACGGCATCGACGGTCGCAAAGGCATCTCGGAAATCCTTGCGGAGAAGCGAGCGGACGGCCTGGGCTTTCTTGTAGTAGGCGTCATAGTAGCCGGCTGAGAGCGCATAGGTACCGAGCATGATGCGGCGCTTCACCTCGGGGCCAAGGCCGATCTTGCGGGTGTCGAGATAGGTCTCGAGCAAGGTTGAGGTCTTTTCGAGCGAGTCCTCGGCATCATTCACCGACAGGCCATAGCGAATGCCGTCGAAGCGGGCCAGGTTGGAGCTAGTCTCGGACGGTTGGATGATATAGTACACCGGCAGCGCAAAACGGCTGTGCGGGAGAGACAACGGCACGATCTCGCAACCGAGCGAGCGAAAGGTCTCGATCGCCTGTTCACTCGCGGCCTTCACCCGAGGGTCAGGGATATCAGTGAAATACTCATGCGGAATACCGATCCGTTTCCCTCGCACATCCGGGTTGAGCTTGGTTTCGAAAGCCTCCTCTGGTCGATCCGCCGCGGTCGCATCGAGCGGGTCAGGACCGACGAGACGTGAGAGGACGATGGCGATATCCTCGACGGTCTTACCGAACGGACCGATCTGATCGAGACTCGATGCCATCGCGATGAGGCCCGAGCGTGAGACGCGGCCATAGGTCGGCTTCAATCCATACACGCCACAGAACGCGGCTGGCTGGCGGATAGAGCCACCCGTGTCCGAACCAAGCGCATAGACCGCCATATCGGCAGCGACGGCGACGGCTGACCCACCCGAGCTGCCACCCGGGACCCGCGTCGGATCGAGCGGATGTCGCGTCGGACCATAGCCACTGTTTTCGGTCGAGGCCCCCATGGCGAATTCATCCAGATTCGTCTTGCCGAGGATGACTGCGTGAGCGGCGCGCAGCTTCTTCACAGCAGTCGCATCATAGGTCGCAATGTAGTTGTCGAGGATTTTCGATCCCGCCGTCGTCCGCTCCCCCACCATCACCATGTTGTCCTTCACGGCACCAGGGATGCCCGCCAGGAGGCCGATCGTCTCGCCGCGTTTCACTGCCTGATCCACCGCCTCGGCTTCGCGCAGCGCCTCGGCTTCGCGCAGCGTGAGGAAGGCATGAAGAGTCGCATCGCGTTCCTGGATACGCGCAAAATACTCGGCGGTCAATTCTGTCGCCTTCTTTTCACCGCTTTGAATTCGATCGTGCAGTTCGCGAATCATATGTGACTAATTTACCACTCACCACTAACAACCAACAACAGAAATACTAAGTGCTCCTTCATAATCTTTACCATGCTGTATCTTTCGTAGTCTGTCGTTGGTTGTCGGTTATTCAGAACACCGATTTCACTTTGAAATAACTGTCCTTCTTGTCGGGGGCATTCTCCAAGATACGCGGCGCTTCTCCAGATAGCGAAGCGATATCTTCCGCTGAGCGGTCGGATTCAGGCGCCATGGACGTTTCGGTCGGCGCACCGGAAATATCTGCCTCCTTCAGCTCTCCGAACCAGTCGAGGACGGCGGAGAGGTCCCTCTGGAAATGCGACACTTCCTCGTCGGTCAGCCCGACACGGGCGAGGGTCGCAATTTTTTTCACTTCGTCAGTTGAGAGCATAGCTGAAATGCAGTGACTAGTTACTAGTTTACTTAGTTTTTAGTAACGATGAGACTTAAGAACTCTTCTTCGTTAAGAATTTTTACGCCGAGTTTTTTGGCATTGTCGTACTTGCTGCCGGGGTCGGTGCCCGCAACGACGAAGTCCGTTTTTCCGCTTACTGAAGAGCTTACTGAGCCGCCCAACTGCTTTATCTTACGCTTGGCCTCATCCCTTGTAAAGTTGGTTAATTCACCGGTAAGCACGAAAGTTTTCCCAACCAGCGCAGCATTTTCCAGCTTCACGTGTTCGGGAAGTATAGCTATGACTCCAGCTCGCTCCAACGCCTGAAACAATTTCGCGTTCCGCTCATCGGCAAACCATTCCGTGAGGCTCACCGCGGATTTCTCACCGATGCCATCGAGTGCGACCCACTCATCGATCGATAGCCCCTGAACGAACTCAAACAAACGCTCGGGCGTGATGGTCTTCGTTTTCACCTTGGTCGTGACAAATTTCGCGATAAGTTCGGCGGTCTCTTCCCCCACATGCCGGATACCAAGTGCGAAAATAAGACGCTCGAGCGGCACGCGCTTGGCCCGTTGGATCGACGCAGCGAGTTTCTCGGCGGATTTCTCAGCAAAGCGTTCCAGTGGTGCGATATCCCCCGGTGTCAGTTCGAAGATGTCGGCCAGATTGGCGATGAGGCCGTCCTCCATAAACTGTTCGACGATCTTCTCCCCCATCCCGACGATGTCGAGGCCTTTCCGCGACACGGCATGGATGATCACCTCTCGTTCCACTGCAAAACAGCTCGCATTCGTGCAATACAGGGCTGCTGAGAATTGCTTCTCGCCCGCCTTTTCCCCGATCACCCGGCGCTCGACTGGACTGCCACATTTAGGGCAACGAGTCGGCATCGTAAAGCATCTTTCTTTGCCGCTCCGAAGCTTTTCCATGACAGAAACGACTTCGGGGATGATGTCGCCCGCTTTCCTCACCACGACGGTGTCCCCGAGCCGGATACCGAGCCGGGCGATCTCGTCCGCATTGTGGAGGGTCGCCCGCGAGACGACTGTCCCCGCGAGTCGAACTGGAGTCAGATGCGCGACGGGGGTGAGGACACCGGTGCGGCCCACCTGGATACTGATATCCTCGACGATGCTCGTAGCTTCCTCAGCGGGGAATTTGAACGCGATCGCAAAGCGCGGCGCCTTCCCAGTATAGCCAAGCGTCTCCTGAAGCGCCCGACTGTTTGCCTTCACCACGATACCGTCGAGCATATACGGCAGGCTCTCACGTTTGTCATTCCATTCGGTATAAAAAGCCTCGACATCGTGGATGGACGCACATTTCCGAATATGCGGGTTGACCTTGAAGCCGATGGTCTGGAGCAAGGCAAGCTCATCGGCCTGGGTCGCCGGCAATGGCTCGCCAGAAATAATTTCGATATCGTAGATGAAGCAATCGAGTTTGCGCTCGGCGGTCACATGCGAATCGAGCTGACGGATCGCTCCCGCGGCGGCATTGCGCGGATTGGCAAAAAGCGCCTCACCAGCTTTCTTCCGTCCGGCATTGATGCGGTCCAGTTCGGATTTCGACAGCCACGCCTCGCCGACGACGACCATATCAACTGGCTTCGCGAGTCGGAGCGGCATACTCCGGATCGTACGGAGATTTTCGGTCACATCTTCGCCAATCAGGCCATTGCCCCGGGTTGCGCCGCGGACAAACTCGCCTTTTTCATAGGTCAAAACGATCTTGAGCCCGTCGATCTTGAGCTCGGCCATATACTCGATTGCCTCTCGCTCGTCCCCAGTCTCTTTGGCCAGAGTGCGGCGGAGCTTGGCATCCCACTCCACGAGTTCAGCGAGATCAAAGACATCATCAAAGGACCACTGGGCGACCGCGTGCCGGACCTTGCGAAATTCGGTGCGGGGTTCAGCACCGACGCGCGAAGTCGGACTGTTTGGGCTCCGGAGCGCAGGAAAATCATGCTCGAGCGACTCCAATTCACGGAACAGCGAATCATACGCCTCATCAGAAATCTCGGGCGTATCCAATACATGATACCGGTGGCGATGGTAGTCGATCTCCTGGACGAGCTTGACTATCCTCGCTTGAGCTGTCCGCTCATTCATCACTCCATCCATAGCCACGTCAGATACCGATGTAGTTGTAATCCCGGAGCGATACCGTCGTCTGGGCTGTCGCAGCGGTACCACCCGTTCCGATAGTCAGTGATGCGCTCACTCGGCCAGCATGTGGATTGGGCATCGGCGCCGACGGATCGACCTGAAATCGATGCCCCGAGAGACCGGAAAGGAGGGTCGCATAACTTATGGAAGGGAAGAGATATGAATCGCAACCTGTTCGGTTAGTATCAGGATTAGAATTATTGAAGTGACCATTCGGACTCTGTCGTCGTTCGACTATCCCCGTCGTATTGTTCGCACGGTACTGGATACACAGATTTTGCGAATAATCGAAGAACGTGATCGTCGAGGACGGCGTCCCACTTGTGCTCGAGATAATGCTCGATGTCCGGAGCTCCTTAGCCATGAGGTTCAGGACAAACTGGGCCGTCTCGAGATTTGCCTGGATGAGCTTCTGGGAACGATAGGACTTGGTGCTTTGGGCCATGATCTGCATCACCCCCAATATGATGATCGTGAATGCCGCCATTGCTACCACGACTTCAATTAGAGTGAACCCTTTTTGTCTCCGTGTGGTGTGCATACTCATTTCCAATTATCGAGAAAGAGTTCTGTGTAGACGCACTGATTTCCGAGTGTACACCACGCCACTGCTCCCGAACCATTCAGATTCGAGCCTGGATCCTGCCACGAGACAAAGCTCTGCACCCGCGCCGAATCAGCACTACCTGATTGGTCGATCTTCAGCACTCGGAAGAAGCGGCTCGCTGTGATCCCCGCCCCATGCTGGTACAGACCATTGCCATTCATCCTCAGCGCGAACGATGGGCTAGAACAATTGAATGTAGTATCGCCAAAACTGGCTGTGCAACGCTCATTCGCCGCAGTTGGGAAATAGCGGAAAGGATCGCAGTTGCCCGATGTTGAAGTCGAACAGTTATCACCTGTGGTCCAATTTTTGGTCCGATAGGCGATATTGTTGTCACGGATATTGCGCACGATTTCCGCTCCTTCCTGGGCCAGCCCGGATGCGATGATGACGTTCCGCGTATCAAATGACTGCCGATGCGAGGCCGAGAAGAGACTCATGACTGTCACCATACCCACCGTAAGGACGAAACCAGACAACAACACCTCGGCGATAGTGAAGCCCTTGATCGGGGATGTCAGCGGCGTTCTGTGCATATGTGTTTGCTAGGGGCAAGTGCTATTCGAGCCATTTTCCGAGATCTGTCCGGCCGCAGAGAGACAGACATACACCGTCGAACCATCCTTTGTAAGGGCGATGCTCGCCGGAGCGGGCGTCAATACGCCGCGTGGCACTGAGAAACTGGCGGTCAGGTTTGATCCGAAGACAACACCCCGCGTCAAGCTGTAGTTCGACAGGGAATCATTCGATCCGCAGCCGCTGCCATACGTATGACGCAGTGAATAATTGCTGCTACCGCTCGTCACCTGGACACTGTAGGAGCAGTTGTTTTCGCCGATGCTCGCACTCCGCCCAGACAGAGCATAGTTCTGCGCCTCACGGAGTACCGCCGCGACCTCGCGTGAGGACCGGTCCAAGTCCCGCGCTGTACGAGCACCCGCGAGCGAAACAAGCACCATCGCGCTCAAAATACCAATGATTGCAATGACGATGAGTACTTCGATCAACGTGAAGCCCCGTCTCCTATTTTTTGTTTCTTGCATGCCCTCATTGTACCGCTAAATGGGCGAAAAGAGGAACAGACTCAGCCACCACGGATCCACAGCCTGAACGAAGAGTGTCAACAGTGTCCCGGCCACGAGAAACGGAGCAAACGGGATTTGGCTCTTCATCCCCCGCTTCCCGAGCCAGAGGAGTGTGATACCGATGACGCTGCCGATGGAGAATGAGAGCGTGAACAGGATGAGCAGGGCCGGCAATCCGATCGCCGCCCCAGCGATGCCAGCGAGCCAAACATCGCCCATCCCCATCCATGTCTCATGAGAGAAATAGACGAGCGCATAAAAAATGAGGGCCGCAATGCCTCCGCCCCAGAGCATGTCCCGCCAGGGCGCCGCCGCGTCAAACCAATTTCCCGGTGCCAGAGCAGTCGCCGTCAGAGCATAAGTCGCTGCCGCGATGACTCCGACAAGGAGGAGCACGAGGGGGATCTCCATATTGCGCGCATCATAGAGCGCGATCACGATAAAGAGCGAAACGAGGATCAGCCACCAAGCCGTGAACACCAGATCAGCCATGGTCCCTGTCCCAATGGCCAGCGTCCCAAAAAGAGCGAAGAGAACACCGGTCGCGAATTCAACTGTTGGATACTGCCAGGAAATCGGGAAGTGGCACTCTCGACAACGGCGACCGAGGAGGAAGAAAGAGAGGACCGGGATATTGTCATACCAACGGATGAGCTTGCCGCATGACGGACACTGCGACCGGCCACTGAGTGTCTTTTCGGACTCCAGCCGCAGGACGACGACATTCAGGAAACTCCCGATGATGAGACCGAGGAGGAAGAAAAAGAGGATGAGCATACTCCAAACCAGGGGGTGTCCACACACTTCCCGGAGACAATTAAACTTAACTCAGGCTGAAACGCACGAGCTCTTTCAAAAGCGACAACAACGCCTGTTGCTCCGGCGAGAGGATTTCAGCGTGCAGCATAGCGGGAGAAGTACAATCGGAAGTAATTCGCTATCTCTGGACGGTAATTGCTCCTGGGTTTCTCCTGCTGATCGGAAAAAACTTTCGCTGTTGCATCGAGACCGATGAGAGCAAAGAGATCCTGGACATCCTGCCAGGTCCCATAGTTGAGCGTATGCTCGACAATGGAAGATGCTGAGAGCTGTTCCAAATTCCTCACGTGCCAGACGAGGTGGGGACGAGCCTGAATAAACTGATTGAGGGCTATGTTGTCGCTCATATTTTCCGGTAAAAACACCCGATTATTACCCTTATCTTAGCACAAAAAGGCCTTTATTTCAATGGAAATATGCAACAAGTATACCAAAATCCCACACATATCCACAAAAAAGAGGCCGCTCGGGCCTCTAGCTGTCGTCACACTCGCTGCTACGGGCTAGACGCAGCCCGGGGCCGTCCCGACAAAACCCGTGATACCTGTTTCTTGCATCGTCGCCGTACAGGTGCCAGTCAAGTTGGCCGCTGGGACATCGATTTGAAATGTACCCGCACCAGCCTGGCCACATGACGGAGTAGTTACTTCGGCGATACCCGCCACATCGATGACATCTTCAGAGATATCACCAAACGTCGCTCCCCCATCCGCGTAATCACCCATAGAATCGCTATCACAGGCCGAGATCGCCTGCGTCTGCATGCTATGCGCGACGGCCTTGAATTTTGCCATCTTCGCCTTCTCCCGAGCGCTCGACAACGAGACGAGCACGATCGAGGCGAGAATGCCGATGATCGCGATGACGATGAGGAGTTCAATCAAGGTGAAACCGGTTCGGCGGATACCTCGTAAGGAAAGTTTCTTCACGATGCTTTTAGTGACAATTTAGCAATATTCTCAGCTCAATTGATTCATCAAGGATGCCCTTGATGAATCATTCAACCGAGAAGGCCTAGCAACCTAATGGGAAGGTCACGCCTGTATCCGTGAGGATAGTGGTATCTGCAGTCTCACATGCTGTTGCTGCCGCAGAACTCCCAAGTTCTATCGAGGACGTTGTCAACGAGAAGGTCCCAGCTCCATTTACCCCGCAGCTATCAGCTGCACCGAAAGCCAACGGGTCCATCTTGAGCTGGCTCGTCGGTAGTGTTACTTCGCCAGCCGCTAAGTCACCGTCTGCATCTGAATCACACACCAGAATCGCAGATGCTTGGACCGAATGCACCTGAGCCTTGTAGGCGGCGATGTTCGCCTTTTCACGGGCGCCCGAGAGCGAGACGAGGACGATCGAGGCGAGAATGCCGATGATCGCGATGACGATGAGGAGTTCGATCAAGGTGAAACCTCTTTTCTGTGCCTGCTTCAATATTGCGTGCATATCTGTTTATTATTTTTAGCTCACTTTACTTAATTTTTAGAGCTTCGGCATCTGCCGAAACCATTCGGCAGATAGAAAACCCTAAACACTTAGCAACCTAATGGGAAGGTCACGCCTGTATCCGTGAGGATCGTGGTATCTGCAACCTCACATGCTGTTGCTGCCGCAGAACTCCCAAGTTCTATCGAGGATGTTCTCAATGAGAAGGTCCCGGCTCCGTTTACCCCACAGTTATCAGCTGTGGCGTAATTTAATGGGTCCATCTTGAGATTAGCTGCCGGCGGTAGTGTTACTTCGCCAGCCGCTAAGTTACCGTCTGCATCTGAATCACACACCAGAATCGCGGATGACTGGACCGAGTGAACCTGAGCCTTGTAAGCGGCGATATTCGCCTTCTCCCGTGCTCCCGAGAGCGAGACGAGGACGATCGAGGCGAGAATGCCGATGATCGCGATGACGATGAGGAGTTCGATCAAGGTGAAACCTTTGTATGTTTTATTCATAATTCTCACCTCCTTTCCTATTTGTTTTTATTTTCGTACATCTGTAGTATATCGTATCCTTCACACCCTGGCTAGAAATGTGTCAACCCCACGGAAAGTGACCAGTGCCAAGAAACCAGTGACCTGAGACTCTACATCCCATCGTAACAAAATTTCTAAAGATTTCTTTTGTCACATGTCATCTGTTTCTGGTTGCTCGCCTACATCTGCCCAGCGATATTGTAAATCGGCATGAGCACACCAACAGTCAGAATACCGACACCGATACCGAGAAAGACGATGAGGATCGGTTCGATGAGGGACGTGAGGTTGCGTGTCATCACCTCGACCTCTTGATCATAGAACTTGCCGATGCCCTCGAGTACATGGGACATGGTACCGGTCTCCTCACCGATTTTCACCATCTGAGCGACAATCGGCGGGATCTCGGCTGGGAAATGCCGGAACACCCCGCTCATCGCTCCACCTGTCTTCACTTCCTCGGCGGCTTTCAACATGATCTGAGCGTAGACTGTGTTGCCGATAACATCACTCGTAATCATGAGCGCCCGGACAACTGGGATACCGCCCGCCATGAGCGCGGCGAGGTTGTCCGCCAGGCGGGTAATATAGACATTTTTGGCCAAAGTCTTGAAAACGGGGAGATGGAGCACGATGATGTCCCATTCTCGCTTGCCACTTTCCGAACGGAAATAATAGTAGACCGTCACTGCGACTGCAATGAGTGCGATGAGCACCGCCCACCAGTACGCATTCATGAAGTCACCGAGATTGATGAGGACCGTCGTATACCATGGCACGGGGACATTCAAATCCTTGATAAGCAAAGTGATTTTTGGCAGGATAAACGTCACGACAATGAAGGCGATCACTCCAGCCACCGCCAACACAAACGCCGGGTAGAAAAGCGCCCCCCGGACCTTCGACGTCAGATGGTAATTCTTCTCGATGTTATCAGCGACAAATTCGATCGAGCGCTGGAGATTGCCCGAGACCTCTCCCGACCGGATGAGATTGATCGTCATCGCATCAAAGACCGTCGGGTGCTTCTCAAGAGATTCGGAAAATGACATACCGTCTTCGATATCATCCTCCATTTCATGCAACACAGCGCGGAGAAAGTGGTTTTCCGACTGTTCACTGATCGTCTTGAGCGATGTCACTACCGGCACATGTGCCTCGATCAAGGTCGCCAGCTGCCGGAAAATAACCATCAATTCCTTCTGGGAAGCGCCTTCCCAGAGCTTTTGGACCCCTCGCACAATACCGCCAAACCCGCCCCGCTCATCCGAGACGACCTGCAACGGGATGAGGCTATTCTTCTGGAGGATCTCGATCGCCGCCTCGCGCGAAATCGCCTCGACGAGCCCCTCCTTCAGGTCGCCGGTCTCTGTTTTGGCTTTGAAATTGAATTTCATAGGCGTGTGCTCGGCTTCTCTGTCTCGCCAGCGGAGTCACCCCCGCTTCGTACATACTTAATTATCTTCCTTCCGGACGAGCATCGTGAAATAATCCTTGTTCTTGGCATAAGCGGTGGCGTCATCGATCGCGACGATACCTCGACGCACGAGATCAGCGAGCGACCGATCGAGTGACACCATCCCCTCCTTCATACTGGTTTCGATGACGGAGTCGAGCTGGTGGACCTTATTCTCTCGGATGAGGTTTTCCACGGCATGGTTCTTGAACATGATCTCAATCGCTGGCACCCGACCACCCGAGAGCTGCGGCAAGAGGCGCTGCGAGACAACCCCGAGGAGCACATTGGCCAGCTGGAGCCGGATCTGGTTCTGCTGATGCGCTGGGAAGACATCGATAACGCGGTCGATCGTCTGAGGAGCGTCATTGGTATGGAGCGTCGCAAAGATGAGGTGACCGGTTTCAGCCGCGGTCATAGCTGTCGAGATCGTGTCGAGATCGCGCAGTTCGCCGAGGAGCACGACATTTACGTCCTCGCGCAAGACCGCCCGAAGTGCCGAGGAAAAACTCTTGGCATCCCGGCCCACTTCGCGCTGATTGATGATGCAGCGGTCCTGTTCATACACAAATTCGATCGGGTCTTCGATCGTGACGATATGCTTCTCCTGAGTGTGATTGATATGGTCGATGAGCGCGGCCAAGGTCGTCGACTTGCCATGGCCGACGGGACCAGTCATAAGGACGAGCCCCTGACTGACATTGGTGAAGTTATACAGTGACGTCGGCACATTGAGTTCCTCGAGTGCGCGGATCTTGTTCATCACGAAGCGCATCGCGATCGAGACGTAGCCTTTCTGATAGAAAATGTTAACGCGAAAGCGCGCCCGGTCCTCGAAATTGTAGGAGAGGTCGGTCTGACCGTCTTCTGTAAGTTCCGCCTTCTTATCCTCAGTCAGGATGATCTCGGCGAGCGCCTTGGTATCCGCCGGCGTGAGGATTTTCTCTTTGGTCAGCTGATGAAGCTTGCCGTTGATGCGGAGCGTCGGAAAACGGCCGATGACAAAATGGACATCCGAGGCGCCCTGCTGTCCCACAATCGCAAGGATATTTTTCAGCCGCGCTTCGATATCCAGCTGTTCCATAGACATGCTTCCTGTTTGTTTTTTCCTTACCCTTAGTAGTCTAACATCTTTTTTCGCTTTCCCCACTCCCTCTCCTCATGAGTACGGGACGCCCAATCGCACATCGCCCTGCTGCGATCCCTCTGACTATTCTTCATCGACGAGTGTTCCTTCTGTTACGCGTTCCACTTCAGCAATCGTCGTGATACCTTTCAAAACTTTCAAGAGACCATCGATCTTCATCATAAGCATGTGCTGATGCACCGCCTCTTTTTTCAATTCATTCTCGTTCGCCGTCTTGTCCGTGATGATGATCTTTGCCTCATCCGTCACCTCAAAGACTTCATAAATAGCGATCCGGCCCTTGTACCCGGTCTGACCACAGACATCACAACCCTTGCCTTGGTACACCTTCAGCGGGGCCTGAGGATCCAGATCATAGGCTTGAAGTTCCGTCAGCGGAATTGCCGTCCGTGCGGCCTCCATCCGTTTCTGCATACCGGGCGTCAGTTTGACTTCCCCCTTGCAGCTCTCACAAATCCGCCGGACGAGCCGCTGTGCCGCCAGCGCCTGAATCGACGAAGCGAGGAGGAACGGCTCTGCTCCCATATCGATGAGGCGCGGCAAGGCCTTGATCGCGTCATTTGTGTGGAGCGTGGACAATACGAGGTGGCCAGTCAAGGCCGCATGGATCGCAAGCTCACCGGTTTCCTCATCGCGAATCTCGCCGACCATGATGACATTTGGATCCTGCCGAAGGATGGAGCGTAGACCATCCGCGAAGGAGTAGCCGATTTCCGGTCGGATCTGGCTCTGATTGATACCTTCCATGAAATACTCGACTGGGTCCTCGAGCGTGATGATATTGCGCTCTTCCTGATTCAGGATCTGGAGAAATGCATACAAAGTCGTCGACTTACCAGAACCCGTCGGTCCAGTGATGAGGATGATACCATACGGCTCCTTGATTTTCCGTGTGAGTACCTCCCGATTCCGTCCCCACAAGCCCAGCTTGTCGAGATCAGCCATGTTATTACTCTTGTCGAGGATTCGCATGACGACCTTTTCTCCGTCGATAACCGGCAACGTCGAGACGCGGAGATCGATGGTTTTGTCTTCGGCCACCACCCGGAATCGGCCGTCTTGTGGCTTACGCTTCTCGTCGATTTTCAGATTGGCGAGGATTTTGATCCGCGAGAGCACGGCCCGACCGACATCATTCGGAAAAACAAGTGTCGCCTTGAGCAGTCCGTCGACCCGAAACCGGACACGATAGTTCCCATCAACTGGTTCGATGTGGATATCGCTCGCGCGCCCTTCCATCGCATGTTTCACGATCACATCGACGAGCTTGGCGATCGGTGCGTCTTGGAACATCTCCGGCAAAGCATTGGCACCCGTTGCATCCTCCTGGATCTGAATCGCCGAATCTTTCTCCTTTTTCAGTGATACGATGGCTTCTTCGAGTGCCCGGTCTGTCCCCGCATAGGCCTGCATGAGATCCTCGAACGTCGCTTGCGTCACGAGCGAGACCTCGATCTCGAGCCGTTCTTTCTCTGCGATGAAACGCAGCGCATTGAGTGCATCGAAATCCTGCGGGTTGACCATCGCGACCGAAATCACCCCGTTCTGACGATTAAAGACCGCCATCTGGTATTTCCGCGCGGTGTCCTCAGGGAGGATCGAGAGAATTGTCCGATCAATAGTCGCCGGAGCCGCTTCCAAGAGTGGCACACCGAGACGCACGGCAACCGCGTGAATATCGGTCCCGGAAGTCAATCCTGTACCCGACGCGACGCCAGACGCTTTGGTAGTCTCCGGAGGCATGAGGGTTCGCTACTCAAACGGATTCGGTCGGCCGCTCGTCCCACTGTCAAGCAGTGGCAGCGGACTCGTGACGAAAGTAAGCGCGTGTTCGGCGGTCTCAAAGTCCACAGCCGATGATTGAAAAATCGGATCTACCAGCGGGTCGCTCGCCTGTTGTGCACCGACGTACGGGAAATTCGCTTCAAATGTCCCAATCAGAAAGTTCTCTTGAATCCCCCGAGTAATCTCTTCTTCCGTCTGACCTGCATCACGTTCACGCTGGGTGATCGCGAACTCAGCCGTTTCATGCAGCCGATCAGCGTGATGGATCCGATTGAAGAAATCCTTAATGTTTGGATAGGCACCAAGCACCGCCACCGCTGCTGTGTAACCCTGAGGCAGTGCGAGTGCGGCAGTCTCGGCATATACTGTCGCCTGCTCGGGAGTCATGCCGCTGTTGATCGCCTCATTATAGGCCTCATCAGTCGGGTGGGTAACCTGGTTCTTCGTGATCTTGACACCGGTCACGATGAGACCGGACTGCTGCGCGAGAAAATTGAACATATCAACGACTCGTTCCTCATCGAGCGCTCTCGGATAGTACCGATCGACGAACGACACCGCTTCGTCCCGACTCGCAAGTGCTTGACCAAGTGCCTGGATATTTCCAGAAACAGCGTCTACTTTTGCGAGCTCGGCCTCAGTCGCCACGATCTCATCTCGCTTGGCGAAGATATCACTCGCATCCGGCTTGATGTAACCGATTACGAGTATCACGTCCAAGATAACAAACACTGGAAGGAGGAGAATTTTCAGGCTCATAGAGTGGTGAATTAAAAGGCGGCTGAGGAAGGGGCTGAGGTGAGTGGCAACAGGAGCTCGAATTCAATCTCTCCGGTATCGTTATACTTCACGCTCTCGACATGGACAGCTGTGACTCCCTTCGCCTTCTTGTAGGCGAGCATCTGTTGTGCCAGATATTTCAGATTGGTTGTCACTCCCTGAACGCCGAGCTCAGCCTCAGCTTGATGTCGGGCATATTCTGTCAGACGGATCGTCGGGAGCGTCATCTGCTCTAGCTCTCCCAGCACGTCGAGTGGATCGGGGTTCTGTGGAAGATTCGTCCCGATCGCTGTCATGCGGACATGGAAATCCGTCACGACATCGGCATTCGCCCCCTTCAACTTTGCGGTCTTTTGCTTTGACTCTGCTTGAAGTACAGACAACTCCCCACCGAGCGTGCCGAGATACCAATGGAGCCCGCCGTACAGACCCAGGACAGCGAGAAAAATCACAACATTAATGAGAAAGCCTCGATCGAAAAAACTGCCCCGAGCGAGAGCCTGCTTTTCCTTGATAGACTGAGAGAGATTGATGCCAGCCATGGATATTGTGTATGTATGTGTTTTTATTTTTTCTTGAGTATTCGATTCGCTCCCTGAAGCGCGAGCCCAAGCGCCACCGAAAACGATGTCCCCATTCGGTTGATGGCTCCCTCAAGCTCCGGCGCATAAGTGACCCGCTTCCACGGGTTACCAATCGTGACTGGTAGATTGAGCAGCCCGCTATAATACGCCGTGAGACCAGTGAGGCCAGCTGTCCCACCTGAAAGAATTATACCATCAATCGGGCGATCCGGATGTTTCAGCCGGTGCATAGAGATAATCCGTTCCATCTCCGAACCGATAGCCTCGAGCGCCGGGAAGATAAGTTTCGTCCCCGGAGTGTTCAAATAATCTTTACTACTCTTCTTGAGTGCTTCGGCTCGATCCTCGGCGATATTGAGTCCCTCGGTCAGGGTACGTGTCACATCTCGTCCACCGACATCGAGGTTGCGACTGACCTTCACCAGACCATTCTCAACGAGCACGAGGTTGGTCGCTCGTGATCCGATATCCGCGACGAGATACACGCCCTGGTCACCATCGACGACGGAACGTACCATGGAAAAAGTCTCGAGCTCAAGAAGCTGCATATCGAAACCAACCGACTTGATATAACTCTCGTACCGTTCGACTTCTTTATTTCGAGCTGCGACGAGGAGTACTTCCACCCGATTCCTACTCTGGTCACCTTGGTTCGCGCCGGGGACAGGAATTTCTCCGACGATTTCCCACGACAGTGCCACGTCCTCCAGGGGCGACGGGATGTATTTGTGTGCCTCGAATTGAATCGCTTCCTGCAACTCCTTCTCACTCATTTTTGGAAACTCGACAAGCGCCACGAGACCAATGAAGGCTGGCATGGCGATATAGACCTGCTTCGTCCCAGGCTGAAGCCGGTCGAGCAGGGTGCGAAGATAGGTCGTCACCCGGGCATCATAGTTCCCCTGAGTATTCCCCGTTTCTTTCTCAATCGTCGAGAGATTTATTTCAGCGTAATTCTTCAGATGCACTTCCCCTCCCTCGACACTCAGCTCTACTGCTTTGATCGAAGACGTACCGAAATCGATACCGAGAAATGTGGGCTTGTTGAATCCGAACATGTGTTTTTATTTCATTGCTACTATAGCACAACCTTGTTTTTTTTCAGAAGGATACATCGTTCCTGTAATGGAGAAACTTCAAGTCCAAGACTTACTTGTGCTACACTACCCAAAAACCCACCTCTCAAAAAAATGCCCCGCTCCCTTCTCATCTTCCTCGCTCTCTTCATTCTGGCTACCACGACCCTTCCCTCGTCCCCACCACGTCTCTCCACGCAGGCCTCATTCCTTGTGGCCTCTCCACCCCAGATCCCGATATCCTCGCTAGTACGGATCCTACTCAAGGCACATCCGTTGCACCCTCTGCCACCTGTTAGTTGGCTTAAGTCGCATCGTCGTCTTCCTCCGAAACATCATGGCCGCAGTCGCGGTCGCCGTCTTGGTCGCGATGGCCATCATCTACCTCACCTCAGGGGGGAATGAAGGTCGCATGACCTTTGCCAAAGGAGGCATGTTCGCGGCTTTGATTGGACTCGGTGTCGTCCTCTTAGCCTGGGTCACGGTCAACTTCATCTTGACGCTTCCCATCATCAATACTACAACCGGTCTCATCCGTACCGGTTGGGATACGGTGAGCTGTAGTACCACATCCCTCTCGACGGGAGCGGTGGCTACAACCACCCCCACCCCTAGTACGGGCGGAGGTGGAGCGAGTGGCACGGGTGGAGGCCTGGGAGGTGGAGGTGATCTCGTCACCTTGCCCAGAGATACATCCGGCGCGGTCATTGTTGCTCCCATCGCTTCGCCAGCGAGCCTTGGTGTGACGGCTCCGTCTGCTTCGAGTGCAATCCTCTCATGGGGAGCAGTGCCTGGAGCGACCGGGTATGAGGTGGAACGCTGTACGGGACTGACCTGTACCGTCTTTACCTCCCCTGGGTACGTCCAATACCACGAGTTTTACCGACACCACCCTCACTCCCGGTACCAGCTATTCCTACCATGTCCGTGCGATCACCTCAGCTGGAGTCTCAACCTGGTCGAATGTGGTGGGAGTGACGACGGTTGCAATCCCGAGTACAAATCCTGGGACACCGAGCACGCCAGGTATTCCGGGAACGCCGGGCAATCCTGGAAATCCGGGCAATCCAGGGACACCGGGCACCCCAGGAATTGCCTGTGCCGCCCCCGGTTCGCCTCAATATTTACTGGACAAGAACTGGGTGAGTAATCGGATCAATCCGGATGGGACACCGATTCGGACAGAAGTATGGTTTGCCGGTAGCGCGGCCAATGACAACCTCTCGATGAATTTGCGGATTACCTGTCAAATGAGCGCTCTCGGACATGGCAACGACCTCGCTCCCGAAGTCGGTGTTCTGATTCGCAATGCGACGGCTTCAAGCTTTGATATCATTCCCAACTATTCCCAAACACTGACCAATAATCGTGGGTATACCTGCAATGTCCGGACCGTCACCGAAACCGCCACCTATACCCCATTGTCTGATACCACGATACGACTGTTCGGGCTGGATTTCACCGGGACATGCATGGGAAGTAGTACTCCGACACCGAGCCCGACACCGACTGGGACGACCATTCGGTTGACTCTCCCACAAACAAACAGCTCCTACAGCATCCTGTCACCCATCTATAGCAGCTGGAGCATCACGGGTGCTCCGGAAAATTCACAGGTGATCTTGGTCAATACCCTGATCACTCCTTATGCAACTGTCACTGATGGCACCTATGGGAGTAATCGATTGATACAGTTGTCGCCAGGGGACAGTACTGGTTCGCATCAATGGCTTGTCGGTCCGACATATTGGAATATCCCCGGGGTGTTTGAGATGACAGCGTATGTGAGGCAATGCAACTCAGGTGGATGTGACCGAGCTAATGTTTTTGGAGCTCCCGGACAAGGCATTGATTACGCACAATCAGCCACCGTACGCTACATAGTCCATTGACCCATTTCCCCTTGTTATTTCGAAGTCCGTACCGACGCTTCACTCTCTATATAATCGAGATATTACATGCCGGCATTACCGAGTTCGCTCGGCTATTCGTATTCGATAAGGGTACCAGACGTGATTTACACTGGACCAACGCTAGAGCTTGGCTCAAGTTCACATTGACAGTCCCCTCCCAACACCGTAGAATATGCCTACTCTATGCTCACTCCAGCCTTTGGCGAAAAGCTCTCGTTTCATGCGCGGCACGCTCTGAAAGAGGCGCGTGACATGGCTCGGTATACCCGGACCACCGAGATCGAACCGCGCCACCTCCTCCTCGCCCTTTCCCTCGAAGCGGGCAGCCTCGGCAGCATCCTCCTCGAAAATATCGGTTTCAAGAAAGACGCTGTCGGAAAGCTGTGTCTGAAGAAAGCACCCGCGAAGAAACACCTTGGTGGGTCAGAGTATTCGCCCGTCCTCTCCCCTGTCGCCCAGTCGATCGTGAAGCGTGCTTATGTCCTCGCCAAAGAGCATGGCTATCCATACGTCGGGACTGAGCATTTGGTCGCGGCCCTCCTCGAATCCGAAGACCCATCACTCCTCGCCATCATTGAGACACTTGAGGTCAGTGAAGAAAAAGTTCGCACGGCGCTCGACACCCATCTGCGGTTTGAGCACTTTCCCGAACTGGCTCGGATGTTTGATTTCCCCGATCTCCCACTGATCCGGGGCGAGATGCGAGAACGCGAAGGTGCCAATGGTGCCTCCTTCCTCGAACAGCACGCGGTCGAACTGACAGAGACCGCCGGGAGCGAGACCCGCTTCGTCGGCCGAGAGCGCGAATTGGACCGACTCACTCATATCCTTGGCCGCAAAGAAAAGAACAATGCGATCCTCGTCGGTGACCCGGGTGTCGGCAAGACCGCACTCGTCACTGCCTTGGCGCTCCGCATGAAAGAGGGTCAGGCCGGCCCGGTACTGTCGGGGAAACGCATCTACTCTCTCGACCTCGCCTCCCTCGTCGCTGGGACAAGTTTCCGGGGTGAATTTGAGAATCGGGTGAAAGAGCTCATCCACGAAGTACGCCAACGCCCCGACGTCATCCTCTTCATCGATGAGATTCATACACTCATCGGCACCGGCAATACTCAGGGCGGTTTGGATGCGGCCAATATCCTGAAGCCGGCCCTCGCGCGCGGTGAAATCCAAGTCATCGGCGCGACGACTTATTCTGAATTCAAGCGGCACTTTGAGAAAGACGCCGCGCTCGAACGCCGCTTCCAGCCGCTCCAACTCCCCGAACCGACGCCCGAGGAGACGCTCCAGATTCTCGAGCAAGCCCAAAGCGCCTATGAAGCTTTCCACGCCCTCGTGATCGATGCGGCCGCCCTGCGTTCGGCTGTTGATCTCTCGGTCCGCTATATCCCTGATCGCTTCCTCCCAGACAAAGCACTCGACCTCATCGATGAAGCCGCCTCGCTCGTCCGACACCGGAAAGCGGGTCCCAGCAAAAGTAACTTCTCCACTCTCCTCGCCCTCGAACGTGAACTCGGTGAAGCCGAACATGAGAAAGAACACCTCATCGCTGAAGGCGCCTACGACGAGGCGGAGGCTTTGAAGCGATCCATCACCCTCATCCAGAAACGACTCCAGGACGTGACTGAGCATGCCTCGGCCGCCGAACCAAAATCAAAGCGTGCTATCGTCAAACACGCCGATATCCTGGAAATCGTCTCTCGAGCCACTGGCATCCCCTTCGCCCGGCTGTCTGAAGACACGCCCGCCGCTCGACTCGAGCGGGTAAAGTCAGCCCTGGGGACGAAAGTTATCGGTCAGGAGACTGCCAAAGAGAAAGTCCTCACGACTCTCGCACGTTCCATCTCGGGCGTGAATGACCCGAACCGCCCGCTTGGCTCTTTCCTCCTGCTCGGTCCGACCGGCGTCGGTAAGACGCATCTGGCCAAAGTCCTGGCTCTGGAATTCTTCGGCGATGAGAAGGCACTTATCCGCCTCGATATGAGTGAATTCATGGAGCGCCACTCGGTCGCCCAAATTATCGGCGCGCCGGCGGGGTATGTCGGCTATGGTGACGGGGGGAAACTCACCGAAGCGATCCGTCGTCGCCCCTACGCCGTCGTCCTCTTTGATGAGATCGAGAAGGCACACCCAGATGTCTTCAATATCCTCCTTCAAATCCTCGATGAAGGGGTGCTCACAGATGCCGAGGGCCGCCGCGTTTCCTTCAAGAATACTCTCATCATCCTCACCTCAAATATCGGCACTGCGAGCTTCACCCAATCCGCCAAGGTTGGCTTCGCTGAGGCCGTCCCGGGGCGGGTCTTGCGCGCCGAATTCGAAGCGATCAAACGCGAAGTCCTCGAGGAGCTGAAGAAAGAGATGCGCCCTGAACTCCTTGGCCGTCTCGATCAGGTGATCGTCTTCAATGCCCTCGACCAACAGGCGATCGAACGCATCGCCACACTCGAGCTCGACCAACTGAAGGCCCGACTCGCAAAGCAAGGCATCATCCTCACCATCCCGACCGCGATCACTCGCTGGATTGCTGAAAAAAGCTTCGCCCCCGAGCAAGGTGCTCGGCTCATAAGGAAGAATGTCCAAGAATATGTCGAATCTGTCCTCGCCGAGCGGATGCTCGGGAAGCGACTCCCCAAACGACTCGCCCTCTCAATCCAACGCGGCACGGTCCTCGCTCGCTAAGTGGTTCACCCTCAGCCGGCAATGGGTGGTTGATTTACTTTTTCCACTCCACTGCTTCGGCTGCGAAAGCGAAGGCACACTTGCCTGCCCGGTCTGCCTCAGTTCCATCCCAGAACGCGAGTTTCAAGAGTGTCCGGTCTGCCGCAAACCGTATCAGAAAAATGGCGCCACTTGCCGCGGCTGCCGACCACGGACCGCCCTAGATGGCCTCTTCATCGCCCGATCGTATCGCCATCGTCTCCTCCAAAAGCTCGTCTTCGCTCTGAAGTACCGCTTCATCGATTCGGCGGCCGATCCGCTCGCCATACTTCTCGCTGAAAGTATCGTTCATCACCCGTTTCCTCTCCCCGATCTCGTCATCCCCGTCCCGCTCCATGCCAGACGACTGCGTTTTCGCGGTTTCAATCAAGCTGAGGTGCTCGCGGACAGACTCATGGCCCAGCTCCTCCCCGGAACGCCCGTCCCCATGCGGTCCGATCTCCTCCAACGCATCCGCTTCACCAAGCCACAGATGAAAACCGACTCGAAACCGGAACGCTTGGCCAACTTAACGAACGCCTTCGCCATCCAACTCGAAACCGCCGGACCTGTCGTCGGGAAATACATCTGGCTCATCGATGATGTCGCGACCACTGCGACCACACTCGACGAATGCGCCCGCGCCCTAAAGGCTGCCGGAGCGAAAACCGTCTGGGGTGTCGTCATCGCCCGATAAGCCTCTCCAGGGCCGTGCTCGGCTGAGAGCTGTTACAATAGAGTGGTATGACGTTCCTTTCACCAATCGGTACCGTGCTTCTCATCGTGACGATCGGCTACGGCGTTTTCGTGTATCTTCGCGTCCATCGTCTCGTTGCGCGAAGTGCGATACTTGTCGAAGGAGCTGTTCCCTTTGAACGACAATTGAGTCCGGCGGCCCCGAAAGTGCTTTTTGCAGGAGACTCAACCGGCGTCGGAGTCGGTGCGCTCGATCCTGCTCTCTCCGTCGCCGGCCGCTATGCCGCCGACTTCCCCAATTGGACAGTAACCAATGTTTCCGTTTCCGGGAGCCTGACTGCTGACCTCATTCCTATCCTTCGAAGCCTTCCCGATCATCACTTTCAGCGCATCATCATCCAAATCGGTGGCAATGACATCGTCCGTTTCTCTCTGCTTGCGCAGCTAGGCCAGGACATCGAAACCGTGCTCCGAGAAGCCCATCGCATCTCAGACCGTGTCGCAGGAGAAGTCTTCCTCCTCACTGCGGGCAATGTGGGTAATGCGCCGATTTTCCCCCGGCCATTCACCTCGATCTGGACGCGCCGGACGCTCGCTGTCCGTGCCATCTTCATGGCCGCCGCCGAGAAAACCGGCACTACGTATATCGACCTCTTCATCGAACGTCCCGAGAGCGATCCCTTTGCACTCTTACCCTATCGCTATCATGCGACCGACCTCTTCCATCCGAGTGCGGCTGGGTATGGCCTCTGGTACACCCAACTGAGGCAGGCCGTCGAATAATAAATCGGTCTATTCTCTACTGCTGTGCTTGCGGAAGCTGAATCGGTCGAGCACCGGGCGCACTTGCCACGAGACGACCGATGAGATATTCGACGGGCGCATAATCATCCGTCATCTTCGGAAAACGCGCCAAATGGAGCGGGGTTGTATCAATCCGCTTCGCCCCGAGTGAACGAAGGAGGGGATCGGCATGCTCTGTGAAAACCACGGATTGGAAATCAATCGACTGCGGACTATTGTAGCCCAGGAAAACGATGTTCTGTGCCTCGGTCGGGTGCGCTGGTTCCGTCAGGAAGAAGTAACTATTAGGGAAGACTTCTTGGAATGTGCGCATCTCAGAAAGAAGGAGCGATGTGGTTCCGTCAGACGAGAGCTCGCCGATGAAATTTCCAAGGAACAAACCGTCTGTGCTCAGCTTCTCTTTGGCGGCTAAAAAAAATTCCGCCGTCGCGAGATGGGGCAGGAGAAAAAGCGAGTAGTAGACATCGCTATAGATGAGGTCATACGTCCGGGACGTATCGTGGAGAAACCGTCGGCCATCGGCGATGTGATTTGTGAGACGGCTATCGGCTGTCAGCCCAAAATATCGCTGTGCAATCGGCAAAAGTGCCGGGTCGATCTCGGCCACATCCACCTGGATATTGGGAATATCATTTAATAGCTTCTTGGGGATATTGTATGCGCCGCCACCGATGATGAGGGCCTGGCGGACATCGGGATGTAGAACTCGATACAAGGCGGTATATTTCGCAATCTCCAAAACGAACTCATCGCTGTCGAGAAACATCGCTCCCGAAGGGGCGTGGTCCTGGAGGAAGAATCTCGTTGGCTGATCGTCGTATAAACCATCAACCACATCGACCCGCTGATACTGCGTATCCTGGCTATAGACAGCCAACCCAACAGGTTCCACTGGTGCCGACACCACTCCGCCGATGCAGGCCATCACTGTCCCGACGATGATCGCCTTGCGTACTCCGGCGGCAAGAAACAAGCTGAGCCCCAGTATGAGCAGTAGTCCCGCGATACCCATCAATATCGCGCTCACCCCGAAATGGGGGATGAGAAAAAATCCGGTTCCGAGACTGCCGACAATGCTCCCGGCCGTAGACCAGAAGAAAATCGATCCCGACACTGCCCCGATCCCCTGCTGAGGAAAACTTCGGCTTTGAAGCGTGATAGCGAACGGCGAAAGCAGACCAAGGAGGCAAGCCGGCAAGAAAAAGAGCGCAAGCGAAGCAATGAGCGGACCGCTGACGACATCGAGTGTATAGGCCGCCGATGGGAGAACGAGCACCACGAGCCAATAGACGACATAGATACAGAGGCCGCTCGCTGCGATGATCGCCGCAAACAGCCGCTCGCTCGGATACCGGTCCGAGAGTCGGCCGCCGGCCGCATAGCCGACACTCAGAGCAGCGAGGATAACACTGATAACACTCGAGAAAGTAAAGATGGTGTTCCCAAAATAGGGCGATAGGATGCGCGTCGCGACAACTTCCACTACGAGCACCGCACCGCCCGTGAAAAAAACGGCGAGCGGCAACTGGTACTGTTTCAGAACGGACAAGAACATACACTTTCAGGATTTATTATCAGCCAACGAGAAGGAATGATACTACACTGAAACAACTCCAGAAAGGGAGGGTCGGGCAGTTTCCAGCGATGCGTTCTGGATCAGATTTGCGAAGCTATCGTTTCCAGCGCGGGGCGAAACGAATCATCCAAGCAAAAAACTTCGCTTTGAACTTGTTCATCCCATGGCCGACCATGTTCTCATACGCGACTCGCTGAAACTCCTTCAGGTCTTCCCCTTCATAACAAAGCTTGCCATTCTTGAAACAATAGCTGCAGTACCGGCTATCTTCGCGCTGCCCCGGGTCCTTATCGAATGGCATCAGACAACTTTCACACTGTGTACCGGGCTTTGTGATTGACATATGTTTATGAGATATTATGCGAATGATTGAGAAATCCCCTTGATATTCTAACGCCCAAACTTCGTCGCCCGCAACTCTTCACCAGTCCGCTCGACCTCAACCCAGGCCTGCTGATCAGCTGGCCCGTACGGGATGATATACTGTACCCGATATGCAACAACTGTCCCCGTCCCTGTAGTCGTCAGACCGACGGCATAATACTTCTCAGAATCGGAGAGATGCTGCTTGAGTACTTCCGATGCAGTCGCAACGAGCCGCTTCTTGAAATCCAGGTTTTCAAGAGTATCCGCGAGAAAGAGTCCCTGATAGTCGCCTTTCGCAATCTTTTCATTCAGCGAGGGGTATGGTCTGAGGGCTGCCAGAAACATCTTGTATGGCCCAATCTCGAGGACATTTCCTGAACCCGCCTTATTGCTCCAGGCTTCCGGCGGCATGAGTATACCCGAATTACCCCCATGAATCCGCATCTCATGCTGCTCGACCGTTCCGGCAAACTCCGTTTCTACCAGCACGGTCGCCCATCCCGCATTACCACAATTGACATTCTTGGGACAACGTCCGTCGTTCAAGACATCAATCACTTTCACCTTCAAGTCATCCGCCTGAGCGAACGCGCCTGCTTCGCCAAGCCGCACGATATTCGGAGTCAAATTGATATAGTCCGGAGTGAAATTCTGCCAGTCGTGTTCGATATTCATAGATTCTTCTTGAGTATCAGAAACCCCAACCTCCCCCGATTCTCGCGACCCAACCCGCAGAGCCGTTTCACCTCCTACTGACGTATCTTCCATCGCCGGGCCACGGGATGTCAAATATCCCCGGGCGAACACCAAGCCGAATAAGAGGCAGACGATGACGACACTCACTCCCACTACTAATCGGGTCATATGATCAATGTTTCATGCGCCTACTCTCAATCTACTGTAGCATGTCGACGGATCCGCTCAGACGATCACACACACGGTACTCCGGTTGGAGGGCACCGCGCGCCAGCCTTGGCAGGGCCTATTCTTTCAGGCCAAGCTTTCTCAGCCGGGCGGCGATCGCGCCAGGAGTGCGAGCGAACAGTTTTGCGAGCGCCGCAGTCTTCTTCCCTGATCGATACTCGAGGATCAACCTCTCATCGTCAGCCTCCTTCCAACTTTTGTACGCCAGCGGACTTTTCTTCCGGACTTTTTGAAGGGATGTCGACCGTGCCTCGCTCCCGGCTTCCGGATCCGCAGCCGCTTCCGCTGGTCGTCCAGCAAAGGCGATTTGGAGTCTCAGTCGATCCTCCGGTTTGAGGGCATGGAACTCTTCGACAGCCCGCAAGGAGCGCTGCAAGAGGGCACTGTCACATTGGCTCACCGTCGGATGCACTTCCAGCGCCCGCGCATTGATCCCTCGGATGAACAAGCCCGAGAGCCTCCGGACCCGCGACAATGCCACATAGCCCATGCCGTATTCGAATGATTTCCGCAGATCGACCTCGGCCGCATCCAGACTCATGCCCTGACTCTTGTGCACTGTCACCGCCCAGGCGAGTCGGAGCGGTAATTGTTCGATCGAAGCCGTTACGTCTACTCCATCAGAGAGTTGCCACTCGGCTGATGTGACTGCCACCTCACGTCCGGACAAGGTTTCAATAATGGGCATTCTCGTCTGTCCGTCAAACCTGACGACTCGACCCAGCGTCCCATTCACATACCCGTTATCAAAATTATTCTTCACAAACATCACCCGCGCACCCACCTTCAACACCAGCCGTTCGGGTGCGAGGCAACTTTTCTGCAAGGTCTCAGCGAACGCGCGTTTCCCCCGAAGCTTCATCGTGTACGCATAGGCCGGCGCATCGATACGGAGGAGCTCAAGATTGTTCAGCCTATCGACATCGACATTGTGTGTGAAGAGTTTGGCAGCCGACGCGGCGAGCACACTGCCGGAGGTCGATGCCTGGACCCGCTCCTGGAGCAAGCTGTGGATGTCTTCGTCCACCGCACACGAACGGATAGCCTGCAAAAGACTCTTCAGACGATCATCTTCGTGCCGGTGCTGCTCCTCGAGATAGCAAACCCTGAGATCCATCGCCTGCCACGCTGCTGACTCGAAGGCGAATCGCACGGTTTTTGGCCCACGGCTGACCGGCGGCAGTTGGAAGAAGTCACCGCACAGGACGACCTGAAGACCACCAAACGGGAGGAACGGATCCTTCATCGCGCGGCACAGCCTTTCAACCGCGTCTAGACGATCGGCGTCGAGCATCGACACTTCATCGATGATGAGAACCTTCGTCTTGCGGTAGCGAGCGACGAGATCCCCGCTCTCAGCCGTTTCTTCTGCTTCGCGCTCCGTGAGCGTATCCCGGATGCCAAGACCCGACCACGCATGGATTGTCACGCCATTCATATGGGTCGCCGCGATCCCAGTCGAAGCCGTCACCGCGACCTCGACTTTTTGCGCTCGGAGATACTGGATATAGCGATTCAGGACAAATGTCTTCCCGCTCCCAGCTGGTCCGGTGAGGAAGACATTCTTCCCTAATTTCAAGATTTCGAGTGCTGTCTCTTGTGTCATGAAGGAAAATCCAACGAATCATCTATCCCCCGCCACCGCCAAAATTTGAAACTCTTTCGAGCAGCATCCAAACGAATAGCGTTGAATTAGTGAGATTCCACTCGAGTCAGAGCAAGAGCTTGCCTTATGAAATAGATTCCGATCATTGCCGTAAAGGAAAGAATTATTACGTTGACCCTATATCTATACTCCATTGGGTACTCACTAAGGAGCCAAAATACCGCCACCCAAACAAGAGGGCCAATAATCGTAGCCGCTCTTTCAAAGATAACAAAGGAGCTGAAATATTCAGCTTGTGATTCTTTGGGAATAATATCTGAATAGAGAGAGCGAGCAAGAGGAAAGAACAACCCGTAGGCGAATCCTGCAAATATGAGACTGAGATAAGCATACAGAGGAGCTTTTGGCGCAAAGCCGAAGAGCAGAAACGCAACAACGTATACCAGTCCTCCTATCACCAACATCTTATTTCTATTGGTAATTTTATAGGCAAAGAAACCAAGTGTCATGCAGGTGATAAAAAGCATACCCAGGCTTACTGCTCCGCCCATACTAGACATCTTTTCTGTAAAACCAAAAACATTTTTGAGATACAGCGTAAGATATATCTGTAGAGTTGATATCGAATCTGCTACGAACATATACCCGAGTAGGTAATAAAATACTTTTTTATCCAAAAGAACTTTTCTCAAAAAATCCTTCAAAGAAAACTTGGCTTCAGAAAATCCGGTTTGATTGAGTCCATCTTCTGATTTCTGTATGAGAAAGGGAATGGCTAAAACCATGAAGGTGATTCCCCCTAAGACCAAAGCAAGGCTTTTCCCGCTCAAACCAAATAGTATCAACGAGCCTCCAGCAACGAATGCTCCCATGATTCCGATACTTACAGCGTTACCTAGCTGCCCCAGTCCCATACCAAGCCCTGAAATCTTATCTTTGTTGTAACCCATTTCCTTGAAACGCTGCATGAAGGACGTATAGAAGACATAAGATCCCTGAAACGAAGCCTGGAAAAGAATATAAAGGAGGCAGAGCGTAAAGAGCATTGTATATGTATAATCTTCAAAAAGCGTATTTGTCATAAACCCTATCGCAAATAATGCGAGTACCATGATCAGGGATGACGCTCGCATATATTTCATGAGTGTTCTCTGACTTCTATCCGCTTTATAGCCGAGACCCGGATAAAATATAAGAAGGATGACCGTTGAAACAGCAGCAGAAATACCTATCCAAGTATCACTTGCCCCACGTTCTGCCAAAAGTAGTGGGAAATAAAAAATAATAACCGATGAAGCAAAGGAGTTTGCAAAATCATAGAGATACCAACGATTTATATTCGACACGTATTTATAGTTAATTAATAATACCTTGAGTATACGCCTGAACGGCGAGAATTATGAATCTCCCACAGGCTTACGTCCGGAGTTTCATACCTTTCGAGCTTCGCTCACCACACTTGAGCATGGAGCCCTCCATCCCCTAAGCTTACGCTCGGAGATTATTTTTTCTCTGCGCAATTGAACATCCACTGGATGCCGTATTGGTCCGTGCAGGAGCCGAAGTAATCCCCCCAAAACATATCCGTGAGCGGCATCCCGACCTGCCCGCCCGCTGACAGAGCCGCAAAGAGTTTTTCTGTTTCCACTCGGGTGTCCGGCTCCAGATTGATGTATACATTGTTCCCGGGCTTCACCGTGAAGCCCATCGACTCCGGTGCGTCCGTCCCCATGAGCCGGTGCCCGCCGAGGATCGGGAGGACGATATGCATGACTAGCTGCTTGTCCGCTTCGGCTATCGGCGGCTGCCCCTCCTGTGATGGCACTTCGCCCATACGGTGTATTCCGCCCTCGAACTCGCCACCAAAGACGGACCGATAGAAATTGAATGCCGCTTCGGTCGAGCGAGGGAAATTCAGGTAGGTGCTGACACGTGACATAGAAGTAGAGGTTATTACTTATGAGACGTACTATACCACTGTGTTCAATGAACCCGCTGTTCTGCCTCGGCGAAATGGATCAGCCGATCGACTGGGCCCGGCAAGATATAGGCCAGTGGGACGAGGATATAGAGACCGAGACTCCAGCGCGGGTCGATGAAGGCGAGCAATACCGCCAGCCCATACCCCGCCGATGCAAAGCGAATGACCTTGCGACCAAGTGCGATGATTGCCGGGTCCAAGTCCTGTCTGATCAGCCGCCGATGACGGGTCGCATGCCACCAAATCAGGCTGAAGAACACACCCGCGAGGAACAGCGTCGTCCCGTACAAGACCACGGCCGTCAGGTCTTCGCTATAGGTGCCGATGAGCGCCGCCGGAAAAGGAAAGAATGAGACCATCATGAGGAGGAGGGTATTGAATCCGATAAGGAGTCGATCAGCCCGGACAATATAGTGAAACATGATCGTATGCCCCATCCAGAAGATGCCGATCACAGAAAAGCCGATGGCGAAGCTAAGAATTTTCGGCCAAAGGAGAACGACCGTGTCAAAGAGCGTACCCGAATGGAGTTCCGTCGATTCGAGTGCGGGTTCAGCGATACCGAGGACCAGGAGCGTGATGGCGATCGCAAAGACGCCATCACTGAAAGCCTCTACCCTCGCGGTCGTCAGTCCTGGTCGGGATTGTGTATTTTGCATGGGTATGAGTACGGATAACGAATGTTTCTCGATCACTCCTCCTTACCTCGCCTTCTCGAGTTTCGGATAGTGACAACGCGGATTGGGGATCTCATCGGGATCGAGACAGCATTGGCGGTCAATATGTACCTTTTTGCCCTGATAACTCTTGTGCGGGTCATCATCCTTATGGGCGCAGACATTTTTGCCATTTACTTTTCTCACCTGACTCGCTATCGGCGGGGCCTGCGAAAACGGGATCACAATCTGGTTCGGCTTCTTGGTCTGTTTGGGAATCTTCACCGGAGCCGATGGGGCCGCTTTCACTTTCGGTCGAACGGGCACTGGTTTCTGCTCCGGCGCTTCTTCTGGCTCGTCTACACCCGCCTGATACGCCGTGAATTCATGCCAGGCTGGTGCATACTCGACTGGTATGGTGGCCGCTGGTGTGGGGAAAACTGGCGGATCATCTTCCGGCTCCGGAGGAGGGAGCGCGGGAGTCGGTGGCTCTACCGTCACTCCGGCGACACCAAAAACAAACACCGACAGGGAAGATATCAAAACCCGCTTGGAGGCCGCGTATGCAACTGCTGTGCTCGTCATATCAACCGTTCTATCATTCCATCCCCCACGAGGGATCCAATCAGAGTATCAGTCCACACCATCACACTGCACCGACACGCGTACTCACTTCTTCCCCACCGCACGCCCCTCTATTCTAGAGCACATCCTCAAATCCCTGAAGACCCAGAGAACTACCCCTCTCGTCCGGACACTATCGCGTGAGGAGGCGCGATTGTCAAGCAGCGATCCAGTACCCGCCACGCATACAAAAGAGTGATGATGGCCGCCGACCAAGTGATACCAAAGATACCCCACCACACACCATCGATCCCCAGGCCCAAGGCCGTAGTGAGGAGCGGGAAAACGAGCACCGGGGCGAGGATCTGCCGATAGAGTCCGATCGCGACAGGATAGACCGGGCGCTTCATCCCCTGCAAAAGCGAGACCGCGACAAAGAGTATCGCGTAGGCTAGAAAGATAAAGGCTGCGATCTTCAGGTAGTGACTCCCGATATTCGCCACGTCAGCATCGGCCGTGAAGAATTCCATCAGAGTCCCCGAGAGGAAGAATACCAACACACTCCCGACCGCCATGATGGTGAGGCCATACCAGAGGCAGAGACGAAAGGTTTCCCGGACCCGGTCGAACTGCTTGGCACCATTGTTCTGTCCGACGATGGTCAGGCAGGCGATGGTGAGACCGATCGTCGGGAGGAGGGCAATCTGCTCGATCCGGGTGGCGATCCCATAGGCCGCGACGGCGTTCTCGCCAAAGCCAGCAATGAAGTGCGTGATGATGAAAATTCCCACCCCAATCGTCGCGAGGTTCAGACTGGCTGGGACGGCCTGCCGGGCGATTTCACGAAAGATCTGCATGTCCGGTACGAAATCTCTGAGCGACACCTGAGCGATGAAGTCAACCCTGACGACCTGTCGGTAGAGGTAGAGGACGCCGGCGATCTGGATCAGTATGGTCGCGAGTGCGATCCCTCGGAAACCGAGGGCTGGCAGTCCGAATCCCCCATACAGAAACCAGGGATCGAGGAGCACGTTCAGAAAGAAACCAACTATGAGAAAATTCCGATACGTGCGCGTATCACCGGCCGCCTGCAGAAACGCGTTGAACACACTGAGCAACATGAAACAGACCGACCCATAGAAGATCACGTCCATGTATTCGAGGGCGAGCGCCAGTGTCGTCCCCTCGGCTCCGAGCAACCGAAAGAGCGCCGGAGAGAACGCCAGTCCCGCGAGTGTCAGGAAAAGCGACAACACAAGCGCGAAAGAAACCGACTGTGCGGCATACCGATGCACGAGGTCCGTTTGCTTGGCACCGATCAGGTTGGCGATGAGCGCCGTGATACCCGTCGATGTCCCCGCATCAAAGATGATGATGAGAAAGAAGACCGGAAAGGAAAACGTCAGTGCGGCCAGCGCCTCGGTCGAGACCTGTCCGCCGAAATACGTATCGACCACATTGAACATCGTGTTGAAGAAGAACCCCACCATAACCGGCAAGGAAACCAGCTTGATCAGTTTCGGTATCGGTGCGGCGGTGAGACTGAGTTCAGAGGCCATTAGGGTAGAAATATTATTACGCTCACTCTTTCGTTTCGGTCCACTCGGCTTTTACTCCTCCACTATAAGGCAAATCCGAGAATCCCTGAAGGGCCGGCGGATTCCGTGCACCGACTCGAAAGATTATGGCTTGATAGAGGGGCGGCACCGTGCTACTGTGGCAAAAGCATACCGCATTGGAGAGGTGGTCCCGCTTGACGGGACTGAAGGCACTTCACTCCGCCAGGGTGGGGCCGCGTCCCGCTTGATGCGGGACTAACATGGCAGGGATTGCTCTCCCTCGAAAATGTTCTCAGACAATAGAAATTGGAGAGGTGGCCGAGCTGGCTGAAGGCACCACACTGCTAACGTGGCAGGGATTAATCTCCCTCGAGGGTTCGAATCCCTCCCTCTCCGCCATGACCAATCCCCGGGCCTCTTCAGAGGCTTGGGGATTTGGTTTATAGTGGGAGAGTGAAGGAGATGAGAAGTTTATACCCCGGAGGGGTAAATCCCTCCCTCTCCGCCATCTTAGAGATAGCACGAGCCATTTTTTAATTGTTTCCCAATTTTAGTGTAATGAAAGCTAATTTTTCAAGAATTTTTTTCTATATCTGGCCTCATGCTCGGAAACATTGGGTATCTTGCACCCTAGTGTTTTCAGGCTACGCGGTTGGGGTAGCGTTCGACAGTATCCTTAGGCCGTATATCTACAAAGAGCTCATTGACGCGCTCTCTTCGGGTGGGGAAAGAGAAGTAATTATTGAGCGAACCATGTTTTTGTGGTTCTTGCTCTGTGGTTCGATTATTTTACATAACATTGGTTTTCGTATGGGAGATTACGCGAACTCGTATTTCCAAAGCAACATCATGAAGGAACTCCATGATACGGCATTTCGAAGACTGCTTCGTCACTCGTACCACTTCTTTTCCAATAATTTCTCAGGGAGCATAGTCGCTAAAGCAAAGCGTTTTACCCGATCGTTCGAAACCTTTTTCGATGTCGTCAGTTTCCAACTCTGGTTCTCTTTGTTGGTATTGACCGGTATTATTGTTGTGCTGTTCATCAAAGCACCGGTTTTGGCGTGGATATTTCTTGCCTGGACCGCCGTGTACATTTTCATCACCGGCTTGTTTATCCGGAAGAAAATAGGATATGACCTGAGTGAAGCGGAAGCAGACTCTTCTGTTACCGCTCGCCTAGCCGATTCCATACTCAACGTCCTCAACATCAAAGTGTTCGGTGCCGATAAGCAGGAAAGGAAAAGCTTCCAGGCCGTTACGGCAGATGAGGAAGAGAAGCGTCGCCGGGCGTGGAACTATGGTAACTTTCAGTATACTGTCCAAGGGTGCCTCATGGGAATCTTGCAGGTCTCTGTTATTTTTCTTTCTATACGGCTCTGGTCTGCAGGAGAGCTTTCCATTGGCATGATCGTGCTGTTGCAGCTTTACATGCTTAATTTGTTTGATATTCTCTGGAACCTTGGGAAATCTCTTACTAAAGCAGTGAAGGCGATGACCGAGATGAAAGAAGTGGTGGATATTTTTGACTTGCCTATTGAAATTGCTGACCCAGCCTCTCCGCAAAAGCTAGCGATTAAAGATGGCCATATTGTTTTTAATGACGTTACCTTTCGGTATCAGGACGGCGTATCTGTTTTTGAAAGTTTCTCGCTTGAAATACAGCCGGGAGAGCGCATCGGCCTGGTTGGGCACTCTGGCGCCGGCAAATCAACCATTACCAAGCTTCTTCTTCGGTTCGCTGATGTTAACCAAGGAAGTATTCTTATTGATGGCCAAGACATCCGGACACTGACTCAAAACGACCTACGCTCCGTTATCTCTTATGTACCCCAAGATTCCATTTTGTTTCACAGGAGCATTCGGGAAAATATCGCCTACGGAAAGCCAGAAGCCACTGACCAAGAAATCCAAGAAGTGGCTAAAAAAGCCCATGCCCATGGATTCATTGCCAAACTCTCTAATGGCTACGAAACATTGGTAGGAGAGCGCGGCGTAAAACTCTCGGGCGGTGAACGCCAGCGCGTCGCCATTGCGAGGGCAATGCTAAAGAATTCTCCCATCCTTGTCCTGGACGAAGCGACCAGTTCTCTTGATAGTGTGAGTGAGGCTTATATTCAAGAAGCTTTCATCGAACTTATGAAGGAAAAAACCACGCTCGTGATTGCTCACCGCTTAAGTACCATTCAAAAAATGGATAGAATTGTCGTCCTGGAGGACGGCGCTATTGTTGAAGTTGGTACCCACAAAGAATTGCTTGCCAAACAAGGCGTATACGCGAATCTTTGGAGTCATCAGAGTGGAGGCTTCATCGAATAGAGCCATATTCATTTCTTTGATAGAGGTTATCCCGCACGGGATGCGTCGAAGAAAATCTTGAAATCGTGCTAAAATCTCCTTAACTGGCTTGATTTCTGGAGGTTCTAACTCGAGATGGCCCGCAGCGTAACAAAGTGAAGCAAGGATGAGGAGAAAGTGCCCTGCGGCACTTTCGTGAGGGTGAGAAAGACGGAGCGATGTTTTGCCGAGCACGCAAAACCGCGAGTCGGGGTCGCGGAAGTTCATGAGCGACGGCGAGTGAACTATCTGTGACCGAATCCCTCCCTCTCCGCCATGACCAATCCCCGGGCCTCTTCAGAGGTTTGGGGATTTGTTCTATAGTGGAGAGGAAGGAGATGAGAAGTTTATACCCCGGAGGGGTAAATCCCTCCCTCTCCGCAGAAGGAAAATTTTTATTCTGTTTTTGAGAAGAAGCAGTAAAGCGTAATAGGAAGATACTAGGGACTTCCATTTTAAGCTATGCCTGAACCAACCTGGCCAAAATCTGAAAAACCAGAGGAAGAACCGAGGGAGAAGCTCTCTGAAACCTTGCTTGGATATGACAATCCAAAAATGGCAGAAATCTTAGCCGAGACCGAGGAGGTCTTCAGTCACAATATAAGTGCTTCTAATGGAATGACGCATCTTTACGGCGATCTTGCCTACCCCCTTATGCCGCCAGAATTTGTGAGATTGCTCGATACCATAAAAGGAGAGGTACAGGGTGGAATATTCGTAGATGCCGGATGCGGGAGTTCACCTGATGTACGAGCCGCCGGAAGACTCGGGATCAATAGAGTGGTAGGCATAGATCTTTTGTCACGGCCGGCCGATAGTCCTGACCCAAAAATTCAGCCCTATACTGAAGATGAGTTCTGGCAAGGGAAGACGATCCTTAAGATTGGAGATGAGATTACCAGAGGATTGGCTCGTATGAAATCGAGCATGGTTAATATAGTGCATATGCGAGCCCTGGATATTTTTTCAGGGGATGAAGAGCTTTGCCTCGATGAAATACACAGGGTATTAAAGGATGGTGGATATTTTATCCTCGACAGTAGCGGGAACTCTATATTCCGTAAGTTCGACCTGAATAAATTCGAGGAAGTTATCAATTATGGCGATGAAATGAGAATACTCAAGAAAAAGACAATGGAAGATTTGGTTAAATAATATTAATAAATCGAGAAAAATACACTATGGCAACAATCAATCCTTATATTAACTTCAACGGAAATGCCGAAGAAGCGTTTACGTTTTACAAATCCATTTTCGGTGGAGAATTCGCTGGTATTACTCGTTTCAAAGACATAGCAAGCGCCGAGTTCCCAGTACCCGAAAATGAGGCAAATAAAATAATGCGCATTGCTCTGCCTATCGGCAAAAACATGTTAATTGCCAATGACGTTCCAGAAAGCATGGGACGGGTGAGCGAAAACGAGAACAGATCCAAAATAGCAGTCAGCGCAGAAAGCAAAGAAGAGGCCGATAGAATATGGAGCGGCCTTTCGGCAGGTGGGGCAGTCGAGATGCCGATGGCAGAAAGCCCTTGGGGCACCTATTTTGCAATGTTTAGAGACAAATATGGCATTGAATGGACCGTGGAATTTGATCCAAAAAATAACGGAAAAAAATAATCATAACTTAGACTCGCGTGCCTCAGTAGAGTCTTAAAAAGACTCCCAGATTACCCTTCAACGGCCTTATCACTGGGTACTGAACCCGAGTGGCCCGCCAAGAATATGAAAAACATCTTGGACATAGATGATCTGTATCGGGCAACTATTATGGTTCTCAGCGACCGTCCTCATGAAACGGTTGACGCTGCTTTCTATCATGCCCGCTCTCGGGGGGATGAATTACACGAGTTTGTCGCAACTCTTTTCCTGAAAGAACACGTGATGGAGAAAGTTGTCATTAACGGCTCGGATGGGCGGCACAAGGAAATGAATGATCCGGGAGCGGTTTGGCTTGGCGCGAATGCATGGGCATCGTCACTCAGAATGCGGGGCGTTTCCTCGCGGATTATTCTGCATACTCCTCCTGCCTATGATACGCGAGAAGAAAGTCTCGCTTTCATTACTCTTGCTCAGAAGAAGGGCTGGAAAAGTGCAGTGATAGTCTCGCAGCCGCACCAGGTCCTGCGAGCCATGCTCAATGCGGTGGCGGCCATGCAGGAGCTCGGATACACCATGCGGATCTATGCTGTAGCGCCAAGTTCTGTTGCGTGGGAGAAGCTCGTCTACGGATCCCAAGGAGAGGAATGCTTGCCGCTCTCTGAACATATCCTGCCAGAGCGAAACCGCATCATCTCTTCTCATCGTGAGTATAAGCTCCTCCCGATTCTTCCACGCCTCTTTCAGTATTGGAAAGATCGCGAGAAGATTCAAAGTTAATCGCATACTGATAGTTCGAATCCCGCCCTCTCCGCACTGAGTATTTATTATCGGATGACCCGAGTGCCCGAAGATATAGGGCATGTAGATTATAGTCCCCGGAGGGTGTAAAGTTTCAACATGGATGAATCCAAAGATCCACTATTAAGTGAGCAAGAGGGTGTCTCAACAGGAGGATATGAATACTCCTTTGTTGCTATTCCCAAGCGCCACATAGTGATCGTCGCTGCCTATATCCAACTGATATGGAAAGTGAAGAATTTTGAGAAAACAGTTTCCCCTGAGCAGGTGCTCGAAAATACAAAATCCCTTTTCCGGGAGAACCAAGATAGGATTTCCGATAGTCTGTGGAAGGAACACTGCGCCGGATCTTTGAGAGAACTATTAGATTGCCACATGTCAGATCTGCCCTATGCACTTGCATCTCTACCTCCTCAAACGAACAGTACCGGGCAGCGCGAGCAGATATATGCGGACCTACAGTTATATAAGGAGTTTCTCAATGACCTCGCTCATTTGCAGGGAAACTCTGCTCTCAAGAATGCACGGTTGATACTGGGAGATACTACCCTGGCAGACATCGACGACAGAGTATTTGATAAAATATGCACACAGTTCATCGACCTGCTCTATAGTCTCTTCAGACAACATTGTATGAAAGGCGACTAATACTATGAACCAAATCGATTTACATAAAAAAATTGACGAATTAGTAAAAAAATCACCCCTTCTGGAAATGAAGGAGGAAGTTTCTGTATTCATGGAAAATGAGGATGCGAAAAGCTATTTTTATTCTACTGCAGATGAAAAATGGCTTCCTTGGCTTTGGAAAAATTCATTTTTGGAATCAATAAAGGAAAAAGCTCAAGACTTAGATCGCTACAGTTACCGTACCCCAGAGCTGAACTACTTGGCCCGTATGGCTGAAAAGGATCCAAAAACGGTAACTGATATTTTATTGGATACCCCGATTTCTTCTAGTAATTTCAATCCGGAAGTAGTTGATAGATTCTTTTGGATAGCTAGTGAGTTACCAGCGGAAGAGCTGACAAGAGTAATTCCAAAAATGCGCGATGAGAAATGGATCTTCCTCATGAACAATTTTAATAGTCACGTTGGCTTCAAATTTGAAAGCATGTTTAAGACACTAAGCAAGGCAGGCGACGATAAGCATGCCCTTATTCTTAGTGATATACTCTTTGAAGTTCGGAAAAAAGATGCCCCAGAAGAAGACAAGGACTTGTGGACCGAGAACCCATTTTACTTTAAAGACCTGGAATATTCTGGGGTATTCGATTTCCTTGAAGAAGTAAATGAAAAATATCTTAGTGAGTCGCTATCCTTAGTATCGAGTACGATGGGAAAGGTGATTCTGTTTAATGCAGATAAGCGTGAGCCTCGAAGCGCATTTTCTGTTGGTGATGGCCTGGCTTTTTACGAAATAGACTTTTTCTCGCTGGAAACAGGTCAGAAAAAACATACATCTTATCGTGATGATGTACGAGACCTCGTAGCGACCATGAAAACATTGGCAATACGCGCCTTTAAAGAGAGCTGTCCTGATAAGGAAAAAACGCAAGCTATTTTTGATGCTTACATAGCTACACTACCAGATAGTCAGGCTATGTGGCGCTTTCGCCTATTCGTTTATAGCCTCTGTCCAGATATTTTTAGTAAAGATATCAAGAAGGCCCTACTCCGTCTTTCAGAGGTCGAAAATCCGCACGATATTACTATGGGAGCAGAATATCAACAACTCCTAAGACGGAGTTTAGATTTGTTTTCTGATCCAGAAAAGCAGAAGTTTAAAGAGGTTATTCTAGGAACTTTTTCAGACTTAGGTAATGAAAAACTTTCCAAGGGGGATGTATTTGGTATATTTTCTATCATTCAAAATTGGCTGACTGAAGAGGAGAAGGAGAAGGCTGAAAAATATATTGGCCAAACACTGAAATCAGATTTCCAGCCAGAGCCCATGATTGGAAAAATGCGAGGTGGTTACGTTCAAGAGAAATCAGTGGTGTCTTCTGAAGAGTTGGCAGCTATGAGTGTGGTTGATATTTCTAAGAAACTGCAGAAAGATTGGATACCAAAAAATTTAACACGCGAAGAATATACTGAGAGCTCTATTATTGAATATAGTGCAGAAGGCTTAGGAAAGGCGATCCAGGATGACATGACTAAGAGATTCCAAGATTACATCCAGAACGCCCCTCTGTTCTTTGAACGGGAATTATTGGATGCGCACTATACTTACATCTTTGTACGAGGTGTCTATGAGGTTATTAAAAATACGAAAGGAAGTTTGGATATTGAGTGGGAAGGGCTATTCGGTCTAATTTCGTCAGTCATTACTTCATTTGAAAAGATTCCTGTAGAAGATGGAAAGAGAAAAAGAGATGGGGGGCACGTTTGGCTGGCTGGCTGGGATGCGGTGCATAACGCCATGGCAGAGGTAATGGAAGTGCTCCTTAAACAACGTGAGGATAAGACGGATGTAATCGAATTCAAAAAGTACAGAGATAAAATCCTAGTAATAATTAGATACCTTTTGGCGCATCCAAATCCTGATTTGGAAAGCGAGGTGTGCACGCCTCGATCAAATCAATCTTCAACTGGGAAGGGCCAATACGATTGTTCCGATCCTTTCACTCACGCAATTAACTCTGTTCGTGGAAAAGCTTTTGAAGCATTAATAAGCTTTGTCTATAAGGACGGAGAACAATTTCCGAAAGAAGCTCCTGTAAAAGTTTCTTCTGATGTCGTAGCTATATACGAAGAACTTCTTGGTCGGGAAAATACCCGGGCAATTATGTTTTTGTTTGGGCATTACTTGCCCTCTATCTACTTCCGTGACAAAAAATGGACTAGGACTTTATTCGATAAGTTATTCGGATTCGATACGCCTAAGCGAGACCTTGCTCTTGCGGCATGGGAAGGCTACTTAACGAATAATCTTTACAACGAGATCTTCCAAGAATTGGAACCTTATTACTCTCGTGCTATTGAATTAAAACGAGAAGATTATACTCCACGAGAGTATTTCAAGGATCTTGATGAAGTATTAGCAACGCATGTCGCGCTAGCTTTTATGCATTTTCCCCAGTTCACTTATGAATCAGCGCTTTTTAAAAAGTTCTGGCAAGAAAAGAATCTTAAAAGACAGACTGAATTTATCTCATTTATCGGTCGTTATTCTATATCTCGAGACCAGGCTAAGGAATGGTTAAAGAAAAGTAAAATAGATTCTAAGAAGTTGGAAAGTTTTTGGGATTGGATTTTAGAGGCACCAGTAGATCCAAAGGTGTTTGAATCATTTGGATTTTGGATGGATGCCGAATGGAATGTTTTTGATCCTGCTTGGCAAGCTGAGCGCACACGAAAGACGCTAGAAAAAACAGGTGGTGCAATAGAGTGGAATCATAATCTTCAAGAATCGCTCCCTATCTTCGCAAAGGTATCCCCTCAAGACACTCTAACAATACTGAAATTGCATCTAGAATATGTTGCTAAGAAAGCTCCGCAACAGGGTTGGTTTCATCTTGATGACAAAGTTCAAGAAGTATTTCAGTTCCTCTACGAAAATCCTGAGACTAAAAAAGGAACTTACAACCTCATAGATATTTTATTGCCGCTTAGTAATGGAATGTTCTGGAAACTTAAAGATATCGTGAAGGAGTAATTTTGGAATAGTAAAAACCGCCTGTGAGGGCGGTTTTTACTAAGTTACTTATTGGATATTCACGAGTGTCTTACAGCCCGTATCCATAGTGCCCGTTACTTTCGCTTCTTGTTCTAGGAACTCACAGGAAGCTTTCTTGTCGAAGTTCTGCCAGTTAATCTTTCCATGGGTTGGCTTATCGATGAAGTAGGTAAGCACAACATCGTTTTTCTTGTTTCCATAACGATCAGTTGTTTCGGCATAGTACCAGACAATGACATCGTAGGCCTGGATACTCGGAACATCGTACACCGTTTGGAAGATGGAGGTGGAAAGTTCTCCTGTATCCCTGAGAAGCGAGTTTTTACTGTAGAAGCTTTTGAGGTCAACTTTAACCGTCACCATTTTGGTATCTTTGGGACGAGAAAGCCAGCTATACCAAGCTTGGGTTTGAGAAGCCGGTTCTAGAGAAGGATGTTATCCTCGGATTCGGCCTCCAAGATGCCAAATCAGGCCGAGGAGAGTATGAGAGCCATCATGAACTCCAGAAACTTCTCAAAGATGCTCTAAGCCCTACAAATTGGCGTCTCATGAGCGATGGAGTCACTTATCGCCTTGGATTCCTCCAAGGGCGCTTAAGGGGCGTAGAAGGTGAGGAAAAGCTCAAAGACCTCCTAGAATCCGAGCAAAAGAAAAGAGACAAGAAAGTAATTAAATAGCATTAATACCTCTATGCACCGAAAACCATTTCTCCAGCTTCTCAAAGAATACGAGTTAACAGCTTCTCCTGACGAGAAAGAAGCTGTCGCAGAGCTTATTCAATATGTTTCAGAAAATCCAAACTGCTTCGGACGAGAAGCGAAAGATGGTGCCAAACATATTGCTGCTTCGGTCTTGCTCATCACGAGAGATTTCAAGAAAGCACTCTTTCTCTGGCATACAAAGATAGGGAGGTGGACACAGCCAGGTGGCCATGCCGATGGCAATCCCGACTTGCAAGGCGTTGCGCTCAAAGAGCTTGAGGAAGAAACAGGAATTACAGGCGCTCAGCTGGTGAGGCCCGCTCCCTTGGACATCTACCGCTTTGATTATCCGTCTGAAGTCTTCGGTTATCGGAAAAGTATTTACAATCTTTGTTTTGCTGCTTTCCTGCCAGAAGGACAGGAGCCAAAGATAATGGAGCCTGAGAAATGTAAGGAAATGCACTTGGCTACTCCCGAAGAAGCCTTGGTCATGATTCAATCCGTGCATCATGAAGGGACAGAGCGACTCATCCGAAAATGGCAGGCTTTGGCAAAGAAAAAAGAAGCAAGGGCGTAGCAATGCTTCTTTCGAAGTTCAATCTTTCCGAGCGAGGACCCAGAGGTGGCTTTCGGCGCTGCCGAAGTCTTTCTCATTGGCCATCTTCAGTATCGTGAAGCCGCTTTCCGTGATCATTCGCATGTTCGTTTCGGCATCAAAGAAACTCCAGGCCATCTCCGCACCGCAGAACGATTCTCGTTCTTTGTAGGGAACGTCCTCGGTACCAACCGTGATGAGAAGGTGCCCTTTCGGCTTGAGAAGTGCGCCGACCTTTGAGAGCAATTCTTGGTGCCGCTCTCTTGGTACGTGGAAGAGCGAATACAGGGCGATCGCTCCATCGTAGTGCAGAGGAGTGAAAGGATGGTTCAGGAAGTCGCCCAGGATGTACTCTGCTTCCGGAACGCTCTTCTTGGCTTTCTTGAGATGCTTCGAAGAAAGCTCGATACCTGTCACCGAGAAACCCTGTTGTACCAGGTAGAGGTCGTAGGGCACTCCAGGACCGGAACCAAGATCCAGCACGCTTGATTGCGCTGGAAGATTTGATCGCAGCTCTTCGAAGAACCCGGCCTCAAAGTCATTGAGTGACTGACGATTGCGGTAGACCACTTCGTAGTCACCCTTTTCGTAGCCTCGTTTCACTATATCCTGCATTTTCTTCTTCACGCTAACCTCCGTAAACAGGTTTGGTTGAGGGGGCAGGTATCAGACTGGGGAGAGGATTCATGACAGAAATGCCTGCCTACAGACCAGAGTGCAGTACCGAGTAAAGCTGGAAACTGAGGGTAGTTTGCTTGCAAACAGTCATGCAGTTCCTTCAGTCCATCCTTGGTATCGGTGTCGAATAGACCGCTCCTGGAGAGAACCCGCTTGAGATGCACATCGAGAGCTAATGGGAGGCTACCGATATCCGTAAAATGAATGCCGAAGTCTCTTGCAAGCATGAGGATCGCAAGATTCGCTTTCTTTTCGCCGATCCCGCTTAACTTGAGGAAGTTCTTTCGAGCGGTAGCGACTGTTCCGTCGCCCTTCCACAAGTTTTCTGATTGGGCATCAAACTCAGATACCAACACCGCACAGCTTGCGATGAGATACCTCGCCATGTTGCCGGGATACCTGTGGAGTGCTTTTTTCTCTGCGACAACCCGCTTCAGCTCCTCTATGTTCATTGAGGCAATCTTTTGGGCATCAAGATGTCCTAGACGTTCCTGCAAGACGAGAGGTGCCTCCCAAGCTAAGCGTGATTGGATGCTCTGATCAAAGATGAGTCCGATCACAAAAGCGAGTGGGTTGCTGAATATCAAGGCGTTCGCTTTCTCTGAGTGCGAGTACCCCTTCTCTTCCGAGGACTCCTCCCTCCATATCGACTCCCCCTGAAGTAGTCCCTCTTTCACTGGGCTCAACCATCTTCGACAGATTAGGATTTTCTTGCTAAACTTTAGGGCATTAATCCGCTTTTTTTGCGTATGGAAAATCCCGCGACAGCTGCAGCGACCACCCTGCCAACAGAATCCACCCCGGCCCCGAAAGTGAAACAGTCAAAGCGCCAGGTCAGCAACCGGACCCTCATCCTCGGATTCATCGCCGCCTTTATCCTCGGGAGTGCCTACGGCTATCGCAGTCTCTTCATCGCGGCGACCATCGACGGCCAACCCGTGAGCCGCCTCGCCGTCATCCGGCAACTGGAAAAGCAAGGGGGTGAAAACGCGCTCAACGCGCTCATCACCGAGCGACTTATCGCGGCCGAAGCCGTCCGTGCTGGAGTAGTTGTCGATCCAGCCGACATCGACAAAGAGATTGAGAATATCAAGTCACAAGTGAGCGCCCAAGGCATGACGCTCGATGATGCGCTCGCCCAGCAAGGTATGACGCTCGATGATGTCCGCGAACAAATCACAACTCAGCAGCAATTGAAACTCATCCTTGGCGATTCCTTGAACGTCACTGACGCCGACATTGATGACTACATCGCCAAGACCAAACTCACGGTTCCGAAAAACATGAGCGAAGAAGATTTCCGATCCAAGATTAAAGCACAGCTCAACAGCCAGAAGTTCGGGACGGAAGCCGACCGCTGGATCACTGCCGCCCGCGAAAAAGCCGATATCAAGTACTTTGTCGGCTATGGCAAGGCCCCGGTCACAGAACCAGCAACGGCCACTGGCAGCGCCACTCCCTAAGTTACCAGTCATCTCCCTTTTCCGATAACAACATCAGCTCACCTATTCCTGGTAGGCTGATGTTTTATTTTTTAACTTCTGTAGTAAGCTAGAGACTTAATATAGCGAGGACGACGCGAGTTTCTAGGAGGTGGCTGAAGGCTATTGTTAGCTGTACACTTATATATTTCATATCTAGTACTATACTGACAGTAGTGATAATACCCTATGTATCAAGTGCCAGGTAAGAAATCCGTCCTCTCTACTAACTGCCCCAAACAGGCGCTTGAGATATTTGGTGATGCCCAGACACTTGCCATCATCGATACACTAGCCAGCGGTGAGCTCCGCTACTGCGCTCTCCAACGCGCCCTCGGCAACATGAACCCGGTCACGCTCGCCCGCCGGCTGAAGAAACTTGAAGCTGAGAGTATTATTGAGCGACGTGAGGAAACTATCGATAAATTGTCAGTTACCTACCGCTTGCAAGAGAAGGGTCGAGACATGCTCCCGGTCCTCCGAAGCATCAAGACTTTCGCCGAAACACACTTGAGAAATGGGATATGAGTCGAGTACGAACCGCTGAAAAAATTCGTTGTCATTGGGTACCCGCTGAGCATACTCTCTACGAACGCTACCACGATACCGAGTGGAGCGTACCGGTGAAGCGTGATCGGATATTCTTTGAGTTCCTCCTCCTCGAAAGTGCTCAGGCTGGTTTGTCTTGGGCGACCATTTTGAAGCGACGCGCTGGCTATGCCCAGGCTTTTGCTGGTTTCGATGCCGAACAAGTCGCCCGTTTTAGCAGCCGCGATATCGCCCGACTTATGAGTGACACCCGTATCATCCGGAATCGCCTGAAGATTGTGAGTGCCATCAGCAATGCCCAAGTATTCCTTGCCATCCGCCAAGAGTTCGGCACCTTCTCGAAATATGTCTGGCGCTTTGTCGGAGGGAAACCGCAGCATTCACCCCGATGGAAGCCCCGCACCACGAGTCCCGAAGCCACGTCCCTGGCAGCTGATCTAAAACGTCGTGGTTTCAAATTCTTTGGCCCTGTGATCGCCTACGCCTTTATGCAAGCGACCGGGCTTGTCGATGACCACGAACCGACCTGCTTTCTCTCTCGTTCTAAAACCTAATCTTTCACAACTCTTTTCAACCATGAATACACTCATCATTATCGGTGCGATTCTCGCCATCATCGGTGTCATCGGTAGTCTCATCCCAGCCCTCCCCGGACCGGTTCTCGGCTATGCCGCCCTCGTGCTCCTCTACGTCGCCCGAGGTCCGACGGGTATCTCACTCGTTTCCCTCGGCGTCTTCGGCGTCTTGCTTATGCTCGTGACCATACTCGGGTATGTCGCCCCCGTCTGGGGTGCGCGGTTATCAGGTGCCTCCCGACGAGGACTCTGGGGCGCAGTCATCGGAGCGATCTTCGGAATTGTATTTTTCCTCCCACTCGGTCTCTTTCTCGGCGCCTTCATTGGAGCCATCCTCGGTGAACTTTCCACTGGCAAAAATGGTGGTGCAGCTCTCAAAGCAGGTGTCGGTACCCTCCTGGGGTCTGTCATGATTATCATCCTGCAGACCCTCTTCGCCCTCGTGATGGCCGGATATTTCTTCTTCCGCCTTATCCATACATCATCCCTACTATGAACACCCGATTCTTTTCAGCGGCCAAGCGCGGCCACATCACCTGGGACTGGCTCGATACGTATCATTCATTCAGTTTCGGCCACTTCTACGATCCTGAACTGATGGGTTTCGGGGCGCTGCGGGTCGTGAACGATGACACCATCGCACCAGATCAAGGCTTCGGTCAACATCCGCACAACGACATGGAAATCATCACCATCCCCCTCTCGGGCGCCGTCGAGCACCAGGACAATTCCGGTGCGCACGGCATCACACCGACCGGCTCTGTCCAGGTCATGTCAGCTGGCCGACACGTCGCCCACTCAGAGCGGAACGCTTCAGCCACCGAACCACTCACTCTCTTCCAAATCTGGATCGAGCCCAAAAGCTATGGCATCGACCCACGCTATGCAGAGGAGGCTTTTGATCCGAAGGAACGCGAAAACGCCTGGCAGCTCGTGGTTTCCAATGACGCTCGCGAAGGATCGCTTTCCATCCACCAAGATGCCTTTATCTCACTCGGCCGATACAGAGTGAATCGTCCCTTCCAGTATACCCTGCGAGAAGCCGGCCACGTCGCTTTCCTCATGGTGATCGCTGGTCAAGCACAGATCGCCGGGTACGAGCTCGGCCGCCGCGACGCACTCGGGATAAGTGACGCTGACAGCTTCAAAGGCATCATGACCGAGGCTGGCGAACTGATGGTCATCGAAGTTCCCGCCTGAGGGAGAAATGAAACGTTGACCGAAAAGAAAACCGCCCGATCTCTCGGGCGATTATCTTTTCGGAGCTTAGGCCTGGTCCCGGTTCTCGAGAGGGCGCGCCTCGTTGACTGTCAACGTGCGACCATCGAGTTCCTTGCCATGCCAGAGTTCGATGGCTTTGGCTGCCTCTTCCGGAGTGGACATCTCGACGAACCCGAAACCGCGTGAGCGGCCTGTGGCTCGGTCGATGATGATCTTCGTAGAGACAACCGTACCAGCCTGCGAGAAGGCGACCTTCAGGTCTTCCTCTGTGGAGCGATACGGGATGCCACCGATGTACAGACGTGTCGACATAGTGTGTAGAACTCTCTAGTTATGCAAACTACGTAAGACGACCTTCTGGCTTCATTCACGTAACTAGCGGGCACTGGAAAGTAGCCGACACCGTACACGCCGAAATTCCGACCGAGAAACCTTACTGTTGCACCTAGAACATAGCATGAACCGGCCATAAAGGCAAGGGGCGAGACCTGTGCTACAATAGCCTTGAAACATAATCCTCGAACATTACCGTATGCAGAAAACGACGCATTTCGCAGTTTCCCGGGACAAGCAGGGTGGGTATCGATGGAAGCTCGTTGGTGCCAATGGCGAGACTGTCGCTACCGGTGAGAGTTACAAGACGCGCACATCTATGATGAACGCTGTGAAGAAGCTCCGTGTCTGGGCCGCTACCGATCGAGTCGAGGAGCCGAAGAGCAAGCCAGCTCCGAAGAAAACGATTAAGAAAGCCTAGAGCCTATCCCTATAGGTTCTTCGTTACGCTGTCGGTATTTTCCGATTGGGGTAGGTCCTTAACCCGCGAAAGCGGGTTTTTCCTTTCTCTCCGTATCACTTGAAATCATCCAGCCCTTCCGGCGAACGAGCCACTGGAAAACAATGAGTCCGATATTCCACGGCAGCATGGACAGTATCACGACGAGCATCGCCGCCGGATCACGGAAGAGCGTCTCAGCCAAAAATATCGCGAGGGTGAAATTCATATACGAGAGAGAAAGTGTCACGGTAATCCGGTCCCGGCGAGAACGCCAGAAACCGATGGCATAGCAAGCGAGATGGAACAAAACGAGCAACCCCGACATGATGAGGAAAGCGGTCAGAGCGTCGCTCCCGACGAAACCGCTCCGGATGGCTGCGCTGTTTTTCGAAGCAATCGTCCCAATCAGAAGCCATAGGGCGAGAATGGAACTGAAGCGTGAGAGTGACTGCCCCTTGACGATGAGGTCCCGACCGAATGGAAATGCCCGGACTGCCTGTGCGAGCGCAATCGGTACCGCCATGATAAACAGTAGGGTCCGAAATATCATCCACGGATCAAAGACTGTCGACTCCCCGCCCAGGAGGCCGAGAATGATCGGCAGCGTGATAACTGAGAGGAGCGATGTCCCTGCCGTCAGAAACAGTGCGAGCGGAACATTCCCTCGCACCATATCGACGAACAGGGGCGAAGTCATCCCCGCTGGCATCGCCGCCAAGAGCACCAGCGGCATCATGAGGTGCGGGAAGAAAACCACTGCCAAAAGATAGACGAAGAGCGGAAAAACTACCAGCCGAAAAAGTGACACAGCCGCAAACAGTTTCATATCTCGCAGTTCGGAAAAAATTGCACGGGCATCGATCCGGAGTCCGCTCGTGAAAAAAATAAACTGCAGAAGGATACCAGTCCATCCAAAGTACGGCGAAAACCACGTAGGGAAAGCCAAGCCGCAACATAAAGCCGCCGCCAGCCCGAGGAAAGGCAGATCATCGAGTCGGCGGTGGACACCGGTTGGCATGGAAGTCATCGTGCGTGAATAATGGATTCGACAGCTGGAGCAATCCGATCAGAGATTTTTCGGTAGCCCGCATCGTTTGGGTGGATCGTATCACTCATGAGGGCTGGATCGCCGAAGACCCCCTGCAACGCGTCCTCGATATACAGCGCACCAGTCGCTCGTGCCAATGTCTGATACCGATCGTCTGCTCCCCCTCCTATGATACCGCTTCTCACACCGATAAGCACCACGGCCGCCCCAGCTGATTGAAACGCGGCAATCAATGACTGAAGATTTGCGAAAGTCTCATCGCGCGGCACCCGCTGGAGAAAATCATTCCCTCCCAGAAGTATGAGCACGAGTCGCGGATGGACCACTTGTGCAGCGGTAACTCGAGTGAGCGCCTGACGCGTCGTATCACCCGCGACACCAAAGTTCAGGACTGGCTCGCCCACGGCCTCTGACAAAACCGTCGGCAAATCATGCCCCGAAGTCGCCCCTACCCCCGCGACGAGACTGTCTCCGAAAAAGAGTATCGGGCCTGTCTCACGAAGTGGCACATTCTTTATAGACGCACCCCTGGACCAAAAAAACCATCCCACTCCGATAACGAGAACAAGAGAAAGAAGCGAAATAATAACTTTTGTCTGCATGTTTTATTTTATTTCTACTCGTATTTTACCCTGATTCAAGCCACTCTACGACCCTTGACTCAGGAATAGTTTTATGCTAGTATATTGGCAACTGTTCTCTTTCCGACCCACAACCCAATCGCTCAAGGGAGCATCTCATGTCACTATTGGAAGAGTTTCACAATCGTTACAAGCATGGCCCGACAGAGCCAGCCAAAAAGATCCTCTTTGCGGTCTTAGGCGACCTGTTTGGTCGCAAAGGACTCAACAAGGAGTGGGACGGTATCGACGAAGAGACTCAGGAGGAGTTGCTGGAAACAAATCTGGAAATCATCCTGCGACATCTGCCCTGAAATAAGATTCCATCCCATAACCCACGAGGTGGTACGCATCTGCGTCCCACCTTGAACTTTTTTTAAACTTCATCCCTCTCGATTCTGGATTCCGAATTCCAGATTCTATTTTCCCTTCTCATCCGGAATAAAGCGGAGTGCCGCACCATTCATACAATAGCGCCGTCCTGTCGGAGGCGGGCCGTCTTTGAAGACATGCCCGAGGTGACCACCAGCGGTCGACAAAACTTCCGTCCGCTCTATGAAAAAGCTGTCGTCGACACGCTCGATGACCGCTTCGGGACGGATCGGACGAGTGAAGCTGGGCCAACCCGTACCCGAATCAAATTTGTCTTCCGAACGAAAAACTGGCTCGCCCGTATCAGCCGCGACATACGTCCCGGATCGTTTCTCGGTATTCAGTGGGCTTGAAAACGGTGCTTCTGTCGCTCCCTCGCGCAGGATAGTGTACGCTTCCGGAGACAGTTTCCTGCGCCACTCATCTTCGGTCTGCCGTGGCTGATGTGAGAGCTCCTGCCGCACTTCCTGCGCCACCCGTCTAGTGTTCTGCCAATACCAGAACACTCCTCCCGCACCGAGGCTGAGCAAAACCAATCCGACAATACAATATCTCATATATTTCAAAGACACGTGACTCTTCCTGGCTCAATGTCCTCACTACGCTCGCAACCCACGACCAGTTTTGAAGAGGTACCAGGTATAGCCGAAAAGACCAACCGTGAGTGTGATAAGGAGGCCAGCCGCAAAAGGCACGGAAACGTCTGAGACACCGAGGAAACCATAACGAAAACCGTTGATCATATAGAGGATCGGATTCCAATGCGAAACCGCCTGCCAAAATGGCGGGAGCATAGTCACTGAATAGAAAATCCCTCCGAGATAGGTCAGTGGCGTCAGAACAAAATTCGGTACGATGGAAATGCCATCAAAGCTGTTCGCAAAGACGCCATTGAGAAGCCCTACCATCGAAAAAAGAATCGAGGTAAGTAGCGCGAAGAGAAGCATGACGAGCGGATGAGCCATGGTGATGTCTGTGAAGAAGCTCGCCACCACCATGACGAGCGTGGCGATGGTCATGCCTCGCAGCACTCCGCCAGTGACATAGCCAGCGATGACGACTGGGTACGGTGTCGGCGAGACCATAATCTCTTCGAGTGTTTTCTGAAACTTGGCAAAGTAGAAAGACGAGACTGTATGCATGAATGAGCTCATGATGACTGACATCATGATCAGTCCGGGTACGATGAACTCCATGTAGGAATACCCGTTGATCGGTGCGATCTGCGAACCGATGAAGCCACCGAAGATGACGAAATAGAGCGACATCGTGACAACCGGCGGCAAGAGTGTTTGCGACCAGACCCGCAGGTATCGGATTGCTTCCTTACGGACAATCGTGAGATATGCTACCCAAAGTTCAGTCGAATTCATACGCTTAGGATTTTTGAGTCTTCTGGACGAAGAATTCCTCGAGCCGATTCGTCTTGTTACGGAGACTTTTCACTTCGAGACCGAGTCCATGCAGTGCCAAGAGGGCTTTGTCCAGAGTATGATCCTTGGTCAGAGTCAGCTCGACGGATCGGTCACCGGCCATGGCCCGGAACGGCTGGAGCGAGTGCGTCATATCGACGGTCAACGCACTCCCCAGATCAAAGACAAACGTCTCCTCTTCCATGGAGGCGAGCAATGTTTTGATTTCCCCGTGCTCCACAATCTCGCCCTGATTGATGATCGCGACGTGCCGACAGAGCTGTTCAGCTTCCTCCAGATAGTGGGTTGTGAGGATGATAGTGACACCTGAGGCATTTAGTTCGCGCAGGAAATCCCACATCCCTCGCCGGAGCTCGATGTCGACCCCGGCCGTCGGTTCATCGAGGATCAGGAGTCTCGGCTCGTGGACCAGCCCGCGGGCAATCATGAGGCGACGCTTCATACCACCCGAAAGGGCCCGGGCCTGTTCATGCCGCTTTTCCCACAAGCCCAGCTGTTTCAGATATTTCTCTGCGGCAATGAGTGCACGTTTCCGAGGGATGCCATAGTAACCAGCCTGATCAACGATGATGTCTTCGACCTTCTCAAAGATACCAAAGTTGAATTCCTGCGGGACAACACCGACATGCTGTTTCGCCTTGGCTGGTTCATCGTCGATCGAGAGTCCACCGATACGCACCTGACCAGCATCCTTATTCACGAGTCCGGAGACGATACCGATCAGGGTCGTTTTACCAGCACCATTCGGACCGAGGAGAGCAAAGAAGTCCCCCTCCGCCACATCGAGGCTGACCCCCTTGAGGGCCACTACGCCGCTACCGTAGGTCTTCTTCAGATTTTCGATCGACAATGCCGAGGCCATAGCGATTACTGTGCATTCGGCTTCAACGGCAGCGCACCGATAAAGTCCGCCTTGCCGAGCAGAACACCCTGGTTTCGAAGGATAGCGTACGCCGTCGTCACATGAAAGAAAAAGTTCGGCAAGTAAGACCGCAAAAGCGCCTCATGTCCCAACAGATACGTATCCGGGACATAAGGGAATGGGATATGACGGTCCTCAGCCCCCTCGAATTTCTCCCGATTCAAAGTCTGAAGGTAGACCACAGTCTTGCGTGTGCGCTCAATCAGCTCCGCGAAGGTTGCCTCAATATCTTCCATCTTGGGGGGCTCTTCGCCAGCGAGCCGGGCCGAGATGGACTTCGCATTGTCCGATGCGATCTGAACCTGTTTCACTAGCGAGAACATATCCGGAGCGAGCCTGGCTTGGAGTACATCCTCATCAGACTTCCCGTTTTCAGTCGCCCAGACCTCGGCCTTCGCGAGTATGCCAGCGAGATTTTCAAGCATTGTGATAAAGACTGGTACCGAAGCATCATAGAGGTTCATATCCTTGCCCTTAACAAATTAGGTCTGCGATAAACAAAAACGTAAACCGTAGCCTCAAAGGATTTCGTAGGTCAGTGTCACATTGACCGTCGTTTCGTTTGACCCTGGCTCGATCGATGGGGCCGGCACATTGGCAACCGCCGATTTCGCACTAAGCATATCCCCCTCTCCGCCAAAACCAAAGACATTCGGTGTTTCATAGATTGAAACAAGTTGTCCCATCTCAAACCCGGCGTCCGACGCGATCCGAATGGCTTTTGCCTTCGCTTTCTCTATGGCTTCCTTCCGTGCATCAGCCTTGGCTGCGTCTTCATCCTCAACCGTGAACGTGACTTGCGAAACACTGTTGGCACCCTTGGTCACCACGCCCGAGAGTAGGTCTCCGATCTTCTCGGTATCGCGAACTGTGACACGAAGCGTCTGCGTCAACGAATAGCCACTGATACTCGGCTGCGGACAAGTTGAGAGCCCAGTGCAATTCGGATAGTCGTAACGTGGTGAGAGAGTGTATTCATCCGTTTTCAGATCTTTCTCCGCGACAGCTGACTCCTTGAGAAAGGCCGTAACAGCATTCATCTTTTCTGTATTCTTCGCCTGGACATCGACAACATCTTTCCCATCATCCGTCACGACCGAGACAGAGAACTTGGCGACATCCGGAGAAACCTCGATCCGACCCTCACCATCTGCTGAAAAAGTCCGAGTGGGATAGGTCTTGTCGACTGAGCGCGCGTATTCCACCGCAGCGAGGAGGGCAGCGATAGCGATCAGCAGCCAAGCAAGGGATTTGACTGAGTGGCGCGTGGATTCTTCGAACATAGGCAGGGAAAAAGGTTATTTAATGTACCCACAGTATATCACCCACGCCGGTACCCGCCTGAACGAGCCACCTCTACATCTGCGACTTCAATTGATCAATTGAGTCATTGAACGCTTTGGTCGTGAGGGAGGATCCGCCGACTCTATCGATGGCCGTGAGCTCAGTCAGTTTCTTCCCCTTCACCGCCGCCGACAACCCCTCAGCGAAGGCCAACTGTCGTTTCTTGGAAATATCGTTCGTGGCGAGCACTTCGGCCTTGGCATCGACAATCACCCCCGCTGCATCTACCGACAAGGTAAAGCCCACCTGATCCTCGCCCGATGGATTCTTATAACTCGCTTTTACCGAAACGTCCTTAGCTTTCACCGCGTCAGTCGCCAGTCCAGTGGAAGACTGCACGGATCCCTCCGGTGCTTTCGACGTTACAGTTTTAGTTGTATCACCTGACGTCGTGGTTATCGGTTTGGTAGCCTCATTCCCCTTGGAGGGCATGAGGAACTTCACGGCTGCGACGAGCAGGGCAAGCGCCGCGACACCGAAAAAGAGCGTGCTTCTCTTTATTTGTGCCATACTATAGAAAGTAAAGTGTTAAGTTCCTCCATTGTACTGATTTCACCGGAACAATCAACCCCTTATTCGTATCGCAAGGCCTCGATCGGATTCAGGCGAGCGGCCCGACTGGCTGGGTAATAGCCGAAAACGATGCCGATGGCTGCGGAGACGAGGAATGCCAGGATGATGGAATTTGTCGAAATCTCTGCGGCAATCCCATATCGATTCATGACAGAGGCAATGACAAAGCCCCAGAAAATCCCGAAAAATCCGCCGAAGAATGTCAGTACGATCGCTTCGGCCAAGAACTGCAGTCGGATCTCTCGGCCGCGTGCGCCGATCGCTTTGCGAAGACCGATTTCCCGGGTCCGTTCGGTCACTGAGGTAAGCATCATATTCATGATACCGATGCCACCCACGACCAGTGAGATCCCCGCCACCGCACCGAGGAGCGTGGTGAAGGTACTCGTCACCGATGATGCTGTCGCGACGATATCCGCCTGGTTCAAGATCGAGAAATCCGCAGTCTCATCTGGAGCGATACCATGGGCCTCGAGCAGGGCCGCTTTTACATTCTCGGCCGCAGCGGTCATATCCTCGCCTGTGCGAATCTGGACATTGATATTGGACAAGTATTTGTTGCCGATCAGAAACTGCTGGGCCGTCGAGACCGGGATATAAATCACGTCATCCGAACTGCCAAAGCCCGTCCCTCCGCGCGCCGCCGTCACACCGATGACAGTAAAGTCAACCGAGCCGATCCGAACCTTCTTGCCAATCGAACTGACGCCGTCGAACAGTTCCGTGACCACATCCGGCCCAAGAACAGCGACTTTTGCCAGTGATCGTTCATGAGTCTCCGTCAAAAAGGACCCTTCGGCCAACTTCACATTCCGAACGGTCGGATACTCACTCGTTACCCCCGTTACGCTCGTATTGGTATTTTTCCCCGCTGCCGTCACCTGTCGACTACGAGCCTGCGCTTCGACTGCAACGGCTTCGACCGCTGGAATCTTTTTGAGATGAGTGACATCCGCCGTTGTCAGCGACTGAGCCGATCCTTGTGCCCCCTGCACCGGAGAGCCCGGTCCTTGCTGGGAACCAGGTCGGACGATGAGCAGGTTCGATCCGATGGCCTGGATGTTCTGTTGGATGGCGGTCTGCGCTCCCTGGCCGATCGCCACCATGACGATAACCGACGCGATCCCGATCACGATACCGAGCACCGTGAGGCTCGAGCGTGATTTATTCACGGTGACCGCGGTATAGATTTCCTGCGTGAGATCGGTAAGATACATACGCGTATTATATTTTTTTTCGATTGCCTGTCCGGACATCGCTCACGAGTTCGCCATCCCGAATCGAGAGGATACGGTCGGCATGAGCGGCAACTTCGTCTTCGTGAGTAATGAGAATGATAGTATGCCCATGTTCACGATTGAGTCGCTCAAATGTTTCCAATACTTTTTCACCGGTCCGCGTGTCGAGGTTACCGGTCGGTTCATCAGCCAGGATGAGCGATGGATTGTTGACGAGAGCCCGAGCGATGGCGACTCGCTGCATTTGCCCACCCGAAAGCTGATTGGAGCGATGTTTCCATCGAGCCTCATCGAGACCGACGGCTCGCAGCGCCTGAGCAACCCGTTCTGTCCGCTCCACTTGTGGCACTTCCAGATAGATGAGCGGCAGCATGACATTGCGGATGACCGTCGTGCGGGGCAGCAGATTGAATGACTGGAACACAAATCCGATTTTCTCCCGCCGGATAAGAGAAAGTTCGTCTTCAGAGAGCTTCGAGACATCCTGACCCTCAAAAAGATACGCGCCTGTTGTTGGTGTATCAAGCGCCCCCAGTATGTGCATGAGGGTCGATTTCCCGCTGCCACTCGGTCCCATGATAGAAACGAATTCCCCTTTGGCAACCGAGAATGAGACATCCTTCAACACGGTCGTCTGTTGATCACCGTTCATGTATGTCTTGGTGATACCGCGACACTCGAGCATACTGATCGACGTTTCGTTAAATTAACGTGGGAAGCCGCCCGAGCGATTACTGCCACCACCCGAACCCCGGAACAGATTGAGGATACTCCCTTGGCCAGCAGAAGTGCTACTGACTGAGGTGCTCACGGCAGCACCAGGGAGCTCAACCACGGTTCCTTCAGAAAGGCCGCTTACTATTTCAGTGACAGTGTCATTGGACAGTCCGGTGGAGATCTCCCGTTTCTCTCCAATCGACTGAGCTGTACTACTATTGGGCGTCTTCGGATTCTGATTCGCACCTCTATTAGTCTGCGGGCGGGTCCCATCCCCCATGACGGTCACTACTGTCTTGCCGTCTGCGTTCGTGATAGCTGCATTCGGCACCACCAAGACACCAGATTTATCCGCCACACTGATATCAGCGGTTGCGCTCATGCCTGGCCGCAGCTCTCCCGGCTGCTGGTCGAGCTCGATTTCGGCCGTATACGAGACCACGTTCTGCGTCACCGTCCCGATAGTATCCAACTTCGACACCTTCCCCGAGATGGTGACATTGGGGAGCGCGACAAACGTCAGCTCGGCTGTGTTGCCCTCTTTCACCTTGGCCGCATCGACTTCATTGAGCTCGATGGAGACATGTAGTCGCTTCGTGATGACCGAGGCAAGGATACCAGTCTGGGATATCGTATCGCCGCTATCGACCGAAAGTCCCGTCACGATCCCATCAAAGGGCGCCCTGATCGTATAATCCTGCAACTTATCGCGCATGTTCTGCAGGGCGATCTCGCTCTGCTTGACCGAGTCTGCGGCCAGCTGACGTTGGCGAGCACCATCCCGATCCAGTTTCGGATAGAGTTTATTCGTCTGTTTCGCCTTGATTTCCGTCTGATGCAAACTGAGCTCAGCGTTCACGACACTCCGACGGGCATCAGAATTGTCCAGGATAGCGATCACCTGACCCTTCGTCACTGCTTGATCATTTTGCACTGCCACTGTGGTCACTTCGATCGCGTCTCCCGCCACTACCGGTTTCAAATCAACCTGAGAATCAGCTTCCACCTGGCCGCTCCCAGAGACGGTCACCTTCAAATCAGATCTCTCCACCCGTGCGGTACGGGGTGCGGACACAGTCGTATCTGTGCTGTTCGAACTTGATAGAAAAAAGTATCCACCATAAGCGACTATCCCGACAACAACCAGAGTCACAAACCAATGACTCCGCACATAGGATACTGACTGAGAAAGCTTCATAGCGTCTGGGTCAAAGATTAACGAGTGCCTTTCGGAAACGGAACACCTGGTCGGCCCGCCTCTCCTTGCGGATCGAAGACCCGGATGAGCGCAGCGACGACCGTACCATCATCGCTCGGCTTGCCCAGGGCTACGACCATATCACCCACAGACAAGTCCTCGAAATTCACTCGATCACTTCCTTTGTTGTAGATGGTCGCATCGGTAACAGCGACGCTGCTCTCTTGGCCGGCCGGATTCCGGAGCGTCATCGTCCGATCAGCCAGTGAAAGAATCACCCCCGTCACCCCGTGACCACTCCGAAAGAGATCGCCATCCATCCGACGGAGCATTCCCTGATCCATCATAGGCATATCGCCCGGTCTGCCTTTCACAAAATTACGCTCATAATTCTCGCCGAAACGATATGAAAAACGAGCCTTGTGCAGACCGGCCGAGAAACCGACTGCGAAACTCGCGACAGCTACGAGCACAACACCAATCACGACCGCAGCCAAGACAAATATCCGCTCCCGAGTCAGGCGACGCGAGACTGATGTGACTGGGCTGCCCATCGACTTTTCTGGGGACGAAATAGGCTTCGGTGTTGGTTCAGATTCCATACTTGTGAGCTATATGATTTAGTGGACGACGTGCAATTGGAACTGTTCCTGCCGTGTTGCGAGACTGAGATACTTTGAGCGGAATGCGAGCGAGACGACCCCAAGGAAGAGCGGTGTGAGCAGAAGTGAGGCAGAGGCAGCGGGAAATGTCTCGGCGAGAGATGCAAGAAAATCCTCAGAATATGAAAGCGCCAACCCAAAATCAGTAAAGAGGAGTGAGATAATCCGCCAGAAGTCAGAGGAGAAAAAACTCTCACCAGCAACAGCAAAACTGACGAGCAAGAACACTAACGAAACGGAAGCACACCCCGAGGCAACACGGGATCGGAACAAGATCTGTCGAGCAGCTTCGAGCTCGATAGCCGTCAGTATCCGACCAGAAAGCCCAGCGGGAACCTCTGGTCTTGCAGTCTCGAAAATTTCCTGTGTGGTTTGTGACATATGGATGACTTCGATGGTAATACGCTCTTCACTCGGTTCCGGACGCAGACGACAGGCGGGCTCGAAGTTCCTGGATGGCGCGCTGATGCCGACTTTTCACCGTATTATACGGCTCACCCAAGATATCCGCCGCTTCATGAAGTGAAAAACCCTCTTGGTAAACGAGTACGATCAGAGACCGAGAGTGCTCCGTGAGTCGACCGAGTGCCTGATTCACCTCAGCCGCCGCATCCTCACGCATGAGTAGCTCAATCGGAAGCGGTTCGCTGTCAGGAATATTTTCAAAGGGCGTCTCAGCGCCGTCCGTCAGGAAAGCCGAAAATGGCACGGCCCGTTTTTTCTTGAGCCAATCGTACGCCGTGTTCTTGGCGATGGCAAACAGCCATGTCCGAAACGGCTTCCTTGCATCATAGCGATCGAGATGCCGCCACACTTTCACAAATGTCTCCTGCGCCAAGTCCTCTGCGACCGCACCATCACGGACAAGCTGGAAGACGAAAGCATAAATGGAGCCAAGGTGTTTTTCGAGCAGCGTCTTGAAAGCGAGCTCATCACCCGAACGATAGGCTTCAACGAGCGCCGTGTCCTCCGCATGACTGGTGTAAGGTCGTTGTATCATCAGTTCTCACTCGGGAGATCATCACTCGAAAGTCCAGAGAGCAGTATGTCGATATCATGCAGCATCGTCGCCATGACATCTCCGCTTTCCGTTTCACCCTTCGCGCTCTCCAAAGCCTTCTCCTGCTGGGAGGCTGCCTCCGCAGCTTCGAGCGCCTGTCGCTCCCGCTCAGCTAATCGTATCTGCTCATCTCGAACAATCCAGAAGATGACTCCGACAGAGGCCATGAGTAATAGAGCTGAGAGGCCAATGACACTATACCGCGTAAATTTGCCACTCATATATTCTGTTCATGTGCCGTCCGAAGCGGTAACAAAATTGTCGTCTGATAGTACTCGATCAGGCTCTCTTTCGCCTGGATGACCTTCCATCTCGCATCCTCCAGGATCGCTGGACGTGTCGCTTGAGCCTCCTTGGACGTCCCATCGGACACCGACCGATACGTATCATACGCTCCGAGCAATGCTTCGGCCCGTCGTTCGAATTCCGGGAACGCTGCCTCGATCGCCTGTGTGTCGACACCACGGTCCTTAAGCATATTGGTCATCGCCTCCGTACGTTTCCAAAGCGCGATGAGATCACGCTCTTTCTTCTCCCGCAGGCCAGTGAGCGTCCCATCGCTCCGGGAGGTTATCGGTGGCAATGCCACAGAGACTGGTGGCACATCCGGCTTCGTCACTGTGGACGACGGGGTTTCTGACGGACTCGGGGCAGTTATGGATTCGTTCTTTATCTCTTCAATTTTTTGCGCGCATTCTGCATCGGAGTACCCCGTGTACTCCTTGCACCGATCGACATTCATGTATTTTTTGATAAGTGTCGTGCAAGTACTATCGCCGAAACCAGTGCGCTTCTTGCACTCTCCGACCGCTAGCTCGAGAGCAGATGCTGCCCGCAATACGGACGCGACAACAAACAGACTCACGGTCGTGCCAACCAGGAGAACGAAAGTGATAAAGATGATTCTTGGCATACAGAAAAGTGAGTGCACTGTCCCTCTAGTATAGACTACTGTCAATCGATGGTAACGGGCGCGATTCCAGAGTCTCATCTCGGGCAGTATCAACCCACCAGAGACTATAGACGGTTCACTGTTTCTGATCCAACCACTGCTGGAGGATGATGCAAGCCGCCTCCGCATCGTCCTGTTTGCTCACCTGCCGTTCGCCCCGCTGGATGAGCGCTTGCTGAGCGAGCTTGGTGGTGAACATCTCATCCTGATAAGCAATCCTGACACCGAGTCTCCGACTCATCAAGCGACCAAGTTTCTCGCCAGGATATTCCACCGTCGCGCGATTCACATGCGATGGGATACCAATCACGACCGTCCCGACTCCCTCTTCGACGATGAGCCGGGCGACACGGTCCAAGAACCCCGTATCGTTGCGTTCCGTTATAAACGGGATAGCGATACGCGTTTCGGCGTGAGCAAGTGCGATGCCGATATCACGTGACCCCCAATCGATACCGAGAAAATTCTCCCTTTGAGCCGGCTCCGTCATACCTGGGTCAACAGTTCATAACCGTCCCGTGTGATAAGCACCGTGTCCTCCGTGTGGGCGGACAGCTTTCCGTCCCGGGTGCAGAACGTCCAGCCATCATCAGCCAGTCCTACCCGATATGTCCCCACGTTCACCATCGGCTCGAGGGCCACAGTCATCCCCGCCGCAAAATGGAAGCTCGGTAGACCAGAGTCAAGATAATTCGGTATCTGCGGGTCTTCGTGAAGCTCACGACCGACACCATGTCCGACCAAGTCACGCACACAGGCATACCCGGCCGCCTTGACTATATCCTCGACCGCTTTGGCGTACGCATCCGAAGTCGACCCATCATGGAGCGTCGCCACCCCAGCCGATAGCGCCGCCTCGGTAACGGTTTTGATCCTCGTTGCCTCAGGTGAAGCGGCGCCGATGACCTTCATCCGGGCCATATCCGAGACCATTCCCCGATAGCGCATCCCGATATCGATCTTCAAGAGATCGCCATCCGCGAGGACACGATCGACCCGAGGGATGCCATGGACGACCTCTTCATTGATCGAAAGGCAGACAGCTGCCGGAAAAGGCGGGGCACCCCACGCCTTACCGTATCCCTTGAAAATCGGCTCGCCACCAGCTTGCTGAATCAAAGTTTCAGCCAATTCACCTAGCGTCCCAGTCGACACGCCCACAGCAGCGGTAGACAAGAGCTCTGTCACGACTCGAGCGAGCCGCTGGCAGGATTCCCTGAGCGCGGCGATCTCCGTGTCGTCTTTTATCCAGTGCTTGGACATATCAATCCGGCCGGACATGCTCGAGGATAAACTTGAACACCCGGTAGGTTTCCTGATTCCCGTCGACATGGAGCAACTGGCCGGTCGACTCGAAGTATCGAATCACAGGCAAGGTTTTCTGGTGAAATATCTGATGACGCTTCCGAACTCCATCCTCGGTATCATCCACCCGTTGCGCGATGTGTCCACCGCAATACCGGCACGGTTTGGTACTATCGATCAGATTCTTACCGAGGATATAGGTGCGTTTGCAACCCTCGCAAGCATAGCGTTTGGAAATACGTTCGACAGAAACTGCTTCCGGCACATCGATGAAAATTACTTTATTCAAAGTCCGACCAGATTCTTCCAGAACCTTGAGAACTTCGTCAATCTGACTCTCCCCTCGAGGGATACCATCAATCAGCAGCCCAACCGTCTCGGGTACAGAATGCACCGCGTCAACGAGCACTGCGAACACGGTATCGTCGGGAGCGAGTTCGTGCTTCACATTGATGAACTCATTTACCTGCCGCCCGAGCTCAGTATCATGCGCCGCGACCGCCCGTAACTCCGCACCGATATCGATATGTGCCAGATGAAGCGAGCTCTTGAGCAATTCCGCTTGGGTGCTTTTTCCGCTGCCGGCCGAACCGAGCAGAATATAGGTGTCTTTGAGAGGCATGTGGTTAAAAATTTCTAATTACTCAATTTCTCATTTCTAAACAATTTCCAATGAAAGAAGTCTCGTATTGAAACATTGCTCCATTGTTTGAAGATTGTGAATTGAAACTTGAAAATTCTCTTAGAGTCCTTCGTAGCTGCGCATCATGAGCTGACTCTGAATATGCTTCACCAGCTCGAGAACGACCGACACGACGATGAGGATACTCACGCCACCGATCGAAAGTGCTTGGATACCGGTCATCCCCTGGACCGCTATCGGGAGGACCGCTATAACCCCGAGAAAGAGTGCTCCCGTGAAGGTGATCCGTGTGATGATGTGATGGAGATACTCAGCCGTAGACATCCCGGGCCGGATACCGGGCACATAGCCGCCCTGCTTCTGGAGATTCTCCGAAATCTTCACCGGATCAAAGACAACTGCGGTGTAGAAATAGGTGAAGAGTACGACGAGGACGAAGTACGCAATGCCGTAGACCCACTGGTTCTGGAGAAATGTCGCAACGGAGATAGCAATATCCGCAATCCGGGCATTTGGCGAAGTGACAAAAAAGTTTGCGAGCATGGTCGGGATGAGGATAAGCGACACCGCAAAGATGATCGGGATCACGCCCGCCTGGTTCACTCGGAGCGGCAGGTGTGTCGCCGATCCGCCGTAGACACTTGAGCCGCGCACCCGCTTGGCATAGGCGATAGGGATGGTCCGCTGTCCTTCATTGATGAAGATCACACCCGCAACGGTGATGAGCCCCAGCGCGAGGAAGACGAGATAGGTGAAGAACTGCGATGGATCCCACGTCGCCAAGAGCCGCGAGGCCCCCGTCGGCAGCGCTGCGACGATCCCCGCAAAGATGAGCATGGAGACACCATTGCCCAACCCCTTCTCGGTGATGAGTTCACCCAGCCACATGAGAAACACGGTGCCCGCCGTCGCCGAGAGGATGATCACCACGATCGTAAACGGTGTGATATCGGTGAGGATGTTCTGCGATCGCAGAAGCGAGATCATGCTGAATGACTGGAGCGCCGCCAGAGGCACGGTAAGCCAGCGCGTCCACATATTGAATTTCTGACGGCCCTGTTCACCCTCTTCTTTGTACAGCTTCTCGAGCACCGGGAAGATGGTCTGCATGAGCTGCATGATGATACTCGCGGTGATATACGGCGCCACACCGAGGAGCACCACCGAGATATTGGACAGTCCACCACCTGAAAAAATATTCAAGAGACCGAGGAGCGCATTGTCCTCAAAGAGTCGCTTCAACTGAAAGACATCCACCCCTGGCAAGGGGATATTCGCGACAAGCCGGTATACCACCAAGAGCCCCACGATAAAGAGGATCTTCTTACGAAGGTCCGGGGTGCGGAAGATTTGAGAGAAAATATCGTACATAGAGGCGTCAATCACTCCTGTCCATTCGGCCACAAAACATCCTCATTTTAGGCCAAAACCAAGGAAATGGCAATCGTCAGAAAAATGCTACACTAGAGGCAGAATTTCTCTCTCTTTAACCTTATGTCGAATCCTTGGGAACAGTCATCGATCACGGTTCCAGCAGCAGAACAGCAGACCATCACTGAACTCCTCGACGCCCGGCTCGAAAAGCTCGGCATTGACGAGAACATCCGAGAGAGTGTCATAGCGCTCAACCAGCTCAACTTTGTCACAACCGAGTCCTGCGAAGGCCACCTTGACCACGGCAATATCGCGCCGCGCATCCGCTTCGAAGCCCCTAGTCGGCCAGAATGGCGCTATATCGGCGAACGCGAAGCGTTCGAATCTGTCGCCCAAGCCAATGGAATTACCGTTGCAGACATCCGCGAAACACAAAGACCGAAATACGGCGAGGATGTCGGGCACGATGAAGCACTAGAAGAACGTGCTTTCCAAGCACTCCAGCAAGCTCGCACCACAACACCGCACGAAAAGGAAACATCTGAATTCATCCGCTTCCGCGAAGCGACCGATGTGCTTGCCGAAAAACTAAAGGCATGGATCACCGAATACGAACGGTCACACGAGAGCGATGTCAAGCTCACCGTCGATGTCTTTGATGATCCAGCGTTTGGCCAGTATGGTTATTTTCTGCATGTCGGTGGCGCGGACTATCTCGATATGGCCGACCCCGAAGCGCTCCAGCAATTACCCGAAGCTGAACAAGAAAAACGCCATAAACAACACACCGCCTATCGAGAAGCCATGAAGGCCTTCACGGATTTCCTACGACAGAAAATCTAAGAAAGAGAGGGTCTCGGTGTCATCTCCGTTAACTGGGTGTTATGAGGACCCCTCCTATGCTGCTTTCGATCTAAGAATCTTACTCTCTCCATCTTTCACCAAAACGGCCTCGTCGTCAGCCAAAGGAATGAATTGATATTCTTTATACTCTCTCTGCATTACCTCAAGCTCATCTCTCTGCTCTTCTACGAAGTGAGGCCAGGGCACAAAGTTGACTAACGACAATCCCTCAAACGAAGTTAGTCCAGGCGCTCTCCCTGGATCATCGGCATCTTTTGCCAGTTCGACCGTGGGTCCCGCGAGAAGTGCGCCCGCACTCGAACCAATGTATACCGCTCCTTCCTGGACTCTTTTCTTCACAACCTCATTCAGTCCACTCTTTCTTACCTCCTGAAGAAGATAAAAAGTATTCCCTCCGCTAAAGAAAATTACATCTGCTTTACTTATTTTTGGCATCCACACTTCCTTAGCAACAGAGGCGACATCTATCACTGCTACTTCTTGAAAAATTTTCCGACAAGCTTCAATATCAGCTTGAAGCCAAGGTTTCGGACCGTCTTCTACGGTTGCAGCTGTATCAATAAAGATCAGGTTCATTTCGCTCGCAGGTCTTGGAAGTGCAGACACGAGAAGATTCAAAGTTTTCGAGGCAACAGAGGTGAGATAAAGAAGCATAAATAGTCGTTAATCTTACGCCAGTATACCAGGTCCGAATGTCATATCCGGAGTACGAAAAAGAGGCTCAGATAAGCCTCGGATTTCGGTGCTCCCATCGATGGAAGAATCTGGACTCGATTATTTCGGCGCATTTAAATCGTTAAGCATGGCCTTGAGCAGCTGCTGTGTATCGTCTTGTGTTTTACCTACTTTCAATAATATTTTTCCTAAATAATCCAAACCTCCCCCAACCACCACTTGGTTATAAGATGTTGTATCGCCAAATGGACCAGGGCCAGCTCCTTTTTTGGCAAGACTAATAATATCCTGGACATCCTCGATTTCTTCCGATGTGAGAGAATTGGCATGTGCCATTATTGACTCCAACACCAATTCTATATGGCGATGCCTATTAGGCACAGCCTCTTTCTCTTTAATCTCTTTTTGATGGAACTCTGGAGTCTCTGGACCCATATGTTTTGAATATTATCATGGGTTCTTAACCTTCTCTCGGAGGTACAAAAAAGAACTTCAAATAAGCCTCTATTTTAACTGCTCCGCCTGATTGCCAGCACGAGAACCTCTCTACAAGAGGAAGCTTTTTTACCCAGGATTAGTAGCTGGACTTTATTCCTCAATCATTGAGCCGCCAGCTCGCAGCACTTCAGCCGCGCCAGTGGTGAGCTCGATGTCCTTGCCGATGACGAGTTTCTTGGTGAGCTTGCCCGTGTTGACGATTTTCACGCCGGCGCGACGGACGACTTTGCCAAAGATTTTCTTCTCGACAAACGCATCGCGCGTCACCTTCTCGCCATCCTGGAAATGTTTCTCGAGACGATCCAATGTCACGGTGAAGAGCTTCTGATAAACCGACTTGAACCCGCGAAGTTTCTTCATCCGTTCGACGAGCGAAGAGCGACCACCTTCAAAGAGTGGATCTTTCTTCTTACCATGTGCGCCCTGGCCTTTGGTCCCGCGACCAGCGGTCGTGCCGCGTTTCCCTCCGCGACCAATGCGTTGTGTCTTCTTCCGCGGGGCGAGTTGTAATTCGTGGATCTGCATAGGAGTATCTTAGGCGGCGACTTCCGCTGGGCTAACTTTTTCTTTGACTTCTTTGACCTCCGACTTGGCTTCGACGGCTTTTTCCGCCACAACTTCTTCTGGCTTGGTGCGGAGCTTCTGGAGGGCGAGGAGTGTTGCCTGAGCAACATTCAGATTATTGGAGCTCCCGAGACTCTTGGCGATGATGTCTTTTGCTCCAAGAAGATCCATAACCGCTCGTACGGCACCTCCGGCGATGAGCCCACGACCAGCTGTGGCGGGTTTGAGAAGCACCTTGGCACTCCCGTACTTGGCATTCACATCGTGCGCGATCGAGCTCCCTGTAAGCTGGACTGTGATCATGCTCTTCTTCGCGGCCTGGAAGGCTTTCTGGATCGCATCCGAGACATCGCTCCCTTTGGCGACACCGACACCGACTTTGCCTTTGCGATTGCCGATGACGAGGGTCGCGCGGAAACGGAAACGCCGTCCGCCCTTCACGACACGCGTTACGCGCGCGAGATTGAGCATTTTCTGATCGTACTCCGGTCGTTCACGGCGCTGTCCCCGTGGTCCACCGCGACGTGGCCGCCCACCCTTCGATTGTTCATTTGTCGCCATAGAGCGTGATTATAGAGCGTTTACGTATTCAAAACTTACATGGTAATGCCTGCTCCTCGCACGGCTTCAGCGACAGCCTTCACCTTGCCATGATAGAGGTAGCCGGCCCGATCGAACACCGCCGCCTTCACACCGAGCTTGACCAGACGTTCACCGAGAAGCTTACCGATCGCGCTCGCCTCAGCGACGGTATTCTTTCGCTTCTTACCGAGCTCGAGGAAATTGGCCTGAGCCAGGGTCTTACCCGCCTGGTCATCGATGGCTTGTACAGAGACGCCTCGGAGACTACGATGGACAGCAACCCGCGGACACGCTGGCGTACCGATTATCTTCGATCGAACTCTGACATGCCGCCGGATGCGCTTTTCGATTTTGTTCTGTAGCTTCTTCATAAAGTTTCATTCTCAATTAGGCCGCGGCTTTCTTGCCTTCTTTGTGCCGCACCTGCTCACCGACATAGCGGAAGCCTTTGCCCTTATACGGTTCGACGGGTTTGAGCTTCTTCACCACTGCGGCAAATTGTCCGACTTTCTGCTTGTCGAGGCCCGTTATCGTGAGCACATTATTCTCGATTTTCACTTCGAGACCATCTGGCACCTCCATCACCACAGGGTGAGAGAAACCCAGCGCAAGGGTCAGTTTCTTGCCAGCGGCCGTCATGCGATAGCCGACGCCATTGAGCTCCAACGCTCGAGAGAATCCAGTCGTCACACCTTCGAAGAGGTTCTTCACGAGCTTGGCCATCGTCCCCCACATAGCGAGAGCCTGAAGTGAACTCCCCTTCTTCTCGATCGTGATCTGGCCGTCCGCGATCGTGATCGAGACGTCGAGCGTATGCGTCAGAGACAGCGTGCCCTTCGGACCCTTCACGGTCAACACGTTTGCGTGCAGTGAGGCTTCGCAATTGGCCGGGATCTGAAATGGCTTTTTTCCGATTCTACTCATAGTCGTGATATTACCAGGCTTGGCAGATATATTCCCCTCCGAGTCGGCGCTTGTGCGCTGCGAGTCCAGTCATGAGTCCCTGAGAGGTCGAGATGATCGAGATGCCATAGCCGTTCTTCACTTTGACAACCTCATTCTGCTTCACATAGACACGGCGGCCCTCCTTGCTGATCCGCTCAATTTCCTGGATGGCCGGCTCACGCTTCGTGAGCGAAACCTGGCGATACTTCAAGCCGATGACCAGAGTCTTTCGGATGCCCTCTTCAATCACCTCCACGCTCTCGACAAAGCCTTCCGCCTTGAGAATCTCGGCGATCGCCAGTTTCATTCGGGAAGCCGGAAGAGCAACGCTCGGATGGCCGGCGCGCTGGGCATTCCTGATTCGAGTAAGCATTTCTGCGATTGGGTCTAACATAATCGAGTGTGATGTTTGAGGATCTCGTAATTACCACGATGACTTCCGAACGCCTGGTATCTCGCCTTTGCTCGCGAGCTCACGGAAGCAGATGCGGCAGATATCGTACGCCCGGAGATACCCATGCTTCCGGCCACAGCGCCAGCAACGCCGCACGATCCGAGTCGAGAACTTCGGCGTCTTCTGAGAGCGAGCGTAGGTCGATGTTTTTGCCATATGCTTCGTGTTTAGTGTGAGGCTTCTTGGGTAACCGTCTGGAGTGGGAGACCGAGGGCACGGAACAGACATTCGCCAGCTGTTTTGTCTTTGGCGGTCGTGACAATCGTGACTTGGAAGCTGAAAACGGTCTGGACTTTTTCCGGAATGATTTCTGGGAAGACCATGTGTTCTTTGATACCGATATTGCAATTGCCATAGGTATCGACCGATCGGAGTGTGATGCCCTGGAAATCACGCACGCGCGGCAGGGCCACATGGACGAGCCGGTCGAGGAAGTCCCACATCCGCTTGCCGCGTATGGTCACACGCATCCCGACTTCGAGCTCTTCACGGATCTTGAACCCGGCGATGGCCTTGCGCGCCTTGGTCGCGACGACCTTCTGCCCGGTGATCATCTCGAGTGACGAACGAATCTCTTCGATCCGGTTCGCCTCCTTGAGGAACTTGCCGACGCCCACGTTCACGACCACCCGGTCGATTTTCGGGAGTGCATTCGGATTCTCCGTTTTGAGGAGCTGCTTCAGCGCCGGGAGAGCCTTCTGTTCGTAATTTTTCTTGGTGAGGGATGACATATCGCTAGTTCAAATCTTTGCCGGATTTCTTACTGACGCGGACTTTCTCGGTGCCACTGACCCGGTACCCGACACGCGATGGCTTGCCAGTCTCCGGGTCAACGAGCATGACATTCGAGACATGGATCGGCATCGCCAGTTCCACACGCTCACCCTTTTCACCCGCTGTCTTAGCCTTGCGATGACGCTTGCCCATATTCGCTCCTTCGACGATGACCTTATCGAGCGTCGGAAACACGCGAGACACGGTGCCACGCTTGCCCCGGTCCTTGCCGGCTATTACTTGCACTTGGTCGCCTTTCTTGATCTTCATAACCTTAGAGTACTTCAGGAGCGAGTGAGACGATTTTTGCGAATCCCTTTTCGCGCAGTTCACGGGCAATCGGTCCGAAGATACGGGAACCCTTCGGATCCTGCGTCGTGCCTTCGAGGATGACGGCCGCGTTCTCATCGAAACGGATATAGGAGTTGTCCTTGCGACGATGGGCGGTCCGCTGGCGGACGATGACTGCCTTTACCTTGTCACCCTTCTTCACGAGACCACGCGGCTCCGCGACTTTGACCGAGGCCACCACGATATCGCCGAGACCAGCATACCGGCGGCGTGTGCCACCGAGCACCTTGAAGCACTCGATGACTCGGGCCCCGGAGTTGTCTGCGACGATCAGTCTGGATTCTGCTTGGATCATAGTCTAGTCTCAGGGAGCATTTATTCAGCAATGACGATATGGTGTTTCTCTTTCGAAAGCGGGCGGCACTCGCGAAATGTCACCACCGTACCGAGCGCGTATTCCTTACCCTCCGTTTCCACCTTGTAGCGCTTCGTTGCTTGGTACTGTTTCTTATATTTCGGGTGCGTCTTGAGGGTCTCAACAGCGACCACCACCGTGTTCTTCATGCGATTCGAAACCACCGTGCCTTTCCAGGTCGGGGTATTCTTCTGCTTACTGGTGTTCGGTGCTGTCGTCATACACTTGTTACATTCATCGGGCTTAATCTTGTTTCATGCCTTCTTCACGCTCGAGCGTCAGGAGCCGGGCGATATCGCGCCGCGTTTTCCGATGCTCGCTGTGCTGCTTCGAAGCGCGTGTCGCGAGATCGAAACGGAGCACTCGCAGGCGATCACGGAGCTCGAGCAAGGTCTTCTCGCGCTCACCGACTGTTTTTTCCCGCCATTCTTTCGCTTTCATACGCTTATTCTTTGACAACAAATCGGCTCTTCACAGACAGTTTGTGGGCTGCGAGCCGCATCGCCTCAGCCGCTGTAGTTTTCGAGACACCATCGAGCTCAAAGAGCATCCGACCAGCCGAAACCTTGGCCGCAAAATGGTCCGGCGTCCCCTTCCCCTTCCCCATCGGGACCTGCTCGCCCTTCTTGGTAATCGGCTTATCTGGGAAAATACGGATCCAGACCTTGCCACCGCGCTGAATGAACCGGGTCATAGCCCGCCGCGCCGCTTCAATCTGACGAGCCGAGATGATACCGCCCTCAGTCGCCTTCAGCCCGAAAGCGCCAAAGCTAATCTTGTCGCCACGCGACGCCACCGTACCAACGGGATTGTATCCGCGTTGGACTTTTCGGTGCTTCACTTTTCGGGGCATGAGGTTCATAGCCGTCTTCTTCTGGTATCGAGATTATTCTTCGGTCTTTTCCTTTTCTTCAAACTTCTCTCCCTTGTAAATCCAAACCTTCACACCGATGACACCATAGGTTGTCCGTGCTTCATAGCGAGCGAAATCCACTTCAGAACGGAGCGTATGGAGCGGGATTTTCCCGCGGGACAGCCACTCACGTCGGGACATCTCGGCACCACCCAGCCGGCCCGCGATTTCGATCTTTACGCCGAGGATAGCTTTGTTCGCTTCGACCTGGTCGAGCGTGCCCTTCAGGACGCGGCGAAACGGGGTGCGTTTCTCGAGCTGCTCCGCCACCTGCTGAGCGACAAGCATCGCGCTCTCTTCCATATACTTCACTTCCTGGACTTCGACTTTGAGGTCGACTTTCTTGCCGGCAAAGAAACGCTTGCGGAGAACCCGGGTGAGGTCCTCAATCCCGGTACCACCGCGGCCGATGAGGACGCCCGGACGAGACGTCCGGATGATCAGCTTCATCATGCCCGTGGATCGCTCGATCTCAACTGAAGCGATGGCCGCGCTCTTCCACTGCCTCTGGATGAACGCTGCGCATCTCGACATCCTTCCGGAGATTGGTGCGGAGGCTCTTCTTGCTATCGGCAAACCAGCGTGACTGCCAGTCAGCGGTGATGCCGAGTCGAATTCCAGTTGGATTGGTCTTGTTTCCCATAGCGCTTAGGCTTGCTTGTTTTCAGACTTCTTAACAGTTGTTGGTTTCTTGGCGGTCATCGTCGAAGTTTTGGCGACCTTCTTCACTACTGCTTTCTTCGCGACAGCTTTCACCGACGCCTTCGGAGCACGCTCATCCAGGATGATATGGATTTTCGATGTCCGACGGAGGATCGGTGTCGCCTGACCAAATGCCTTTGGTGTGAAGCGCTTTAGCCGAGTACCGTCGAGCACACGGACTTCTTTCACGTACAGAGCCTCTTCGGCGAGTTTAAAATTGTTCTTCGCGTTGGCGATGGCGCTCTTCAGAAGCACAGTAATCGGCTGAGAGCTCCGCTTCACCTGTCGACGGAGCTGGACGAGCGCCGCCGCGACAGGCAACCCCACAATCGAGTGGGTGACCAATCGCACCTTGCGAGGGGCGATGCGCAGATTGTTCAGCTTGGCTACAACGCGCATAGAGTCTCAGTTATTTCTTGTCAGAACTTTTGGCGGCCTTCGCAGCATCGAGTTCACGTTGCTTGCCAGCGAGCTCGATTTCCTTCTGCATCTTGCCACCGTGGCGAGAGAACTTCCGCGTTGAAGAAAACTCGCCCAGCCGATGACCAACCATTTCTTCAGTCGCCAGCACGGGAATGAAGTCCTTGCCATTGTGAACACCAAAGGTAAAGCCTACCATCTCAGGCGCGATGATGCAAGCACGCGACCAGGTCTTGATGACCGTGCGGTCGCCGTGTTTCCGTCCTTCGAGCTTCTTCAAGACTCTCGGGTCGACGTATGGTCCTTTTTTGAGACTGCGTGACATAATTCTTGACTATCTACCAACAACCGACAACTGACGACAATGCTCCTCTCTGGATGACTCGGGCATTACGGTGAGTTGTAGGTTGTCGGTTGTATGTCGTTAGTTATTTCTTATTGCGGCGGCGAATGATGTACTGGTTGCTACGGTGCTTACGTTTGCGAGTTTTCTTACCGAGTGCCGGCTTCCCCCATGGTGTCTTCGGGTGCATACCAAGCGGCTGCCGACCTTCACCACCACCGTGCGGGTGATCGACCGGGTTCATGGCCGTACCCCGGACTGTCGGACGACGGTTCATGTGACGGGCGCGACCCGCCTTGCCGATACGCTCGGCACTGTGTTCAAAATTACTCACCTGGCCGATTGTCGCATAGCAGTCCTTTGGAACGAGACGGACCTCGCTCGAGGACAGTTTCACCTGCGCCATCGGTCCATCGAGCGCCATGAGGGTCGCCTGGGAACCAGCACTCCGGACGATCTGTCCGCCCTTGCCGCGCTGCATTTCGATATTGCAGATGGTCGTACCAGCAGGAATATTGGAAAGCAGAAGTCGATTTCCAGGCGCGACCGGCGCTTCCGGACCCGACACAACCGTCTGCCCAGCTCGCATATCATGTGTCGCAAGGATATAGCGCTTTTCTCCGTCTGCATAGGTGAGAAGGGCAATCAAGGCCGAGCGATTTGGATCTTTCTCGATCGAGGCGATCTTTGCCGGGATACCGTGCTTGTCCTGCTTGAAATCGATCATGCGGTAGCGCCGTTTGGCTCCCCCGCCCTGGTGACGGACAGAAATTTTTCCGAGCGAGCGACCGGCTTTCTTCGGCAACGGGGCCAGCAATGTCTTTTCCGGTTTCTTGTCCGTCAAAGCATCCGGCTTCACGACTGACATGAAGCGGCGACCAGCAGTATTCTTTTTGTAGATCTTGATGGCCATAGTCTTAGATACCGGCTTGGAATAACTGGATTGATTCGCCCTTCTTGAGCCGGACGAGCGCTTTTTTCACCGAACTCCGCTGACCGACCGTTCGGCCGAGGTTTTTACGCTTGCCCGGAAGGCGCACCATATTCACAGCGATGACTGTGACACCATAGGCTTCCTCGACCGCCCGTTTCACCTCAGTCTTGGTCGCCGCACTTGCCACCTGGAATACATACTGGTCGAGCGCGTTCACAGCATATGCCTTTTCGGTGATGCGTGGACGAAGCAATACGCGCGTCGCCAAGGACGAGAGTTGCTTCTCGACTTTCATTTCTTTGGTTGCGGTCGGTTTCGTAGCCATACGATTATTTCTTCCAGCTCTTGAAGCGAGTATCAATTTCCATGAGCGCATTCTTGCTCATGAGCACGTACTCAGCCGAGAGGAGGTGCAGGACATTCAGGTCGGGATTGTGAACGACGGTAGCGGTCGGGATGTTGCGTATCGCACGCCCCTCGGACTGTTCAGCGGTCATGAGGCTCACGACGACTTTGCGTGGATTGATGGCGAGTGCGTCCAGCGCCGTATTGAAGGCCTGTGTCTTCTGGTTGGCGACAGCGAGCGTGTCTGCCACGACAAGTTTTCCGGTGCGAAGCTTTTCCGACAAAGCGATGAGGACGGCTTTCTGGCGCATCTTTTGGCTGACTTCACGGTAGAAATTCCGCTCATTCGTCGGTCCGTGGGTGACGCCACCTTTGCGCCAGAGCGGACTCCGGACGGAACCGGCCCGAGCACGCCCCGTTCCCTTCTGTTTCCATGGCTTCTTGCCAGTCCCCGCACGTTCGCTCCGGTCCTTGGTATGGGCGATAGTGCTCCGGAGATTGCCCATGAGGACGGTGAAAACTTGGTGAACGAGCGCATCATTGCGCTTCACATCAAAGATCCGGTCGTCGAGCTCAATCGTTTCGACATCCTGTCCGGCTAAGTTTTTGACAGTGATCTTGGACATAAGGTCAGTTATTTGGCGCTGCGGATTTCAACGATACGACCCGTTACCCCGGGCACCGCGCCGCGAACACCGAGAATACCCTTCTCCTCATCAATGAAATCAACAACGAGATTCTTCACGGTGAATCGATCTGCACCCATCCGTCCCGCCATGCGGCGGCCCTTGATGACGTGCTCCGGAAATGTCGCCCCGATTGATCCGGGCTTCCGCAGGTCATGCTTGCCACCATGACTCCCGCGACCCCCTGCAAAACCGTGACGCTTCACGACACCCTGGAAACCTTTGGCCTTGGTAATGCCCGAGATATGAACCTTCTCACCGACAACAAACTGAGCAACCGTGAGAGTTGAGGCAACCGCGAGCGACTCAAGTGTCTTCACTGCTTCTTCCTCGGTTGTGTCGTTGAGATCGAGGCGGAACTCACGGGCCGTCATGACTTTCTTGGTCTTGGGATGGGAAAGCTGGACGGCGACATAGCCGTTCTTCTCAGTCGTCCGATGCAGCGCGATAGTGTTCGGTTCGCACTCGATCAGAGTCACGTTCAACGCTCCCTTGGCTTCATCAAAGAGTGTCGTCATGCCAAGTTTTTTCCCCAAAAGACACTTCATATGATTCGCTCGTGACTTACTTTCTGATTTCAACAAAAAAACTGGATCGCCGTCCACGCGTGCCAGTTCCTGTCTGGCTCGCTTAGTATCCCCGCCCGCAACGCTTCGCGTAGCGATGCGGACGGACCACATCTGACTACACTTAGCTTACGCGTCCATCACTCTATGGACAGGGACTTGAACGAGTACCTCACTATTTTCTTTAAAATCCTTGTTTCTGGATGGGCTGCGCAAAGCCACCGAGGAACCGAGCAAGGTGTATAAGAATACATCGAGCTCGGGCCGGAGATGAAGCGAAAGCAGATCGCCAGAAACAAGGATTTTAAACTACATTTTGATCTCAATATCCACCCCCGCTGGCAAATCCAGATTTGTGAGGTTGTCGATCGTCTTTGCATTCGGGTTCAGGATATCGATGAGCCGCTTATGCACCCGCATCTCATACTGATCGCGCGCATTCTTGTGGACGAACGTCGACCGATTGACCGTCACCTTGTGGATCTCGGTCGGGAGCGGAACTGGGCCAGTGATTTCGGCACCTGTTCGCTCTGCGGTTTCGACGATCTTCCGAGCCGACTGATCGATGACCTTGTGGTCATACGCCTTGATCTTGATGCGGACTCGCGTCGTCACTTCCTCTTTTTTCTTGGTAGCCATGATTGTGAATGAGTTCTTTTGAGAGAACAGTCCCCAGCGCCTCACGAGGTGCTGGGTCAGTTCCGTCAAAGTTACTTGATGATTTTTGTCGCGACACCGGCACCGACGGTACGACCACCTTCACGGATAGCAAAACGCATACCCTCTTCCATGGCGACCGGAGCGATGAGCACGATCTTGAGTTTCACCGTGTCACCTGGCATGACCATTTCCGTCCCCTCCGGGAGGATGACTTCGCCGGTCACATCCGTCGTCCGAATATAGAACTGCGGCTTGTAGCCTTTGAAGAACGGGGTGTGACGGCCGCCTTCTTCCTTGTTCAGGATATAGACTTCGCCCTCAAATTCAGTGTGCGGAGTGATTGATCCAGGCTTGGCCAACACCTGGCCGCGCTCGACGTCTTCCTTTTTGATACCCCGGATGAGGAGACCGGCGTTGTCACCTGCCTGGCCACGGTCGAGTTGCTTGTTGAACATCTCGATACCGGTCACGACCGTCTTGGCTGTGTCACGGATACCGACGATTTCGACTTCTTCGTTGATATTGACGACCCCCCGCTCGATTCGGCCAGTGACGACGGTTCCACGGCCTTCGATGGAGAAGATGTCTTCGATCGGCATGAGGAACGCCATTTCTGTGTCACGGACTGGTTCTGGGATACGCTCGTCAAGTGCCGCGACGAGGTCGAGGATCGGCTTGGCATCGGCGTCATCGATTGACTTGGACTCAAGTGCCTTCAGACCACTCCCACGAATGACCGCGGCATTGTCGCCATCGAAATCGTACTTGGAAAGAAGTTCGCGGACTTCGGCTTCGACGAGGTCGATAAGCTCGGCATCGTCCACCATATCCACCTTATTGAGGAACACAACGATGTTCTTCACACCGACCTGGCTCGCCAAGAGGATATGCTCACGCGTCTGCGGCATCGGACCGTCTGTTGCAGACACAACGAGAATCGCACCGTCCATCTGGGCGGCACCAGTGATCATGTTCTTGATATAGTCCGCGTGGCCAGGACAGTCGACATGCGCGTAGTGGCGTTTGTCGGACTCGTACTCACAGTGAGACGTCGAGATAGTGATACCGCGCTCCTTTTCCTCCGGCGCCTTGTCGATCTCGTCGACACCTTTTTCCTTGGCAAAGCCCTTCATGGAGAGCACGTGAAGGATGGCGGCCGTCGTGGTCGTCTTACCGTGGTCGACGTGACCGATCGTGCCGACGTTTACGTGCGGCTTAGTTCGCTGAAATTGCTCTGCCATACTGTTGACTGACACCCGAAGCCGTCTTTGACGACTTTCTTGTGTACATCATTAAGTAAATGATTGATTACGAAAAATTTTTCATTTTCCTGGTCCGTCCTCACCAACAGACAAAAACGGCTCAGGAAAGCGTCAATCAGGATAATAGCAAGGAGAAAAAATCCTGTCAACCCCAGCACCCTTTCTACAAAAAAATAGTCCCTTCTTCGTGTTTATGCCGTGAAGTGGCTATGCCTTTTGTCTTCAAATTACTCGAGATTCTCCTCTGAAATGGTGCGGGGTCAAGTCCAGCCCTGTTTCACGCCGTAAACCAGTCTTCCTTAGTATTTTCCAAAGGCCTTCAGGAGCGCATCACGACATGCCTTGCCGTGTGGCGATCCAGGGAAACCAGCCATTCTCCCTTCTTTTATACTTCCATCCGGGAGAGAAATAGTCGCAATGATTGTGTACACTTCTAATTCATCGGGTGGCATATATTGAAACTGAGCAGCGGCACCGGACGCAAGCGTATTGAGTGTCTTGGCTATTGCTTTCTTATCAAATTCTGTCACAACAACTCCTCTCTCAAAGAAGAGGTCACCCCCTGTCTCTGCTTGAGATTCGGACGGGAGTGCCTCGAGTACTGCACCCGCCGCCGCAGCACCCGCTACCTTTAGAAATGTCCGCCGACTCATAACCGCTTTATCTTCCGGGGAAAGTTCCTTTTCTGTTGGAGCCGAGGACACGCTCTCAAAACCTAGCATAAGGAGGATTTTAGAAATTATCTACTTTCCTTATTCTACACCTCTTTCAGGTTCAATATGAATAGCCCCCTCATCACTCCACATATCCAAGACCAGTGATGCCCTGATGGCCCTTCTGAGTGGGATTTCCTGATTATTCTTAAATGAAGATCCCGCGGCGGCTGATGCCACACGCGGGATATCGGAATTTCTTGCTGACTTTAATCTGGAAGCTACTCGATGAACATCCCATAATAGCCATCGGGAGCCACGCGGAACTGATGCGGGGCTTGTTTCGCCCCTCCTTCATATCCCCACACATAGGACGTCCGGGGTACCCATTCTTCCGCCCTCACCAGCTTTCCGTACCGCGTACACTCCTCCCATTCCCTGTCAGGAGTAAAGACGTACACGCAGTACTGAACACCCGTTTCCGGATGCGCCATAAACGCCAGTGAGATCAAGGATCGATATGTGAGGCGTTGCCAGTGCTCCTTTCTCATGCGAGCGATGAGTGTGAAGAAAGACGCTGGATAAATCGGGACAGTAGTTACCGTTACCTTTTCAGTTGATAGTAGGACGCTTTTTTTCAAAAAGTTTTACTGCTTCTACGCCTAGTTTTACTAATGTCTCAGGCCAGCGAGCCTGTTTTTTGATACTCAAAGAGAGTGAAGGGTAACCGTTCAAATATTTAAATTTAGCTTCACAATCTGTAAAAGGCTTGGTTCTCCTCCGTATCATCCACGCATTCAACCAACACTGAGCCGAAGCAAAACTCTGAAAACCCTTGATCGTCTTCAGCCTCCCATTGAGATGGGAATTGTAGAGTTCAATGAGATTGGTGTTGTTGGGACAGCCTGGCAGCAGCAAGTAATTGAAGAGTTCCTCCTGCCGGTACGCTATCTCACTTACGATGTTTTTGAGCAGACGTTTCTCTCTCTTGATGCTCGCGGCAAAAGATCGAATGGCGTTCGTCACATCCTCTCGTTCTCCAAACACGCTCTCCTTGAGAGCGTAAAAGAAGGGCCGGTATCGCTCTTCACTCCGCACCCGTAAAGCCACCCGGATATTCTCCAGGTAGTGGTTGTGGCAGAGCTGCAGCCGAGCCGACGGAAAAACCTTCAGGAGAGCCTTTTTCAGGCCAGAGCGGTCATCGGCGACCACGATCTGAAGATCATAGCCAAGTTGCTTCACTTGATGGAAGAAACGTGAGAAGGACACCTCATCTTCCGCTGTATACAAAGCCCCGAAGGGAATATCGTGGGTCAAGTAATCAATGCCGTAGAGAAAAGGAATCTTTCTCGCAAAGCCTTTGACCGCCACATACTTCCCATCCATGACAAGGATGCCCGAGAAGCGTCTCGGGTCACAGAGGGTTTGCGTCAGAGCGTCATTGGAAGGAAGTTGTGCTAATTCTCTTGTAACTCTCACGAAGGCTTGTTTTCCCGAGAGACCATATTCATCTCCTAATTTACGAAACGGTACCCCATCAATATGCTCGATCCACAGCAGTCTCGGATCATGCCCGAAGTAACGAGAAAAAGAATGTTCACAAGCACGACACAGGTAGTGATGGCTGTAGCCTTGGGAGCCATTCTTCACCGTCTCACGACTGCTGCAGCGGGGACAGTGACGTGACCATTTTTTTTGACATGCTGAATGAAATTTAAGGCTTAAAGTCAACTTTACAGCCGGTTTGAGGCTCTAGTCTAACAAGAACAACACTTTCCATCAACTGAAAAGGTAACGGTATCGGGACAGTACGGCCGTCAGAAAACCTATCGGTCGTTACCTGCACGTAATAGTCACCGGCCACTGCTCCGTTAAAGCGATCTCGCACGCTTACAACGCATGTCTCTGCAGCGGGCAGCTGGTTATGTTTCACCAGTACATCCAGCAGGGCCACATCGGCGGCACTGAACGTAATTCCCGCCAAGGTAATCAAATCAGCGAGACTCCCCTGAAGACCCACGAAAGGCTCGATCAAATAGTCGCCAGACGACATAGCAGCTCTCCCTCTTGGTTGGTGGTAAGGTTCTTCCCGTTCCGTAGTTTTACGGAAGTGCAAGATATCATAAAACTATTTCTCTAGGCAAACGCCCCACGCGTCCAAGAGAATCAAACAACTTTTTCGTACGAGTCAGAAATGCCCCCATTACAAAAAACTCGTCCTTTTTAATGAGCTCCCGACCTTGTCGGGCAGCAGGAGAGAGGCGATGTAAAAGCCCGGGAAGGACCCGGGCTTTTACGTACGCTGACTCAAATTTGCTGGAAAATTATTTCTCTTCTTTGGCCGCTCCACCCGTCTTGGCACCCATGATTTCTTCCGCCACGTTCCGTGGGACTTCCGCATAGTGAGCGAATTCCATGGAGTAGCTCGCCCGGCCCTGACTCATCGAGCGCATTTGAGTCGCATAGCCGAACATGCTGGCGAGCGGAACTTCGGCCGTTACTTCCTTCACACGCGCATTGCCCTCGCCCCGGTCGGTCATTTCCTTGATGATGCCACGCTTCGCATTCAGGTCGCCGACGATATCGCCCATGAAGCTCTCTGGCATAATAACGGCGACTTTCATGATCGGCTCGAGGATGATCGGCTTGGCGCGCCGCATTGCCTCCTTGAAGGCAAGCGAACCGGCGATCTTGAACGCCGCTTCGGATGAGTCGACGTCGTGGAATGATCCGTCATAGACCGTCGCCTTCACATCGACGACCGGATAACCCGCCAAGACACCCGTCTGGGTCGCCTCTTCGATGCCCTTGTTGATCGGCTTGATGAATTCCTGTGGGATGACACCGCCTTTGGTCTCGTCGAAGAATTCATAGCCCTTACCCTGCTCATTCGGCTCGAGCCGGATCCAACAATGGCCGTACTGCCCGCGACCACCCGACTGACGGACATACTTGCCTTCGGCTTGAGCCATCTCACGAATTGTTTCACGATAAGCGACCTGCGGTCGACCGACATTCACTTCGACTTTGAATTCGCGACGCATGCGATCGACGATGATATCGAGGTGCAGCTCGCCCATACCCGAGAGGATAGTCTGGCCCGAGTCTTCATCCGTGTGAACGCGGAAGGTCGGATCTTCTTCGGAAAGTTTCTTTAAGGCAACGCCCATCTTTTCCTGATCAGCCTTCGTCTTCGGTTCGACTGCGATATCGATGACCGGCTCCGGAAAGACAATGTTTTCGAGAATCACCGGCGCTTCTGGATCACACAGCGTATCACCGGTCATGGTCGCCTTCATCCCAACGAGGGCACCGATATCACCAGCTGCGAGATCTTCGATGTCCTCACGATGATTAGCATGCATCCGGAGGATACGACCGATTCGTTCCTTTTCATTTTTTGTGGAATTGAGGACATACGATCCAGCCTTGACCGTACCGGAATAGACACGGAAAAAGGTGAGCTGGCCGACGAATGGGTCGGTCGCGACCTTGAACGCGAGCGCGGAAAATTTTTCGTTGTCGTCAGTCTTGCGCTCCACTTCCTGCTCGGTCTTGGCATCGATGCCCGTAACTGGTGGAATATCGACGGGTGACGGGAGATAATCGACGACCGCATCGAGCACGAGCTGAACGCCTTTGTTGCGGAGCGCCGTCCCCGTCATGACCGGATGGAGTCGGACCTCGATGGTTGCCTTACGCAGAGCCGCCTTCAGTTCCGGCACAGAGATTTCAACCCCCGAGAGGAATTTCTCGGTCAGCGCATCATCGCTCTCGGCGATCTTTTCCACCATTTTCTCGCGCCACTCTTTGGCCTTCTCGGCGTATTCAGCCGGGACCTCGCTTTCAATTACCTTCTCACCCATCTCCCCTTCAAAGGTATAGGCCTTCATGGTCATGAGGTCGATGAGACCGTAAAAGTCCCCACGGAGGCCGAGCGGATACTGGATCGCGACCGCGTTCGGCGTAAGACGATTCCAAATAGACGTCAATGCATCTTCGAAGACAGCCCCTTCCTTGTCGATCTTGTTGATGAAACACATGCGCGGCACTTTGTATTTTTCCGCCTGGCGCCAGACCGTCTCGGACTGCGGCTCCACGCCTTCCTTGCCATCGAACACAACCACACCACCGTCGAGGACACGGAGAGAGCGTTCCACTTCTACCGTAAAGTCCACATGTCCGGGTGTGTCGATGATATTGATATGGTGGTCCTTCCAGTAGCACGTCGTCGCGGCGCTGGTGATGGTGATACCACGCTCCCGCTCCTGCTCCATCCAGTCCATGGTCGCCTCACCTTCGTGCACCTCGCCGATCTTGTGCGTGATGCCAGTGTAGAAGAGGATACGCTCAGTCGTCGTCGTCTTACCGGCGTCGATGTGCGCGATGATACCAATATTGCGATACTTCTCGATGGCGATTTTACGGGGCATACTTTGTTTAACCTACAACTTACGACTTACGACCAACAACTCCTGAATCATCCCTTACCTCTCTTTGTTCTGTTGTGGGTTATGGGTTGTCGGTTGTTGGTTAGCTTACGCGAAATGAGCGAAGGCCTTGTTGGCTTCGGCCATGCGGTGCGTCTCATCGCGTTTCTTCATCGCCGAACCAATCTTGTTCGAAGCATCGATCAGCTCATCGGCGAGCTTGTTGGCCATCGACTTTCCCTTGCGGTTACGGCAAGCATCGCGGATCCAGCGCATAGCGAGGACTTGGCGCCGTTCGCCCGAAACTGGAACTGGGACCTGATAGTTGGCCCCACCGACACGACGGCTCTTCAATTGGAGCAACGGCGCGACATTCTTGATGGCCTGCTCAAAAGTGTTGAGACCGGCTTTTTTGGTCCGCTCGGCGATGATATCAAACGCATCATAGATGATCCGTTCGGCCGTACTCTTCTTGCCCGCCCACATGATCATCCCGACAAAATGCCCCACGAGCGGGTTCCCGAAACGGGCATCCGCCTTCCATTCCTTATCAAACTGTCGTTTTCTCCGTGGCATAGTTGTCGAGCTTCTTAGGTAATAGTAAGTAGCTTGTAGCGGACTCTCAAAAAATTTTCTTCCCTTCTCTCTAATAAGCTACCAGCTACGAGCCACTAGCTCTCGAGAGAATTTAGTCTTTCTTCTTCTCCTTCTTGGCACCGTACTTGGAGCGGCTCTGCTTGCGAGTATTCACCCCAGCGGCGTCAAAGATCCCACGCACGACGTGATACCGCACACCCGGCAAGTCCTTCACCCGGCCGCCGCGGATCATGACGATTGAGTGCTCCTGGAGATTGTGACCTTCACCACCGATATAGGCAGTGACTTCCATACCATTGGTCAGGCGGACACGGGCGATCTTGCGCAAGGCTGAGTTCGGCTTCTTCGGAGTCATCGTCGTCACCTTCAGACACACACCACGCTTGTACGGGCTATCGGTCTTGGTGATGCGGTTCTTGACCGTATTGATGACGAAGGTCATCGCCGGAGACTTAGATTTCTTCCGAGCAGTCTTGCGGGGACGCTTGATGAGTTGGTTGATCGTGGCCACAGCAGAGATTTCGTTATGAGACAAACAAAAAAAGACTAGGTGTCGAATGTGGAGCCAGTGTATCGGATGAGGAGGGGCTTGTCAAGATAGCCAAAAGTTAGCCCACGAGGAGGAACCCGCTCATTGATTGGTCCCGTGTTCCCCCTCCTCTCACTCGGGGTCTGCCGGTTCTTGCCACTCTAATGTGTGAACCCTAGGAACAGATTCAGGAAGAATCCGATAATCATCGAGATGAGGTGGCTCGTCGGGGGGAAAATAAGCAAAAGAATCAGGAAAAAGAACCCGTATTGTTGGAAGAAAAATTGGGTCTTCTCCTTGATCGGAAAGAGGGTAAAGAGCAATCTCGATCCGTCAAGCGGGGGAAACGGTAACAGATTGAAACATCCGAGAACGATATTCCAAAAGATCACAAAGAGGAGCAGCCCGAAGGTAATGCCAGGCAATGATCCTGCCATCGCATCGGCCAGAAAACCGAAACGTTCGAAGAAACCATCCCCACCGCGGATGACGATAGAAAATCGGTTAAGAATATCGATCTTTGCAATGGACGAAAGAGGCAAGACAGCCGCCATGACAGCCGCTACCCCCGCAATCAGGAAGTTCGAGAAAGGACCAGCGAGTGCGACCATGAGCGGTCCCCACTTCTGATCGCGCAGATTGTAGGGGTTATACGGCACCGGTTTGGCATAGCCGAACGCGAAACCAGTCGGGATGAGGAGGAGTGGGATGAGGATGGAACCGACCGGATCGATGTGACTGATCGGGTTCAGCGACAACCGTCCCTCGTATTTCGCCGTCAAGTCTCCCAGCCAGAGCGCCACGAACCCATGTGACACTTCATGCAAGATAATCGAGTAGAGGAGAATCGAAAAATAGAACGCGATCAAGACTATTTCGTTCGACATATGGCAGAAAAATTAAGCAGTTCGAATAAAGAATATGGATCAGAAAGAATTCCCATGGCCAGACAAAACAGACAAAAACCACTGGCTCCGGCGCTTGCTAAAACTATAATACCATGCTAGACTCTCGAGTACTGTGCTTCCTCGTATCGAACCATAATTCTCAATTCATCATTCTTGATTCTATCCATCGTATGAGCCGCGTCTGCCAACTTTCCGGCCGGGGGACCCAAACCGGTAACAAGATCAGTCATTCCAAGCGCCACACCCGCCGCACGTTTGCGATCAATTTGCAAACCAAGCACATCGGTGGCATGAAGCTGCGCCTCTCGACCCGCGCCATCCGCACCCTGGCCAAGTCCGCCGCCTAGGGGCTGATGCCGATGATGTAGAATCAATCCGCTCCGGCGGATTTTTTCATAGCTCTTGACAGTGTTTGATGCGAGTAGCATGATGGCCAGGTTGGTCCGGTTACCCAATCTGACGCTTGGCACTCAACCGAGTGAACCAAGGAAAGATTTCGTGACAAGATCACCAAGATCTTCGCTACTTAACAACTCAACTACCCCACCCAGGAGAATTTGCATCATGCCGATGAGCTTCTGTTCTGCCGACGATCTCGCGCTCCTGAAGGAGCTCAGCGCTACCGTGGCGCTTATCCCTTTCGACGGGACCCGTTTCCAACACTACCAGGCCTGCGGGCTCTGCTCCGATGGAAGCCGCTTTCACATGAAGGGCTATTTCCCGGCGCTCTGCCAACAAAACGGCGGAGGCGATTCGATGATGTTCGAATACAAGACGCACGGCACTGCCATGTGCTTTGGCTTGGAAAGTCCGCTCTCGCCAGATGACATCTGGTGGCGCGCCTACTTGCCGAAGTTTCGGCACGCTCAGGATGTGGCTGGCGGGCAAATCAAGCAGTTCAATTTCGTCCACCACTGGCCCTGCCGCGCCGCGCTCGACGAGGGTATTTCCCTGGAGCATTCCATCCTACTCGCCCTCATGAGCAAGACTCGGCTGAAACGCGCGGGTGTCTTCCCTGAAGTGGCTATCCTGATGTGGGCCGACACTGCTCCCGGCCACCATGAACTGTCACGAGTCAAAATCGACCCGTATATCCAGTGGATGACCGCGCATCGTCCCGGGCTGCTCCCGCTCTGGCAACGCCACGATCAGCTTCTGGCGCTCGAATTGCCCGGATCGAAGCTTCAAGCAGCAGCCTAGCCTCCAAGACGAGACACGAACCAGACACTATGAAGACACCAACCGATCAACGATCGGACGGTGTTCTTTTTTTATCCAACCGAAATACAACAAGATGCTACACTGCTGACAGTGAGACTCCAGCTGGCGGAGTTTGAGAATCCAGAGATTTGCTTTTGAGAAAGATCCAGACACCGGCCGCCGTGAGCCCAGTGAAGGCGATGAGAGACCAGTCAGCGATCGAAAGCCCGATGAGCGTCCAATCAACCGTCGCGCAATTCCCCGTCCCACCGAGCGCAAAGACGACATCATCGATGAATGATCCGAAAGAGACCGCGCAACCCTCAGTGGCATCGTGGGCGACCGGAAAGCGCTGTAGTATGACATTGCGAAACGCTACCAGCCAGCCGAGGAAAGCAAAGACAGCAACCACCGCGCCGGACACGCGCACACTGAAGCGTGGCCACCAGGCCATGTATCCCACGAGTGCCGAGAGGCCGACCAAAGCATAGCCGAAACGCTGGACGATGCAGAGCGGACAGGGAGTGAGTCCGATCACCCGGACGAGAATCATGGCAAAGATGAGAAGTGCTGCGCAATACAGCGCGATGAGGAGGAGGAGCGTCTTCGGGTTACGGAGCGCTTCAAGCCCCTTCGAAACAATTCGGTTCATAAATAAATCGACACAGATGAACGTATACCCCTATAAGTATAGCAGCCAAAGGAACTGAAAAAGAAGAGGTGGCCCGGAATCATCAGGGTCACCTATCTCAGGAAAGCTAGTAATCTCAGCGTCGCTGCGCTATCTCCGCATAAAAAAGCAGTGCGAGTGCAGCGATTACGCTCATCTGTAAGGCTGGCCCAAGCAGACCAATTAGGTCAGCAGGCGCTTCTCCTCGTGGATAGAGTATCGCCAAAAGGAGGACACCGTTATAGGCCACTGCATACTTCAGTAGCTGATCAGCGTCCTGAGAACAGAAAACGGTTTTAAGTCGGCTCCAGGAACGGGCTATAAACTTCGGCCCAAACCGGGTTTCAATCAAGATCACGATCAGCACCGTGACCAGAACCATTATAATGCCGATCACCAACACGGCAAAGAGTTGCCAGAGACTGACCATGATGGACCTCCAATATGTGGTCAGGTTGAGGAAAAGAACGTAGCTCTAGGATAACACAGCCCACTACCACTTTACAGTGTTTCTGTCAAGTTTTACTGATTGATGACACCAGTCTTATGGCTTTAAATAGCAATAAACTAAACACAGTTGGAAATCTCCCATCCAAGAAAAAGTTTCTATTTACCCATTCTCCTATTACATCGCCGACGCTGAGCTTTCAGACGCACACATGCGGCAATTCGCCTTGTGTGTCGCGAGCTCAAAGATCGCTGACGCACCGACGAGCACATATACCACCTTGGCAAGCATCGATGACATACCACCGAGGAGACTGGCGACGAGATCTGTCTCGAGCAATCCGACCGAGAGCCAGTTCAGCCCACCCACGACCAAGAGCAAAAACGCGACCATGTGAAGTTGTTTCATAAGAATAGTATTAGATTGAATAGGTCTAGTACGTAGAGACCGACCGAAGGCTAATCCCTCCCTACGCCCCTATTGTACTCCTGAAAACTTCCTTTTTGGATTTTCCGTCAAGCACAGTCCGAGAAAAGTTATTTCTGACTAATTGTTCCTCGCTCACCTTTTCGCAGAGAAATATCGACATCCAGCAGTGTATCTCCGAGGTTTTTTTCGAGCAACGGTTTTAGATCATCGAGCGCTTTATTGTAAACGGAGTTGCCCACGACTTGCAGGAAGAAATCCAGAATGTTTCCAGCAGCAACGACTCCTATCTTCTCATTTCGTTCTTCAGCGAAATAAGCAATTATCTCATCGATAACCAAGCGACGCCTTGCATCCGACAACACATCCCAATCGCGTTTTACCTCACCCATATACCCTTTTCAACAACAAATCTGATTAGCGCACTACTTCTACTTCGGCATCTTCAGGACATCGACGACGCGCCCATTGATGACGAAGTTGTCATCCGGCGTGAGAAAAATCGGCTGATGACGTTTGTCCGTCGACTCCGGCATGAGCGCGATAGTCCGACCGTCGACCGAGCGATAGGTTTTTACGGTGGCGAGCCCGTCGATCACGACCAGCACGCGGTCCCCGCTCTTGTAGTCCTTCACATCGGCGTCGACGAGGATGAAGTCACCGTTCTGAATTGTTTTCCCATTCACCTTAGCTCGATTCATGGACGTCCCCGATACCTGAACGGCAAAGACATTGTGATCCTTCACGAGTCGCTTCGAAACACGGAGATACCCCTCGACATACTGGTCCGCAAACATGGTCGCTGCACCAGCACTCGCCGCACCAAAGACCGGAATCTGGACAAAGTTATCCGAGCTCACACCCTTCAGGAGGATACCCCGGTCCTCGCTCGTCCGCTCAATATAGCCCTTATTCTCGAGCGCATTCAGATAGAGGAAGAAACTTCTCAGACTTTTCAGATTGAGCCCGAGCTTGCCGCTCTCTTCTTTGATTTCACGCACGGTCGGCATTTCGCCGTGCTCGGTGAAGAACTGCTTGATCGCCTGGAGCACAATCCGCTGCTTTTGGGTGAGGATTTCCATATGTTTGTTTACTCTACTTACACTATAGAGTATACAACTGGTTCGGAGGGTGTCAACTGTCCAGAATTTAGAACAACTCCCCCACCCAATCCGGACTAACGATCGTCTGGCCATCGGCGCGGAAGACAAGGTATGTCGCGGCCAGTGCCCTGGCAAGCGTCGGAAATTGCTCCGGCGGAGCGAAGAAGAGTCCCGAGGTCATGCAGTCGGCCGCCCATGCATCTGGTGCGACCGCCGCGCAGCCGACGACTGTCTCGACGCTTTTCCGTGCGCCCATATCGACGAGGTGATGCCACTTCCCAAACCGCCGCCGGAAGCTGTCAGAAACAGCCAGTCCTCGGTTGCAAAGCTCGACGATCCCTGCTGCGACATCGGGTTTCCCGGGATACTCGATCGCCACGCGCCATGGCTGGCCATCGGTCTTGGTCGTCGCAACCATATCGCCCCCTCCATCGACGATGAAATGTCCGTACCCCGCGGTACGGATGAGATCGGCAATCCGATCGATACAGTACCCCTTGCCGATGCCACCGAGATCAAAGGCCACCGGACCATCAAGTGTGAGTACTTCACCGTCAATTGACCATATGGGCAATGCCTCGCCGTATTCGACTGGTCGCACACCTGACTGTGCACCATAGCCTGCACCCTCGAGCACGCCACCGACAATCGGATCATAGACACCACCCGTCAGCTGGCGCAAAAGCGCGGCTCGTTCGAGGAGCCGGGCGAACTCTGATGAAACTGGGTAGCTGCCGGCGGCCACTTCACGATACGCATTCACTTCCGATCCCGGGAGAAAGCGCGAAAAGCGGGACTCGAAGTCCCGCGCATAGCCGATAATCGTTTCATCCAAACGCTCTGGGAGAGACTCGGCATCGATCACGATCGACCAGGCCGTCCCCAGTCCCTGGAAATCGATTGTCTGCATTGCTTATCTGTTAGAGCTGGCTCTTCAGCTTGTCGATGACGCTATTGAACGCATCGGTTGTCATCGATGATTTGCCGATCCGGTCCACTGCTGTGAGTTCGGAAAGTTTCTTGCCCTTAATGACCGCTGCAAGTCCCTGGGCGAACTCGATCTGATGCTCATCGGCTTCATTCGTCTCGACCGCTACTTCACGGACATCGGTGATGACACCTTCTGCATCCAGGACAAGCGTAAACCGCACACTGTCATACCCGTCATTCGGCACGGGGTAGCCCACCTCGGCACTCACCTCTCGCGGCTTATCAACAGCGACCTTGGTCACCGCTATCGGCGTTTCCTCGGTGCGCGCGGCTGGGAGAAGCTTCAACGTGTACCGACAGTACACAAACGCCGTGAGCACGAGCACGACTGCGATAGCGATGATCCCCTTGGGTATCTTTTGCATAGGTTTATTTTTTTCTTACACCCGAGAAAAGAAAAATCTCTCGAGATCTCTGCCTTTATGGTACCACAACAGGCTCTTTCTCCGCCAAGACCCAGCGTACATCTGTCGAACGTTACTTCCAATATACCTGAGACGTCGTCACGATTTCCTTCCACGGCCCGTCCGGCACGGCGTCCGCGACAACAAAGCGCCAATCGACGATATCGATATCCTTCAGTCCCAGACACTGACTCGCAGCCGGGGAAAGGTCGAGACCGGCGTGCTTATTGGTCTTGCTCTCGGGAGTGGCTGTGCCAAAGACATAGGCGCTGTCGTTTTCCTTGAAGGGTCCCACGTCTTGCCACTGAGCGTAGCAGGTTTTCTCACCCTTGGTCACTTCGATCCACCGGTTCTTGAGCATGGATTCATCATCCTTCCACGTCCGGTCCTTGGCCCAGGGGATGATCGAAGCAGCGTCTTTCTTACGCTTTCCCTTGGAATCGAAGTCATTGTACGGCAAAGCAAAATAGAATGGATTCTCCTGTGGCGTAAACTTGGCCGGGAAGTTGCCATTCCGTTTGTCCGGATCGTCTACACCCCCAAAATGTTTGACCCATTTCTCATCCCACGCACTCGGGAGATTGGAGATATCCTTATTGTCGTCCCCCGCCTCCTCGCCCACCCAGAAAAGTGTCGTCGTCACATCCTGATGGAGAGGGTACGGCGGGTCCTCTGCAACTGTGTCGTCTCCAATTCCTTCAGGTTTCGGCAGAGCCGTCTCGGCCGGTGTGACCAATGAGGGTGCCATCTCGACAGGACTCATGGGGGTGTCTATGTTCTCTTCCGTCAGCGTCTCTTCCGGTGTCGCGCTTCCAACGTTCGCTCCAACAGAAAGCACCGCTTCTCCTCCTTGAGGGGCTGTCTCACTCTCCGTATCTTCCGAACTCGAAATCTTTTTCCCGACAGCGACAAACGCGAGGGACGTCCCAATGATGATGGAACTCAACAACATGAGTACTCCCACGCGATGTAAACTTCTCATGCAGTATTTTTAGTGTTTAGGGGAGACTGTTCTCTCCAGAACCTCTCAACATTCAAACAAACACGCGGCCCATGAAACGGGCGGAAGGAACTCTATTGTACCAGTATAATCGGCGTCCGACAAAGTCCGCATATCCTACGCTGAGAGAGATATCCACTCCCCGCCACCGAGATAGAAAGTGCAGATCTGAGCGACAAAAAATCCCCTTGGCGGGGATAATTGGCATCAGAGCTCTTGAGAGGAGAGGAAGGCGTGGTACTGCATCGTCTTCCTCTCGAATAGGTCGGCTAGACAGGAGCAGGACTCCCATACTAACCTCCCTCCAGTGCTAGCTGTACGGTGTTCGACCTCGCCCACCCCATCCGTTTAGAGGAGGAAGTGAGGAAACCAAACCTCTCCATACCATTTTCCGAACGAAGACCCATTCGGTGCTGTCCAACTCACGCCAAGCGACGTGAGGGCACTGGAAGAACTGACTTAGAGAGCATGCTCTCTCAAGAATGCTGATGATCGAGAAAATATTCTCGAACTCCAGGGTAACAGACCATCGCCGATCGGTCAATCCCGCAGGATTCTGACACCACCTAAAAAGCTGATACAATATCCTTGACTGAGAATACTGCAAGCCTGCGGAATAACCGGGTGTGTGATTTCTTCACTTACATAATCAGCATCGATATGAATAAACCACTTGTCGTAGCCGGTGTTGTTCTTACCCTCTTCTCGCTCACCGCGCTCGCTCTCGCCTGGTGGTCAGCCTATCGGGTGACACAAATACAGAAAACAATGAACACGGCTGACAAAAATCCAACACTCGATTCACACACGCCGTCAGGCGATGACTCACCCACACCTGTTCTTGATCAATCGCAAGATGCTCTGGTAATGACCAAGCCAATAACAGATGAAAAATATACTCTCGTAACGCTCGGTGACCTCTCGGTCAATCGGCAAGCCTACAATGGCCACCCGATTGAAATCATCGACTATATGGACACGGGACCCCTTCCCTCACCCAATGGGACGAAAAAGTATACTGAGTACATCAAAATCCTCTCGCCAGATTATGTCCGAGGGCTTGACCTGGTCTATCCTCCATTCACGACCGATGATCCGGCTCGCTATGCCCGTGTGGCGCCGCTCTACCGCGGCGAGCAACGAGTGAGCATCAAGGGGAAATTTGTCATCGACCTCATGAAGACACCGACGCGTCCGATAGAAAACGACGTCATCGTGGTTGATCACTTCGACATTCTCCCCTTCCCAGAGCCGGAAAAGGGAGTGATCACGAAAGAAATTTTCTCCCAGATGATCGAGGATGGCACAATCGCATCGCTGAATCGGAAACGCATCACCTATGAAGGCGAGTACGGCTCCGGTTTCGAAGTGTCGCTCCTCGATAAACTGATTTGGGCGAACTTCATTGAAACCGAAATGGGCAATGCCGTCGATGAACTCGAACGATTCATGCGTACTCACTCCGAAATGAAGAAAGAAGATGGGCAAATGAAGTCCAAAGTCCGAGTCACCGGTGTGCTCTATGCCACCCCCGGACAGCGTTATGGCCACCTCGGACGCACCCTATATCAGATGATGGTCGACACGGTTGTTTTCCTCGAACAGTAACGTTCACACCAGACACCCGCCCATCTCCTTCGAAATGACGCCCTTCCTGGTACCATACTGCGGCACAAGAATTGCCTCGTGACCCAAAAAGAAAAGCTCCCGATGTCGGTATTCTGACAACTGGGAGCTGAACACCTGGTAAGTGACCACGAGGACCGCCCGAGAAGATCCGAATGTACCGACAAAAACGGAAACTCAGCCTGAATCAGGAGAGCTCTCTCATGTGGACGCATTCAGCATGCGCTGCGCCGCCATCCTGACCGCTGTCGGTAGCATCAGCCATTCATACGGCAGCACGATTTCCCGCAGCTTGAGCGCAGCCGCCCTGATGTCATATGTCCCATCGAGGACACCCTGCAACAGCGTAGACGGAATCTCCACTGCTCCCATCAGAAGTGGTGGACCATCGCCCGGTCTCTCCGTGACCTCATGGACGGTCGGATAGGTGAAAAAACGGTCGCACCCGAGGCTTTTCTTGCCGCGCCGGATGTGATCGAGCTCCGCCTCGAGAACGTGCTCGTGCACCCGTAGGCCATGCATCCCCTGACCCCCGTGAGCATCGATGTCTGCCGGGTGGATGTTGTACATTGGCAGCCCGCATATTGGATAGGCAATGGAGGAGTCAAATGGCACGATCACATTGCAGCCAACAAGAAACACGAGGCGACATTGACGGGCCTGAGCTACCCTCGAAAGCTCATTGAGAAATCCGCGTTTTTCGTACGTATACTGAAACGACGTACTCCCTACTTCGATGACTACGCTGGGATAGTCGAGATCATTCGCCTTTTCAATGCAACCCGCACCCGGTTTGGTACTCACGAGCACGATCTGCCCGACTTCCGGGATCTGACCGGCGTGATGAGCCTTCATGATGGAAAACATACCGGTACCATTGCCGGAGGCGATGACCATCAGGTTCACTTCGCCACTTGTACGCTTGGGCATGGGAGCCCTCCTCTCTTGTAATCACAACACTCTATAAACCGGCCTCCCATGAGGAAGGCCACCAAAGAACTAGTCACCGAGTATCGCAAATTCGGACGTCCCAGTCAAATGGAAATCACCAAGGATCACATCCGATGCGGCTTTCTATTTTTTCCGAGCCGTATTTGACGAGGGAACAAATGTTCCCTATAATCAGAGAAGGAAAACCACCTATGGAAACAGCCACCGCCCTCGCCAAAATCCAAGCCTTCTATGAAAAGAGGTGGCGCATGCCGACCGTGCGCGAAGTCATGTCGCTCATCCGCACTCGATCGATGAAGCAGACAACCGCCCTCATCGAGGGACTCGTCGAGTCCGGTGCGATCGAACGCGACAAGAATGGCAAACTCCTCCCGAGTCACCTCTTCGGCAGCATCCGTAAGCTCGGACTCGTCGAAGCTGGTTTCCCCTCGCCCGCCGAAGAGGAGCTCCTCGATACTCTGACGCTCGACGAGTGGCTCATCCGCCGGCGCGAAGCGACTTACATGCTCGAGATCAAGGGCGAATCGATGATCAATGCCGGTATCCGACCCGGCGACACCGCCCTCGTCGAACGCGGCCGCGAACCAAAACATGGTGACATCGTCATCGCAGAGGTCGACGGCAAGTGGACGATGAAGTACTACCACGTCGAGTCGCGAGGACGTATCGCGCTCGTCCCAGCCAATCCGAAATTCCCGACCATCTACCCGCAAGAAGAACTCCACATTGAGGCAATCGTCACGGCCATCATCCGGAAATACTAACCCTATGTCCGCCCCCATCGTTCTGGGGAGATTCCCCCGTGCCATCCTCCACATCGATGGTGATGCTTTTTTCGCGTCATGCGAGCAAGCAAGGAATCCCGAACTCCGCGGAAAGCCGGTCATCTGCGGAGCCGAGCGCGGCATCGCCGCGTCGATGAGCTATGAAGCCAAAGCCAAGGGCGTCACCCGTGCCATGCGCCTCTTCGAAATAAAGAAACTCTGTCCGGACGCGGTCGTCCTCCCCTCCGACTACGAGACGTATTCGCTCCTCTCCAAACGCTTCTACGAAGTCGTCCGCCGCTACACATCCGATGTCGAGGAATACGGCATCGACGAATGCTTTGCCGATATCACCGGTTTGCAGCGACCGCACAAGAAAAGCTATGCCGCGATTGCCGCAGCGATCCAGTCGGACCTCCAGCGCGAGCTCGGCTTCACCTTTTCCATCGGCCTCGCCTCGACCAAAGTCCTCGCCAAGATCGGCTCGAAGTGGGCGAAGCCCCATGGCCTGACCGCTATCCCGAACAAATATATCCACCGCTACCTCGAGACGCACCCCGCGGGAAATGTCTGGGGCATCGGTCCGCAGACGACCGCGCTCCTCCAGAAATTCGGTATTCATACCGCGCTCGACTTCGCCCACCGCGACGAAGCCTGGGTGAAACACTACTGCTCGAAACCGTTCCAAGAGATCTGGCACGAGCTCCGGGGAAAGAGCGTCATGCCGCTCGCGACCGCGCCACGGACCGACCACTCCTCGGTGCAAAAGATGAAGACCTTCACCCCGCCGTCAAACGACCCGCGCTTCGTCTTTGCCCAGCTCGCGAAAAACATCGAGAGCGCCTGCATGCGCGCGCGGCAGTACCGGCTCGAGGCCAAGCGGGTGTACATCCTGCTCCGGACGCAATCGTTCGAGCATCACTCGACCGAGCTCACGCTCTCGCGGCCGACCAATTTCGCCCACGAACTCCTCGACATCGCCCGTCCGGCCTTCGCCGAACTCTTCCGCCCCGGCACCTTCTACCGCGCGACCATGGTCACGCTCGCCGAGCTCACCGTCCCCGAATCGCAGCCTGATCTCTTCGGTGGATCACTCCGAGTGGACAACTATCGCCGGCTCTACGAGGGCATCGACCAGGTCCGCGCCAAGTACGGCAAGCACACCATCCATTTCGGCTCGTCATTCATGGCGCACGACGGCGCACAGCACACGGGCGACCGCGCCGACACCCCCGAGCGCCAGCGCCATCTCCTCAAGGGCGAGACCAAACGCCGCCGCCTCGGCATCCCCATGTTCACCGCCGAACTCTCCTAACCAAAAAAAACCGCCCCGGTTCCCTCCAAGGCGGCTTTCAATTTTTCCTTTTCATTAGCTTTTCTGAATCAAGCTAACTAGTGCTTTTACGGAGGACAGCTCTGGCTCCTCAATTTTTTTTGCGTCAATAATCCGCGGAGGTTTAGTATCGTCACTAAAAGTAACATAATAGTAATTGCCCCTATCTATAATTCCATGACCAATTTCTTGAGAAGTTGCTGCTTTATATTTCCCTTCAATTGTTTTTTCTTTAATTACCTCAAAACGAACTTCATAATCTGAATCTCTCCTTTTCCCAAGCGGTGCATGGGAACCAATCCTGATAAGATGCCGCTGACCAACCTCCGTGAAAGGAATGAACTGCGATCCCCTCCCAAGGAGAAAGTTCCCCTGCTTGTAAGGATTAAGATTAAAGTTCACTAATTTTGAAACGCTTTTGGCCGCCTTTTTTGCCGACCTATCGACAATCCTTGTCTCCTCAGTGCTTTTTCCCTCCACCCAATGAAGATTAAATCCAAATCGAATTTTCTTTTTTTCTCTTAAGTAATCCTTCCATAATCCCTGATGCTTAACATCATAACCATCCCGAGTCTTCCATTTATCTTTGCCGAATGGTTTAGCCCACCTATATACGCTACTATTTGCGCTATCAACTACATACCTAGAATCACTAAGAACAGTAATCGAAGTAATTCCAAGTTGAGAGATTTCCTTGGTATTCCTATTTATCCACTTCAGCGCATTAACCAATGCCTGTAATTCCATCGCCCCACTTGTTCCGCCAGAATAAGGAAACTTAATCTCCCTATTTGGTAGATTAAGAAACTTGGGATACACGACAAGCATCGCACATCCAACCATTTCACCTGGATTGGTGATTGCTGATCCGTCTATATAAATCACCAGTTCATCTTCGCTATCCAACATGTCGAGCCAATATAGTTTGGGATGCACCAAGACGGGAATCGAACCCGTACGATCCAAAGATCATCTTCTTGTAGAATTTCAAAAAAATTAGAAACTCTAGTAGGAAGATGTGTCTACCATTCCACCACTCGAGCAAAGCTTTTACCCATAATACTATCTCCAGCTAAATCAATATTAAGCAGAAAAAGAGTCAGGACAGTATCTTTTCGTTACGCTTTTGAAGTAAATATCCCGCTATACCTAAAATAATTGGCATGGCTAGTCCCATAATTACAATTGTATCCACTCGTTCATTTATTCGAACATACGCCCCTTCTAAATCCTCAACACTTTCATTCAAAACATCCTGTTTATCCTTCAATGTTCTTGAGGTTATTGCCTTATCAGTATCATAAAGTATTGTCTCTTCGATTGAGTTCTGCCTTGCCTCCAAACCAGTTACTCGCTGATTTACCAAGGCAAGTGATGTGCCCTGGTTATTTTTCAGCACCTCCCGCAATGATAACAGCTCTTTCTCAAGAGCCAGGTTTTTCTTATTTAGATTTTCAATTTTTTCCAAGATCTCATCCTTATTCCTTATCAAAGAGAATGGGAAACTATCAATTCTTGTCTGATAGAGTAGGTAGCCAATAGAAAGGACGGCGTAGACTATAGTGAGACTGAGAACGAGACTCTGTTTTCTCTTCCTTCTTTCTTCTAAAGACTTCTGAAGAGCCAAGTACTCAGAGAAAGACTCAGATAGCTTTTTTTGTGAGGAATAGGCCATACCTTATTTCTTTGGGAAAGCTTCATCAATCGCTTCAGCAACAATATCGAGCTCCTTTTCCAGTTCAGTTGAAATCTCCTCCTCAGTAACAATTTTTTTTTCAATAAGGATCTTCTCTATTGCATTCAATCTCGCATTTCTCGCAAAATCAAAGGCCGATCTTGGACCAACCTTTGAATTTATTCTATCTAAAAATTCTTGCAGCTTCATATCTTTTCTTTTGTGATAAAAACCCGGCCGAAACCGTGAGTCCTAAGTAACTTCCTTGTAGAGGGAAGATAGTCTAAAAACCTAGTTCGGTCAAGCATACAAAAAACCAGTCTTGCGACTGGTTTCGTGCCTTACACGGTATCAGAAGGAAATTCCTTGATCCTTGGATATTCGTGCGGAGAGTGCTGATCATATAAAGTGGGACCTCTTCACGGAGTCGCCCACCAAAGGGCTGTCCCACCGACAATAATCAATACTCTTGAGAGAGAAGAAGTCTGGGTGTGACCATGACTTCTCCGAGGAAGAAAAAGTCCGACGAGAGCAAGCGGCGCAGAGGGTAACGCGTCGCAGGTGGAGGAGAACGGAGAAGCTCTTCGTCGGCCCTGACGACACTGGATGCCAGGGGAAATTTTCAGGAGCGCATTCGCTCTCTCAAGAGAACTGATATTCGATTGTAAACTGCATCAATACTCTTGAGAGAGAAGGAATCGAAGCGGTTGCGACGATTCCCTCTCGAGTGGGTTGCCGATCACAGATTGCCTGCGACCGGGCCCCCGGCGCCTTGCCCGCAGATACCGGGAAGTATGCTGCAAGCCTCAGTCTGCCCGAGAGTGGTAGGGTCCCCCTGGGTTGGGGTGGTGAGAGGGACCGCTCGGAGCGACGACGACCTTGCGCCGGAAAGAACAAAAGAGAACCCGAGGCTCTCTCAAGAATATTGATCTGTGAAATAGCGTAGGGAGAGTATCGCAAATCCGGCTATCTAAGTCAACAAAAAAAACCACCCAGGATCACTCCGAGGCGGCTTTCAATTTTTCCGTATCCCGCGAACACGAGACGATCAAGCGCTATTTCCTCCCAATCAGAAGCATGACCAACTTCACCATTTTTTCCTTGTCTCTCGGATGGCTTTCAGCAATGAGGAGCGTGATCGCCGTGAGCGCCTCGGGCGTAAGGCGTGTGGCATCGAGTAGCCGAGTCATGTTCAGAAACCACACGAAAGCATACGCACCCGTGCGTTTGTTCCCATCCACAAATGGATGATTTTTCACGATGAAATAGAGAAGATGCGCTGCCTTGGCTTCGACACTCGGGTAGACATCTCGGCCACCGATCGCCTGCATCACATTTCCGACAATCCCCTCCAGTCCTTGTTTGCCCCGCTCCTGTGCGAACAGTTCTGTGGCTTCATGTTTCTTCAGTAGTTCGGCTTTCAGGATACTGACGGCCTCGGCCAATCGAGCGCCGGTCAAGATCACCTTCTTCTTTGTCGGCTTGGCAACATCAAACACCTCCCGGTCATAAGCATCGAGAGATACCCAGGTATCGGCAAACGATCGCACGAGCTCGAGGATACTCCCCGTATCGGTTTTCATCCCGGCTGGCAGCAAAGCCCTCACGTCAGCGACGGCTTGCGAGAACGCCTCATAATTCTTCCCGATCCGTGAACGATTGATAGTGTAACCCTCCACGAGATGACGGCGCAGCACACCGGTCGCCCACCTCCGAAACTGGGTCGCTTTCTTGGAATTAACACGGTAACCCACAGAAATGATCACATCCAGGTTGAAATACTCTACTTGGTAGGTTTTCCCATCAGCGGCAGTTGTTGCAAAAAATGCAACAACTGCAGGACGCTTCAACTCACTTTCTTTGAAGATGTTTTTGATGTGCCGTGAAATTACTGACTTGTCACGTTCAAAAACCTGAGCAATCTGATCCAGGCTCGCCCACAAGGTTTCTTTCTTCACATCGCCCTTCAGCTCAATCGCTCCAGACTTCGCTTGGTACAGGACCGGTCTTTCTTTGCCGCATGCTTAGCCATACGCCTTTGTTTACTGAACTTACACTACTCATTATAAATTCAGGGCACATAAAGTCAACTCCAAAACCGCCCAGGATCACTCCGAGGCGGCCTTCAATTTTTAATTTTCAATCAATTGGCTACTCCCCTCCCTGCTCAATGAGTTTGAAACTGGAAGTAATTTTCGGTATCTGGAAATCTACGTACATAAGCTCCGGTGGAGCATCCTGCCAGCCGGAAGAGGTGAAGACGTATTCTTCATTCTTTGCAATAAATGTTCCATGCGGACCAGCATTTTCATCCTTTTCTAACGCTTCCCATTCTTTGCGCGGATAAATAACGATCATCAATGGAGCTGCGTGCCCATCGCCATTATTGTAAACCTTGTCTTGAATAGGAACCTGAAATTCAAACATTGCACCCCCCCACTGATTATCTGACTCTCGTTTCTTCACCTGGTAATTCTCCCATGGACCAGTAAGCGTAACCTGGAATCCCCATTCCTCATTGACGTAGGTATCATGCCAAGAGATGTCAGATGAAAGCTTTTTTATTTGTTCCTTGCGAATTTCCAGATCCGCTTGCAGTAATTCATTTTGCTCAATCAATTCGTCATTCTTGGCGTTCACGTCATCCATCTCGCGCTGCAGACGACTCTCGAGACTAGTCGATTCGACGCGAAGATTGGCGAGACGGTCTTGGTACTGCTGGAAGAGAGAATTGTCAGGGTTCTGTTCTCTCTCAAGTGCGGAAAGCTTCGGTGCAAACGTATTCAGTATAAAGAGAACGGAGATGAACAGCACAGCCGAAGCGACAGCATTCACGACATAAAAAAAGAACGCCCGCTGATACGATGCCGCTCTATAGGCATCGTCGAAAATGAGCCGTGTCACGACCATGAGCAAGACGAACACGATCGCCATCCCCCGGAAGGGGTCAAGTATCCCGAACTCGTCACAAAGCGCCCCGAGCGCGATGACGAGTGAAGCGCCAGAGATAAACCAGAGCAGCATTTTCTTGCCCATACAGTAGAGATACAATTCAGAGCTAATCTAGCGCGGAGACGGTCCGCCGTCAAATAAAAACCGCCAAGGATCACTCCGGGGTGGCTTTCAATTTTGAGACAAATGAAAGGGATTGGCCGAAACCAACCCCCTTGTGAAGCGTAGTCCGGTTGTTAACACAGATGCTCCGTCGTCCTGTTGCCTTCTTCCGACACCCAATGGACACACCAGCAACGCGGACTGTACATCGAATGCACTTCGTAGATAGGGAGGCCCGCCGCTCGTTGAGCAGCCACATCAATTCTCTCCCTGTCTACACCGGTATAGAGCGGGATGGCGTCTTGTTGGAACTCTACGGTAATGATCTCCCTGCCACCAATCGGACTCCTGACTGACCAACGGTTCGTGACGTGCCACTGGTTGGGCACATCGTCCCCAACCACCACAGCCAACATGTGCTGAGGCATACCGAGACTGCCATCGTCGTACATCGTGGCGAGGTGCAAACCGGTAGCCGGCAGTCGTGTAGGAATGTCTACTTCGCCTCCGGCTTCCTGCAACTCTTTGAAAGTCGGAAACAACGAGATTATCGCACTGATCTTCATGTTGCACCCCCACAAGTGAAACAAACAATAGTTTCCCCAAAGGAAAACCGCCCAAAGAACTGAGGGAAGATTATTGCATAACTGACCGTCTGAGTCAAAAAAACCGCCCAGGATCACTCCGAGGCGGCTTTCAATTTTTCCTTTTCCTGCAGTTCAAGCGAGGGCCTTTTCCATCTCTTCCAGAGTCGTGAAGAGGTAGGCATCGATACCAACTGCCTTCGCCGCTTTTACATTTTCTGGCTCATCATCCCAAAACGAAACTCTAGCCGGGTCAGGATTTCCGAGCGCTGCCAGAACTTTGTGCCAGTACGCTTCCGTGTCTTTGGTCGTCCCCAAATCAGAGGAGAAGAAAGTGCCATCGAATTCCTTTTCCAAGCCGACCCTCCTCAGCAGGTACTCCTTCCGCTCCTTCACCTGATCAGTCGCGAGATAGCAGAGGGCTCCGCCCACGCGCAATTTCTGGATCACCTGCAAGACCGGTTCGTTCCGCTTGTTCTCGCCGGCCCACCAGTATTCGAGCAGTTCATCGATCGTCCCGTGCCACTGCCACGCTCCGACATAGTCCTTTAGGACTTCGCTCAGCTCCTTTTTCCCGATGACACAATCACCGAACTCGTTCTTGAAGAGCGGCATGATCACATCACCCGAAACCCCGTAGTCCACGGCATAGCGCTGGCTGAAATACTTTTCTCGTGGAGCCACGACGACTCCATCCGCATCGAAGAGATATATTTTTTGCATACGCGTATTCAAGCGCCAATTCCCCACCAAGTCAACCACCGTCGTTCGCGAACGACGAGGTCCAACAAAAACCGCCCAGGATCACTCCGAGGCGGCTTTCAATTTTTCCTGAATAATCTGACCCACTACTTTTCGTACTGCAAGGACTCCACGATGGCTCGGAGCGAACCCATGGTTCTATCGACTTCGCTCTTACTCAAGGGCGTAGGTGTTTCTTTATAAATTCCGTAACCGATTTTAATACAATCTTTCTGACAGCTACCTAAGTCTCCATCTATAGAAAGCATGTGATGGAAATCGTAGAAATATCTGGTCTCAGGCTTATAGAACATTTCCCCTTTCGTATCCATGATGGCCCGGAAACCAGGCGCCAAATATTCCTTTTCCTGTATCTTCAATCGATCAGTAACAACAGTATTGTCTGGCAAGACCCCGACCCCCGTTCGTGCTCCACATCGCATGTCGCCCTCTATGGGCAAGAGAAAAATGACAAATCCCTGGCCGTACTCTACCCGATAGCAATTTCCCTCATTTGTGATCTTTGATCCGCTCGGGTATTTAAATGAAAATGCAATCTTTGTATTGCTCTCGTTCTTCCAATCGCTCGTATCGATATTCTTAGCGCCTTGCATGCCTATTCGCGAACCGTAGAGTTTAAGAGAGGCCGCATCAATTGTTTCCTGCAAAAAGATGATGCTCTCCACGATATTTTTGACTGTGGCTTTCAGGCTCGCATCATAGCCCATCTCAATGAGCGCCATTTCATTCCAGTTTCGCGGATAATTATCTAAGTCCGTACTGCAAGTCTTTAACTTCCCGTTACTCTCTTGTAATGTAAAAAACTCTTCTGTAAAGTCAGCGAACTCCATCTGTTCAAAATCACCAGTCATGCCAGCCAGATAGCACGAGGAACCTGACCGACCAGACGGATATAACTTGACCCCATTAGCGCCCTGGTAAATAGCAATGCTTTCATTCTGAACTTGAACCTCCCATTCAGCTGGGTATTTTATGCTGATACCGTATTTTTCGTTCCGATAAGATTTCCAATCAGTCATATCCACGACTACTTCTTCCTTTGGAGCGCTTGGCTGACTTGGTACCCAATTCGGATTCAGTACAGAAAATTCCCGATTCAAAAAATTATGTTGATACTCAATTACTTCTTCATTCGCGTCTTGAACTTTTCCTGGTGCACATCGATTCAGCATGACCTCATCAACATCGACTTCATTGAAACCATAGATCTCCGTATCTTCTTTCCAATGTTCAGAAAATTCACTGTCCGTATACCGCAAAACACTCTTTGACTGATGGCAACCCGCGTACTCGTCTATCTTCGAATCGCGCCATTGTGAACTAAAATAGTTGCGATATCCTCGATGCACCTTATCGGCAATCACATCTATTGGCAAGATAAACACAGCAATGGACAGACTAGCGACAACAGCATACGCCACCCGCTCTCGATTCCATATACCGATAATGATCCAGATACTCAAGCAAGTGAGGAGAATTGGCAGAATGAAAAACGACATGAAACGGACGGCCAGTAGCCAAAGACCGACGAGCAGGGTTAATCCCTTTGTAAACTCAGATTGTGCGCTGCTTCCCATCTGCCAAACCAGTGGCTCTGCATGAATAATTGAAAACACCCCGACGGCAGCGGCCACGACAGCAATGAGGGTAACTAAGTTTCTGTCACTCATACGGGAAACCTATCGGAAACTTGTCGCCGAGTCAAACGCAAAGCCGCCCGGGATTTCTCCGGGGCGGCTTTCAGTTCTTCTTTTCCTACCATCCCCTCCTTGCAATTCAGACAAAAACATTCTCGAACTAAGTGATTTTCCCTGCCCAGTATTTTCTACCGCTCTTCCTTTTGCTGCCGACTCTCGGTATGTTTCGTGTATATGTACACTCCTACTAAAGAGGCGAGTGCGCTCAAGATAGCGGAAAACCCATAACCCTCATGGCCACTCATGAGAATTTGCGTACCGAGATACAGCGCATACAGACATACTGAAAATCCAGCTATCAAACCCAATCTCTCATTCCAGATATTCCCACTTATGACCTTCTTTTCAATTTCAATTCTGTGTTCGTTTTGTTTTTCTGCCATCCTCAAAATACGTTCCGGTGCATCAGGAACTATCTCTCTGTAACGCTTGAGGAGATCTGGGTGCGGCAACGGACCCGCATACATTTCGAGTCTACGCTCTGTTACTACACCCTGTTCTGGGTACTGACTTTCCTTGTCACTTGCCACTATTCTGCCGTTCTCCATATTTTTCAATAGCCACTCGAATATCCTTCCCTACGGCTTCCCAGTCACTTTTAATCGCATTAAAGTCAGCTTCTTCAGTAGTTGGTGAGGTATTATATTTATCCAACGATTGTGAGAAATCAAAAACCCTCGCCACACCCTTCATGAAGGAAGGGTTCGAACCAAAAAGTCTAAAGGTTGGACTGTTTTGATAATGACTCATAGATTTCTTATTTATTCTTGGCTATCCATAGTATATCACAGCTATTGGTAAGTCAATGTCATACAAAAAACCAGTCTTGCGACTGGTTTCGTGCCCCGCCACAGGCGGGCTTGATCCCTGAGAACCTCCTGTCTGCCGACAGGCAGGCTTCACGGAGTTGCTCATCAAAGAGCTGTCCTACCGACAACGATCAATACTCTTGAGAAAGGAGACGCACGGCTCTCTCAAGAGTATTGATGGGAAGAACTTCCCCGTCAGAGGAAAGAGTCCGTTATCACAGTCTTTTGCGGTTAGTCCTAATTCTTCTACTACTTGTAATCTGCCTTGAGAAAAGCAGATCGACCAGATATCTGGTTGAGAACTTGATGTTGACCATCAACTCTCCCCGCTTCAGAGATGCTCCCGATGTGAGAGGTCTCCTGGCAGGTACACCGATTACTCCCTAGAAAGGAGGTGATTCATCCACAGCTTCCGCTACGGATGCCTTGTTACGACTTCACCCTTATTACTGACCCTACCGTAGTTCCCCGTTTGACAGGGGACCTTCTGGTATTGCCAGCTCTCTTGGTGTGACGGGCGGTGAGTACAAGATCCGAGAACGTATTCACCGGGACGTGGCTGATTCCCGATTACTAGTGATTCCAGCTTCATGCAGGCGAGTTGCAGCCTGCAATCCGAACTGAGACCGAATTTTTGAGATTAGCTCCCCCTCGCGGGTTGGCAGCCCATTATGTCGGCCATTGTAGCACGTGTGTCGCCCAAGGTGTCAGAGGGCCATGCTGATTTGACGTCATCCCCGCCTTCCTCCCAGCCCTTTGTTTGCGAGACAAACAAGAGAAACTCGAAATTCTAAATCTTAAATCCTAAACGTTTCGGATTTCGATATTCAGATTTCTGATTTTCTTGCGTGTTCACACGCAAAGGGCTGGGCAGTCTCAAGTGACACATGTAACACTTGATAGGGGTTGCGCTCGTTTCCCGACTGAACGGAACATCTTACGACACGAGCTGACGACAACCATGCAGCACCTGGTCTAGCACTCTCGAAGAACGTCCCATTTCTGGGCCCTGCAGCTAGATTTCAAACCTTGGTGAGGTGCCTCGCTTACTGTCGAATTAAACCACATGCTCCACCACTTGTGCGGATCCCCGTCTATTCCTTTGAGTTTTAAGCTTGCGCTCGTACTTCCCAGGCGGCATACTTAACGCGTTAGCTACGGCACAGAGAGGGTCGATTCTCCCCACACCTAGTATGCATCGTTTAGGGCGTGGACTACTGGGGTATCTAATCCCATTCGCTACCCACGCTTTCGTAACTGAGCGTCAGAAATGTGCCAATTGATTGCCTACGCCTTGGGTGTTCCTCATGATATCAACGCATTTCACTACTACACCATGAATTCCATCAATCTCTCACACTCTCTAGACATACCGTTTCGAACGCCCTTTCGGGGTTGAGCCCCGAGCTTTGACGCCCGACTAATATGCCCGCCTACTTACGCTTTACGCCCAATAAATCCGGATAACGCTTGAGGTCTCTGTATTACCGCTACTGCTGGCACAGAGTTAGTAACCTCTTATTCCTACGGTACCATCATCGTAATTTTTCCCGTAGAAAAGCAGTTTACAATCCGAAGACCGTCATCCTGCACGCGGCGTCGCTCCATCAGACTTTCGTCCATTGTGGAATATTCTCGACTGCAGCCACCCGTAGGTGTTTGGACAGTGTCTCAGTTCCAATGTTGGGGGCCGTGCTCTCACACCCCCTACCCGTCATAGCCTTGGTGAGCTATTACCTCACCAACAAGCTGATAGGACACAGGCTCCTCCCCGAGCGGTAAACCATTCCTCCGTAGAGGGTATCGCGTATTCTTCCGGATTTCTCCGGATTATTCGCGACTCGAGGGTAGATTCCTATGTTATCTGAACCCGTTTGCCATGGGTCTAAACCCATTCGACTTGCATGCCTTATCCACGCCGCCAGCGTTCATCCTGAGCCAGGATCAAACTCTCAATTTATAGATGTATCGAGAACGGCTTAAAGCCGCCTCCATATGAGAACATCTCGCTCATATGATTTCACTCTGTTGTGATCATGCTTCCGTCTTGCGACGTCGGTCATGATCGGAATAGAAGAGTTGTCAGTCTTTTTGAAGGACTGATGTCCGCTCTGCCTCCCCGCACGGAAAGACAGAACGGTTTAGGACTAACCACAGAAAACTGTGATCTCTGTAGTTAGACTGACTCATAAAACCTAGTTTTTAAGGAAAACAAAAGAGGACGAAATTCCTCTTATTGCCTAACCAGTATACGCACGCATTTTCGGCTTGTCAAGGACCCGTTTTCCCCTGGATTTCTGGTGCGATACACCCTGCTTTCCAGCATTGACGGGAACGTTTTTATATGATATACTCTCGACATCCTGAATTTCAGGTCAATTGTTTGTTTCGTCCCTTTCCACATCAGGAGATCGTCATGAACGTTCAATCGTTTCCCTCCGCTGTCCGCAGTTTCGGCATCGGCGCCTTTGAAGTCATGTGTGCTGCGTGTCGTGGCTTGGCCCGTGCCCTCGCCTATGCCGCATACGCAACTTCACCCTACGAATTTCCCCGTAACGAGCGTGCTCTGGATTACCTCCGGCTCTGCTCCGCAGTTGAACACCTCAGTCGCGAGACCCCAGTTCTCGAGAATATCTTCGGCGAGTCGTACATCGACCGCGTGAACCGAGCCGATGCAGCCATGCTCACCGAAGTACTCGAGGAATTCGGTCTCACTATGACCGACGTCACGGCCTGGCGCGCGCTGTACCCGAGCGAGCCGACGACAACCGCTGCCACCTCCTGAACTGGGTCACTGACCCGACTCACACGCGCATCATCCACTCCTGGACGGTGCGCGCTTTCTTTGTCGTCAACATCTAGCGAAGCCGCGTATTGATGAGGAAGAGAGCGAGTATCGGCACCACCAGCCAGAAAAGGAGCGCCCACGGTGAGGCAATATAGAAATACAGGTCCGGTGTCACCCACGAGAGAGCGAGCGACTTCGGGAGGAACGAAAAGATACTCGAAAGCACCGATCCAGTCACGAGAAACGATGTCACGAAGAAACGCCAGAAGATATCAGTGCCAGCGCTCGTGATATGAATATCGAAAAGCCGATCATCAAACATAGTGAGTGCAATCAGAAGTGCGATGAAAACTCCGGCCTTGGCATACACCGAAACGATGAACCAACTGTCCGGCATGACACCGACGAGCGCGACGGCGATGTAGACATTGATGAGGATATTCACCAATTTCCAGCGACCAAAGATGAAGCCCACGAGAAGCGAGACGCCCACGAAAAGCAAGATCAAGGAAAGATCCCCGGCGATATTTTTCGGTAGTGCGAGCAGACTGGCCAGACGATCAAGCATACGGAGTAGCAGAATAGTGGCTCCAGTTTAGCACCGGACATCACGCGAGGCAAAACGTGAGAAATGGAATTTTACCCTTTACCAAGCCTCTTTTCCGTGTTATGGTAGTTTCATCATGGGCCTTTCACGCTTTCGCAGTTTCATCTTTTGGGTCTTCACACTGTCTTTCTTTGCGACGGCTGGATTCATCATCTTCTATGCCTTCGGCTACCGCTACAGCCAAGAGCGCGGTATTTTCGTTTATTCCGGATCGATTACTGTCAGTGTACTCCCTCAGTCCGTTGACATCGCGATCGACAACGAACCACTCTCGCCAAAGCGCTATGGCATCTTGAACGAAACCATTCACATCACCGGTCTGATGCCGGGTGAACACCTCCTCACCGTTTCTGCTCCTGGATACCGTCCCTGGTCGAAAAAGGTGACTATCCAAAGTGGTGTCTCCAGCGAATTCTGGAATATCATCCTGACTCGCACAGATTATCCCGGCGTACCGCTCCCCAATACGGCGGGTACTACCCGCATCTACCCCCATCCAGATTCTGATCTCTTGGCCCTCGCCAAGGAGCGAGCAGACGAAGCGAGTGTTGTCGTCTACGACCGCACCGCACAATCGGGACGGGAAGTCTTTGCCCGAAACGGGACGACCTTCGATTTTGATACTTCAGAGAACTTTGAATGGTCCCCGAACGGGAAGAAAATCCTCTTGCCGCTCGTCGAAAACGGAGTTCGGACTTACTACATCGTCAACATCGCTGACGGAGCGGTCGAAAAACTCTCGGATATCGTGCCGGGACTGACGCCCTCGAGCGCCCGCTGGAACGCAACCGGCAACGAAGAGCTGATATTCCTGGCGGCTGGCGCGCTCTACCGTTTTGATACAGTCGACACTCGCACACCGCTCCTCCTCACGACCGACGTCCAGGCATTCGAGATAACCGACAATTATATTTACACTGCCGCAAGCGGGAGTGGTACGGTCTCGCGCTTTCGAAACAGTGGGAGCGGTGAGAACCAGACCGAGATCACCCCGCCCGTCGGAGAAGATCTCGGAATCAATGCCTATGTCCTCGATGTCTACGATGAAGAACGCATGGCCCTCCTCGAGCGAGCCGGACAGAAACGACTCTTCATCTACAACCAAACACCCGAGAAAAAATACGGCTTCCAGGAGATCGCGACCGGTGTCGAGCGTTTCCAATTCTCCAATGATGGGAAGAAACTTCTTTTTGCCAGTACGAATGAAATCGGTGTCTACTTCACCAGGATTTGGGACGTCCAGCCTCGCCGGATGGAAAACGATACCGCCCAAATCGCCCGATTTTCTGACCCCATCACCAATGTCACCTGGAGCGAGGACTATGAGCACATCCTCTTCACTCGCGGTCAGACATTGAAAATCATCGAGCTCGATGGCCGGAGCGGCCGGGCGATCAATGACATCAAGTCATTTGCCACGGCCCCCAGTCAAATCCTTCCCCTCTTCTCCGAAAACCAGCTCTTCATCGCTACTCCAGGTACAGATATCGACTCCATCGTTTTCCCCGAACCCCAAGGCCTCTTCGGACAATAGCTACTCACCTTCGACCATCGACGAGTTTGTCGACCGGCGCGTCGCCTGAATCCCGCGTCATCGACGCGCATTTCTGACGCATCCCCCCCCCCCGGATGCGTCTTTCTTTTAGATAAAATAAGTGGGCTCTGCTACTTGCGTAGACAGAGCCCCTACTTCATGCGGCATTGCCGAGAAGCTTACCGGATATACCGGAGGCGCGGATGATCCATGACGAAAGTGATGGCTTCGTCGTTCGCGCTGATCACATAGACGGTTGCTGGGATGCCCAGTTCGGTGCCCAGATCGACAGAACCGTAGTACGTATTGGCCTCGTATCCATGAATCAATGTGTAAGAGCTTCGATTCTTTTCGACGTAGGCCTTCTCCAGGGTGGTTGCGAGAACAATGCGCGCACCCACTCCACCACCACGCTGGAGACCCAGATAGACCAGTGGTTGGCCACCGGGAAGCGAAATGAGCTCACTCTTCTTGATGGTGTGACGTGGTTCCCCGTTGAAGTTTTGAACAAAAGCCTGGTACTTGGCCAGATCTTCCGCCCGCTCCTCCTGGCTGAGATTCCAGAAGAAGCCGATGATGCCAACCAGCACAATGCTACCCGCGCTGATCGCCATGACAGTGCGCCACCAGTGCTTGCGCCGCATCTCCCTGTAGTTCTTCTGGAGACGTGACCACGACCCGCCATCGGCCCTGAGATCATCGTCACTCCAACCGACGAGCGCGTAGGTGCCAAGCGCAACTACGGGCGAGCCCTTCATCACGTTGAGCACCTTCACCTCGACTCCTTCCTTCGCACTGGCCGTCCGCCGAATGATCTTCTCGAGCGTAATGGTGCCAGAGACGATCTGCATATGCGGCCGTAGCCACGCCGGCAGAGAATCGATGAAGCTCCTGACCCGGATCGGAAGCGGCTGTTCGAAGTCGACGATGTCCTGACGCTTGGCCCGAACGATGTGGTGCTCATGAAGCTCCAAATCGTGCACTTCAGCGTAACGCCGACGCTCGAGCGTTGTGTAGGTCGTCCGTTGGCCGAACGGTACTTCAGGATCGTCGGTTACTTCGATGTCGACTTGCTGTTCCTTCAGTTGCGTACGGTGCGTGAGGCTGTGGCGATAGTAGTAGTACCGTCCCGTTGCCGGACCGGCTGTTTCCACTTGGCCGACAAACTCGAAACCGACGAGGGTATCGAACCAGAGGCACATACGACCAAGGAGCAGGTTGACGCCATTCCGATAGCCGCTCTGGAGAGTGGCTAAGACTTGCATCGGTTCTTCGGCCGCGACCTCAGCAGGCAGGTCGAGCATGTTCACCTGTCCGAAAGACGGGATGCTCGCCCGGAGCTTCTCCCACTCCTTTTCCGGATTCAGCTCGTTTTCGGCTTTCCGGATTGAGGAGAAGCGGACAGCGTTTTCGACGCACTTCACGATGTCCGCAAGGCGACGCTGCAGGAAACGGAGATCTTGTTCGTAGGCAACGAAGACCGGCTCGTGTTCCGCGACTGACTGGAGGTCGAGGAGCTTGGAAGCTCTGAGCATTTCGTCGGCGATCGCATCGCAGAAACTCGGGAGTGGCTGTTCGGAACGTTCGTCCCAAGCCATGGGTTCGCCATAGCTCCGATCGCCGAGGCGACGAACCAGAGCCATTTGGGAGGGAAGCTTCAGAGTGGTTTGCATGACATGCCCTTTCGTGGGGATAGTGATAGAAAAGAACCTATGTTCCGCTTAGCCGAAGGAAGGACCCTTCTTTGCCTTTGCATGAACACCAAAATATACCAATATTGATCGACCTCTGTCAATACAAAACCCCGGTTTCCCGGGGCGGAGTATTCAAGGAGAGAACTAGCGCTTCGCCCACTGTGGTGCACGACGGGCTTTCTTCAGCCCTGGCTTCTTGCGCTCGACAGCGCGGGGGTCACGTGTGAGAAGCTTTTCGGCTTTGAGGGCAGGACGAACGAGCGCATCGTGCTCCACCAAGGCGCGGGCGATACCGAGCTTCACAGCATCCGCCTGGCCCGAGAGTCCGCCGCCCGACACAAGGACCGAGATCTTCGCTGCCTCGGACTTGCCGACGACTTTCAACGGTGCGACGACCGCCTCACGTTGTTCAAATGTATTGAAATACTCAATATATGGCCGATTGTTCACAATGATTTCAAGCGTCTCAGACTTTGCCCCGGCATAGTAGCGAACCTGAGCGACGGCGGTCTTGCGTCGACCGACGGCGTACACATACCGCCCAGCCACAGGAGCAGCCTTCACAGAAGTCTCCTTCATTACTTCTTTCACAGTCGTTTTCTTGGTCGCAGTCGCCATAGAGGTCTTTAAATTGAATGGTTCACGTCGATCTTCCGGTTGCCGTATTCGGCGTCTTTGAAGAGGCGCAACCGAGTGAGCATCTTGGCCCGGAGCGAATTTTTCGGCAGCATGCCATAGACTGCCTGCCAGATGAGTTTGGTGGAATCCTTTTCACGCTGATCCTTGAATGAAATCGACGTGATACCGCCCGGATAGCCCGAGAAGCGGTGGTACATCTTGTCATGGCGCTTGTTGCCCGTCACCTCGATACCATCCGTATTGGTGACGATGACAATATCCCCCGCATCGATATGCGGCGCATAATCCGTCCGTCCCTTACCAGAAAGTACCTTGGCGATCGTCGTCGCCAAGCGGCCGAGGACCTGCCCCTGTGCATCGAAGAGGTGCGTCGCCCGGACGATGCCCTTCCCTTCTTTCGTTGTCGTTACGATCTTTTTCATACGGCTCTTAGACGAATTCAATAACAGCCATCTCTGCTCCGTCACCCTGGCGACGTTCGAGTTTGGTAATCCGAGTATAGCCACTCTTCCGGCTCTCGAAACGCTTCACGAAATCACTCGAGATCTTCTTGGTGGCTTCGAGGGAAAGTTTCTGACGCAACAGTCGCAGTTCGGCTTGACGGCGATCTTTGTCCACCTCCGCCCGTTTGCCTTTGTTGACCAGCTGATCGATATGGTCCTTCATCTCGCGCGCTTTAGCCAAGGTCGTCGTGATCTTCTCACGCATAATGAGACTTCCCAGGAGCGTCTTCAGGAGCGCTCTCCGGGCGTTTACACCACGACTCAAAATTCGACCTTTTCTCCGATGCTGCATATCCTTGAGCTAACGTATCAAGATTATTCCGTCTCTACTGCTTCCGCCTCTACTGCTGTCTTCTTAGCTTTCTTGGGAGCTTTCTTTTCTGCTTTTTCTTCTGTTTCAGGTGTGGATTCGGCCTGAGCTCCCGCAACCGAGAGGACCGAGAACTGCGCGACGAGGATAGCCACGGCCTGATTGAAGGCTTCGACCGGAGAAATCGTCCCGTCGGTCACAATTTCGAGAGTAATCTTGTCATAGTCCGTCCGCTTTCCCACCCGCATGTTCTCGACTTCATAGTTTACGCGCTTGATTGGCGTATAGATAGCGTCTATGGCGATTTCACCAATCTCGCGCTCTTCTTCCTCGCGCGCCTCGACTGGGATGTACCCGAGACCACGGTCGATCGTGATATCCATTTCGAATTCGGCTTTCTTGTCAGTCAGTGTCGCGATCACCTGATCCGGATTCACGACTTCGATCGAGCTCGGGCACTTGATGGCCGAGGCCGTGACGACGCCTTCACCCTTGGCCTTCACAGTGACGGTGACGGCTTCGTCCGCGTGCGAGCGGAAACGGACCTGCTTCATATTGAGGATGATCTGTACGACGTCCTCCATCACACCGGGAATTGTCGAAAACTCATGAGAAACACCCTTGAGTTTCACCGAGCGAGCGGCCGCGCCAGGCAGAGAAGAGAGGAGGATGCGACGGAGTGCGTTCCCCAGAGTCGCACCGTAACCAGGGTAACAACCACCGATTTCGAGCTTGCCGTGGTTGGCCCCAAGTTCGGTGTAATTCGGTTGGTACGGTGCAGTGATGTTTTGCATATATTATGTTGCGTCCGCCAGAGCGGAACAAAATTACCAGTTGAAATTATTTCGAATAGTACTCGACGACCATCTGAGCATCGACGGAGATGCCGACGTCTCCACGGGATGGAAGCGCAAGCACCTTCCCCGTAAGCTTTTCGGCATCAAGCGCGAGCCAGTGTGGCACATCGTTCTTGTTCTTCAATACTTCCACTCGATTTTTCGTGATAATCTTATTCTCTTTGCTGGCCTTCAGGACGATTTCATCTCCGATCTTCACTTCGTACGATGGGATATTCATCCGCTTGCCATTGACCGTAAAGAATTTGTGGCCGACGAGCTGGCGAGCCGCGATGCGTGACGGGGCAAAGCCAAGCCGATACACCGCATTGTCGAGCCGGCACTCCAGACGCTGGAGCAAGAGGTCGCCGGTCGCCCCCTGACGCAGCTTGCTCTCTTCGAAGTGATGGCGGAATTGCCGCTCCATGACCCCATAGAGTCGTTTGATCTTCTGCTTCATCGAGAGCTGGCGTCCAAATTCGCTGCGGCCACGAGACGGATTTTGACCGTGAACGCCCGGCGCATACGGACGACGCACCATCGCACATTTCGGCGACAAACAACGATCCCCCTTCAAGAAGAGCTTTTCGCCAGCGCGGCGACAGAGTTTGCATTTGGAGTCAATGTTGTTGGCCATAATTCTAGCTTGTAGTCCTTGTAGTAAGTGGCTTTTTAGCTTGTAGCGGTGAGCCTGGTGCCTTTCTCGAGATTTCTCTCTAAAAGCTACAGGCTACCAGCTAAAAGCTGTCTGAGGTTAGATGCGACGCGGACGACGCGGACGACAGCCATTATGTGGAACCGGGGTGATGTCCTTGATCGAAGTGAGGTTGAAGCCATTGTTGGCCAGCGCGCGAATTGACGCCTCGCGCCCTTGACCGACTCCCTTCACGAAGACTTCGAGGTCCTGGAGTCCGTACTTCTTCACCTTTTCGGAAATTTCTGCGACGACCTGGGTCGCGGCATACGGCGTCGACTTCTTGGCGCCTTTGAAACCGAGGTGACCAGAACTCGACCAGGCGAGAACGGCCCCATTCATGTCCGCCAGCGTCACAATCGTGTTGTTGTAGGTGCATTGGATGCTGGCACGGCCCTGTTGAACCAGCCGCTTCACCTTTTTGACACGCTTCTTCGCATCCGTCTCTGTCTCTTCGACAGCCGGCGCCTCTACTTTCACTTCTTCAGTTGTGAGCTCATCTGCCATAGGTTCCTTATGTCTTGCTATCCGACTTCTTGCGACCGCTGCCCATGGTCTTTCGTACGTTGCCCCGGACGGTCCGGGTATTGGTCTTGGTACGCTGACCACGGACCGGGAGTCCCTTGGCGTGACGGACACCGCGGTAGCTGCCGATTTCTTTCAGGCGTTTGATATTCATCTTCACCAAGTGACGGAGTTCGCCCTCGACACGGTGTGTCTTTTCGATGGTCTCGCGGAGACGGTTGGCGTCCTTTTCGGAGAGATCTTTGGTCCGGATATCCGCATCGATGTTGAGCGACCCGAGGATCTTCCGGCTCGTCGAACGGCCGATACCATAGATATAGGTCAGTGCGATCTCGACGCGCTTGTTATCAGGCAGGTTGATGCTGGCAATACGGAGCATAGGCAGTTATCCTTGACGCTGTTTGTGCTTTGGAGTCTTGCAAATCACGTGCACGACGCGGTGACGACGCACGATTTTGCAATGGGCACAGATCTTTTTTACGGAGGCGCGGACTTTCATAGCATGGTTCAGACTTTCAAACTCAAACCTTCAAACGTTGCACGATCCGCCCCTTGGTGAGATCGTAGGGGCTCATGTCGACGATAACCCGATCCCCTGGCAAGAGACGAATATAGTGGACCCGCATCTTGCCCGAGATGTGGGCGAGCACCTCATGCCCGTTATCGAGACGGACTTTGAAGGTAGTACTCGGGAGAGACTCGATGACTTCCCCCTCGAAACGGATGAGTTCTTTGTTATTTCCCATATCTTGCACCAGGGTCCGCGAGCAGGTAGTTTGCCAACACAAAAAGAGAGTGGTGTGTATAATTTCGTGCGTTCCTCAGTCCTGCATCGCATCAATATACCCTCTCTCACGGATTCCGTATGCACTTTTCAAATGTGCTCACAGTGTAATGGAAAGCCGAAATGTTGTCAACAAGACCTGCAAAGCAGTCCGATGGATCCGGTATTTTCGAGCCTATTTCTCTTGGGCACCGGGTTATTTCCCGAACCGCCGTTCGCGCTCGGCGTACTCAGCGAGCGAGGCTTGGAAGGCTTCGGCGCCGAAATCTGGGAAGTAGAGCTCAGGGAAAGAGAGTTGCGAATCTTTGGTCTCCCACATCATGAAACCTGACGAAAGATGGGGGTCATCGCCAGTCCGGACGAGCAGATCGACCGACGGCAATTCGGCTGTCATGAGGTGTCGTTTGATCACCGACTCCGTCACCATACCAGGAGCGAGGCCTTCACCAGCGATTCGCTTCACCGCCTGGAGCATATCATCGTCTCCACTGTAGGCGAGGAAGAAGTTCAAACAATACTGGTCATACCCTTTAGTCGCTTCGATACCGCGTTTCAGGATGTCCTTCAGCTGATCAGGGAACTGCTCTTCCCATCGACCGATGCAGCGGATCCGAACCTGATCGGTGTGAAGACTTTCTTCCGCCATGAGTTTCTCGAAATAGGTCGCATAGATACGGAGGAGTTCCTGCCGCTCTCGCATCGGACGCTTGGTGAGATTCTCCAGCGACGATCCCCAGAAGGAGATCTCCCGGACACCGATATCACGAGCGGTTCGGACGATCTCTTCGATCCGCTTTGCTCCTTCTTCATGGCCTTCCCAGCTCTCAAGTCCATGCTCTTTCGCCCAGCGGCGATTGCCGTCCGGGATGATCGCCACATGATGCGGGAGAAATTTCGGGTCAAGCTCGGTCATAGAGAAGATTCTGACATCAATATTCACGTTTGGCCATATAGTCAGCCACGCCTACGAGGAATGCATGGGCCTCTGAAGCGATGGGTACCGGCATATTCACGAGTGCCTGCTTCCCTTCCTCGATATATCGCAGCGCCAAGGCTTTCGCATGCTCGAGCGCGCCCGTTTCCCGGATGATAATTCGAAACCGTTCGATATCGGCCAGTGTGAGTTCGGCCTTACGCTTGAGCAATCCATCAAGCTCTTTCTTCGTCGCCCGGTCGGCATGCTCGAAGACATATGACACAAGGAGTGTGATCTTGCCTTCACGAATGTCAGAACCGATCGGTTTTCCAATCCGCTTTTCATCACCATAGATGCCGAGGATATCGTCTTGGATCTGGAAGGCGATACCGACCGGCAACGCGTAGCGGGTCAGCTCAGCCGCCAGTTCCGGTGTGCCACCCGCGAGCAGCGCGCCGAGATGGAGCGGCCCTTCGACTGTATAGCGCGCGGTTTTCTTCTCATACATCTCGAGGATTTCCGTCGATGTCGCCTCACCCCGATACTCGATATAGATATCACGGGCCTGGCCGACAACTGTCTGCGAGACGATTCGTTGCATCCGAGACAACGCCGCATACAAGTGCTTTTCTGGAAAGCCCGAGGTAAAGATGATGTCATTCCCCAGTGCAAAGAGCATATCGCCAACAATCAGTGCAATGGAATCCCCGAAGTGTTCCGGATGCTCTAGGGACAGATACTGCTTCCCCCACGCCCGATAGCGCTCATGCAAGGTCGGCTGACCATGACGGAGCGCATCCCGATCGATGATATCGTCGTGGATGAGGAGAAAGGTGTGAATGAGCTCGACGGCGACGGCCGTGTTGAGGATGCGCTCCCGGTCCTCGCCCCCCGCCGCGAGATAGCCATAGTACATAAACGCCGGCCGGAGACGCTTCCCGCCCGCCAAGGTCATCGTCTTCACATGCTGGAGCGCCTGATAGACCAGGGCATCCTCCTGCTTCGTCTCAGCGAGCGTCGTGTCGAAATACGCCGCGATCTTGGGGTCGAGCCGCGCTTTGAAGTCTCGCAGTGTCTCTTGGATATCCATGTGATTCACTCTAAAATACGCCCGTCATTTGTAACACTATTCCCCGCAGAGTTCAAGAGTCGATCGTATCAGCCACCGTGATCGGTAACGAGCACTGCTAGCGCTATCCCTGACCCTCGATACTCAACGGATGACAAAAACAAAAAAGGCTGGCTCTACTCCTACAGTATAACTGAAGCCACCCTGAATTTCAGCCCCGTGTTGATACATCAGAAGCGATTCGTAGTCACTCTCATTTCTCCGGGAAGACAAAATACCCCCGATAACGTTCATAGAGCGCCAAGGTCGCGACGAGATCGCGTGCGTTGTACCGGGCGATTGTCTGGTACTTTCCCTCTTTGTAGAGGCCTTGTACATCGTCCCCGGTCACTCCCTGCGCCTTGGGACTTTCGATGCCGAACGCCCTGGTCCACAAATGCAGGCTGCCCTTCCGCCGCATCACCCCATAGAACGAGAGTTGGTCGAGGAGATCAACATGCTTCGCATTGTACGGCTGATACTGCAGATACCGATTGGCAAGGAGGTTCTTGGTTGGCTTCACGCCATGCACCGCTGAGCGCACCATGAGAAACGGCACATCGAATTGCCGGCCATTGAAGGTCACAAACGTGTCGTACTTGGTCGCGATCTCCCAAAACTTCTCCAGCATCGCTTTTTCCGACAGCGCCTCGAATTTGGCCGAGCCCTCCTCGAAGTCCGTATCATTCGCATCAGCCGGCTGATAGTAGACCGCCGACTTCTGCCGCTCGGCATCGAGCACACCGATCGCCACGATTTGTCCGGTCAGGGGCGAAAATCCCAGTCCGTCCTCCAAGTCCTTCAAGGCAGCCTGGTATTCATCTTCGCCACCGCTCTCGCGCTTGATCCAGCGGGTCAGTGATTCCTTCGTCGTCTCATCGAGCGCCGCAAAATCCTCCCCAACGGTTTCAATATCAAAAATGAGGGTAGCCATACTGATGTAGCTCAAATGAGATTACTTTCCTCCAGTTTCCTTCTTTTCCTTTCTTTGAGGTTTCAACAATAGAATTTTCTGTAAAACTGATGCCTTTTCCTGCGGCCGAACGTAAACTTCAGTTAGCACCTCTTTCACAGTCTCCACCAAGAAACGAAATTCATCCTGCGTCCATGGCCTCCAGTCGCCTTCGTGTAACTGCTCACTTGTCATCCCTTGGATGTTCGCTACTGCATCGAAATATTCTGGCGGTACGGTCGGATACTCGTTTTTGAGAATTTTGACGCGATCCCCATAATCAAGTTCAGTGCCTTTATCATTTGTCTTGGAGACCTGCTCAAGTTCGAGAAGCTCATAAATGGCTTTGCGTAGGCAACCGGAGGCCCCAACGAGATAGTTCATCTTGGCACAACCCTCCGCCTCGGATATCAATTTCCGAACCTTTTCGTTGATCCTGCTATCAAGAGTGAAAAAGGTTGTCGGCTGATGGTAAAAAAATAAGCTATCTAAATCAGGGGCATTCGCATTGGAGAGATAAGTATTATTCCCTTCCTCATCCTCGTACTTATAGAATCTGCTGTTTGAAAGTTCAATAAGATGGTCAGATAAATGCAGAGATGTTTGTTTACAAGAATCACCACCGCAAGTGATTCTATAACCGTAAACTACTCTATCATTTGACCAGTCAAAACCAAATGAGCCAACAACTTGGTAAGTTATTGATTTCCTATTACAAAATGGACAATTATACTTCTCTCTATCGATGAAGTACTTTCGGTCCAAATGCGATTGATCGTACGATTCGCTCATTACCTACTTGTACAAAAAATTGTAGCCCCAAGGGGAATCGAACCCCTGTTTCTTGGATGAGAACCAAGTGTCCTAGCCGCTAGACGATGGGGCCCAAAAACAGTGATTAGCTGTTAGCTATTAGCTTTTAGATTAACTACAAGCTACGAGCTACAAGCTAGTTTCTGCAGGGGCGGGGGGAATCGAACCCTCACTAACGGTTTTGGAGACCGTTGTACTACCACTATACGACGCCCCTATGACACCACAAACACTCCCCCAAGTATACAACGCCCTATCTATCTCCCGAAGAGGACATTACTTTGATTCGTTGTGGACGGTGTTCTTGCGGCAAAAGCGGCAGTACTTGGAAAGTGAGAGTTTCTCCTTCACTTTCTTCTTGTTGCGCGACGTCTCGCGCGAGATGCGCTGGCACTCGCTACACTTCAGCTTGGCCATGTTGTCCTTGATCTTGCCCATACTGGTTCGCTCGTTTACTTCAAAATAATGGTTGCACTCTACGCGAAAAACCTCGCGCCGTCAATCTTTCCTGATTTCTTGACCCGCCTCGACTCGCTTCGCTTGTCGATGCGAGGCGGGCCGGGATTTCACCTCGCTTCACTCGTTGAGAACCCCTCGGTTCTCAACGGACCGAAGTCCTGTTCTCTGCTCACGGGAAAACTCCCGTTTTCCCAACCCCTTTCCCGTTCAAACTATCCAGTTTAATGTCTCTGCACTTTATACCTAATCTGCTCATCACCATATTCTGTGAGCCGTTGACCGGGATTGAACCGGTGACCTCGTCCTTACCAAGGACGTGCTCTACCAACTGAGCTACAACGGCAAATGTTCTCGAATCTTCGCCACTATTTTCTCCTGCATTTCATCACTCACTTCTCGGTCCAAGTCCTCAAGCAAAACATAATGATGGCCGAAGTTTGGATCTTTAAATACTTCACCCCCGAACTCAACCTTGTGATTATACCGGGGTTTGACGTGCCAGTGAACATGCGGCTTCGGATCTGGCTGTTGATACGCATTATTCATGAGGCAGGACCAGTTGAACATCGTCGCATCAAAGGCACTCCTGAGGGCTGCCTCGAACCTCTTTACGAGCTTTAGAAAATCCAATAGCTCATCCTCAGTCACATCTGCCAAGTCTCCGCAGGGGCTTCTTTTCAAAACAACAATGCAGTAACCAAGATACGTCTGCTCTTCGGCCAAGACCACGAGCCAATGTTTCGTCTCAAAAACTGGTTTCTTGTTCGGTTGCATTCGATTTCTTTCTTGAAACTGCGTAGGGAGGCCTGCCGGCAGGGGGAGATTCGGTCACGAATATTTTTCCTGACGGAAAAATTTCTCGACCCCGCCTCGCGGTACTCGCCTTGCCCTGTCGGGCAAACTCGTACAGCGCTCCGGCTTTCTCATCCCTCTCGGAAGCCAAGCAGTTGGCTTCCTCCTACCCAAACGAAATCAATTCCCCTACGGGGATTCATTTCGTTTTGTGGGTAGGGAGGGATTCGAACCCCCGAAGCCCGAAGGCGACAGATTTACAGTCTGTTGTGATAGACCACTCCACCACCTACCCATCTCACTAACGTACAACCAACAACGTATAACCTCTAACAAGCATGCCCGACACACAAGTGTTCGGTTGTAGATTGTTTGTTACCAGTTAATTCCTGAGCCGAAGGCCGGGCTCGAACCGGCGACCCACGGTTTACAAAACCGTTGCTCTACCAACTGAGCTACTTCGGCATCCGAACGGCTCCGAAAGAGCACCTCTGACGCAACTTCCGTATCTTAGCCAAGAATGCACAACCAATCAACTGTGGCTCTTCTCCTTCTGAACGAGCAGCCGCTCGAGACGGCGGACCTTCTCCTTCACTTCCCGGTTCAGAGGCGACAGTTTGATCACTTGACGATAGCACGCCTTCGCATCAGAGAGATTGTCGCCACCCATATAAAAGTCGCCGAGCTCCTCATACGCCGGAGCGTCTTTCGGATTTTTGGCGATCCGATCGATGAGCTCCTCTTCTGACAGACGCTTCTCACCAGTGGCTGTCACACGCCGCCGCCGGAAGACACGAACGGTCTCTTCACTCTTTGAGACGAGTGAATCACCGAAGTTTTTCCCTGCTTCCCGAATCCGTCCGGCTTTCTCGCGGGCGACATCCGCCAACGATTCCTCTTTTGACACCGACTTCACGGCCACCCGATCGGCCCCGTTCGGGATCGGCAACGTGGCTTCCGACGCTGGCATCACCCCCTCTTGGTCCCGGCCATGACGGCGCTGCCAACGATCCCAAACGCGGCTCTTTTCCGCCGCCAGCGAAGCCGCTTCATGGGTCTGACGCATCTTTTCGCGGCGCTCCCGGAGCGCTCCAGCGATCTGATTGAAGCGATTGTGAAACTTCAGCGAGAGGAGATTGAGTCGCTTGGTCAGCTTTTCCAGGATACGTAGCCCGGTTTCCTCTCGGATGAACAGGAAGCGTCGCGGCGGCGGTATCAACTCATCCTGCGCCATCCGCCCGAGCACCCCAGGGTCGCCCGATTTCTTCGACAGAAACCAAAAGAGGAGCGCGAGGCTCGAGATGAAGATGATGGGCGGAATGACGAGATACCACATGGCGAAGGGCTTGGCCCGCGGCCGGGCGGAAATTTATATTTCGAACCGAGTGAAACGACCAATCTGAATATTCTCTCCGATACGATGAATCTTCTCCGTGATGAGTGCCTGGACCGTCTTGGTCGAGTCCTTCACGAACGGCTGTGTGAGGAGCGCTTGTTCTTCGCGGAACTTTTTCTCCTTGCCGGCGAGGATCTTCAGAGCGATCGCGGCGGGCTTTCCCTCGGCGGCCACCTGCTCCTCCCAGAGGGTGCGTTCGCTAGCGACTGTTTCCGCCGGCACGTCTTCGGGGTGGATATAGCCAGGTGCCATCGCCGTCACATGCATCGCGAGATCGTGAGCGAGCTCTTGGAATTCCTCGTTCCGACCGACGAAATCCGTCTCACAGAGGAGTGTAAGGAGTGTACCGACGCGCTTGTTCGAGTGGATATACGAGACGACGATCCCCTCCGCTGCGGTCCGGCCTGTCTTCTTCAGAGCCTTAGCTTCCCCGCGCTTTTTGAGGATCTCGATTGCCTTTGCCTCGTCGCCATTGGCTTCATCCAGGGCTTTCTTCACTTCGACGATACCTCCGCCTGTCTTTTCGCGCAGGGCTTTGACTTGTTCCATGGTACTCATAGTGCTTCTTTTTTTATTCTAGAAGAAAACGGAGAAACTCGGAAATTACGCCGGCTGTTTCACGGCTGTTTCTGGCTTCACTGGGGCAGATGCGGCTTTCTCAGAAGCTTTTTCAGCCGCCTTCTCGGCTGCCAGAGCAGCTTTCTGTCCGACCCCACGTTCCACTGCCCGACCGAGGAGGCCGAGGAGGAGCCGGAGTGACGAGAGCGCATCGTCGTTCCCTGGCACCGGATAGTCGATGGAGCTCGGATCAGCATTGGTGTCGACGATCGCAACGAGCGGCACACCGAGACGTGTCGCTTCCTTGATGACCAGGCCCGCTTCCTTGGCGTCCGCGATAACAATGGCGCCTGGGAGCTCCTGCATATTCCGAAGGCCGCCGACTTTGTGTTCCAGCTTCTCGAGCTCTTCGCTCTTCCGCTGTTGCTCAAATTTGGTGTACTTCTTGAATTCGCCGGCTGCGAAACTCGCTTCGTTTTCGACGAGGTACTTCGCCCGGCCGCGGATCTGCGCATAGTTCGTGAGCGTCCCACCGAGCCATCGATCGATGACATAGGGCATCCCGATCCGCTTGGCGAGGGACTTCACCGCATCATGCGTCTGCTTCTTCACCCCGACAAAGAGGACCGGCTTGCCGCTCTTCGCGACACTCGTGAGGAACTCTGAGGCCCGGTCGAGACACTCCTTCGTCTTTTCCAGATTCAAGATATTGATATTCTTCCGGGTGGTGAAGATATACTCCTCCATGCGCGGATGACGGCGGCTCTTCAGGTGACCGAAGTGCACGCCAGCCTTGAGCAGACTCTCGAGTGAGTCATCCACCCGGCTGAAATCAAACTCGGCAAAATACTCCGCCGCTCCTTCGAGAACGAGAGGCGTTTCGGCCTTGGGGGCCGCTGTGACATCTGACATTGCTTTATCCTTAGATTATTTACCCGCATCACCGACCTGCCAGCATTATCTCTTGAGACAATTCGAGACCGGTCATCGATACGTTAGCTCCGTCAAAGAAGAAGTACTGTCTGTGACGGGGCATGCCTCTATCTTCAGGAGTGATTCGCCCAGACCCCTCACCTTTTTCCAGAAAAAGGTGAGGGGCAGGAAAGGGCGCCCTGACAGATATGTGTGATTCGCATACTGGCCCCCAATCTGACCGAGAGGAGGCCGTAGCAAAGCGCTCCCAGGATACGTCAGCAAACGAGACTTGTCAATTTCGAAGCCGCATGATAGATTCAGTTGTACATATTTCTCTCTGGCCACATCTATGAAAACAGGAATTCACCCCACCTATCACGAAAAAGTTCAAGTCACCTGCGTCTGTGGTGCCAAGTTCGAGACGGGTTCGACCAATACCGTGATCCATACGGAAATCTGCTCGCAGTGCCATCCGTTCTACACCGGCAAGAAGAAGTTCATCGATGCCGGTGGACGAGTCGATCGCTTCAAGAAGCTCGCCGAGCGCGTCGAAAAGACCAAGGCCACCCACACCGCCCTGGCCGAAAAGAAAGCCGCCAAAGCAGCAGCTGACAAGAAGGCTGCTGACAAGGCCGAAAAAGAGACTCGCGCCGCTGAAGCCGTGCGAGCTGCCAAGGCCGCCAAGGCTGCTGAGGCCGCTTAGCTCAAAACAATCCGTGCACATTCTCCTGTTGTGAAGTAAGGCCGCTTGCCCGAAACACTTCGCAGAGCGATGTGGACGGGTTTTTTGTTTGCAGAGGAGGGAGAAAGAGGATAGGCTAACCGAAGAAGTTATTTGTAAAAATAAAAGGAACCCCAAGCGCGTGTTGCATGCGTAGGGGTTCAGGCAAAGACATGGCCTCCCGCTGCTAGACGGTGTCATTGTCCAGCAGGATAACCACTTTCTCACCTCGCCGGAGGGAAATCTCTTGGCTCTTAACATTGATGACGGGAGTATCTTCCCCTTCCCTGCTTGTGAGGGTCAAAGTACTCCCGACCTCCCCTGCCATAAAGAGGCACTTCTTATAGACATTGGTGGGCAGGATATAGGCCGCTCTAGTCTTCGTGGACGGCACCACCACAAAATAGAATGGTACATCCACCGGAATTTCATTGAGGGTCAATAGTTTAACGGTTGGCATTCTCGGTCTCCTAATACAATGATTGGATGGCGGGGTAGAAACTAATTGGGAAAGAAAAGTCGAAAAATCTTGACCGCTCATGGTAGCATAAGATGCGTGCGAAGTCAATCGTATGATACAGCTCTGATAAGCCACAAATATGAAAGATCTGATCGCGAAAATTGAATCAGAGGTACGGGAAATCGATGCTGCCCTGACGGCACCGGCGACTTTGAACTCGCCCGAGCGGCTCATGACCCTGGGCCGGCGCAAAGCCGAGCTGGATGTAATCATGGAACGAATCAATCGGCTCAAGGCAATCGACAAGAGTCTGAGGGAAAATGCCCAATTAACCCAGATAGATACTCAGACAGAGTCGGACGATGAATTGAAGGCCATGGCGCTCGAAGAAAACATCGCCCTTGCGAAGGAAAAAGACGCGCTGGAAACCGAACTGAAGTACCTCCTCCTCCCCAAAGACAAGAACGACGCCAAGGACATCATCGTCGAAATCCGGGCCGGCGCGGGTGGCGACGAGGCGAGCCTCTTTGCGGCCGAGCTCTTTCGCATGTATGCGCGCTATGCCGAACTGATGGGGTGGCAGACGACCCTCCTCGATAGCCATGCGAGTGAAGTCGGCGGCTACAAGGAAGTCACTTTTGAAGTGAATCGCGGCCGAAGTGCAACCTCCGTTTACCAGAAATTCAAATACGAATCCGGCGTGCACCGCGTCCAGCGCATCCCCGAGACGGAAAAAATGGGCCGGGTCCACACCTCGACCGTGACCGTCGCCGTCCTGCCCCAAGTCGATGACATCGAGATCGTCGTACGACCCGAGGATTTGCGTATCGATACTTTTTGTTCCTCTGGCCCCGGTGGTCAGTCGGTGAATACGACCTACAGTGCAGTCCGGATCACCCACCTCCCGACGAATCTGGTCGTCAGTTGCCAAGATGAGAAGTCCCAGATAAAGAACAAAGACAAGGCCATGAAGGTCCTCCGCGCTCGACTCTGGGAGGCCGAGGAGGAGCGCCAGCGCAAGGAACAGGGTGACGCGCGCAACAGCCAGATCGGCAATGGCGACCGCAGCGAGAAAATCCGCACCTACAATTTCCCCCAGGACCGCATCACCGATCACCGGGTCAAGGAGAATTGGAGCAATATCCCCGGCATCCTCGCTGGCAGCCTGGGCCCCATCCTCGACCTGCTCGAGACCGAAGACATGCGACTGAAGCTCGAAGCCGAAGGGAAGAAAGGGTAAAAATACTGAAAACGGTACCCTTCGACTTTGCTCAGGGTGGCCGCAAAGAGCGGCCAAAATGATTCAAGGCAGCCTGCGTAACACGCAAACTGCCTTGGGAAACAGTGTCGATCAAGGGGTTCGGGGGGTTCGAATGGCATTCAGTATGCCCCACACCACCCGGCCAGCAGCAAGGGCCGCGAGGAGCAAGAACATAAGCGCTGCAAGCAGCTCCCGCACGCTTGCCCCAGAAGAAGTATGTATGGACAATGTGACTGCCCACTGGGAAACACCTAGAAATAAGACTGTGAGGAATGCCGCCACCAGCGTGAATGCGTCTGACATCGTGAAATTGATGAGGGGCGGCGGATTACCTGTTTTGTTTTCTACTTCTGACATTTGAAGTCCTCCAAGTAGGGGCACTGCTGGTTAAATGGGAACGAACGACAACACAAGAAACTAGCACAATACTCGATAAATGTCAATTGAACTCATGCAAATGTCCCGCGGAAACAACTCATATAAACCACCCGGTTTGACCATCCATGAAGCCCTCCGGCTCTCTACTGATCTCCCCAGGCTCGACCGGGAAGTGTTGCTTTCCCATACCCTCGGCCAGGACCGCGTGTTCCTCATGGCACATGCCGAGATGAAACTGACACCGCATCAACTGAAACGCTATCGGGACTTCCTTGCCCGCGCTACGAAACACGAACCGATCGCGTATATCGTGGGGAGGCGTGAATTCTATGGTCGTGATTTTTCTGTCGGTCCCGGCGTCCTTATCCCACGCCACGAGACGGAGCTGATTGTTGAAGTGACAATCAGCAGAATGAAGAATATGGAATTAAGAATCAAGGATCAGAAACGAAAAAACAATTTCCAACAACGTTCTCCAGCCAACATTCAACACTCTCCACGCGTCGCAGTGATTGATGTCGGCACCGGCAGTGGCGCGATCATCATCAGTCTTGCAAAAGAATTTTCTTCCCGCAGCGGACTGCAAACATCCCGCTTCTCTTTCTTTGCTACTGACATTTCTCCGAAAGCACTCACTTATGCCCGGAAGAACGCCCGGCGGCATCAAGTAAACAAACAAATCCGTTTTAGTGCTTGTGATCTCCTTCGTACGATCGAAAAGAAGCTCTCTGCCTTCGATGAGGTCTTTATCATCGCCAATCTCCCCTATCTCTCCCCCGCACTCTACCGAAGCGTCGCCCCGAATGTGAGGCGCTATGAACCGAAAGAGGCGCTCGTAAGTGGCCGCGACGGACTAGCGCATTACCGACGCCTCCTGAACACACTCAACATACTGCACACTCACGGTCTGAAAGTGCATTTCTTCCTTGAAATAAGCCCTGAACAGACTGATCTATTTCCTGCGTTCTTCGCGGATATCGCACCTGGCTCGCCCTTCTCTATCTATCCCGATCTGGCTGGAAAACCGCGTGTCATCGACGGCTCCCTCTAGCATCTCGCCAAAACAAAAGCCCCGCTGATGCGGGACTCTTGTAAGAACGCGGCGTGCCAATTAGGCGCGGCGCTTGGCGGTCTTCTTGGCGGTCTTCTTCTTGGTCACCTTCTTGACGGCCTTCTTCTTGGTCACTTTCTTTTTCTTTGTTGCCATGGTAGGTCACCTCCTTCCAAAATTTTGTTTTCGCTCCCGTACGTTCACGGTCACGATGTTATTTTTCTTAATTGTTTGTGAAACATTTTTGTCTCACGCACGTGTGAAGTTTCTCACACACCATCAGTATACTCTCATAAAATAATTTGCATAGAGCAACTGTCAAGTGCTGCTTAATTTTTTTGTCATGCGCAGCGAAAAATAATTTCTTTTGAAAATAATTTGCATTCAGATGTGCGTAATTTTTCTCATATACATCTCACTGGCGATACTGAAATATATTTTATTCTTTATCACGCCGACATGTACTCGATGTCTTGATAATTGCTGTGCTGTGTTGATACCTCCGCTTCTCGATGATACATAGATTCCCACGAGTAAACCCGCGGGACCTACTCTACTGTCGCTCGCTTGGCTCGACGTACTCGAGCACGACTCCTCATCCACCCCTGGGGTTACCCGGGGCGCTCTGCCTGCGAGTGAGGACAAAGATTCTATCACCTCGAGAATCACTCTCCGGGGGCAGATTTCAGGCTTCATTAAGCAGAAAAGTAGATTCTTTGTCCAGATTGACACCCTACTTTTTCAACCGTACTATGAGAGCAGAAATGGGCAAGTGAGGCTCTTTTCAGATTGAAGAGGGCTCCCATTGGAGCTTCAACGCAAGCGGTACATTCACAAGATAATCTGTAAACCACCACACTCGAGGAAAGCACGTGAGTTTGATTCTGTCGCGAGCGGCATCTGCTGTCATCGAAGATCAGCCAGTACCTTTGTCGAGTGTCGGTAGTAAAGCTAGGAAGAGAGGTGACTCTTATGGAAGAAAACATGAACATGAACGAGGAAGAGCATGTCACTGATCAGGCCAAGGCCTGGCTCCAGGAAAATTTGCGCGTAATCGTCAGTTTCCTCATCGTCGCAGCGATCGCGCTCGGCATCTACTCCTACTCACAGCGATCGAACGAGACGGTCAGTACTTCAGATGATACGACAACCGCGAGCGACACTGGGACATTGAGTGGAGACAAAGCGACCGATGTGAAATCAGCCAATGGCCAGTCAAAGGTCACGACCACTCCGACCGAGCTGAGTCGAGAAACCGAGACTTCGTTTGTTGAGACCGCCACCAAAGGCGATGGGACGACCCATCTGGCCCGCCGTGCTCTCATGAATTATCTCGAGAAGACGCCCGATTCATCGCTCTCTGGTGAACACAAAGTCTACATCGAAGACTATCTCAGGAAGCAGCTTACGCAGCGCGGACCCCTCGCTATCGGCCAGTCAGCAGAATTCTCCAAAGACATGATCCGTCAGGCAATTGACCAGTCGAAGCAACTCAATGGCAAACAGCTCCAGAACTTGAAGAAGTATTCGAGCCGTGTCGCCGCCTACCGATCGTAACTCAGTCAGTCGAAGCAGCCATACGTACCTTTTCTGCAAATGCACCAAAAACCCCGGAACTCCGGGGTTTTTGGCTTTTTACAAGCTAGAACGAGCGCCAGTACCAGATCTGATCACCAGTCTCTAGGTCAGCGGCTTCCCCAGCGTTCAGTTCGAGCACCTGATCGACGGGGGTCGGTGGCATGACAATCTTCGGATCGCCCGGCTGAATCCCCCGTTCGATGAAAATAATCTCGCCTTGCGAAAGAAACACCATATCGAGCGGGAATCGCATCCCGTGCATCCAAAATCCATACCGTCCTGGCTGGCCGTAGAGGAACAGCATTCCCTTCTCCCTCGGCAAGCTATCGCGCTCACCGAGCCCAAGAGAGCGGAGCGCATCAGTATTGGCGATCTCGAGCTGCCACATCTGGCCCGAGGCAACGATCGCATGCGTCGGGAAGACGGGACCGGCCGGATCGAACGTGTCTGAGAGCCGCAGTTGGATTGCGACTGATACCAGCAGAGCAGCGAGTACAGCGATGAAAAATACTTTTCGCATTGAGGTAATCATGTGAAGTGTCTTCAAAGCGGGTGATGAGCCTCGGGCCGGGGGTACAACGAAACACGGAGTGATAATGAGAGGAGTAGGACGAATGCACCCGCAATGAGGAACACCAGAGCCTTACGGTTGCCTTCGATCGACAGGGCGAGGGTCGCCATCAACCCCGTCACCACCAGATAGACCGACGCAATTGTCACCGGCCGCCAACCACGTTCGAGAAAAAGGTGATGAAGGTGTCCCCGATCGGGGAGAAAAGGCGATCGACCGAGCATGAGTCGACGAAAGACAACGAATAGTGCATCAAAGACTGGTACCGCGAGCACTATTAGCAGCGTGGCGACCTTCATACCAGCATACAATCCAAGAACCGCAAGCACGAAGCCAAAGAAGTAGGCGCCACCAGTCCCCGAGAGTATACGCGCCGGGTACCAATTGAACAAGAGGAGTCCAAGAGCGAGACCTGCAAGGATTGCAGCGAGGATCGCGACAGTAGGCTGATTCACCTCTGGTCGGAGCGCCAAGAGGAAGAGTGTTCCGAAAGAGAGGAGCGCGATACCGGGCATCAATCCATCAGTTCCATCTGCCCAATTGATTGCGTTCACAATGAGGAGTACCCACGCCGCGACGCCGAACGCCGCCAGGGCTGGTGCAGGGTTACTCAGCCACTGGCCCAGATACACACCGACATCCAGCCGCATCCCAGCCGAGTACACCAAGAGACTGAGGAGGATCTGGAACGCGAGATGCCACGGCCAGACAATATGACCGAGGTCATCGGCTATCGAGAACATGAGGATAGCAAGCGATCCAACCCAGAGCGTCGCAAAAGGAGCATTCCACTCCAATCGGTTATCGCCAAGAAGCAGCAAGAGAAAGATACTCATCAGGACCGCTCCTCCCAGCCGGTAGAATCGTGGGATAGTAACTTCTCGTCCTGATTCCCGCCGCTCATAGCGCTCGCGAAAGTACGGGATTCGCATGCTAGACCAGAGAAATACGATCGAGAGTCCAAGCGCCCAGACCCACGAGACGAGGTAGAAGAGCGCTCCATGTTCCATACCCGTCCAACGTTAGGAGTTGATGGAGATAAGTGCTGCTATTGCCGTAACTTCTGACAGGACGACAAGAAACGCTCCGTACTCGAGGACAAGAGCCACCAGAAATGCTTGTCGCCGGGCGAGTACCTCCGCGAGAGCAAGGTTTCCACCAAAGAAGCCAAGACACATCCCCGGAACGAGATAGACTTGCCACCAAGCCCCAAGGATATCCACCCCAAAAAACGCATTGTAGCGAAGAATAAGTGTATCAGTCGAGGGACGGATGAAATAGGCCACCGCCACAAAAATCACGCATTGAATCACAAGTCCGCTCCACAAAATCGGCCTCCGGCTCTGACGAAAGAGTTCACTCGCCTGTGATGAAGCCGTCTCGGTCGTCATACGTCTCTCGGTAATTCCGCCGGGGCGGCCGCTACGCGTTCCTCGTCAGGTGCCGCGAGACGCGTCCGTTCCATCTGGTCACCCAGCCGCATCAGACGCTTTTCCGCATCCTCATACTTCTTATTGGCATTACCTATATGCTTGCCAACGAGCTCGAATTCCTCACTGAATTTCCCAAAATCTTGGCCGAGCCGCTCCAATTGGACGAACATTTCCTTTGCCCGCTTCTCGATCTGCATCCCCTGGAGCCCGAACATGATGGTCTTCAGATAGGCATAGAACGAATTGGGTGAAACAGGGATCACTCGCCGCTTGTTGAAATACTCATACAGCCCCTGATGGTCATCGTCTTTGATGATGATCTCGTAATACACATTCTCGGCCGGGATATACATGAGCGCCCAATCCAGTGTCCCCTCGCTCGGAAGAATGTATTTGGCGGCGATGGCGTCAACATGCTTCTTCACATCGGCGATGAATTGCCTGCGCGCGGCCGCCCGATCATTTTCGCCCTCGATGGAGATCACTCGTTTGAAGTTCTCGAGTGGGAACTTCGAATCCACGCTGATACTCCCGCCCCGGAGGGTGATGAGGGCATCGACGGTCTCGCCGGTCTTGAACATGTGCTGGAGCGTGTAGCAGTCGGCTGGAAGCATCTGAGAGAGGATATCGCCGAGCATCGCTTCACCGAAACCACCGCGAATCTTGGGCGCTTTCAGGATATCCTGCAGCGAGGCCACATCTTTGGTCACCTCAAGGATCTGCTCATTCGTCTTGCCCATTTCTGCGAGCCGCTCACGGACATCGAGAAACTGCCGGCCCGCATCATTGAGCCGCTTGTCGAGGCGCTCGGTGTTGTCGTTCAGACGCTTGTCCAAGGTCGTCTGCATATTGTGAAACTGCTGAGAGAGCGTGGCGGAAAATTGGTGCATGTCCTGACGCATCCCCTGGCCGAGATCAGTCACCTGATGCTCGAGTGCTGAGCGCTTCTCATCCAAGGCACGAAAGCGGTTCTGAAAAGCAATCACAGCCCACACCACCGCCCCTCCAGCGAGGAGTGCGATGCCAATAGCGATAATCGAGGATACCTCCATGGCTATTTGCGGATACCCGCGACGAAACGCTTGAGCTCCGCCACTTTGTTTACAACCTCCTCATAAGGCCCCTCGAGGAACTCGATGAAGAACCGATCGAGCATATTCAGCCGGTAGTGCAGCTCTTCACTGTTCATGAGAACGAAGCGAATTTCTTTGCCGGCTTCTGCCTCGAGGAATGCAATGGCCTGACGGAGTTTGGTCCGGTTGATATTGTTTACGACGAGGATCATGTCCACCTTGGATTTCGGATAGTTCAAAAAGAGGCCGCTGATGAGAATGAGCTTCACCTCGCCCACCGTCTTTAGTTTTCGAAAGACCTGCGACTGCGCATTCACGTTCAGCTTCGAGACGAGTGTCTTCATCTCCAGATAGAACGGAAAGTCGGTATTGCTCACGTACGATTTCTTCCCCTGACGCGATTTTTCCGTGACGAACTTCATCTTGGCGAGCCGCTTCACTTCACGCAGCACATCATTTCTTGAAAGCAAGGTCTTTTCGGTGATGTCAGCAATCGAAAACTCGACTTCAGGATTCATGGTGAAGAAACGGATGAGACGAGCTCTCGGGCGAGATCCAAAGAGCGCTTCAAAGAGCGCGACAGACATAAGAGAATACGGCCTTTACACGAGTTATCTGCGATAGCCCCAGTATACGAACGCAGCGCGAAAAAGTCAAAGCTAGTTTTTCTTCCTTTGAGGCTTGGTTGAGGGACAAAAAGCCGCTTTCTATTCTCATGTTGTGCTATACTCTAGAGTATGCGCTCACGCACCGACAGCCGGAGCAGCAAAGCCACTCCGGTCACGCTCGAGAAACACTTTAAAGAAATCGTCGTAGGAAGCGGCCGTTCCCAAGAACCGTATATCATCGCCTTCCACTACGCGAGCGACAATGTCTCGGGGTCTCCACTCGGGACGCTTTTTGGTTTCTTCGAAGTCGATATCCATGACCAAGACGCAGCCTATATCGTGAATTTCCTTGCTTCGGTCGCCAAGAAAGAATACTTTGCGAATTCACATCGGAGCCCGGTCGAGAGTTTCGAAGTCGCGCTCCACAAGATCAATGTCGCGCTCGCTGAGATCGTCAAACATGGCAATGTCTCGTGGCTCGGTCACCTGCACGGTGCCATCGGAACAATCAGCCAGAATACGCTCCATTTTTCCGTCACGGGTGACGGGCAACTGTATCTCGCCCGAGAAGAAGCACTCCGATTGATGAGCGATGGATTGGCTGATACCGACACTGAACCACATCCCCTGAAGACTTTCACCGAGGTCTCGAGCGGAGAACTATTCGATGCCGATATTGTCTTCGCATTCTCCCCCTCCGTCTGGTCGCTCTTCTCTCCCGACGATCTCCGCCGCAGCCTCAACCGACTCGGGCCAGCTGGTTTCGAGCAATTCCTCCGGACCGCACTCATAAACGAGCTTCCCATCGCGGCTGTCACCCTGGTCACCTGTTCAGCACCCACCATACTGCAGTCCGAAGAGGCACCGAAAGAATCTCAAAAGCCGGCCGTCAGCCTCAGCAATGTCTGGAGTGGGAAACCGTTTGACGAAGCGCTCCAGAAAAGGAAGTCTCCGGATACTCCCAAGCAGAAACCCGATATCATCGAGACGCCGCGAGAAGAATACACCGACCAGAAAACTGGTCACATCTATCTCCAAGCTTCAGCCGAAGAAACTTTTGAGGAAAATGAGAGTCCTTGGAAAGAGCGCTGGGAGCTCTTTTCACACACGTTTGGAGCCAAGACACGCAACTGGGGTATCGCCCTCCGGAAAATCACGCGCCGCATCAGTAAAGTTGGCTCCCTCACCTTGGCCTCACTGGGCCAGCAAACAGGCCGCCTGAGCCGCTCACTCAATCGCCGCACTCGGAGCCTGAAGCGGGCCCTGGAAGAAAATCGACAAAGAAAGCGCCAAGAAAAAGAACAGATCGCGCGCCTCAAGGCGGTCGAGGAAGCTACTCGACCGAACATCGAACCGGAACCAGTGCCCGAAGAGGAAGTCGTCGTCCGACCGGTCGCCTCCCTCATTGTGCCTTCACCTTCGAGCGAACCCGTGCCCCCTAAGGAAACTACTCCTCAATCATCTGAGCGCGTGCGCCGCTTTTTCACCCGTGAGCCGCGCCAGGAAATGACTTTCGGCAATGAAGCGAGGCAGCGGCTCACCCGATGGAGCGCGCGAATCGTGGCCTCCAAGTCTGTCTTGCTCCCGGCACTCGGGAATATCAGGGCTGTCTCGAAAAACCTGGCGCTCCGAATCAACCAAGCCCTCCAGTCCTTGATCCATTACGGCCGGACACAGTGGGACAATGGCTCTGTGAAATACCGATGGATCTTCTCTGTCGGTGGAGTGATCGTCCTCGGCATCCTGGCGTACTTGATATGGCCAAGCACGGAAACACCGCCTGTGGAAACCGTGACACCTACCCCTTCGCAGGAAGCCCCAGCTGCACCGGTTTTCCCACCCGCCGAGGAGCCACTCGCTACTCTGCTCGCTGGCAGTCGTCTCATCTTCCCGACCAACAACTCGCGTTCCATCGCTCTCGTCAACATCAACGACACCCCATTCCTCATCACCGAGAGAAGCATCGTCAATCTCCAGACGCAAGAATCGACGACAGCCCCGGAAACGATCCGTCACGCGACAGCGATGGATGATCTCGATGCAATCTTCACCGTCGGGGAATCCGGGTCGCTCTCTCTCTGGAGTACGGTTACGAAGAAATTTGAAAAAAATACCCTCCCTCTGCCGGCCGGAGCGCAGGTATCGGCCATCGGTTCTTATCTGACCTATCTCTATGTCCTCGACCGAGAAGCCGGCATCATCCACCGTTTTCCGCGCGCCGAGGGCGGCTTCGGTCCCGCGACGACCTGGTCCAAAGAATCCGTCGCAACAGGTGAAGAGACATCTTTCGCGGTGCATGAAAACATCCTGCTCGGCGATGTGTCTGGCCAACCAGCACTCTACAGTCGCGGCAAAAACACCCACGTCGGCTTCACTGGACCGATCGCACCACTCGCTCTCGATCAACTCGCCTTCGATACCCGCTCTGGTGATGTCCTCGCACTCGATCGAATAAACAAGCGCATCATCCGCTGGTCGGTCACCGGTACACTCCTCGCTCAGTACTTCCATACTTCTTTCAACGAAGTCGAGGCCTTTGCTGTCTCGCCAGATGGAACAGAACTTCTCGTTTCACACCAAGGCGCTACTACCGCTTGGCGGACACAATAGCAGCATGTGGTGTTCTGAAACACTGCAAAGTGTAAATGAATCTAATAGCCTATTCAAGCCATTTTTTAGGATGGCTTTGGGGTCAAGATAGGTTAGCTGGGGGAAATATGCCCTCATACAGCTTTTTCTACTAATAAATAAGTCTCCTCAAGAGAAATGAGGGAGGTATCTATAATAACCGCGTTCGGTCTTTTACCTTTCATGTCTTCAATCTGATGCCAGAAAGCCTCACATTTTTCGGGAGTGAGTAAGCCTCCTTCTTTCCATCCGCGGGCATGAGCTCGCTCCATCACAACAGCTTTGGATGCCCATAGGATAATCTCCTTCACTTCTGCTCCTTTTTCCCCTGCTATTTCATAATACGCATCCAGCACCTCAATATCAAACTGCATCTTATCAATAATCACATCGTACCCCATATCCAAACAGGTGCTCACCATACTTTCGGCAAGTTCAAGACTTGCCATCCTGCTTTCATCTCGTTTCTCTTGATACTCACTAAAAAGTCTCCTCAAACTATCTATGTCCAATAAAAATGAGTGGTGCCGACTCTTATGAAGCCTCTCAGCTATGGAACTTTTTCCCACACCACACGGCCCATTGATAATAATGATTTTCATATTAGCTTTTGATCAATTCGACTAAGAGCGGGAATTCCTTGTACGGTTGATTATAGGTCGTTGATCCCATATGACCGTCGTGACGAACGATGAGTTTGCCTCCAAGGTTGTCAGCCATTATCTTTCCTTGTGTATCATCACAGCCCCACGGATCATTATCTGAATTGATAAAAATAAATTCCTTGGCATGAGGTCGGATAACATCCCAATGTGGCTCTTCTTCATTCTCGCCTTCTGCACTCTCTCTCAGTAATTTCGCATACCCTGAGACAAGGATAGCTTTCTTGATTTTAACATCGATTTTTTCAAGGACACTGAGAATCACCTGAGCTCCAGCCGAATGACCAATCAAAACCGTTTCTTCGGTAAAGGTACCATTGGAAAGAATAAAGGGTAACCAGTCCATCCGGTTCGGATGCTCGTCGTTTGGTAGTTGTGGGAGCCAGACATCATATCCCAATTTTTCCAATTCGTTTTTCAGATAGGGAAACCAAAATTCATCTTTTTTTGTTCCCGTCCCATGAAGAATGATAGCGTTTTTCATAAACTATTGACTGAGGATTTGGAACGATGTTGAGCCTATTAATATTGCTATTTCAAACCTACAAATGCGACTCCGGGTCTTATAAGCTTTTAGAAATAAGTGCCAAGAGTTCTCCTCTCCTATCTCGAAGAAAGACGACTTTGTTGAACTCTGAATCAAGTGAAGGGTCAGTTTTGAAATGCTCGAGATAATAATGATCAGAAAGAGGCCAGGTCAATGTAAGAAGTTTTTGATACCAGGCTTCTATTGCATACTCTAGTTCCCCTAACTCAAAAGTAAAACCACAGGTGCTCGTATACCCTCTCAAAAAAGCATTCGCCACATCTCTCTTGTCCTCTAAATGATCAAAGCCCCTTCTGACCACACACATATTAAATGATCGGATAAACTCATTATAGGGGTTTTCCATTCCGCTTATATCCCAATCACACACTCCAATAATCACTCCAGCCTCATTAAAAAGAAGGTTAGCGGTATGGTAGTCTCCGTGACAAATCGTCAACTCTTTCTCTTGTTCAACGAAAGTACGTTTTTGTAGAAGATTGGTTTTCAGTTCAATAAAAGCTAGGGCCTTGTTGTCGTATTCGTCTTTTACTTCCTTCTCGTTGATTTCCTTCTGCATCTTTTCAAATTTGGACAGACTTTCCTCCTTACTATCTGAAACCCAAGCCGAAATACGTTTGATAGATTCAGGAACTGCAGTAGTACGAGACACGGCGTGGATTTTACCCAACATCTCTCCTAAGTGATACGTGAATGCTATCCGTTCAGCTTCAGAAGAGTGATACTCTGCATGAGCAATATAGGGAAAGATGGAGTAAAACTCGCCGTCAACATCCGTATGTAGTTCTCCTTTTTTATTCTTTATTGGAAGAACGACGGGGACATCTGAGTGATCTTTGACAAAGCTTGCCGACCTTTCAGAATTTTCGATCTTGAGTAAATCTGCTCTTTTATGCTTCTTAATAAAATATGTATTTCCACTTTTGTCTTCAACAATAAGATTTTTAGTACTGATTCCTTTTTCAGGCTCACGCACAAAACTAAGTTGGGTGAAACCATACTCTTTCGCAAGATTATCTAGAATAGGCTGAAACTCGGACATCTTTGAGATATTATGATTGAGCTTATTATACCAGACTTCGCCCCGCCATTTCATCCATCAAAAAAGAGGCTCTCTCAAGCCTCCAAAAGCGACCACTCTCACAGCATGTGGTGTTCTGAAACACTACAAAGTGTAAATGAATCTAATAGCCTATTCAAGCCATTTTTTAGGATGGCTATAGGATCAAGTAGGGATAATTCAGGAGAGTAAGCGTTCATATACCCCTATTATCTCAATTTCTCCCATTGTGAGCAATCCTCGCTTGGCGGGACAGCTTTCAAACATTGCAGTGGGAACAGGCTTTCCCTGATCTAGCAATTGCTACTCAACAAATTAATAGACTTTTAGGCCTGGTATAAAAATCAAGAGAAGGTAAACGCATACACCGCTGTCCCTGGCGTTTCGAATTCTAAGCGAAGCATATGCTCTCCAGACACCCCTTTCCCGTCAAAGAGCTCGTAGAGCCTCTCTGTATCGACTAATACCTTTCCATCAATAACATCTTTACCCGACAGTTCCTTCGTAATCGGATTCTGATCCAGAAAAACTTTTACGCTCGCCGACGAAGCATTATCTGGTGGAGCCAGAACCAGAAAAACCTTCTTCCCTTTGAAACGAAGAGTGAGCATCGTATCACTTCCAGCGATCGCTCTTTCCGATTCGACTTTCCAGATTCCAGTGTAAGCAAAATAATCTTGTTTCAGTGTAGCTGGCGCAGTAAATATCTGCGCTTCTCCGGTCACTCGTTCGGGTGATAGAAACCGCTCCATACGTGAACTCCCAAGGTATGTTTCCGGGGTCTGGCCTCTCCCAGGAGTATCCGCCACAATTCCCAGAGTATCGGTACTCGCTTTTCTTCCTGCTTCTTCAAGAAGACTCTGAATAGCCTGTTCCGTTTCTTTATAATTCCCTTCCCCGAAATGATATTCGCGTATCCTCCCTTCTGTATCAATCAAATAATGCGCCGGCCAATAGCGATTGTTGTAGGCTTGCCATGTGCCATAATTGTTGTCCTGAGCCACAGGATAATTGATCCCGTACCGTGCCAGGGCATCAACAACGTTCGTTGTCTTTTTCTCAAATGCAAATTCTGGCGTGTGCACCCCAATCACCACAAACCCCTGGTCTTTGTACTTCTCATACCAGCCAGTCACATAGGGAAGTGTCCGGATACAATTGATACAGCTATAGGTCCAGAAATCTATAAGTACAACTTTGCCACGCAATCCCTCCATGGTCAGTGCTGAGTCAGTATTGAGCCATTTCTCTATGCCCACGAATTCTGGTGCTTGCCCATATTGAGGGAGATTGCTTTTCATATTTGATTTAGTCTCCTCTTTCTTAAGAAGTGAACTTTCTCTATCAACGCTCTTCAATTCATCAAGTTTCTGTTTCACCGTATCATTTTTCTCGAGCCCGTTTAAAAAACTCTCATAACTCGGAAATGTATCCAACAGCTTCGTTTGAAGTATCTTGTCATACCCGGTGTAAATTGCTCCAGCCGCCAAAATCATAATCAGACCAAATGACTGCTGGATGCGTTTGGTATAGGGTGCCAGTGCCCTGGTCTTGGTCAGTACCTTTTTCCCTAAAACAGCCAGGACAAAGAGTGGGAGCGATACGCCGAGCACAAACGCCAATGTTACGAGCACCACCTGGAAGCTGACGGCCTGAGTCGCGGCCAGAGTGGCGATCGTCGCCAGAATTGGCCCAGCACAAGGCGACCACACGAGACCCAAGGCAAAGCCCGTAATGAAACCGCTCCAAAAACCTGTGCCGGAATTTTTCGTAAACCGTCCGCCGATAGAAGCAAACCGACTCACCACTCCCTCCAGTCGCGCTCCCAAAGCTGGAACGATAAGAGTCAATCCCAAAAGAGCTATCACCAAGACAGCAAACAGGCGCAAAACCTCAGGATCGAACGGGATGACTTGAACGACAAAAGCAAGGGCGAGCGTTGCCAGCATAAAGCTCACCGCCAAACCTGTTACGATACCAAGGGGCTTCCGCTCACCACCAGTCGCCCCCGCTGACAACACAATAGGGAGAATCGGCCAAATACACGGCGCAAAAATCGTCACTACCCCAGAAAGAAATGCAAATATGATGAGAATGGTCATACTGTTTTGAAAAAATATTACCAAGGGGAACAGCTCTGCAGAAACTGTCCCGACTTCGTACTACTTTTTACTTTGATAGAATCGCTATTTCACCTGAGTAAGCAGTTCGCTCAACCCTTCACTCCCAGACCATTTAGCAATCATTTTTCCCATCGCATCCACCTGCACCAATGTATGCTGGTAGGTGACGCCATACTGCTTCTTGAGGTCAGTGTACTTGTCATAATCCACATCAAGAACCAGTGTGTTCTGTGGGATCTGACTAAGATTGGCTTTGATATTAGCATCTAGAGCACGGCACGTCGGACACCAGGAAGCGCGGAAAAAAAGCACTACCTTGCCATCTTTGGCAAAAGCAATCTTTGATGCGTCGTATGAGACATACTGCCCCCCTTTGACCATCATCGCGTTGTCCTGTTTCATCATGGCATCTTCTTTGACCATTGTTTCTGCTTTCTTTTCCATCATGGCCTCAGGTTGCTTCATGACCTCTTCTTTTTTCTCCATCGCCACTTTTTCAGCCATGGCTTTTTCTTCCATCATGGCTTTGTCTTTCATGGCCTGCTGGTTAGATGTGTACCACCAACCACCAAGAACAACAACCACTCCAAGCGCAAGGGCTCCCACTATCATTTTATTCATATTTTTCACCTCCTTTCATATTTATGATTTATCACTCTGTACGATATTTTAATATCGCTTTTCTGCATACAATCGACCTACAATTTTTGCCAAAACCATCCCGGTCAATACAAACGGTAACCATGGATCAATCTTATGTGATAATGCTTGAACAATAATGCCCATAAGGAGAAGAGCTCCTCCAGCCGTATAAGCAAAACGAGTACCTATGAAACGATGGAGTTGTTCACGTTCATCCACGACGAGCTCCTTCCAAAGAAACATAGCAAAAAGAGCAAATAGCGTCACAATTAGACCGAGCAGTGTCATATGAAAAGCATCCGTCATCCAAAAGCCAAACGGATTAGCAAACCAAACGAGGAAAATTACAAGTAATACCGCTACGGCCGTTTCCGAAAAAATTTTCGACATCATACTCATGACTTTTTAATGGTGAATATTTTCTCCACTGGAACACAAAAAAACTGAGCGATTTTCATCGCCAGTAAAACAGAGGGGGTATAATTTCCTTTCTCAAGCGCAATAATAGTCTGCCGTGTAACGTTTACGGCCAGAGCCAACTCTTCTTGCGTCAGCCCCCGTAGTTTCCGCAAGTTTTCTATACTATTTTCAATTATTTCCTGCATACGATATGTAAAACTGACTTTACATTTCTATTTTAGACTAACAATACAATATGTCAAGCTTACTTTACATTTTAATTCCATAGTTCGAATCCCGTTTTAGACATCAAAAAAGAGGCTCTCTCAAGCCTCCAAAAGCGACCACTCTCACAGCATGTGGTGTTCTGAAACACGATCTTCAAGATGAAGACGATGAGCCAGGAACGTGGTTGAAGTCAGTTAAAGAACGAGGGCGACCGTATGACCTATCCTCATTGATCCCTCTTTCAATCACTGTGAACAACGCTCGTTGAGCGAAGCCTCCGAGCGTTCGTGTGGGAGCAAACTTTCTCGGTCTGACCGTTTTACACCGAAAAATACAATGAGATCCTCGCGCTCATTGAAAAAAATGGGGCATTCCCATCGATGGGAGTGTCGGTCGACCACCTACAGTATCTGCCCAACGATCACGACATAATTGTGACCATATTTCTTGGCACATTTAGGACAGGTAGTATACCACAGGTACCTTTTTTTGATCGAATAGCCTTTGCTTAGCGTAGTGTTCTCAAAATCTTTCATCCACGTGCCGGTCTCTTTGAAGTTCCCCTCATAGACCTTGCTGAAATATTTCCCACTCATAATTACGTTTTCCGCGTCGGATATCTCTTTATCCACCGCCAGATACAAATCCATATTCCATTTTGATGTATGGTCAGATAAACATATATATTCAGGGGTTTGTGCACCAGCGTTCTCTACTTTCCCGGTGATTCTCTTCATCACTTGGCCGAAATTAATCGGCATATAAAACACAGTACAAACTTTGTCTTTGATGAATCGCTTATTCTCCCAACTAAATTCTTTGTTGTCCCAAGGTGTGGGATCAAATCTGAGGCAACATTCTTCCTTCTGGTTATTCACATATTTGTCGATTAAGATATTATTCATAGCATTCGCTAAATGTGATTAGATTCCTCCCTCCCAACCGAAAAATGAAAGGGATACATTTCACCGCTATTATACACCCAGATTCCGATCGACTCCTCGGAGTACAAAAATGAGGTTTCCATTAAGCCTCAGGTACCAACCTCTCTCAGGACTTGCAGAGTCCCGGACCGCTTCACTCGGGGAATAACGCCGAGACTGCTATACCCGCGCGCCCTGAGCCATCTGCATGCGGGACATGATTTCCTAGTTCACGCTCCGGGCATCGCGATCGTTAACGTTGCTCACGTCATTCCGCCAACCCACAGTCTCTGAGGCTCTTCGCCTACAACTGGTCGATTGCGTTGCGCAATTCTGCCACCAGGGACTGAAGCTCGCCATCGGACATGATCGCTCGGACACCATGCGCGTGGTCCAAGTCACCGAGACGGATATCAGGGATGAAGTGATAGTGAAGGTGTTCGACGCTCTTACCACTCCCCATCCCCTCCCGAACCATGAGCGTAAAGCTATCATACCCGAGATAACGGAGAAGACGAGCACTCTGGTGAGCGAGGTCCTGGATATCGGCAAGCTCCTCCGGACTGAGTTGGAGGAACGATTTTTTGTGCTCATTCGGGACGATCAGTAAGTGATGCTTGTGATACGGGGCCAGCGCGTACGTGACATAGGCGGTTTTGTTTTCGAAGAACCTACGGTCATCCGATGCACAAAACGGGCAGGTTCCTGGAGGCAATGCGTCGATATAATCAGAATATCTCATAGAAACACAGGTTACTCTTTACCTTGATTCATCTCCGATAGACTCGCTCCTATACCTTGGCACCTTCGGCCATCTGCATGCGGGACATGATTTCCTGGTTCACAATCCGGGCATCGCGACCATAGCGCAGGCGCGAGAGTTCCTTCAAGGCGTTAGCGACTTCTTGGTCACCCGATGTCGGCGGGTAGGTCTTCAAATTGAACGGCTTGGTCAGCTCATTGTTCATGAGAAGCCGAGCGAAGGCCTGATAGTTATCGACGTTTACCATGTCGTGAGCCGTGAAGACCGGCGCAAACTGTTTCTCGAGAAACTCCGAGTCCTCGGGGCCAACCCGGAACGCGACAAGCGAACCGACATTGCCGAAAACTGCCTTGGAGATCTCTTCCTTCAGCTGTCCGATGAATTGATGAGCAAGGATAAGGACGAGCCGATACTTGCGCGCCTCGGAAAGGATCTGTGCGATGGACGTCGTAGTCACATTCTGGAACTCATCGAGGTAGAGGTAGAAATCGCGTCGCTCGGCCTCGGGCTGATCGACCCGCGACAGAGCCGCCATGAGGATCTTGCCGACGACGACCATACCGAGGAGCCGGGCATTGATCTCCCCGATCTTACCTTTGGAGAGGTTGATGAGGACGATTTTCCCCTGATCCATAAGCTCGCGGAAGTTCAACGCACTTTCCTGCTGCGCGATGATCGGCCGCATCATGTCGTTACTGATGAAGGTGGTCAGTTTTGACGTGATGTACGGAACCATATTGGCGAGCGCCGCCTCGCCACCCGCCTTCTCGGCCTCCTTCAGCCAGAAGTCACGGACGATCGGGTTCGTGCAGTGGGCCAGTTTATAGCGTCGGAATTCCTCATCCGCCAAGACTTTCGGGATCTCCATGAGAGTCGATCCACTCTCGGGGTGCTCCATGATGAGGAGCATGGCGTTGCGCATATACTGCTCAAACATCGGGCCGCCCGTCGCCTTCATATCGTACAACTGGTCGAAGATGCCGATCATCTCATTGATGACGAAGGTCTTCTGCTCGGGGTGATTGGGATCGTACTCGAGCATATTTATACCGATCGGCCGGGCGATATCGGCTGGATCAAACACGATGACATCCTCGGCACGCTCCTTCGGGATGGCCGTCAGGATGTCTTCGATCGCATCCCCGTGCGGATCGATGAAACAGAAACCTTTGCCGGACCGAGCATCCTTCTTCGCCATCTCCTGTAGGTAATTCGACTTCCCGACACCGGTCTGACCGATCACATACATGTGGCGGCGGCGATCATTGTCGGTGATGCGGATCTCTGTCTTGGCATTTCGGTAGTCGTTGAAGCCGAGGAGGAGCCCATCCTTCGGGACATTGATCGGTGGTGGTGCAGCACCCGCTTTCAACCATTTGATCTTCGGCGTCTCGGTGGTCGAGATCGGGAAGTGGAAGAAGCTGGCGACTTCATCCGAAGTGAGGACCATAGCCGAATCCGGATCGAAATTGCGGAAGATGTAATGATAGGCAGCTTTCTTCGATGAGATCCGCTTTTTGACGCGGAAGCTGTTCACTTCCGGATTCTCAAACTGAGAGAACGCGTTCTCCAGATGGCTCAGGATAGCTTCGGCACGAACCTTTGTCGCAGCAGAGGCGAGGAGACGGATATTCACTGAGAATGCCGCCTGGCTTGCTTTCGCGTCGATCGTCTTCACGAGTTCTTGTTCTTCAGGCGTCAATACCACCGGTTTTTTCTCTTCCTGACTTTGAGTCTTCGCGTCCTGTTGGAGTACCACACGGCCCACGCCCTGCAAGGCCGACTTGCCAACCATCGCTGCAAATGACTCCGGGTGAGCATCCTCAAGCCGCTTACCTTCCTGCATCTTTTGCGCGATATGCCGACTCCCCTTGCGCCAACCGATGGGGGCCGGAGCGAGCACGATTTGGATGGCAGCACCTTCCGACACCGTCTCCAGTTTCGACAGCGCATTGGAAATCTCATTCAAGGGGTCAACCAGGAGCGTCTTGTAGGTTTTCAGCGGAAGCGCGAAGCCAGCTGAGAGTTCAAGGAGCGAGACGGCTGTCTCCCCCGCCGGAGAAAAAATCGTGTAGTCCGGCACCTTCTCAATGGCCGACTGCGGGAAAAAACTGTGAATCTGCTTCTCGACACTTTCCCGATAGTGCTTCGGAACGGACAGATAAAAGAAGATTTCCTCGCTCGAGGACGGATTGGCGATCTCGAAGACGATATGTGGTGGCTCGAAGAAAATATGCTTCCACCACGGAAAATGCCGCTTGAGCGACGCGAGCGAGGTGAGGAGCTGATCCATCGCCCGGATTTCCTCCCGCCACTCCTCGGCCGTGTGCGCGGTACCCTCGGCGACTTGCTTCTTGCTCACCTGGACAGTCTCGAGATCGAGATTGAGCGATTGCGAAACTTCAAACCGTATCAGGAGAAAACTCTTCACGACGAGGAAAATCCCCGAAACAAAAGCGAGTAGGCCCGAAAGGTATGCCAACGGAAGGAGCACGACATTCAAATCGAATTCGGAGAGCATGCTGTTTGTTTTTGTTGAATCCTATTCTCCTTGGATCAGCCCCTTCGCCTTCAGTGCTTCATAGAACCGGTCGGCGAGTTCGTCATGCATCGTGTCGAGGACATAGAAATCATTCAGCTTGCGAGCGACTGCTACAGCGTGGGCGACACCCTTCACTTGTGCGAGCTCGACGAGTTGCGTCACGCGACTCGCTGCATCCATCGCCTGACCCATTTGTGCTGCGTCCGTATCGATATCATCCGTCGCCGCCGCTGACTGAGGGCTCGACTGAGAGAGAATCGCGGCGTACTTTTCGTTCACCTGCTCCGCGACCCGTTCACCCGTCCGCTCGACAGCAGGCGCACCCTCGGCTCCTGGATGCGCCGGGACGATCGGTTCGGCAGCAACAATCGGCGTTTCTTTTTTTCGAGAGAGAAATTCCCACATAGCCTTAGGCAGTAGCCTTGATGTCTTTCTTGAACTGATCGACGATGTTTTGGACGAAGGCGCTGTACTCCGGTATGCGCTCGTCGAGGAATTTCCCGACTGCCGCCTCGGATGGTGCCGTCTCGATGAGTGCTTCGTAGTCCGTCATCCCCTGTTCGCCGAGCCGCTCCATTGTTTCCATAAAGATGCGTTTCAGAAGTGCTTCGAGCATCTTGGCGAGGAGCTCTTCTTGCTTCGGCTTCGGCAAACCCGCGAGCGCGAGCGATTCGATGAGTTCCGCTTCGATTTTCGAGTAGTCGATATCCATAAGTATCTATTTTCTATTAGTTTAGCATACGAAACCCGGGAATTTTCTTGCCTTCATGCCCCGCCAACGCCACGACACGGAGCACATACTCCTGGATCGACTCCCCGGTTCGGGCACGTGCGAGTTCAGTTCCGAATGTTTTCCCGGCTGCTTTCGAAAGTTTCGCGACCGTTTCCATCTGCGACCAGTGCAGTGGATTCTTCACCCGGTCATAAGATGAAAGCGGGTTCTTCACGAGTGCGTCGTGGTTCGACAACACAACGGCTAGTTTCGCCTTCGCGAGTTCGGTCTGCGAAATCGGGTTGAAGTTCCGATCATACCCTTCAGTATTCATTACTTCATCCGTCAGAAAGATCTGCTCTGAGACATGTTTGAAGTTTCGGAAGATATCTTTCTGAGCGTCGGCTGGCAAGCTCTCGACATAGGTCATTACGTTGCCGGTCGGACTTAACAGTTCTGTTTCCGGACGAAGCTCCACAACGCCATCGACGGCATCATCCGAGACTATGACGGACTCGAGTCGACCAGCCGCACTGGCAGCTTGGCTTTCTTCAAAAGCCTTGACCAGACGTGGGTAAATGTCTCTGCCTCCCGCGGGTTTGCTCACAGTATCAGGTGTAATCCCGCCATCCTTCCCTGAAGATACATCGGCTGATGGTCCAGTTGGTGCCGCAACTTCGATCGGTGCACTACCCTTGGCTTCTTCGATAAGTTTGCTCATCTCATCTGCCGAGATGAGCTTGCCGATCTCGAGCTTGGCTCCCGCCTGGATATAGCTAGGAGAGAATTTCCCATCGGGACCCGCGACGAAACCGGCAGCGCGCGCCATATCCGGACTGGCATCGAGTTTCGCTTGCAGTTTCAACTCGACGAGTTTGGCAAACCGATCCGACGCACGCCGATCCATGTCCGGCACATCCTGGACCACACTCTTTGCCAGCTTCCAGATATTGTCACCGCGTTTCACCTCATGGGTCGAGAGGAAATCCTTCGCCTTCGGACTAACCTCTACACTTTGTCCGGCCGGGACTGCTGTTGCGACGGCTCCTGGCACCTCTGTCGCTGGTGACACGGAAGGGTTTGAAGTCACTTCACCGCCAGTCGGACCGCCGGCGACCGCACCCGCTCGAGTCTGTTCCACAACCGGCGCAGCTCCGGATGGAGGCGCCGCTGCATCAGATCCAGACTCTGAGACTGCTGCTGCCGGCACAGAAACAGCATCAGCTTTATCGACAAAAAACCCATGGGCGAAATGTGACGCCGCACCAGACCCTAGGACAACTCCTGCAAAGATCGCTCCTGATTTCCGGAGGAGTGCATTTCGTCGCCGTGCCCCTTCACCCCGCCGTGCCTTGGCTGCTTCGTCTTTCAAAAAAGCCTCGAGCAAGGAGAGATCCAATTTCCCGTCTCCTTCTTTCCCAGTAGCTATCGCCTCGACCGCTTTGGTCTCCACAGCATCTTCCATCTTCTGGAAAAACCCCGCCTGATCGGTTTCGACATTCACGCGCTTCTTCTCCCGACGACTGGCAGCATACTTGTCCATTCCAGCCTCAGCGACTACAGCCAATCCTGCTCCGGCTGCAAGCCGTTTCAAAGCGAGGGCACCAATCGCGACCGATGCCACTCCTCCTGTGGCTGCCCCGAGCGCTACCGCCCCACCGACAGTGACGGTCGCTGTCAAGAGATACTTGCCGTACTTCTTTGAGAACTCATTATTGGCCGTGCCAAGCTTTTCGATTCCTTGAACGGCCGCACCTCCCATGATAGCCGACGCTCCAAGGAAATATTTGGCATAAGCCTTCCATTTCGCGGTCTTCTCACCTTCGACCTCTGCCTCCAGACTCCCGATAGTTTCCTTCCAGCGTGCATCTAACTTTTCCCCCAGCGGCTTCTTTTTCTGAACGTCACGCATCTCTTGCCGCGTTTTATAGATCTGGTCGCTCTCGTCGAACTGAACCTCGCAGATGAGTGACGCCATCTCGGGAGGAAGCTCCTGCACTGTCTTACCGGAATGCTTCAGCTTTTCGAGTTCCGCCGTCTGGAGCGCCAGGACCGCCTGGTCGTACGTGGAATGGAAGGCTCGGATATCATGATCATCGGACTCACGATGTCTCAGCGTACGAAATGTCTGCATCAGTTTCTTCCAGGTACTCCCTTGCGATTCCTCGGCGACGATGAATGCCGTCCGCGCGGCCGTCACCGCTTCCCGGAGCTTGGCAATTTTAGCATCTTGCTCGGTCATGTCCGGCTTAGCTTCACCCTGTGCACCCAAGGGGGTGAGCGCCTCGACCGCCTGCCAACCCTCAGTCTGTGCCATTCTTTCCAGACCAGCTGCTCCCAAAGTACTAAAGCTCGAGTCATCCTTTTCGTAGACCCAGTATTGATCCGATTTCTTTTCCACTCGTACCTCGCTCCCATTTGCCCTTCGGTAAGCGAGTTTGCTTCCAGCATCGAGAAGAACGAGTGCCGCTGCGATATCCACCCCCTTCGGTATCGGTAGTGGTTCAGGCGTCGGCATTGGTTCAACTTTCGGGGCCACTGGCGGCTGTGGGAATGGCTCTGCTTGCGGGACCGTGGTCGCAGCATCTGGTTCGATCGGATCAGCTTTGGGTGTTGCCGCAGCCGCATCTGGACTCGGTGCCTGAGCCACCGGCACCGGGGTGGGTTCAATGTGTGGAGTCGCCACTGGTTCTACCGGCGCGACCATCTGGTGCAGACTATATCCATTGCCTATCAGCCCCTCAAGCCTTTTCAGCGTTACTGTCTTTTCCTTGATATTTTCTCCCTTCGAACCATGGGTAGTTTCGATGATTTTTACCTTGTGAGCCTTTCCTGCATTGACCAATTCGATAATCCTGATTGTATGTTCTGACCGTCCACCTGAAGCCTTTTCCCAGACCTGACCCACGACAAAGCCCGAGGCTTCAACCACTCCTTCTATGGATGCCTTCGGTTCCACGACGGCAGCCGGCGGAGTCGCTGCATGAAGTGCAGGCGCGGTAACGACATCGCTTTTTGTATCAGAAAGCTCTGCTAATTTTTCCAAATAGACCGTTTGGATCTCAGCTTGCATTTCGTATGCCCCTTTCTCGACGGCCTTGGCAAAATGGGAACCCGTAGAAACAGCATATTTCCGCAAGAGAGCCTTTAAAGGTTTACCCACAACAAAACATGGTACCGTGGTCCATCTGCCATTCCCACTAGCTTCATTTTTCAGGGAATACAGCTCAGACAAGGTATCCGCGGCCTTCATTCTCGCTATCCAGTCATCCTTTTGTCGTGAGAGCTCGTCGAGTATTTCAGCGACTACCCTTTCCCGTGAGGCTTTCGCATCGATGTCTCCATCTAGTACCGAAGAAACGACAGAGCTACCGTCACCTCTTCCTGGAGAATCTTTCTCTTCGTCTGGCTCTGCGACGCCGGGGGAAAGGCTCGGATCCGCGGCGTCTACTTCCCCTTCTTCGGGAAAAACGTCGAGTGCGTCTTCTGTGGAACGTCCGGCAACACGTGCATTCGCTGCCATTTCTCGCTCTGTTTTCTCTACTTGAGCCTGATCATACCCAAATGGACTCACATCCCTTTTATCCTCATCCAATTTTTCCAGGTATTCATCTATTTCCTTTTGAGTAGGCTCCTGCTGTACCGGTGGCACAGGATCCGCCACCGCAGGAGTAACGGTTTTTGATTCGATCGCAGCTAATTCCTCCGCCAGAAATTTATCGATTACCGCCTGAGCATTCGGCAGCGCCTCGACACTTCCATTGATTGTGGGGTTTGGTTCCATAGTACTAGGATTTGTTCACAGGTTCTGCTGCCATCAATTCTCCCATAAGTGTCTCCGTATCGGAAGAAGTAAGTTCAATCTTGTCTATCACCCGCGGTATCTTTGCCAAGAGGAATGTTCTAAGTGCCTGTGAAATCTCTGGTGCACACTCCGCAGGATCTTTTTTGTTCGCCCGCAATAGCCCTTCGAGACGAGAGACGAAGCCGGCCTTCAATAAGAATAGTTCTCGCCGCAATCGGCTCTGATCCGCCGAACGTTCCCACTCCGTCAAATCCTTGAGATCGGTGATCGGACGACCGGTTCGGAACTCTCTCACATTCGTCGTCGGCTCTGGCTCAACATGATCCGTGTCTGGCTGATCCTCCACCAGAGGAGGTGCTGTCACTGGATCAGACTGATCCGGCGCATCTGGCTCTCTTTGGGCATCAGCCTTAGCGGCAGCAGGCTCGGTGGCCACTGCAGCAGCAGCTGACTGGTCCTCGACAACCACTGGTTCTCCAACCGAGACGGCAGGTGCGGCTTCTGCCGATGCTCCAACTACAACTGGTTGAGGCGTCTCCTTTTCCAAAGCAACGAGCGTATCAGGTGATGTTTTTTTCCTTTCCTGCGCATCTCTCGACTTTTGCCACGTCTCACGCAATTTTGGCGCAGCTTTCTCCGCTTTCATGACCCACTTCTCCATTGGAACGAGTACATTTGTTTCAAAATGTACTCGTTTGTCGGCATTCCATTTCTTCGGATCAGTGCCCGATTTCAACCACTCTCCCGCTTTCATCATCGGGAGATCACCCTTCCACCCCTTCCTGATTGCATGTAAGAGATAGTCTTTAGGAAATCCTGAATGAAGCGTCTTCCATCGTGCAGTGAGCTCCCCCAGCTTCGCGACTTTTTCCTCGATACTCTCACCAGGCTCAACTTCAACCGACTGCACTAATGGTCCGTCCTTACTCTTTTCCCCTTCCACATTTCTGCTCAAAGACACCGCGCTTCCCTCACGCCCTCGCCGTGACCCAGGTTTACGATCTTCTTCTCTTCCAACGGACGGGCGAGTAGGCTTCAAACTTGCAGCCTGACGACTGTCTTTCGATTTTTCCTCTTGACGAGCCGATTCGATCGCTGCTTGGATCGCCTTGATATAGTCTTCAAAATTCACCTGGACCGTCCGGAGGGTATCAATAGCATCCAAGTAAGCTGCCGAACGATTCACTTCCGATAAGTCTCCAGGTTCGAGATACGGTGCAATTGATTGCTTTGCCTTTTCAAGGTCGGCCCTGACGGAATCCTGGAAATTCTGACCATTGATATCCAGCTCTGCTTCAGGGTGTTCCAATGCCAAGGCCATTAAGAGGGTATGTGCCTTTTCAATATTGTCCATCAGTTCCTGAGGATTGTGTCCTTTCTCGTTTCGACCCTCCACCTGTGTCTCAACCGAAACTAAGGTCGACGTCTCAGCCCACGTTCCCAAACCGCCCCGATGATGGATTGCCCGTCCTGAAACTGGTCCACCTTTCCCTTCACGCTTTTCCCTCTCCGGTTTCCCTTCTGGTGCTCTCCGTCCTGATTTACTGTCAGCCGAAAGAACCGAATCAACAACTTTCGGTTCCTCTACGCTTGGAGCCTTGAGGATCACTCGTCCCGCAATCGCTCCCTTCAATTTTTCTGCAAATGGACTAGCCACCAGCTCTGCCATAATCACACCATCGTTACATTTTTTCTTTTTCCAAGCCTATTTGCTATAATTTTAACAGAGCTCGAAGAAAAAGTCTCTTCCGTCAGGAGATATCGGAAGTTTCGAGCGAGCAGCACGAAGATCGAGGAGGGCTACCTATCCGGTAACGTGACGAGATCTGAGGTGGTGCACAGCCGAAAATGCCGTTATTGAGTAGGAAAAGGACTTTTTCTTCGAGCTCAAAGGTAAGAACACAAAAACGAAATGTTGTCTGATACTCCACTCCCAGAAAAGCGCTGGACCGAGCGCGTGACGCCGTATGTTTTATTCGCAATCCTCGCTCTCGCTCTCTTCGTCCGGGTCTATCACCTCGATTCGCTGCCCGCTGGCCTCTATCCGGATGAGGCGACCAATGGCACCGACGCCCTCCTCGCCAATGAAACTGGCGACTACCAACTCCTCTACACAAACAACTACGGCCGCGAGGGACTCTTCATCAATCTCCAGGCGCTGGCCATCAAATACTTCGGCAATACCGTGCCCGTCCTGAAGTTTTGGTCCGTCGTTTTCGGGACGCTCGCCGTTTTCGGGATCTACCTCCTCGCCCGAGAGCTTTTCGCGCGCCGATTGTATGCCCTGATCGCCGCTTTTCTCCTCGCCACCAGTTACTGGGCCATCAACTTCTCCCGGATCGGCTTCCGGGCGATCATGGTGACCTTTCTCCTCACCTTTTCGTTCTACTTTTTCTTCCGCGGACTTCGGACGAACCGGCTCCGTGATTTCCTTTTCGCCGGACTCTTCCTCGGCATCGGCCTCCATACCTATGTCGCGTTCCGACTCGCGCCACTCATCCTGATTGCACTCCTTCCCGCACTCCTCCTCACCTATGAGCGCTTCCTCGCCCGCTACTGGAAGCACATCCTCGCCTTCACACTCGGGGCTTTCATCACCGCTGCACCGATGTTCTATGATTTCTATATCCACCCAGACCATTTCTCTTCGCGGACCGGAGCCGTCTCCATTTTCTCACCCGACATCAATCACGGAGACTTCTGGGGCACCTTCGGCAAGACTTTTGGTCTCTCGATGGTGAAATACAATTTCTGGGGCGATCAAAATTGGCGCCACAACTATCCCCCCTATCCGATCCTTGATCCCGTGACGGGTGCGCTCTTCCTCGCAGGGTTCCTCTACCTCGTCTGGGAGACAGTCAAACTCATCGGACTACGACTGCGCGAGAAGCTCCGAGACGAGCAGCTGGTCCGGAACTGGTTCCTCCTCTCCGCTTTCTTTGTCATGCTCATGCCAGAATTCCTGACCGAAGAAGGCCTCCCCCATGCGCTTCGAGCGATTGGTACCCAGATGCCCGTCTACCTCATCGCCCTCATTCCTATCGCCTGGGTCGTGAACCGAGCTCGACACTCCCTCGCGGGCGGACGCATCGCGCTCTATTCACTCCTTGCCCTCAGTCTCCTCTTCGGGGCCGCTTTCAACCTGACCAAGTATTTCGTTTTCTTCAATCACAACCCCAATCAGCATGGGGCCTTCAATCAGAACTTCCGCAACATGGCCGTCTACGCGATGAGTCTGCCCGCTGACACCATGAAATACGTCGTGACCAACGGGGGCGGCCGCATGATGGAAGACGGTCTGCCCGTTTCCGCGCAACCGATCAAATTCCTGACGTATGGCAAGATCGAAAACCTCGTCTATCTGACACCAGAAACCAAAATCCGAACTCGTAATAGTGTCATCATCCTGATGAATCGAGACGAGCGGATTATCGAGCGCTTGAAGAAACTACAACCGAACATCCAAACAGAACGGATTGACCTCTATCCTGGGACGACGAGCGAGTTCACCGTCCTGCGCTTCCCTCAATAATCACCCTCATAAATCACTCACGCTCGACGCTCTATGGAAAACCTGAAACGCCTCGCCCCGCAGTGCCTCGCCCTCATGATGGTGGCTTTTTTCGCCACTTCCATCCTCGTTTCCTATCAGGAATCGACGACCATGGATGAGAAGGCCCATATCCCGGCTGGCTACAGCTATGTCCGCTACCAGGACATGCGCATCAATCCCGAGCATCCACCACTCCTGAAAGACCTCGCCGGACTCGCCCTCCTTCCGCTCAACCCCGCCATGCCCAAAAGCGATCCCCTCTGGGAAAGTGGCGACTGGCTCGACCTCTCCAAGTTCCCCGAGGGATCAGCTCGGACCTGGGGTCTCGCTCAATGGGCATTCGGTGACAAACTCCTCCACCAAAACGGCAACGATGCCAATCTCGTGACCTTTTGGGCGCGTTTCCCCTTCATCCTCGTCTCGCTCCTCCTCGGTTTCTTCATCTTCCGCTGGACGAAGGAACTTGCTGGGACAGTTGCTGGCCTCTTCGCAGCCCTCCTCTACTTCTTCGATCCGAACATCATCGGTCACAGTCACTATGTCACGACCGACATCGGCATTGCCGCCTTCATTTTCTTCGCCTTCTACTTCTTTGTCCGTTTTCTGAAGGATCCAAGTAACAAAAACATCCTCTGGTCCGGTGTCTTCCTCGGCCTCGCTCAATTGGCCAAATTCTCCGCCGTCCTCCTCTTTCCAATTTTTGGAATGTTTGCCGTGCTGTATGGATTCGCGCTCACCGTCGATGCTGTCCCGGGCGCCTGGAAAATTAGATTGAAGAACGCCTTCTTCTACGGACTCAAATATCTGGGTAGCGTTGCGGTCTGTTTTGTCGCGATCTGGATCCTGTACTTCTTCAATACGGTCCAGATGCCGGGAGAGGTGATCGCTGAAATCGCCCGCGCCCAGTTTCCCAACACCAAACTGATTGGCCAGGTCGCCGAGACCAGCGTCATTACCATGAGCAATTCGGCTATCCTGAAGCCATTCGCCGAATACTTCCTCGGCGTCTTCATGGTGTTCGCCCGAGTCGCAGGCGGCAATACCTTCTACTTCTTGGGACAGGTCTCGAATCACGCTTCACAACTCTACTTCCCCGTCGTCTTCGTCCTGAAAGAGACTCTCCCAATGCTGTTCCTCCTCCTCACGACATCATTGTATGCTCTCTATCGGATCGGTCAGGCGCTCCTCCGACGGAACGGTGCCAGCCTCCTTTCGGTCATCACGACCTCATTCCGCGAACGGATCGCCCAATATCTGATGGTCTTCTTCGTCCTCTTCTATAGCTATGTCAGCATCACCGGCAACCTGAACATCGGCTTCCGCCACCTCTTCCCGATTCTTCCCTTCCTCTATGTTCTCGTCGCCAAAGCCGTCTTCGATATCCTGAAACGCGAGAGCGAACACCCCGCCACTCACCGGACGCTGCGTATTTTCCTCGCCTGTGCGACCTTCGCGATTATCGCTATTCCCGTGTGGTCTTACCCGAGCTACCTCTCCTACTTCAATATCATCGGTGGCGGGCACGAGAAAGGCTATCAGTATGTGACCGACTCGAACTACGACTGGGGCCAGGATCTTCGACGGCTCCGCGGCTTTGTCGACAACTACAACCAATGCGTCGAAAAGCGCTTCACGACTCCCCTCTGCGAACCGTTCCGCGCCCTGGCCACCCCCAAGGACCAGCCAATCGATGTGATCCGGGTCGATTATTTCGGCGGCTCCAATCCTGCTTGGCAGCTCGGCGACCGGCTCAAAGGCTGGCATTCACACCTCGCACCAGAAGCCGGCTGGTATGGTCTCTCAATCGGTTTCCTGCAAGAGAATTGGTACAAGCCCCTCGAGCCCGGCGAGCTTTCGTATGACTGGCTCCGTGGGCGCAACCCTGACTTCCGAGTTGGTGATTCCATCTTCGTGTACTACATCAGCCCCGAAGAAGTGATCGCAAAGACCGCGCCGGTTCAGTAGCAATAAACGTCAGGTGAAAAAAGAGCGGTTACTCACCGTTCTTTTTCTTATTCTTCAGGGCTGGCTTTTCCTCCGAACCAGTCGTCGTCGGGAGGACTGCCTCTGTGGGTGGTCCATCACGTTCAACATAAAAAACCTTGCCTTCGACCCGGAGATCGACTGATGCGAGCCGGGACCGATCTTTCCCTTCCTTGGTGTACTCCGCGAGGAACACCTGAAGCATCCCGAGACTCTCTTCGGGTGGCCGCTCGACCGAGACGGTGAGTCGCCAGCCTTCTCCGGTCAACAGTGTCAGTTCGCCGGAATAGCGCGAGGGAGTCGTCGCTTCGCCCGGTATCGTCCCGGGTACGAACTTTGGTAACTGTTCGTGGAACGTGCGGAATGTCTCGAGATATGTATCAATTGAAAGTGCCTCTCCGACGGCCACCGGCAGCGCGCTCCCATCGATGACCGAGAGTCTGAGCGCATCATACCGGCTCTCATCAGCCGCTGGGACGAGTACTGCCATACCATGACGCACTCCATAGCAGGGACCACCGGCACACCAGCGAAGGAACACGGGGGACTCGGTCAGGTGAAGAACGACGCGATCAGGAAACTGCCGCGTAACGGACACTCCTGTGACGAGCGGGAAACGTTCCAGGATAGTTTGTTCGATAGAGCGTGACGGGATGAGGAAAAAATTACGTTTCGCCAGCCATCCGAGGTATGCCCCATCCATTGCCACCTCGACGACTGCCCGGTATTCCGTGGGCGAGACGATCTCCCCACCTTCAACCGACACTTCTCTGATCGAGAGTGACGGAGAGAAGAACAACACGTACCCGCCGACGAGGGAGAAGGCTGCCCAGAGCGCAAACGGCGCCCAAGGGAACGACCCGTGAACTGGCGTGGTTGTCCGCCGCCGCGAAGCCTTCCCCTTGTGAGTGAGCATCGCCGCTTCAAAAATTTTCGATTGGCTAGATTTTTTTTGTTTGAACATATTAGGGCCTATTTCACAATTCGTTTACGTCGCGAAAAACCAGAATTTCAAGCGGATATGACGAATAACGAGGAGGGATATCGAGATATTTCGACGAGTTTTGAGACATGAGCAGCTGAGATTATGGTATTGCAACGGGATCAGGAATGTTGAGATAAGCACTCTAGGCCTGAGTGAAAAGCTTTTCCAGGAGGAGGCGCGGATTTCCTTCCTTCCGCGAAACCTGATCCAGTGTCTCGAGCACCGCATCGAGGAAGGTGACAAATGCGACTGATTGCATCGACTGCTCACCCCGCTGTCGCTCCAGTCCGATGAGCCACATTTCCAAGAGATCCGGGAGATCGTCGGGTTCGACTGCTAGTTTTTCGGCCAGACTGAGACGCTCAGCCCAGGTGAGGCGTGTAAGCTGGAACAGACCCCTCAACCGATCCTTCTTGGCGGCAAAGACAATCGGATCCTGAGCCGCCTCGGCGATCAATCCAGGGAGTCCGAGCGAAAAGAAAAAATCTGGTACGTCGACCTTGGGGAAGTGCGTACGCAGTTCACTACTCGTCAGTGGAGTGAAGGTGACCGTGAACAGCCGTGAGCGTACCGTCGGCAGGAGCTGGCCCGGCAGATGCGTCACGAGGATGATGATCGAAGTCGAATTGGGCTCTTCCAAAATTTTCAGCAGGGCATTTTCGGCCGAAAGCGTCAGCCGATCCGCTTCATCGATGATGACCACTCGGTACTTCCCGGATCCAGGGAAACGCGAGAGGAAAGCCTCTGCACGACGGATATCCGCAACCGACAGGGCCGCTGATTTCGCCATATCAGTCTCCGGTGTTGCGCCGTCCCGGCCGATGACGAGCACATCGCCGAGAGCTGTCTCGGTCGTGGCTCCACCACCCGACAGTTTCTCTGCGAACTCAGACGCGACGAGGAATTTCCCCAACTGGCGCGGACCAGTAAAGAGAAAACTTTGCGGTGTGACGGCCGAGGCCGCGATCCGATCGAGTTGCTCTCTCACTCCTGCATGGCCGTAGATATCCATATCAGTCATCGCTTCACGGCTGCAGACTGATCGACCGCTGCCCGGATGCCAGCGAGAAAGCCCGCGCTCCCGTATCGCACCAATCGCTGGCGCATGATCTCCGGCTGATACCCCTTTTCCCGCTCGAGGAAACGTCGGACGCCATCCGCGATCATCTCTGGTGTACTCCCCATGAAAAGTTCTCCGGTGACACCCGGCTCGATCAGTTCTGTCGCCGCACCACTCGAGAGCGCGATCGTCGGAATGCCGAACGACAGCGCCTCGGCCACCACGAGACCGAAGTCTTCCTCGCTCGGTTGGATGATCGCCCGCGCTTTGGCGTACGCATGAGCCAGCGCCGTATCACTGAGTGCTCCGGCAAACTGAATAGTCGGACCGGCGAGCTCGCGGAGCGACTGCTCCTCCGGGCCCGTACCGACCACGAGCAGCGGGAGTTCCAAACGATTGAATGCTTCAATCGCCGTATCGACGCGCTTGGACCGAGTGAGTCGCGCGACGATGAGGAAATATTCTTTCGCGGTTTCGGCTCCCACTTCGGCTGATTGCTGTTCCTGGAGGATGCCGGCTGGCGGATACACGACCGTCGAATCGCGCCGATAGTATTTCTCGACTCGCCGCCGCGTAAATTCGGAATTGACGAGCAATGTGTCTGGCCGCTCCGCTGACTGACGGTCCCAGACGCGCAGATAGGAGAGAAATATCCGGAGCAAGAGATTGCGCTCGCGGCCAAGCTCACGCAGATACTGCTCTTGGCTATCCCAGACATAGCGCATCGGCGAGTGGAGGTAGGCGATATGCCGCGTGTGAAGCCGCGTCACGAGCCCCTTCATCCATGCCCCTGAGGAAGAGATGACGAGCGGGAAGTCTCGCAAATCAATCGCCTCGACCGCGATCGCGTACAAGGGCAAGAGCCAGCGGTGCCGCCGTCTGAGCCAAGCGGGAAATTTCTGAAGGAATGAAGTCCGGATTTCGCGCCCCGGAAAGTACTTGCCGACAAAGGCTGGGTCAGCCAGCAAAGTATAAATAGGCGCATCCGGATACGCCTCCGCGAGCACCTTGAACATCCGCTCCGCTCCGCCCCAAGCGAGGAGAAAATCATGCGCCAGAGCAATCTTTTTTCGTCCGTTTTTGGGCTTATTTTCTGGCATATACTACTGTTGACTTAAGTTCTACTTTGTGCTATCATGTTCTGTTCGTAGCTACGAACACCTTACCAACCCGATTCTTACGCAAGGAGAGTTCCATGCAAACCCAAACTACTGCCGAAAAGCAGAACGAGAAAGATCGTCGCGACAATCGGCTGGCCAGGGGCGCACTCGTCCACGGGTTCATCACGGGAGTATCTCTCGCAATAGGCGGAGTAAACCCTTGGGTGGCAGGCGCCGCGGTTGGGTTTACGTTCATCATCGTCTACTCCCTCTTCTCTATCCGCGCTCTACTCACCGAGCTCGCCGAGAAGTAATACGACAACCTTGTTTTTCGACCAGGCCGAACCATTGGTTCGGCCTTTACCTTTGCCGCAAAAGGGCCTCTACGGACTGGGCACAGACACCCCAGGAAAATCGCCGAACATTCAAGGTACCTTTCTCTATTATATCAGCTCGCTTTTCTGGGTTCCAAACGAGCGTCGCGATCGCTTCGGCTAATTGCTCGGGTTTCAAAGGATCGACAAAGAGCGCTCCTTCCCCGGCAATTTCGGGAAGTGAAGATGTATTGGAGGTAATTACCGGCACACCGACATTCTGCGCCTCGATCACCGGCAGCCCAAATCCCTCATAGAGGGACGGAAAGAGGGATGCTTCGGCTCCGCGGAGCCAGTGCCATTTCTCGGCAGCGCTCACATAACCGATCTCCTGGATCGCCTTTCGGTATTTGCTCCTGGCTATCTGTTTTTCAATTTCCGAATAGCCATGACCCGGCTTTCCCGCGAGCACCAGCACATGCGGCAAGCCGGTCTTTTCTTTGAACTGCTCAAAGGCCTCGATCATCCGTCCGATATTCTTGCGCGTCTCGATCCGTCCGATGAAAAAGAAATACGGAGTACCTGGCTCTGTTTTTTCACCCGACCCTGCTGGCCCGGCCGCCGATTGATCAGCGCCCTCATAGATAACCGCAATCTTCGACTCCGGTACGCCGTAGAGCTGGACCAGGTCGCGCTTCGTATTTTCGGACACCGCGATTATCTGGCTCGCTACCCGCACCGAAAACCGGATGGCGGCCCGCATATATACCCGCTGCCAGACAGAATACGCTTCAGGAAAAAATTCATACTCGAGGCCATGCACTACCACGATTGTTCGCATCTTTTTCTTACCCGACAGAAAACGAAGCGCTGTAGAGACCGGATGCAGTATCAATAGTGTGTGCAGCGGTACGAAAAGCACCTCCACGCCATCGCATAAGAGCTCCCACCCCATCCGTATCTGCGTACAAAAGCGCGGTGCTCGCACCGTCCGTATCTCCCAGTTCTCCGGGATGTCGAAATCCGCCGCAGCATCTTCGGAACCGAGCTCTTGGCGCACGTACAAAATGACGCGATGTTCTTTCGGAACGACGCCTCGCAGATGCCGGATCACCTGATAGCTATATTCCTCTATCCCCGTCCGCCGCCGGAGGAAAGCCCGAGAGGCATCGATGCCAACTTTCATGACCTACGACTTACAACTTACAACCAACAACCAGGTGTGCTTCGGTTTTTTCATACTCTTTTCATAGTCGGTTGTCGGTCGTATGTTGTCGGTTATTTTCCGAGCATCAGGCTACGTTTGTAGGTATCCAGATTCTCGAGCACGATACCCGTTCCCTTCACGACACAGAACGCCGGATCATCCGCCACATAGCACGGGACATTGATCGTCTTGGCGATGAGCTGATCGAGATAACGGAGCTGTGCCGTCCCGCCCGAAAGCACCATACCCTTGTCCATGATATCCGACGCGAGTTCCGGTGGGGTTTCCTGGAGGACCTGCTTGATGACATGGATGATCTCACGCAGTTCATCCTGGATCGCTTCCGTCACTTCATTCGAGGATAGCGTGATCGTCTTCGGCAACCCACCCATCAGGTCGCGGCCGCGCACTTCCATGTGGTCTTCTTTCACCTGAGCGATCGCCGAACCGATGCCGATCTTCACTTCCTCGGCTGTCCTATCCCCGATGGCCAGACTGTACTTGCGCTTGATATAGTCGCTGATGGCTTGGTCGATCTTGTTCCCGCCTACCCGAGCGCTGTGCGAGGCGACGATACCCCCGAGCGAGATGATGGCGATCTCGGACGTCCCGCCGCCGATATTGATGATCATGTTTCCCTGGGCGGTGTGAATCGGGATGCCAGCGCCGATGGCCGCGAGGACCGGCTCCTTCACGACATACGCCGCTTTGGCACCCGCCTTCATCGCCGCATCGACGACGGCCCGCCGCTCGGTCGAGGTGATCCCCGCCGGCACCGAGAGCACGACTTCCGGCCGGATGAAACGGATCCGCCCCATGACGCGATTGATAAAGTACTTGAGCATCGCCTCGGTCACTCGGTAGTCAGCAATCGCTCCATCGCGAAGCGGCTGGCTCGCCACGATGGTGTCCGGTGTCCGCCCCAGCATTTCTTTAGCCTCATTGCCGACAGCGAGGACTTTGTTTTCAAAAAGGGAAATAGCAACGACCGATGGTTCATTGATAACCACCCCTTCACCCGGAACAAAAACGAGTGTATTCGCCGTCCCCAAATCGATACCGATTTTCCGTATCAGCCACTGCATAGGGTATCGCGTTTATCTCGTCTCTCGAGTGATACTCGCCCCGATCGCCGAGAGTCGTTTCTCAATTCGCTCATAGCCGCGATCAACCTGATAGATATCCTCGATAATGGTCTCACCAGATGCTGTCAGAGCGGCAATGATAAGCGATGCCCCGGCCCGCAGATCATAGCTCTTGATGACAGTCCCCCGGAGCGGTGTCCGGCCATGGACGAGCACCTGATGCGGATTGAGGACGGTCAGCTTCGCCCCATTTTTTCCGACTCAACCACATAATTGAACCGCCCCTCAAACATCGTATCGAAAATAAGCGTCTCACCCTCTGCCTGGGTCGCGAGCACGGCGAGCGGTGCCTGGATATCGGTCGGGATGCCAGGATACGGTCGAGTGTCGATCTTCGGCACCGCCCGAAGCGTCTCGGCCGGATGCACCGTGATCGCATCTGGGGCGATGGTGAAGTGCGCACCGAATTCCTTCAACTTTTCTAGGACGATATCGAGATCATCTTCGCGGGCATGCTCAACCGTGATTTCACTCCCCGTCGCGACTCCGAGGGCGAGAAAGGTCGCGGCTTCATTGTGGTCCGGCATGATAGCATGCGTCGCACCCGCAAGTTCGGAGCGACCCGTGATGACGATCGTGTGCGTCCCGAGTCCAGAAACTTGGGCGCCCATCTTTTGGAGAAAGCGTCCGAGGTCGACAACATGTGGCTCGCAGGCCGCGATCTTGATGACAGTCTCGTCCGGCAAGATGGCCGCGAGCATCATCGCATTTTCGGTCGCGGTGACCGAGAGTTCCCGCAAGACGACTTTCCCAGCATGCCGTCCGCTCGCTTCAATCACGTAACCTTTCTCTGTCAGCGTGATCGCGATGCCAAGCTTAGCGAGCGCATCGACATGTGTATCCACCGGCCGCGCCCCGATGACACAGCCACCCGGTTGACGCAGCTCGAAATGATCGAAGCGCGCCGACAGCGACCCGAGGAGCAAGATCGACGAACGGAGCCGCTTCACCTTGTCCTGGTCAGCGCGCGCCGGGTCAATCGTCCCTGGAGTGATGACAACCGTCCGCTCTCCCTGCCACTCGACCGTCGCTCCCAGGCTCTCGACGATTTCGAGCATGCGGAACACATCCTCGATCCGCGGCATATTCTCGAGTACCGAACGCTCACGAGACAAGAGCGTCGCCGCGATGATCGGCGTCGCCGCATTCTTCAGGCCATAGACGGGAATAGTCCCGGCGAGCCGTTTTCCACCTTGGATACGAAAGACTTCCATAACCCCGAGTATAGCTCGAACGAGGGCTTATTTCAAGGCGGGAAAAGGCCTATTTTCTGGGCCAGAAATGATAATCCGCCCATCAGCCGGAGCCGAGAGCGGAATCATTGATGTGGGCGGCAGGCCTCTATTAGTGCTGCCGCGTGGGACAGGGACACCTGTTCCAAAATTGGTTGAAAGCGTTTTCGCGCTTTTCTTTTGTTTTTGTATTTTGTTTTTCGCACAGAACAGTGTAAAAAAATAAGAAAACGGGCTTTCACCCGTTTTTCGCTTCTTTTACTTTACCAGTATAGCAGCTTTCAACCCGGTTGTCAAAGCTGATTCGCTATCTTCTGTTGTAGTTTCCTCCCATTCCCCCACCCAAGCATTCCGAGGTACGAAGCTACTGTTTCTTCTTTTCCTCCAGTGGCCTCCACTCGTCGCAGCATCCGCCGCTTCGTCACCGTCCGGAGTACTCGGTGATCCGAGAAATGCACCCAGCCGAGGAAATCCACTCCGCTTGCGACAGTTCTGATGAACACCTTGTCGGGGTGGAGCTCGAGTCGAAGATTGAGTCTGAGAAACGCATCCATCAGAATGAGTATATTTTTCAACTCATTTTCATTCTTGGAAAATACGACGAAATCATCTGCATACCGGATGTAATATTTCGCTTTCAGTTGCTGTTTCACAAACTGGTCGAGCTCGTTGAGATAGATATTGATGAGGAGTTGCGAAGTCAAATTGCCAAGCGGAAGCCCTCGGCCAGGTGTCCCCGAATCAAAGCTGGTGATGACTCTTTCCAGCAGCCAGAGCGTATCGGGATCAGCGATGTGTTTTTTGAGGATACCTATGAGCACACCCTGGTCGACCGAGGCGAAGCATTTCCTGATATCGCCCTTCAGCACCCAGACCGTCCGAGTGTGATTGTTCGAGACCTTCCGACCAAATGTCCGAAAACGATTGAGGGCTCGGTGTACTCCCTTCCCAATCCGACACGAATACGAATCAGCGATGAAGGTCCGGTCAAAGCATGGATAGAGGGTACGATAGATCGCATGATGAAGGAGTCGGTCTCGCACTGACGCCTTGTGGATATCTCGCGGTTTCGGATCATTCACCCTGAAGGCCTGGTATGGGCCGTGCGTATAGGTTCTCGTCTTGAGTGATTCATGGAGAGCGATCAGATGATCCATGAGATGCAATTCAAACTCCTGGACGTCTCTCTTCTTGGTTTTTCCCCGTTTGAACTCGGTCCAGGCGAGGAGAAGGTTATCGATGGAAATGATATCATCATAGGTGATATCTAATTTCCTTTTCTTCGCATATGCCTCAAATGACGCCCCCCCCCGAAGCTCTTGCCGATTCTTGAGAAACTAAAGATTGCATACGCTTTGTGGTATAGCTTTTTGCTTATCCTACCAAAAACCCATCGGCATTCGCTCGGATCGAGAATTGATGATTTGTTTGTTGAGACAATCGAGGGAATAGCCACCGCAGCTTTTCTCTCGCCAGTGGAGAAACTTCCCTATGTGAAGTATGGGGTGAGAAAGCTCGACACCCTCAAGATACTCCTCATGATCCTCTGGGAGACCAAGTCACTGGATGACAAGAAATATATCGCTCTTTCGGAGAGACTGAATGAGATAGGCAGAATGCTCGGCGGCTGGCAAGGACAGCTCCAAAAGAAAACTCTCCCGTAGAAGGAGAGAATGAAGAGACTGGCGAGACGGGGAACGCGAAGGCTCCATCATCGTTCCAGTTGTTGCCCGGGTTATCGTAGTAGGCATTCACCTGCTGCCCATCGTCGTTACGGTTCGATTCGAGGATGTTCGGGTTACCGTCGGAAATGTATATTCTGCCACCTATACCACCACCCGTTGACTACTCGCCGGGTTGAATCGTATCCGGTATCTCCAATACCTTAGCAGAATAGACCAAGTATCTTCATTTTTTAACCCTTCAACTTGCTCAGGGTCATCCTGAGTCTTTTATCGAAGGATGAAGTGTCTGCACAAGCCACTCTCTTTGAAGCCGTAATCGCAAAGACTCTCGGCTTGTGGATACTGGATTCGGCCGCGGAAAACCGTAGTCGCCCGCAGATTCGCTTACTACCAATTTCAGTATATCAAAATAATAAATTTGAAGAAAATGTAAACCCCGCACTACCGTTCGGTAAAATGCGGGGCCCAAGGACTAAGTATCAAGGGTCTAAGAGACCAAAGGTACAGAGTCCGAAGTGCTTATTGCGAGACGGGGAACGCGAAGGCTCCATCATCGTGCCAGTAGTGGCCCGGGTAAGCGCAGTAGGCAAGCAGCTGCTGCCCAACGACGTACCGGTACGAAGCGAGGAAGTCCGGGCTACCGTCGGAATCGATGATGGGTTCGTGGGGCACGGCGACGTAGTAGATGCCCCAGCGCTCCAGTTGCTCATCAGAAATCGCTTCCCGGATGAGGAGTGCCAGTTCACCGCGGAGGTCATTAGACTTCCCGTAGTCGCGCTCACCCCTTGCCCGTAGGTTGGCAGTAGTGCGCTCGGTATCGGTATCGAACTCCTTCTTGCCGAACAAGAGCGCAACGGTGTATTGCTTACCCGGCTCCAAGCGATGCTTCTCGTTGTAGTCGGGCTTGCCGAGGATATCTCTCGCCCATTTGGTGAAGTTCATCCCGCCAGTTTCGCCGTGTTTGGACCACTCCTCATTCGTCCAGCCACGGCCGGTCAGAGTGACGAGGATACGGCCGTGCTTGTCGGTCTTGTAAAGCGGGCCGAGGCCGAGGAGCTTGCGGAACTCGTCACGCGGCGGAATAGTTCCCGCCACGCAAGCTTCCGCGATATCCGCGATCCTGCCTTCGCCCAGGAGCTTATCTTGCCAGAGCTCCGGGGTGACGCCTTTTTGCAGGAGAGTGTCGTGAAGCTTCGTAACTTGCGGGAATGAAATAGAGGTGCACATTGCAGTCTCCTAACTATGCTAGTCCTTGCGGGTAGCCGCTATAAGCTCTCGAAAGATTCGAGTTTGCCAGAGCAGAGAAAGGCCTAGGAAAGCCACTTTCTGCTCTGGCAAAAATCATGATTTTTAACGAACAATCCATTATACACCTTTTTCCTGTTTCTGTCCAGGGTAATATATTCGAGCGCGAAAAAGAGGCTTTCTAGAGCCTCTTACCACGAGCTACACATCTACTCGCTATCCGGCTAGTGCGTGCCACCTCGCCGGATGAAATCGTACGCCGCGAGGGCAGCGGTGACGCCGAGGCCAGCCGAGATGTTGTTCTGCTTCTCGTAATACGTCAAAGCCGCCACCGCGCTTACTCCCTATGCTTCGCTCAGACTGAAGTTCATCAACATCTTCTTTATATCTTCATCGTTTTTTTCAAAACCCGGGCGATACATCACCGCTTCGGAATAATCGACATCATCAAAGTAAGCAAGCTGCGAACGGAAATTCTTTTCATTGAACTCTTCGCCGAAAATACTCTCCGCTCTGTCGGCGATTTCCCGTAACGAATGCCTCGTCTCCAAAATGAAACAAATGTCGACATAATCCTTCCATTTCGCTCTCCTGCCAAGCGCGTAGGCCTTCATCGATGCGAGTGTGAGAAGCTCCGGCAATCGGGCGGTGTCATCCCAGAGGACGGGGTATTCGAGAGCGAACGGGTATCGGAGAAACGTGAGCTTCACGCCGTCCGTGAGTACCGTATATTCTTCCGGGGTATCGACGAGCGTCCGGATATTCTTTCCGAAAGCGATGATGTCTCGCCGGAGCGCATCGGTACGAAGAGGTTCCGCGGTGAAGAGATCGAAGTCGATGGATGCGCGGTGTCCGATATGGAGAGCTATCGCCGTCCCGCCCACCAGACCGAAATCAGTGCGAAACTTCTGCAGAAGCGGAAGTAAGGTCTTCTGTTGTTCCGAAAGAATGTCAGCGTGCAGCATGGCGGGCAAAGTAGAGATCGAAATAGTGAGCAATAGCGGGGCGGTAGTTATTTCTCTTGCCTTTCCTTTGGGAAAAATACACTTCGGCCACCCTCTGTATCCCGAGCAGTGCAATAAGCGCCCGGACATCACGCCAATCCCCATAATTTAGGGTATGCTCGACAATCGAAGCTTCGGATAGGCGTGAGGCATCGTTGACATACCACACGAGGTGCGGTCGGGACTGGATAAAGGCACTCAACGCAGTACTCTGCCTCATATGTTTCTCATTTTCTTCCTTTAGTATAGCAGAAAATGAGAGATTTTTCCTTGGGAGCACCGCTCTATTTCTTCTTCCCCTTCCGAATGAAGTCATAGGCCGCGAGGGCAGCAGTGACACCGAGGCCAGCCGAGATGTTGTTCTGCTTGTAGGGTGCATCAGTCGCATCGCCAGTCGCAAAGATACCGGGTTTCGAAGTCGTTGCCCGGCGTGTATCGAGGATGATTTCCCCGCGCTCATTGAGCTCGAGCAGACCCTGTGCAAACTCAGTATTTGGCACCATGCCGATCTCGACGAAGACACCATCAAGCGCGATGTCCTTCACCTCAGCTGTCGTTTTATCCTGGTACCGGAGCGCTTCCACCTTGGTCTCACCGATGATTTCCTGGGTCACGGCATTATAGATGACACTCACTTTGGGGGAGGCAAGGATCTTCTCCTGCGTGATCTTATCCCCCTTCAGCTCGCCGCCCCGAACGAACAGGACGATCTCATTGGCATATGGCAACAGGTCCTCGACTGCTTCCAAGGCTGAGTTGCCACTCCCGACGACTGCGACTTTCCTCTGCTTGAAAAACGGCGCATCACAAGTCGAGCAGTAAACGACGCCGTGACCGTTGAATTTTTCTTCTCCCGGAACAGCCAAGTGGCGGTGCCGACCCCCGGTCGCGACGATGAGGGTTTTCGTGTCATAGCTGCCCTGATCAGTCGTGATGCGGTAGCCACCGGTCGGGAGCTCGGTCAGACCCGTCGCGCGCTCACCGGTTTTTATCTCGAGCCCTTCCTGAGCCCGCAAATGCTTTTCCAGTGCCTGACCGAATTCCCAACCAGCGATTGAGACAGTCCCAATCCAGTTTTCGATCGAGGCCGACACGACGGACTGACTCAGGAAGTTTTCCGTGATGAAAAGCGTTTTGATTTGTTTCCGCGCGGCATACACGCCGGCAGCAATACCCCCTGGTCCCCCGCCCACGATAATACAGTCATACATAAAAGAAATTCAAAATATAAAAGTTAAAGTGAAAAACCAAGGAGTCGCTTCGCGACACAATAATTTTTCATTTTGATATTTGCATTTTCCATTGAGTTTATTACTGCATCTTGAACAGACTCTTCAAGTAGGCTTCATCAATTTTTTTCTTCCCATCCCACTTACAGACGAGGTCATCCTTCAGGAGCTCGACCCCGAGCATCGCCACGGCTTCTCGAATCGCTGAAATCTGAGCGATGATGTCGAGACATTCGTCATTCTCTTCGACCATACGACGGACACCGCGGAGTTGACCCTCGACACGCGCGACACGTGCCAGGACGGCTTCCCGGCCCGAGCGCGGCTTCACGGCTTCACGCTTCTGTTTTCCTGAATGTGGTTTCATTGCGGACATAACAATATACCCTCTGGGGGTATAGTACCCCTCGTCAGCCCGACTGTCAACGTACTCGACCGCCGTCACGCTGCCAGGAGTCGCTGCACGCCCGAGCGGAATTGATCCCCCCGATCGAACTCGTTCTGGAACAGACCGAAGCTCGCGACACCGGGCGAGAGGAGCACCACATCCCCTGGCTCTGCTTCATCCGTCGCGACGCGCAGTGCATCCTCCATACTCGCGACAACAGGAAAGAGCACGTCCGATTTCCCGGCCGCTGAAGCAGCCTGCTCCATGAGCGGTAAAAGCTTCTCAGTCGCTGTCCCTTGGAAGAGCACCACGGCTTTCGGCTCAGTCGCAAATACCCGGGCCAGCTCGGCGTAATCAAAGGCCTTGTCCGCTCCGCCAGCAATGAGCACTACCGGTGCCGTGAAGGCTCGGATACCCGCCATGGCCGCTTCCGGCATCGTCGCCGCTGTATCATTGAAGTACCGCACCCCTTCTCGCTCCCCGACGAGCTCGAGGCGATGCGGCACACCCCGAAACGTCGCCAGAGCAGCACGGATCACGTTCGGGGAAACGCCTTGTGTCCGAGCAGCAGCGATCGCCGCGAGGATATTGCTTCGATTATGTTCGCCACGCAGAGCGACCTCGGGCCAAGGAAAGAGCAGCTGTTCCCCGGCAGCCGTTCGCTCATACACCGTACCCGATCGGAAGAAGACCCCTTCCCCTTCCGTCAGCTCATGCTCGGAGAACCAGACGATGCGACTCTTCGCCTGAAGGGCCATCGCTCGCGTGCCTTCATTGTCACAATTCAGGATCAGCCAATCATCTTGCTTCTGGAAACGGAAGATGACCTCTTTATCGGCCACATAGGCCGCCATCTTCTTGTAATAATTCAGGTGGTCAGGATAGATATTGGTCACCACGGCCACCGATGGCGAATAGGCGTGCGAAACAAAGGAGGAGAGTCGCCACGAAGAAAGCTCTGCGACCACGGCTGAGTCTCGGGTCAACTGCGCCAGTGCATCGAGGAAACCGATTTGACTGATACCAGCCCGGACAATTTCCTTGCCTGACTGCTCCAGGATATGGGCGATGAGTGAAGCTGTCGTTGTCTTGCCCTTGGTCCCCGTGATACCGATCATCGGGCGTTTCGTGAGCTGGATGAAAAGACTCGCGTCCATCTCAACGGGGACATGCTGAGTCAGGGCAAGCTTGATATATTCATTCGTCCAGGCGATGACCGGATTCTTCACCACCATATCCGCCTGAGTGAAGTCTTCGGAGCGGTGCTGCCCCAAAACGTAGGTGATGTTCTTATACTTCGCGAGTTCTCGGATAGTCGGCGCTAGGTCTTCCTTCGTCTTGATATCGGTCGCGATCACCTCGCGCACCCCCGCCTCGATGAGGAATTTGATCGTCGCTAAAGCGCCTCGATTGAGACCGATGCCGAAAACCGTAATGCGCTTGCCTTTGAACCAATCAGATTTCAGCATAGGGAGAGAGGGCTGTACCGGTTCCGTACATCCAGAAATTATAAAAATATACCCGGGACGTGAAGCCTCAATAGCCTGGTCGCTGGCACGAGACTACCAGGGAAGCCACGAATGGGGTTTGCGATAGATCCGACCCGGCCGCTTGCCATTATACACCCCGTTCTCAATCGTCAAAATCCCGTTCACCAAGAGCGCCTCCACACCAACGGCATACTGATAAGGGTCTTCCATCGTCGCCTTATCAGCGATAGTCTCTGGATCGAAGACGACAATATCCGCCGCGGACCCAACCGTGAGGAATCCCCGGCCTTCCAGCCGGAATTTCTTCGCTGGTTTCCCCGTCATCTTGTGCACTGCCTCTTCCCAGGAGAGCGAACGTTGACGCCGGACATATTCAGCAAAGACTCGTGGAAAGGTACCGAAGTTCCGCGGGTGAACATGATCACCCGTTTCAGCGTGTTTGAGATTGTAGCCCGAGCCATTTGAGCTGACGATCGAAAATGGATGCCGGATGGCCTTCTGGACGTTTTTCTCCGAGAGTGTTTCAAGCGATACGATCGCCCGACCTTCGCTCGCGAGGAGCACATCGATGATGACTTCCTCCGGCGGCTTGCTATGGAGATGTGCGATGTCGGAAACCTTGCGCCGAGTGAGCATTTTACCGATATTGGTCACCGACAGGATCATCGACGAGTAGTCGACCCCGTTCTTCTGCATCTCAGCGACGACCGCGCTCCGGACCTCCGGGTCACGGAGCCGAGCGAGCATGAGTCGCGCGCCATTCTCTGTAATCCACGTCGGCAGGAAAGTGTACAGCACCGAACCGGTCGCCGTATACGGGTAAACATCGAAACTGATATCTAGCTGGTTCAAAGCCGCCGTCTCGATGAGATTAAACGCCTCATCCATGAGCGGCCAATTCTTCTCCCCCACCGCCTTGAGGTGCGAGATGTGCAGCGGGACTTTCGATTTTTGAGCGACCGTCACGGCTTCTTCTACCGCCCCAACGAGACCCTCTCCTTCATTGCGGACATAGGTCGCATAGACACCCTTCTCGCCCCGGAGCAGTTCCACGAGCCGGAGAATTTCATTGGTGTGGGCACCACGGGCATGCGTATAGAGGAGTCCGGTCGAGAAACCGATCGCCCCTTGGTGGAGCGCTTGTTTCAAGAGTCGCTCCATCACTTCCACTTCGGCATCATGGATCGGTCGTGTTTCATCTTTCATCACGCCGCGACGGAGCGTCCCGTGCCCGACGAGGGTCGCGAAATTCACCGCCGGCCGGCGCTTCTCTACCGCCGAGAAAAATTCTTCCATCGTGAGCCAGTTGAAATTGACCCGGCTCACATCGGTCCACTTTTGGATCGAACGGATGATGTCGGCCCGGGTGAGCGGCGCTAGTGACGAGCCGGAGTTCCCTCCGACAATAGTGGTAACCCCCTGATAGAGGAGGCTCTCTAATTCCGGAAAGGCCAGCAGTTCCCAATACGTGTCCGAGTGATTATTGACGTCGATAAACCCGGGGGTAACATATTTGCCCGTCGCATCGATGACCCGTTCCGCCGCACCGTTCACGTTGCCAATCGCGACGATCCGGTCCTCTTGGACGGCCAGGTCGCCCTGAAACATCGGCTCACCAGAGCCATCGATCAAAGTCCCGTTCTTGATAAGGACGTCATACATATCGTCCCGCTGATTTTGTTTTTACTTCACCAAAGCCGCCATCTCGACGAGGCGGTTCGAGTAACCCCATTCATTATCATACCACGCGACCACCTTCACCAGATCACCGTCCACCACCTTGGTAAGCGACAGGTCGACAATTGCTGAGTGCGGATTACCGATAAAGTCAGATGAAACCAGTGGCTCGTCCGTGACATCTAGTACATGGGCGAAGCGTGGATTGCGGCTCGCTTCGGTCAAGACCGTATTGATCTCTTCCACCGTTGTCTTCTGCTTCAGGAGAAACGTGAAATCAGTCAGTGATACGACGATGGTCGGGACACGAAACGAAAGCCCATCGAAACGCCCCTTGAGTTCCGGGATCACCTGCGTGACAGCAATCGCTGCCCCAGTCGTCGTCGGAACGATATTCTGCGCGGCAGCCCGGGCTCGACGAAAGTCCTTGTGCGGGCCATCTTGCAGTGTCTGATCGGCCGTGTAGGAATGGATCGTGCTCATGAGCGCCTTCTCGATACCGAAGCGTTCATGAATCACTTTGGCGATCGGGGCGAGGGAATTCGTCGTGCAACTCGCATTGGAGATGACGGTTTCGCCAGCGTACTGATCCGCATTGACACCCAGGAGAAAGGTCGGCACCGCTCCATCATCCCCCTTCGACGGGGCCGAGAGCACAACACATTTCGCGCCGGCCGTGATGTGCTGCGCCGAAGCGTCTTTATCCGTGAAGCGGCCGGTGCATTCGAGCACGACATCCACCGCCAGGTCCTTCCAGGGAAGTTTCAGCGGGTCCGGCTCAGCATACACCGGGTAGTCCTTCCCATCGACCGTGAGCTTCTCTTCTCCGACCGTGACCGTCTTGGCGTAGTGGCCATAGGCCGTATCGTGAGCGAGGAGGTGGGCGAGTATAGATACCTCGGCCAAGTCATTGATAGCGACCACTTCCAGCTCCGGTTTTTCCAACGCGATCTTGAAAGCCGCTCGACCAATCCGCCCGAAACCGTTGATGGCGATCCGTTTCTTTTCCATAACCCTGTGTGTGTTTATGTTTAGGCTTTGCCGGTTGAACCGAAAAGGTCCATCTTCCGCTTCACCGCTTCACGGAAACTCTCCCGCGCAGGCATGAGAATTTTCCGGATATCCACCGCTTCGTTTGTCGGCAAGGTCTCACGCAAGGTCGTGATGAACGCTGTCTTGGTCGCCGTCTCGACATTGAAACAGGCGACGCCGAGCCCGATCACGCGCGCGACTTTTTCTCCTTCCCAATCCGATGCCCCATGCAGGACGAGCGGGAGTTTGATGCGCTCACGGATCGCCGCCAACCGATCAAAATCCGGTTCTGATCGTTCAGGAAATGAACCATGCGCATTGCCGATGCCGACCGCCAGCGTATCCACCCCGGTCGTTCGAACATACGCATCGGCTTGGGCTGGATTCGTCATGTACTTGTCCCAGTCCATATGCTCCATATCCGTCACTTCCCCCTTGTACGGCACATTGCCGAGCTCGCCCTGGACGGTCGCGCCCTTGGTATGGGCTTCACGGACGATCGTCGCGGTCGCCTCCATATTTTCTTCATAGGGCAGGGTCGAGGCATCCATCATGACCGACTTGAAGCCGATCGCGAGCGCCTCACGGACCACTGCCAGGTTACGCCCATGATCGAGATGGATCGCTAGCGGGATATCGGGGAAATAAAAGTCGGCGATATTCTTCACGAGATGATACATCGCATGCCCTCCGCCATACTGAAATGTCTTCTCCGTCATTTGTACGATGACCGGTGAATGTTTTTCGGCGGCCGCTTCCAGGATGGCCCACGTCGTCTCGAGATTGACAGTATTGAACGCGCCGACGGCATACCCTTTTGTCTGCGCTTCCGTGAGGATTTTCTTGGCCGAAATAATCATAGTGTTTGCGATACGGGGTGACTGAAGGTATGTTCCGCCTCGAGTAGCATCTTCACGAGTTCGCGCGGATAGAGACTCTCTCCGCCGACGAGGACACCGGACATCTCTGCTTCCCAAGACACTGACGCGAGAGCCGTCGCTTTGACTGATCCGCCATAGATCACCGTCATCCGCTCGGCAAACGCCGGATCATAAAGCCCGGAGAACAGCTTACGGAGGTACACCTTCACCTGAAGGATATCCGCGGTCGTCGGCGTCACGCCCGTCCCGATCGCCCAGCGCGGCTCATAGGCGATGATCACCCGCTGTGCTAAAAGCGGTGAGAGATCGTCGAACACGGTCCGTACCGTTCGCTCAATGACCGTTGTCGTCTGCTCACGCTGACGTTCCTCTGCCGTCTCGCCGAGGCAGACGATGGGAATGATTCCTTCTTTCAAGGCCAGTCTGGTTTTCTTCGCGACGAGCGCATCCGTCTCACCGGCATACGCCCGGCGTTCGCTGTGACCGAGGATGACATGTCCGACACCGGCATCGCGCAGCATCGCAGGAGAGATCTCGCCCGTGAAGGCGCCTTTCAGTTCCCACCCCATTGTCTGTGCGGCCAATGTGAAACCCGCTGGCAAATGACTGAAAGCGTGGAGATGGATCGCGGGTGGCGCGATGATCCCCCGGCTATGGGCGAAGGTCTTGCCTACGGACTCCCGCCGCAGCTGGGACAAGTACTCATTCACCTCAGTATGGGTGAGGAGGTGCATCTTGAGATTGCCGATGACGAGAAACGGTGACATAGGCTACGCGCTCTCGAGTTTCTCCCGCAGGAAGGCGGCCGCCGTTTCCGGCTCGATCGAAGAGATCTCAATCCCCGTGGACAGCTCGAATCCTGCCCAGGTCGCTGTGTGCGGTGCGATCTCGATATGCCACTGAAAATGCGGGTATTCCTTGCCATCGCAAGGTGCGGTGTAGAGATAAAAGTTGTACGCCGGATCGCCGAGACCACGATACAGTACTTGGAGCGCCTTCTGAAGGGCCTCACCGCAGGCGAATTTCTCCTCATCGGTAATGCGCTCGAAGTACGGGTTCGGACGCTTTCCCACGACCCACAATTCAAACGCGACCCGTGAAGCATACGGCGCAAAAACAACGAAGTCATCGTTTTCGAAGACGAGCCGTTTCTTTTTCTCGCGCTCATACTCAACCATTGTCCCGTAGACCCGCTGCCGGTGGCTCTTGTAGAAACGCTCCGCCCCCGAGAGAATCGACTCGACATAGGGCGCGACTACCGGGATCGCCATCAGCTGCGAATGCGGATGCGGGACAGACGCCCCGGCCTCGTGGCCGTGATTATGGAAAATCTGAATATAATTCACGCTCGCCTTGTTCATGAGCGAGAGGTAGCGATCCTGATAGGCATCGAGGAGTTCGGCCACTTGCCAGGTCTCGAGTTCGGCGATCGAGCGCAAGGCATCGCGCGTCACGATCACCTCATGGTACCCGACCGCTGACATGCCGAAATATGGACCGTCCGCGAGCGACTTGGGTCGCCCGTTCGAGCGCGACACGGCCGGAAACTTATTCGGGAAGACACGCAAGCTCCAATCCCCGTCGGGACGCATATAGATGAGCATATCCTCCTCTTGGCCACTCGCTTTTGGGTCTTCGAAAATATCCGGACTCTCTATGCCCGTCACTCGGGGCGGCGTGACGAAATCATCCGGCCGCTTCCCTCGGGCGGTTGCGATGATGACCCAGTCCCCCGTCACGATATCCTGCCGGAGTTCTGATGTGGATCGCTGTTTTTTATCTTGTGACTTCTCTGCTTCGCCTGCCATGGCTTTTGTTCTTGTGTGTTTTTGGGTTCTCACCGATGCCTCTGTCGGACATTTGTCCTCACTGGATCTTATACTGACCAGTCAGGAGTCGCCACTTCGTCTTGAAGAGATCAATCAAGACCTGGATGAAACCATTCGGACCCGTGAGACTCACCGTTGAGCCCTCCTCATTCATCCAGCGAACGGGGATCTGTTTGATCTTGAAACCAAGCTTCTCCGCTAGAATAATCAGTTCGAAATCAAAACCGAAGCGGTCCACGACCATCCGACTCGCGACCGCGTCAGCCGCCTTGGCCGAGAGCGCCTTGAAGCCGCATTGCGTATCCGGGAAACTCCAGAGACCGAGCACAATACGGATGAGCCAGTTACCGCCTTCGCCCATAATTTCACGGTGACGGGGCTGATGGACTTGGATGAAGGAACCCTCGATCTTGCGCGAACCAATGACGACATCATAGCCTTCCTGAAAGAATGGAAGACAGGCATCGAGATGTGTGATAGCGGTCGAGCCGTCGGCATCGAGAAAGACCCGATACTCGCCCTTGCCCTCAAGCAGTGCCTGACGCACTACATAGCCCTTGCCATGATTCTCCGGATTATTGATGACGCGGAGGTTCGGAACCGTCAGCGCATAATTGCTCGCCACAGCGGCTGTGTTGTCGGGCGATCCATCGACGACGACGACGATTTCATACGTGAAGGACTTGCTCTTCAAATAACGGTCAATCTCGAGGAGGTTGTGCCCGATGCGCTCCCCTTCTTTGTATGCAGGAATCAGGACCGACAGATACGGGGTGGTCTCCATACGGACTAGCTCAATCAAATCTTATAGCTTTATTGTACCATAATCAGCTTCTGCAAGCATCGAAGATGCCGGAAATTGTCGGGCTGCCGGGAATCGAACCCGGCCTACGTGCACCCCATGCACGCGTACTGCCGATATACTACAGCCCGTATTTTTGTTCCTCTCGATTGCCTTCTGAAACACAGTGAGGATATCAAACCGAAGGAGAAATGAAAAGGAGCCCGGATCGCGGTACTCCTTCCTTCGCTGCAGCGCAGCTAGGTTCGCCACGGGTAGTGGCTGTGTCGCTCGTTCACGACTCTACACGTTCTTCTTCGAATCCGCACGATGCGCTTGCCAGCGCGTCGAGGGCTGAGTGCGGAGGTTGGGATTGGTCACCCCGGAGTCATCCACACACAGCCGTCTATTGATTATCTCGAGCGGCGACAACCACTCCCCATCCAGAGCAACGACCGGCAGATCCAGACCACTAAGGTCACCTTCTTGTGCGTTCATTTTGCACTCCTTCTCACAAAACAAGAACCACAGCAGGTGCATATCTTCCGACAGCACCCACCACCTACTCCTCGATCACCCACCGAGAAATATACGCTATCCTATACCTCCTGGATTTTTTTGCAAGGGGATGAAAAAAGGACCCTGTCAAGGGCCCTGATTTCCCGGCTTGGAGACTTACTCCAGAATGCCGTCGAGGTTCACATCGTAGAGGATTTGCTCTTGGACGAGACGGTAGTTGATGAGCTCTTCGGGCGTAAACCAGATGGCAATTTCACGCTCGGCTTCCTCAGGACTGTCAGAACAATGAATGAGGTTACGCACGGCCCGGTTGTCGATGGCCGATAGACTGTAGGTGTCGATGGTGAAATCCCCGCGGATCGTCCCGACATCGGATGTACTGGGTTCGGTACTCCCCACCAGCTTGGTCGTGATTGCGACTGAACCCAGCCCCTCCACTACGAGACCGAGTACTGGTCCGGATGTCATGTATTCGACGATGGTACGGATGATGTCTTTGCCGTATTCAAGCGGCTCCTGCTCAATCGGCAGATCATGAGCCTTGCGGTCATCGATGACGCGCTGCCCCTTCTTCAGATACCACTCCTCGTTCTTCTGATAGTGTTCCCAGCACTGTTCCTCTTTGGCGACCATGAATTTCACCGCCACGAGCTTCAACCCAGTCCGCTCGATCCGGCGGATGACCTCTCCGATGAGTGAGCGTTGGATGGCGTCTGGCTTCAGGATCACGAGAGTGCGTTCTTTCTTCGGATGTGCGACAGCCATAGACCTTCCTTTTAGAGAAAACGATTACGCTGGGACTGTAACACGAAAGGTTGTTTTCTGCAAGACGTGACACTCCTTCTCGGAAAACAACACCCAACAGACGGTGTAGATGCCTTACGAGACGCAGGTTTATCGTTCCCGCTGACAGGCATTTTCCCGACAGCGGTAGACGATATCGCCCTCCATGTCAGTCCGTGAGACATTGACCCCGTGTGTCTGGAGCCGCTCCAAGACGGCCGGATGAGGATGTCCGTACGTATTCTTCCCGACCGAAATGATCGCTGCCTCTGGCCGCACCAGATCTAGTAAGGCATCGCTGGTCGAATACCGCGAGCCGTGATGACCGGCTTTCAGCACATCGACCGGCGTGAGATCAGGGATAAACCGCTCCTCATCGGGGAGGTCGCCCGTGAAGAGGAAACTCGTCTCGCCGTACTCGAAGCGCGCCACCACACTCCCCTCATTCGTCTCAGGCACATCGGCTGGCTCTGGCGCATACGGATAAACGACGGACAATGCCCCGCCACCCGGCAATGTCACGCTCGTACCGCGCAGTGCCGGGACCCGGTCCGCCCCCTCCTGTTCCAAGTCGCGATAAAAGAGAAAAGCCGACCGCGTATCCGTCCGGGCCCCCGTATCGAGCACGGTCTTCACCCGGTAGCGTTCGAGGAGAGCGGACAACCCGCCGATATGGTCCGCATCGGGATGGGTCGGGATGAGGACTTCGATGGTCCGATCATAGAACGGCACATGACGGCCGAGCCGCGAGAGGAGGAGTCGCCCATCGCGTCCACCATCGATGACGATTTGATTCATCCCCTGGCTGATGAGGATGGCATCTCCTTGGCCGACCGAGAGGAAGACTACTTTCGTTTCAGCGGCATTGGTCTGGATGAAAAACAACCACAACCCGAAGGCGAGGGTAAATGTCGCCAGCGCGCCGATCAAAACTGATTTAGTGATCCATCCCCAATACATAGCGTTTCCGTATTCTTTCGAGCCCGTAGACGGCCAGTCCCAAACCGACATACCAGAGTACGGCAAAAGACGGTGTCATGTCGAGCCCTGACAGATTGGCCCAGGGGACAACCGCCAGCCCTTCGGCTAGCCGGATGATCAGAGCGAGTGGCAGCCAGACGAGCGGCATGAGGAGGAATCCCAAACTCGGTACCAGCGCGGCCAGTCCGATAGCGGCCATACCGACAAACATGGCGATCGGAACGAGTGGCAAGACGAGCGCATTCGCGAATGGCGCCACCAACGATACGGTCCCAAAGGCCGAGATGATGATCGGTAGCGTGAAGAGTTCTATCACGATCGTCGTGAGGAACAGCGCCGACAGCTTGCCGTACCAGCGTCGGAAGAATGCAAAAGTCTCGAAATGTCGGGCGAAGACGAGGAGGGCGAGCGTCGCGAGAAATGACAATTGAAATCCGACATCAAAGCGGATGAGGAGCGGATTGAAGCAGAGCATCACGACCCCCGCGAGCAAGAGTCCGTTCCACGAAGCAGCCGGCCGACCGACGAAATAGGCTCCGAACGCGAGCCACGCCATGAGAGCGGCCCGGAGCGATGCAGCCGATCCGTCGATGATGAGGAGAAAGAGTGCAAGCCCGATGACTGCCAAACCGACGGCCAGGCGCCGCCACAGTCCCAGTACGAGCGAGAGGATGACGAGTCCCTCCGCGACCACGCTCATGTTATACCCCGACACCGCGACGATATGTGACAGTCCGGCCCGAGCAAAGGCCGCTTTCGTCTCCGGGGCGAGCGTATCACTCCCACCGATGAGGAGCCCGGACAAGAGCCCCGCCTCCGGTTCCGGGATGAGCGCCTTGATCCGGGCCTGGAGTCCCGACTGAATGGAAGCCAGCCTCTGCCGAAGACTGACCCCTTCGCTCGGCGAAAGACGGCTCTGGCCGCCGTGTTCGCAGACATATCCCACGCCCCGCGTCGCGAGGAGTAACCGATAGTCGAACCCTGGCTCGAAGTTCTCGGGACGCGATACGGCGCACTGGAAATCCCATTGCTCACCCGGCATTCCGACAACATCAGTCGGGGAACGATAGAGGATGTCACCGCCCGACCATATGACGTCGATCGGCCGCAGCGTCATCGGTCGATAGAACACCTTCGCTTCGCCGCGCTCGATGATTTCTACCGGACCCATAAACGCTACCGTTTCCGGCAACACGTACCAACGAGTGAAGGCCTGAGTATACAAAAACATCCCCGCCCCGAATGCGAGCGCGCTGATAATTCCCAGCATGATTCGTTCGCGACTCGGAAAGAGACTCGCTATGATGATCGCCACTACCAGGCCGAGGAGCGCCAACACGCGCGCTTCAGTCCCCGCCCACGCGGACAAGAGCATCCCCGCCGAGAGTCCGATCGCTATCCCCGTCACCCACCTGGACATATCCGTATCCGCTCGCTCCGCTCTGGCGCGCTCCCGCGTAGTCATGAATTACTGATCGAATTTCTCGAGCACTCGGCGGAAGCCCCGCGCGCTGCCGAACGACTGGTAGACGCTCGCGAAGCGGATATACGCCACCTCATCGAGGTCTTTCAATTTATCCAAAATGATCGTGCCGATATCGCGGCTGGCGATTTGATTCTTCTTCGCCCGTTCAGCAATCGTGTATTCGATCGCCCCCAAGAGCTTCTCCAGTCGATCATCCCCCATCGGCCGCTTTTCGAAGGCCTTGCGCAGTCCCACTTCGATCTTCTTGCGCTCATAGGGTTGATGCGAGCCGTCTTTCTTCACCACCGACACCCGAAAGAGCTCGGCCTGTTCATGCGTCGAGAATCGCGCCTGGCACGACAGACACTCGCGGCGCCGGCGGATGACTCGGCCTTCAAGCGTCTCGCGTGAGTCCGTTACTTTGGATTCGGGGTGATTGCAAAAGGGGCAGCGCATAGGGACTCAGGGGTTAGCTTGTAGCTGGTAGGGGGGGGTTAGGGGGATGCGAATCAAAGATCGTCCTTCACTCTAGCAAATTGGCGTCAAAAGAAAAGGCCGCCCAGTGTTGCTAGGCGGCGGAGAGGGAACGAGGCCCTCACTTCAGCCGAGCCGAAAGGAACGCGGTGGCTTCGGCCGTGAGACGACCGTGATCCGGCGCGGACTTCCCTTCCCCTCAGGGTAGTAGTCTCGTGTGAGCACGGTCTGATCGCAGCGGAAGGCGAGCGGACATGGGGCACAGCTCCGCCGAAAGCGGTTAATGGTCGCAGGATCCTTCCAATCAGTCTCGGGCTCATTGTTAGCCCACCGGCAGCCCTCGCGCGAGAGGATAAAGAGTAGCTCCGAGAACTTGACCGGATCCACTCCGGGGAAACGATCGAGGTAGGCCCGACCGATAGCATCCCCCGCCGCCATGATCGATTTCGGATTGTACGAGCCATTCTCGAGCTTGAACATACCCGTCCCGATGAGGACTCGCGTATGATGAAAGTCCACCGGAAACGACATGCTGATCCGCCGGATGAAACCCGCCTGCATCAGGTTGATGGTGAGGAGGGCGCACATCTTCTCCTGAAACCCGTAGAACCCACGTTCTCTGAGCGGTAGGGTGTCGTCGCCCTTGTTCATCACGCGGTCCCTGACCTCAACTTCGGTCGTGAGGCCCTCGTAGACCGCGAGGATATCACCACCCCAGGCGATGAGGATCTCGGAATTGCGCCGCCAAGCTTCGCCATAATGCTGCTGGGGCGGGACCGTCCCGAATACTTGCTCCAGTCGCCGATCAATTTCCGCTGCTGAAAACTTGGCAGCTTCATACGGATCAAAGAGCTCGGGGTGTTTCGCACGAAGCTCGATGGCTCGTGCGGTCGCCATATGGCTCTGCACCTTGCCCCGAAGGAGGTGCGTGGTATAGAACCAGTCATTGGCGGTCCAGTCAGGGAGCGCCTGCACATCCACCATGTGATGCGGCACTCGAGCGAGATGTTCGGGTTGATAGGGAAATTCCTGCCGCCGATAGGCGTCGAGAAGCAAGGCGAAATTGCCATACACTCGCTTCCAATTGATAAGGTTCTCCATGACACTCCCCTTTCGGAAGTAGTTTGGTTGCCTCCGATTATACAGGAAAGTACCAGTAGGTCAACGCGAAAAAGAAAAGGCCGCCCAGTGTTGCTAGGCGGCGTGGATGACAGACCGAGAGGCCTGCTCATGCAGGAAAGACTTCGTCTCGAATTTCCTCCCAGATCTTGCCAAGCCAATTCTGGCCGGACCAGTTCGGACCACGACCCCAGTAGTCATCCCTATGCGTGTCCTCGACCAACGTCATTCCATGACTCCTGGAAAGTATCTTCCGCACGTACTCGTGCTGGGCAAGCTTGGCTTGGAGGATTTCTTTCATCACGGGGCGCTTGACTTCATCCCAATCAAGACGGATATCGTCTTGATACATGGACTCATCCCCGATCTTCTTTGCCTCGTGAGCCGAACGCGCTTGGAAGATACGTTCGATAATGTCCGGTCGATCGTACTTAGCCGCCTGGTAGGCGTGTTCGACGGTCGACCAAACTCGGTCGCGCCATTCCACAGCGTAGGCCGAGAAATTTTGGAGGCAATCCCACTCGTCGGCATAAAAGAGTGCGCAGTCCCTCCCGAGGAAGTTTTGAACCGCCGGTACCTCCTTCATCAGAAGTTCCATGACCTGTTCGTCGATGATGGGGTCGGCCGGCCAGGTATCCTTGGATCCGCGTTCGAGACGGAGATGGGCGATGAGGATGGCTAGCGCAGTTGGCATACCGACCAGTTTAGCTGCGTTACCCAGCCCCCAGTAACCATCCGATTCGATCTTCTGAGCGGCAACCTGAAGCAATAGAACGTCCATGAGAAAGTCTCCTGGGTTGATTGGAAAAGGAGGCAACGTATGTCTCCGCACAAAAACCATGTCCGAAATCGGACTGCTCAAGATATCACGCCTCCACTCCTCTGTCTACCCACACTCCCACTTTGTTGCAGCGCACACAGTCGTCATCCCGTCTCTCTAAAGACAAATGAAAACCGATCCCACATTTTGTGAGACCGGCTGCAGGACGATACCTGCGAATGTCAACGCGCCGCTTCCGATTGCGGTGGTTCGACGGGTTGTTCTCTCCACGCCACCCAGTGAGGATTCTTGGCAACCGTTTCCTCTAAATCTCTGGCAGAGAACGCATTCAGGAGGATGTTCGCCAACTGCTTCAAACAGCTCTGCTCCGTTCCGTAGTCGATACCACATTCCGCTTTTTGGAACGTATTGTGCTTATTGGCCATCCGGAGCTCTTATCGGATATACGGGCTATCGCTTGAATTGCTGCAGAACGCCAGTACGAACTCTTCGCGAGTGACAGATCCCTTGCGCCAGTTCTGATCCCGCTCTTCACCCCCGAAGAGAATACTCATACTAACGGGGATGCCGTGATACTGACCGACTGCTATACCATGGTCATTCTGGCCGATATAGAGCATAAGAAGCTCGCTCGTCACTGCCTCGATATCCATCCGCCACTCCACATCCGGCACATAACGTCTCGCGGAAGCGAGCTCGGCTGCGACATCTATCTTCTTATTCCCATACGTCTGCCAACGCGGCATAGTGACAGTCCAACTTTGGACAAAGGGGTCAAAAGAATCGTAACCGCCTTCATCTCGTGGGTATGTCGCCATCCCCTCAAAAATTTCGGTTGCGTTCCGATGGATCGCACCTTTGGCATCTTGCGGTTTGATGCCGATACCGTCACCGAAACGCTTCAGGTGCAAGACGACGCCCGTCAAGCCGATGAAGATCTCCGTGGCATTGCCATGCTGCAGCTCATTGGCGATAGCCTTGATGCTGTCAGTCCCGAAAATATCCTTGCCGTTACAGCCGGCCTGGATACCTTCGATGAGGGATTTAATCACCGCCTCGGTGTCTCCATCCTTCTTCGCGACGTTTTGTCGGATGTGCCGGCCGAGGTACTCGCTGATGATGTGTCGCACACGTTCTTCCCCGAACAGCTCTGGGGAACGATATGAAGCGAAGACATAGTCGAGCAGAAACGGGTACTCGTGGCGTCGCTTTTCCAAGATTGGTTCGTGATACTTATTAAGCGTAGTCATGTTAAAGATCTCCGGAGAGAGTGATGAGTGCGGTTGCCCGCAGACCGCCCGGTTGCCCGGCCGGATACGATAGGAGGATCCCGTCGTACCATGAGTACCGTAAAAGTCCTTACGCTACCGAGGTCGACATGATACGCAGTTCACGGTATTGAACACCAGGCCAGCCATATAGTCAACAACGAACAAAAGCGCCCCTCTCGGAGCGTTTTGACTATTATTTCTTCATCTTGCGGCGGATGAAGGCCGGGATTTCGAGGTCTTCCTCCTCGACGATATCCCTGGATTCTTGCCGGAGGCCGAAGCTCTTGGGCTGGATCTTTTCTTCGATGATGAGCGGGGTCGGCTCGATAGCGCGGGACGTGAATGTGCGGAGCTCTTCCGGTTCATCGGTCGATTCCGTCACCGGTTCCTCGCGGCGATAGCTCTGCGCGTGACTCTCTTTTTGGGTGAGCTGACCGATGGTCGGATTCGGCTTGGCGCGCTGCACGAGACCGATCGGCATCTCTTGGATCTTGCCGGAATCGAAGCCCGTCGCCACGACCGTGATCTGGATGTCGCCCTTGCGGATCTGATCATCCACCACTGCTCCAAAGATCACTTTCGCGTTGGGGTCGATATTTTCCGTGATGATATTGGCGGCTTCGTTGATCTCGAGCATCCCGATATCCGTCGAGCCCGAGATATTGAAGAGCACGCCCTTGGCCCCATCGATAGAGAGCTCGAGGAGTGGGCTATTGATGGCGGCCTTGGCGGCCTCGACGGCGCGGTTCTCGCCACTGGCGATACCGATACCCATGAGGGCCGAGCCCGAGTCCTGCATGATGGCACGGACATCGGCAAAGTCGACGTTCACGATGCCCGGGCGGGTGATGAGGTCCGAGATCCCCTGCACACCCTGGCGGAGCACATCATCCACGATACGGAAGGCGCTGATGAGCGAGGTCTTACGGTCGATGATCGAGAGGAGTTTGTCGTTCGGGATGGTGATGAGTGTATCGACGCGATCCTTCAGGTTGTTCAGCGCTTCTTCGGCGATGGCGCGACGCTGTGACCCTTCGAAGGCGAATGGGCGCGTGACGACTCCGACGGTGAGGGCGCCGAGTTCCTTGGCCGTCTCCGCAACGATCGGCGCAGCACCAGAACCAGTTCCCCCACCGAGACCACAGGCGACGAACACCATGTCGGCACCCTTCAAGACTTCCTGAATTTCGTCACGGTTCTCTTCGGCGGCTTGACGACCGATCTCGGGATTCATCCCGGCACCGAGACCCTTGGTCAGGTTCTTGCCGATATGGACTTTCTCCTGCGCTTTGGAATGATGGAGTGCTTGCGCATCGGTATTGATAGCGACGAATTCGACGCCCTTGATCTTGGCATCGATCATGCGTGAAATTGCATTGTTACCCGAGCCACCCACGCCGACAACTTTGATCTTGGCGAATGTCTCGATGTCGGGTTTGATCTCGGCCATACGGGCTCTACTATCTAGCAATCGTCGAATTATGAGCATCCAGCACCCCACTCGGGCGAATGAGCGCACCCCGGGCAGTTCGGCTTGATGCACCACTCTATCACGCGATCCGACAGAGTGTCAACCCCGCGAGAAACGTGGTTTTTCCTTTTAAGCAAGGCATTTTTCAAACCCGCTCCCGTCCCGCTCAATCACTCGTTTTGTATTCGTAAAACTTCTCGGAAAGCCGAGTCTCGGGTTACGGGAGAAAGCGGCGGAAAATTCCTTTGGCTTTGCCGGCGAGATCACCCCAGTCACCCGGCAAGCGCTGCATGAGCTGCGAAGCACCTCCCAATGAAAACCGCTCATGCACATTCCCTTCCTCGAGCGAGAGGAGGAGTAGTCCGACGACCGTGGCCGAAGCCGGGCCGTCCACATGATCGAGGATGCCACCCAAGGGCTTCGGATAACCGATCTGGGCCGGGAGCCGAAGGTGCCGCTTCGCGAGCTCCACCGCACCCGGGACGAGGATACCCCCGCCCGTGAGCATGACCCCCGCCGGTAAGAGCGCCTCACGCTGGATGCTCTTGAGTTCGAGATTCACGTAATGGAAAATTTCTTCGAGCCGCGCTTCGATGATCTCGGCGACATGGTACCGCGACACCTCATCCATTTCCTGCGAGTCAAATTCGGAGAGATCGATCGCCTCTTTTTTCCCCACCTCGGCAGGGATCGCGTGGCCGTACTGCAGTTTCACCGCTTCAGCGACATCAATCGAGATCCGGAGACCAATCGCGATATCATTGGTGATATGGCTCCCACCAACCGGCAGGACAGCGAGATGCAGGAGATCTCCGTCTTCGAAGACGGCGAGCGACGTCGTGTTGGCACCGATATTCACCATGACCACCCCGAGTTCTTTCTGCTTGGCCGAGAGGATGGCTTCGGCGGAAGCGAGCGGTTCGGCGATGAAGTGATGCGCGGAAATGCCGGCGAGCTCCAGACTGCGGACCAGATTCTTCAGATGATTGCTGCCCGTCCCGATGACGAGTGACGAGAGTTCGAGGCGGACACCTCGGAGGCCCACCGGATCCTTTATCCCACCCTGATCATCGAGGCGATAGTGCTGCGGGACGACATGGAGGATTTCTTTGTTGGGGCCCAGCACGGTACGCGCCTGTGTCTCCTCGACGATGCGGCCGAGATCGTCTTCCGTCACTTCGCCATCCGCTTTACCGACGGCGATGACGCCGATCGCTGACTGGGCAAAGAGGTCTGCTCCCGAAACCGAACAGGCGACGCTGTCGACCGCGGCCCCGGCCATCCGTTCGGCGGCTTCCAGCGCGGCATTGATCGATTTGGCGACTTCTTCAGGCTGGACGACGATGCCCCGCCGGATACCCACCGAAGGGACTGCCCCAACGCCGACGACCTTTACGGGACCGTCATCGCGCGGTAATTCGGCGATAACCGCCCGGACAGTCGCCGAGCCGATGTCGAGGCCGATAGTATAATGTGTTTTCGCCATAAGTATCAAACCGTACCAAAAGAAGAGAGCCACCAGTGCCACTCATGCGCCTCATTATACAGGAAGAAAAACATCCCTGCCACCGACCTTTGGCTAGACGATATGCGGCAGGAAGATGAGCGCTCCGATGATGGCCGCTCCGATCGCGCTGATGAGCACTGATCCGGCGACGAGGTCCTTGATCACCCGAACATACGGGTGAATACGTGGCTTCGTCATATCCAGCATCCGTTCGAACGACGTATTCACGAGCTCGAGCGCGAGAACCAGCACGATAACAAGCGTCAGGATCGCCCGTTCGTCAGAGGAAAGTGGGAAATACCAGGCAAAAAAAGCCACCCCGATAGCGATCGCGAGCTCGATATGAAAATTCCGCTCTTCCCGGATTGCATACGCAATGCCTGCGAGAGCGTGCCGGAAACTGCGAACGAATTTTTGTATACTTACCGGACTCATTGCATCGGCTCTGGAATAATAGGCGCGAGTACATCCGTCACCGCGTCCTGGATATCAAACATCCGCTCCTCATGATCGAATCCGACCAGATGAAGCACGCCGTGGGAAAGCACGTATGTATACTCACGCTTCCATGATACACCATCCTCCTTGGCCGAACGAGCGATGAACTCGGGCGAGAGGATGATTTGACCGAGGTCGATCGCTCCTTTCTTTGGTAGAGCGAGCAATGCGGTCAGTCCTTCGAAATGGCCGAAGGAAAGGATGTCCGTCGGTTGCGTTTTCTTCCGGTAGTCACGGTTGAGCTTGGCGATCTCTGTATCCGTGACACAGGCGACATCTATGATAGCTGTCCGGTCCGGTGTAAATACCTGAGGGAAGGATCGGGTCAGGGTCTCACGGATCACCTTGCGGAGAAAAAATGCCGTCAGCCCATGGAGCGCCTCCTCTCCCCGAAGCGTCAGCTGGATCCGCATACCTAGTGGAGTTTGGCCGAGACGAGCTCTCGGACGATTTCACCATCGGCTTGGCCGGCCACTTCTTTCATCACGGCTCCCATGACACGGCCTATGTCTTTCGCTGTGACACCCGGCATGCCAGCGAGCACACGATCGACGATCTCGGCCACCGCCTCACGCGACAGCTGCGCCGGCAGATAACCCTGGATGAGCGCCAATTCGGCTGATTCTTTCGCCACGAGGTCTTCGCGCTGCGCGGCCTGGTACTGCTCGATACTGTCTTTCCGTTGCTTCACCAGCCGCTTCACGACGTCTTGGACTTGAGCATCCGTAAGCTCCGTGACTGGGGTACGGGCTTCGATCGCCACATTTTTCACGGCACTCTGAAGGAAACGCAACGTATCGCGTTTCACCGTATCCCCGGCCTTCATCGCCAGCTTCAGTTCGTCGCCGATCTGTGTAATGAGAGACATAGAGTTTTGACAGGGCCTTTGAAGATTTCGATGGGACGCGCGAAGCTTTTGAGCAGTAAGCGAGGCGTATCAGGGGCATACGCCAAGCGAACGGCGCAGAAAGCGACAAAGCGGACCGCCGAATCCAAAAGACTTAGCGAATCTTCTTCTTGATGTCACGCAGCGCATCATCATCGAACTTCCCAAGCTTTTTCAAGCGACCGATCTCTTTCCTGATCTTCACTTTGTAGAGCGCCTCGTCGCGGCGCTTGGGACGACTCTGTTCCTCTTGGCGGAAACGGAGTTTACGGACACGTTTCAACACGCCCGACTGCTGGACGCGGCGTGAAAAACGCCGGATGAGACTTTCCGCGGTTTCCTTCTCTTTTCGTTTGATGTGAATCATAGTGACCTCCTTTCTCTGTTACGCGTTTACTCTTCGAGAGAGCTCGCGTGCTCGGGTTCGTTCCACAGAACGGACACAGACACGGGATACCTCTTTTATCTCACGGGGTTTACCCTGTGTAATTCCGCCGAGCGGACCGGCCAGAGCCGGATTACACAGGGCGAATATTCTCCGTCAGTCGCGCGCCACCAATGAGATGGAGATGGAGATGCGGCACCTCCTGTCCCCCATGTTCCCCCACGCGAAAGAGCAGCTTATACCCACTTTCTGCAATCTGCAAGTCTCGGGCGACATCGCGCGCCACCCGAAACATCCGGCCCACCATCGGCACATCTTCATCGGCCAGGGTAGCGATCGAGACAATTACTTTCTTCGGGACGATGAGCACATGCACAGGGGCGATCGGGGCGACATCGTAGAAAGCCATGATCTCATCATCCTCGTAGAGAAACTCTTTGGGGATTTCCCGGTCGCGAATTTTCTCAAAGACCGTCTTCATGATGGGTTATTCCTTGGCTTTATTGCGCTTCTCTTTTTCGAGACGTTCCTTTTCCTCTTCCTCTTCGTCGTCCTCATCCGGCTTCGGGAGGGCGATGCCGTTGGGTCCCATGAGTGCCGTGTTAGTTCTCAGGATCTTCTTGGCGGCTTCGACGAGCTTGTCTTGTATGACCGTCTCCTGCGTCCCGGAGACCATGTCCTTCACGATCGCCGTGCCGTCGAGCGCCTCTTTCTGTCCGATGATGATAGTGACTTCGACGCCGATGCGGTGCGCGACACGGAGCTGCGACTTCAGAGTCCCACGACCGAACGATTCTGCGATGAGAATACCATTTTTTTCAAGGTCGGCGAAGAGTCGGAGTGATTTCTTCTTGGCCATATCACCAAGCTGAGCGAGAAAAACTCGAGGTTTCGGCTCCACATACGGCTTCACCTGGGTACGCTTCATCTCCAGGATGATGCGATCGAGCCCGAGACCGAAGCCGATGGCGGGCGTCGCTTCGCCGCCGAGCGCCTGGACGAGACGGTCATAGCGGCCGCCGCCGCCGAGCGAGTAGGTCCGCCCCTCTTTGTCGGTTGAGCGGATCTCGAAGACAGTGCGCGTATAGTAATCGAGACCACGGACAAGACGGGTGTTGATGACATACGGAAGCTCAAGCTCGTCGAGGTATTCGAGAAGCCGCTTGAAGTGGTCGCGGGATTCCTGATCGAGATAGTCGAGCGACTGCGGCGCATGGGTCGTGATCTGGATACACTTCTCCTCCTTGCAGTCGAGGATGCGCATTGGATTGGTGGCGAGACGCTCTTTGCAGTTCTGGCAGAGCCGGTGCTTCTGGCTCTCCAGGTATCGGACAAGTACTTTCTCATAGTCGCGGCGTGATTCCGGCGTCCCAATGGAATTCACCTGAAACTCGATATTCTTCAGCCCGAGATCGCGGACCACACGGAACGCGAGCTGGATCACCTGGGCATCGAGGATCGGATCCTCTTCGCCAAAGACATCAAAGTTCGCCTGGGTGTGCTCACGGTAACGCCCCTCCTGTGGACGATCGTAGCGGAAGAGCGACCCCATAGAGAACAGCTTGATCGGCTTCGGCAAGACGCTCATCCCGTGCTCGATATAGGCACGGCATAATCCTGCCGTCATTTCTGGCCGGAGGGCGACCCGGTCGCCGCCACGCGTATTGAAGACATACATCTCCTTGTCGATGATATCCGTCCCTTCGCCGAGCGTCCGGAGATAGAGATGAGCAAACTCGACCATGGGGAGATCGATACGGCGATACCCGTATTCGAGCTGAGCATGTCCGAGGATACGGCGCACCCGCTCCCAATACGGCTGTTCGTCCGGCAGGATATCCCGCATCCCGCGAAGTGCCTGGAGGAGGATTTCTTCCTGTGGCACCACCGACGTCGGAGCGACCTTTTTGGCTGATTCAGATACCGCCGGCGGCACCGCTTTCCGGGCGGGCGCGACACTCCGAACCGAGGCTTTCGTTTTCTTCGTAGCCGAGGTCTTCTTCGTTTCCTTTGTCTTCATTGTCTTGGCCATACGCGTGGGATTAAAATAGGACTATTGAAACACCTGCGGGCATCAATATAGCGTCAGTTCGGAAACTGGCCAGGCTCTGAGGAGCACCCGCCCGATAACCGCTGTTTTCTTGATCGGACCGAAGACGCGCGAATCATAGCTGAAGGCTCGATTGTCACCCATGACAAAGTATTCATTGTCGGCGACCTTGGTGGCACCTAAGTCTGAAGTTTTCACGGCAGCATCGAGATAGGCGGATTCATCGAGTGCGTAGCCGTCCGGATGTACATGGTTGTAAATATATACTCTGCCATTCTTGATTTCGACGGTTTCTCCTGGCAGGCCGATGACTCGCTTGATAAAGAACTGGGATGGATCACGCGGGAAACGGAAGACGATCGGTTCCTGACGGCTGAGATCGCGGAACGGATTGGTCTCGATATTTACCAGCGGGATTTTCGTGTGCTTCAGTCCAAACTCACTAATGACGAGATACTCCCCATCATCGAAATTCGGCTCCATCGACGACCCCTGAACGAAAAACGGTTGGAACAAAAAGGCTCGAATCGGTATAATGACGACCGCGGCCAAGACGAGGATCTTCACCATTTCGAGTAACAACGCGCTCGTTGAGAGGTACTCTTCATCTGGTTCGACCGGAGTCGACGCCGTAGAGACAGATATTTTTTCCGACATAGGTAGTCCGAAGAATCAAAGGGCCAAGGGAGGATAAAGATGCTATCGTTGAAGTGGCCGAACAAGCAACAAGCTAATACCGACAATAAAACAACCCGATTGTACCACCAATTCAACCCGAAATCAAGAGCGAAATAAGGCTTACTCAAAGCAATGCACCCGAATCAGACCGAGAAAAATCTGGCCACATCCCGACCCAAGGGCTTCTCGCTCGGGCAAGCCCCCGTCGAAGCCCCGGAACGGCTGGAGCACCGTTCCCATCGGCACGCTCTTCCGATCATCGCTCTCGGAATCGTGCTCGTCGTCGCTGGTATCTCGATCGTCATCGGCACTCGCTTCACACAGTCCCTCCATTTCGAAAATCATGAACTCTCCTTCTTCCAGGGGATGCGCATCATCGGTGACTCATTCCTCGGCACGGGCCAAGCGCTCTCCGGCGAATCAGAGGGTCGGATAAACATCCTCCTCCTCGGGCGCGCTGGCGAACAATACCCCGGCCGCAACCTGACCGATACTGTTATGCTCCTCTCGCTCGATATGGAGAAGAAGCGTGCCGGACTCCTCTCACTCCCCCGCGACCTCTTCGCTCCGATTCCCGGCACCGGACTTTCGACCAAACTGAATTCGCTCTATCAGATCGGGATCAATGATGGTGTCGGCACCGAGATCCTGCGCAAGAGCGTCGCCGAAATAACCGGCCTCCCGATCCACTACTCTGTGATGATCGATTTCGATGGTTTCGAACGCATGATTGACGCCCTGGGCGGCATCCGAGTCGACGTCCAGCGCGATATTCATGATGAACGCTATCCGGGCAAGAATTACAGTTATGAAACCTTTGAGCTCCGGAAAGGCTGGCAGAAACTCGATGGTAAAACGGCCTTGAAGTATGTGCGAGAACGCCACGATGACCCCGAAGGTGACTTCGGCCGAGCCAAACGACAGCAAGCGACGATGCAGGCGGTCCGAGAAAAAGCCTGGTCCATTCCCACTTTTCTCAACCCCTTCGCGCTTTCCGGTTTTCTCGAAAGCCTCGGGGACAGCATCACCACCGACATCCCGCCCGAAGCGATCGGCCGTTTCATCGAGCTCGCCCGCCTCTTTGATACGAAAAATATCTCGACCGTCGTCGTCGATGCATGGAAGAAAGAAAGCCTCTTGCGGGTCAGCCATATCGAATCAGGTGGTCTCCGCGCCTTTATCCTCGTCCCCCGAAGCGGCACATGGGACGAAATCCACGATGTCGCCGCGCACCTCTTCGAAGAACGGAAACGGGAGCAGCGTCGGACTGAGATGGAACACGAATCCGCCCGGATCGTCATCCTTACCTCCCCGCGGTACCGCGCTGGGGCCGAAGCACTCGCTGCTGACATCCGCGAGACCTTCCCGGCCGAATCAGTAAAACTCCAAAGCGACAGCTGTTTGGATGCGAACCAGGGAACCGCTATGATACAAGATACGAGCGGTCTCCGGACGCCATACACGCTCGACAGTCTCGTCGCCCGCTACGGACTCACACCAGGGACGCTGCCGCCTGATACTCGGGTACTCTCAGACGAAGCAGACCTCGTCGTGCTCTACCTCAGAACTGATACACTCACTCTCCCCACGCTTGACCGCGCCGACTCCTCCCTCGGCGATACGGATTTCCAAGAACCGCTCACCCCTCAGAAAACACCCTCACTTCCCAGTCTATGACCACCCTCCTCGTCGGCCTCGGCAATCCCGGACCAGAATACGTACGGACTCGCCACAATCTCGGTTTTCTCGCACTCGACTGGCTCCGGGAACGGTTCGACGCGCCTGCGTTCCAGCCGGAAGCAAAATTTTTCGCCGACCTCTCGTCCGTGATGCAAGAGGGAAACAAGTTTATCCTCGCCAAGCCGACGACCTTCATGAATGAATCCGGCCGGTCTGTCCGCGCTATCCTCGACTACTACAAACTCGGAATCGATACACTCATCGTCATTCACGACGATCTCGACATCGCACCCAGCACGCTCCGTACCACCGACTCATCGCGCGCTGCCGGACACAATGGCGTGCAGGATATCATCGACACGCTCGGGACTCAGGATTTCTTCCGTATCCGCCTCGGCATCGGCCGGCCCGCAGAAGTGGAAGGTGTCTGCCCGCCCGAAACGCTCCGAGAGCCAGGCGTATCGGTGCGGGCGGGCATCCCGAGCCACGACTATGTGCTCGGACATCTTTCGGACGAAGAATACACGAAACTCGAGGCGCTGTTCACCGAGATGGAGAAAGTACTCCGATCCCGCCTCGCGACTTGATTCGATAGAAATAAGAGTGGACAAAAAAAGCCGGCCGATGGCCGGTTTAATAGTGTCTTTGAAGAACAGGATTCCGCCGACAGCCGAAGAAAAGTCTGTTTGCACAGGCCTGACTTCGCAAGGGACGGGTGATAGGAGGGTATCACCCGAACGCTCTCGGCGGAAGCCTATACTCCAAGCCACTTCTCATAGAGACCGTTTTATTTTCCCCCCACCCTAGCGCGAGTGGGCCGTCCTGTCAATCCAAGCAAAGAAGAAGGCCGACAGTGGGGAGCTGTCGGCTAATGCGCGTGGCGCAAATTTTTCAGACTGTCCGTTGCTGTACTGCCTCGTGGAATACTACTTTGTAGACCGCGAGTGCCGCGATAATGGCAAGGATGAAGAGACTGAGGCCGATCGGCACTGCGACGAACGCGGTGACAACGATGATGACCAGTGGTAAAAAAAATGAAGGTCAGTACCTGGTGTAGTATGGACTTCGTCTCCTCGCTGACCCACAGGATCCCCCAGATGATGCCGAGATAGGCGGCTGTCCCCATGAACAAAGCCTGGAGTTCCGCCCACTGGCTCACTTCCCCGGCCGCCATGTTGTGGTCATAGACCACGTAGCCAACCATGACCGAAACCATCACGATGCAGATGCCCGTTGACAGCGCGACTACCCCCTTGACAAGGGTCCTACCGATTATTCCCATGACTTTCCTCCTCTGAGTAAAATGGGCCGCCTGATAGTTACATTTCTCAAGCGGTTTGTCAATGAATAAAGAAGGAGCCCCGAGCGGGCCTCTTCTTTGCTAGATTGAGAAGGGAGAGATTATTTCTTCTCCTCTTTCTTGGCGTCCACCTTGCCACCTTCGGCTGGAGCCGCCCCTTCCGGCGTCTCTTTTACGACGCCCTCCACCTTGGTCACATCCATCTCGACTTTTTCTTCGAGGGACGACATCTCGGCATCGGTGCGCGGCCGCATGACCGTCGCGACGATCGCATCGAGAGCGTCGAGCATCTCCACACCCTCCGGCAAAGGAATATCGGAAACTTTCACCTGACTGTCAAAGTCCACGAGCTGAGCAAGATCGATAACAAATGAGTGGGGCAAATTTTTCGGGAGACACTTTACCTTCACTTCATCGAGGTTCCGGATGAGCACGCCGCCGAGTGCCTTCACCGCCGGAGACTCACCGACGAATTCAAGTGCGACTTCCGTCTCGATTTCTTCGTCCATGTTTACCTGGTAGAAGTCGATATGGGTGAAACGCCCGGAGAGCGGGTCAACCTGGACATCATGGATAAGCGTATTCACCGGTTTCTGCCCAGCAAAAGAAAGTTCGACAAGCGTACTTTCACCCGCCGCTTTATACAACTTTGAAAAATCTATGTATGGGACCGAGAGATTCACCGAATCCTTGCCATGCCCATACCGAACTGCCGGGATGAGACCGTCCTTGCGAAGCTTCGCGAGTGCCTTGCCTGATTCCTTTCGTTCGAGCACATTCAGTTTCAAGATGTCCATAAATAGGTATCGATCAGTTTACAAAAATTGCTCTGGCTTGTCTAACGGATGAGTTCGTCGACACCGCCATGATGTTCCTTCAGGAACTGGTGGACCGTCAGCACTTCATCACTCGAGATCGCTTCACCTTTGAAGAGCCGTTTGGCCTCGCTCTGCTCCAGGTCCGTCAGCACCCCCATGGAGATGACCCCGACGGGCGACATCGAGACATAGACGAGGGTCGAGGCACCACAAGCCTCACAGGTGAGATGCAAGGTCGATCGCTTGTCTTCCTGATCGAGGAGCAGCATCTTGGCCGGCCGGTACTCCTTGTTGCAGACGGGGCAACGGACGAGTGCCTTCAGATTTTCGAGATTGGGTTTCATGCTGTTATTTTAGCAAAAAATGCTTTGCAACAGCAATTTTCGAGTTTACCACCACACCAATAGCCCGCTCCGACACCCTCGGATTATCCCATCGACAAGCGTTTCATTGGTGTGGTGGCGAGAAGCAGTGTACCAAAAGGAACCCCTTGGGTCAACCCCAATCCAAAAAAATACGAGAGCTGGTCAGGCTCTCGGAAATCTTTACGACCGTTTGGGTTGTTACTCCGTCCAATTACACGCTTCGAGGAGTGGCCGCAGGTGCGGATTACGCTTCGGACTAATGTGTCGGAAGACCGTCTCCCGGCTGATCCAGCCAAGCTTGATGGCGAGAACGAACATCGCCGCTTCGTCCCACTTCTCGGGGAAGCCAGAGAATGACAGCAGATATTTACCCGCTCGGATCGCCCCGCCAAAACGCGGACATGGCACCTCTTTGCCGTCGATCACAATCGTGGCCTTGGGATTGCGTGTCCGGTAGCTCGTGAGGTGAAGGTTGTAGAGAGCAAGACGGGTCGGTTTTTCGAGCGCGAACTCTTGGCGCTTCGCTGTCTTTTCGAGTGGCATTTCGCCCCACATGAGACCAGCAATGATCGGCGTGCCGTCAGCAAAAGTCCAGGCTAGGTAACCTCCCGAACAATCCGGTCGACCACCCGCGTGCACCATCTCCCGTGCCTTCGCTAGGACCTGGTCCGCGGTCCGGACGACACGGAGGACAAGATCACTCGAGATCGTAACAGTACTCACTTTGTCACCCCTTTCGGTTGGTTGAAGAACTCGTCCTTGATTTCAAGGAATCCGTACTCTACTCGCCTCCCCCCATTTCGTCAATATGAAAAGCTTTTCGAACTCTCTCCCCTTGTAGGTCAAGCGAGGGTAAAGCGCGTGACTGATTTTTCCTCCCACGCGACCATCTCGCGCCACTCACGGAGCGGCCGGGTGAAGAGCGGCGCATCCGGATGCTCATACAGCGGTTCATACACTACCATCCACTCCTCATCATTGGAATGCAAGGCGAGAGACTTCACACGATACGAGTCACCCTTGTAGTGACGATAGATCTCACCCTCTTTCGGGGCACCTGCGGGTAGTGGTACGACATGGCCTTTCATAATCGAAGCGCTTTACACATCCAGGTTCTTTACGTTCTTCGCATGCGTCTGGATGAAGCGACGGCGCGGTTCGACCTCATTGCCCATGAGGACATCGAAGAGGCGATCGGCTTCCTCTGCATCATCAATCGTGACCTGGAGCATCAGTCGACGATCCGGATCCATGGTCGTCTCCCAGAGCTGCTCCGGGTTCATTTCTCCGAGACCTTTGTAGCGCTGGATATTGATACCGAAGACGTTTTCTCCGCCCTCACTGTTGGCCTCAGCGTTCTCCGGGACCTCGGCGACAATTTCTTCCTTCGCTTCGGCGACTTTCTTCTTGGCCGCTTTGGCAGTCTTGTTCGCTTCCGCGATCGCCTTCATGTCTTCGACGACGCGATCCTTTTCTTCTTCGGTATAGGCGTATCGGATGTCTTTCGCTTTCTGGAGACGATAGAGCGGCGGCTGTGCGATATAGATATACCCACCCCGGACCAGGGATTCATAGTAGCGGTAGAAGAATGTGAGGAGCAGCGTCCGGATATGCGAACCGTCGACGTCGGCGTCCGCCATGATGATGACTTTGTGGTAACGGAGGCGTGAGATGTCGAGCGTCTCACCGATCCCGACACCGAGTGCGATGATGATCGGCTTCAGTGTATCCGACTTCACGACCTTGTCGATTGTCGTCTTCTCCACATTCACCAATTTGCCGCGCAAAGGCAGTATCGCCTGGAACTCGCGGTTGCGCCCCTGCTTGGCACTGCCACCGGCCGAATCTCCCTCGACGATGTACACTTCGGATCGGCTCGCATCCCGGCTCGAGCAGTCAGCAAGCTTGCCCGGCAAGGTCATGCCCTCGAGCGCGCCTTTTCGAATGACCGCGTCCTTGGCAGCACGAGCGGCGATTCGAGCACGGACGGTCAGAACACATTTGTCGACGATGGCTCGTGCATTGTTCGGGTGTGTCTCGAGATAGTCAGCAAAGGCTTCGGCGACGACGGACTGCACTGCCCCACGGACTTCGGAATTATTGAGCTTGTCCTTGGTCTGTCCCTCGAACTGTGGGTTCGCGAGCTTCACCGAGACGACGGCCGTCAGTCCCTCACGGAGATCTTCGGCGGAAAACGCCCCTTCCTTCTCCTTGATCAGGTTGTTCTTTTTCGCATAGTCATTCATGACGCGAGTCAGTGCCATCTTGAATCCGGTAACATGCGTGCCGCCGCCCGGGTTCACGATATTATTGGCAAACGAAAACAGGTGTTCTTTGAAACTATCCGTATACTGAAGCGACGCCTCGACAAAGATATCGTCGACGGTCTTCTCGACATAGAACGGCATGTCGTTCTTCACATCCTTACCACGGTTCAGAAACTTCACAAACGAGATGATACCTGAATCGAAGTAAAAGCCGTGCCGGACGGCGAGGTGCTCATCCTTTTCGGTCACAACCTTCCGCCGATCCTCACAGAGTATCTTCACACCCTTGGTCAGGAATGCCTGATAACGGACATACTCGAGAATCTTGCTCCAAGAATATTCGATTTCCGGGAAGATTTCCGGGTCAGCCTGAAACGCCACTGTCGTACCAGTCTTATCGGTCTTGCCAATCGCTTTCACGCTCGCTTTTGGTTTACCCTGCTTGAATTCCTGTACCCAGATCTTGCCCTGCAGCTCGACGGTCACGCGCGTGTGGAGAGACAAGGCATTCACGACAGATACGCCGACACCATGGAGGCCGCCGGAGATCTTGTAGCCGCCCTCGCCGCCGAACTTACCACCGGCATGCAATACCGTGAGCACCGTCTCAAGCGTGGATTTTTTGGTCTGAGGGTGGATCTCTACCGGGATGCCGCGACCATTGTCGATCACTTCGACCCAATTATCCGGCAGGAGCCGCACGACGATGTCCGTCGCATATCCAGCCATCGCCTCGTCGATCGAATTGTTCACGACTTCCCAGATGAGATGGTGCAGACCCTCGGGCGAGGTGCCGCCGATATACATACCGGGACGCTTCCGCACCGGATCAAGCCCTTCCAGGACCTGGATGGACTTCGCATTATAATTGCTGTCTACGGTTTTTGGTTTGGCCATATGAGAGTAGTGAAACTATGAGCGATGAAATTGACGGGCCGTGAATTCGAGGAGGAGGATGAGGGCCAGTGCAAGGAGCGCCACCCACCAGACCAGGTAACCGAGGAATTGGGCGAGGGCCAGGCTAGCGACATAAATTCCGACGAGCACACCTTGGCGCACGGCACCGGGGAGATAGGCTCGTGCCGCTGATTCATCGAGGAATCGACTGGCGAGCGAGAGGAGCCCGAGTGTCACACCAGCCGCCACCAAGAGCCACAATGCGAAGAAAAAGAGCCCTTGTCCCGCGATCGTAAGCGTCACCGGATCGACTCCAAAAATGAAAACGCCGAGGACGCCGAGGGCCGCGAGCAGGGTGAGCCGAAGGATGTTGAGCCAGGTGTGGAGATGCATCGGAGAAAGGTACTTGCCTTCACGAACACTGGTTCCAGTATACGGTTTTTCGGCCCACTTAGCAAGGCTTCTCTTGGCTTATATAAAGGAAAACCCACTCGTTTCCTGGCGAGCGGAGGCTATTTTTTGGAGCTCTGATTTCTCTCGCCTCAAAGCCTATCCCGATCGGGTCTAAGCTCGCGAGACGTAGGTCCCCTTTTCCGTATTCACGATCACTCGGTCTCCCGTCTTGATGAAGAGTGGGGTGGTGAGTGTCATGCCTGTCTCGAGCGTCACGACCTTGTCCCCGCCCGAAGCCGTATCCCCTTTGAGCCCCGGCGGGGCATCGGCGACGGTGAAGGTCATCTTGATGGGGAGCTCGATATTGAGCGGCTGGCCGTTCCAATTCAGCATCGTGACTTCCGTCCCATCGATGAGGTATTCGGCCAATGGTCCGAGCGTATCCTTGTCGAGGGTGAACTGGTCATAGTCCGCCATATCCATGAAGGAGTACTCGTCGCCCGTGTGATAGAGGTACTGCGCCTTCGACTTCGCCACTTCCGCCTCCTCTACCTTATCTTTGTCCTGAAAGGTGTAGTCGATGATCGCGCCCGAGAGCAGATTTTTCAACTTCGTCCGCATCACCGCCCCGCCGCGGCCGAGAAAGCTGTGCTGGTATTCCACGACGACATACGGCTCCTCGTTCCAGAGAATCCTCTTACCCGTTTTAATTTCAGTCAGATTGAGCATATGTTTAAACCGACAACTCACAACCTACGACCTACAATTTATGAATCCAATTTCTTCTTGAAACCACCGATTTGGTTTGCTATCACGCTCACCCTCTCACGTATTTGGGAAAATTCATCTTCATCAACCAGTTTCATCTCTTTGAATGTTTCAACGGCTGCAAGCGTTTCGTAGAGCGAGCCGAGAGCGATCTCGAGAAAGCGGTTCATCTCTCTGTCCGATGCTTTGCCGCTTCCTTCAGCGATATTCAACACTACTGATAATGACGAGCGGACGAGCTGGCTACCGAGTTCGTAACGATATTCCTTCGGCAATCCACGAACCAGTTTCAGTATCGTGGCAATAGTTCTTGAGCCGAGCGATATACTGGCCATTCCAGAAACCGAAACTGTTTCATATCTCGTTGTCGGTTGTCAGTCGTTGGTTGTCGGTAGTAAGTTACTTCACGACGTACGGGATCAGCGCCATAAACCGCGCCCGCTTGATCGCGAGCGAGAGATTGCGTTGCTCCGTCGAAGTCAAACCGAAACGCTTCGGTGGATAGATCTTGCCTTGGGAATTGAGAAAGCGCCGGAGAAAGTATGCATCCTTGTAGTCGATGCGGCCGAGCTTCTTTCGTGAGTCTTGGTCGAGGGTCATAAAAATTCAGAGGTGAGGGATTAGGGAGAGTAGCGGTTAGAACGGGACGTCTTCGATCTTGATTTCCTTCTCATCGTCGAGATTGATGGTCGGGATCTCCTCTTCATTGATCGGTGCAGCATTCTTGGGCGCTGCGGCCGAACCGCTCGACTGTGGCCGCGGAGCACTACCCGCCGATGCGCCCTGGGCTCGCGAACCAAGCTGCATAGTCTCGCCGACGACCTCGGTGACGCGGCGCTGACTGCCGTCCTTGGCGGTGTACTCGCGTGTCTGGAGCCGCCCCTCGATGAAGCACTCCTGCCCCTTGGTCAGGTACTGCCCGGCGATCTCTGCTTGCCGCCCCCAGAGGATGACGGTGTGGAATTCAGTCTTCTCCTGCTTCTGACCACCCTTGTCCGTCCAGAAATTATTGGTCGCCATGCCGATAGTCGCGACACTCTGCCCCGTCGGTGTCGTGCGGATCTCCGGATCACGAGTCAGTCGACCGACGAGGATGACTTTGTTCACGTTCATAGCCTTGTTTGCTAAGAATTATGTTATGCGCAGAGAGCACAATGAATTAGATATCTAGTTTTGCCTTCAACTGAGCATCGATTTCCTCTTTGCTCGCCTCTTTGGCAGGTGCCACTGGGGTAGGTGCTGGCGATGTGGTCGCACTGTGTGCATCACCTGTCGGCCGTTCGCGACGGAAGTTGCCCCGGGCGCGCGGGTCTTTCTTCGTGTATTCGGTCCGCTCGATCGGCTTCAGTTCCGGCAACGTGTCCGCCCGCATGATGAGCACGCGTAGCACGGTCTTCGACAACGCAAACTTCCGGTTCATCCGCGTGATCGCATCACCCTTCGCCATTTCAACCTCAAACTCTTTCGCCGAGAGCTCACTCTTGTCTGGCAATGTGAAACGGCGGGCGATATAGATACCCCGTGTCTCATCTCCGACCTCATAGGCGAGCTTGCGCTTGTCCTGAGTCTCTGGCGCGAGAAACTCTGCTCCTTCCTCGCGACAGATTGCCTCGACCTCGGTTCGAATCGCATCGAGGCTCGGCTCCTTGCTCTCTCCGATCAAATAAAATAGTTCGTACTCGCGCATACTAGATCAGCTGATTATGTGGTTACTCTGCAGTATAAATAAAAAACCCAAGAACAATCGGGAAAGTCAGTGGGACGGGCGGACTCCTATCCAGTTCAGACCCTTCCCCGCCAGCTGGCGGATCAGGACTCACAGGCGGGAATCTCTCGGACTTTCTCAGTTGTTTCCAGAGTGTAGCCGATAATCCCGACCTTGGCAAGGCGCTAGTCATGAGTGACTCTCCTGAGTGATGCCGCCCGCAACCTGTGGAGAAATGATGCTGCCCCGGGATCGAATCGATCCTCGGGGCATGGTACTGCTTACTTCGGGTCTCGCCCTGAGGAGGACGAGACCATTGCCGATGTTATTCAGCTTCTTCGCGCAGCGTCGACCTGGCCGGATGCACCTGCATTCACGCCCGAATGCGGCGAATCGTGGGTCTGCTCGTGTTGCCGGTGGACAGTCGCGCTTGACATCGCCTTGGCGCCATTCTCGAAGCGCAATGCCGGGGAGCCCCGAGGGGCCGATTTGATTCTGTGTTTCATACTCGCCTCTCCTTTAGAGACTGATGAAAACGAAATGACGCAGAACCTCTGGAAGATGCACCCGCTGGGACACTACATGCTTCACGAGAGGCTTGCGCCGCCAACTGCCTCGATACAACCGAGAACAGCAGGGAAAGGAGAACCATGTTTCTACTCTCTCCGCTGCCCTCGACTCTTCGCCACGAAAAAGAACTCTGGACACAGTATAAGGAAAATCAGGATAGCGAGTCAAGAAGCTCCCCCAAGAACTCTGATGCTTTCAAGAAACCTATCTCCGAGAGTATTGCCCTGTCCGATTCTAATCCTCCTCCGAGATCACTCGACATTGAACCCCGTTGGCGCAGTGGGTGGTGTGGTGTCGCCTCAGAACTCATCCTCAGAACAGTTTCTTGTAATTGTCCGCCCAGTAGAGGACGCCGTTGATATAGGGGGCATAGCTCGTGCCGAGGTAGGAGGCGGCTGCTTTCTTCCAGGCACTCCGACTGCCACTCGTGACACCCGGCGTCTTGGACAATTTGGTGGCCATCGCCATGACGCCATCGGTCAGGTTCCACGGGTCCGGCGGATTGTGTCCGGTCTTTGACGCGACCTGGGATTTGTACCCCATCCAGGTGTCCGGCATGAACTGCGCCACCCCCATCGCACCGCCGGTCCCCGTGTAGCCACTCGGATTACAGGAAACTTTTTTCTTTTTGTAATCGTAACCGAGTTCCTTCGTGATCGACTTGAAGACTTCGCGTCGACGCTGAAACGTCGCCCAGGAAGCCTTGGAAAGTTTCCCTGACTTGTAGCGTGCTTCCGCTCCCTTCTCCACCTCGGCATAGGTGCAACCACCGACGTTTTTTCCGAGGTTGGTCTCCATCTTCAGCATCCCCATGAGGAAGCCCTTCGGGACACCGGTCTTCCCACTGGCATAGGTGACGGCTTCCTTGATGTCCCCTGCATCATATGACCCGCCTGTCAAGGCATTCAAGTCGCTCTGCAATTCATTCAGCTCCTTCTGGAGACGAGACACCGTCTTGGCGACATCTTCGACATCCTCAAGCGTCTCCTGCTGATCAGAAACGAGTACATTCTTCTCGATGGCCTTTTTCTGAAGGAGCGTCTCATGATCCTTCTTCGCATCCTCAAGTGAGAGCTTTTCGGATTCCGTATCTGCCTGAGTCAGCGAGAGCGATTCGAGCATGGAAGAAATCTTCTCTCCGACAGTCAAGAGCTTGTCCGGATCATTGACCACATCCGTGAACCGCTCCTCGGCGACCAGGACACGAGGCAAAGGCCACTCCCCCTGGTAGTACAATTCCCGCATGAGGCCAGTGATGAGCTCCTTCTTATCTACGATCTGTTCTTCGAGCAAAGCAACCTCGGCTTCTTTCCGCTCGATGGTATTCGCCGCCTGCTGGATCTTGATCTGTGTTTCCGCGATCGCGCGCTGCGTCGACGAGAGCGAGGCATTGATGCCGGCGAGTTCGGATTCGAGCGCTTTCTTTTTGGCTTCTGCCGCCTTGAGCTTCTTCTCGACATCGGAAATATCATCTTTGATCTCACCCGAATCAGCGGCAGCCAAAACTGGCGGAGCCGAAGAAACGATGCTGCCCAGCATCAGGAGAGACAAGAAAAGAAAACCAAGCAATGCTTGTTTGTTTTGATATGCATGTTCCTATTATACCCCATACAAAAAGAGGCTCGGATGAGCCTCTTTTCCTGTTTTCCTACTTGGAAGACTCGACTTCGATCTCCTTTACCCGCTTCCAGATAGCCTTCTCAATTTCTTTGCCAACTTTCGGATTCTCCTTGAGGAACGCTCGTGTCTGCTCCCGGCCGACGCCAAGCTTCACCTCACCAAAGGAATGCGTGTTCCCCTGCTTCTTGATGACTTCATATTTCACCCCGGTATCGAGCACGTCATCGCTCCACGAGATACCTTCGTTGTACATGATGAAGAACGATGTCGTCCGGAACGGCGGGGCCACTTTGTTCTTCACAACTTTCACATTGACCTGATTGCCGACGACTTCCTCACCCTTCTTCACCTGAGCACTCTTCCTGACTTCGATCCGGACGGATGAGTAAAATTTCAACGCATTGCCGCCGGTCGTTGTCTCGGGATTGCCGAACATGACGCCGATCTTCATGCGCAACTGATTGATGAAAACGACGACGACATTGGAGCGCGAGATAATAGCGGTCAATTTCCGGAGTGCCTGACTCATGAGTCGCGCTTGCCGGCCGACATGCTGATCACCCATCTCCCCCTCGATTTCCGCCCGCGGCACGAGCGCGGCGACCGAGTCGACGACGATGATATCGACGGCGTTCGAACGCACGAGTGTCTCGACGATATCGAGCGCCTGCTCGCCTGAATCCGGCTGAGAAATAAGCAGTTCGTTTACATTCACGCCGATGCGCTTTGCATACTCCGGATCGAGTGCATGTTCCGCATCGATGAAGGCTGCAACACCCCCCGCCTTCTGGGCATTGGCAATCGTGTGCAGCGTCAAGGTCGTCTTGCCTGAAGACTCCGGACCATAGACTTCGACGATACGGCCGCGCGGGACGCCACCGATACCGAGCGCGATGTCGAGCGACAGCGATCCCGTCGGAATCGCCTCGACATCCACCTTCCGGACATCGCCGAGTTTCATGATCATCCCCTCACCGAACTTCCCTTGATCTCGTCGACAACCGCGTCGACGCTCTTCCTCCCATTACTGACTGCTTTTTCCTTGGCCATACACATGTGGATTTATGGATTAGCACTGACCGCATCCTTTGTATATATCTTCCCACTGACGGGGACGGCTTCTTTCCCAACCAGCTCAGCTGGACCATCATCGAAACTTGTCTCCGTGTGCGACGCATCGTCGGTCGACAGTCGCACTGGATCAATGAGGCCAGCAAACCGCTGCTCCTTCCCAGGGAGCAAGGTGCCACTATACAACACTGTCTCACCGCTCGCAAGAGTCACATCCACCGCCTCCGCGACGGCACGGACTGTGAACACAAAGCCTGGCAGGTGAGTCTCTGTCACGGCCGGTTCAGAAGTATGGCTCTCCGTTCGGCTTTCGATCGCCACAGTCTCCTCTTTCGTCTTGTCAAACCGGTTGGTCGCCCGGATGACGATGCGGTTCATACCCTGTTGGAGAGTGATTTCTTCATTGAACTCACCCGCACTCCCGACAAAAACCGGCTCGCCATTCGCTGTAACAACAGTCCCGGGATCGGTCTGGCCACGCAGGGCGATGACAGACCCGTCTATTGTAGCACCTGAGATCGGGTCACTGATGACGAGACGCGGCTCAGCTACAAAGCTCCGAAATTCAGAAAACAGATACGCAAACGTCCCACCGAGGACCAGCACGAGGAGCGTGACGAGCAAAGTCCGCGGGGTGATGATCCATGCGTTCATTGCCGGATACCGGACCGATTCCTTGGGCCCTGGCTCATGGCCGAGGTTCATCCGGATATGTCGCTCTTTGTCATACAACTTCAAAAACGCACCCTCCTCGAGGCCGAGATGCCGCGCATAGCTCTTCAGAAACCCTCTGACATACACCTCGGCTGGCAACTTCCCGTATTCCCCGTTCTCAAGATACTCCAAATACTTCGCCTGAATCCGAGTTGCCTTGGCGATCTCGGTATAGCTCATGCGGTACTGCTGGCGGAGTTTCTTCAACTTCTCTCCCAGGGTCAGCGATTCGACTTTCTTTCGGATAAAACCATCATTCACCATATCAGATACTTTTCAGCTGTTTAGCTTTTTGGCTTCCTAGCTTACAACAACCCCGCTCTCCCTACAAGCTACGAGCTAAAGAGCTACCCGCTATCCTCACAGCTGCCACTTTTCTCGCTCCGCCTGATCCGACAGCGGATCGTCACCATACTGTTTCCCCTCCTCGAGAGTTTTCAGGATCACCTCGCGCTTCTTGTTCACCTCCGGCCCGACGACACCGCGCTGCTCGAGCGTCTGCATGACCCGTGCCGCTTTCGGATAGCCGATTTTGAGAAATGTCTGGAGATACGTCGTCGACGCACGCTGCGTTTCCACAACAAGTTTTTTTGCGGCTTGATAGATCGGATCATGTTCATCCTCATCCGCTTCACCGACACCGTCGAGGTCGATCGGGTGTTCATCTCCCCCGCCGAAATCCTCACCGATCTCATCCATTCCTTTTTCAACTTTTTGTCGCTCGAGAAAACGCACCACCTTTTCAACTTCATCCTCCGAAACAAATACGCCCTGAATACGTTGAAGAGTCGATGTCTCGGCCGAAGAATAGAGCATATCACCATTGCCCAGAAGTTTCTCGGCTCCACCCGTATCGAGGATGGTGCGCGAATCGACATTGGACTTGAGCTTGAAGGAAATCCGGGCCGGCATGTTCGCCTTGATGAGACCCGTGACGACATTTACCTCGGGACGCTGGGTTGCAAGCACCAGGTGGATACCCGCTGCCCGACCTTTCTGAGCGAGGAGGATGATGGATGACTCGACCTCTTTCCCATGGGCGACCATAAGGTCAGCCATCTCATCGATGACGATGACGACCTGTGGCATCGGGGCAAGTTCCTCTTCTCGGACTTCACTCGTCTCAGTATCGACGACGCGCTTCTTCTCGCCGCGGGCAATTTTTTCCCGGTAGGAGGAAATATCCCGCGACCCGACAGCCTCGAGCGCTTTGTATCGCCGCTCCATCTCACCGACAGTCCATTTCAGAGCGTTCACGACTTTGTGATTATCAACAATGACATCAGTCTTCAGGTGCGGGATCCCCTTGTACAGCGACAACTCGACGCGCTTCGGATCAACGAAGATAAACTTCAGATCCTCGGGTGAATTCTGATAAAGGAGCGAGAGGATGAGGGTATTGATACAGACGCTCTTGCCGGACCGGGTCGTCCCCGCGATGAGGAGGTGCGGCATGCGTCCCAGGTCGGCATAGACGTAGCGGCCTGAGACGTCCTGACCGAGAATGATGGTCAGGTTCGAGTGCCGCGCACGGAATTCTTTCGATTGGAGGAATTCGCGGAGACGGACATTCACCTTCGCCTTGTTCGGCACCTCGATACCGATGAGCGACTTCCCAGGGATCGGTGCTTCGATCCGGATATGCTGCGCGGCAAGGGCGAGGGCGAGATCATTGTGGAGCGGCGTGATACTTGAAATCTTCACACCAACCGCCGGCCGGAAAGTGTACTGGGTCACCGTCGGGCCGACTTGGACTTCGCCCGGCTCCACATCGATATGGAAATGCTTCAGGGTCCGGATGATGATGTCTTTATTCTGTTCGATATCGCCGCCACCACCCTTGGCATCGGACGCTGCGAGGAGCTCGAGTGGCGGGAGTTCCCACTGCACTCGTCGTCGCTTCGGCCGGATAAAAGCCGGGACCAGAACCGTCTCTTCTTCCCCATTCCCATTGGACATTCCCTCAACACCCTTCACAGCTGCTGTGGCTGTCTCTGTTGATTCGTTCTCAGCAAAGCGGATATTTTGGATATTGCCGGCTGTTTGTTCGGCAGGTGCATCCACCTTCCCCTCGATCGTCTCCGGTACAGGTTCTGATATCTCGGCCGACTTCAATGCCCCTTCGAGCGAAAGCGCTGCGTCGGCTACCGCCGGTGATATAAGCGCCGATTCCTGTCCATCGATCGACACCTCTTCGGTTGGTTCCTTTCGGAAACGCGCCGTCACATGCTCGAACCAATGCAGGAGCGACACATTGAATGCCGCGATGACTCCCGAGACGAAGAGCGTGAAGAGGACGACGAACGCAGCAATCTTTCCCATCGCACCCGAAAGAAGACTCGCGAAGAGATAGCCGATGAAGCCGCCGCCCTCGCGTGCGAGCGCCACGGATCGCAATTCCTTGGCGGTGTCCCCGAGGAAGAGATGCGACAAACCAAGGAAGGCGAAGAACGCGAAGCCTAATCCGAAATACCGGATGATATCAGAGAGATTCGTCGCATGTCGCCGGATAATGAAGTAACCAATGAGCGGTAACAGTGGGATAAGTAACCACTTGCTCCAACCCACGGTCACCCCCACCCACTGATCGACGTTCAGACCGAAAGACCCTGCCTGCCCGATGAACGAGAGGAGGAAGAGGATAGCGAAGGCCAGGAGAAACAAAGCAGCGATACCGCGTTTGGCATCACTCCCGAGCGCTTCTCGCCGTTTCTCATCCGGCTTTTTTTCGGATTGATCTTTCTTTTTCCGCCCCATATATCTAATAGTATAGCAGCCCAATTGCAGTCGAATCAAAATTCCCCAAGATGCCTTCGGGCTCAGAGGTAGTCAGTATGTATATCGGTACCTACGGCGCTGTCCCACTGACGCACGGGCCGAAGCCATGCACGACCGTGACACCATTGACATTCACACAGCTCGGTGAGAAGGCGGTCTGGACAGCAGAGAGGCTGGTATAGGTGGTGCCATGAATCGTCCAGGGGAAAGCGGGGGTACTGTTCGTGCCTGTACCACTCCCACCACCGCCACTTCCACTCCCCGAACCTGAGCCTGAACCACTCCCACTGCCGGCGGCACAGCTCACCGTGGTGCCACCCAAGACAGGAGGCTCTACGATTGAGACGCGACAGAGTGAATTCGTGCAACCGGAATCACTTCGGACATTGAGGTAATACAAACTACCGGAAATGACGGGACAACCCGTTGGTCCAATGAGAATGCGGGGGTGACCACCTGGGTCAGCAGTCTGGGTACAGGCGGCCGAAGTCGAAAAATCATTGGGTCGAGTGGAAAGTGAGATGGTGGTGCGTCCGGTCACGCCATCCCCGCTCCCAGTACCTCGGTGGACGTTTATATACTGCCCCGAAGATGGCATGGTTGTCGCGACATAACGTACCGCAACGACATGTCCATTGTCGAGAGTCATGCCATTAGGTGAAGCCCCGGGACAATTGAAGGCAAAGTTTATCCCATTTGGACAACCTGGGATAGCTGTATTACTACCCGCGCCACCAAGACTGCTTTGATCCACCACCCAAACATTCGTCATGCCACTCGGTCGCCATGTGCCGCTCCCAAATCCCGGATCCCCTGGCGCACCAGCCGAGCAGGACGCGGTTGTGCCTGTCCCCACAGTCGGTGCCGGACATGCTGCACCGGCATGCGGGTCACCGTTTTGAATATTGATGCCGACAGGCAGAATCGCAAACATACATGCTCTACTTCCTTGCCCACACCCACTGAGTGTGAAGTTAACATAGCCGGTTGCTGGAGGAACACAGTGTGTGTCATCAAGGATAACCGTACCTCCAACGCCACTCGTACATTCAGGTGTTGCTCCGCCGCCGGGTGTTGAGGATAGGGATATTCTCGCGAGGCCAGCAGACCCGGCACCATCCCACCACCGCGTTTGCACATTGCCTGTACCGGTTCGAGTATACGGAATAGAGACGATCCCCCCTACTACTCCCCACACATATACTTTCGATTCGACATCAAAATATTGAAAGGGTGCGGTTGGAAAATCATAGACATTTGATGAAACAAGGGCCGTCCCAATCCGACAATTCCCCACCCCAGGGAGATAGACTCCTCCATCCGTCCCCCCACTCCCTCCACCCCCATCACTCCCACTCCCTCCCGAACACGCCCCCGTGACAAAGTTCTGCCCCTGGAAGGTCATCGTGGCACTCGTCCTTGGGGTGTAGGAAAGGATCGAAGCATTGAGGGTCACTTCACAGTAGTTGCCCTGAGCATTCGTCAGGCGTTGGGTCCCCGGACTCAAGACCTGGAAGGAGCTGCCTGTGACACTCCCAATGGGGACGGTGATCTGAGGGGACAGATCAGCTCCCCAGCCGAGGAGACTCATCCGACAGGTGACTCGATAGGTGAGCTGGTTGTTGGCATCAACACTCACTTCCCAACGGACGGGCAGGTTGTTGCCGGCTTGGGTGAAATCACTCACCCAGCTCTTGCCATACAGGAATTGGAGAGATCCTGGATCGGGACACATCGCCCCGGTCCCCGGTGTACTCCCAGGATTGGCAGGTGTCGTCACTCCCACCACATTCGACCAGGTTGAGACTCCAGCTGAGGTGATCGCACGGACATGGTAGGAATAGCTGGTACCGGGAGTGAGGGTGGTGTCGGTAAAACTCGTGGTATTGGACGTACCCAGGAGGTAAAGACGGTACAGGTCAGTCCCGTACAGCGTTCCACCTCATACCCGGTCGCTCCAGGCACTGCTCCCCATGAGAGGATTGCACTCGAAGCAGACGGAGCCGTCACACCAAGGCTCGCTGGCGAAGCGATGGGAGCAACAATGACCGCGCCGGATGTATCTCTGGGCAAGGTGACGAGATCACCTCCACCTCCCAGGCCCTCCACCCGTGCCACTCGCTCCACCTCCGCCCGTACTAGGGGTGGGGGTGGTTGTAGCCACCGCTCCCGTCGAGAGGGATGTGGTACTACAGCTCACCGTATCCCAACCGGTACGGATGAGACCGGTTGTAGTATTGATGATGGGAAGCGTCAAGATGAAGTTGACCGTGACCCAGGCTAAGAGGACGACACCGAGTCCAATCAAAGCCGCGAACATGCCTCCTTTGGCAAAGGTCATGCGACCTTCATTCCCCCCTGAGGTGAGGTAGATGATGGCCATCGCGACCAAGACGGCGACCGCGACTGCGGCCATGATGTTTCGGAGGAAGACGACGATGCGACTGATCCCCACCAAGAGATGGCAGAGGGTGCAACGTTCTGTCCCTCCTCCGGGGATATCGGGGTCTGGGGTGGAGAGGCCGCAGGGAATGAGGCCTGCGTGGAGAGACGTGGTGGGGACGAGGGAGAGGGTCGTGGTAGCGAGAATGAAGAGAGCGAGGAAGATGAGAAGGGAGCGGGGCATTTTTTTGAGAGGTGGGTTTTTGGGTAGTGTAGCACTCTTTTGGACATTCGGTCAGGGGGTCATCAAGGTCTCAAGCGGGTCACCATGGGCCTAAGCTAGCTTTTCCTGGGTAACAAAATCACCCTGGCATGCACCAGGGTGATTTTTGTCGTCAGACTCTCCTCGCAGGAAAACCTAGCGTTTCTCCTGACCTTCGCGGTAGCCCGTCCCAGCCGGGATGAGTCGTCCGATGATGACGTTCTCCTTCAGGCCACGGAGTCGGTCCTCGCGACCCTGAACAGCTGCATTGATGAGGACACGGGCGGTTTCCATGAAGGACGCCGCCGAGAGGAAAGACTCGGTCGAGAGCGCAACCTTCGTGATACCGAGCACCATGACTTCGCCGGTCGCTTTCGTTCCACCCGTTTTTTCAATCTCTTCGTTGGCTTCGTGGAATTGATCCTTCTCAACGATATCGCCTGGGAGGAGCATCGTGTCGCCCGGATCAGCCACTCGCATACGTGAGAGCATCTGACGGATGATGACTTCGATATGCTTGTCATTGATACCTTCACCCTGCGCTGCATAAATCTCTTCGATCTCACGGATGATGTAGCGATGGACGGCTTCCTCACCCATGACTTCATGAAGCTTCTTCAGATCGACATGTCCTTCAGAGAGGATGGAGCCCTTGCCGATGAGGTCGCCAACTTTCACTTTCACCGCAGCATTGGCTGGAGCTGAATACTCGTGTTCGACTTTCGCTTCATCAAGGACGGTAACTTTCACCACTTTCACTTCTTTCTCAATGGATGTCACTTGACCATCGACCTCCGAGAGAATCGCTTCAGTCTTTGGTGTCCGAGCCTCAAAGATCTCTTCCACCCGTGGGAGTCCCTGGGTGATGTCGGACCCAGCCACTCCACCGACGTGGAAGGTACGCATAGTCAGCTGTGTCCCCGGCTCACCAATCGCCTGAGCCGCGACAACACCGACAGAAACACCAAGCTCGACCAAGGCATTGCGACCCAAATCGATACCGTAGCATTTCTGACAGACACCGCGCCGAGACTTACAGGTGACAAGTGAACGGACTTTGACCTTTGGAATCGCCTTGTTCGTCTCAATTTCCTTGCCCTTGGCACGAGAGATGAGCTCATTCTTCTTGGCGATAATGTCGCCCGAGGCCGGATCCTTGATCGTCTCAGCGGCGTAACGGCCTTCGATACGACTCGCATAGGACATGCCGATCTTGTCGGAATCCTCGCGATAGAGATAGGCACCCGTCGTATCGGCACAGTCGTTCTCACGGACGATGATATCCTGAGACACATCGACCAGACGACGGGTGAGATAGCCGGCAGTCGCCGTCCGGAGTGCGGTGTCGGCCATACCCTTACGTGCACCGTGGGTCGAGATGAAGTACTCCAACACATTGAAACCATCCTTGAAGTTCGACTTCACTGGAAGCTCGATGGTTTCCCCAGTTGGGCCAGCCATGAGCCCCTTCATACCGGTCATCTGCACGACAACGGATTCCGAACCGCGCGCCTTGGAATAGACCATGGCATAGACTGGGCCTTCCTTGTCGAGCGTCGCGCGAACGGCGTCCGTGATCTGATTCTTCGTCTCATTCCAAACTTCGATGACTCGACCCTTACGTTCTTCATTGGTGAGGAGCCCCATATTGAACTGATCCTTCACCAGTTTCACTTTTTCTTCAGCCAGACGGATCAGCTCATTCTTTTCTTTCGGCACCTTCAGATCATCCATGCCCCAGCTAAACCCTGACTTCGAAACCGACTTGAAGGCGAGATCCTTCAAACGGTCAGCGAAGAGCGCTGCCTCATCCTGACCGAGCGTCTCGAGAATCCGCGAGATGAGCACTTTCAGGTCTTTCTTCGTCATTTCTTCGTTCACGAAGCGGAGTTCGGGTGGCAAGATATCATTCAGGAGAATCCGACCGACCGATGTCTCGATGATCGCGCCCGCCCAAGAGAGACGGACCAGGGCATTGATCGCGATCGCCCCAGTGTCATAGGCAAGGATGGCTTCATCCATCGTCCCAAACGCTTTCCCTTCACCCTTGGCCGACACTTTGGTATGCGTCAGGTAATAGGCACCGAGCACCATATCGAGAGTGGCCGACACGATCGGTTCACCAGAGGCTGGTTTCAAGAGGTTCTTGGAAGAAAGCATGATCGTCGCACACTCACCGCGCGCTTCGGCGGTCAGCGGCACATGGACCGCCATCTGATCACCATCGAAGTCAGCATTGAAGGCAGAGCACACCATCGGGTGAAGACGAATCGCCTTCCCTTCGATGAGGACCGGCTGGAACGCCTGGATCGAGAGACGATGGAGCGTCGGGGCGCGGTTCAGGAGCACATAGTGCTGCGGGATGATTTCGTCGAGGATTTCATAGGCTTCTTCGCTCTCGGCATCCACCATCCGACCCGCGGTGCGGACATTGTGAGCATGTTCCTTCTCGATGAGTTTGTTGATGATGAACGGCTTGAAGAGTTCGAGCGCCATCTTCTTCGGGAGACCACACTGGTAGAGTTTGAGTTTCGGTCCGACGACGATGACCGAGCGGCCAGAGTAGTCAACCCGCTTACCCAACAGGTTCTGACGAAAACGTCCCTGCTTACCCTTGAGGGCATCAGCGAGCGAGCGGAGTGGTCGGCGCTGGCCGGTCGATGCAGCAGTCGAAGCCTGTCCACGACGGGCCGAGTTGTCGAAGAGCGCATCGACAGCTTCCTGGAGCATGCGCTTCTCATTGCGCGTGATGACTTCCGGCGCACCGATCGCCAAGAGCTTCTTCAGCCGATTGTTGCGATTGATGATGCGACGGTACAGGTCATTCAGGTCAGATGTCGCGAACCGGCCGCCATCGAGCGCGACCATCGGACGGAGATCTGGCGGGATAACCGGAATCGCGGTTGGCAACATCCACTCCAGACGCAGGTTGGCCTTCTGGAAGCCTTGGTAGACTTTCAATCGCTGGAGAAGTTTCTTCTGATCGACGGACTCATCCTCAGAAAGTTCTTTCTTCAGGATGTCCACCATGTCCGGGATATCCATCTTCTCGAGAATCTTGCGGATGGCCTCGGCACCAATACCGGCGGTGAAGACCTGACCGAAGCGACTCGAGAGATTGAAGTACTCCACTTCCGACAAGATCTGATTTGGACGCAAGTTCTTGATATCGTCCTTCGTGGTCCGATACTGCTCCTTCAGGTCTTCAAGTGCTTTCTCAAGTTTCGTTTCGTCTTTCTCGGCGGCCCGGATCTCTTTGGTCTTGGCCTTGTACTCCTTCTCGAGTGCTTCAAGCGTCTGCTCTTTCAGGGCTTCCTTCACCTCCATGATGATGTACGAGGAGAAATAGATGACGCGTTCCAAATCCTGCGGCGAGATCCCGAGAGCGAGGCCGATCTTGGACGGCACACCACGGAGGAACCAGATGTGAGAAACCGGAGTCGCCAGTTTGATGTGGCCCATGCGTTCACGGCGAACGATGGCGCGTGTCACTTCGACGCCGCACTTGTCGCAGACGATTCCCTGGTAGCGGATCCGCTTGTACTTGCCGCAGTAGCACTCCCAGTCTTTCGACGGGCCGAAGATCTTTTCACAGAAAAGTCCATCCGGTTCATACCGCTGGGTTCGATAGTTGATGGTCTCAGGCTTGGTGATTTCGCCTTTGGACCATTCGAGGATGTCAGCGGGCGAGGCGAGCGTCAGTTTGACTGAGTCGAAATCGCTAACTTTGGTGATGTTTTCCATATGATGATAACTGACAACTTACGACTGACTACCTACAACAATTTGATTCTGAGAAGTATTTGTTGAGAGCAGTGGTTGGTTGTGGGTTGTTCGTTGTTAGTTAATTATACGGTTTCAATATCATCCTCCCCGTCGATCGAGATTGTCTTTGCCCCCTTCAATTCGACATTGAGGCAGAGACCCTTGAGTTCGTTCACCAACACATGGAAGGAAGCCGGGATATTCGGACTCTTGATCGCCTCTCCCTTGATGATGGACTCATAGGCTTTCGAACGGCCGAGCACATCATCACTCTTGATCGTAAGCATTTCCTGGAGGGTATGCGCCGCGCCGTAACCTTCGAGCGCCCATACTTCCATTTCACCGAAGCGCTGCCCACCGAACTGCGCCTTGCCACCGAGTGGCTGCTGCGTGATGAGCGAGTAGGGTCCGATGGAGCGCATGTGGATCTTGTCGTCGACCAAATGGTTGAGCTTCATGATGTACATGACACCGACAGTCGACTCATTGTCATACGAATCCCCTGTCTTGCCATTTACGAGGCGGATCTTACCTGATTCCGGCAGGCCCGCTTCTTTCAGTTGTGCCTTGATGTCGGTCTCCGAGACACCGTCGAGCGATGAGCTGGCAACCTTATAACCGAGGGTCGAAGCCGCCCAGCCGAGATGCGTCTCGAGGATCTGACCGATGTTCATACGCGAGGCGACACCGAGCGCGTTCAGGATAACGTCGACGGGCGTACCATCCGGGAGGTACGGCATGTCCTCGACAGGAGCGACATGCGAGATGACGCCCTTGTTACCGTGACGACCGGCGAGTTTGTCGCCGACTTGGATCTTCCGAAGCTGTGCGACGGAAATTTGGATTTGTTCGAAGACACCCATCGGGAGCTTGTCGCCCTTGTCACGGGAGAAAATCTTTACATCGACGACCTTGCCGTGCTCACCGTGCGGGAGGTAGAGGGACGAGTCCTTCACATCACGCGATTTCTCGCCGAAGATGACGCGCAGGAGTCGCTCTTCCGCGGTCAGATCACCTTCACCTTTCGGGGTAATCTTGCCGCAGAGGATATCGCCGGACGACACTTCCGCTCCGATGCGGATGATGCCGTTCTCGTCCAAGTTCTTCAGGCGGTCTTCGCCGATGTTCGGGATGTCGCGAGTCACGACTTCCGGTCCAAGCTTCGTGTCACGCACGTCGATAGAGAAGTCTTCGATATGGATGGAACTCCAACGGTCACGCTGGACGACGCGTTCGGAAATGATGATCGCATCTTCGTAGTTGTAACCCTCCCATGGGATGAATGCGACGAGCATGTTCTGGCCGAGGGCGAGTTCACCCTGCTCGGTCGAAGCGCCGTCCGCGAGGAGATCGCCTTCCTCGACTTTCTGGCCCTTGGTTACCCGGGGCACCTGGTTCATGGAAGTGAAGGCGTTTGATTTTTCGAAGCTCTGAAGCGGGTACTCACGATCGAGGTGTTCCTTCTTGGAGCCGACTGGGGCCTTGGAGCGGACTGTGATGTGATCCGCATCGACAGCCACGACTTCGCCGCCATCGAGGGCGAGGACGACCTGACCCGAGTCACGAGCTGCCTTGTCTTCGATCCCCGTACCGATCACCGGCGACTCTGGGACGACACACGAGACAGCCTGGCGCTGCATGTTCGAACCCATGAGCGCCCGGTTGGCATCATCGTGTTCGAGGAACGGGATGAGTGCCGTCGCGATCGAGATACACTGCTTCACCGAGACATCGATATAGTCGACGGCTTCGGCCTCGATTGTTTCGGGGTGACCCTTCACGCGGGCTTCGACCTGCATTCCAGTAATATTTCGGTAGTCGTCGAGAGAAATCCCGGCATGCGCGATAATTTTGCGGTCTTCAACGATCGCATTCAAGTATTCGATTTCGAGCGAGACGAACGGCATCACGTCGACTGTTTTGCCTTTTTTCTTGGCCGCGACTTTTTCGGCGATTTCTTCGGTCAAGAGCTCGCCCTTCTTGGCCACACCCTCAACAGTCTCGCGGAGGATACGGTGCACGAGCTCCTCTTTCTTTGCCGCGACTTCATGCTTCACGATGAGGTACGGCGTCTCGAGGAAACCGTATTCATTCACCCGAGCATAGGTCGCCAAGTGACCGACGAGCCCGATGTTCGGACCTTCCGGTGTCTCGATCGGACAGATCCGACCGTAGTGGCTGTGATGGACATCGCGCACTTCGAAGCCGGCGCGCTCGCGAGTGAGACCGCCGGGCCCCATGGCAGACAGACGGCGCTTGTGTTCGAGCTCGGCGAGCGGGTTGACCTGGTCCATGAACTGCGACAATTGCGAGCTGGAGAAAAATTCCTTCACGGCCGCCGCGACTGGACGCGGATTGATGAGTTGTCCCGGGACGACGGTCTCGACATCACAGGTGCTCATGCGATCCTTGATGTTACGCACCATGCGGTAGAGTCCGACACGCAGCTTGTTCTGAATGAGTTCGCCCACGGCGCGGACGCGACGGTTGCCGAGGTGGTCGATATCGTCGGCCTTGCCTTCCGGATCATTGTTGAGGCGGATGACCTCGCGAATGATGAGGATGAGATCGTCGAGATTCAGGACACGATTCTCTTCCTTGTCGGGACGATCGACTTCCAGGCGCTGATTCAAGCGATAGCGGCCAACCGCACCAAAGTCATAGCGCTCGTAATTGAAGAACATGCCATCGATCATCTGCTTGGCGTTTTCCTCGGTGGCGAGGTCCCCCGGGCGGAGACGTTTGTAGACCTCGCGATAGGCTTCGCCCTGGTTAGCCGCGCCGTCCTTGGCCAGAGTCGTCTCGATATAATGAATGTCTCCCTTGTCGATATCGGTAAAGGCCTTACGGATGTCCTTTTCGGTCAGGCCAAATGCCTTGAGGAGTGCGGTCACAGCGAGCTTACGCTTGCGATCAATTTTCACAGACAAGACGCCATCGAGGTCAGTCTCAATCTCGAGCCAAGCCCCACGATTCGGGATGATTTTCGCACCGAAGAGCTTCTTGCCCTTCTGGTACTCCATGGTGAAAAACACGCCTGGGGAGCGGATAAGCTGGGAGACGACGACACGCTCCACACCATTGATGATGAAAGTACCGCGCTCAGTCATGAGCGGGACTTCGCCGAGATAGATCTCTTGCTCTTTCACTTCGCCTGTCTTCTTCATGAGCAAAGTCGCCTTTGCGCGAAGCGGCGCCTCATAGGAGATATTCTTGTCTTTCGCCACGCTCGCAATATATTTCGGCTCATCGAGGTAGTACCCATTGAGAGAGAGCTCCAGGTCCTTGCCGGTAAAGTCCGTCACCGGGTTAATCTCATCGAGGAGCTCTTGGAGGCCTTTCTTCCAGAACCAGTCGTACGAAGCCGTCTGCACTTCGATGAGGTCCGGTAGGGACACGGTGATGCGGTTCTTGAAGAATCGACGCTTCTTCAATGAGGAACCGGTGCTGATAGCGTCCTTGACACGCAGCGCTTTGCCCTTGGTCATAGAAAAACACTCACGCCGCTCCGTCTTATCAGGCGAGATGATAAGCCGGGGGTATGAGGATTACGTTATTTACTTGTCCCAACGATGGTCGAATTGTTCGAGCACTCGACTGTATGCATCACCCGTGCCTTAGCGAGTAAGCCTATCGAGAAACCACTTCCCTCTTGAAAACAGCTTTTCGACAGACCTCGTTCCAGAAATCGAAAACTTTCTCTAAAGTACTTGTGAGTGTAGCAAGAGCTAAAAATCCTGTCAAATAGGACAGAAAAACCCCTGGCTCTGGTTGAGTCCTGGGTCGGTTTTCAGCTACTTTTTGTCTGTTTTTCCTTCACTCAGCGTCACAGTGTCGCGAAGTTTCCCTTCGCTCACTGCCCAAGTATACACTCCTGCCACCGTCTCAGCAATTTTCACCGAGGTGAAGTTGTCAGAAACGGTTGTTTCAAGCCGAAAATCGCTCACATCCCCAGGATGCAGGTTGTTTCCCGAGAGCAGCGCCTCGATCCCCTCAAACAGCTGCCGCCCCAAGTCCCGGCTCTCGGCCCAGCTTTTTTCCGCGACAACCTCCCCATCCTTCATAAGAACGAGCCGGGCATCAGTCTTGGTGAGAGTGAGAAGGAAAGAGTTCATAGTATATAAAAAAGTATTGGCCCTGTGTCAGTTGTACTGTATCACGGAGCCAGGGTGAATCAAGCTGTGGCACGCTTAGACTTATAAGCACACCGATTGACCTTTCGGCTTTGTCATTAAACTTATGCTTTCTGTTAAATTTTTCGCTTTCTTACTGCTACAATGGGCCTGGATGCGTTCACCGTCAATATGTTAAGAATATTGCAACAACAATCCGAGGGGGGGAACATCATCAAACAAGACTGATTTATGAAGTTGCACAGCTTTGTAAAGAATTTTTCCTATCAACAATTTACTTACCTGTTGGTAGGGCTCACTGTTCTTGTTTACCTAAACGGATTATTCGGCGAATTTCTTTCAGACGATCGGAAGCAAATCCTCGATAATCCGATCGTGCATTCCTTTTCAAACTTCTTTACTTTTTTCCAAGGAAGTACCTTTGATGCTGGCGACGGGACTTTGGTCGGGCTGTTCTATCGTCCCTTGCAGACCATCTACTTTTCTCTTCTTTGGAGCATTTTTGGAGCCCAGCCCGTCTTTTTCCATTTTTTTCAGCTCATCATTCATATCATCAATGGTCTTCTTGTTTTTTTTATTTTTAAGCACTGCTTTAGTAAAGTACTCGCTTTTTCCCTCAGCCTCATATTCATGATTCATCCAATGAATGTAGAGGCTGTTGCATACATATCGTCTTCAGGGGTCATACTGTCCCTTCTATTCGGCCTACTTGCATTCAGGATTGTTATCAGAAACAATATCAGGCCAAGGGATTACGCCCTACTTTCGAGTTTCTTGTTACTCTCAGTCTTATCTCATGAAATTGGCTCCCTATTCATCCCCATTATCCTGTCATTTAAATTCTTATACGATAAGAAAAACGTATTCTCATGCGCTGGTAGTTTAGTATTTGTGGTGATTGTCTACGCCATCCTACGGTTTGGTGTTGGGCATGTCTATTTTCCTGAGGTTCATCAGTCGCCCATCATGACAATGTCTTTGATTGAAAGACTCCTGCACATTCCGAAAATTCTCATAACCTACCTCGGCACCTTCTTATTCCCGCTTCACCTGAGTTTTTCACAAGTCTGGACGATTCCAGAGATTGGATTCAGCAATTTTTACATACCATTGATGATTTTGCTCATTTTACTGGCTGGAAGCATTATCTTTACGCACCATCTCTACAAATCAAAAAGTGGCGAGTTTATCCTCTTCATATTTTTTGCGACTTGGTTACTCATAGGACTAATTCTTTTTATCCAAATAATTCCCGCTGAGCAAACCGTATCAGAGAGATGGTTCTATTTCCCGATGATAGGATTTCTCGGATTATTGGGGGTACTAGCGCAATACTTTATCGAAAAAAGGAATGGGGGTGTCATCAATTACCTGGCAATCACCGTCTCTATCATTATTGTTCTCCTATCAGTCAGGACTATCGTGAGAAATAATGATTGGAGTGATGAGTTCACTTTAGCCAAACATGATATAAAGCACGATCCAAATAACTATATACTTGCCAATGCGGTGGGCGCAGAATATCTCAGACGTGGCGACGCAAATAACGCAATCGGCTTCTTAGAGAAGTCTTCATCCCACTTTACCGACGCCCAGACACTTAGCAATCTCGGTGCTGCGTACCTCATGCTGGGGAATTATTCAGAATCAAAAGAAGCATTGCAGAAATCCATAGAGATAAATGAGCTCAGCGACACTGTTACAAATATGGCATGGTTACTGGCAACGAGGGGTGATCCTGTAGAAGCGGAGGCTTTCATACGAAACAAACTCGACAAATATCCGCAGCTTTGGAAGCTTTGGATGGATTTGGCAATAGCAGAATATAAACTAAGTAAAAGAGATGAGGCATTACAGGCAGCTAAGCAAGCCTATTCATTGGCTCAAAACGGAGAAACGGCCTACCTCTATAACCAGATCAGTAAAAATCTCCCCTTGAAAATAGATTAGCCCATTTCATTTGCTCTTTTAAAAACCCGCAGCAGTATAAACAATTATTTCAGCCTCTTCCAGTCGAATTTCCAGGGGTCAGACTTCCGGCCAGGGGCGATATCGGCGTGGCCAACGACAGACTTTATCTTGTAGCGGCTCTTGATATCCCCGACGAGCGCGTTCACGGCTGCGTACTGCTTGTCCGTGTAGCCGCTTTCCTCGGTCGCGATGATCTCGATGCCGATAGAGAAATCATTTACGTTCTTGCGGCCGTCGGGCATTTTCGATGCCCCCGCGTGGTAGGCAATGTTTACTTCCTCGATGAGGCGGTAGACTGTGCCCGTCCGGTCGATCAGATAATGAGCGCCAACGCCGTCGCCTTCATACTCGGTGATGACTTTGTCCACCAGATACGGGTCCCCGCCGAGCGCATTGTACGACGAATGCAAGACGATGGTGTCGATACTGCGCGGGGCCGGCGGGACACGATAGCCAAAACGCAAGAGCCGAGGCTGAACCGATAGACCGCTTGTCGCATTTGGCTCCGGTGTGGCTGCCTCCGCTGGCTTCACGGCTGCCGCTTCTCCGGTCGGCTTCTGCGACTCAGGGGGTCTTTCTGGCTCTGAGGCAGGTGCGGGAGCGCTCGCCTGGGGCGCTACCGATTCCGTCAACGGAGTATCGGTCGGCTGCGGTTCTAGAGTGAGCGGGGCGTTTTCGAATGCGGTCTCATCGAGTGGGGTACTGTCTGAAAAACTGTACCACAACCCACCTGCGGAAGTCGCCAGGAAACCGACAATAACGAGGAAAAGGCGAAGCATAGGGTATGGCTCTCTCTGCACCGATTATACCCCAATGGAAAAACTCGAGGAAACCCGCCTCATGTACCCCGACGGATGACGGCAAACACCCGGGAACATAACAAGGCTTATCACTCTAGTGCCGGCGCGAAGCAAGCCAGACGATACCCGTCACGAGCAATGTGAGCGAGCCAAGGACAATTTGTCCGATACCGGGGAACTGCACGATATGGTCGATGACCCGGACCCCTCCTGTCAAGAGGAAAATGATACCAATGACGAGGAACAAACATAGGAGGAGACGCGACACGACCAGACTGATGACTGCGAGTGCCCGGTCCTCAGCGATGCCTGAAACTCGGTCGATGAAACGCTCGACGGCACCAAACAGGTGCTCGATGAAGCGCGGAACAAAACTCGTGTGTTCCGCATCATCTTCCGTGACTCTCATTCTTTTTTTCTTTTCGGACATATTTCTTAGTCACTCTCAGCGTCGGTTGAGTTGGGTGTATCGGCTATCGAGTATCGAAAGGGCTTCGCTGACCGTCCGTTCACCGCGCACCACCGCGCTGATCGTCTCGACGAGCAGTCCCTCCGCCTGTTCAATATTCCCCGGCTTCCAACTCTTCGCGATGAGGTTGCCGGCGACGAACGGACTGAGGACGACATCGTCCTTTTGAGCATCGATGAGATCTCGGCGCGCCGCTGGTTTCTTCGTCAGTTCGATATATTTTTTGGCTGGGTCGATGGGGAGAGGAAAGTCCGCCGTCTTCCCCGAAAAGGCATTGGCAAGCTGCAGCACCCCAGTCGGATGGGGCAAGGTCAAGTATGACAGGAACTGCCATGCCTCATGCACCCGAGCCTGTTGGTAATTCTCGGTCGAGAGTGTCGCCTGTGGCCGCGAGAGATCAGCGACCTGAGTCTTGTTCTTGGTGACAGCGAAACCCCAATAGTTGGCGAAGTTCACTGGGGCACGATCCCTGAATTGGGGCAGTGGCGCGATGGCAAAGTTCAGCTTCGCGTTCTTCTGTTTTATCGTCGAGTAGTGATATGAGTAGTTGATCATCATCCCGAGCGTCCCCTCATAAAACGCATCAATCGAGTAGTGCTGCCGTTGGTTCCAGGTATAGGTCGGCAGACCGAGTCGGGCAAACTGCGTATAAAACTCGAGCGCCTGCCGATTCAGCTGGTCGCCGAAGTGCGGATCCGTTATCGGTGCCCCGTACTGCTGCATCAGATTGAGCAGGATATCGGAAGAACGATTCACATTTTCGCCCGCCCCGAGCGCGATCGCGGCCTGATTGATATTGCCGAACTCATCCTGCTTGACGAGGAGTGGGACCATCGCGACGAGCTCCTCCCAGGTCTTGGGTGGCGCCGTGATGCCCGCCGCATTGAAGATATCCTTGTTGTAATAGAGCGCGAGTGAATCGACCGACAGAGGGACCGCCATCACCTGCTTGTCCGCGTTGAGGAAATCGTCGGCCACGACATCGACGAACGAGTCACGGACGGTCTTTTCGGTCAGGAAATTGGCCGGGGCCGGGATCGCCTTGTCAGCAAAACTAGAAAGCCAGGTATTGCGAAGCATGAAGATATCTGGCCCATTGCCCGAAGCCATCGCGTCGAGCAAGTCTTCCTTGTACGTCTCGGGAGCGATCTTGCGATACTTGATCTGCTTTACATAGGGGTTGAGCTTCGTGTATTCGTTGGCAATCTGATTGAACGCATCAGAATCATCAAATGTCCCCCAGATTTCAAGAGAAACCTCGTACGGTACAGAATCCGGCCCGCCACAACCAGAGAGCGTGAGCAGAGAACCACCGAGGAGAACGAGGGAGGCGAAGAGTGATATACGACGTTTCATAGGCTAGTGTTTCTTCTCAACCAGAAAAGCGTAGTGGAAGCCACCGACCGGCGGCTCTTCGACGACCTCCAGTCCGGCATCTGCAATGACGCGTTTCATTTCATCTGGCTTGATGCGCAGTCCTCTTTCGGGACCGACAATCGATTCATCCGGGTCCCATTCGACGATGAGTGCTCGACCGGTGGGCTTCAGGATACGGGCCACCTCGCGCATGATGACGCCTTTGTCTTTGTTCTGGAGCAACACATCCTTGGCGATAACCCAATCGACAGACGCTGCGCCGAGACCGGATCCGTTCGCGCGCTCCAAATTGCAGCGCTGCGCGACAACATTGCCGAGTCCGAGCGTCTTGGCCTGGCTCGTGATCGCCTCCAGGGCTGAAGGCAAGACATCGAGCGCGTAGACCGTACCATCAGACCCGACCGCCCGGGCGAATTCGAACGAGAAGTGCCCTGATCCCGCGCCAAAATCTGCAACGGTGTCCCCCATGCCGACCGGTAAAGCGCGAATCACTACGCGCGGCTCGACGAAGGTCAGTGTTTTCGGTACATCCATAGTTTTGTTTGCTTTCTCTTCCTCTTCAATTGTACAACGAAAGAAGCGGGTTTCCAACGCTCCTCATGGCCACGGTTGCCCTCGAGCCATTCTTTCGCTAGACTGTGCTCGTTACAAATGGAAAGGTGGCCTCCGCCCAAGACGGACCGGCCTTGGGTCGGGAATGGTTCTGAATAGATTGTACTTGAGAAAATTTACGCAGCTGGAAAGGTGGCCGAGTCCCGCCAGAGGCGGGCAAGGGTTTAAGGTCTTGTTTGTTACCAATTTGTCGAAAATTGAAGAAACAATTTTTGGTATATAATTGAAATCCGCCTTAGAGCGGAAGGGTGGCCGAGTGGTTGAAGGCACACGCTTGGAAAGCGTGCATACCGCAAGGTATCGCGGGTTCGAATCCCGCCTCTTCCGCTCTGTGGCGGAGAAAGCCAGTCACGTCGTTCGCGAACGACGTGACAAGCGTATGAGCAATCGTACCGGGGATTCGAATCCCCCTTTTTCCGCAGAGAGCGGAGCGAACAAGGAATGGAGCACGCCAACTGCTTGGCGTGCGTGGGGGATGAGAATGACGGAGCACTGCCGAACAAGCATGAAATTTTATCGCATCAAACATTCAGAATTGAGGATAACGCGGGTGTTTTGAACGAACTATCCCGGATGGAATCACTACTGCAGCCAGCGTGATTTAGTGGTAAAATACAATTACAAAAGAAAACAAATGCTTTCTGCGAATCATCATCAGGGCTTGCTTGTCTTTGAAAGAGGTGGCCGAGTGTATCTTTTTTGGCGTTCTGCCGAGCGCTCGATGCCGGGCATCTTCTCGGTCGAGAGTCCGGATGGCAGAAAATTCAAGAAAACACTTTCTTTCGTCGCTCTGTACCGTCCAGACGGCACCAAGACCGTGCTGGGTTCCTCGCCCGAACTCCGCGCCGGCTCGCTCGGCACCAAGACGCTGCTCAGCTTCCTCGATGAACGGAAGAACACACTCTTCGCCGCGATTGAAAAGGATGGTGCATGGAAGATCATTGCTGCCACCGATAGCTTCCGTGCCCCGAGTGTCGTACTTGCTCCGAAGTCAACCCTGACCGCAAAAAGTCCGGCGCTCGCCTTCTTCAGCCGAGATGGCCGGATCATCTCGCTCGCCCGATCAACTGGCGACCTAACCCGCTGGAAGGACCTCGGTGATGTCCTCACTGTTCGGCCGAACAACTTTGATGCAGCGAATCTCTCTCCCCTGCATGCCGAAATCACTGTGCAAGGCACCCTCCTCGTCTACTCGGCTCAGGACCGCTCCGGCCAGATCGTCATCGGCGCCGCACTTTTCGATCGCAAGCATCCGACGACCACATTGTGGCGCAGTGATCATGCTTTGTGGACCGCACCGATCGATACGCCACCAGACGCTGCGATCATCGGCGGAGGGAACATCGGGAAATACTTCTCGATCTATCTCCAGTCAGCGGAACACGGCATTGAATCATACCCGATCGCTCGCTACTGGGAAACGTACCGGCAGCGCGTTCGACCGGCACTCCCCCTGCCGCCACGCATACCGGGTATACGCATCCCGATCGAGCGTTTCGCCCAAAATCCGATCATCGAACCAGTCGTCAGACATTCCTGGGAGGCCTTCGCGACCTTCAATCCGGCTGCCATCTGCCTCGACGGACGCATCCATCTCCTCTATCGGGCACAAGGCTATGACGGACAGTCCGTTCTCGGGTATGCCTCGAGCGGAGACGGTGTCCACATTGATGAACGACACGCCAACCCCGCCTTCGTCCCGTCTCGTGCTGCCGAGTCAGCGGCTCGGACACACGCACTGTCCTTTGTCTCCGGCGGTGGGACGGGCGGATGCGAAGATCCGCGACTCGTCGAAATCGATGGGGTGGTCTATCTCATCTATGTCGCTTTCGATGGCGCCAATCCCCCCGGTGTCGCGCTCACACATATTGCCAAAGCCGATTTCCTTGCGAAGCGCTGGGAGTGGGCCCGACCGAAGCTCATCTCGCTGCCGGGAGAAATTCAGAAAAACTGGGTTCTCTTCCCAGAGCAAATCAATGGAAAATACGCGATCATCCACGGTCTGAGCCCTGAAATCCGGATTGAATATGTTGACAGCCTGAAAAGACTTGGGGATGGCCACTATATCCGAAGTCTCAAGTCGCATGGTGGCCGCGGCTATATCGAGCCGGCTCGGCTGCGTGCCTGGGACAATATCGTCCGTGGGGTCGGCGCACCACCCATCAAGACCGCGTATGGCTGGCTCGTGTTCTACCATGGTATGGATCTGCGGGACCCGGGTAAATACAAAGTCGGCGTCATGCTCCTCGACCTCGAACACCCCGAGAAAATTCTCCGACGTGCCCTAGAACCGGTACTCGAGCCGGAAACCTTCTACGAAAACAGCGGCCACAAGCCTGGTGTCATCTATGTCTGCGGTGCCGTCATTAAAGACAAGAAGCTCCTCGTTTATTACGGAGCAGCTGATCGCAGTACGGGGGTCGCGATGGCCGATCTCGACTCCTTCCTCGGTGATCTCTTGAAAAATACGCCCCCACCCTCACGAAGATGAACGTAAAAAAACTATCCTCCTAATCTCTCCTTATGCCATTCTTCAAACGCTCGTTCGAAAACCCAATCCTCGTACCACAGAATGACCTCCCTTGGGAGTCTGATGGGGCCTTCAATGGATCGGCCATTCGGGAGAAAGGCAAGACCCGTCTTCTTTATCGAGCGCAGTCTCTCCCGCTCCTCCACGACGATGGGCCGTGGCTCTCCCTTTCATCCATTGGCCACGTCGAGAGTACTGATGGGATACATTTCAAGAATCACCGCCAGGTCATCAAGCCAGAACTGCACTGGGAACGCTATGGCTGCGAAGATCCCCGAGTCACAAAATGCGATGGCAAATATTATGTGTTCTATACAGCACTCTCGGAATTCCCCTTCCGCGCCGAGGGCATCTCGGTCGGTCTCGCCATCACCAAGAACTTCAAAACGTTCGAGAAACATCACATCACACCCTTCAATGCGAAAGCGATGACGCTTTTCCCGGAGCGAATCGGTGGCAAACTCTGGGCGATACTCTCAGCCAATACCGATCAGCCACCTGCGACCATCGCGCTCGCTTCCTTTGACGATGAGACCGACCTCTGGGATCAGGCGCGTTGGCAGGCCTGGTATCAGGAATTAGACCAGCACGGACTCGAACTCCAGCGGACCGATAATGATCACGTCGAGATCGGTGCGGCGCCGATCAAAACCAAGGAAGGCTGGCTGCTCCTCTATTCCTATATCCAGCAGTACCATACCGCCTCCCCCATTTTCACGGTCGAAGCCGTGCTCCTCGATCTCGAGAATCCTCGGAAAATCATCGCCCGAACTGATGTGCCACTCCTCGTCCCAGAGGAAGAGTATGAACACTACGGCAAGGTGAAGGATATCGTCTTCCCGACTGGAGTTGTGCTACGCGGTGACTCACTGTTTCTCTACTACGGTGCGGCTGACACAACCACCTGCGTCGCCATCGGGAGCTTGAAGACAATACTGAAGGAGATGCGATCCGACCCCAAACGGCGACCGCAATTTGAGCGCTATGGGCACAATCCCGTGCTCGCACCCGTCGCGAAACATGACTGGGAAGCCAAAGCAGTCTTCAACCCCGCTGCTATCGACGTCCCAGGGAAAACAGTCATCCTCTACCGTGCGATGTCCGCCGATGACACCTCTGTCCTCGGGTACGCGGAAAGCAAGAATGGTTTCCGTATCAACCGCCGCCTCCCCGATCCGGTCTATATCCCCCGCGCGCCGTTTGAAACAAAGAACGCGCCGGGTAATTCCGGTTGCGAAGATCCCCGCCTTACGCGTTTCAACGATACCTACTACATGCTCTACACCGCGGTTGATGCCGCTACCCCGCCGCGCGTCGCGCTTACGACTATCCCAGTCGATGATTTCCTCGCCGAACGTTTCGAACGTTTCTCCGATCCAGTCCTCATCTCGCCGCCGGGCATCGATGACAAAGACGCCTGCCTCTTTCCGGAGAAAATCGGTGGCAAGTATGTCGTCCTGCATCGCATCCAGCCCTCGATCGACATCAATTTTCTCGATGACCTTGCCTTCGACGGCACCTCGCGATTTCTGATGCATCGTCCGTTCATCTTCCCACGGCGCGGCATGTGGGATAGCCGAAAGATCGGCATCAACACCGCCCCGATACGAACTAAAGCTGGCTGGCTCATCCTCTACCACGGTGTCTCTGAGTACGATGGTCACTACCGTGTCGGGGCGATTCTCCTAGATCTCGAAAATCCCGAACGCATCATCGGCCGCAGCCGGCACCCGCTCTTCAGCCCCGAGGAAGACTATGAACGCGTGGGGGTTGTCCCCAATGTCGTCTTCCCTTGCGGTGCGGTCGTCCGCGGGACCAAGCTCATCACCTACTACGGCGGGGCTGACCGTGTCGTCGGTGTTGCATCCATCGCGCTGCCCAAACTCTTGAAGTCCCTCCTCGCTGATGGCGTGTAGGCTAGCGTGCAAGACTATACATTGAGTCTTGAATAAACTTTGTTATTTATTGGTTCAACCGAGCGGACAGGTGAGGCTTTGAATCGAGAGGGTCTAGGTAAGGATAATCAGAAATCCGAACCAGTGTCGATAAAAAACAGAAGACCCGGAGGAGCAGTCTTCTGCTCGCGGGTCACTTCTTCCGCAATGGTTGGGCATGCCGCCACTGTACGACGCATGGCTCCGGTTCGTCCAAGTGGTGACGCACTGTCACACCTCGACCATCGGCCGACAGACAAAGCTGAGTCCCTCTGACTACCTGAAAACCGTGGTCATCATCCGGTCCCTCGTGGCACGTGATTGCGCCCTCCAGATGGATGTAGCAGTCACCGCCACCCATCTCACCAACGTATGGTCCAGAGACATCAGCGGACTCACCGGGCTGGATGGTAACGTCCTCGGCATAACCTTGTTCAACGTGGTAACCGAAAGCGATGATGGGATACGATGTCTTGTTAATGACCTTCATGCTTCTACCTCCCTCGATGTAGGTTGGATAATCTGTCCTCGAGCTCAAGGACTTATCAGACTACTTACTTTAGCAACTTTAGTCAATACATGATGTTTGAATCCCATCCGTGATAACAATAAATAAGGCTGTTACAGCCCTTCTTTGAGAGTATTCCCTCTAGTGAACAAACTTAGGACTTTGGATTGGAGAAGTATTGGGAAGATGGTGGGAGAGATGGGGACAGTTTTAGCGTAAAAAAGGGAGTGGGTATTGCCGTGTTAGGCTCACCACTCCTTTGTTCGTCTCGGCCGCTGCCACGCTTGCTTTAGGCAAAAATGCAGTTAGCGACCCAGATGAGGGCGCCTAGAACGCCCGATATGAACGCCATCAGTCCGACGTTCTTTTCCTGCCACGCTTGGCGCAGAGAAATCTTTGGGGTACACAGATACGCGTTCGGTATCATGCTCAACTCCTCTCGTAAAAAATGATTGCTTTACCCTAACCAATTCACCTCCTACTCATGTCCAAACTGGACTGAACATACTATCAGAGTTTTACATAAAGTCAACAGAGGGCAACAAAAAAGGTTCCACTTTAGAGCATTACCCATCTCGAAATAATTCAGCGCCTTAACATCTTTTGAAAAAGGGGCTTAAACATATCATCCTCGATATCAATGTGAAGCTCATTCCGATTCACTCTTTCACAAAACTCTACTGGCACATCCTGAATAAGAGCGAGTGGTTGTTTTTCGTCTCCCTCGCCCATAAGGAGAACTGCCGCGGTTGCCAAACTATCCGCCACATCAGTACTCGAGAACTTGAGCTTTCGACCATAGATATCCGGTTTCCCTCGGTAATCTCTGAGACCGCGAAAGCCCGCATACCCCAGCGCTATTCCGACCACACCGGAGCGGAGCGGCATCGTTCTGCTATCCGTCAAAATGATCCCCAGGTTTTTCACTCTGTAATATTTCTGTAGCTTCATGCGGATGAGAGAGGCAGATCGAAAGCTATCCTTTGGTAACAGAATGAGTTTGCCATTGGCATTTGATTCATCGATGCCGGCTGAGGGCAGGATCATCCCATCTTTGATAGTAAGCCAAACGTATTTCGTCTTCAGTGCAAAGCTACTTTCAGCACGGATCGCTTCCTCTTTCGTTTTGGAATCCTTGATAATCACCGTTCTTCTTTCTGCAAGAGCAACTATTTTGGAAGTAATAACAATGACTGACTTCTCAGGAATTTTTTCAATATAAGAAGTTATAAATGGTAGAAGATTCTCTCCTTCCAAAAACGTCCGAGTTTTTATGGCTTGAGTATGCATATAGATGAAGGTACTGATTATTGTTCATTATCTTTGAGGAGATGAATCCCTATGTAGGAAAGGGGCGTATAGAGCATCCCCATTGCGACCTTATACAACCACCAGGAGAAAATAATGCTCACCAACGTGGAAGCGCTGTAGACACCAGCAAAGGCAATGACCATAAAAATAGTCGTATCCAGCAATTGCGACCACAGATTAGACAGAGATGAGCGGAGCCAGAAATACTTTATTTTCAGCTTGTTTCGAAAGAAAAAGAAGGAGAAGACATCTTGATACTGTGCGATCAAGAATGCGGCGAGTGAAGCAAGAGCAATCCGTACCGAAACCCCGAAGACTTGATCATAGCCATCCCGTACCCAGCCCCCAGCCTCAGACCAGGGCATAACAAGCGACACAAGTGAATATGCGATGAACAGTGCCGTACTCAAAAACCCAGCGAGAACGAAATATTTTGCCATGCTCTTCCCATATACTTCGCCGATTACGTCATTCATCAAGAACACGATGGGGAATGAAAACACTGCGACAGAGAGATGAGACCCAAAAATGAAGGGCATAATTTTCAGGCCCAATGTGTTGGCCGCGAATAATGAAGTCAGATATATGGCCAGTGCGATTATAAGCTTTCTGAACGAGCGGTCAGTAAGAATCATATTTTAAGAGAGTAAAGAATAAATAAAACCGCCTGACAGGCGGAACTGAAAAGGCTAAAATTTCCGCTCTATCAGGATAGGATTGCGGTATTGTGGACAAAGCCGGACCAGGTTTTCGTGTATCGATTGTGGAGCATGAAAAGACTATACCAGGATTGATAGTGAAATTCAAATCGGGTCCTTTATAAGACTCTATTTGAATTTGCTCCGACGACAGACCCGAACCCCCGAGAGGAGAAGTTCGCTTAGAGTCCCAACACATCCGTGCTTCAAACCCTGGAATTACTCGCGGTCCGTAGATAGCCCATCTAGTTCGGGAGAAGAATCGGGCCGAGGGCGACCCCGAGAAAATACGGCCAAAGGATGACGGCCAAGATTCCCTGCCCAAACGTCAGGTGCAAGAAACCAATCGTGAAAAGCCAGCCAACACACCACAGCCCGCCAGAGAAAACATGATTTTCCACCTTGATTTTCTCCACACGACGCCAGATTACATGATTACGGTCTGGATGATTCGGATGCGGTGCGTTCCGCGTGCTTTACAGGCACGATAAAAATTGCGAGGACATAGGCGATGACACCCGGTGCAAATCCCGTAAAGACGGTGACGAGAATCCACAACAGTCGCAACACCACCGGATCGACGGCCCAGTATTCACCCAGACCACCGCAAATTCCTGCCAGAACTTTATTCGACTGACTTCGTAGATGCTTCGTTGGTGCTCCTGTTTCCACATCGTTAGATTAATTTTTTCAGATCCGCGTGAATCCTTTCCCCCATCCATCGGAAACGCACGCGCCCCTGACTCTCCCGCTACTGTACGGGAGCCGGCGCGCTCGGGAGCGTCATCCCGGCCGGCAACTTATCCTTCATTTCTTGCATGAGTTTCGTCGACTGCTCCAGCATCGCGCACTGGTCAGTGAACGTGACATCCTTCGGGATCGTGAAATCAGCACCCGATGCCGGTTCACATTTCACGTTCTTGGCCATATCGAACGCCTTCTCCATATCCTGAGGCTCAGCTGGAGTCGGTGCCCCAGCAGGCTTGGGCAGATCCTTCACACTCGTCTGAAGCTTCTCGAGACAGGCCTTGGACATCCGCATGCCGGTCTTGGAAGCACTCGTCCACGAATACTGGTTTTCACCATCCATGAGCGAGTACATCGTCATATCACCCACGGTCGTTGTCGACTTCACCTTGCTGCCTTCGATGAAAACGGTTGACACAACCTGATCATCCCCTTTGCTCATCGCATAGGTGCACTGCATCTTCTGACCGAGCCCCATCGCTTCTTTGAGGGAGGACACCATACCTTTCTCCTCCGCCATGGGAGTTGGATTCTTGGCAGCCACTTCATTGTTCGGATCCATTTGACCCGCCAGCGGCATATCGTTCGCAACCGGTTTCGGCCGGCTATTCCAGTAGAGGAACCCGCCAATGAGGAGCACTGCCACCACGACCAGCCCGATGATTTTTCCCATAGTTATACGTTAATTGTTTCCAGTATACCACCCCACTAATGTACTGGCGGAGCGGTCACTCGAGGTTCTCACAGGCAGTGTACAATAGAATTATGAAGAAAACCTCTCCTGATTCTCTCCAATCTATCCCCGGCATCGGTCCAAGCCTAGCCCGAGACCTCCGCGATCTCGGGATAAAACGCCCGAGCTGTCTGAATCGCGAAGATCCGGAACGGCTCTATCGCAAGCTGGAACGGCTCCGCGGTACTCATATCGACCGTTGTGTCCTCTATGCCTTCCGCTGTGCCGTCTACTATACTTCCCACCGACAGCATGATCCGGAAAAGCTCAAGTGGTGGCATTGGAAAGATGCAAAATGAGGCTCTGAGGGACAGCCTCCCCCGACTCGACCTGGTTTACAGCGCGCCGTATTCCTGCTAGGCTCCCCGTACAGGCCTATGCTCGCGCGACTCCTCGAACCGACCCTTCTTCTCGCCTGTCTGGGCGTTTTTTTCCTTTTATTGGGTGGACTCGCCATCTGGATGGCGCTACTCGCCCGGAAACTCCGAGACCAAGAGAAGAAGCTCGGCATCTTTTTTTCCGGCAAAGAGGCAAAGGATCTCGAAACACTCCTGCTCGAAGAGAAAGCGCTCATCGCCTCAGTCGATGGCGACGTCCAGGAACTCTTTGAGATTTCGAATACGCTCCATCAACTCGGGGGCCGGAGCCTCCACAAGTGTGCAGTCCGGCGTTTCAACCCCTTCTCGGAGACTGGCAGCCATCAGAGTTTCGCCGTGGCGCTCCTCGATGGCAAAGGCTCGGGTGTCGTGCTCTCTTCGCTCCACACCCGCGAAGGCACCCGCGTCTTCGCCAAACCAGTCAAACAGGGCGAGGCCGATGGCTACCCCTTCACCGAGGAAGAGAAGGCCGTGATCCGAGAAGCAGAACAAAGTGCCACCGAAAAGAAAGTCTGAACTCACCGAACGCCTCCCATCATTAATTTACTCACCCGACCCATCAACCACCATGAGCACACCCGAGACTGAACCCATGAAGTCCGTCGCCCTGCCCGAAACCATGACCGTCAAGAAATTGGCGGAGTTTCTGCATGTCCCGGTCTCGAATGTCATCATGGAGCTCATGAAGAACAAGATCATCGCGACGATTAACGAAGAGATCGACTTTGACACGGCTTCCATCATCGCTAACGATCTCGGCTTCCAGACAACCGCCGATACGGAGGAGAAGGCCGGCTCACTCACACTCGTCGACCTGGCCCGGATTGTCGCAGCTGAAAAAACCGAGGCAGATCGCAAGCTCGTTCCCCGCTCGCCAATCGTCACCATCCTCGGCCACGTCGATCATGGCAAGACGACTCTGCTCGACACCATCCGCAAGGCAAATGTCGCCGCCGGTGAAGCAGGTGGTATTACCCAAAAGATCAGCGCTTATCAGGTGAAGAAGCACGGCCAGCTCATCACCTTCATCGACACGCCCGGACACGAGGCCTTCTCTGGTATGCGCGAACGCGGCGTCTCGATCGCCGACATCGCCATCCTCGTCGTCGCCGCCGACGATGGCGTCCGACCTCAGACGAAAGAAGTCATCCAGTTCATCAATGAGAAGAAGCTCCCCGTCATCGTCGCCATCAACAAGATCGACAAGCCCGAGGCCAAGGCTGATCGGGTCAAGCAAGAGCTCGCTGAAAATGGTCTCCTCTTTGAAGGCTGGGGAGGGGATGTCATGTGTGTCGAAGTCAGCGCCAAAGGCAATATCAACATCGACAAGCTCCTCGATGCAATCCTCCTCGTGGCCGAAGTCGAAGAGTTCACCGCCGATGAAAAGCGCGATGGTCTCGCTGTCATACTTGAATCCCACCTCGATCCCCAAAAGGGTCCCGTCGCGACGGTGCTCGTGAAAACGGGCACGCTCAAAGTCGGCCAGGATATCATCGCTGGTTCAGCGTTCGGCCGCGTCCGCCGACTGGAGGATTTCACCGGCAAGAATCGTGAGTCAGCCGGTCCGTCGGTCCCCGCCATTCTCTATGGTTTCAGCGATGTCCCCCAAGTGAACGATGTGGTCCAGGTCGTCAGTGGCAAGTCGCTCGCCCGGATGAAGTCTCAGGAAGCGCTTCTCAAGGAAGGTGAAGTGAAGAAAGTGATCCGAAAGGAAGACGAGAATGTGAAGCGTTTTGCCATCATCATCAAGGCTGACGTCCAGGGCTCACTTGAGGCGCTCCAGCAAATCCTCAGCGCTATCGAACATCCGGAAGTTGCACTCGATGAGATCGCGTCAGGCGTCGGTAGCATCACGGAATCCGATGTGAAACTCGCCGCCTCGAGCAGCGCAAAGATTTTCGGGTTCAATGTCGAACCGACTTCGGTCGCCAAACGCATCGCCGAAACCAGTGGCGTCGCCATCCAGAGCTTCAGTATCATCTACAAACTCGTCGAGACGGTGAAGAGCGATCTCGCCGCCCTCCTGCCGCCAGAAATTATCCGGACTGACTTCGGCCGACTCTCCATCCTCGCCATTTTCAAAAGCGGCAAGCGCGACATGATCATCGGTGGCCGCGTCGCCGAAGGGAAGATCGTCCGCGGCACGCTCCTCGAAGTCAAGCGCGATGGAGAAATCATCGGATCCGGAAAAATGGGTAATCTCCAACAGAACAAGAAAAACGCTGATGAAGTCGGTCAAGGCAACGAATGCGGCCTCGTCTTCGACGGCGCGGTGAAGCTCGCGGTCGGTGATACCCTCATCTCCTACCAAGTCGAGGAAAAACGCCGGACTCTGTAGGTGTTATCAGCGCAAGAAAACAGCGGCTCAGCCGCTGTTTTTACTATTAAGGTGCTATTCTATGGCTTCTCCCAAGCCCACAATGTACGGCCGTTTTCCTCTTTGACGAATCCAAGCGCCCGCATATTATCATCACCGATATCCCTGCCTTGTTTTCCATAAAGCCCGCGGAGAGCTTCCGCATACTCATCTTCGGAAATACCGAATGTCTTTTTCCACTGCACTACATCTCCGACAGAACGAACTGCTCCGTCTCGACGCGTTACCAGGTACAACAAACTATCAAGTTCTTTGACTGCATCATCATGAAGCGAGGCAGGATCAATATCAGCAACCTTCATCATTCTCAAGTCTTTCTCGTTTATACCTTTGCCATCCATGACTTCTTTTACAACAAATTTTTTCACACTCTCTCCATCAAACGATAATTTATCCATTAATACCTTCGCATAATCATTGAACTCAGCATCGCTTGATTGTATCAAGGTACAAATCATTTTGGTCGCTAACTCTGGCGATGGCTGTTCCCCAGGCTTCAACGCTGAAAATGCTTCCTTATAATATCCCTGCTTTTTCATTGCATTGACAATTGTACCGACCTCTTCTCCTGTATTTTCTGCATTTCCCCAACCGAACCCTCCTGCACCACTTCGGCTACTCCTGTTCCTCCTTCAAGATTCCCGTCCTTGATCTGCCCCAACAGCTTGGCAGCTGCGGCCGCATCAGCCTCTGCCTGTTGTCGGGCTTCTTCCGCGATTCTCGCTTGTTCCTGAGCTGCCGCTTCCGCCACCTTGCTCTCACCAATAGCCTTGTTCATGTCGCCGGCTTCTTCCCGTGCACTACCCAACATTTCATCCTTGGCTCCTTCCAAGGCCTTCGCCTGCTTGGCCAGTTCTGCCACCTTGTCATAGTCCCCGGCTGCTACTGCCTCTGCAATCGATTTCTTCTGTGCTGCGATTTCTTCCTCTTTGGCCGCGTACGACTCCCGTGACGACCCTTCTGTCGACTGCGCTTCAAAATCCATAGAGCTCGTTTAGATGGTTTAGATCTGCCTTTACATTTTCATTATCCCCCCCGTCAGACGTACCAGTCAAATAGTTTATTCCAGCACTTTCAATTACACGTCCGATCATCAGTCTCACCGCAATTCTATCCTCCCGCTACTCAAACAATGGTTGACGGCTTGTCTGCGGCCGCCTATACTCGAACCTCGCATGTATCTACATGTTAGACTGAAAATGCTATGCGATATCCTATCCCCACTCCCGTTTTGGAAACGCTCCGCGCCTTGGAACAGGCTGGATTCAAGGCGTATATCGTCGGTGGATCGCTGCGCGACCTCCTCATCGGCCGGACGCCCAAGGACTGGGATATTACAACTGATGCTCGACCAGAGGAAATCCAGAAAGTGTTCCCTGAGTCAGTCTATGAAAATACTTTTGGGACCGTGGGGTGAAAGTTGAACGCTTCAGTCCGGAACCTCCTGCCAACAACGAAGCGGTCTTTGAAGCCTCTGATAAGTCGTCCGAAAATGCTCCCCTTCAGAAGCCTTCATCCGACACAAAGGAGAAAGAGATAATCGAGGTCACGACCTTTCGCGCCGAGACCGGCTATAGCGACCAGCGCCATCCTGATACAGTCTCTTTCGTCACCTCGATTGAGGCTGATCTCGCGCGCCGCGATTTCACCGTGAACGCTATGGCCGGACGGGTAACAGGAAACATCAACGAGACCGAGATCGATATTATCGATCCGTTTCATGGACAGACTGATATCGAGCAGAAGTGCATCCGAGCGGTCGGTAACCCCGATGACCGTTTCACCGAAGACGGCCTGCGACTCCTCCGCGCCATCCGCCTCCCCGTCGAACTGAGCGATCCAAAGCAAGCGGACCTGACTTGGACGATCGAGGCGAATACCAGACAAGCGCTCCAGAAACACGCCGACATCCTGACTCGCGTCGCATTCGAGCGCATCCGCGATGAGTTCTCACGGATAATCCTGTCGGCCCACCCGAGCCAAGGAGTCGCCCTCCTCCAAGAAACTGGTTTACTTCGGCATATCATCCCCGAGCTGGTAGAGGGTGTCGGCGTCGCCCAGAACCTACACCACATCTATACCGTCTGGGAACATAATCTCCGTGCTCTCGCAACCTGTCCATCGACAAAACTTTCGGTCCGGCTCGCCACGCTCCTCCACGATGTCGGCAAGCCGCGCACGAAACGAGGCGAGGGGTACCATTCGACGTTCTACAATCACGACCATGTCGGCGGTCGCATGACGAAGAAGATTCTTGAACGGCTTCGCTACCCGAAGAAGATTATCGACCATGCTGCGATGCTCGTCGACAATCACCTCTTCTACTACAATGTGGGTGAAGTGACTGAAGCATCCGTCCGGCGACTCATCAAACGTGTCGGCCTGGAAAACATGGATGACCTCATGGCCGTGCGCATCGGTGATCGGCTTGGCTCGGGTGTCCCCAAGGCCAAACCCTACAAACTCCGTCACCTCGAATACATGGTCGACAAAGTCTCTCAAGATGCAACCTCGGTGAAAATGCTGAAGGTCGATGGATCAGCGCTCATGGCCGAACTTAATCTCTCACCTGGTCCGAAGATTGGGGCGTTACTTGAGTGTCTCCTCGCCGAAGTCATCGATGACCCCGCGCGGAATGTCCGGGAACAGCTTCTTGACCGAGCCCGGCAACTCATGGATAATGACCTCGATGCACTCCGACTCCTCGCCCAAGAACGGATCCATGAGGAGCGCGAGTCAGAGGATAAAACCATCCGCGGACGCCATCACGTCGCCTGAAATCGGAGTGTTGTATAGTGGTATTACGCACGCTTCGGGTGCGTGTGACCCGGGTTCGATTCCCGGCACTCCGACAAGAAATGTGACAGGGCAAGGGTGCGTGTGACCCGGGTTCCCTGCCTGTCGGCAGACAGGGATTCCCAGCACTCCGACAATTGCTATCTAGCCCAAAAGTGAGGAGCATGTGCCGCTTATAGTCTTCACTGACACATCCATCTGTACCCGAAAAGCTGCTCCCCGCGCTTGACGAGACTGTCACGAGAAGACGTACACCCACCCCTGAACGCTATTCTCCATTTGGCTATGAAGCTCCTCATCGAACACCCATCGGACACCACCGTGACACTCTTCCGTCGTGCTGGCTATATATTCCAACGAGAAGAAGGGACCGAAACTAGCTTCATCCGACCGCTCGGAAGCTCGGGTTATCCGCGCTTCCACTGTTATGTGAAATCCAAGCCTGACTCTATAGAATGTAGTATTCACCTCGATCAGAAGCGCGAAACGTATGGCCGGACCACGCGGCACCACGGTGAGTACGAGGATGCTGGGGCGCTCGCTGATGAGATACGGCGCATTCAGCCGCTTCTAGGAGTGCGGGAGAGGTAGCGACAGACATTCAAGCAACGGCACTATAGGACACCATACCTGGGCGGAAGAAGTGTCTAGCAGAAATATATTTGCCATGGTGGCGGAATTGGTATACGCGCTAGCCTTAGGAGCTAGTGGGAGTAATCCCTTGAGAGTTCGAGTCTCTCCCATGGCACAGTGAAAACGAGAGTGAGGTGGGCTAGCCTTTGACGCTGGATGTCTGGAGAACCTGTGAGTACCCTGCCTATCGGCAGATAGGGTGGTTACTCTCTTGAACAATAGAGACAGAAGACCCTCCGGAAGGAGGGTCTTCTGTCTCCTTTAGCGCGACTGACGATTCCGAGATATAGCTGCTTCTGGTACATTGGGGATGACCGCAAACACGACTCCCGAAGCAAAAAGGATGAGAGCAACAGAGAAGAACACCTTCAGCGAAAAGAGTACCGATCCAGGGAGATAGCTTGCGATGAGTGCATAGTACTTCTTCACACCCGTTTGAGTAATATTCAGTATCTCCGGCTGTTCGACTTGGGTACTGCCGCCAAAATAGCTTTCTGTCGTATCGAGTGAAGAAAGTCCCCAAATATCCTCCATCGCTTGACGAGTGAGCGTACTGGGTCGATAGACGGCGGTCAGAGAAACATTATAGACCGCTTGTCCAATCTTGTTCGCTGAGAACGCAATCGTATTCGTCGTCCCATCACCATATGGTACACCATCGACACTCCAGGAACGTTCGACTTGTGGCGGAGGAATGTTTGCGAGGAAATCAGGAGTGAAGAGTGCCCGAACCGGGACCGTACTCCCCGCCATTGTCTCCAGCGTTTCCTTGCTATATTCGGTGTAAGCGCCACCGTCCGTGTCCAGGTATTGACCAAGTGTCTTGGGCCAGACGCTGCCCATGTCATTCGATACGATACTCACTGATGGCTGGACTATCCGGAAAGTCCGAGAGATGGTCACGGTTCGTTCCGTCGAGCCGGCCGTGCTCGCCTGGTTCGCTGTGACGGTGATATTGAATGTATCGCCGACATTCCCAATCACCGGGAAGAAGTTGATGTTCCCTTGACGATCATCGAAGCAACTCGTGGCGGATACCCGCGCATTACAGATGAGCGGCTGACCATTGATGGTCCAATTGTAATTCGAGAGTCCAGCCCCCGGCACTTCCAGCCCGATAATCTCATTCTTGATAACACGACAGAGTTTGCCATCCAAACGAGAGAGGGCTTGCTGTTCGGGCGGATCTGCCGGATTCACGATGCCCGAGCAAATCTCGTTGGCCGCATTGATCGAGACACGGGCCGGATCGCCAGCTGCCGTCACCGTATGGGCGAGGATGCGATCCTGGCTCGCATTGAACTTCACAATGACGTCGCTCCGTCCCCGGCGAGTCGTTCCAGTCCCACTAAAATTTTCGGCAGCATCCACGCGGAAGCGCAGATAGCCGATATCGTTCAGGAGATAGTTCGTGAAAGGACGACCGTTGAACGTATCTGTTCTCTGCATATTCAAGTCGAGCTGCACCTTATTGACACCATTGCCCCGGACCTGGGACAAGAGCCGACGACCCGGGAGGTTGTTCAGCGAACTCGTGATATTCACCCAACCAGCTGCTGGATTGGCTGTCCCGTCTGGCGAGAGCTCAACCCGCCAATCATAGTACACCTGTTGTATTCCGCGGGCCGAGTTGTCGATGGTGGCCACGGCATTTAATTGGTCACCGTCACCCCGAGTCGTGACATCATTGAGTGGATCCTCGGGTGAAGCCGTGACTGAGAGATTAAGATTCGTTGATTGACCACCTTCAGCCGGATCGACCAGGTTCCAGCGAGCACACCAGCGCAGATCATGCGCAATAGTTGGGATAACTACTTCATAACCAGCAATATTCCGTGTATATGACCCAGTATTGCCGTTATTCGGACAATTATTCTTCGACCAGGCCCACATGATCATATTGGATGAGTCCCGATACTTGGTCGCGTTCATCGAAGTCCCTTCGACCACCACTCCCACCTTATCGCCCGGCTGATAATTCCAAATAAAGGTGTCCCGGCCGAGCCCGACTACATTGGCCTCATCTTTATTCCCATTATCAGCTGTGTCTGGATCAGCAGGATTGGTCCGCCAGAACTGTTCTTCGGCAGCGCCGTAGGTGCCGTCCCCGGCCGTAAAACCTGGGGCCTGGGGGAATATGTGCCGACAAATTGGATTTGCATTGCTTCGGCCGACGCCGCCAGGCCGTGAACAGTACGTTAGACCGATACTACAGAATGTCGCCGTGGCGGGATTCGAAACGCAGCATGGTGTTCCGACATTGCAGGCCGGGCTGCCAGACTGGGTACAATACGGCAGGCCCGAGACATAGTCATTCGCTTCGTCGAGATTGAAAGTCTCACCTTCTGCGGTCGCCGTCCCACCGGTCGCTGTTCCGCCCCCGGCACCACTCCCATCACTCGACGAGCTCGCCGTCCCACCGGTCGCACTGAGTTCCAGTATGCCCGGCGTGACATTGGCGCTCCCCACCATACAAATTGGTTGAGTGCCAGCTGGGCAGCCCCAATCAACCTCTCCGACATCGGCATCGACGATCTCGTAATTCTCACCACTAGTATTGTCATGATAGTAGCAGTGATTCGGGACATTGACCCGGTTATCCCCTCCGAAACGGGCAAAGTAACCATCGTTATCAGTATCCACTCCATAATTCACGTTGGCCAAGTCAAGGTCATTGGAAGCGATTATCCGGTGCGCCTCGATCATGTAGTCTTCCTCGTCCGCCCAGTTGTCACCATTCAGATCGCAGCGGGCAATATTGAGGTTGCCTTCACATCCCGCCCGCATAAGGAACCACGTGAAGTAAAGATTACTCGCCTCACTCATAAAACCAGATGGAAAAGCACGGGCGGTAAGTTTTTCCCCCGGCTTCGGGTCCGAGGGTGAGAAGAAGAGTGAAACCTCCGGTGTTATTTTCTTGGCGTTAGCGACATTCATCGTTTCACCCTGCTCCTGGACGGCACCAGTGTTTACATGATAGCGTCTCTCAATATCCGCTGCCGCTTCAGAAGGGGAAGGTATCTTGATACTCGGCGATCCCCCAAAGAGCCCGGCTGAGGCAGGCAAGACAGAAACAATAAACAGCTCCAAACTCATCAAGAGACGGGCGAGCTGCAGGATCTTTTTGTGTTTTCTGAAACTCAACATATTTCAGCGAAGGATGAGCACCATGACATCGGTCAGAAACAGGAAAAACCACGATGCGCCATAACTGTACCAGAGAGATCGAGACTGATAGGCGATGAGTCCGGCAAACGGAGCAAAAATAAGCGATGGGATGGTCGAGGCGTTGATGTCATCGCTGGCATAGAACAGGAAACCGATGAGTGCCGCCTGAACAACGACCGACCAAATCCCCCACCTCCGGAGCCACAATAACATTATAAACCCTCGAAAGAATACCTCAAAGAGCAGCACGATGAATCCATTCAGGAATACCTCGTACAGAACAAAAAAGAGGAATTGCTCCTGGACTACCACCGGGAGCTGATAGTCTTGGAGAAGCGGAGTGAAATTCCACAAGACAAATAGTGCAGCTAATGCGGCAATGAGCGCCAAAACACTTCCCCCGATGCCGGCCCAGACATTCCCTTTTTGGAAGCCAAGTGCTGACAGCGGACGACCGAGCAGTACCTTACAGTACGCGAGCGGCATGATGAGAAAAATACCGATCGCTGCAATGATACTTTGAAGCATCGGACTGATACGATCATCCCCGCCGAGAAACCACAGAACGAGTAACGAACCAGTGACGACCGTCATCGTTCCGAGGAATTCCTTGTGCCGAGCAACTACCTGTATCCATCGTTCCATAAAAACTGGAAAGCTCAAACCAAATCAAATTAATTGGTTACCGGATCAAATCCGGGAGAACCTGAATTTCTGCCCTCAAAAAATGACCACGGAGTCTCGGTGCTGTCGCTCATTCCGTATTAGAATGGTTCATCTTTACTTATTATACACTCTCACAGACGCGCCGATCATCTCATGCTTTTTTTCCTTTACGCTGCCCGGCGCATCACAGCATCGTTAGCAGCCGCACGCTGCCTTCCCCTCTCATAGAGTTTTCCTCCTTCTTTTGACATTTGTCTCCCAGCAGCACGTGCGACCTCCTGCTCACCTAATTTTGTAGCTATCATGCCCGCTTTCCCGAGTCTGGTTACTTCTCCCACACCTGTCATATCAGCCGCCATAAACGCCGCTCCTGTCGCGCCATGCCTCACTCGATCAGTCCCAGAAAGTCTTCTACCATCAAGCCGTTTTCCCGTTACTGACTCACCGACCATCTTTGCCGATCCAACCACCGGCACCCAATCAGCACCTCTCGAAAGGCGGGTCATTCTCGGGTTTTGTGCGACGTCCCCTTGAGCAGAGAGCGTTTCCGCTTCCGTAGACGCGTCAGCCGAAGCATTTGAGGAAGCCGTCTCCTGGGCGGCTCTACTCTGAACTAACGCGCGTTGTCGCGCCACGCCACGGAGATCACCCGCCATCTTAGGAGTGGCTCGATCGAGTGAGTCTAACACCCCTTTGGATTTATCAGCATCCTTCTTTGCTACATGGTACGCATATAGGACACACACCGTTTGGAACGGGATAAGATTTATAAAAGGGATGAAGTCGAGCAATGAAAGGAAGAAGACGACTAAACGGACCTTCCATTTCCCTCGCCCCCACATGAAGATGAATAGGTACACTGAAATGAAGAACCCGAAGACGAGACCGATGAATGGGATGAAATCAAAGATACCATCTTTGGCAAGTGCAAAAGCCAGCGGCATAAGAAACACGGAGAGGTCTCCCTCTTTGACCCTTCTCCGGTGCTCAAGAGCAAGGTGTGTCGCGCTCTTCAACTGCTTCCATTTGCTCTGCTGAAGCTGGTCGAGCTCGAGATCAAAATCCTCATCCATAGAACCTAAGGATTGTTGGCGTCAAATTCCCGCTTCGCCTCTTCAATTTCCAGGAGCTGGCGCGGGTCAGAAGTGATGATCTGGTCCTCGCTATATGAAGCGATAACCTTGATCGCCGCGTGCTTCGTCCCAGCGAAGAAGATTCCTTCGCCGACATTCGACTCGAGCAAGAGGAACTTCTCGTGGTCCGTCAGGTAAAACGTCTCCGTGATGAAATCAATGGAAGCCGGCGACTGACGGAGGAGGAGCTGCATGGACGAGTTCGTGATAATCGGCTTGCCGTAGCGCGAAGACATGAAGTCAGAGATGTCCTGTGTGATCGTCGTGAGGCCCGTGTAGTACTTGCGGCAGCGCTTGGCGATACCAAAAAGGAATGAGGCCGCGTCTTCGTTTTGCATCATGATCCACGCTTCATCGACGACAATGAGACGCTGGCGAAGCTTCGAGCGGATATCGTTCCAAATGTACTGAAGGATGATATACATGGCGATCGGCCGAAGCTCTTCCTCCAGGTCGCGGATATTGAACACCACAAGCTGATTGTTGGTGTCGATATTCGTCTGCTCATTGAGGAACCCCGAAAAAATCCCTTCCGTATACCGCTGGAGACGTGCCGCGATCAAATCCGCCCCTTCCATATTCTTCAGGACCGCGTACAAGTCTGACATAGTCGGAAAGGAATTGGCCGTCAGTGACTCGTAATTCGAATCTTCGTGAATGTCACGAATGGCATAGGCTTCTCGGATCGCCTGATCCAGGATAGAGTCCTCTTCGGCCGACAGAGTGCCGAGCATAAGGTGAAGGAGACCAATGAGGTTGGCGATAGCGTTCCGGAACACGCCGTCCGACTCATCGTCAGCGCCCACCTTCGGCATATCAAACGGATTGAGGTGGATATCCGAATTCAGCGAAATCTTCAGGAATGCCCCGCCAACTGTCTCGCAGAGATGCTTGTACTCATTTTCAGGGTCGATGATGATGACGCTCGACTCGAACATGAGCGCCCGCAAGACTTCAAGCTTCACCGTATAACTCTTTCCAGCACCGGACTTCGCAAACACCACCATATTTGCGTTTTCCATCTTGAACCGGTCAAAGAGGATGAGCGAGTTGTTATGACGGTTGATGCCATAGAGGATTCCTTCGTTCGAAGAGAGATCGGAGGAAACAAAGGGGAAAGTCGTCGACAAAGGCTCAGTGTTCAGGTTGTTGGCGACATCCAAGGCATCATTCGCGAGCGGACGCGTCGATGCGAAACCCGCATCCATTCGGAGTACGGCCGGTTTAGTATAGACGAGCTGCGCCTCGAGCATCGCCTCGACAGACTGTTCTTTCTGTGAGAGATCCTTTTCGTCTGCTCCGTATATCATCATGTACAGTCCGAAACGGAAGAACTTCTCTGTCCCTTGCTGAAGCCGATCGCGCAGTTCTTCGATGTTCTGAAGGGCTGCCTCGAGCACGGGGTCACGGATTTTCCCTTCTTCGACTTCGATATTCATCTGCGACTGCACCTGGGTTGCTGATTTCCGGAGCTGTTTCAGGATCTCGGCCGTCTCGATCGGATGGATGAAGAGCGCCGTGTCCATCGGAAAGTCGAGATTGATGATCGGGGAAAACCAATTGGTCGAGAGGAAACGTGGATACGCGATGACAAACAGCGCGCGTGCAACGACATCGCCGATTTGCATCGACGCCGGAGTGACCCGGATAGCCGGCGGAGCGATCAGGTCCTTGATTGTCGCCAGGCCCTTCTGGTACAACTGCTCCGTATCCAGTCCTTCATCCAGCTCCAGAATCCGTGGATTATTCTTGAAGAGTTTGCTGAAAATACCGGCTTTTTCTGACTGTGCACGCACAACACGTTCTTCGGGCGCAACATGTGACACGACTTCTTTGGCCCAGACCTCACGGTTTGCCTGTGGCTGAAGCAAGGCCTCATAGTCAGGCACCGCGACGGCCTCTCGCATCGGGGCCTCCCGGACGGGGGGGTCAGGCACGATGTACGGTTCGAGCTCGGGTACAGCCACTGGCGGTGTGACCGGATCGGCCTCGACTATCACCAATGGTTCCACCTTCGGTCGTGGTTTCGGCGTCGGCTTTGGTTTCGGTCTTGCCTTCGGTAACGGTTTTGGTTGCGGCTCGGTAACCGTAACAGACGCTTTCGGTTGGCGGACCGGCGCGGCGACCACCTCTACTGGAGGCACTGGAGACGTCTTTACCACCGGCGCTGGCCGCGATGGCGGAACCGGAGCCTGGCCTGATCCAGGCGTCGTGATATTCATGGGATCTACCACGGATACCTTCCTGATTGGCCGGTCAAAAATGATGAGTTCTCGTGCCATACCTATGACTGAAGCTCAATGGCCTCGATATTCTTCACGATCGTTGAGGCAAAAAGCGATGGGTTATAGCTGTTGTAGAGTAGTTCGATAAGCTCCTCCGTCTCGAGAACCGCCGCCCGGACACCCATCGGAGAGAGTCCTGCCACCACGTGCTCGACGCGCTGCATGAGCTGGGTCCGGTAGGTGTAGAAGAGCTCCGTCTTCAAGCCGACCGTCTTTTTTTGATTGAAGATATCGCCCATCTTCTGAAAAAATCCGCCCTGGCTGTTCTCGACCGGTGAAAACGGCACCACGACATAGAAGAATTTCGACATGATGTTCGATATCTCCGTCAAATTCTTGATGAAACCTTGATACTCCCGCATTTGGAAACGCAAAAGCTCATTCATTTGCTGAGCTTCTTTCCCCTTGAGGAGTTCGATATACGGATCGATATTGAAACGCCGCGATTGCACCACGATCTGCACAGGAAAATCGAGCGAGTTCAAAAAATTCTGGTATTGGGAGATGATCGCATCTTGTTCCTCGCTTGATTTCAAATCAAAATTGATGGATGAAACAAGAAGCACCGCTCGAAGTGCCCCGGTCTTGAGGACGAGCACACCATCGCGAATTTCTTCGACATCGACATAGCGCTGTGTGCTAGCACTCCCTGACTTTTTCTTCGAAAGAAGTTCCATAGATCGAGACTAGTGGCTATCCATGATATTGGCGAGACGACGAAGCTCTTCGGAGGTAATACGTTTTTCCTTGGGTGCCTCCACGACGCGAGCTGTTTCAACAGGTGCCTGACGGATCCGCGCCGTCGGTCGCTCCCAGACAGCGATTTTGGGACGGAACAAGAATGAAAATCCGTGGAAGAGAAACACAATGAGCGGTACCCCTTGAGGCCGATAGAAGGCCAGGGCAACAAAGAGGAGAATGAGCGGTATGCCGATGACGAAGAATCCCGTGGTACCGATAGTGTTGTAGAGCACGAGGAGGGTGATCATCATGCCGATCATCCACAAGAGCTGCCGCCAGGTCAACGGACCAGCGATCTTGTCCTCGACATCGATGAATTGCGGGACACTGAACATCATAACGCTTTTGTATTCGAGGATAGCCTGCTTTCCATTTCTGCCAACATGAAAAGAAGTCTCCGCCTCTTTAGTATATCACTACACTAATGCATCGGTGTAGTGATATACAATAGCTGTACGAGATTTATATGTCTCCGTTCCCACCATTCCTCGCACGAAGCGGACGGATAGAGTAGGGACTTTTCGAAAGCGAGGCTTTCGGTTCACGCCGGATTCCCTGAGTCGGCTGTTGCATCTGGCGGAGCGCCTCATTTACGCCTGTTGGGGCCGTATCAACTTCACGTTCCGCGGGCAGCACATGGCCGGTGGAGAAATGCAGAGTCTCGCCAGAGACATTTTTTTCTGGCGCCGCTGATTTTCCAAAGAGGGGTTTGAATGTCGGTGCCGGTTGAGACTTCACAGCTAACGGGACGGTCGGGGTGGTCGGTTGGATATTCGGTGCTGCCACGGCCGGATTCGCCGGCAACCCGCGAGGGCGGATAGTTCGGTTCATCGGCTGAGTCTTCACTTGAGCCAATTCCATCGATGCATCATCGGTCCGCGGGAAGATAATCGTCTCATGGGTCGTATCGATCTCCAATGGGAAATCCTCCTCGACTGATTTCAGAATGAGATTGAGCCGCGCCCGGTCGTCATTGGAGAGGCGTTTGCAATTCACGGACTGGAAGAGGAAATTCCCCCGCTGAGCGGTCTCATGGAAGCCGATACCAATTTCCTCGCGATAGCTCCGCAGCCAATTGCCCAAGGACGGCCGCACCGGTTCCATCGACGTCTTTAGTTTGATCTTCTCATTCGTCAGCAATTGCTCCGACAGATGCCGATACTCACTCATCGCCTTGAGCAGCGGTAATCGGATCGTTTTTTGGGCGGGTGCTTGTTGGCGACCAGTACCTGCAGAAACTCCCTTCTGTTGAGAGTTACTCATAGATGAATACTTTGCTCTGAACTCATTTGGGTTTACTTCTCTTACCCCTTTCTGCTCAAGTTCAGATAGTTTCTCATACACTCCAGCGACATCATAGACTGTAGTAATGGGACGTGCAAACCATTGGTCATACACGCGTAATACTTCACGAAGTACCCCTTGCTGATTCTTACTCATAGAGACGATCTCCGGAACACGGGTAAAGAACATGTTCACTGCAGTCCCTTCGCGCTCCATCGATGGGAAGTCTTTATCGAATTTCTGGACCCAGTCGCGGACCGTTCTTTGTCCAATTTTTTGTTCATTGTGTAATAGAGCATCCCGAAAAGCATTTCGATCCCCTTCCTGATTACCATAACCCAAGTACAGAAACCGGCTCTTGATCACCTCATCGATATCCACTTCACTCGTCAACAGATCAACAAATTGTCTTTCAATGATTGCCACTGCCTGATCTACCGGAAGACTTGGGAAAGCAATGAACAAGAGAGGGTCCTTCATCTGTGTCAACATCTCCTTCGATGATGCAGGTGCCTGTCCTGCCATCACGTCCCACTGACGCCAAGCGGAATATGCCAAGTTGTCATCATGTCGGGCGCACGCCTCTGAGACCTTCGCGGACCATTGTTTGAAGTCTGTTGGCGGGGTAGTTGGTGAACTCACAGTCATAACATGGGGACTATATTAAACGTTATGTGCAAGACGGGGGGGTACAATACTGTTCATTCGTTAATTATATGAGTCGTGTGGGCATCGTGTGTCCAGATGGCAGTGTCGGTTTAACAGTTTTCTCAACGTACTCTCGGAACATTGGGTTTGTGTTATACGCGGCCTTAAAGTTCCTATAGTTTCCACTCGTGGCAGTATTCACTGCCCCCTCATAGGCATCCAGGATCGCACTCTGGACTACTGCATTCGTTCGAGATGCGCTACCCACATCATTATTATTTATTTCCATAGCAACTGCTAATCCAGACGCATGCATATCACCATATTTTCGATTGCCTGAAGCTGGGTCAACAACCTGTGTAAAGAGACCCCGGGCATGCAGGACATCCTGCCGTGTTTGCGCTTTCATTTTCTTGAAATTCCCCGCAACAGTCCCGGCATGGTCAGATGTGCCTGTCCAGGTTCCCGTTGCAACATCTGGTTCATAGAAGTCCCCAAAAGCAATATCCCCTTTCATCTTCGCATTTTCACCGAAGTTATGCATGTGTTTCATAATTGCCTGTTCGTCCACGCCCACATCCTCCAGAATTTTTTTCATGGTGTCCTTATAGCTCTCAGTGATATCGACCAATCCGGTGACCGGATCAATACTTGCCGTACCCAACTCATGCGCGAAATCCGCTGCAACGTTATCCAGACCATTTATCCGAGACAGGAGCGTACTCGCTGCCAGCACTTTTGCTGAATTACGTTCCTCATAACCCTCTTTAAGCGCTCGTCGTACTACATTTTCATTAACCTCCCCTCCTCCCTGTTCCTTGATCTCTGCTTCATAATGAGCTTTTTGTTTATTCTGCTCCAAGAACGCATAGTTGGTTGAATCCGCGTGTGTAAACTTATTAACAATTGGGATGCTACTAAATGCTTTATTTAATTCATCGTGCATCCGCGCCTTTGCCATATCGATAGGAAGTTGGTCCTCATGATGCTGAGCCTCACTACGCTGCTTGAAGGCGGATTTCAACACGGTCGGGCTCAAGTACTTCACCCATTTTTTATCAGATGCAGCGAGCTTCGTCTCAATCTTCCTCCCAGCATATTTGGCCGTCCCAGCTGCGCCCTTCCCCACCAATCTCACTGGTGCCATCGCTGCGCCCTGCACCTTCTTCCGTGCCCAATGCGCCGCCCCATAGCCCATACCGACGACAGCTGCCGAGCCGGCGATGGCGAATTTGTTGGCCAGGCCGATGGTCGCCCAGATGAGAATGATCGGGATCGTATAGAAAATCACATTGGTGATGAGTGTCGATCCACTAGCGCTGACACTGGCATTGGTCGACACCTGGTCCACTGATCGCCAGACATTGGCCGTCTGGGTCGCCTCGAGAAATTTCAGCGAGACCACGAGCATGAGCGCGGCCGCCGGACCGAAAAAAGCATAGCTCCAGAACTTACTCCACCATTCCTGTCCGTATTTGTTGAATCCTGGCAAGAGCGACCCCGCGAAGCCGATCGGCGAAAAAACGAGGAGGAGGGTGAGTGCGATGAGCCGAACGATGAGCATGACCGAGAGCACCGCGAGCGAAATACCGAAAAGGAAGGCGAAGATGATCGCTGCAAACGTCGGGATATAATCCGTCGTCAGTGCCGCCGCCGCCGTACCCGAAAACCCGAGCAGGTTGTTCATCGCGATCACCGCCCCCTGGCCACCCCCCGCACCGATGACGTCATTTATGAAGTAGTACATCGGCACATTGGCCACATCGATGAGAAAGCGCGTGATAGGAAAACTGAAATTGATGAGGAGCGCCGTGAGGAGGATGTTCTTGAAGATATTACGGATATTGAAGCTATCTACCTGGAAGATGGTCGCGAAGGCCGAAAAGAGCAGAATGAAAATGAAGAACAAATTGAAGAAGTCCCGGATAAATTGCCAGAGCGTATAGACGGCGGGGAAATTCAGGATGCCGTTTGGACCAGAGACATTGGCCGGATTGACCACCCAGACGAAAAGCGCAGCGGCCGGGGAAGCAATGATGAGGATGATCGCACTGCGAATCAGATTGAGTAACCACAGTGAAAAGTCCTTCAAACATCCGGTGATATTGCCTATATTGCATCCAGTGGACACATCTCCAGTGGCTATCCCTTGGCCTTCTTTCACACCCGCGTTAGTCGCCCCACCCACCGTCGCAGCCTCGACCGGGGTCTGGATAGTCTGATTCGCATGCACCGATGCCGCACAACCAAGAACGCCTTGGAAGACGAGCACGGAAAGGAATAGACTCGCAAAAATTTTCTGTGTGTTTTTCTTCACCCCACGCATAGGTATGCCAAGAGTATGAACAGCTACCGAGATACAAAAATAGTATACCACTACAAAGGAACTAGTAACTAGTAGTTAGTCGCTGCACCCTCATTTTCTAATAAATGTATCCCTTGATCACGCGGCTCGAGCGCGACAATTGCCGCACGCTTTTCTTCGCCCAGCCGGTGTAGTTCATCTCGGACACGGTGATGGTATCACCGCTCACCTTTTCCACGACCGCGACATGGCCATAGTAGCGGTTTTCAGTCGTCACGACGATCGAGCCGACGGTCGGATTCTTGCCGGTCTTGTAGCCATAGGCCCGAGCATTGAAGAGCCAGGTGCCCGCATTGCCGCCCCAGGGGACATAGCGTTTCTGCGCGACGAACCAGGTGCAGTACCCATACGGGAAGCGATGTCCCTGGCCAATTTTCCCTTCTTTGGGTCGTGAGAAATTCGGGGTGATGTCGGTCGCTGCCCCCACGCCGGACTGGGTCGCGTATTCCCGGCGAGCCAACCCGGTCGAGGTCGGCGCGGTCAAAGTTGCCTCCTTCACCCCGTCCGGGATGACGATTTCCTCACCGGAAGTCAGTTCGCCATTGGCGGGCAAGCCATTGTAGGCGATAATACGGCTCCGGTCCGCTTTGTACTTGGTCGCGATCGTGTCGATCGTGTCGCCTTGTTTCACCAGATAGTTGAACCCCGCCACTGGCAAGATGAAGATCTGATCGCCGGGCTTGATCGCATCGACATTGTCCAGATCGTTCGCCCAGAGGATGGTATTGACCGTCACCCCGTTGGCCGAGGCAATGCCCGATACCGTGTCACCCGCCGCCACGGTATAGATCTTTACGCCCCCTTCTTCCTCTGGGTCCCGTGTGCTGTTCGCACCGATCGCGCCTGCGAGAAACATTTGGTTTTCCGGCGAGAGATAGGCTTCATCGAGTACATTCGTCTCTGACTTGGCCGCGACATCGACCGCCAGCGGGGGTGCCGCGAGGGAGACGAGCGAGAGGTTATGCTGTTTGGATTCTTGCGCCGCGCGCCGCGGGATGAGGCGACTTTCGCGAGGCAGATCAATCCCGAGTGACGTCATAAGACGATCGAGCCGGCCCGCTTCTTGGCCGTAATTGGTCGCCGAAACGAGCATGGCCGAGGAAACGACGATAGAAAAAGCAGCATATTTACGGAAAAGCGCCACTGGAACATAGCCGGACCTTTCCTTGAACCAAATCAAGAGTTTGGTCTGCCACTGATGGAAAATGGTATTCCAATGCGAGAAATCAGCCCAAGCACGCGCTTTTTTCCAGACTAGTCTGACGAAAGATGTAAGGTTCGAGTAGATACGCTCGCCCTTTCTGTCGGGAATATCCCCTAGCGACGCTGGCCGATAAGCGGGCGCCACATCCGGGATTTCCCCCAAGAGTTACGCCTCGTAGAATACTCTGAAACCCTCCCCTGGTCAATTGATTTTCGGGTGAATATTGTATCTTTTGCTTCAATTGAGCCTTTTTCCTGTCAGGCTCCCTAAGTATGACCCCGTTCTCGCGGGCCTTCCCATGGTACAATTTTCATGTCGCCTTATATCATACGCTTGTGCCCCCATTTGAGAACCCCAAGACCGAAATTGAGCGGCTCGCCAAGGAATTCTGTGAACACCTCGAGATCGAGATGAATCGCTCCCGGCGGACCCTCGAGAGCTATGCCCACACTCTTTCCACCTTCTTCGCGTGGGGCGCGATTGCGACACCCGCGGACCTGACGCTCGAGAAAATCCGAGCCTATCGCCTCTACCTCAATCGGAAACAGACACGGCGCGGCACCACGCTCAAGCGAAGCACCCAAGCCTACCACGCGATTGTTCTACGCACCTTCCTGAAGCATCTGGCAAAAAACGATATTCCCACCCTCGCGGCTGAAAAGATTGAGGTTGGCCGGGTCCCGGAACGTCAGGTCGACTTCCTCGAGTACGACGAGGTGGAGCGGCTTTTGGCAGCCCCCACGGGCGACGGTATTCGGGTACGGCGGGATCGTGCCCTCCTCGAGCTCCTCTTTTCCGCTGGTCTCCGCGTCTCTGAATTGACGGGACTCGATCGGGACCAGGTCAATCTCGCCAAGGAGGAATTCAGTGTCCGTGGCAAAGGATCGAAACTCCGCATTGTCTTCCTCTCGCCCCGAGCGATAACGGCTATTGCTGACTATCTCGACCACCGAAGCGACATCGATCCTGCGCTCTTTGTCTCACATCCGAAAAAAGGACTCGTGAATAAAAAAAATGCGACACGCGAGACGCTCCGCCTCACGCCCCGCACCGTCGAACGACTGGTGAAGCACTACGCGAAAAAAGCCGGCATCGTGAAAGACGTCCATCCGCATACCCTCCGTCACAGCTTCGCCACCGACCTCCTCCGGAACGGGGCCGATATCCGAAGCGTCCAGGCGATGCTCGGCCACGCCTCCATCACCACGACACAGATCTACACCCACGTCACCAACGAACGGCTGAAGGAAGTTCACCAATCCTTCCATGGGAAACGAAAGCCGAAGATACTAGATAAGCGATAGCCGATAAGGGATAAGCGATGTGAATCAAACGTAACCCTTCGAATTCCCCTGTTTCCACTCTCACACCTGGTATCAACTATCCTGTGTCAGGTATCTCCCACTCTACATCTTGCGCAATGGAGCGACGCCGAGCATCATTTTAAAAAAAACGCCGCAAGATATGCATCCTGCGGCTACAACTACAGTTGACCGATCCGCTACTCATTTCGAAGGACTAAGAGGTGATCTCCGTACGATGCGGAGAAATTCGGCCACGTCTTCACGAGAGTTACCCGAGCGAATACCGCCTCTGCCATCCTAACGAGCTTATCCACAGAGTTCTTATACTCGCCATCCGCCAGTACGTCGTTGCGCAAGATATCGACGGCCACAGCGATGATGCACAGCGGCGCCCTATTCTCTATCACTGCCTTGAGATACGCATAGCCGAGTTCGGCAGCGGCCAATTGCCGACTTTGCTCATCAGCGTAGACACCGATCACACCTCTGCACAGATACCGAAGCCCCCTTGCTTGATAAGTGTCGCCAGCTTGGTGAAAAGCCTCGGCTGATCGCTGTATGGAAGGTGATGAACGCTTCCGGTACAGAGCACGCCGTCATATCTATCATCCGTATTCCAATCTCTCACATCCGCCTGTACATAGCGGATACCTTTGTTTCTTGCGGAGGCGTACGCCACGTACCGAGAATCCAGATCTATCCCCGTGAGGGAAATGTCCGGCCTCAAAACATGAATCTGCTCCAGAAGGTATCCCGGCCCACACATGAGATCCAACACTTTGCCGTCAGGCGGCACTGCATCTATCACTCGATACACGACCTCCTGTATAGTCGCGCCCCAAGGCATATGCTTCATTTCCATCCGATAAACATCCGGATCAGGCAGGTCTTTCACTTGGCTACCCCCTTCCTGGCGTTGATGATTGCATGCATCCCGGCACGATTACCGATGCTTACTTGCTCAAACCCCGCCTGCTCAAGCATATCGAGCACGGCGCTTTCCGTCACCCGGATTGCATCATCCTCCCGCTCGTGGTTAAGAAAGAATGCGCACTCCTGCGGATGTGCCCCCCTCACCGCTTCGATCCGTCGGATAATAATCGCCAGTGTTTCCCGATACGCGTCATCGTCGTTGAGAGAGACTTTGTCTCCGCTCAAGAAGAGTCCGCCCGGCGATAGTCTCTGGAATACCAGGCTGTATACCTCCCTTTGTTCGTCCGGACACAGGTTATGGATCGTTAGTGCCGAACAGATGATGGGAAACGTCCCAAGCCCAGGAAGGATCTCTCGCATATCACCGAAATGGATACCGAACCGCTCTCCGAAACCAGACAGTTCCGCCCCGGCCCTCGCTACCATGCCCACAGATCTATCGATTGTCTCCAGTCTCACCCGCGAGTCGGCCTCAAGGATGATCCGGCTCGTATAGCCGGTCCCGCACCCGACTTCCAACACCGTCACCGCTTCACCCGGAATCCGACCGAGCTCTTGTGCTAGCGCCTCACGGAACCTTGTATGAATTCGATCATAATCCGGATCGATCGCCGTCCACAAATCGTACTGATCCACAATCCCAGAGAAACGATCTTTACTCACAGTATTCCCCTTTCACCAAGAAGTACCCAGGTTGAACAATATTTCGTTACCAGCCATACCACCCCCACCCATGCCATGCTGCAGCATGAGAGACGGTGTCACCAGTGTCGATCCAACCCGTAATGGCCACGCTATACCCAGACGAACGAAACTTACGGCCTCAGGCGACACCCCGTATGCATGGCCATGCCCACCGAAGGCAAACGTCACAACCGAGCTCACACCTCCGATAGGAACATCGCGTGCAAACTCCGCCTTGTAAACGACACCCCCCGGAAGCACGGATTTGTTCTCCGGTATGTCCACTTCCAACGACAGCGACGGTGTGAAACCGGCAATCGTCGGAAACGTTACGATGTCCTTCATGCCAAACAGATCACCACGAAGAGAACCCACCGGATGAAGATCGTAGTAGGCAAGGGAAAGACTATGCCGGACCGATCCCCACGAGACAGTGCATCCTAAGGAGAAATCAATTTCATCCCCGCTGCGGAAATGCAGAGTGTCCCCGAGATGCAGCGACGCCCAGACATTCGCGTAGCAGTTCTCGCGACTTACCGTCACGGATGGCTGCAGTGCGGGAGCTGGGATAATCCTCGCCCCATTCATACCACCGATATGCTGATTCCGCACATCGACCGACCCGGACCAGCTGAATACCGGACCGTCTCCCGCGAAACAGACGGTGCCCGGAGTGCCGAGCAGTATGGCCATCACAGCCAACAAGAACCCAGAACGTGTTTTCATCACAAACCCCTTTCAGATCAGTTGTTCAGGTACTCTGCGGGAAAAACCGCATCGGATCAGACTACTCCCGTATTGTATTTATGTCAACTATTTCAGACGACAACTATTGATTTATCCGGAAAAACGTACTATACTAGGGAAACAACGTTATGAATCAGCAGACGCTCGCTCAGCTCGAAGAACTCCATCTGTCCCCCAATGAGGCCCGGGTCTATTTGGCATTGTTCGAGACCGGGCAGACGTCGGCCGGAGAAATCATTCGCAAAACGCAGCTCCACCGGAGCGTCGTCTATGAGACACTCGACAAGCTCCTCGAGAAAAAACTTGTTGCCAAGCTCACTCGTCAGCATATCGCCCATTTCCAGGCGCTTGACCCCGATCGACTCCTGCAAAATATCCATCGACAGGAGACCATCGCCCAAGATCTGGTCCGCGACCTCAAGGTACTCGCCAAGACCAACCAACCAGAAATCACCATCTATGAGGGCGTGGAATCCTACAAGCGTTTCTGGCTCGAATCCATGGAGCGTTTGCCGAAAGGATCGACGGACTACGTCGCAGGATCTATCGGCGCCCCATGGTACGAGGTGATGGGCAAGAAGTCTATCGATCAGTATTTCCGTACCGCCAAGAAAAGAAATATCGGCTGGAAGATGATCGTTTTCGATATGGACGACTACGAACAGACCTTCTTCAACAGGTATCCCGACTTCCGCTGGGAGTGCCGGCTCATCGATCGGCCCATGGCCAAAGAAGGGAATTTCAACATTTTTGGGACCGAGAGCGTCATTCTCCATTCCGCCACCGAGCCCATGATCATCGAAGTGAAGAATCAGAGTCTCGTGAAAGTCTTCCAAAATCTCTTCGACATCCTCTGGGAGAACGGCAAGGATATCAAGAGCTGGAAAAAGTAGCGCTGAGACATAAAAAAACCGAGACCAATGAAGGCTTCGGTTTTTTTATTGTAAAATTTTGTATGAAGACCCTACAGAGATAGGCTCTAGACTTTCCGGAGTGGAGCTACTCCAAGCATCATTTTCTTCACGCCCGCGCGCTTGAACGCGACTGAGACGAGACTGCCGTCAAGTGCGATGACGAGGCCATTGCCAAACTGCTGATGCTCAACCATGTCGCCCGGCCGCAGGTCCTTAGCTGGCGAGATTGGTTCACCGCTCGTTTCAGCGCTCTGAACTGGAGCGGTGAAGCGGCGGATCGGGGCCGCATAACTTTTTCGTTTCGGTTTAGCGAATGACAAATTCATGCCATTGGATTCACGCTTCGTGACGAGTACTTCAGGGATCTCTTCGAGGAAACGTGACGGCGGATTCATCTGAGTCGATCCGAAGATTGTCCGCATATCCGCGTGAATAAGATAGGCTTTCTCCTTGGCTCGGGTCAGCGCCACATACATGAGCCGGCGTTCTTCTTCAAGTTCCGCCCCCGACAAGGCACTCCGCGAATGAGGGAAGATCCCTTCCTCGAGCCCGACGATGAAGACGACCGGGAACTCAAGCCCTTTGGCGGAGTGAACGGTCATGAGATGGATGGCATCAGCGCGCTGATCAATCGTGTCCGTGTCCGAGGCAAGCGCCACCTCCTCGAGGAACCGACTCATCGCTTCACGAATCGGCACGCCATCGAACTTCTGCGCAACCGAAAAAAGCTCCTGGACGTTTTCCTCGCGCGCCTCGCCTTCGGGTGTCCCATCACGGAGACTCTCCAGATAGCCGCTCTCGCGCGTGATGACATCGAGGAGTGCTCGCAGCGTCAGGCCGGCTTCATGGAGGAGGCTGTCCTGCCAATGGGCAAAGAGTTCCATGAAGGTTTCGATTGTTGCAATCTTCCGATCAGGGAGAATGCCTTCAGACTTGAGTATCGGAATGATAGCGAGGAAATCGATCTCACGTGCCCGAGCCGTATCGGTCCAGGCCTTCAAGGTGGTCGGACCAATCCCGCGCTTCGGCTCATTGACGATCCGTTCGAGTGCGAGGACGTCCCGCGGGTTAGCGAGAAAGCGTACATAGGCGACGACATCCTTCACTTCCTTGCGCTGATAAAATTTCAGGCCGCCGACAATTTTGTACGGCAATGACTCGCGAAGAAAAGCCTCTTCGATACTGCGCGACTGAGCATTGGTCCGGTACAAGACGGCAAACGAATGGTACGGGATATGCCGTTCCCGAACGATTTGCTTGATCTCTCGAGCGACGAATCCGGCTTCATCCTCCTCACTTTCAGCTGGATACAACGCGATGTTTTCACCCGATGATTTGTCCGTCCACAGTTTTTTGTGGCGCTGATTGACATTGTTGCCGATGACCGCCGTCGCCGCATCGAGGATGATCTGCGTCGAGCGGTAATTCTGATCGAGCGTGATGACCGCTGCCTCGGGATAGTCGGTCTCAAAGGAGAGGATGTTGCGGATATCAGCCTGCCGCCAAGAGTAGATGGATTGGTAATCGTCGCCAATCACAAAGAGGTTCTGGTACTTCGCCGCGAGGAGCTTGACCAACTGGTACTGGAGCGGGTTCGTATCCTGATACTCATCAACCAGGATGTAGCGGAAAGTCTCTTGATAATGCTCGAGCACATCCGGGTGCTCGGCAAAGAGGCGCACCGTGAGGAGGATGAGGTCATCGAAATCGAGCGCATTCGCCGCGACGAGTCCTGCCTGATAGCGCTCGTAAACCTTGCCCACGAGTTCCTCAAAGTAGCCATCTGCCAGGCTCAGGAAACGCTCGGTCGAAAGCTCCCGGCTCTTCGCATTCGAGATTGCTTCCAGGATTGAGCGCGGCTTCACTTGGTCCGGATTCATTTCAAGCGCCTTCATCGATTTCTTCACGAGTGAAAGCTGTTCATCCGCGTCAACGATATTGAAATCTTTGCCATAGCCCAGCCGATCGATATCGCGACGAAGGATGCGGGCCGAGATATTGTGAAACGTTCCGATGAATTGCGGCATCCGGAAATGCTTTCCTTCGTTTTCCGCTGCCCGCTCCAACATGTGGGCTATTCGTTCGCGCATCTCCTGAGCCGCCTTATTGGTGAACGTCACCGCGAGAATCGCTTCTGGCGCAACGTGTTTCCCAGCCAGGAGATAGGCGATCCGGTGGGTCAGGGTTTTCGTCTTGCCACTCCCCGCCCCAGCCAAGATCAAAACCGGCCCATCGACGGTCTCGACTGCGCGTTTCTGCTCCGGATTCAGCCCCGTTTCCCAAAATGACATAGGACTGTATTGTAGCATTTCTGTATCGGATCTTCATTCCACGTGACAAGCACCTTCGACCAAGAGAAGGGTCTACCCGAGGCTCTCCTATGCTATAATTGTGGACTATGCAAGAACGCCTCCGCAAATTATTCGAACAAATCGAGGAACACCCGCTCACGCTTGGCTCATGGGCGCTGACCCTCCTCGCCATCATCATCGGTCGAATCTGGATCGAAAATACTTTTGAATCATTGCAGTTTGCCTTCGCCGACCAGTTCTTCTATCAGTTTTCACACCACCTTTTTACGTTCACAACGATTTTCCTCGCTACACTGCCGATTGTCGCCTGGGCAGGGAAAATTGAACTCCGGAAAGCAGCCAATCTTCTCCTCGTCGGCTTCCTCCTCATCTGGACCCCCCCCATTATCGACGAAATCATCTCGCACGGCGCTGGTCTTTGGAGCTTCTACGCCTTTGACAGCCTAACTGGCCTCGTACAGCGCTACTTTACCTTCTTCGGTGACCGACCCGATATTGGTGTCACTTATGGCCCACGCATCGACACCGCACTTTCAATCATTTTCCTCACGCTCTATACCTACATCAAGACGCGACGAGTGGGGCGTGCTGCCATAGCTGGTTGGCTCATCTATACTCAGACATTCCTGTTTGCCGCACTTCCTTCAATCGCTACCTTCCTTCTCATCGGACCAAACATCGGCTTCTTGTCCGTCACTGAGCACGACATTGCCCTACTCATCCTTGCCCCTGCACCACTCTTCGGCCTCGACCCGCCGACCATACCGAGTGTTATCTCCATCAAGATGAGCCTCATTTATACTACGCTAATCATCCCCCTCATCGGCGTGCTTGTATTTACTTTTTTCCGAACCACCTTCTGGGCGCTTATCCATAATGCCCGATTCCCCCAGCTCCTCTACCATACTGGATTATTTCTTGTTGGCGCCGGGCTCGCTTCTCTCTACGGAGAGTCGAACTGGATTCCTAATTTCTTTCACTTTGCCGGAGTTTTGGCGCTCATCACCGCCGTCAGTTGCGCCTGGCTAGCCTCAGTCGTAGTAAATGACCTCCGGGATGTCGCTATCGACCGGATAACCAACACTCATCGACCATTGGTCACGGGCGCTATCACTGTCCCCACCTACAAAACGATTGGGATTCTTCTCTTTGCCGTCTCAATCTTCTTGGCCGGTCTGGTTTCCACTCAAGCTGCACTCCTGCTCGTCCTGTACCAAGCCCTCGCTTTCCTCTACTCAGCTGACCCGCTCCGCCTGAAACGCATCCCATTGATTGCGACCGCCATCGCTGCCATGGCCAGCCTCCTCATCCTCTTCGCTGGTTTTATCGTTTTCTCGACTGAGAAAAATATCTCCACTCTCCCTGTCTCTATCCCCATTCTCCTCTTTTTCGCTTACCTCGCTATCATCCCCATCAAGGACTTCAAAGACATCGTGGGTGATGCAGCCGATGGAGTCCGCACCCTCCCTGTCATCCTCGGCGAAGGGCGAGCCAAGCGTTTCATCGGTGCCGCCGTTTTCCTTGTTTTCGTCGTTAGTCCATTCGTCTTGTCGATCCGATCACTCTTCCCGCTTGGACTTTTCTTCGGGACACTCGGCTATTGGCTCCTCCAACTCGCCTCCATGGATCATCGCTACCTCAGCTATCGAAAACTCCCGGGTTGGTTCATGCTCCTCGCGGCCGGCTATGGCACTTTCCTTGCCCTGGCGCTCGGAAAATAAACGGATCGATTCGCACACAGGGCGAAGCACCGCATAGACCTATTCTGTCTGATCCAATTTCGAACGAAGTGCTTCCCAGTCCGAAACTGAGAGCGCCTGCGCCCGAATGTCCAGCCTGAGTCCAGAAGTGGCGAGGACGGCTTCGACGGCTGGCTTCTCGATTTTCAAGATCGACGCGAGATTGTTCGCGAGTGTTTTCCGACGGGCCGCGAAACCAGCCCGCGCGATGCGAAAGAATTTTCTATCCTCTTCCGAGTCAAAGCTCCGCTTCGGGACCAGCTGAACGACGGCACTGTCGACTTTCGGCACCGGATCAAACGCCTCCTTCGGCACGATGAACGCAATATAAGCATCACTGTAGTACTGCGCCATGAGCGACAGCAGGCTCATCGCACCCGGTTCCGCCGTCAGCCGCTCGGCCACCTCTTTCTGGACCATGAGCGTCAGACTTTGCGGTCGCGACTGGAGCGACAAGAGCGTCCGGATGATCGGCGCCGTGATGTAGTAGGGAATATTGGCGACGACTTTGTACTGCCCAGATTCATACCCCGCGTGCGTCAATATCTCATGCAGATTTGCATCGAGGATATTGCCCTCCAATATCGATACTCCCTCGCTCGCTTTGAAATGCGTCTCGAGCCGCTCGACCAATTGATGATCGAGTTCCATCGCCACCACCTGCTTCGCCCGACTATCCAGTACCTTGGTCAGTACCCCCGTGCCCGGACCAATTTCGAAGACTCGGTCCTCTGGGCCGATCTCAGCCACCGCCAAAATCCGCTCGATGATGCTCTCATCTTTCAAGAAATTCTGCCCAAGTGATTTTTTTGCCTTTACTAACATACGACGATACAATTGTAGCTATTATGCATGATATTTCGTTTCCGCACTACAAAAACGTATCTCCCGCCACGAACTTTCTTATTCTCGTCGGTGCCCTATTCATCAACTACGTCTCGGTTTGGTTACTATCCAAATCCCCCATCCTCGCCGCGCTCCCCATCGCACTCACTTGTCTCTCCCTCCTCCTGTACGCTCGGAGCTGGAAACTCACCCTGGTCGCCCTCCTCTTTGCGGTGGTCGGTGCGGGACAAGAAGCTTTTTTTATTGCTAATGGGCTCTGGAACTACCAAACTGTCTCCTTTCTCCTGATTCCTCTCTACCTTCCTTTCACCTGGGCGAACATATCCATTCTCATCGTCGGCCTATTCCAAGGGCTGCTCCAACTCAGGACAGCACTGCACCTATACCACGCGCCACCTCATTTCCTTCGAGCATTTCTCGCGACAGGATTCGCTGCTCTAGCTGTGATTCTCGCTATTTATCATTGGGCTGACACACCGGGCCGATTGGTTATCTTCTTCCTTTGCGTAGATCTGGCCTATGTATTTGTCATGCGCAGCGTCCCCTTGGCCATCGTCGGTCTCATCGCTATGGCCGCCGGATCGGTTGCTGATCTCGTCGCGGTACCGCTCGGACTCTGGAGTTACCCTGCAGGCGGGCACTTCTCCGGAATCCCTGGCTATATCTTTCTCGGCTGGGACATCGTCGGCCTCTTCGCGGCCGGACTCTATCTAACTATCGATCTCTGGAGCCAGACAGGAGATCCAACTCCTGATCTACTGTCTCCATCATCACTCTGATCTCCCCTCAAGCCCATATCAGTTATTGTTCTGCACCAGATGAATCATTGTTTTTTGACTCAACGCGAGCAATGAGCCGGGCTTTACAAATTCAGGTGAGCTCGTTTCCTAGCCACGACAATACGATACTCAAAGTTCGGGCTTATTCCGAGCAAAGGAGCAAAGACGCCAACCGAATAAAAGTATTGTACTTCAGACCACTCTGCTTCACCTCTCAGAAAGCGCATGATCGATCCTGGCAACTTGTGGGCTAATACATGAAGCACCGACGGGGCAATTTTCCATGAGAAATTTTCATTTCGGATTATCTCAAATCCACGCTGCTGCATATACTGGAGAAACTGACTTGGGTTCGCCCATGATTCAACGCTAAACGTTTGCCGTACTCTCTGGTCTGCAAATGCCCCAAAGATATCAATCCATTTATTCCTTGGTGAAAAAAAACCATCCACGACAACAAGTGTCCCCCCTGGTTTCAATATCCGGTACGCCTCCTCCAAGACTCGTGTTTTCTGTGTGCCTTGGCCATAACACATCGCATCAACAAAATAAATCGCATCGAAGTAGCAATCAGGGAAGCCGGTAGATTCAAAATCATTTCTTGAAAAGACTAAACTTTCTGCATAGGGCTTGTCTTTTTTTAACTGGTTAGCTAGTTCCACCTGTTTTTGTGATAGGGTAATGCCATGAATCGTAAAATTTTTATGTGTAAATCTCTCGGCCAATAGATGCCCCAAATGACCCACTCCACATCCAGCATCAAGAACGACTTGGGGCGATTGAAAATCAAGCGCAAGCTGATCCACAACCTGCGTGCTTAAATTACCAGTCATCCGCGCATTATCCAATACTTCCCAAAAATGTCTGGCGAAACCAAAATGATACCCTCCTCCATCTCTTCCCGACCAGTACTCATAGAGGTCGAGGTATTTATCGTAGTGCGATCCGATTAGCTCCTGCTTATTCGATTGATTCATACTTTTCGTTTGTCTATCCCATTTATCGGATGAATGCGTTCTGATTAGAACATTCCGTGTCTGGGCTAATTCACAATCTCTTCCATCTTCACATTGATGACACCCGCACCGAGGGAGGCGATCTGCTCAAATGCCACCCGGTCGAGGTCGATGATGCGGCCGGGGGCAAACGGTCCGCGATCGTTGATCTTCACGATGACGCTCTTGCCATTATCGACATTTGTCACCCGCACATAGCTCCCCATGGGAAGCCAGGGATTGGCCGCGGCCATCGTTCCGGTCCACGCATACCATGACGCCGCACCGCGATGTGCCTTGCCTGTCTTCACGTACGTGCCCTGCGTCACGATCTCGGTCACTGGCTCTTTCGTGACTTCAGTTGAGACAGCCTTTCGATTCACTTCCTTCCCATTATGATAGCTCACTCGATAGACCATTGTCTTCACGCCATTCTCTCCCTTCTGTTTCACGATTTTCTTCCGCCAAGAGAGTGAGCTGTCTTCTTCTGTCTTTGTCACAAACGAAATCTTCGTTTCTTTCCTCTCCTCACGGATCTCGACCCGGGTGACGCTGATCTCTCCTCCATCCGGCACCGCCACGTCTCGGGCGGGTACTACAATATCGTCTGCATCGAGCACTATCCCCGCTTCAGCGATGATGTCTGCGCTTGTTGGTGCAATCGCTAAAACTCCCTCTTCCTTTCCATCGGCGAGAATGCGAACCGCCCGCGCCGGTTGCCAGATAATATTCGTCCCAGCGGAAAGCATCGCATCAGCTGATGGATATACCTGGTCGTTCTCTGCGACATGAAGCCCAGCCCGGCGCAGCGCCTCAGCCACGGTGAGACCAGCATCGAAGGTGATCGGAAACAACATACCTGACAGCGTGACCGTCGCAGTCATCGGCTGACCGAGGAGAAAGGCCTCGCGCGAATCACCAAAGGGCGGCGTCACCGTCCGGTACAGGAAGTAACCACCAATCACGAAGATAGCCAGCAGAGTAATTTTCATTTTTGAGAAAATCAGTCACGGAAGCGATACTGAAGTGCTTCTGCTATATGAGCATCAGCAATGCTGTCCGCGCCCGCCAGATCAGCGATGGTGCGCGCGGTCTTCAGGATCCGGGTATAGGCCCGGGGCGACAAGTGATAGTGCTCCACAGCCTGCCGGAGGAGTGTCTGTCCAGCCACATCCAGCTCACAGTGTGCCTCAATGAGCTTATTATCGAGCTCGGCGTTTGACTGCTTGCCGGTCCCCTCGAGTCGCCCCCGACCGCGTTCACGCGCCGCCTGTACCCGACTTCGCACCACCTCGCTCGTCTCACCTATTGAACGATCGCGAAGTTCGTCGAAGGAAAGTCGCGGCACATCGACATGCAGATCGATGCGATCGAGGATCGGCCCAGAAACCTTCTGTCGATACTTCTCGATCTGATAGGCACTACAGCCGCAGACACGTTCCGGATCGCCATGGTGTCCGCAGGGGCACGGATTCATCGCCGCGACGAGCATAAACCTCGCCGGGAAGGTCAGTGTCCCCTTCGCTCGTGACACCGTGACGATACCGTCTTCCAATGGCTGACGGAGACTTTCAAGGAGCGCACGCGGAAACTCAGCAAATTCATCCAAAAATAGCACCCCTCGATGCGCCAAACTGATTTCTCCTGGCTTCGGCAGCGTCCCGCCACCGACAAGCGAAACACCGCTCGCGGTGTGATGTGGGGCTCGGAAGGGCCGACTCTCGACAAGCGCCTCACCCCGCGCCAAACGACCGGCAACCGAAAAAATCTGGGTTACCTCGAGGCATTCTTCGAACGTAAGCTCGGGCAAAATTGTCGGGAGAGCTTTCGCGAGAAGCGTCTTGCCGCTTCCAGGCGGGCCAATCATAAGCACATTATGGCCGCCGGCGGCAGCGATCTCAAGCGCTCGTTTCACATGTTCCTGCCCACGGATGACCGAGAAGTCAGACGAGCTTGATCCCTGGCGCTTATCTTGGGGCCGTGTCTCAAGCATCGGCTGAAGAAGCACGCGTCCCTCCAGGTGTGCGACGAGCCCCGCAAGTGTCGAGCTAGCGAAAATACGCAAGCCCGGAACCAGCGCCGCTTCGTGAGCGTTCGCTTCAGGGACAAAGATCTCCTCGAAGCCACACCGCTGCGCGAACAAGACGAGCGGCAGTACGCCCGAGACCGGTCGAATCCGTCCATCCAGCGCAAGTTCGCCGATAAAAAATCGCTTGGCGTAGGGAAAGGCAAGCTGCTTGGTCGCCAAGAGAAACGCCAGCGCCATGGGGAGGTCATAGGCTGAGGAGCCCTTGGGGAGGTCAGCTGGAGCGAGATTGACCGTCACGCGGCCGCTTTGATGCGGCGGACGGAAACCCGTGTTCTTGATCGCAGCGCTGACCCGATCCCGTGCCTCTTTCACAGCAGCATCCGGCAAACCGACCACATTAAACTGGTGCAGACCCTTGGTCAGGACGTCGGCCTCAATCTCGACCAAAACCCCGTCGAGTCCAACTGTGGCACCAGAATACACTTTAGCGGACATAGGCAAAGACTTTAGGCATCATCCCGAGAGTAGTAACGAGGAGCAGCGCGACCCCGAGAAAAAGCATCATATCAGCCAAATTGAAACTTGGGAAGAACGGGAGGGCGATGTAGTCCGTGACACAACCATGGACACTCCGGTCAATCGCATTTACGGCCCCCCCGATGAATATGGTCATCCACGCGAGACAATCGATCAATGCAGACCGAGTCCAAGCCTGATAGCCCGCGATACAAAGGAGGAGCGTGATACTGAGCCACAGAATGGACGACGGGATAGCGAGCCCGAGTCCGATACCAGTATTACAGACCATGTGGGGCCAAGCGATAAGTCCAGAACGTAGCTCCCAGTCTACCACAGCCAAAAAAACAAAAAACCCGAGGAAGGAATACACCGTCTTCGGGTGAGAAATGATCATACTGATTGGCTGCTTCTAAGCGTCGACGAGCGTTCGGGCCGCCGGATAGGCTTCCAAGCGTTCAACTGGGATATCCTGTCCGGTCTTCTCACACACGCCATACGTTCCCGCATCCATCTTGGCAAGCGCAGCGCTCACTTCCTTAAGTTCGGTCTCGAGTGTTCCTTCAACAGCGAGCTTATCGGCGTAGTCCTCGACTTCAGTCGCATTCTCATCCGTATCCGTCCCGATATTCTCGAACTGCGTCTCATATTCCCCCGCCACACCCGTAGGCTTGGCTAGTCGCCCAAGCTCACTCTCAAGGCGCTCCTTTTCAGCCAGCAATTTTTCTTTCAGACGGTCGATAGTGGTTGTGTCCAAGGCCATAAGCATTCTATTTAAGATAGTTCTAGTATAGATGATCGAAGAAACCCTGTCTACGAAAGAAAAACGTGATCCAAATGCCTGATTTCCGGTTCGCAGTCCGGAGCGAATGTAACCGCCACCACATCAAACGAATACTCACGCTCTTCGAGTCGGCGCTCCTTCAAGTACACACTTGCCGCCTTTTCCATTTTGCGAAGTTTGGCCCGAGTGACCTGCCATTCCGGCAGGCGCTCTTCTCGCCCGGCGAGGATGAAGGCCGCTTTGACCTCGACAAAGACTATTTCCCCTTGCTTCTCAGCCACGATATCGATCTCGCCCAACCTGAGCCCCCGCGTATTGGCGTAATTCCGCTCCCGAATGCGATAGCCATTAGCCTCGAGATACTCAGCCGCAGCGTCTTCCCCGGCTTGGCCAATATTCTGAGTTTCCATTTGTGACTGAATCAAAGCTATTTCAGTACAACATAGCGAAAAATACCTCATTTGGCAAACAAAAAACGGCCTATCAAGCCATTCTCTCCATTTTCTCCCCTCTTTCTCTCCCGACACCAGTATTGTTGGTGCCGGGCGCTTGCCCGTAGACGCCGAATATATAAATATGTGGCCGTAACAAGCGCCCAGCGTGCGTGTGCCCAACATGTAGGCCGATAATGAAACGCTCGGGTGAGAAGCATTTGATTATACAAGCTTGCATGTGGTTTGATGCCCACGCGGTTTTAGGATATTTTCTGGTATTATCCTGATCTTTCACCGTTCTTTGGCTGTGCCTTAACAACTTTTAAAGGTACATGAGTACTTAACGTACTTCTTCTTTTTTGCTTTGTGTTTTTGTTTCAAAGTCGAGATATATTATATTTCCTCGAATTTGTGTGTTTGTTTTAGCGGCGCGCTCCAGACCAGATTAGGAGCTGTTGGTGACGATGCACCGAACGGTTAAACAGTGAAAGACTTCTCGGCCTCAAAAAAACTTGCGGAAGAGAGGTCTTTCGCTGTTCAGATCATATTTTCAAGTAACTTTTTCACTTCGACAAATCAATTATAGCAGAAAAATATGCTCGAGTCAATTCACTCAGTGAATAATACCTTGCTTGCGCAATAATTCTTTTACTTGGAAATAAAAAGACTCATCCTGTGATGAGCCTAACAAAAAAATAAGTGTTTGACTTTCAGAAAAGCATCTCTACAAACCTGTTTTATCCAGTACAGCGCGGAGTGAGTCCTTGCTGGTCCCGATAATCCACTGCCGCCCCCTGACCGCATAGTCGACCGAGAGGCCGAGTGAGGCATCAACATTCGTAAAACGGACGGGGCGCTCCAAATACGTGCCATCCCGGAAGATAAGATTGTTCTTGGGCGCCGTCGTGACATCGAGGAACAGCGGTTCGATCGCCTGAGCGAGTTTTGACTCATTCAAGAGTAGTTTGGCAGCAAAGGCCGGCTCATCCTTCACATAGACGAGGAGAGCCAGGCGGGGACGGCCATTATCTATGGTGACATAAAGGGAGAAGGGCTCATCAAGGGTACCCAATAATTCCGCCGGCAGATTGAGCTTCGCCAGATAGGCGAACCTAGTGAAAGCGAGCGGGTTCAGCTTCTGATCACGGATGAGAAATTCAATGGCACCAGGAAGATTGTCCTTTTTGATGGTCTGAGCCGCCTGCAAAAGCCCGTTCTTGATCTGCTCGGACGTTACCGTTTCGATATCAAAGGTAAGGATATTCGGCTGTTCGACCAGGTATTTCGCCTGAGAGACCGGCTCCGACTTAAGTTGATTGGTCTGGACAGCTGGGGATTCAACTCGGACATCGGGCTGATTCGGGTCATCCTCCAGAGAGGAGCGCCACCAAAGATAGGCTCCAGCGATAACGACAACCACGAGGAGACTACCTGCCAGAAGCGCGACAAGGTGCAATTTCCGGTCTCGAAAAAGCGGTGCAAACCCTTGAGTCAGACGGAGGAGAGAGGCCAGCGACTCGCGGACCGAGGGGGCGACGACTGATCGGTGGGTCGTACTGAACGCGACGGAGGTGGTTTCAGGGTGTACCGGAGATATACTCGGTGCTTCGGGAACCACCGGAGACTTCGGGACAATCAGGGGTGGATCAAATGTCGGTGCCTCGTCGTCCGGAATTTGGTCCGTGGCAGGTGCCTCTTGGAGAAACGGACTTTCTTCAGCCGTCTGATGAGATGGTTTTTCCTCAGTCGCAACGCCCGGCGCAGTGAAAAATGGGACTCCCATGACTGCCTCCGGACGAAAGGCGACCAACGGCTCGGCGTGCTTTTGCATTTCCGTCGGGACCTCCCGACCCGCGAGGTCATCCTCCATAGTCCGAACCAGAGCGCTCAAACTGTTTGGTGCAGCCGCTGACACCGTTGATTTTTGTGTTTTGAACCAATTCATAGCAATACAAAAGAGAGGCTATTCCTCTCTCAGTATACCACCACACAATAAAGTTGGTGGAGAGTATCGTACTATCTATTTTCTGCGGCTACTCTTTTCCCTCTTCGCCGAGTTCCTGACGGACCATTTTCGCCTTGGCCAGCTTGTGCGACAGATTGATCCGGCCCTGAGCATCGATCTCCTTGACGACGACGGCGATGATGTCGCCGACTTTGACGACATCTTCCACTTTTTCGACACGGTAATCGGCCAGTTCTGAGATATGAATCAGTCCTTCCTGATTCGGGAGTACCTCGGCAAAGGCGCCGAAGTTCATGATTCGGGTGACGCGACCCTGAAACAGCTCCCCGACGACCACTTCGCGGGTGATATTCCGTACCCATTCGACAGCTTTCTTAGCACTTGTCTCATCGACAGATGTGATGAAGACGGAACCATCATCCTCGATATCGATTGAGACGCCGGTTTCATCGATAATCTGGTTGATCATCTTGCCGCCAGGGCCGATGACATCGCGAATCTTCTCGGGATTGATGTGGAGCGTGATGATCCGTGGTGCATAGGGTGACATCTCTTTCCGTGGCTCTGGGATAGCCGCGAGCATGACCGCCATGATTTCAAGCCGGGCTTCCTTTGCCTGTTTGATGGCCAACCCCAGCGTATCAGCGGTGAGTCCATCAATCTTCACATCCATCTGCATCGCGGTGATCCCGTCTTTCGTGCCTGCCACCTTGAAATCCATATCGCCATAGTGATCCTCAAGTCCCTGAATATCGGTCAGGACTTTGAAACTCCCATCGGTACCGGCGATGACACCCATCGCGATTCCCGACACTGGTTTCTTGATCGGCACCCCCGCATCCATGAGGGAAAGCGTCGACCCACAGGTTGAAGCCATCGACGATGAACCATTGGATGACAGGACTTCCGAAACGAGGTGAATGGTATACGGGAATTCTTCTTTCGAAGGCAGCACGGGCATGAGCGCTTTCTCGGCGAGAGCACCGTGCCCCACTTCGCGACGACCTGGGCCACGCATCGGTTTGACTTCACCAACCGAATACGCCGGAAAATTGTAGAAATGCATATAACGCTTTTTCTCATCCGTTTCCATGGTGTCGACCACCATCTCATCACCCGGCGCGCCAAGCGTCGTCACTGTCAGGACTTGCGTTTCGCCACGTGAGAAAAGCCCCGTGCCATGCGTCCGTGGCAGAACACCCACTTGGGAAGCGAGCGGGCGAATCTCGGTCAGCTTCCGGCCATCCGGGCGACGGTCATGCTCGAGGACATTGGTGTGCAGTGCCGCGTCTGATAGTTCTTCCATAATGAGCGAGAGAACTTCAGTCTGATGAGCTTCTTCAGGAAAATTGGCGGCTGCATACTCGGTCGCTGCCGCCTCAATGGCTGCAACTTTCTGTGCCATCGCCGCCTTCGGCTGCAAGAACAACGCCTCGCCCAAACCGAGCGAACTGATATATTCCTTCATCTTCACCTCAAATTCCGGCGTGCCGACGAGGAGTGCCGCCGCTTTCTTCTCGCGACCCGCCTCCTTCTTCACTGCTTCGATGAAATCCGTGATTTTCTGGATCGCCTCATGTCCATAGCGGAAAGCTTCTGTCATTTTCTCTTCTGTAATCTCTTGCGCTCCGCATTCGATCATATTGATCTTTGTCTTCGTCCCGGCGACGAGGAGGTCAAGCGTACTCACGCCACGTTCTTCACTCGAAGGGTTCAGCACAAATCCACCCCCGTTCACGATACCGACACGCACCGCGCCGATCGGGCCGTTCCACGGGATGTCAGAGAGTGTCAACGCGGCCGAAGCAGCGATCATCGCGACAACGTCCGGATCATTTTCACCATCAATGGAAAGTACCGTTGTCACGACCTGGACTTCATTGCGCATCCGGCTATCAAAGAGTGGTCGGATCGTCCGATCCACGGCTCGACCCGAGAGGATCGCATCGTCCGATGGCCGGCCTTCGCGTTTGATGAAGCGAGAACCCTTGATCTTGCCCGCGGCATAGTACCGCTCCTCGAAATCCACCATGAGTGGGAAATAGCCGATGATTTTTGACATCGAACTGCTCATGACGGCCGTCGCGAGGACGACGGTATCGCCGTACTGCACCGTCACTGCCCCGTTCGCCTGACCAGCGAGTAATCCTGTGGATATGCGTAATTCACGCCCACCGAGCTGGAGAGACCATTTTCTGGCTCCTTGCATAGAGTTGAACCGCCCCAGGGTTCATAAACACGCGGCTTATTCCAACCAACAACCCACAACCGACAACCCACGACCGAGAGCGAGTATAACGATACGGGCTTCCCTTGGTAAGTTGTATGTTGTAGGTCGTAGGTGAGGGCAAGCCGTGTACCTATAAACCCCCTGGACGAAATTACTAAGTTAACGCCTCCACAGTAGCTTTTTTTTAAGCCTTTGTCAAAAGGAAAAACGAGTTCCTTCCGAAACTTGTCTCTCAACTAACTTCGTTCCTCATTAAATAAGCAATTGCTTCTTGTTCTCGGAAAGATTCATGAAATCATCCATCAACAACAAAAAAAAGAGACCCTCACGCACCACGTGAAGGTCTAATAGATAACTTTCTTTTTATTCCTTTATTCCTCTAGTCTTAGTAGTCTTAACGGATGATGCCACAAAATTTCATGGCATATCGCATTCGTGATCCCTCCCCCCTTTGACTCCTCAAGGACATAAAGTGCGAGATCCCACATAAATATGTCTATGCTTCTATTATATCTCTCTAGATGACTCGCCATAGGCCCCCAGCCGACAAGCTTTCTCAATATTTTCATTACTTCTTGAGGATTCGTACCTCCCTCATCTTTTACCACCTTCTCTATCTGGTTGATAGAAAGGCCTAATTCTTCGAGTTGACGTTCCTTCGTTTCACCTGTCGCCCTGCAATACTTACAGCCACATCCTACAATCCATTCGCTCATGTCTTTCTCCTTTTTAAAGTACCAAACTTGCACCCTTGCAAACTTTCTATCCTAGTGTATTCTATCATTTATGAGTGGCATATATGACTCTGTGGTGTCTATTATCACCACTAATTACGAACACAATTGAGGCAATCTATGTATCAGGGAATTTTTCAGGAGCTTGGTCTGGCCAAAAATGAGGGACGTATATACGAAACTCTCCTCAGGGAAGGAGAGTTATCGGTGGGGAAAATCGCCGAGAAGTCGCATATCCACCGTCGCAACGTCTACGACTCGATGTCGCGCCTCGTTGAAAAAGGCCTTGTCTTTGAGATTCTTGAACGACGGGAAAGCAGCTACCAGGCAGTAGAACCTAATAAGCTCATGGAACTTGTCCGAGAAAAAGAAACAAAGCTCGCCGAAATCCTTCCGGACCTTGAGTCCCTGTACCATGGCGAACCGCGACGCGACGCGATCTTCGTCTACCGCGGATTGGAGGGGTGGAAGAACTACATGCGCGATATCCTGCGCCTCGGGAAGTCTTTTGATCTCCTGGGTGCCCGGGGTGCTCTCCGAGATCCGAAACTCGGCCCTCTCTTCAAACAGTTCAAGAAAGATATGGAAAAGAAAGAAATCCGATCCCGCCTTCTCTACCACGAAGAAGCCGCCAGGATACCGGGAGTAGCAGGACATTTCGGTGCATCCTCGACGTACAAGATACTCCCTGAACAGTATGCCCACCTCGCTTCGGCAGCCATTCTCGAGGACCGAGTGATGATATTTTCGGCCGTACCAGGGGTAGAGCGGGTCGCGGAAGAGACGACCATCACCATTCTCATAAACAAAGACATCGCCGACACGTTCCGTATGTGGTTCCAGTTTATGTGGGACAAGTTGCCGGTAACGAAAGTTGAAAAGATAAAAGCCTCCTAGGAGGCTTTTATAGAACAATCGACTTCGGACTGCCCATCAAATTAAGCAAGCTAAATCAGAAATCGTTTCTTGTTGTCGGAGAGGTTCATGAAGTCGTCTGCTTTCTCGAGGAGCTTGGCCGAGGCTGACTCGGCAAAGGCAATGACCTCGACCCGACAGCCGAAGGTATTTTGGAGGTACTCCACCAGGTGGACATAGTCTCCATCCCCCGAGACGAGCACGATGACATCGACTTTTGCGGCCATTTTGATTGCATCGATCGCGATACCGACATCCCAGTCACCCTTGCGCGAGCCGTCAGGGAAGATCTGCAAGTCCTTGGTCATCACATCATACCCGCTCTTGGTCAACGCCTCAAAGAACTTCTCCTCCATACCCTCCGTCGTCTTAATGCCATAGGCCAGGGCACGAATGAGCTTGCGTTCATTGGTCCCCGCCTCCAGGACGGCCTTGAAATTTACTTTTTTGCTATACAGCACTCGCGCGCTGTAGTAGAGGTTTTGGATATCCACGAGCACCCCTACCCGCTGGTCACTAAACTTCGCCATAATAAATGTTTCACCGGTTTAAAATGCCTCAACAGAAACCGCCACTCGCGTGGCGGAAAAGTTTACAACCCGAGTTTCTTCACGAGCGCCTTGTAGGCCTTCTCGTTCACCTTCGCGAGGTATGTGAGGAGCTTCTTGCGCTTGGCCACCATCTTCAGCAAGCCGCGGCGAGAATGAAAGTCTTGCTTATTCTTCTTCAAATGGGTGGTGAGTCGCTTGATCTGCTCCGTGAAAAGAGCGATCTGATACTCGGGAGAACCCGTGTCCGAATCATGTCGTTTCACATCACCCGTTACCTTTTCCTTTTGCTTGTGCGAGAGCGCCATAGCGTCTTTGTCAGCGATGGACTCGCCGCAGCAGTTACCCGCCGGACCAATCCACGCTCGATGTATAAAAATTACCTTGTGAGAATAACCTACTTTCAACATTCTAGCAAGTACCACCCCTGTTTATTTGTCGCTTGGGGAGGAGTGCTACCACCCCAAGCGATGTTTCCTTTAACTCACATCAGACTTACTGATCCTATCGGGCTCGTGGATACCCGCTTTCTGCTCATCCGGAACCTGGAGTGAAGAATCTTGCTCTTCACGAATCGCCGCATTACATGGCCGGACGGTCACTTGCGAACCAACTGGCACGATAGTTACTGGGAAACCACTTTCATCTATCGGCTTATTCATACCCTCTACCTCCATGAGAAAAGGTACCCTCTTCATACTAAAGGACCAGTCTTTCGTCAAGTCGCGCGTCTCTTGAGTTGAACTCTACCTAAGCACGTGGTTCGATCCACATTCCCTTAGCCTTTATGAGCAGAACGAGCTCGTCCACCGCCCGCTCTGATGGTACATCTCGCTTCACCAGTTCTTTCTTGTGATACAGGTTCACTTTATTTCTCGCACCACCAACATAACCGAAATCGGCATCTGCCATTTCTCCAAGTCCATTCACGATACATCCCATGATAGCAATGCGTACTCCTTTCAAATGACCCATCCGTTCCTTGATCACATTGGTCACCGTTTCAAGATCATACAACGTTCGGCCACACGATGGGCAAGAAATAAACTCTGTGCGAGTGATCCTGCGGCGGGCAGCTTGCAAGATCCCGTAACATGTAGGGATCTCCTTCACTGGGTCCTCGGTTAGTGAAACACGGATCGTGTCCCCCACGCCATCCAGGAGGAGAGTGCCAATACCGAGTGTCGACTTCGCCCGTCCCTCCTCTCCATTTCCAGCCTCAGTCACTCCCAAATGGATTGGGTAGTCCATCCCTTCTTTCTCTAAAGTTGCAACGAGAAGTCGGTTGGCCTCGATCATAATCAAAGGATCAGAGGCCTTCATCGCGACAACAATATCATCAAAGCCATGCTTCCTGAAGATCCTCATGTACTCCATCGCCGACTCCACCATACCAATCGGAGTATCCCCGAAACGAGAGAGGACTCGGTCCGAGAGTGAACCATGATTCGATCCGATACGGATGGCTTTCTTAGCCGACTTGGCAGCCTCGATAAACGGGAGAAGGCTCTTCTCAATTCGCGCGACCTCCTCAGAATAGCTCGCATCATCAAAAGTAAACTCCCGAAATATTTTCCCATCCAAGAAATTCCCAGGGTTCAGGCGGACCTTGTCTGCCCATTTGAGCGCTTCGAAAGCAGCCGCAGGGAGAAAATGCACATCAGCAATAAGTGGGACACGTACTCCATCCTGCAGAAGCTTTTCCCGGATTGGACCGAGTGCCTGGGCATGTTTCGGGGTTGGTGTCGTCAATCGGATGAGTTCACAACCCGCACTGACACATGCCTTGATCTGAACAACCGTCGTCTCGATATCAAGCGTATCGGTATTTGTCATCGTCTGCACACGGATTGGATTATCCCCACCAATCCCGACCGATCCGACCATCACCACACGTGTTTTTCGGCGCGGCTTGAGTACTGAATTATCCATTGTCGTCTTTCTGGGTTACAACAAAGTGAAGGCTCCGACACGGTCGCCGGCCTGGGGTCGCATGACACGTACACCCTGCGTGACCCGCGAAAGAAGCGGGACTGAAGCAAACGGCACCCGGATAATGATGCCCTTTTCCGAGGTCACGAGCATGTCGATTTCTTGGTCGGCAGGACTGGTAATATAGGCGGAAACGAGCTTGCCGGTTTTTGTGGTCACATTCATGGTCTTGATGCCGGAGCCGCCGCGCTTCTGGATCTTGTAGTGCTTCAGATCACTGCGCTTGCCATAGCCATTTTCGGAGAGGATGAGCAGCTCGCGATCCTTTGCCCCCTTTTCGACAACATCCATCGCAACTACCTGATCCCCGGTCCGAAGCTTGATACCGCGCACACCAGCTGCATTCCGGCCCATCGCTCGGACATCGCTCTCCTTGAAACGAATCGCTTGACCTCCTTGAGTCGTGATCATGACTTCATCCGTGCCAGTCGTCGGTGCGACCCAATTCAGTGTATCGCCCTTTTCCAAGTTGATGGCGATGAGACCCGAGCGACGAACATTGGAGAAATCTTCGAGCTTGGATTTCTTCACCGTGCCATCCGTCGTCGCCATAAAGAGAAATTTCGAAGCATCATTCTTACCGAACGCGATCATCGCCGTTATCTTTTCTTCGTTTGAAAGTTGGAGAAAATTCACCACAGCCTGACCCTTGGCCGTGCGCGATGACTCTGGGATCTCGTACGCCTTCGTCTGGAAAATCTTGCCAGTATTGGTGAAGAACATAAGACTGTCATGTGTCTCGATCGAGAGCACCTTGGCGATCTTATCCTCTTCCTTCGTCGTCGCGCCGATCACTCCTTTGCCGCCGCGCTTCTGCACCCGATAGACAGTCGGATTCATGCGCTTGATGTACCCGTCGTCCGAGAGCGTCACGATGGCTTCTTCATTCGGGATGAGGTCCTCCTGGCGGAACTCACCGATGCCGTTCTTCATGACTCGGGTCCGCCGCTCATCGCCAAATTTGTCGCGCACTTCGATGAGCTCCGTTTTCACGAGCGCGAGGATTTTTTTCTTGTGCCGAAGGAGGTCTTCGAGGTAGGCAATCAGTTTCAATTTTTCCGCCAGTTCGTCTTCGATTTTCTTGCGCTCGAGTCCGGCCAAGGTCTGAAGTCGCATCTCGAGAATCGCCGCTGCCTGCTTGTCGGACAGCTTGAATTTTTTCATCAGATTCGCATGCGCTTCTTCCTTCGTCGGCGACTGCTTGATCGTCTTGATGATTTCGTCGATGTGATCAAGTGCTTTCTTCAGACCTTCGAGGATATGGGCGCGGTCCTTGGCCTTTTGTAATTCGTATTCGCTGCGCCGCGTCACCACGCGTTCGCGATGGACGATGTAGTGTTCGAGGATAGACTTCAGGTTGAGGATCTGTGGATCGACACCATCGACCAAAGCCAGCATGTTCACATTGAAATTCTTTTGTAGGTCGGTCTGCGAGTACAGCTTGTTCAAAACCTTTTGCGGAAAAGCATCTTTCTTCAGATCGATAACGATACGAACGCCGTCCTTGTCACTCTCATCGCGCAAGTCCCGGATGCCCTGAATTTTGTCCTCCTTCACGAGGTCAGCAATCTTCTCGATAAGTGTTGCTTTGTTCGTCGCATAGGTCATCTCGGACACGATGATCTGGAACGCACCCGCCTTCGTCTCGACGATTTCCGCCACAGCGCGCGAGATAATCGGTCCGCGGCCCGTGACATACGTCTCGCGGATATCCCGGGTGCTGTAGATGATACCGCCAGTCGGAAAGTCCGGCCCCTTGATGAACTGCATCAGGTCATCAACGTCACACTCTGGATTGTCGATCTGGAAGCAGATCGCGTCGACGAGTTCATTCAAATTGTGTGGGGCGATATTCGACGCCATACCGACCGCGATGCCGACGGTGCCATTGAGGAGGAGCTGTGGCAGCTTGGCTGGCAGCACGACTGGCTCCTCGTGCACACCATCAAAGTTCGGGATGAAGTCTACCGTATCCTTGTCGATATCGACGAGCATCTCTTCGGCAATCGCTTTCAGCTTGGCCTCGGTGTAGCGATACGCCGCCGCCCGGTCACCATCCATCGATCCGAAGTTTCCCTGGCCCCAGATCAGCGGATAGCGAAGGGAAAAATCTTGCGCCATGCGGACCATAGTGTCATACACCGCGGTGTCGCCATGCGGGTGGTATTTGCCGAGCACTTCACCGACGACCGTTGCCGACTTGCGAAATTTCGCCGATGAGCGCAACCCCGTCGACCACATCGAGTAGAGGATGCGCCGATGCACCGGCTTCAGACCGTCCCGGACATCGGGCAGTGCCCGACCGACGATGACCGACATCGCGTAGTCGAGGTAGGACTGCTTCACCTCTTCGGTGATATTGCGCGCTTCGATGCGTCCCGAGTGAAATACGTTTTTTTCAGTCTTGTCAGCCATAGATTTAGCGTAGCGGCATTGTAGGATCAGCTGTCTCCTGTTGTGGCCGATCGTCTTTCGGGATCACTCCTTCTTCGTCTGGATTGATACGAGTCCGATTCTCCACTTGTTCACGGAGAAACTCCTCTCCCGACTTCGGCATACTCGTATCAGGCGCTTTGTCACCCGAGAGGAGCTCGTCCAAAGAGAAGTCTGAGGGCTTGGGCAGGATGCCAGCAGCCGACGCGGTCACGTCTTCGGTTTTCGCGACCGTACTCTTGAAATTTTCGGAGACCGTCAGCGACCACACAATGATGACGAAAAACATGGATGCGAACACACAGCCGACCACATAGCGCTGGCGGATATGCTCCGGCTTCGTCTTCACTTCCTCGATCCAGTTTTGGAGATTCCAACGCATAACGGACAAGTTAGTTTTTTGCGAGGAGGACGACTTCCAGGTTCTTGCCTTCCAGGTCCTTTTTCTTCACATTCCACTTGGGCAATGTCTCTTTGGGGCAATTCCCCATCACCTTACAAAAGGGCTTTTCGTCTGGCAAGGTCGTCGTCATGCCAGCGATCTTGTAGTGCATCGGGATGACCGCCTTCGGTTCGATCCGACGGACGAGATCGTCGATCATGTTCACTGGCAATGTATCACCATCCCCCGCCGGGACAAAGAGAATATCAACGCCTGAGAGCCGTTCGATTGTCTCCGGTGCCGGTTCCGCCCCGAGCGCCCCGAGGAAACACAGACGCATTTCTTCTGTTTCAAACAAAAATATCGTATTTTGGCCGCGCTCTGCCCCACCCTGGGCGTCTCGAGCACTCGGAAACCCGAGTACGGCCACCCCCCTAGCCGAATACTCGCCCGGCACAAAGATCTTGACCGGATCCCCTTTCACGACCGACAGCTCCTCGGCCTCGGGCGACTGATGAGAAAGCAAGACAATATCTGCCTCGCCCTGGGGAGCGCGCAGCCCCAACCCTTTGGCCGGTACATCCGTCACGATGACCACGTCCTCGGTCGCCCGGCCATTTGGCTTGGTCGTGATTTTGAAGCAATAATCGCCGTAATACTGGATATTCATCCCGTTAGAAACAAGGGTTTACCCCTGCCTCGTTTAATCATTCGTTAATACCATTCGCTCAATTGACTTTTACTGTAATCCCACACAGCATCTAACGGGATTCATAACAAAAATAGGGCGGTCAGGCCAATTCGAATATGCTTCATGGTAGCAAGAAATAGCCCCGCCGACAAGGTGTCGCACCAGTAATTATTGGCTCATACTAAGCCATAAATCTAGTATTTTTGGTATACTAGCAAGCCGCCTCTGGGGTGATCCTCGAGTGATCTCCCACGAATTGACAAATAGTGACGGAATGGTTATAGTGGTATGTCGTCACAAACTCGTGCCGACCTCCGCCTCGGAGTATCGCAACCGTACCTTGAGGAGCACTACCATGGAGCTCACACCTAAAAGACTACGCGAGATCAGCTACGAACTCTCCAAACTGGAAGTCTGTGGAGAAGTCGGGAGAGTCGCTCGAGAGGAAGGTATTAAGCCCGAATGCGTTCGGTTCACCCGGCGCCAACTCATGACCAAGCCTGTATGTATCGACGGTCTTGATATTGATGTACTTGGGATCTCCCGGGATGAGTACGCCACTTTCAAGCGGAAAGCAGCTGCCGATGCCGGCTATTCCGATCTCTACTCAGATGAGTAGCCACCCCCTCCCTAGTCTTGATACAGGGTAATTACCTTTCTCCCCCCTGGGGACTTTGAGGCAGAACAAGAACCTCTATCTCACTCGGGCCCGTCGGACGCATACGCTGTATGTTCCGACGGTTTTCATTATTTATTCGATTATACTCGCCATCAAATCCATACCGTGGTTTGATGCCTTGCCAGGCAAGCCTTCCTCTGTTACACTAGCCCCACGTTAATCTCAGCAGTAATCCAATTGAATACGGGATGCTTGAATCCTGATTGAGAAGTGATTTTCTCCTGTTTTTCTTCTCTTTTGGCCCCTGTTTTGATTCTTTGCACCCCAGATTCCCGGGGTTTTAATTTTTTACGGGATCCCCCCTGTCCCACCCAGCTTTTACCTTGTCGCTTCTCTACAAGCAACTCGCTAAGAGCTCCACGCTATACTCCTATGTCGAACATGACCGATCTGAAGTTGAAAAGTAACATGACCGAGCTCGAACAGCTCTACGAAGCCCACTCGGCCGCGATACCGGATATCGGTGATGTCATCCCGGGTACCGTCATTCATGTCGGTTCCAGCTCAGCCTTGGTCGATCTCGGCTCTCTCGGGACCGGTATTGTCTTAGGTAAAGAGATGAAGGACGGCCTCGGTGGCGGCGTGAAACTGCACCTCGGCGACATCGTGCAGGCGACGCTCATGAGCTATGAGAATGAGGATGGCATGATCGAGCTGTCGATCCGTGAAGCGTCATACGACAAGAGTTGGGAAGACATCGAAACCAAACTCCAGAAGAAAGAAGTCGTCGAGACCAAGGTGAGCGACGCCAATAAGGGTGGCCTCATGATCGAAGTCAACGGCATCCCCGGTTTCCTCCCGGTGTCACAGCTCGCGAGCGAGCACTACCCACGCGTCGAGGATGGCGACAAGAACAAGATTCTTGACCTCTTGAAAAAGCTCATCGGCGAAACATTGACGGTCCGTATCCTAGATGCCGATCGTGAAGGCGAAAAACTGATCGTGTCTGAGAAAGCCGCGCAAAGTGAGAAAGAGAAGGAATTCCTCAATCTCCTCCACGTCGGTGACACAATCGAAGGAACAGTCTCCGGCGTCGTGGACTTTGGTGCCTTCGTGAAGTTTGCCCTTCCTGGTGAACACGCCGACAAGCGACTCGAAGGTCTCGTCCATATTTCTGAGCTCGCTTGGCAACTCATCGATGATCCGCGCGAGATCGTGAAAACAGGTGACGCCGTCTCGGCCAAGATAATCGGTATCGATGACAACCGGATCTCGCTGTCCATGAAAGCGCTAAAGGCTGATCCATGGGAACATGTCGGCGAGCGCTACAAGGTAGGCGATGAAGTCCCCGGCACTGTCGACAAGATGAATCACTTCGGTGCTTTCGTCTATCTCGATAAAGACATTCACGGTCTGGCCCATGTCTCGGAATTTTCCGATGTCTACCCCGGCCGCAAAATGGAAGAAGTCTTCGAAGTTGGTAAGCCCTACAGTTGGAAGATTCTTTCGATCGAGCCACGAACGCACCGCCTCGGACTTCTCCCAGTGAAGAAATAACGCCGAAGTGCCCCGAGTCTAATCGAAGGGCGCTTTCGTGACTCGCCTCTGTTCAAACAAAATCCATGAAGAACATTTTCATTATTTCCGGCGCGGCTGGATCAGGAAAAGATTCTATCATCGATAACCTTCGTTCGAAGTTGCCAATCGAACGCATCATCACCACGACGACCCGAACGATGCGGCCAGGCGAATCAGAAGGCAATCCGTATTACTTCGTCTCACGAGAAGACTTTCAACGAAGAATCGTGGCCGGGGACTTCATCGAGTATTCCACCAACGAAAATGGCGGCTTCTACGGTGTCACTCGGACTGAGCTCGAGCGAATCGAGAAACTAGGGGGCATTGCTGTCTGGCGCATCGATTGGAAAGGCGTCGAGACCATCAAGAAGCTGCACCCGGAAATCCTAGCCATTTATATTTCTGCTCCTATCGAGATACTAGAGGCTAGGCTGCGTGCGCGCGACACTGGAAAAAGCGAGACATACTTCCAGGAACGTATGGATTATACTCGTGAATGGCTCAATCATCTCGATATCTATGACTACCAAGTCGAAAACGAAGAAGGGAAACTTGATGAAGCGACCGGCAGAGTCAAAAGCATCATCGAGCAGCATCTCGAAAAGTAGCGGCCTTGCTGAGACGCACGCTGGGTTGGTTTTCGTTCGTCGTTTTCAGAACACACTCGCAAAAAACAATCTTCTTCCCCGCGGCTCAAAGATCATCATCGCCGTCTCGGGCGGACCGGACAGTGTAGCCCTCTTCACCATCCTGGTACGACTCCGCGACAAACACAACTTCACGCTCCGAGCTGTGCATGTGAACTATGGGCTCCGCGGCCGCGATTCAGACCGGGATGAAAAGCTTGTGAAAAAACTGTGCGAAGAATGGTCCGTGCCACTCTCCCTCCTTCATCCAAATGAACGTCCGAAAAATAATATCGAGGAGCGACTGCGGATCATTCGCTATCGATTTTTCGAACGGATCCGCAAACAGTATGGCTTCAATTTCGTCGTGACGGCCCACACCATGAGCGATCTCGCCGAGACATTTCTCTTAAATCTCTTGCGTGGTTCAGGGATGGCTGGGCTCTCGCCGTTTGAGCGAACCCATTCCAACCTTGCCCGGCCGCTCCTTGCTTTCAATCGCACGGAAATTAAAGCTTTCATCGAGACGGAAAGAATTCCTTCGAGAGTCGACCGAAGTAACTTCTCCCGACGCTTCACCCGAAATCGTATCCGTCACGAACTCTTGCCACTTCTCGAAACCTTCAATCCAAACATTATCGCTACTCTCAGAAAAACTGCCCATATTCTCAGTCAAAAGCATAAAAACACGCCGTCCGCGACTGAAGGAGTATTGGGTTGAAAAATGAGTTATCCTATGGTAGGCTGAAGCTTGCTTTTATCACTCTATAATAAACACAGCGGTCATAATTCTTGATTCTTTCCTCCTAATTCCTTTTCAATACTATGGATAAGTTGATGAAAAATATCGGGCTTGTGGTGTTTCTGTTCCTCATGCTTTCGGGAATCATGATCCTCTATTCATCGCCGGAAAAACGTTCCGCTGATGTCTCACTCTCGGAGCTCGTGACCCAGATCAATGCCGGCGAAATCAAGGAGATCGTCGTCACCGGCAATGCGCTTGAAATCGTGAAACAGGATGGTTCGAAAGAGAAGGCCAGCAAAGAATCGGAAAGTTCCTTTACCGAAACGCTCGCCAACTACCAGATCGACAAGGACAAATTTAAAGCAGTCTCCGTCACCGTGAAAGAGGATACTGGCTTCGGCTACTGGATGCTCACGCTCCTCCCCTTCATCCTCCCCTTCATCCTCATCTCAGCCTTTATCTGGTTCATGATGCGCCAGGCGCAGCGCGGCAATGCTCAGGCCCTCAACTTCGGCATGAGTCGGGCTCGCGTCGTTGACCCCAAGGATAAGAAGAAGCGCATCACGTTCAAGGATGTCGCTGGAGCAATAGAGGCCAAACAGGAACTCATGGAGGTCGTCGAGTTCCTCCGTATGCCGAAGAAATTCCTCGCGATGGGGGCCAAGATCCCGAAAGGAGTCCTCCTCCTTGGGCCCCCAGGAACCGGTAAGACCCTCATGGCCAAAGCGGTCGCTGGTGAAGCGGGTGTGCCTTTTTTCAATATCAGTGGATCGGAATTCGTTGAGATGTTCGTCGGCGTCGGAGCGAGCCGCGTCCGCGACCTTTTCAAGCAGGCAAAGAAGAATGCACCCGCCATCGTTTTCATCGATGAGATTGATGCTGTCGGCCGCCATCGCGGTGCCGGCCTGGGCGGTGGACATGATGAACGCGAACAGACGCTCAACCAAATCCTTGTCGAAATGGACGGATTCGAAACAGATCAGAGCGTGATCGTCATCGCTTCCACAAACCGCCCCGATGTCCTCGATCCAGCATTGCTGCGTCCCGGACGCTTCGACCGCCGCGTCACCATGGACCTCCCGGATATCAATGAGCGTGAGGCAATTCTGAAAATCCACACGAAGAACAAGCCTCTCGGGAGCGATGTGAATGTGCGCCGTCTCGCTGAACGCACCCCCGGCTTCTCGGGAGCTGATCTCGCCAACCTCGTCAACGAAGGAGCGATCCTCGCGACCCGCCGGAATATGAAAGAAATTGGCATGCAGGAGCTGGCTGAATCGATTGAAAAAGTGATCCTCGGCCCAGAGCGTCGGAGCCGCGCCATCAATGAAGAAGAAAAGAAAATTATCGCCTATCACGAAGGCGGGCATGCCCTCGTCGGAGCGAGCCTCGAAAACGCTGACCCGGTCCACAAGGTCTCCATCATCTCACGCGGACACGCCGGCGGATACACGCTGGCCGTCCCGTCCGAAGACAAGACGCTCCACACCGACCGCTACTTCATCGATGAACTCGCCGTCCTCCTCGGTGGGTACGCAAGCGAGAAACTCGTTTTCGGTGATGTCACCACTGGCCCGTCGAACGATCTCGAGCGCGCGACCCAGATGGCCCGCAATATGGTAACTCGCTACGGCATGAGCCAACTTGGTGCCAGGACGTTCGGAAAAAAAGAGGAGCTTATCTTCCTCGGCCGCGAGATGCACGAAGAACGCAATTACTCAGAAGAAACGGCTCGCTCCATTGATTCCGAAGTCTCTCGCCTCATCGCCGATGCTTTTGATCAAGCAACAGCAATTCTCGCTGCGAAACGCATCATCCTCGATCGGATTGCAACCACACTCCTAGAGAAAGAGACGCTCGAAAAAGACGAATTCGATGCACTTATCAAGGATGCTATACCCGCCCCGGCCCTAGCCACAGTCACGACACTGTAGGAATTTCCACTCCATTTTTCCTGTTCTATGCCTGAAATGGCACCACTCACGAGCATTACCGTCAGTGCATTTCGTGTCGCCTGGCGAAGGCGTTTCTTGTGGCGACTCGCTCTCCCGGTGAGTGTCCTCATCGGAATTAACTCACATGTGGCCAGGGAGATACAGCATACCCTCCTGGATTCGACCGACCGATCACACTGGCTCTCCCTTCTCACTGATTCGGCGACGCTCACGCTCTTCGGTTTCGTGGTTCTCGTTTCTCTCCTGCAGTCAGCAATCCGTGGACCCATCATCCTCTGCCTCGAACATGGTTACCCACACGATGCCAATGTGAAACGGAAGGGAGTCTCTCGATCCGAGATGCTTCGGGCAATTTTTGTTTCTGCTACTTTTGACGTCTTGTATTGGTTTACTCTCCTCATTGTCGCAACCGTTATCGCGGTTCCCTGTTTCATCGCTTGGCAATTCAATCCATCTGTTCTCACCGGAATTCTTGAATTTGGTGCACTGATTCTGTTTACTCTGGGAGTCTACCTCACTTTCATCAAAGAACTCGCCTGTCTCTACGCTCTCCTCGGAAACGTTCGTCTCTCTTCAGCTGTTGACCTCGGTTTCCGACTCTACCGCCGTCAGGCTTTCAATACACTTCTTTTTTTCTCCTATGTGGTACTACTCGCCATCCTCTTCGCAGTGTTCGTCGGAAGTCTCATTTCAGCCGTGGGGCTGGCACGATTCCAAGCAGGATGGCTTGTTGTTATCGCCTCTTCTCTCCCTTTTGGTCTCTATACTATCTTTGACCAGTCGCTACGGTTGAGCTTCTTCCATTCAGTCGCTACGACACCGAAGAAACCGGTTTTGAAAGAGGTCGCACTTGAGCCAAGTGAAAGCCAATCTGGTGTCGCACCGAGCTAAATTTGCCAGGAGCGAAAATTATGCTACAGTACCCACATTGTTTCAAATTACGTACGGGGCCTTGGTGATTTCAATAGTCCACCACAGCCAGCATCATCGGACAATTAGCTCAGTTGGTTAGAGCGTCACATTGACATTGTGAAGGTCACTGGTTCGAATCCAGTATTGTCCACTAAATAAAGAACCTCCCTTCGGGCGGTTCTTTATTTTTACTTCTCGCAGTTCTGTTTCGAGCCAATTTAATTTATGGGTCCGGATCAGGAGTTGAATTAAAATTCACGAGCGATTGCTGGACGCCCGTATATTTTCCAGCACTCGATGCACTCCCGCTCCACCCACCCAGCTGTTGATTCGAATTGCGCATAAATTGCGATCCCGGACCAAGCTGCCGTTGAAGGTCAGTTCGTGCTTCGTTAATCTTTGAATCTACCTTTCCCAGTTCTCGACTGATGTTCTGAGAAACCATTTCGAAGCCCTTTTGGTACATGTTATTGAGCGCCTGATTAGCAAAGGCTCCAGCCGCAGCAGCAATTAATTCACCCCATTCAGTTGAATTTCCCACCAGTTTGAGAACTTCTGTTTGAGTTGTCTCAGTGACACCGGCAATAATGGACCCGGGTGATACAGTTTTCCCATTGATCTCCACCCCGGTAAAGCCCTTTCCGGCAATCGCCTTCGTCTTGGCGATTTCCTGCTGTTGATTGATTTTCTTCTGTGTTTCTTCCTTGATCATGAGACTCATTCCGAGCGGGTTATTGCAATCCACTGAAACCACAGCATTCAGTACCCGCCAGTCCCCTTCTCCGAGCGAGACCATCGCATTTGGCGTGTACTGATCAAGATTGAATTTGCAGCGGTCAGCAGCAAAGGCCGCGTTCACCTCAGCATTCATGTAGTTCAAATAGCTCATGCCTAGCTGTTGCAGGCTGCCCCCCGCCACGACATAGTTGAGTGCAGAACTCTTTCCATCCGTTACCGTCGTAAGAAGATCGTTCATGTATATCATTCCTTCATCCAAAGCAATACCATAGATATATTCCTTGTAATCTGTAATAAAGGCTGCCTTTTTGGACGACCCGCCCGAAACGAGCTTATTCGCTGTATCGCGCGCCAGTCCAATTGCTACACGCTTGGCAATACCTTTAAGCAGGGCCAACAATTGCTCCCTTAGTGTTGTAATTGCCTGACCTAATAGTTCAGCAGGAATTGCATCCCATGCATATGCAGGACGCGGCATAACACTTACAAAAACAACCACAGGTATCATTATTGATACGATTACTTTCCTTGACCGATAGTAATGATTCATGGACGACAGCATATACCTCTCCCCTATAAATCAAGTGATAACCCTTGGATGCCGTACTGGCTAAGCTTAGTCTGTGTTTCCTGCATAAAGCCCTGCAGAGAAACAACCACCCCAATAATTTTTGAAAATGCCATCATCTGTGCCAACGGGTCCTCGGGCGTCACAGAGCCCTGAATGCTCTGCTTTATATTCGAAATATAAGAAAGTAATTTAACAGCCTTCATATGCGTATCAACCATGCTTTCCGGAACATCTAGCTGATTGATCTCTTCAAGCGCATTCTTCGCTCGTCTTTCTGACTCATCGAGAAAACTAAAGTCTCCCGAAACCAGACTCGTCAGCATTGTATTGCTCGAGGTTGTGATGAAGTTTTGCAATTGCGCCTCATTCCGTACAGGAGTAGGGAGATTTGAAAGGAGGATATATGCTGAGAGAGTAAGATACTGAACCGTATCCTCTCTATTCTGCTCTTTCTCTTCTTCGTCAGTTAAGTTGTCAGAAAGTTTCTTAATTTTCAAAAACGAACTATCAATCTCAGGCAATACCACTTCTTCCTGACTCGTTGCCATCACATTATTGATAACGGTGGAAAAGTCCTCGTTTGTAATTTCAGAACTATTTCCTTTCTCTTCGAGGAGAGCAGCAAATTCATTAGTAGCTTTTGTAGTAAGATTAGGCGTTTGTGTATCCGATACACCAACCGCCTCAATGGCTTCCTCCGGTATAACTCGGTCTCCAGGCGCTGGTTTCAGTGGATCAAACCCTCCTTCAATTTCGACACCATCACTATACCCATCCCCATCTGTATCTGCGACATTCGGATCGGTTCCATAAATTTTCTCTTCTTCATTTGACAAACCATCTGTATCAACATCATCAAAAACAACTGTATCAGTTGTTGATACTTCATCCGCCGCGACATACAACGCTGAACTCACGAGACACAAAAAAGCAAACACTAAAATACTCCAGCGAAGATTGGTTTTTGTTTGTGATACACCCATACAGGATGAATTATATCACAATAGTAAATTTGCAACAGAGAAATTTTCATATCGTAATTCACTCATCAAACAACAACCTTTCCATAATTTGGATGAAACATGGCATAAACCCCCCCCCCCCCCCCGCCAAACATGACTCATACCCAATACCCCTTAACCAGTGGACCGGATGTAAACCCCTGCAGGCTTCCACCTGCAACATCGACACGCTCTGCCGTTCTTGAGAGTAGCGCCCATTCTTCATTTCAAAGCCTTTCACTCTAAGTTATTGTTGGATAACAAATATTAATAAATTTTGTTACTCTCGCTCGATGTCCCAATGACATCACTTATCCATCACACCCTCCTTGATACTCTAATTTTGGATTGTTCTAGAGATAAGTGGGGGGTATTTATGAATTTATAGATTCAGAATTGTTCAAAGCTACATTATGACTAACTATATTACATTTGTCAATAGTATAAATACTCCATGCTAACATTGCTGCTATAAATGATCCTTGGTATATGTCCCAGGCATAGTGGTCAATTGACAATATAAGTATAAGGAAAATTGTAGGTATTTGAATATTATTCCATGTTTCACGTGGAACTTTTCGAAAATATTTTCGTAAAATCATTAAAAGGAGAATTGTTGGTAAGATACCAAGCTCACTAAGAACAATAAATGGTACAAAATGTATTGGTTCGTAATTCCACCATTCCAGAGGCATGTTGTCATAACTCAATCGGTAGGTACCGATTCCAGAGCCAAACAATGTTGGAGCATAATTTCCTACTTGACTTATAGCCTGACTCAATCTGGTCTTAGTAGATACGGATATATCTATATACGATAGAAGTGTAAATGCCACAATCGAAGCAAGTAAAACTGTAGTGACTATCACATGTTTCACGTGGAACATAGAAATAAGTTTTTTTTTGTACATGAACAGTATCATGAGCATAAGAAATATAATCATGAGTTTTGATTGAGTCAACAATATTGACATGGTAGTAAATAGGACTATGGGATACAGAAATAGATGTTTCACGTGGAACAAATATCGGCGAAATAAGTATATAAAAATGAGTACAAACATAGCATAGACTGCGAAAACATTAGGATGAGGAAATGTACCGTAACCACGTAATACTAGATGTCCAAATATATGTGCTTTCGCAACATTCAATGCACCAAGCGACAGAATTGATTCATTTAATGCTTTGACTCCAATAGATGATCCATGTATAACCTGGTAACCCGAGATAAACAACTGGAATAATGTACTGAAGGAAAATATATATACAAGATCTATAATAAATTTCGTTCCACGTGAAACAAATTGATTTTGTATTAATACTATCGCTCCAAAAATAAGTGAAAAATGTAGCGCGCTACTAATTGAGAGTCGTACATCAATTGAGGCAAAAATATTCATGGTTAAAAATATCAACAATAGTATCCATAAAATATTACGTTCCACGTGGAACTCATTTTTTACCTGATTAATAATAGATGTAACTATTGACTTTTCTTCTCTTTTCTTGTTTATAATGTGTATAAGAAGTGCAATAGCGAGAATAATCTCTCCAATATATATAGATATATCCATATATTCGCTGAAAGCCGCATGAAATCCACTCCGACTAGGATCAAGTATGATACGCCAAGAAAACGGAATTTGCCCGATATAGGCATAAACCAATACTTGCTCAATATCTTTGAGTGAAACCGGGATAGTTTTCATATTTCAGCCCTCCAGTATAGCGTACACATAATAATTATCCAGTTCAGGTCATTGACGTATCAGGAATTATCGATATGATTGTAAGGTGCTCCGCGGTTTTTTTCGATAAGGGCCATTAGCTCATTTGGTAGAGCACTTCCATGGCATGGAAGGGGTGACCGGTTCGAATCCGGTATGGTCCACCCCATTAAATTACGTCTCTTAGCTATTCAGGATTTTTACAGCCTCTTTACAGCCATTGAGGCTGGTATTTTTAGATAATCAGAATTAATATATTCAGTTCAGTATGAAAAGTCCAACTACAAGCAAAATTATTGGATAATATCCTCACTTATCTACTAGTTATCCACAGTTCCTCTGATACAATACGCTTATCTTGCCATCGTAGCGGTTTCCCAGTATAGTACACCTTCGCCCCTGTAGCTCAATGGATAGAGCTATCCCGTCCTAAGGGAGAGATCTAGGTTCGATTCCTGGTGGGGGCACTATGCATGACCGAATTACTCAACTCAACGACCTCATCCGAGATATCCTGGGCGAGATTTTGACTCGCGAAGTTTCTTTTAAGACAGGCGTAATTATCACGCTTACTAAGGTAGTGACGGCGCGCAATCTCCGTTCAACCCATATTTTACTCAGTGTCCTCCCAGTTGAAGACCGAGGATACGTCATGAAGACGATCCAGCACGAACAGCGACATATCGAATGGCTTTTCCATAAAAAACTTTCTACTCGACCACTTCCCAAGTTGGTATTCGGATTGGATACTACTGAGGAGAAGGCAGATGAGGTCGAGCGACTTCTTCGATCAATTAAAAACGAGTAGAGCAGTACATTGTATGCGCTATTTTGGAAAGGAATTTAAGACTCTTCGTTTCGTCCTCGAACGAGCTGAAGCGGTTCTTCTCGTCGCTCATAAACGACCTGATCCAGATACGGTCGGCGCCAATTTAGCATTGAAGTACTACTTGGAGGAACAGGGGAAGCACGTCTCGATTGCCTGTTACGATCCATTTCCGGAAAATTTAAGCACGCTTTTTCATGCTGATTTTTTCCATCCGGATCAACTCGATCTCGCATCATTCGATGCTGTGATTGCAGCCGACAGTGTCGATCGGGGATTCCATCTCTTCCGTGATCGTTTTGATGAACGCCAAGTGATCACTCTCATTGATCATCACCCCGATATCGATCTTACGGCTGATATCGTAATGATTGATCCAAAGTATTCGTCATCAAGCGAACTCGTCTATCTCTTTTTCATGCACATCCAGGCGCATATCAGCAAAGATATTGCGACCGCTCTTCTTACAGGAATACTTTTTGATACCGGTAACTTTAAGCACTCTTCTGTTTCACCCCAGGTCATGGACATCGCTTCTCACCTCATGAAGCTTGGTGCGCCACTGACGAAAATTTCAAATACTATTTTTACGAACAAAAATATTTCCGCGATGAAACTTTGGGGGCTGGCATTTGAAAAAGTGAAGTTCATTCCACAAACTGGACTACTCGTTACCGCCGTCACACGCTCTGATATCGACGAGTGCGAAGCGACGCCAGATGATGTCTACCAAGTCGCCTCTATCCTTTCTACAGTACCGGAAGCCAGGTTCGCTCTCGTCCTCTCGGAACGCGATGAGACCACGGTCAGAGGTAGTCTCCGCTCATCCGAATATCACGGTGTCGATGTGTCAGCGATCGCCCACAGGCTCGGGGGTGGCGGGCACAAGCTCGCGAGTGGCTTTGAAGTGAAGGGGAAAATTGTCGAGTCAGCTGAAGGTTGGCACATCATGTCATGATGGAAACGCAGGAATCAAAAAGGGGGATGTTGTAGAGTAGAACATTTTTCCGATTACCCTAAAACTTATGGACGACAAAACACAACAACTGAAGATATTGAATGCTCGCATGGCTATCGAGTGTCCCTGCAGCCTGCGCGACTCAGCCACCCAGGCCGTACCAGGGGACGGGAGTGCTGACGCCAAGATTTTGTTTGTCGGTGAAGCGCCCGGGAAAAACGAGGACATCCAGGGGATACCTTTTGTCGGTGCGGCAGGGAAATTTCTCAATGAAATGCTTGCCACTATCGGACTTCGGCGCGAAGACATCTATATCACCAATGTTGTAAAGTATCGACCGCCCGAGAATCGTGACCCCAGCCCCGAAGAAATTGACGCTTGCATGCCCTGGCTTCACGAACAGATACGGATCATCCAGCCGTCCGTAATCGTCACCCTTGGCCGGCATGCCATGGAACACTTCATCCCCGGTAAGAAAATATCTGAAGTCCACGGCCAGGCGTTCCAACGCACCTTCCCAGATATCGGCCCCCAAGTCTTTTTCGCCCTCTATCATCCAGCGGCAGCACTCTACAATGGCAGCATGCGCCAAACACTCATCACGGACTTCAAAAATATTCCCAAGGTTGTAGAAAAAATACAAGAGCGGAGAAAATAAATCCCGAGCATGCCGGGATCTTTTCTGCGGATTAATTGGACCGTTACGGCTTTCGCAGAAGCGTGAAGAAGACGACTTCGGCGGCTGTACCGAAGCGCTGTGGCGGACCCCAACTCCCGGCACCGCTCGTCGTGTAAACGAGAGCCTCGCCCGACGGAACAGAAAAGTGCCTCAACCCGAAATCATACCCCTTGTAGACAAACCAGGTCACCCAGCTAAACGGCCACATCTGACCCTCGTGTGTGTGCCCATGTAATGTCAGGTCTGCCCCACCCTCGACGAGTTGGCCGATATTTCGCGGTACATGTTTCAGCGCAATCGTCGGCAAATCTGGATTCACCATGAGATGCATCATGACCATCTCCGTCGCTTCTGCTGTCCGTGTCGTAACGAAATCCAATCCAACAATCTGCAGACCATCCTCCACAACTCGCTTATCATTGATGACATGGAAGCCTGCAGATTCGAGCGCTTGGAGAAAACCAACCGTATCGCCATACTCTTCATGATTGCCCGAAACAAAGTACGCTGGGATACGCGCGGTGAGCGACTGGAACGGAGCGGTCACGAGATCAGCCGGAATCGGTGGGCCATCAAAATAATCACCGCCCATGAGGATAAGAGCTGGGTCCTCGGATTCGATCAAATCGGCGATATCCTGGGCCGTTTGCTGGCGATGAATATTGCCGAAGTGTGAATCAGCAAAGAACGCAATCTTTTTACCTACCCACTGATCGGGAAGGTTGGGAAGAGCAACAGACATATGTCTTGGGTGGATCTGAAAACCGTTCCAGAGCGCGAAGCCATTCAAGCCGACTGCCCCCATGAAAAAAATTAATGCAATCCAGGGGGATAATGTCCCGCCGAGTGAATCAACAATAAGCGACAGGAGCGAAAGAACTACTGCCGCGAGGAAGAGAAAATGAACCGTCCCGAGCCACATTGCCGCATAGAAATATACCGTGCGTGTCACGTCACCTGGAACGAGGCGTGTCAGGATATTTGAAACGAGAAAAGAGAAGGAGAGCACAATAACGAGCGTGAAAACAACGGTTCGCGAATGCCCAATGAGCGGCCAATAACTGTCCAACACTCGCCAGACCACCCAGTGGACAAAGGTGATCAGCGTCTGAATCACGATGAGGAATGCAGCGATACCCATAAGTATTTTTGTCTTTCTATTGTAGCAAACAGAAGTGCTAGAGGTAGGAATCGCCAACTCCAAGTTGGTCCGCATTGAGCGGAAACCTCATCTGTAAATTCGTACCGCGGGTGGGAATCGAACCCACATGACCTTACGATCCGCGGATTTTAAGTCCGCTGCGTATACCATTCCGCCACCGCGGCATTTGTCACCTTGGATGTGTATGGAGGCCAGAAGGAGAGTCGAACTCCTGTACGAGGTTTTGCAGACCTCTTCCTAACCGCTCGGACATCTGGCCAGATTGGAACATTGGCAGCCTAGCAAAGCCCAATGCGAGCGTCAATCAAAGAAAAGACACCCCCTACATGAGACGCACTCACACTCGATAAATATTAAAACAGCTTCGGAACTCAATAAATGGGAAAGTGGGGGGGTCCTCAACACACTCCTTCAGCTAATCAATGATTTTTGCCTCAAGATGCTGGCGGCCAAAGGCGAAGGCTTGTGCCTTGGTCTCCATATAGATGTCGAACTTGTTGCCCCGGATAGCACCGCCACGATCCTCACAGCGGAATTCTCCTAAGCCCTCGATTGCGATCTTGGCACCGAATGGATAGCTCGCGGGACAAGCAAGTGTGCGCCCCTCAGTCACTTTCAGTCCTGATGCCGTAACACCATCACTCTTGCCACACTCATCCGACGCGGCGGTATAGGCTGATGCATTGATGGTGAAGTATTTGCCAGTTTCAAGCTTATCCCAGAGATGGACCTGCTTTTCTTTCCAGCGAGCAAGCTTTTTCTCGTCACCCGTGAGTTCACCCTTGACTGTTACTGCCACCTTATCCGGTTCGGTTCCAAAGGTCCAGATAAGCATGAGTGGATCCGCAGCAATATCATAGCGCGACGGCATAAGCGGCAACTCCAAACTGGCCGCTGAGGCAGAAGCCACAGGAATAAACGCTGTCAACACGATAATGGTAGAAATCAAAGCGGGGAGGAATTGCATAGTATACCTTTACATATGAACTGGCGGCGTAGATCCGATCCAGTAAGACCAACATCGGCCAGGTCGGTTTTTTGAGCGCGACTAAACATACTAGCATATTTCTGTATCTGTGTCAATACTAATGATGAGTGCTCCGAGATCCTCTACTATCGCAGCTATTCAATAGCTTGCCATGGCTTGAATATGCCCTATTGACAAATTCGTGAGTATTTGTCACAATTCTTCAGCGGCTATCAGCCACAACTCGTCCACTAACAACTTGGAGAAGAATAAATGCCTAATAACGCACAAAAACGACTCTTGATAATCCTCGCAAAAGATGGTGACCCCCACTCTCAGGGGGCCCAGGTATGGCCGATCCAAACAATCTGCCATCATCTGCAAAGTCATTTCCCAGACCACTCGTACACCTTCAGTGCTGTTTGCCACTCCTTAGCGCAACTCATCACCCTACGCTGGGTGTCGACAGTAGATCACGAGGAAGCATCACGGTACCGGCTAACAGAGCAGGGACACGCTGAGGCGATGCGCCTCCGGGAGGAGCAGGCGAGTCTCGATTACGTTGAGCTTGCTCCCGATGCTGCCGGTGACTCTCACTAGGGGTCTATTAGCAACAAAAAAGGGTACCCGCAAACGTGTACCCTTTCACTTTTTCCTGAATTTACTTGATGACTTCTCGGAGGATCTTCACGACTTTCTGTGGTGTGGTCAGCGCTTTTACTAGATAGAAGTGGGTCTCGAATTGTCCGACCTTTTTGAAAGATTCTTGATCGTCCGCGTTCGAGAGGATGACGACCGGGATACGGCAGAGTTTTGGATCCGTCGACAGCTCCGCCAAAACTTCAAAACCGTTCATCTTCGGCATTTGGAGGTCGAGGATGATAGCGTCTGGGGCGTGTTCGCGGATGGCGCGCAGCCCCTCCTCGCCATCTTTGGCCAAGACCGCATCGAAGTTCTCACGGTTCAAATTGAGGAGATAGATCTCTCGGAGATCAGCATCATCATCGATGACGCAGACCTTGGGACGGATAAATGGATGCTCTTCCATAGTGATTCCAGTATACACCACACGCCCGCCCCAGTGTAGCGGTTGTCCTAGGCGCACCCGAGGCTCCGCGATATACTGTGACCATATGACATGGAATCCCCTCAACCCAGAAGAAGAACACGTCATTGTCGCTCATGGGACGGAAGCGCCCTTTTCAGGTGAATACGACACCCTCTTTGCCCCAGGCACCTATCTCTGCCGGCGTTGCAATGCCCCGCTCTATGCGGCCCAGACGAAATTTGATGCTGGTTGCGGTTGGCCGGCCTTTGATGCTGATTTCCCTGGCGCCGTGAAGCGGATCATGGATACGGATGGCCAACGGACCGAGATCCGCTGCACTCACTGCGATGGTCATCTGGGACATGTCTTCCTCGGCGAGCATCTGACCGACCAGGACACGCGCCACTGCGTGAACTCACGCTCGCTCCGTTTCATTCCCGAAGGCAAAGAGCTACCACCCGTGCTTGAAAAAGAATAATTATGAGAATCAAAAAAGCGATATTGGCTGGCGGCTGCTTCTGGTGCACCGAGGCGATCTACAAACGGCTCAGAGGTGTCCTAACCGTCACGCCCGGTTATGCCGGCGGCACGACCGAAAACCCGACCTATGAGGAGGTTTCGAGCGGGACAACCGGCCACGCCGAGGCCATCCAGATCGAATATGATGCAGACATGATTTCCTACGAAAAGCTACTCACTATTTTTTTCGCCACCCACGATCCGACGACTTTGAATCAGCAGGGGGCCGATGTCGGAACACAGTATCGTTCCGTGATTTTCTCCACAGACGAAACAGAGAAAGAGGCTGCCGAAAGCATTGTGAGAAAACTAGAGGCTGAGGGAATCTACCCCGACCCAATCGTTACCGAGATTGCGCCGTTCACTTATTTCTATCCAGCTGAAAATTATCATCGCGACTACTACGATCGCAATCGGTCCCAAGGATACTGTCATATCGTCATCAGTCCCAAAATCGCCAAGCTCATGAAGGAATACCCCGCCGACTTGAAGAACGAATTCAGAAAATAGTGTACAATACTGAGCGAGAAAAAGACGGCTCCAAAAGAAAAGATAGGCCGTCTTTTTTGTTTTTGAAATCACGTTAGGTCTCTCGGTCCGTCTTCCGCCACTCGGGAACAGAGCCAATTTTCTTTTCGATCTCAGATGCCACGCGGAGAGAACGTTCGTTCATGGGCGGAACGAGCCGGTAGTGCCGCGACAGATCCAATGCTTCGGCGATGTCGATGAGGCTGCCCTCGCTCGTCACCCACTCCGTTCCGAAACGCTTCAGATTGAATGGTCGTGAATATTCGCGCAACGTCTTCCGTCCGGTCGTCGTCAGATAGTATTCGTGGAAATAGGAGAGGGCCAGCTCACGCACCGTCCGGTAGATCGGATCGCGGTACCGCAAGACGCCATGATTCGTTTTGGATAGCGCGCCCCAGTAACCGTTCCGCCGGAAAAGTGTCACCACGTGATCGAAGTCATAACGGAGTGACCGCAGATCGAGGATGAAGGGCTCTGCTCCGTGATACCAGAGTGCGAGTGCCGCTAGGCAAGCCGCCTCGATGCAGTGCGCCTTGCCCTCGCGCAGTATCACCCGCGGTGAGTAAAATGTCGGCCCCGCCTTTTCAAAATTGAAGGGGAGGGTATCGAGATAATCCTGGATCTTCGCTGGGGTCGAGAGCCGCCGGAAAAACGCTTCTTCTTTTCTCGTCAGCCCGAAAATATTTTTTTGCATACATCCAGTATAGCGGGAAAAGAAAAATGTAGAGTCTGCCGGGGTAGGGTCTTAGCCTCTTCCGCTCGGGCCGCGTCGATGCTATGGTAAGAGTCATTCACATCACGCGACTCCTGCCATGCCAAACCCGACGCACCCTCACATCCGACCAGACTATGCTCCCGCACGAGGCATCTTGCAGGGCGGCGGAGTCGTAGTGCTCCCGACCGATACCGTCTACGGCATCGTGGCGAGTGCGCTCATCCCCGAGACCGTCGAGCGAGTCTTCCAATTACGGCAACGGGATACTCACAAGGCTGTGATCGTCCTCATCAGCAACGAGGGAGAACTGAAACGGTTTTCGATCCCTCTCGATGAACAGGCAGGCACATTCCTCCGATCCGTCTGGCCGGGGAGAGTCAGCGTGGTCCTCCCCACGACCGAACCGGCGCGCTGGACGCACTTACACCGGGGCACTGACAGCATCGCCTTCCGCATACCCGCCGATCCAGCACTCCGTGCGTTCTTGAGACGAACCGGACCGCTCATCGCGCCATCAGCCAATACCGCCGGTGAACCAGCCGCGACAAGCATCGATACCGCCAGAAAATACTTTGACGACCGGGTCGATCTCTACATCGACGGCGGCACGCTTGAAAGTGCACCATCGACCCTGGTCCGCTGGACACCTGGGGGAATCGAAATCCTCCGCCAAGGCGCGGTTCAGATCGATGAATCCCTGATCTGAAATGTCTAGACGAGCCCGGCTTCACTAAAGAAAACCCTTCGTAAGGGATCTGCCATTTCAAAAATCAAAAACAGCCTCACATGAAGCTGTTTTTGTAACTCTCGGCTGACTGGTAGTACGGTTAGGACTAATTTCGTATAAAAATGAAGACGGCTCGCTTGCGACGGGCCGTCGATGCTTTCAATGAAGCAACTCTGTTGTCTTCGGGTGGATGAAGTACTCTCCGACAAGGGACCCGGAGCACTTTGATGCACCGGCTGTGTCATCGATTTCCTCAAACTTTCTTGTGAGGCTGGAGTGTAGATCGATACAGGGTTTCCACTAAACCTATTCGATGATGATCTCTCCGCTGGAGATCATTTCATTGATCCGGCGGAATGCATACTCCATGTCGACACATCCGACACCCTTGTTCTCCGCCTGGAGACTATGAAAGAACTCCTTTCCAAATGCTCGTTCCATCGAGTCCCTCGGAGGCAAGAAGTCGAGACGCCCCTCCATGAAACCCTCGGAGTTACTCGGTGTGGCACAAACGCAGTACCCCTTACCTTCGAACAACGTCATCGCGCCATGGAACGACCACATCAATTGGTGGTACGCCCCATTAGAGATCTTGATCATCATTATTCTCCACCCCGAGATACCGCTCGGGAAAGTCGGTTGGGCAGTCTGCCAAAGTTGGTAATGAACTACAAGGGAATGATTTCCCTTTCAGAAACTTCTTTCGCAAGAATCTTCTGAAAGGGAGGGAAATCGTAGATTCACGATTTCCCGGACCAAAAGTTATGGTCTCGTCCGAGGATTATGGATCGCCGCGGATCCACTTTTATCACCAGAGATCCTCAAGCTTCTTCACACCCTGCATCTTGAGGAAACCTTCCAGGGTGCACCCATATTTTTCTACAGCCTCGTGCTTATGGGAGGCTTCGAAATTACTCCACATCTGGAGGAAGAAGCGCTCTTCTTCGATGTTGTTGAATTTCGGGTACAAAAACCACTTGGTTTCGCCCGAGTCGAGATAGACCTCGAATGCCGGGATAAACGTTTTACCAAGATTGATCCAGATATAATGGATCGCTGAGCGGCATGGCGAGAGAGGTGCGTAGAGAGACACTATGTCTTCCGGCTCCACAGCCGACAAACTCCGCTCGAAAGTCTCCCTGCTTCCATCACCGATGTGACGCCCCTTCTGAAGGTCTCGCCGCGGCCGGATATACCAGCAGCGATCTGAAAGAGGATGTTTGGCATACTTGTCAAACAGAGCAAGCGCCTGGGTCATAAATGAAGCTTTGTGGTCATTCATGGCTATCTCCTTGGGCTATTGGGCTATGATTGTGTAAGGAACAGGTATTCAAGAAATTGTCTTTACTCTTGAACGCCCAAGTATAGTCTATATTTTCATTACTGTCAATCGTAACGGTCAAGTATTATTAGTCTTTTTGCTTTATATAATGCTTTTCTTTAAATTTAAGCATAGTTGTTGTCCATCTTGTTGACAGTATGTATATTTTTTGGTATCATTTCAATATGGATAATTTGGAACAACGCCTCAGGGCTCTCGGCCTTGAGGAGAAAGAAGCAATAATCTACCTGGTCTGCCTCCGATTAGGCAAAGATACGGCTTTTCATATTGCTGAACGCTCCGGTCTGAAACGGACGACGGCCTATTTTATCTTGAACAATCTGGCCGAAAGGAGACTGGTAGCGACTGAAAAGACGAGAAAGGCCACTCTTTTTTCTCCGGCCCATCCGCGACGCCTGCAGATCCAAGTGGAGCATCAGAAGAAAGTTTTGGATGATCTCTTACCTGAGCTTGCGGCTCTCTATAACATGGATCCGGACAAGCCCACTGTTCAGGTCTTCGAGGGAGAGAACGGACTGAAGCGGGTATACGAAGACATCATTGCCGATTTGGAGAAAAAAGCAGAAGTGCTTTTTTATGGAAGTGTGGCTCACCTGGAGATATATCCCGATCTCATCCAGGCGTGGCAACGAGCTACTAAAAATAAAGTGTACCGAATCCGAGAACTTTTAAATGTCGATCAATTTCATCAGGAATATGCCCGTGAGATTTCGAAGAATAAAAATCCCCATCATATTCTCCGTTCTCTGCCCGAAGATTCGGCCGCATTCCAAAATGACAACGCGATATATGGGAACAAAGTTGTCATTTTTTCAACCAAAAATAAGCTATTTGCGACGGTCATTGAAAGCCACGACATAGCTCAGTCCTACAGAGCGATGTACGAACTAGCCTGGTTGCAAGGAAAGGATTATATGTAGGAACCCTGTTGTACGACAAAAGTCTCTGAGCTGCATGATATACTGGGCCCATGAAAAACAGTGAATCTGCATTCCGATGGATTATTGGAATTCTCAAGCGCCACGAGGTGCCCTTTGTCGTCCTCGGGGGTTTAGCCGCCCAAGCCTACGGCTCGAAGCGTGATTTAAATGATATCGACTTGGTGATACACCGGGCTGACTTCGAAAAGATCCTCCCCGAAGTACGCACATATGTCACGTACGGTCCAGAGATGAGCCGTGATGAAGAAGCCGAAGGGTACGCTATGGAGCTCAGATATGCTGAGCAGGATATCGATATCGGGGCAGAAGAAGGATGTAAAGTTCTTAATAGAGCCACGGGTAAATTTCAGCTATTGGAAACCGATTTCAACGACGTAGAGACGAAGGAAATATGTGGAATCCTGGTCCCCGTCATGAGGAAAGAGGCAGTCATTGCTGAAAAGCTGAAGTTCAATCGACCACAAGATCAGGAAGATATCCGACAAATGCAATAAACAAGTCTCTTTTCCCTCACCAGAAAAACCAAAAGCCCTGGGACCCCGAGAGTTTAATCCTTTTGAGCCGGTGTGTGAATGGCGTGCGAACTAGTTTGTATGACTGAGGCAAAAAGAAAACGACTAAGGAGTCGTTGTAGCCTCAATTGAGGCAGACGTGAAAGGATCAGAGGTCGAGCAAGATACATGCGGCTGGCGCGAGGACGATGTGCCAGTCACCCGATCGTTCGTTGTAATTGTTCTCGAGTAATACCATCTGCTGACCTTTCCAGGTGAGCATCTCGCCTTGTTTGGCGGTTTCCTCAACTGCAGCTGGTGAGAACACCGGCCAGTCGGTCTGCCGGTCACCGAGTTCGCATACCTCAAAGATGATGCTCGGCACTTCGAGGTCGTCTAGAATTTCCCAGGTGTCAGGAAAGTCAGCACCGTCCGGTTGGCCCTGCTGCTCGCCCGCTTCCTGCGCCAGTTCGCGGATGATCGACAGAGGAAAGGGCCCGTCAGTCTTCTCTTCGGAAAAGCATTGAGGAAACCCAACGAAAAGTCCTTGGACTATCTGGTCATCTTCATCGATTTCAGCGGAGGCCAAAACCAACATCAGTAGCGGATTCAGGCAGCCAATCTTACAGATCTCGGGCCAGTTCTTGTAAAGAGCCACGTCATTTCTCCTTCGCAGTAGTTTATCGGAATGACAAGGTAGGATATCTCAATTTTAAAGCTTTGTCTACCTCCAGCTCGACTCCGCTTAAGGGTAATAAAAAACGAGGCTCAGGTGAACCTTGTTTTTGTCTAAGCTGGCTGGCACAAGAGGGTGGAACTGGATTTGAATCCAGCCTCCATCACGAATACTAGCTCTTCTTGTTTCCTTTGCCCACTTCTTCAAACCTCCCGTACTTCTCACCTCGGTTTCTCCCCCAGAGAGCAAGTGCTTTCAAGACCGGGAGTAATGTCTTTCCTTCCTTGGTCAAGAAATACTCCACCCGCGCGGGGACCTCGGCGTACACCTTTCTTCCCACAATACCATCTTTTTCGAGCGCCTTGAGTTGGAGTGAGAGCATTTTTTCCGTTATCTCCGGCATGAGTTTTTTAAGTTCACCGAACCTTTTGGGCTCCTTCCTCAGGTACCACAAAACCACGGTTTTCCACTTGCCTCCGATATGGGCCATGGTGATGTCGAGCGCGCAATGGTAGGTGTGACCATTCATTTTTATGACGACCTCTTTTCCATCAAGGATCATACGATGATATCAGACCCTATTTAAATCTCCTCAACACTATACTTTTTGACAGTTATTGTAAAGAGTATATGAATGCGGTACCATTGAGCGAGTTGTTGAAAACATAATTAATCAACGGGCGGTAAGGTAAAAACACTATGCCAAACGAGATAAAGCGCGAAGAGGGGACCGAGAGCAAAGCATGGGACTGTAAGCACGAAGACAGTTCGCGGTGCTGTCATAGCTATAGTCGGGGGCGATGCTGGCTTTGGATTATTGGTGGTATCGTGCTTTTGTTCCTCACATTCCATATCGGCTGGTACGCCGCGCTCAAGTATCAGGCAACAACGGGGCCTGTCAATCAGAGCACTGGAAAATAAAAAGGGGGGATTGGTCGCTTTACCATGGAATCAATAAACTATCTTCATTATGAAAATTGGAATTCTCGGGACTGGTGTAGTCGGTCGGTCTCACGCCGAAAAGCTTGCTGGGCTTGGGCATGAGGTCATGCTTGGCACACAAGATGTTGAAAAAACGCTTGCCAGCACTGAAAAAGATGCCATGGGCAATCCGCCATTCAGTGAGTGGCACAAAGAACATCCGGATATTGCTCTCGGCACCCTGAGTGAAGCGGCCACGCATGGAGAAATTGTCTATGATGCCCTCAAAGGGGAGATAGCGCTCCCGGCGATCTCATCGCTCAAAGCAGAGCTCTCTGGAAAAATCCTGATTGATATCGCCAATCCTCTCGACTTCTCCCACGGCATGCCGCCATCGCTTTCTATCTGCAATACAGATTCGTTGGGTGAACAAATTCAAAAAGCATTGCCCGAAGTCAAAGTGGTGAAGACGTTCAATACGACCAATGCGCACTTGCAGGTCAACCCTACCCAACTGGCGGACGGGGATCATCATCTCTTCTTAAGTGGAAACGACGCCCAAGCCAAAACCAAAGTGACTGAAATTGCCAAGAGTTATGGCTGGAAGCATATTATCGACCTCGGCGACATCACGACAGCACGCGGTACGGAAATGCTTCTCCCTCTATGGCTCCGGTTGTGGGGAGCGCTCGAGACCCCTATGTTTAATTTCAAGATAGTCAAGGAGTAACCCCATGGAAATCAAGGACAAGGTCGTCATCATCACTGGTGCCTCTGGCGGTATCGGCAGCGCACTCAGTAAGCATCTCGCCCAAAAGGGAGCCAGGCTCGCGCTTGCCGCTCATTCCGAGGCTACGTTGAAAGCACTCGAACAAAGCTCGCCCGGATCACTTGCCATCCCTACAGATGTCCGCCGGTCCGAAGATGCGAAGCGCTTGGTCGATACGGCGGTCGAAAAGTATGGGCGGGTTGATATCCTCATTAACCTCGCTGGACAAGGCATGTGGGCGCCGGTCGAAAAGATCGACGTGGGAGAATACAAGAAACTTTTTGACCTCAATGTCTGCGGATATCTCCGAATGATGCAGGCGGTAATCCCCGTGATGCGTGCCCAGGGCAGCGGTGCGATCATCAATGTCAGCTCCAAACTGACCACTATGCACTTCCCCAACGAAGCCGGGTATGCTTCCACCAAGTACGCGGTGAATGACTTGACCTTGACAGCACGTCAAGAGTTGGAAAAAGACGGTATCATTGTCAGCCTCATCCGACCAAAGCTCGTTCAGACAGACTTTGGGAAGCACTCCGTCGTGCCGGAACCAGACATGCTGCGTGATGAGGACAACCCCAATCACCCTCCCTTGGATACGCCCGAGACGGTGGCCGAAAAGATTGGCGAACTCATCCGTTCTGGTGATGCCGAACTCGACCTCTAACGTGTCGAAAAGAAGCACATCACATTTACCGCTTTTCCGAGCGGTTTTTGTTTTCTCGGTTCGACTTCGTTTAGGGGTAATAAAAAAAAAGGCCCTAGTGAGCCTTGTTTTTGATGGAGCCAGTATATCTGAGACGTTCGAACTATTTTCCGTTGAGATACTTCCCTGCGACACTGAGGGCAAAGGAGGGAAGAATGATGAAAACACACGTCTGAATAAGTTTCAGAAAAAGGATACTCGGCCAGGTCCCATCAGGAGTGTCTGGTGGCACCACTATAACCATCAGGATACCAATAACCCCAAAAGCAATTGAGGCACAAATAAATACTTTTGTGGCTATCTTTTGCATGGCTCCATTATACACCTAACAAAAAACTCTTCTCTTGGGCCTCTTTTTTGAAATTGAGCTGGCTGGTACACACGGTTAGAACTTTTTACCTCAAAAGGGTGTAGTTTAAGGAAAATAAAAAATGGCCCGTACACATCGCGTGTGCACGGACCAAGGATTAGCGACTCTTCGACGGGTAGAAGTCAATCATGACGCGCTCAAATCGCACGCCGTTGATCAAGATATACCCAGCAAAGAGGCTGAGGGCGGAGTATGGCATTTTGGGCGCCATATCCACCATACATGTGGTCATTTCTCCTTCTTCGGTATGGAGGGTAAGTTCGCCATCGGTGGTGTACCGAAACGAATAGACCTGCAAGCGGCCGGTGTCCATTTGCTTCGGCAGTCCTCGGGTTCTCACAGAAACCCACATCTTTTCGCTGCCGACGAAGTACACCCGACGAATCGCCTTATTGATTGACTCCTGTTTCATGATTGAATCCTCATAGGAAAAGTGGGCGTCGATACGCCAACACTTATTTGCCCACGAGAATCAACCGAGGTTGATGAGAAGTTGAGTGCTGACGGAGAGTGTCAGCGGCATAAATGCCAATGCATACTAGCTACCTCCAGTTAGTTGTGAACGAACTGAGCATAATAGCATATTTTTATAAATTTGTCCACCCTTAGTTCGACTCCGTTTAGGGGTAATAAAAAACAAGGCTCTGGTGAGCCTTGTTATTAGCTGAGCGGGTAACGGGAGTTCCGCATCGTTCATTCGCCGTCACTCATTCACTCTTTGCCCGGGGTGGCGCCAAATGCTCATTTGTTCGCATCCGTCGACACTCGTCATCGTTTCCTTCCTGCTGAAAGGAAACTCGTCTTGTTCCCACCCGTTCGACTCCCTATCAACCCAAGAAATAAAACAAGCGCCCGATCGGACGCTTGTTTTATTTTTGAGCTGGCTAGTACAGACGGTTAGAACCAGCATCTCTGATTAATATCGCTTTTTCTTCTGTCACTGGATTTTCCAATATGAGTCAATTGGAGCTTCAATGGCCTTAGCGCCTCGAATGACATATCTCTCATAGTTTTTATTATCAATTTGAACAAATGGGTATGGTCCTTGAAATGTTGCTACTAAACTGTTCCACCAGGCACTATAGTAGTAGTGACACTTTTTATACTTTTCACCGCTTCCACATAAACACAAGTCATTTCTACCACACGTAAAGTATTCTGGTGTTACATGATGCTTGAATGATTTCCAGAAACGCTTATCTTGTTCGTACCAAAACACTTCTTTTTTTCGAGTAAAGCTCCAGTCTTTGGAAAAAACTTCTGAAGGAAAACTCGTTTGAAACACTAACTTTGATTTCTCGCACACAGATTTTTTCTTTCCTAAGCACTTCCTATACGAAGAATTAACAATCACAGCATTTATTGCCTGAAGTGCCTCTCCATGTACATCATTTATACTATTTTCAACAAAAATATCATTTGTATCCGTATTCCAAAGAACAAAGTAATACTCCGAACTAATCGGAATCAGAATAACAGTTTCCCTAAGACCAATATTTCTATTTGACACTTGTACAAGCTGACTCTTAACACCTAAAGCAGCTGTAGAAATATACTGATCACTTAAAAGAAACTCTCCCTCAAGACTTCTTATTATAGCGGTTTTATAGCATGCATTAACCGTTTCTGCTAATAACTCAATGTAGGATTCGTCTAAAATATTTTTTAAAAGAAGGGCTATCTTATGTTCAGAATCCCTAAAAGAGAACTCGGTCAATAAAGCGTTACTTCTATAGTAGTTCTTAATAAAAAGAGTCATATTCTCACTGAACCAATTCTTTACCTCAGAAAACTCACTGGATCCAACTTCAAGACCTTGAATATACTCCAATGTTTTTTTAATAACTTCTGGCAATTTACTATCAACTTCGCGTCCTAGAAAGTTTTCAACAGCATTCGGTTCTAACTGAGCGTCCTCATAGACGTACATCTCACTCATTGCGTCATTAGGAGTCGTTGCATAGGAGTTGTTATTTTTCCCAACTAAAAACTCAAAAAATTTTCCGTCATTATCGATAAAGTGAGCAAGTAATTTACGGCTTATGTAATGCTGTTTTTTTACCATATGTAATACACACTAACTGAAACTCAGATAAATTAAGAGCCAGGAATTAAACCGCGTCATTTACCACGGGACACAGTATTTTTAAGTTTATAAGTAGAGCAATCCTTTCCTAGGCCCCTTCCTTGCTTTCTCGCTCCTGTGACTAACTTTTAATAGATTCAACTCGTCTCTTAATGTAAGAGGTTTGTTTTCTATACGAAATCAAGAAAATCACAAGGAGAGAAGCAATTAAGATCCACCATTTGTAGTCTCCAAGAAATGGGACTTTGTAAGATAATAGTTCATACCCCCTCGCTGCCACTAATAACACAATAGCCGATACAAACGTACGATACATGTTGTTTGTTTCCAAAAGCACATCAATTTTTGGGTCTTCCTTTGCAGCAATTATGAAGTCGTCATATTCGGCGAACTTTATGAAGCGTGTCCATCGTAGTAATGGCTCGACGATGAGTGAAGCAAACCTGCTCACGATGAGACCGACAAAGTAGTACACAAATGCAGCAATAATCAGATTTTCGTATGTGAGAGAATACGGCGTGAGATGTTCCAGTGCTATAGAGAATAGGACGCCAGGAAATAGATAGTTAAACAGATTATAGGATGTGATTTTGTCTACGATTTTTTCCATATGGCATTATACTTCCACTTCATTAAAGAACACTTCTGGAGTGAGAGGTCCCCATCCAGGACGCTGAGGTGCGTCTTCGCTCGGATGACAGATCGCCACTCCTTTTCGAGTAGAGCCCAGACTACAACCTCGTCGTATGAGCGCGTTCACCACCTTACGCGAAGGGTGCTTTGGGTCACCTTGTAACGGGCATGAAATGAATGCGGGAAGCGGCATAAGCCGATTCAATAAAGTTGGCCCAAGATTACGCTTGCTGCCATGATGCGGTACATCTAAGAAGTCGATTTTGTTCAACGAGACACCTCTTTCTTCAGCGAAGTCAATGGCTCGTCCAAGTCCTTCTTTACCCGCATCACCAGTGAACAAGAAGCGTTTCCCATCTACTACGAGCAGAAGTACGAGGCAGGAGTTATTCTCAGGACATGTATCGGGATAATCATCCGACAGGGTTTCGATGTGGAGCGCCTCGGCGACCCAGCTAACCGCCTCTTTCACGGCTCCGATGAATTGCTCTATTTTGTGCTCTTCTTTTACCTCTGGCGTTACACCAAAGTTGGCGAGTAGGAGTTGATAATACTCTTTGGTAGGACCAAGAACATACAGACCGTCATGTATTTCCTCGCCCGCAAACGGCTGAACAATCGGTATTCCTTTCTCGCTGGCAAGATCGGTAAGAGTGGAGAGTGTCCCAAGTGATTTCTCGAGATATTTTTTCAGCCCCTCCTGCGTTACTGTTGTGTTCGTCATCTTCTGAATAGTCTTTGTGTAGTCCCAAGGACAATGGACGATTAACTTGCCAACGGTTAGGCCCTCAAGAACTTCAGACAAGCCAGATATATGGTCATTGTGGAGATGCGAAGCAATAACGGCATCTACGAAGAGTGTACCGTAATGCGTTTTGACATGTTCAACAAGCGCCTTGCCTGACTCTCTGGTTCCGCCATCTATGACGATGACGTGTTGTGTTTGTGGAGAGCTAAAGTCTCCGTACCGAATTGCAATCGCGTCTCCTCCTTTTTTTCCAACCCCTACGGGAATGTAATCTACTTGGTGTGCCATACTGCCGCAATAAATTATTACTCTGCCACATTAAAGGAAGGGCAGAAATTCCTTTATTGTCCTCTATGGTACGCTTCTTTCTGAAGAAGTCAATAGTAAAAGTGTCAACAAACTGTCAACTATTGCATTTTGAGGGAATTTATCCTAGTATGGATTCATGGAACACCCTCTTCAAAACAAGCTCCTAGAGCTTTCCCAGCGATACGATCTTAGCCAGATGGGTCTCCGAGAAATCGGCCGACTCGTAGGAGAAGAACATCCTCAAAAAATCAAATTCCATTTGCGGAAGATCGGGCTTCTGGGAACAGGAAAGCGCCCCAGACCGAAAAAGAGTCACAGAGTGACAATTCCCCTCTCTCAGAACAAAAAGATTCTTTCAATACCTATTCTTGGGGCAGCAAACTGTGGAGAAGCAACAACCCTGGCTGAAGCAAGATTAGATGGGATTTTGCCCGTATCAAGAAAATTAATCCCTGCTCCCCATAGGGACAGAGAATTGTTCGCCGTAAAGGCTTCTGGGAAATCAATGAATCGTGCAGATTTAGACGGGAAGAGTATTGAGGACGGTGATTTTGTCATAGTCGATAGGGAAGAGATAGATGTAAAAAACGGTGACTATGTCCTTTCCATAATTGGTGGTCTCGCTAATATCAAAAAGTACTTTGAAGACAAAGAGCATGATCAAATTGTCTTAGAATCAGAGTCTACGAACTTCTTTCCTCCTATACATATTCACAGAGAGGACCTGGACAATTACTTTTTAAATGGAAAGGTAGTAAGTGTTATAAAAGCAAGAAAGAAAGTTGAGGAAGAGTACTCCGTTGAACCCATACCCAGTTGGGACAACTACTGACCTAAAAATTCACCTCTGGACTTGTCCTGGCACGGCCGAGGGATTCAGAATTAGAAAAGTCTAAAAAGTATACATCCAATCAAAAGTGGCTCCTCTGGGGTCGTTTTTTGATGTCCTGAACTTGTTTTATGTAAATAAAAAAGGCCGTTTCCCGTTCGGGGCGTACCTCAATCAACCGAATGAAGGATTCAATGTGGATCTGGTTTCAGTCCCTTGATGTACGCAAACCGACGACGTAGCCATCCATCAAGATTCGCCTTCTGAAGACCGACAGCGTTGCTAACATCCTTCAGCCTCGGATTTGGTCCCGCAACGAGAATCCTCTCGGGAAATGGTACATTAGGAACTCGTCCGAAGTGTCGATAATACCCCCAGAAATTCTTATGAAGCGGATACTTCTCGGGGTCGTGAACATTGAGGGCCACAGCCTGATAGATCACAGGCCACCAGTCATGCCAGTCACCAGAAATCATGTCATTACTCCTCAGAGGTTTCGTTGAATGACAGTATAAACTACCAAAACTTTAAAGTCTTGTCCACCCCTAGTTCGAACGCCCGCCTTGGGTAAATAATTAAGGCTCGGGTGAGCCTTGATATTAGCTGAGCGGGTAACGGGAGTTCCGCATCGTTCATTCGCCGTCACTCATTCACTCTTTGCCCGGGGTGGCGCCAAATGCTCATTTGTTCGCATCCGTCGACACTCGTCATCGTTTCCTTCCTGCTGAAAGGAAACTCGTCTTGTTCCCACCCGTCTGAGCGGGTAACGGGAGTCGAACCCGTATCTTGACCTTGGCAAGGTCACATAATAGCCGCTATACGATACCCGCCTACGGCGGGCAGGCCCGCTTTGGCTTTTTTCTGTCTCACGGACTACTCTAACGCAAAACCTGGCACTCGACAACCTGTGGGACTGGATGGATTCGAACCATCGACCAAGCGGTTATGAGCCGCCTGCTCTAACCGCTGAGCTACAGTCCCAGGCGGGAGAATGGGATGAAACCCGGTGCCGGGGGGCAGAATTGAACTGCCGACGCAAGGATTTTCAGTCCTTCGCTCTACCACTGAGCTACCCCGGCGAAACATAACTATTATCCCGGAACTACCGAAAAAAGCAATCTTTTTTGCTCTGACTGCCGGCTTTCCGGTGGTGGGCAGTAGAGGACACTCGAACCTGTGACCCCCTCGGCTCGCCACGTACCAAAATGACTTGCCTGTGGACGATGCTGGACTCGAACCAGCGGCCCTCTCGGTGTAAACGAGATGCTCTAACCAACTGAGCTAATCGTCCGATTTTAGTACGGGGTGAATAAGCGAGGGCTCCCCGCCCGTACCAAACGGTACGTTCGGGCGGGTAACCAACTGAGCTAACTGCCCGTCTCACTATCGTACCGAGGGTCTTCCAAAAAAGAAAGCTGGTCAACCAAGTACCAGCCTTCTTCCATTGTGCCCAAGAGAGGACTCGGTCACGAATAATTTCCAAGGAAATTTTCTCGACCCCACCTCGCGGTCTGCTTTTGCAGACATCGCTCCGGTTTTCTCCTCCTCACACAAGCCAAGCAGTTGGCTTGTTCCTTGTTCTCAAACTCACTCCGTTCCTTTGTGCCCAAGAGAGGACTCGAACCTCCAATCCCTTGCGGGAACTAGCACCTCAAGCTAGCGCGTATACCAATTCCGCCACCTGGGCATATTCTACAGGGACTTCAAAAACTCTCTTCCGACTCCTGACTTAAGATACTTTTCGAATTCTCTTGCTTCGCCTCGCGTTTGAAATTCTCTGGTGTAGAAAACTTCAAATGGGATACGACTACGATTTGAGGATGTCTTTCCTGCGTTGTGCTGATCAAGTCTCTTTTGTACATCGAATGACATCCCAATGTACAAAAAACCATCTTTTTTACTTCTCAGAGCGTAGACAAAATAATTCTTCATAACACAGTGACGCGCTAGCGCGTATACCCCTGCCTGCCGGCAGTGTCAGGCCTGTCTACCGACAGGTAGAAATTCCGCCACCTGGGCATCTAGCACGGGAACTGCATCGTTATTCTGACTTCGCTTCCGTCGGCGTTTCTTCTGCGCTTGCTGTAGCGGCTGCCTGTACTTCTTTCACGACGTCCTGCACATCCTGGCCCGCCTTGCCGATTTCGAACGGGACCTCTTTCAATTTCTTGCCGATGACCTTAGCACTCTTGGTCCGGACAAAATACAGTTTACCACGACGGGCTTTGGTCCGCTTCATAAGTTCAATCGACTCCACCTGCGAGGAAAGCAGTGGGAAAATGATTTCGACACCAATACCGGAAGAGACCTTGCGGACAGTCACGGTCTGAGATGAGCTCTGGCCACCCTTGATCGCGATGACCATACCCTGGAACATCTGAATACGAGTCTTCTCGCCTTCCTTGATCTTGCGACGCACCTTCACCACGTCTCCGGCTTGGAGCTCAGGGAGATCAGTCCGCGCGGCGCGAAGGTTGTTGTTGAATTCGACGAGTTTCTGGTGCATAGCTGTGGTATTTTCCCAAATCAGAATCTAATCACAGAGTAGAGTAATAAAGAAGAAGCCTTGTTTCAAACGCACAAAAGGCTTCATCAAGCGTTCCAATCATAGCCCCTTCCTGCTTCGGCGTCAAGCATTTTTAGTGTATCCCGGAAATAGCGGGGGAGCGGCGCTTCATAACGATACTTGTGTCGGCCCAGCTGGAAACGCAGCTCGGCCGCATGCAGGAGCTGAAACGGCGGTTTCAGAGTGTCCCGGTGATGCTCTTTGAAGCGATAGAGTCGATCACCCACAATCGGGTGGCCGAGAACTGATAGGTGAACCCGGATTTGATGCGTCCGGCCAGTTTTTGGCTTTACAGAGACATAATCATACCCTGTATAACGTGTGCGTAAAGCGTATTCTGTCACCGCTTCTCGGAGCTCCCCGCCGAATTCCCGCTTTCCAGCTGGGACCGACCGCTTTTTCTCACCCTTCACGCGGCCGATAGGGAGATTGATACTCCCGCTTGGCTCAGACAGATTACCGTGTACCAGAGCAAAATACGTCTTTTCAATCTGGCGTTCCTGAAAAAGCTTCTTTAGAGCCTTAAACGCTTTCGGTGTCTTGGCGATGAGGACAAGTCCTGAAGTGTCCTTGTCCAATCGATGAACCATGCCGGGCCGCTTTTCTTCCTCCCCAATCCCCATAATCTGTGGATAAGTCGTGGATATCCAGTCAGTTACCGTTAATTGGCGCAAATTCCCCGCTGGATGCATCGCGATACCTGCTGGCTTTGAGAGGACGAGGAAGGCTTCGGTCTCAGCGATAACGGTTGGCTTCAGGGAAGCGGCTAATTCTTCGGTATTATTTTGTTGCTTCGTCAGCCTCATTCCGTCCAGATGCACTACCATGCCTGGTTTCAGCCGGAGTCCCGGTCGTATAATCAACTTTCCGGCAATCGTCACTGAATCAGACGCAATCAGTGTTTGCACCACTGGACGGGTGAGGTCAGCCCGGGCCTCCACGAGAAAATGATCGAGGCGCCAACCATTATGTTTCTCCTTTACAAAAAAGGTGATTCGCTGGTCCATAATCAGTCTCGTTGTCTCATAAATTCACGCTTCGCATTCACCCGTCCCGAGTCTATGGGCTTGTCCACGGGTTATACCTATAAGTCAGGTCTCAGCATGCCATCTGGTACCGAACCTGTCAATGCCACTTGTATTTCCAGTGATGATATAAACACTACTGGTAGTATTTATACTCAGTATTGTTGTGAATAAAACGCTTTTACCAGGGAAGTTTGACTACGAGTTGACACACCTAATTGACCTCTCTATCATGGTGAAGCGCTTCCGATTTTCGGGGTCGCCAAACACAAGCGTAATTCACTTTTTTCATCATTATGAACCAACAAGAAGGTTGCTGCGGAAGCGGGTGCTGTGACGAGCCGGGGACTGACACACTAGGATATTTCCCCATCATCGGCGAGACTGTGCCCAACCTCGAATTCGATTACTATCACCAAGAGGGCTTCCATCACTCGCATTTCTCCGACTATCGAGGCAAGTGGGTGGTCGTCTTCTTCTACCCCGGCGACTTTACCTTCGTCTGTCCGACCGAACTGCAGGAGCTGGCAGCCAACTACGATAAATTTCAGGCACTCGGAGCGGAAGTGCTTTCGGTAAGCACCGACTCCAAGCATGTCCACAAAGCGTGGCATGATCAATCCGCTGCCGTGAAGCATGTCCAGTTCCCGATGCTTGCTGATCCGTCCGGCGACATCTCGGACGCCTTCGGAGTCCTCATTCAGGACCGCAAGGGCGAGGACTACGGGCTGGCACTGCGCGGTTCCTTCCTCATCGATCCGGACGGTGTCCTCCAAGCCTATGAGATTCATGCCAACAATGTCGGTCGTAGCGCCGATGAGCTCCTTCGGAAGCTTGAAGCGGCAATCTTCGTCCGCGAGCATCACGGCGAAGTCTGCCCCGCCAACTGGAAGAAGGGCAGCAAGACACTAAAGCCCGGTATCGATCTCGTGGGGAAAATCTAATTACCAAACACGAGCGCCTTTGATGACAGAGTGAGTGAGTCAGTGACAAGCACGCAAGAGACTCATGAACGAAAGTATGAAAGGACAAGCGCACCAAACATATGGCCTACAGCGCAATAAATTATTCGCATCTCCTCGGGCTTACTGGTTTTTCTGACACGCTTCTCAATAACCACTTCACGCTTTACGAAGGCTACGTGAAAAACACGAACGCGCTCTCGGACAAGTTGAAAGCGCTCACCGAAAAAGGTGAATTCGCAACACCGGAATTTGCTGAGTTCAAGCGCCGCTTCGGCTGGGAGTGGAACGGCATGCGCCTGCACGAGCTCTATTTCGGCAACCTGGCCAAGGAAACCACCACCCTTGCTGATGGCCCACTCAAGGAAAAACTTGTCGCCGCCTATGGCAGCATCGAGAACTGGGAGAAGAACTTCGTAGGTACCGGGAGTATGCGTGGCATCGGCTGGGTCGTCCTCGCTCATGATGCCGAGACAGGCAAGCTCTACAATGTCTGGGTGAATGAACACGATATGGGGCACCTGGTCGGCACTATGCCGCTCCTCGTCATGGACGTTTTCGAGCACGCGTTCGTGATCGATTACGGCCTCAAGCGCGCCGACTATATCGCAGCTTTCATGCGTTCGATCGATTGGAAAGTGGTCGGGAAACGTTTCGAGCAGCGCTAGCGTTTACTAACACGTTCCTTTGATCGATTACCTTCAGCATCCATAATTTTATGCCAAAAGAAAATTTCATTCCGCCCCAACAACCAGTACCAAACCCGTACGAAGTGGCCAAGGAGAATTTTGCAAGAATAGACGCAAATTCCTTTGAGGACATGCTCGACACACACAACCCGTATTCGGAAACGTTGCTTATCGAACCTGACGGGAAGTTTGCAAGGCTGCGGCAAGACGGGGTGCCGAAGTTTGTTGACGAAGATACTCCGGCCAGTCTCTACACCATGGCTCAAAGAGTGGAAACAAAATTCCCACACCTCAAGTTTACCTTCGATCGCGACCCCCAAGGAAAATGGATGAGATATACCGTCACTCGATCTCAGAAATAAGCAACGACAACACAAAAATATGGCCGTTGAGAAAATCCGCCGCCGCGATGGAGAAATCATCCCCTTTGATCGGGGTCGCATCGAACACGCGATCGAGCTCGCCTGTGATGCGATCGCTATCACTGACAAAGCCTTCATCCCGGCGGTCACCGATGCCGTCATCCAGGATATGGAGCGCGTCTATGGCGAGATATTTGTGAATCGGATTCCGACGGTCGAAGATGTACAAGATATCGTCGAGCGCGAGTTGGTCAAGGCCAATCACTTTGAGCTCGCCAAAGCGTATATCCTCTACCGACAGGAGCGCAAACAGGAGCGTGAGGAACGGCATGAGCGATTGGTCAGAGAATTCGAAGAAAAGACCCTAAAAGTCACTAAGTCAGACGGATCAAAGGAGTACTTCGATGTGAAGAAGTTGCGCACGGTCTTTGATCGCGCCGCAAAGGGCTATGAAGAAGAGTGTGGCTTTGAAGACCTAATGGACTCCTTCAAAAAGAATCTCGTCGATGACATCAAGACGTCTGATATCGAGAAGCTTCTCGTGAAAACCTGTATCGACCTCGTCACTGTCGAAAACATTGCCTGGCAAAATATCGCAGCCCGACTCCTCCTCGGTGGTCTCTACAAGAAAGCGATCAAGAACCGCGGCCTGGCGCAGAAAGACATCTACTCAGCGGTCGCCTACAAGGCCCACTTCGACGACTATATAAAGAAGGGTTTGTACTTCAAGAATTTCTACCAGCACTACACCCCAGAGGATATCCTCGAAGCGGGCAAGCACTTGTCCAAGGAATCCGACGAGGGCTATGAGTACACGACGATTGTCTCGTTCATCAAGCGCTACCTCCTCAATCCGAACAAGGTCGTCTACGAACTCCCTCAGGAGATGTATATGTCGGTTGCCCTTTTCCTCGCTATCCCCGAGACGAAAGAAAACCGCCTCGCTCTGGCGCTGAAGATCTACGAGCACTGCTCCAGACAGCGCATCTCGCTCGCGACCCCGACCCTCCTGAATGCGCGCACCAACTACAATCAACTCTCGAGCTGCTTCAAAATAAATGTCGATGATGATTTGCGTGGCATATACCATGCGGTCGAGAACATGGCACAGATTTCTAAGTTCGGTGGTGGTGTCGGCGTCTATCTCGGCAATATCCGATCACGTGGCGGATCAATCCGCGGTGTGAAGGGGATGTCGGGCGGCGTCAACCCATGGATCAAGGTCATCAATGATACGGCGGTCGCGGTTAACCAGCTCGGCAGCCGGCTCGGTGCGATCTCGGTCACACTCGATTTCTGGCACCTTGATATCCATGACTTCCTCGACCTGCAGACGGAAACGGGCGATATCCGTTCCAAGGCCTTTGACATTTTCCCCGCGGTTTCGGTACCCGATCTCTTCATGCGGCGCCTGCGTGATGGGCAGAGCTGGACCTTGTTCGACCCACATGAGATCAAAAAGCTCTACGGGAAATCACTTCAGGATCATTTTGACAAGGAATTCGAACACTTTTACGAAGAGCTCGAACGCGATGAACGTCTGACGATGAAAAAGGTAGTGGACGCCAAAGAGCTCTTCAAGAAATTCCTGAAAACCACCGTCGAGACCGGTATGCCGTATGTGTTCTTCCGTGATACGGTGAACCGACTCAATCCGAATAAGCATGCGGGTAATATCTATTCCACCCAGCTCTGCACTGAAATCTGCCAAAACACCTCTGCCTCAAAATTCGTCGAGGAGACTATCGAGGATGGGAAAATCATCCTCCGCTATGATCCGGGTGACCTGGTCGTTTGCAACCTTGCTTCCATCAATGTCGCAACAGTCCATGAACCAGCCGTCATCGCCGACACCTTTCCCGTCCTCATGCGCATCCTCGACAATGTCATCACGCTCAATTACTATCCGATCAAGGAAGCCGAACGGACCGCCAAGCGCTATCGCTCCGTCGGAGTCGGTTACCTCGGACTGGCCGAATACCTCGCCACCCGGAAGATCGCCTATGACAGTGAAGAAGCCCGCCTTGAAGTCGATCGGCTTTTCGAGCGGTATGCCTTCCACACCTATCGCGCCTCCGTCGACCTCGCAAAGGAGCGCGGACACTATGAGCTCTACCCCGGCAGTGAATACTCCAAAGGCAAGCTTCTGGGCCGTGACCTCGCCTGGTATGAGAAGAACACCCCGTTTGCAACCGAATGGCACCAGCTTTTCACCGACATGAAAGCCTCGGGGGTACGCTTCGCCTATCACACTGCCCCCGCGCCCAATACCTCGACCGCCGGTGTCGTCGGCACCACAGCAGCCCTCCTCCCGATCTACAAACGCTACTTCGTCGAGACCAATCTGTCGGCTCCGACGATCCGCGTCGCGCCAAAGCTCTCCAAGGACAACTTCTGGTTCTACAAGGAATATATCCACATGGATATGGCCGACGTCATCAGTATGATCGCGGTCGTCTACAAGTGGGTCGATCAGTCGATCAGTTTCGAATGGATGATCGATCCTGAGCGCGTCAGCCCCGCCCAACTCTATGGCTACTATCAGCAGGCTTGGGAGAAAGAGATCAAGACCGTCTACTATGTCCGTAGTCTCTCAGGGGAAGTAAAGGACGGTTGTGTCAGCTGCAGCGGCTAAAAGCACCCAATCACTAACAACCGACCATCCACAACAGCTACTTCTCTCAACTGAAAAACACCTGTTTCTTCGTTGAGAGTTGTCCGTTGTAGGTTGTAGGTAAAACATATGACTGAGCAACTCCAGCGTAATCCGCTTTTCAATCCCAAAGGGGACGATACGGTCGAGCATCGTACCATCATCAAGGGCGCGACGACCGGCCTCTTCAACCTGAATGCCGTCAAATACCCCTGGGCCAAGTCGCTCTATCAGGTGATGGTCGGCAATTTCTGGGTACCCGAAAAGGTCTCGGGATTGAAGGACGATGCCCGCACCTTCCACAGTGAGCTCACCGCGGAGGAACAGCGCGCCTACAAAGGCATCATCTCCTTCCTCACCTTTCTCGATTCGATTCAGACGGTCAATTTGCCCCACTTCTCAGACTATGTCACCTCGCCCGAGGTGAACCTCATCCTCTCCATTCAGACGTATCAGGAAGCGATTCACTCCCAATCCTACGCTACCATCCTCGAAACGGTCGTGGATTCGAAGGAACGCGACGAGATTTACTACTTCTGGCGCACCGACTCGGTCCTCCTCGAGCGCAATCGCTATATCGGACAGATCTATCAGGATTTCATCGATGACCCGTCGGACCAGACTTTCTTCCGCGGCATCGTGGCGAACTTCCTCCTCGAGTCCCTCTACTTCTACAATGGCTTTGCGTTCTTCGATACGCTCGTCGACCACATGAAGATGCTCGCGACCGGCCGGATGATCGCCTATATCCGCCGTGACGAATTGACCCATGTCACTATCTTTGCCAACCTCATTCGGGAAATCCGCAAAGAATTCCCCGCGCTCTATGATGAAGCACTTCTCAAAGAAATGATGACCGAGGCTGTCCGACAAGAGATCGACTGGTCCAAGCATATCCTGGGCAATCGCATCCCCGGCATCAATGGTGAGACGACCGAAGGCTACACGAAGTGGCTGGCCAATAACCGCCTGGCGATGCTGAATATCGACCCGCTCTACCCCGAGGCCGTGGTGAACCCCTACAAGCATCTCGACCGGCTCCAGGACCCCAATGCCGACAAGGGAAACTTCTTCGAGACCACCGTGGTCAACTATACCCAGTCCACGAGCATGAATGGCAGCTGGGACTTCTAGTCATGCTCGGCTGCCACTCCTTTCGCCTTTCAGCCCACTTCTTAGGAGTGGGCTTTCTGTTTCTCCAAGAAAACCGTGTATAATGGAGAGGAAAAGAAAAACCTATGAAAAAAAGTGTCGTGTTTTTTATCGTTTGGCCTGTAGTTTTCATTTTTGCCATTTCGTCTTTCGCAACGACTAAACCCGTTCATGCAGCAAATGTCGGAGAGGCATGTAATGTGAACATTGGGAACGCGGGTGTCGGAGTTTCACAAAGAAGCGGTATCTGCCGTGCTATCACGAGCACATCTGGTTGTCAGTCGGGCGAAGAAAACATCGCCATGGGTAACTGCACTCCAACGGCCATGGTCAACGGAGTCAATGTTGCTCTGAGGTGCTGTGGACCTCCTGTTGCTGCAACAACATGCACCGGGGCAGGTGGTGTCTGTTGGCCGTCTGGTACTTGTTCCAGTCCAGTCCCAGGAAATCCATCATGTTACCCCAGTAGCACAGAAGTGTGTTGTCAGCGCAGCGCCATCGCTGCCACACCAAGCGCGAATAGTTCCTTTACTGTCACAGGGGGTGACATGGCGAATTACCAGCTCCTCGAGCAAATTCCTGGGTCAAATGAGACGGTGGGACGGCTCGATACCTATCTGCGCGACATCTACATCTTTGCCTTTTGGGCGGTCGGCATTGCTGTCGTCTTCATGCTCACGATCGGTGGCTTCATGTACCTGACCTCGGCCGGCAACACCTCGCGTATGGAGAGTGCCAAGACGGTCATCTTTGACGCGATCCTTGGTCTCGTCCTCGCTCTCGTCGCCTGGCTCTTCCTCTATGTGATCAATCCGGACCTGGTGAATCTCAACTTGCGGGCGGTTTCCATCACTCCGATTTCTTCGACCGCCGCTCCAGCAGCCACGACACCGACAACTCCTGCTCCAGGTGGGTCAGTCCAGGCTCTCGCTCAACAAATCCGAGCAGGTGGAAACGGTATAACCCTCGCCGGATCAGGCAGCTGCAGCAGTGCAGCAGGTACAGTCAGTCCGAGCCTTTCGATGCAGCAGGCGGCCAACGGAACGCCAGTAACACGTTGTCAAAATGGCTGCCCAGGCACTGGACAATGTACACAAACAACCAGTCTGAATAGCGCACTCCTCAGTGCCATGCTCCAAGTTGCTCAGCGATACCCCTTCGTTGTTGTCAGTATCACGGGAGGAAGCCATTCTCCCAACAGTGACCATTATGCCGGACGAGCAATCGATATCTCCACCGGAAATAAAGCCGATTGGCCAGCCATTGTTACCGCCTTTGAAAATGCCGGCGCCAATCGAGGCCAGACTGCCTGTGATAACAGTGGGACACTGCTCCCATCCAGTCGTTGCAACGAAGCCAATCATATTCATGTTGCCTTCTAGGGCAACAGACAAGCCTCTGTTTTCTGTTTTTCCAACCATGAAAAAGCTGTTCATCATCTCCGGTTCGTTTTTTCTCCTCGTCCTCGTTTTCCTCGCGGTCTACAATTTTGCGTTCCGGCACAACAACACCAATCCGATCGCTGATCCGGCGAAAAAAGAAGAGGTGGAGAAAAACGCGAGGCAGAAAGCGAAGCCGTCACGCGGTCTGTTACGTTCCAGCAGATCGTCCCCGAGAGCGTCATCCAGCCAGTTGCTGGTGAGAACAGCCTCTTCTACTATTCCCCCCGTGACAATGCCTTGAAAGAAGTGAGTCTCGATGGCAAGCAAACAACAGTCCGCCTGGCTAGATTACCAGGAACGCCGGCACGTATCGTCTGGTCGCCGAACCGGGCCAAAGCGATGTTGCTCGTGAAAGGGGCGGCTGGCGACTTGTGGTACTATGCCGACCTCCGCAACCAAATCATCACACCACTTAAAAAAGAGATGTCGCGTCTCTCCTGGACCAGCCTGGGTGATCGCATTTTTTACCAGTTCACCGATCCCGTGAGTGGTCTGCGCTCGCTCAATATCTCACTTCCTGACGGCTCAAACTGGGACAAGCTCGCCGATCTCGGCACCGAGGATCACTTCATCGCAGCCATCCCACAATCGAGTGTCATCGCCCTCTGGCCCAAGACGGACGGGAATCGCGAGAGTGCGCTAGAGATCATCAATATCAATGGTGAGAACCGCCGCACCATCCTCACCGGACGCTTTGGTACGGACTTCCTCTGGTCGCCCGATAGCCAACATATCCTGGTCCAGAGTGTGATCGAACGAGGGGGGCATACACTCGAGCTTGGGCTGACCGACGAAAATGGTGGCTCGTACCGAAACCTGTCTGCTCCGACGCTCGTCTCGAAAATCGCCTGGTCGAAAGATCATGAGACTTTTTACTATGCGCTCCCGGGTACCTTCCCAGCGGATGTTGTCCTACCGAATGACTACTTCGCCAAGCCCCTCCACACGACTGACACGTTCTGGAAGATGAATATCCGAACTGGAAAAAAGGAACGACTCGTTCCGCTCGAGGAAATGACGGAGGCTTTCGACGCGACCGATGTCTTTCTCGCCCCGACCGAGACCGACCTGTACTTCACCGACCATCTCTCCGGCAAGCTCTACCGCATCACGCTCTGATTCGAAATGCTGCCACAGTTAGCCCGAGCGTCCCCCAAACGGCCAAAGCAAGGTCGTTTTTCATATACGGCGTATCGACGAGTCCGTAGACGAGGTAGAAAGAAAGTAGCGCTACCCCCAGCGCTCCAACGGCAGGAATAGACCCTGACCCCTGCGACCAGGACTGCGGTTTCAAAGCCGCGAGTGCGATGACTGACACACACCCGAGCAAGCCAATGAGAGCGAGTACTCCACCCTCGATGAGGAAGTGAAGGTAGAGATTGTGTGGTGTCGGTACGGCCCACTCGAGATAGGGCGGGAAATATGACTGGTAGGCGAGGTACGTCTCTTGGAAGCGCCCCGTGCCGATACCCCAGGGAAAGGAATCAGCCGCAATCTGCCCCGCTGATCGCCAAATCATAATCCGGGAAGCAAGCGAAGAACGTTCACTGCCCGAAAGTATCGCCTGAAACTTCTCCGATCCACTTTCCTGTACAAAGAACCCTCCGACCACTAAGACAGCGAGAAGGAGCGTGAGTAATGCCGGCCGCACAGATAGTCTCCCGATACCCACAAATACAACCACGGCGACGCAGAGGGCCAACCAAGCGGCATACGAATGTGTTGCCCAGAGGACCGGCAGTATGAAGATGAGACCAAGGATACTCAACCACTGAGCTGTTCTCTCGGTACGAGACTGGAAAAAATAGAGCGAGAGCAACACTCCTGGAGCTACGAGCATCGCGAGATAGTTCGGGGACAGATAAGGCCCGGCGAGCCGTCCATCATAGAGCTGCCAGCCCGCACTGAACGCACTGAGTGCGGCGACTGAGGCTGCGAGGAGGCCGAGTAACCAGGCGAGTGTAAATCGTTCAAGCCACTCTTTCGTCTCACCAAAAACAAGAATGAGGGCGGAAAAAACTACAGGGAGGATATAGAAGCTCTTGATGGCTCCCCAGCCAGAAAGCGTATGCGGGTTGAGGAAAAAAGCAGACAAAATACCCACTAGAAAAAGTGCGGCCCAGAGAACAAGTGCCTGCCTTTCCAGAGCAATCACGACAAACCGCGTTCTCAACCAGCCCCACCCCATGAGTGGAGCAGCCGCCACCGCAAAGAGAAGCGCCGCCTCGGACCAATACAGCCCGGTTCCGAAGACTCGCAGATGGGCCACTGGAAACAGGATAAAGACCAGAAACAGGCACCAACGGGGGATATCGGCGTATCGTCCCGGGGGCACAGTACCCGAGAGAGTAGATAAGAGAGAAGGCATGGCTCTATTCTATCAGCTATCAGGTATATCACGCCTGTCGATCGCCCGGCTGTTTCAGTGAGGCAGCGAGGACGAATGCGAGCATGAGAACGAGGGTGACATGTACGGAATACAGCGCGGTCTCGAAGAGTGAATGGGTCAGATAGAGGACAAAGAGGGCCACCAATGCTGGAGCCAGTGGATCGCTGTGCCTGGCACAGAACGCTTGGCGGAGAGCGTACAAGTATATGGCGAGAAATAGCATCAGTCCTAGGATGCCGATTTCGAGGGCAATATCAAGATAGAGATTGTGTGCGTAGAATGGGGCGTGGGTGTCGAGCATCGGCCGAGCAACGACGATATAATTCCCCAGTCCAGTACCGAGAAGAGGCCGATCAAGGATATATCCCAGGGCTTCCTGCCAGAGGACAATCCGCTCTGTACTGGACGCATCCGCCAGAGTGAAGCTCGAGCCGAAGCGCGAGAGTACTGGCTGCCCCAGAAGGGAAACAGCCAGAAAACTGAGAAATAACGCCCCGCCCACTCCCTTTTTCATACTTACTGAAAAGTCCTTCCAACTCAGAAAGAGAAAGATGAGCCATCCACTCAGAAGCCCTATATAACCGCCTCGAGAAAACGTAAGGATATCGGCCAGGAACAACACTGTGGCCATCCCAAAATACCTCCGCAGACCACTCTGCCGAGCCATTCCCAATGCCAATAATCCGCTCATACCAAAGAAATAGGCGGCAACATGCGGATCGGGAAAAAAGGCTGTTACTCGCAGAACCGTCTCACCGCTGACATTCACCAAGAGGCTCGGGTAGCTCGCGACCAATGCGCCGAGTTCTCTTCCCAGGAAAAACGGCAGTATCTGCTCGACCAGAAAGTGGAATACCTCACCCGCTCCCAGAAAGAATTGGGTTGCAAAAATAATTAGTCCTATCGAGGCCACACCCGTCGCACCGAAAAGCAGGGCCTGGATGAGGCGAATGCTGTACCGTGGTTCTTTCCAACTGAGGTCATACCAGACAAAAACAAGCGGCAGGAAATTGAAAAGAAAGGCTATTTTCGGAACGGCCAGATCTGCTCGCATTGCCCAAAGACTTGAAAACAACGCGATACCGAGAAATGAGAAGAGAGCACCCGTGAAAAGTAGTGTGGGCAATCGCCAGACTCGCCGGAAAAAAACCTGAGCGAGGAATATGACCACTATCAGCGCCGCCATGACACGGGCGAGGGGGATATCGCCGAGAGCGCCCAAGGGTAGGACAAACTGAAAGGAAAGCGTCGCAAGGAGAATGAAGGAGAGCCAAGCAATCATACGGGTGCCGGTCAGAAAATACGGAAACACTTGTGGGTGACCGCCAGCAGAAATTGTTCATGCCTCGGACGCCATTTCTTGAAGTAATGCCTTTGGCCAGCATAGTACGCCTGTTTTTTCGCCCCGATACTCTTGTGACTGCGGCCACCTGCATGCTGGAAGATGATGAAGGGGTACATCCCGACCCAGGCACCACCATCGGTGGCCCGCCGGGCGAGATCGACGTCTTCGAAGTAGAGAAAATATGATGAATCGAAACCGCCGAGCGAAAGAAAAAAATCCCGACGAATCGCAAATGCCGCACCCGATACCCAGTCTACTTTTGAAATGGCCGTCGCCTGCCATGGCTGACTGAGCAGGGCAGGAAGCATGTTAGCAAAGAGAATGCGCCACAGATTCGGGAACTGGCCCGCGCTCCAGCGCTCCCGGATGCCGCTTGCTTGGACCAATGCCATACCATAGAACGCTCTCGGCCGAAACTCAAAGGCCCGCATCAGTCCTTGGAAATTTGCCCGCCGAAGCTGCGTATCGGGGTTAATAAAAAAAAGGACTTCTCCCGTAGCCAACCGACTGCCGACATTATTTGCCCCACCGAAGCCAAGATTCCGCTCCTGATGCACGATGCAAAGATCTGGGAAAGACTGTGCCATCCCGTCGAGGAGCGTCCTTTCTGTCGGATCATTGTTGATGATGATGTATTCGGCCAATATCTGCGAGTCTGCAACCGAACGCAGTGATACCAGTGACTGCCCGAGGAGGTCAGCACTCTGGAAATTCACAAAGATGAATGAGATGGCGGGTTTCATAACGAAACATCAGTATACGCCCGTTTCACCTCGTCAGCCACTGGTCGTGGGCGATATCGGACTTCGACCCAGTTCTTCAGCTGGCGGAGGACGAGAACACAGCGCACCCACAGCCACCACAACCCTCGGCTCTCGCGCAGGAAGAATTCGACACCTGAACGCACCAGCCAATAGGTCTTGGTAGGGTTCTCACGGCTTTCCTCGGAATGAGAGACCCGAGCCTCGGGTATGACCCAGAGCTTGAGGCCCGCGCGCGCAGCCTGGAGCGAATAAGCCGCATCCTCGTAATAGAGAAAGTAGCGTTCATCCAAGAGCCCGATTGAAGCCATCGCCTCTCGCGGAATAAACAGGGCACAACCCGTAAGAAAGCCCGTTTCATAAGGGGTGTGTTCTGAGATAAATGACTGTTCATGTTTCGTCCGCATCCGGAAGAAATCAATCCGCCCACCCGCAAACCATGGTGTTTGCTGCTCAGTGGTGATTATCGCTGGTGAGAACAAGGCTCGGCCGCCACACTCTGTCAGGGCCTGCTTCAGCTGACCAAGGGCATCGGGCGCAACAGAAGCATCGTTGTTCAAGAGCCAAAACGCATCAAACTCTCCATGCTCAAGCATTTGCCGGATACCGAAATTCATACCCGCCGCAAACCCGCCGTTCGCCTCAGTGCGTATCACTTCGACCCATGGGTAGCGGCTGCGCATCGCCGCCATGAGCGTTTCTTCGTGACCATTGTCAACAATCAGCACTCGATCCTGTGGACCAATCGCCAGCTCAAGCGAGGCGAGGCAGCGAGGAAGCACCTGCTCGCCTCGGTAATTTAAGACGATGACAGCAACTGACAGGGGCGACATAGCCTAGACAGATACAGATTCGAAGCGTTCATCTTTAGTTCCTTCCTTATCGCTGAAAATACTCATCACCTCGAGCGACGTCACCGCGCGAGTCAGCCACAAGAGCACTCCATAAGAAACACCCGCCAAGAGCAGTCTCACAATGAAGGGGAGTGCGGCAGAAAGGACCAGCACCACTGCCATGACTGCAGCCGAAAGGAAAATTCTGGGCAACCGATCTGGTTTCGGGAAAAAACCGAGCGTGCGGTACGTAATCACTCCCGAGAGGATGACGACCAAAGCTTCTGTGGTCGCAGATGAGACGGCTGCCCCGAAGTAAGAGAACTCTCGAATCAAAATGAGATTCAACGAGACATTTACCACAGCGACCAAGGTAAGTGCCTTCAAGAGCCGCTTCTGTGCATTACCGACGAGGATCAGCATGTTGAAGTAGTGTCCGAAAAAGATACCCGCGAGAGAAAAGATGAGGATGCGGAGCACATCAGCCGAGACCTCAAACCCGCCGCCGCTCACCACCGCGACGATCTCGGGCGCAAGGATGAGCGTCGCGATAATAATCGGCAGGACAATGGCGATGAAGACCTTGGCGGTCTTGTCAGCGATCTCTCGAAAGAGGATAGGATCAGCCTGGTGGGCGCGTGACAGGAGTGGGAGGATGAGACCGACGAGCATGGCCGGGAAGAAAATCAGGTTCTCCATAATTTTGTAGGCAACATTGTAGATACCGACATGCGCCGCGGGTTGGAGAAGTGAGAGGATGATCGTATCGAGCTTGAAATACGCGAAGGTAATAATCGCGGTCAAGCCGAGTGGCCAAGCATCGTGCATGAAACGCTTCCAAAAGGGGGCGTCCCAAGAAAAATGAAACTGTAAAAATTTTCGTGAAAGAAAAAGCTCGACGGCTGCATTGAAAAACATCGTAAACAAGACCGCACTCACAATCGCAAGAAAGCCGAGATCAAAACGGACAGCGAGATAGACGAGTACGAACTGGAGGATCTTCCCCACGAATTCCACCATCGCCACCCGATCCATCGCGAGCCGTTTCTGGAAAATACCATTGAGAAGCGTGCTGAATTGGGCGAAGAGGAGCGCGACGGTGATAACCACCACTCCACCCTTGACCGATGCGCTGTAGTGGAACCAGAAGAGAATCAGTGGAGCGATAATGATAATCAAGGCGCTCATGAGAACGCGAAGGGATGCGACTTTTCCGAAAAACTCCGCCTCATCCACCGTCGGCTTGGCAATTTCCCGAGCCGTGATATTGGCAAGCCCCAGGTCACCAATGGCCCCAAAAAAAGCGAAAAAGGCGAGTACGGTGGCATATTCTCCGAAGCCTTCCTGTCCGAGATAGCCAGTGATGAGCCGGATGGAGAGCAGCGCAATAAAAACCGTCGACGTCACTTTGAGCGCCGAATTGAAGACGACATTGTAGGCGATTTTTCTGGCCAGAGCCATGGGAGAACGCTTAAAGCACTGGTTCCTCACCTGCCATCTCAGGCTTTTGCCGAATAAGAATTTTCCGTTCCTCACCTGAACCGACACTTTCCGTCATGACGGTCGGATGGGACGCGAGGAGATGATGGATCAGCTTGCGCTCGAATGAAAGCATGGGCCGCAGAGTCACCGGGAGACCCGTCTCCTCGACTTCCTTCACTGCAGCCATTGCCTCTCGCTCGAGAAATCCCTTCTTCTCTTCGAAATACCGATTGACGTCGAGACTGAGAATGCCATTTTTCGGCATCTCTCTGCGGACCGCAAGCTTCACGAGGTGTAAAAGTGCCGCCACATTCGCGCCATGCTGACCGATAAGGAGGTTTTGACCTTCCTGGAGGGTAATTTCACAATGATACCGGATGAGATCATTAGCAACCATTTCCTCACCTGTCTTTACCTCCGCCGCGAAACCGATCCGCTGCAACAGATCTTTGACGGTATCGTTGAGATAATTACGGAAAGGCTGCTCCATAGAGACGTTGGGGGATTAACGAGGGGTAATAATCGGCGCTTTCTGATGGGTAAAAATCCATTTTTGCTGAAGCCAGGCCAGGAGCGTTGAAACGAACCAATAGAGCGAGAGAGCAGCTGGAAACTGGAAACTGAAGAAAAATACCAGTGCCGGACCGAGATACAACATCTGTTTCCCCATTATAGCAGCCATGTCGGGCATGTCGTTACCTTCCTTGGCCTCTTTTTTCACCGTCAAGGCAGTGGTCTGAGGCAAAATCATCTTGGTTTGGAAGTACTGAGCCAAGGCGGCCAGCGCGCCGAGCACCGGACTGGCCTTCACCATATCCAAAAACCCGAAGGCAATATGCTTGATCTCCCCTGGATTGGGCACAAAAGAGTACACATCGGCCCCATTGACCACGAGTCCATTGGAATTAATACCGATGATAATCCGATAGAAAGTGATGAAAAACACGAGTTGGATAATGAGGGGAAGACAGCCAGCAAAGGGATTAACCTTATTTTCCTTATAACAAGCCATAATCGCCTTCGTCTGTTCTGCCTTGTCTGATTTGTACTTCTCTTGAATCGCCTTCAGTTTCGGCTGAATCTCTTGCATCCGCTTCTGTTGCTCGATCTGCATCCGAGAAAGTGAGAAAAAAGCCGCCTTGATAAGGATAGTACTCAATACAATCGCAATTCCGAAGTCTTGAATAGGCAAGCCGGCATAGAAAAAAATCACCGCATTATATAGGGGTTGATAGATAACGATGTGGAAGATGTCTGCCATAGCTATTTTTTCTCTTTATTAAGCCTTTCTACTAAGCTCTGAAGCTCTTTTTTCAACTGTGCATACTTCACCGACCCTAAAAATGGCTTATTGAAGAGGATGACGATATCGGTCGCTTTCGGCAAAAGCGGTGTCAACTCCCTCATTATGGCACTTCCTTTCCGCTTCAGGAAATTCCGTGTTGCTGACCGAGGAAAGACCTTTTGCTTAAAGGCAAAGCCGACTCGGGCTTCAGTCAGAACTGTCGGACGAAAAAAAAGGCCGATTTCTGAACCAAAAATAGCCTTTCTTGAGCGAAAAACGGCCTCAAAACCGCCCTTCCCTCGCAAACGAAGGCGTTTTGGAAGCATAGCCTAAACAGACAACTTCTTCCGTCCTTGGCGCCGACGGCGCGTTATAACCGCTTGGCCGCCCTTTTCACTCATGCGTTTCAGAAAACCGTGACGACGAGCGCGGCGGCGTTTTTTCGGCTGATAGGTGCGTTTTGTAGCCATAGGATAGAAAAAATATGTGTAGTCCAATTTTATTTTAAACAAGGGAAAAAGTCAACCTGGCTTATCCATACACGTTAGTAACCTAGGCCCTTGGAAATTCATTGGAAAAGTCGTGGACTTCTTTTATCCGGATTGATTATTCACAGCTTCTCCACAATTTATGCACGTTCGACCATCGATCGTGAACCTCCGGCATGATATAATCCGGTTTACTTGCAACCCACCACCATGACAAATGAGGATCTTTGGAAAGCTGCTCTAGGACAGATTGAACTTTCCCTTTCAAAAGCCAATTTTATTACCTGGTTTAAAAATACGTCTATTCTTTCGATGGAAAATGGGCGCGTTGTGATTGGCGTTCCGAATGGATTTGCAAAAGAGTGGCTTGAAAATAAGTATAATCTATACATCATAAAGGCTCTGAAAAGCCTCGCTCCGGAAATCCAGGATATAAAGTGCTCCATTGCACCCAATAGCCATCGAAAAAATGGACCAGAAACCTTTGTTAAGTCGATGGATGGAGCACGCCCCTCTTCCATTGTTCAGCCGGAGAGCCCGCTCCCAAGCGGCTTTTCGAGAAAAAGAATCGCAGAAAAACCCGTATTGACCGCACCAAGCGGAGAAATCTTCCGCAGCAACCTTAACACTCGTTACACATTCGAGAATTTCATTGTCGCAGAGAATAATGAGTTGGCTCGAGCGGCCTGCTTTGCTATTTCTCAAAACTTGGGACACTTGTATAACCCACTCTTCATCTACGGAGGGGTCGGCCTAGGGAAAACCCATCTTCTCCAAGCCCTAGGGAATGAAATCGCCGCTAAACAACCGGAAAAAAGAGTGAAATACATCACTTCGGAACGCTTTACGAGCGAGCTGGTCGAATCCATCAAGAATCAGACGGTCGATCAGTTCAAAGCCGCCTATGAACACATCGACCTTCTCATCATCGACGATGTCCAATTCCTGTCTGGCCGAGAGAAAACCCAGAGTGAATTCTTCCACATTTTCAATGCCCTGTATCAGCTCAATAAGCAAATAGTCATTTCCAGCGACCGGACACCGAAGGCAATACCCACCCTTGAGGAGCGTCTCCGTTCCCGGTTCGAAGGCGGAATGATTGCCGATATCAGCCGACCGAGCCTCGAGACACGTGCGGCCATCTTGGAAACAAAGGCTCAAGAGAAGGGTGTTATCATCGATTCCGCCTCAATCCACTTCATCGCAGAGCACGTGAAGGAAAATGTCCGAGAACTCGAGGGTGCCCTCGCTCGCGTGAGTGCCTACAGTGAATTCCAAAAAGTCCCGATTGGTCTTTCTTTGGTTCAAAAAGCACTTTCAGATATGCTCGTCCAAACGAAAAAATCAGTTAAATTGGATGATATTGTTAAAATAGTGAGTGATTTTTATGGTGTACCTGTCGAAGAAATGGTGAAAAAGGGACGGAAGAAGGAAGTGGCTCACCCACGGCAAGTCGCTATGTATCTCCTTCGCACTGAACTCGATACGCCTTTTTCCACAATCGGGGACTTCTTCGGCGGGCGGGATCATACTACTGTTCTCCATGCTGTAGACAAAATCACAAAAAATCGTGAATCGACGCTCCGGATACGAGAAGAGATTGCTTCTTTAAAAGAAAAACTTCAGGTCGCGCCTGTATAAACCCTGGATAACGCTGTATTTCTCTCACCGACTCTGTTGATAAATAAATATTCTAGTGGATTACGTAGTGAAAACGAAACAAACCCTACATTTTCATCCACATACTTTCTCACAATATTTCGCTTATCCAACACTTTCTATTCACTTTCCCACATATACAGAGCCGTAATAACAACAATACTCTATATAAATCTAATTTAAAGATTACCTGCTATGAAACTCAGCTGCACTCAAGAAAATCTCCGTGTCGCTCTCTCTTCCCTCGAACGTGTTGTTGGGAAACAAAGTACCTTGCCGATACTCAGTAATATCCTTTTGGAAACAGAGAGGGGGCAACTACGGCTTTCAGCGACCAATCTAGAAATTGGAGTTATTACTTCGATTGGAGCAAAGATTGAAGCAGAAGGGAAGATTACACTCCCAGCAAAATTACTAATAAATTTCATCCAGAATCTCGCTTTAGACCAAGTGGTGAGTATTGAGCAGATTGGGACGCAGGTTGTGCTGGAAAGTGGAAATTATACCGTTAAAATCAATGGTTTAGACGGGAAGGACTTTCCGATTATCCCAGAGCGGACAGAAGGAAGAATTTTTTCAATCGAGGCAGATGCTTTACGTCAGGGTCTTCAAAAGACGCTGTTCTGTGTTTCTTTAAATGAAAGTCGGGCAGAACTTACTGGGGTTCTTTTAGGATTTAGGGATGGGGTGTTGATTCTTACCGCAACCGATAGTTTTCGATTGGCTGAATGGCGGATGAAGGAAAAAATCGAGGGTGATATCAACTCCCTCGAATCGAGCCAAGCATCAGTCATTATCCCGGCCTATACGCTTCAAGAAGTGCTTCGGGTCATGTCTCAGAATGCCGGTCGTGTGAGTGTGGCACTCGAGGAGAATCAGATATTTTTTGAAATCGGGAGTACTCGGATTGTTTCCCGTCTCATTAATGGGAAGTTTCCCGAATATCAAGCCATTATTCCAAAACAATTTTCAACTGAGATTGTTCTTCAGCAGGATGAATTCCAGCGGGCATTGAAGATCGCCACATCCTTTTCAGCATACAGTTCTGGGGAGGTTGTATTTCGGTTGAATCCTGAGGAAAGTAGGCTCGAAATCCAATCCCAATCCCAGGGTATTGGTGAACAAGTTGCTAAGATCCCGTATGAAGGCGAGCTTTTGGAGCCACTACAAATCGTCTTCAATCCGCGCTATATTCTCGAAGGAGCGTCCATCCTTACGGGAAGCCAGATACGGATCGCTTTGAATTCTTCCTCGACGCCCGTCCGAATCTCTTCGGATATCGAACAGGAGGGGTATATTTACATCGTCATGCCGATCAGGAAATGATGAATTATCCCCAGATAATTGGGTGCCCGAAGCTGAGATCACGTGTCGAGACAGTTACCCTATGCGTCCACTGAAGGAATATATCGGTAAACGGAGCGGGGCATCGTCTCAGGCGCCGCTCGATGACAAAACGGTTTATTTTCTCTTTCGGAAAATCATCCAGGAAGAGTACGGTACGCGTGGTGTGGCTGAGCTTGAGCCGGTGGCATTTTCGGATGGGGTGCTGTCGATAAAATCAAACAACCCGCTGTATTCGAGCGAGCTGTGGATCCGGCGTGAGACGATTATTGGTAGGATGAATACCGCGCTCGAGCAAGATGCCATTCAAGAGCTCCGCCTCGTCCGTTACGCGCCTTAGTATCTCGCTCGCTTCCCATGTCGAGAAAATACTCGAATTTTCGAGAGAAAAAGCTTGAAATATGAGAAGGCTATCTGGATAGCCTGGCGGGTGCTGAGAGGTTTGCTCGTCCGAAACGTCCCGCGGAGGTAGTGTGGGCGGGTAGTCGAAAGCGGAATAGTTTATAAGACAGGTGCTTGTTCCCGTTCTCTATCAACACTGAAATAAGAGAGATATTTAGTAGGCGACCGAAACAGACCCGTCCGCGCTTGTCGTATTGCCATTCTTGTCCTCGAGCGTGACTTTAACGTCGATGGTCGAGTTATTCTGGCTGGCGGGGATGGAATAGGTTATTGAATAAGGCTTTTCGCTCCGTTCGCCAATGGTGTCCCCTTCGACGGAGAAGGTGAGTTTGGAAACCCCATAGGGAGCATTTACCCCCGCGCTGATCGTGAGTGCGCTCGAGTTGGTCGAGCTCGGAAGGCTGAGACTGACGGAGGGTTGGTATTTTTTGAAGTCATCCGCGCTACAATCTTTCTCTGGCGGCTCTTCGGCGATGACGCCCTTCTGCTTCTTGTACCATTCCTTCACTGCCTTTTCCCAATTCTTGTACTGACTATCTTTCTCTGGCTTATCCGGCTGGTCACCACGGGGGTCATCACGCTTCACATAATGGAGGATGTCGTGTGGTTCAACAAAATCCTTTTTCTCTGATTTGCCGTCCGGACAGTATTTATTAGCAATGCAATACTTATTATCTTCACCCGGTATCTCACAGACCTTCAAATCCTTCTTGTCTTCAAGTTCGCCCCCGAGCATCGGTTTATCGATAGATTCTTTTTCGTATTTCGGGAAGCGTTCAGTCGCGTAGTTGGTCAGCGTTTGGTCCAAAAAGGCTCGCCAAATCGGCGCGGCGACATTCACCCCATCCGCTCCAGCAACCATCGGGCTGTTGTTATTATTCCCGGCCCAGACGCCAACTGCGAGCGAGGGGGTGAAACCAATCGTCCAGCCATCGCGGAATTCATTCGTCGTGCCGGTCTTGGCTGCGACGTCGCGCTGGTCAAAGCGAAGCGGGCTGTTTTCGCCGAAAACGGGTGCGCGGTAGTCATTGGTGGACATGATATGTTCGAGCATGGTCACGTATTTCTCATCCACGACTCGCTCACCGGGGCCACCTTGAAATTCTTCCAAGACCGTCCCCTTGGCATCTTCAATCCTCAAGATGACTGCCAACGGATGCTTCACTCCACCCGTAGCGAGCGTTGAGAACGCGTGGACATGATCGAGAAGCCGGACTTCACCACCACCCAAGACAAGTGAGAGGCCGAGTCGATCAGGATTGTCGAGTCCCTGGATGCCGAGACGCTTCGCGGTGTCGATGGCAGTATTCACCCCCGCGAGGTAGAGTGTCTTCACGGCGGGGATATTCAGCGACTGAGCGAGGGACTGGGCCATAGACAACGGCCCGTGAAATTTTCCGTCGTAGTTCTGAGGCTTGTAGCTTTTGCCATCATCCGTGTCGAAATCCGTCTCGACATCGTATAGGAGTGTCTCGGGGATGTATCCTTTAGTGAAGGCGGTCAGATAGACATATGGCTTGAATGAAGATCCTGGCTGACGGGGAGCGGTTGTCACATTGAAGTTCGCCTCAAAGAGACAGGTTTTCCCAGCGATACAGTTGGCAGGCTCGGATGCCCCAAAGTAATCCTTGGAACCAACCATAGAGAGGAGCTGGCCGGTCTTGGGGTCGATAGCGACGAGGGCGGCATTGGCGGCTTTCCAACGCTTATTTTTTTCCGCTCCCGAGCGGACAGCCTCTTCAGCAATCATTTGCTTGTCCCAGTCGAGGGTAGTCGTGACTCGATATCCACCTTCTTCGACCGCCCGGTCGCCATACTTCTCTTGGAGGTAGTCCTTGATATACATGACAAAGTGCGGCGCTGCGATGATATCTTTTTGGGGAGCTATCTTCCCGAGTGTGTCAGCATTGATCGCCTCTTCAGCCTGCTCAGCCGTGATATAGCCGAGATTAGCCATTTGCTGGAGTGCATACGTCTGTCGGCCCGAGAGGGCTTCGGTGTGAGACCCATAGGGTGAATAATACGTGGTCGCCTGGGGGAGCGCCGCGAGAAGCGCTGCTTCGTCGAGGCCGAGCTCGCTAGCGGGCTTGCCGAAGAATGTTTCCGCAGCCGCTTCGATCCCGTAAGCATTTGATCCGTAGGGGATTTCATTGAGGTACATTTCGAGAATTTCATCCTTTGAGTACTTGGTCTCGAGTTCGAGTGCGAGGATGACCTCCTTCACCTTTCGCGACAAAGCCTTCTCATTCGAGAGAAGTGTGTTCTTCACGAGCTGCTGAGTGATCGTGGATCCGCCCTGGGACTTGTCGAGGGTGATAATGTCTTTCAAGATCGCTCGGGCGATAGATGAGAGCTTGATACCGTAGTGATGGTAGAAGTCTTGGTCTTCGAGCGAAATGGTCGCGTACTTCACGACGTCGGGCATATCCGAAAAGGGGATAACCGTGCGTTTCTCTTCCCCGTGGACTTCATAGAGGAGGTGGGTGCCGGATCGGTCGTAAATCTTGGTCGATTCAGCGACGAAGCGATCACGGACATTGCCGGGGCTCGGCAGGTCTTTGGCGATGTAGAGAAAGAGTCCGACGATAGCTACAAACCCGACCCCGCTGGCGATGGCCACAGCGAGCCAGATTTTCTTCCAGGGCCAGGGTGTTTTGGGACTCGGATTCATACCGACAATTTCAATCGCCGGTCGGCGACGGAAACTGGGCCGTGGAAAATTGAATTTATGGCTGAAATAAAGCATAATTCAACAATGAGTGTGCCTCATTTATAGCACAGGATGGCGGTCTTTCCAAGGAAGGGAATCACTATCGGATACCAAAGTAACGTCGGAGGATCTCTTCCGCGGCATCGAAATCTGGGCGCCCAGCTGCTCCCTGGTGCAGCGAGAGGTCAGGCCCACCGTTTATCTCGATGATGACGCCACCGGTATCCGTGAGGGGCTGGCTGATGTCTTCAGTGATGACATCAATACCGGCGATATTTAGGTGGATAGCTTTGGCGGCCGCCAGAAAAAGTTTCTTATTGGCTGGGTGTAATCGGTCGGTTGCGTCGATCGCTGTTCCACCATGTGAGATAGGCGCAGCGAGGTAGAGTGTGACTACGCGTCCAGCTTCCGGGATAAACTCGAGTACCAGTTCCTGCTCAGCCAGGATGTGCGTGAGCTCTGGCTTGATCGGTATGGGGTAACACCCTGAGCTGGGCTGGATGGAAGCATTATGGTGCTCGATGAGGGTCAGAATAGTATCGCGCCCATTCCCATTGAGAGTCGGGGGGATGAATTCGGCGACTGCGAGCACCTGGTCTTCAAAAACAAGCACCCGGTACTCCTTGCCTCGGATCTTCTTTTCCGCTACGACGTAGCTGAATTCCTTCTTGATGGCCTGAAAAGCTGCTTGCGCTTCGGTAAGTGACTGGAGTGAACCATAGACACCTTTGCCGACGGTGGACCCTAGGGGCTTGAGCAGGATGTCTCCATGGTGCTTGGTATAAAATTGCTCCAAGGATGCTGGGTCTTCGATCAGGAGTTGGTTAGTCGTCGGTATATTGTTTTGGCGGAGGATTTCGTTGGTGGTTGCTTTGTCAGCCGCGATTTTCATCCCGATATAAGAGGTGGAGAGGACCGTTGCTCCAAGCGTGAAGAGCTCTTTCCTGCCATCTGTAATTCGGTAGACAAATCGGCGAGTAGAAGTGTCCCCCTTGATAGAGGCATGTCGAACCGTCGAGAGCCCGAGTCGTTTTGCGGCCTGAGCGAAGCCAAATTTTTTTGTGGTTGACATAAGGATTCCCTACCAGGGGTAAAAAAACGCCATCGAGAGGCGTGGAAGAATGGACATGAGCGGGACACTGAAGGTACGATGACCCGTCATTTATACCACAGAATAGCGGTGGTGTAAAGGCTACTCTTTCACATTGAGCTTTTCGAGGTCAGCATCGGTAATGCCGAGCTGGTCGAGCACCCAGATGTGGCGAGGGTTAGACGGGTCATATTTTCCGACATTCCAACGTTGCATCTCGGGAATTTTTTTGTAAAGTGTTTCCCAGATGGCGATATTCCCTTCGCGATAGATAATGTCTTTAGTGAAGCAAGCCCCGGGAGTTTTGCTATCAGTACCTCGAAAAGTCCGGACCGTACGTCCCCAGGCGGTATTCGCTGCCCTCTTCTCTGATTCAGCAGAATCAATCCCTCTGGAGAGGTTTTTGATGAAGTAGTAACGGAAAAGCATATCATAGGTTCCATGGAAATCTCGGGGATGCCCGTCAAGTCCTGATGCGAGACTGATAGCAAAGTGGCCGTCAAAGCCCGAGTAGTTGTCGGCCTCACCTGAGAGGGCCTGTTCTCAGAGGGTTGCGATCCCTTCTTCACCACCTTCGTAGCGATCAAGTCCCAGTCCGAGGAGTTTGAGCTTGGTACGTTCGCCATTGAGTCGCCTCGCGGTGTGGGTTCCGATCTCATGTGCGATCAGTTCCCTGAGCTCCTTAGTCGTCATGTTTCGTCCGGGTGGTACCTGGACCACTTTTTTCTCCTGGTTTACACTAATTCCAGTTCGTTTCGGATCAATGACGGCAATCCATCCTTCGGCTGATAGGGACTCAAGGGCCGACCCAAAAGCTGCGCGTATCTCTTCGTCGGATAATTTCTCAGGAACATCAGGGATGTTTAGGATATTTCCAAGGTCATGCTCGGTCTGACTCTTTACAACCGGTAGAATCGATTTATCCGGCCCATCAATCGTTGAGACATCGTTTGCTTCCGGGAGATCATCGAGCAGGCTGGAGACCGCCTGTTGGACTAGAGAGTCTCTGTTCTGAGTGGCGATATCCCCGAGCTCCCTGCGGACTTGTTGCAGGGTATAATTGAAAACTTCCATCGAAGGCTTGCCGTAGATAAATTCTGAGTAACGTCGGAACCTCCGCATATCGCCGACCACTGCTGCAAGAAGCAATCAATTCTCAGCGATCTTCTCATTCAGTCGCCAGCGATAAACGTTTTTTACTACCTCGTTCTTTTCACTCGAGAGGATTTTTTCTTTCAGGTCGAGCAACTCACTGTCTTTGGCGAGTAATGTTCCTGCTTCGAGCCGGGGATAGTCTAGGTCAGGATTCTCTTTTTCTCCAGAGAGGAATGATTCTTTTTCCTTGGCGCGCGCAGCACTATCGCCATCAGGGTATTCGTATGCTTGGAAAGCTCCAATTTCTTCGAAACGGGAATACCACATCTTATCAAGCGTTGATGGCTTGGCTGCGGACTCTTTTTTTAAGTTCAACTGAGGTGGTTGTTCGAGCATGGGAGTCTGGACTAGTGATATCAGTATAGCTCACCAGCTGAAACCCACGGACAAGTTTTCTGAAGTGAGTACTGTGGAGGATGTGCAGTTCCTGTTCGCGCTCCTCATTGTATCGGTAGCGGCAACGTATATCGTGGTAGCCAGGGTGCACGACGAGTTCGGAAACGGGTAATTTTTTCGTCTGAGCAACTCTTTCGGCAAGCACAGGAAGCCGAGACGGATGCCAAGAGATGAAATTGTCTGGAGTTATGACACCAGATTTTTTTAAGACTACTCGGTCCTCAGTCAGGCGCGATCGGACGGGAAGGCCAAAATGTTTGGCGGCACGGATGACATGGCCGAGATTCTTCGGTGTGAGGTGCTGATGCTGGTGACCATCGATGTAGGCGGGCAGACGATCGAAACGTTTCATGAAACGTTTAATCTGCGAAACAATTTCTTTGTAGGTCGACTCTGATCCAAGTTCGAGATGCAGGCCGAGGGGAATCCTGAGTCTGAGGAGTTCCGACTTCCGGATATATTTCCGCTTGATCATGACTGAGATGCCGGTAATGAGTCCGGCGTTCGCAGTTTCGAGCAGACCCTGATTGAAGCGCGGAGACATCCCGTAATCATCGGCGGTGATGATGAGTTTCGGGCGTCCCATATGCACTATCTCATGGAGTGGTTTACTCGAGCGTGAGCTTTTCTTTGAAGACCCGGAGAAGTTCTTGGTACATTTTCTCCATACTCGGCTTTTCTTCCGGAGTAAAGTAGAGGCCGGGCATCGAATTCAGTTCGACTACCCAAGGACTCCCGGTAGTGTCAAACATGATATCGATGGTGAAAATTTTCGGGTGGAAGGACTCAAAGATATCCTTCGCGTGCTCGACAATCGGCGCAACGGAGCGAGGGATTTGTCTGTGGGGGACGATGGAGAGCTGGCCGCCCTGCGCCAGATTGGCGAGGAAACTACCCTCCTTGGGCTCGCGAATATACGCATAGATAATTTTTTCGTTCACCATGACGAGACGCAGATCATGCATGCGGCTGGATACACCTGGGACACCCCGTGATGAATCGATAAATTCTTGAAGGATATGCGTGCCGTGGAAAGAGATTCCGGAGGCATTTTTCTTCGGGAAGACTTGTACACCGATGCCGCCGCTTTCCGTCACGGGCTTGAGGACGGCTGTTGCTGTCCGGATATGCTTCAGAGCCGCTTTGAGTTCTATCGGGTTCCGCACGATGAAGTTCTTCTTGCTCCACTTCGAAAAGAGCAGGCCGACAACGAACTTATCATCGATGATACGTGTGAAATCGAGGTCATTGATGAATGTATAGTGCTGAGCAATGAGGTCCTTCTTGTGATACACCTCGAGCCGAGCTTTCGTCTTGTCGTAAATCAGATCGGGCTTGATGTTTGAGACTCGCGACCACTGGCCGCCCGCCCCTTCGTAAATCCAGGCGTACTTGAAGACCTGGTTCTTGTAGTCATACCACTCATAGGAGGCTCGATACATTTGGACCCCGCTCGCTTTGCAAAGATCGTAGAAAAATTCGTAGGAGTACTGATAGTCTTTATTATCAAAAGGCCGACTTTTCCGCCAACTACTTTTCCCAAAGAGGATGAGCACTTTTTTCATACAGGTACCCTAAGGATTATGTTTGAATATTGCAGTTGAAAGTTCGCATCGCTATTTGGTGACATCCACCAAGAACTTCCCCAGATTCCTCCGGCCGATGATTGCCCGGTACTGGAGAGCGGTCCGATCGACCACACTCGGACGCGCCTCGATCTCCTCTTTATCGATGATGAGCTTGAGCGGTATCTTGGGGCGCACACTCATGCCGTTTGAAGCATAGATGCAGAGGATGTCGACGAGATCAGGGTGTTTGCCGATATGTTCGCCTCGAAGTTTTTCCTCGAACGCCCGTGCCTCGTCGCGATCGTCAAACTGAGGGATTGGAATGGTGTCGAAATATGCGAGCACATCACTATATCCGAGTTCCTCAGCAAGCGTGCGGTCGATGGCCGAGGAGTCGGCGCCGGTGTCGATCTTCGCTTCGACCTCGATTTCTTTCCCATCCTTGCCAATAAGTTTCACTTTTTCAACCGAGCCGATGACACGTTTGCCGGAGAGGCCCTCGATGTTCTCTTCGATCTCACCGCCAAAGAGATTCATGCCGACGCGGACGCCGTGGTCGACACTCTTGATCTTTACACCCTTCACTCGCTCGAGCCGTTCCTTCAGCCCTGCCATGTTGGCGAGCTGGATGGAGAGTCCGGGCCGGGCATTCAGCTCGAGGATCACTGGCCCTGCGTCGCGATCGATGGCGACATCCGCCCCGAGGAAACCGAGACCAGAAATCTCTTGGGCTTTGACTGCCATGGTGAGGATGTCTTTCCAGCGCGGGATCTTGAGTCCAGAGAGCAGGAGCCGTGTCTCGGGGACATACTCGATAAGCCGCCCCTTGCCGACGATTGCACTCGTGGTCGTACCATTGGCCATGTCGACACCGACGCCAATCGCACCCAGTTGTAGGTTCGCTTTGCCGCCGGAGTCTTTGGTTGGCAGGCGGAGCATGGCCATAACGGGAACACGGTTGAAGACAATGATGCGGATGTCGGGGATGCCCTTCCAGGTGTACGGTTTGAAGAGTTTCAGGAGTTTCAATCGCTCCTCGAAGAAGGCAATATCGGGCTTATTGGAAAGTGAGAAGGTCCCGTCGAGGATGTTCTCGATATGGCTTTTCAAGTCGGCGATCGTGATGACGCTCCCATCGGCCTTCACCCAGGCGTCAATGCGGCCTTTTTTCCGTGCGTAGACGACGATGATGCCTTCGCCACCGAACCCACGATTGGGCTTTAGTGCAAAGCTGTCAGGGAGCATCTGCCAATCGAAGCGCTCGAGCTCGCTCGGCGAGCTAATCTTCGCGATGAGTTTCGAGACGGGGAGACCGTTTTTCTTCAGGGCCACTTTGCACTTCAATTTCTGATCAGCCAAACGGCGTCCGCGGGCGTGATTGTAGGGTCGGACATAATCCAAATTGCGGGCGTTCATCCCGAGGAGTGTGCGGCTGTGCGCGTACCAAGAAAGCATAGGAGGGAAGGACTACGACTCTTGCTTCAGGATATGCCGGAAGCGGAAGAGCTCCACCAGTCGCAGCCCTGACCATTTCCCCAAGCCGATGTTGATGAGGAAGGTCAGAGCAATCGCCCACGGATACTGGAGGAAGAAATCCCGGAGTGCCGGCCAGCCGATGACGAAGTAACCAACAATGGAGATGACGAGTGTTTCCCCAGCGAGAAAGAGCGCTATCTTCGTTCCTTGTTCGATCTGGGTTGCGATGAATTTTTCAGCCAGTGTGATGAGGATGAGGAGTGGAAAGATGTCTACAGCCGCAATCCCAGTGCGCTGGAGGGTCGCCCCGAAAGCGAGGATACCAAGGACGGTGAGCGAGATGATAGAGAGGGTGATGGCGACCCGCGGCAGGTAGAGGAGACGGAAGGAACGCAAGATGTAGCGTGCGAGCATCCCCATGCCGATGACCGCAAAGAAAATAGCGACGCCGTACTTCAGGCCCTTTTCCCCGAAGGCGAGAAAGGCGAAGGTGATGATGGATGGCGTATAGATGCCGAAGGCCTTGATGCCGACGATTTGCCGGAAAAAGGCCACCAGGGTCGCGATGACCGGGAGCATGAGGAGGAGGTACACCGTTTCGATGGGCACTCCGGCTTCGACGAAATAGTTGATGATCGGATGATAGTTCATAGCTGTATTATACTCTTCGTTTCGCGAATGACGCATGATGGATGTGGCACAGCGCAATGGCGAGCGCGTCCGCGACATCATCGGGCTTCGGGATGGCTTTCAGGTGAAGAATCTCCTTGGCCATACGTTGCACCTGCTGTTTATCCGCCTTGCCATACCCCGTGAGTGCCTGCTTCACCTGGAGCGGCGTGTAACCAGCGATAGTAAGCCCAAAATCGGCTAAAGTCAAGAGGAGTGCACCGCGTGACTGAGCGACCGAGATCGCTGTTTTCTGGTTATTGAAGAAGAAAAGTTCCTCCATCGCGGCCGTATCGGGTTGGTACTGCTTCACAATTACGGCGACATCATCGCGGATTTCCTGTAACCGCTTCTGGAGAGGTAGGTCTTTGCTCGTCGAAATATGCCCATAGGCCAGCGGCTCGGTCTTCCCCTCGATGTGCTCGAGTACAGCCCACCCTACCGTCGCCGTGCCAGGATCGATGCCGAGGATTTTCATACAGTTTCTAGTTAGTTTCTTGAGTTTCGAGCGGCTTCGAGATCTGCCAGAGTATTTGGAATACAGTCCGAAGTGAGGCAGCATAGCTCGGGCTGGAGAACTGGAAAAAGAAGTCTTCTTTTTGGGCGGACCAAAAAAGGACGTTGTCGTCGACGATGGTATACATCACCCCCCAGTCTATGGAAGCGGGTAATACGCGAACAGTACGATTGTATCGGATGTTCCCAGTCTCGCTGTAGTCCTTATTTCTTTGTAATGTCGGCCTATCAGAGGAGGGGAACAGGGCTTCGACATGGATATTCTTGGCAACGCGGGCTTCCCAGAGTCGGCGGAGGTCGCGTTCGGTGAAGAGCGCGTAAAGCAGTTCGTGGTTACCCAGGGTGAGCACCGTCTTTCCCTTCGATTCCAAAATGAGATCGGCGAGTTTCTTGGCACCCTCCCTCCCAGCATAGAGCCGGACCGGATTGCGCAGCACGTCACCCTTTTTAATCGAGGCAAGATCCTCGACAAGCTCACAGGCCACCAGTTCTTTCTGTTTGATCAGGGCTTGTAAGCGCTCGGGAGCCGTGGCAGCAAGTCGCTTCTTTGCTCCCTTCACTACGGTTTCAATAAGCCCGAGGCTTTCCAGAGTCACGGCGTTTTCATAGATGGTCGGGCGCTGAATGTGAGTATCACGGAAGATATCCAGGACGCTGCAGATCCCATGTTTTTGGATCGATATATAAATCTGACCCTGCTTTTCGGTGAGCCCGAGAGCCATCAATTTCTCGAGCATTTGTGCGTCCTTTGTCATCTCCTAATTATGTATAATAAAAACGACAAATATATTTTATACATAACACTTATTCTAATATAAAGCAATAATATATAGATTAAATACTATACAGAAATGATACTCATCATTGACTAAGAGACCATTTTCGACTATGCTTGACTGTTCTTTAATAACCTATTGTTGAGCATTTGCTCACCGCCCCCGGACGTTTTCCGAGGTAATCATGAGGAGTGTATTGTGGACACGTTGATTGGGGGCCGAGGCCGAGAAGTATTCTCGGCAATAAAGGAAATTGAACGTGGCGAAGAAAGCCGAAGGTGCGTAGCTTTTTCGGAAGGCTGTAGCCAGGGGTACAATCTCTGGTGGCTCATACCGGAAGGCCCAGCGGAACTCGGGTGGGTTCGTATGACATTTCCTGTGTTCAGATCCTTGATGGAGGATATCCTGGACAATGGAGAAATGATCGCTGTGGCTGTTTCTGAATCAGGGGACCAAGAGTACTCTGGCGCGCGGGGCTGGCACCATGCCAAGGGCGTCCCGAAGCTTCCGTATCTCACCCAGTGGGTGATTATACGTGGGCAGGTTTTCGGAAATGCTGGCTATAAGTTTGACAGCTTTACCGGAGAGCACGGATCGCTTCAGAGGACCCTCAATCATCCGATTGACGCCAGTCAGTCGCTCCGCTACTCGGTTCTTCCGAAGAAAATGATACAACGGATGATATTCGGTTCTCGTTGTAAACGGCTGTGGCGCTGGCTCCTCACCAGGACCGAGAGCGGAAGCGGGCGGCAATGCGGCAGTGTTGAGTAACCAGCCCTTGGGTATTTCACTCACACCGTGACCGGTGTTTCAACTCGAAGAGGAGAATGTAATGGCTACGAAATCATTTCGCAAGTACATGGATACAAGCAAGTATCCCAAAGACAATCGTCCGTCCTACGTAGCACTCGAGGGGTTGTGCAGGGTCGCAAAGTACTTTCGTGAAACAGCGCGGGCGGAAAGGGTTTTTATGAGGGAGGGAATCATGGGCATCGTGGAGAATCCGCGGTATGTTCGTGGTTTCGTAAGTACGGATCAATTTTCCGCTGCCGTAAGGCAACAAGTGGAAACCCATTTCTGCCTTCTCCGTATTGCCCGAATTAGCGACCTGGCTCGATGTTTCCCTTATCTGTCCTTCGGATGCGTTTACTTGGAGTCCATTATATCGGACTACCGTCGACGCAACGTGTTGCAAGATCTACTGACCGTAGATTTGATGGTGAAGGATGTACGAGGTGATGGCTTGCTCGAGGGGGAGGTGAGTAGGGTGGCAGAGGCCTTATGGGAAGCCCTCCAGTCAAGCTCAGCAAAGGGGTGTCCCGGATGTGGCCCGAACGGGTATTATTGCAGCTGTATGTAGTCCCCAATCAGAAAGGAGAACGTCATGGAACTATGGCAATGGGCGATCACTGCATGGGCTGCGTTAAAGATTTTTCCTATGCTAGTCGTCGCGGTACTGATCCTGTGTATTGTTTTGATTCTCGCCGCGGGTTGGCTTGGTGAAGTGTACGGTGATTGGAAATGGAAAAGGAATAATCGTTTGAAAAAATGAAAAAACACTAAGCGGGTTCCGAGGCAGACCCGAACAAAATGCCTCATTCACCCCAAGCAGACATTACGTCGCTTGGGGATTATTTTTTTATACGCAATGTCTCATTTTCCTTGGGAGAGCAATTCATGCTGCGCAAGCACTTCTTTAAGTGATAGCGTAAGACTTGATTCCCAGACTAAATCGAATATTTGCCGTAGTGTTGAAGCAAATTCTTTACTCTCTACGATGACGGATTGCGTCGCACCGATCAGGTTGATGCAGACAAAATCGTCCGTCCCACACACGGTGACATTGCCGCTGAACTTATCCAGTGGAAAGAAACGAACATTTTTGAAATGCCCGTCACCGAATTCGTCAAAGAGCTGGTGCATGGAGTCATCCCAGGTTGTGATGCCGCGAAGCGCGATCCCCCGCTTCGAGAAGTCCGCATTCCATTCCATGAAGAGGTTGTATAGCTCACTGCTGGCCTGTTTTGCGCTACCAAAGAAGCCAAACACCTCTTTCCCGCTCAATTCATCGGCGCGGTACCAGAGTGCCTGTCGCATGCCGGCGACACCATCATAGTGCATCGTGCGTACCTTGCTGATGTCGAGGCGTTTGTAGAGCGCTTTCAGATCAGGCAATATGAGTTCTGCGGCGAGGAGCTTCCGGCGAGCTTCTGAGAAGAATTCTTCCGGTGGGCGCGCCGCAAACAACTGCCCACGCTCACGAGGAATCTCTACTACCAGGCCTTTTTCGATCAGTTGTCCGAGTATGACGTAAGTAGTCGGCTTCTTTAGGCCTGATTTTCCAGCGATGGCATAGGCCGAAGCGCGCCCGGCTTCCAGAAGGGCGACATAGACCCGAGCCTCCTTTTCATTGAGTCCGAGCAGCATCAATTTCTTCACAATTTCATCCATGACCCGAGCATAACGCAATCCTTCTTAATAGTCAATAAAATTGATGAACAATATATAAATGTTATAAATATGCATAAATAAAGCAAATAAATGATACATGTTTGAAATATAAACATCCAAACTATTGACTAGTATTCAATAATCTGCTATACTCCGGTGTCAGGTTGAGAAACGGATTAAAGATCCAGCGACTCATCGGACAAGAGTTCCTTAAGAAATCCGCCAAATCTGGCAACCGCTGAGGTATTGGAGAACGAAATGGAAAAGAGCGACTTCCTGATTGCAGTGTCCAAGGTAGGCCGTAATAGCAATTGCTACGGAAAAGGTGGCTATATTGTCACTGTTGCACACAGGAATCTCCCCTCTGTCTTTCTCGCCATAGTCGGCTCAGTCGCCTGGATCGAGTACCCATACGATCGTCGGAACGTATGGAGCGGAAAGGCAACCCCTCCGATACTTGTCGTGCATGACGGCAAGGGCGAGGGGAGGGGAGGCGAGCACGAAGTTCGTGATAGCGGCAAAAAGGGCGGCGAGTGGAGAGTGAAGAAAACCACTCGTCTTACCGAAGATGATCCGGACAAGTTCCCATACGGGGAGTTCGCAGAATTTTCGGAAGAGAAGACCTGGGAAATCTTTGAGCCAGATTTCTACCCTTCTGGCGCTGATGCATTCGCTGACTCTTCTGTGGTGGTTGGTTACGATGCCATCAAGAAGAGAAAGGAAGAAATTCTTGCGCAAACAATTAATTTCGCAATTGCCAAGGCGCAAGAGGTTATTTCGACCTTTAGCAAAATGCAGATGAGCTAGTGGCAAGGTCCACGATAAACTCCTTCGCGATTCTCCTCCGCGTGTAGATGAGATGGGTTCCGAGGCAGACCCGAACATAAAGCCTCACAAAAAAGCGTCGTGGGAAATCCTGCGACGCTTCTTCTTATTCTCCCCACCACTGACTTCTAATCCCTACTCACTACCCACTACAAGCTGTCAGCTACCAGCTAGTTCAAATTATTCCAGACCGCTTGGACGTCTTGGTGGTCCTCGAGCTCTTCGAGGAAGGCACCAAAAGTCTTTTGGGTTTCGGTGTCGAGCGTGACGGTTTGTGTCGGTTTCCAGCCGAGCTGAGCGGCCGTTGGAGTGAGCTTTTGGTTTTCGAAAAAGGCCTGGACCGCCTGGAGCTTGTCGACTTCGGTGTAGACGGTGAAGATATTATCGCTCACAGCGTAGTCCTGTGCACCAGATTCGATCGCGAGCTCCTCGAGCTTTTCGAGCGGAGTTTCGCCGATCTCGAACGCGAGGAGGCCGACGCGCTGGAACAGGAAGGCGACGGAGCCGGAATTGCCGAGCTTGCCGCCCTTTTTCAGGCAGAGCGAGCGGAGTTCACTCACGGTACGGTTGCGGTTGTCGGTCGTAGTTTCGATGAGAAGTGCGACTTGGCCGGGGCCGAAGCCCTCGTACATGATCGACTCGATTTTTTCTCCGACGAGCTCGCCGGTACCGCGCAAGATAGCGCGTTCGATTCGGTCTTTCGGCATGTTCAGCGCGCGGGCTTCAGTGATGGCGATCTTCAGGAGATAGTTCGAGTCCGGATTGCCGCCGCCGCGTTCGGCCGCGAGGATGATGTTGCGTCCCGCCTTAGTGAAGATGGCGGCACGTTTGGCATCATTCACGCCTTTGGCACGGTGAGTAGTGGCCCAGTGGGAATGTCCGGACATAGCGAACGAGCGGATAGGGTTTAGGGAGTAGCTTCTTAGCTTAAGTACGAAATGGAAAATTGGCAAGCACTGAAGGTGTAGATGAGCAGTTTGCCACAATCTGCCACCAAAAACCTTTTAAGTCCTCTTGGCTTGGGAGGCGCGGACGACGCGGTCGATTTCTTCGTCGCGCTCGGTGCGCAGACGCTCCATGATGATGTCTTTCACATGGTACGGGTCCGGCACCCGGCGGAAGAGAAAAAATTCTTCCTCTGAAGCGGTCTGGACTTTCACATCACCGAAGTTCAGGATAGTCGGGAGCATGCCGCTCACTTCTGACGTTACATCCTGGATGCGCGAGAACTTCAATTCACTCACGGAGCGGACGAAGAGCCCCTTTTGTTCGATATTGATGACGCGTTCATTGGTGATGATCCAGACATCGAAGAAGTAGTCGATCCAGATGAGGAAAGCATAGAGCCAGATGAGGAGGATAAGTGAATTCTGGATGAAGAGGGTGAAGCGAGATATCCCGCTCCCGAGCCAGTTCGGGTACAGGAGTGGCAGGAGCGAGAGTGAACCGAACAAGACAGCGATGAAAACAATGACAACTATGAAATGAGTCGCGATATCGAACCAGTGGCGATGGACGACACGGATGATCGTCTCACTCTCGCGCTGGCCCTGGAAGTGATAGCGGCTGAAGTCTTGATGTGGCATATCTAGAAATTCATAGGGATGAGCAGGGTATCGAGCGGCAGGCTGAAGAAGAGTAGGACATTCGCGAGGAGGAGCACCGCGGTGACGATGACAAAGAGGAGAGTCATCCCAGTTGCCAGTCGGCGATTGAGCGCGTACCGCGAGAGGTGGAACACGATGAAGAGACTCGCGATGATGATACCGAAGAAGAAGATGAGATAGGTGACACCGAAAAAAAGTTGCATAGATAATTGTGTTTCTTTCAGTATATCATCTGATGAAATATTTTTTCGAACAGGAGGACATTACGCGTCTCAGCAGGGTGTCGATCAGCGGTCGATGTTGGTAGTTGGCAGAGCCCGTTCTTTCCGGGAGAGAGAAGACAATTGCGGCGGAGGACACGGTTACCAGGCGTCTTCGGCGGTGAAGACGGAAAATGTTTGACATTGACATTCGTTGAGAAATGCTGTACACTGGTTATTCGTGAGTAATTTCAAAAAAGGCTTATATACAGGGTTGAATGGTGCTCAGACCGACCTCTTTCCGAAATTTTTCACTCGAGAGATTTCTGAAAGGGAATGGGTCCCTTGGCGTTCTTTGGTTGTCGTTTGACGGCACCCGCACCTCGGGGTTCTGGGGGGGAGAAGAAAATGAAGAAGGTAATTGTTGGCATCTGCACTCTGCTGTTTGCTGCGCCGGTATTTGCTGGCCCTTCCGTGTTCGTATACGGTGGGGTGAAGAATCTGTACGCCCTAGGTAACGGGGTTGTCTCGGCCAAAGACCCGGTTGCACAGGGTGGAGTCACGCTCTCATTCGAAAACGGGGCCTACTTTGATCTCTGGCTGTCACGGCGTCTCTCTGGAGCTGCGGGGAATGTCTATGGCAATGAGAGTGACTTCACGCTCGGATGGAAGGGTGCGGTCGGGAGTGTCTCTGCTGACGTCGGCATCGCATTCTTCGATCTCTACCGGACGGCACGGTTCGACCGGAACGATGTCTCCCAGTTCTTCGGAGAGATCTCGCCGCAGACACCGTGGGCAATCGGGAAGACAACGCTATCTCCGTACGCCCGGGTAGAGGTCATCAGCTCAACCGGCATGGGGTTCAGGAATGAACCGGTCTATTTCGCGGGAATCCGGCACACATGGCCGATTAACGAACGGTTCTCTGTTCTACAGCGGCTGCAAGTGTCGGAACAACCAGATTTGCCAGGTGTCGCGGGTGGCACAGTCGTCTCGTACAAGATTCAGCTTCCGTATAAGACCAACATGTACAGCATCACCGTGACACCGTCCTATGAGCGGATTCATCCGTTCATCGACGGGCGACCGAAGAGCAACGTTTTTGGTCTGCAGCTGTCGCGGGCATTCTAGCGGTTCAGAGAAACCGACAAGAGAATCACTTAGGTCCGTACGACATCGTATGGACCTCAATTTTTTTACAGCAGTTTCTCCTCGATACCGAAGGGTGGTTCGAGGCCGAGGTGGCGATAGCCTTCGGGGGTGACGATGCGGCCACGTGGGGTGCGAGCGAGAAAACCGATCTGGATGAGATAGGGTTCGATGACGTCCTCGATCGTGTGCATTTCTTCGCTCGTGATAGCCGAGATGGCCTGCAGCCCAGCTGGTCCGCCCTTGAATTTGTCGATGATGGCCTGGAGCACGGTCCGGTCGGCGGGTTCGAGTCCGAGTCGGTCGATCTCGAAGAGCGCCAAGGCTTCGTTCGCGACCGTCTGGGTGATGGTGCCGTCATGATGCACCTCGGCGTAGTCACGGACGCGCTTCAGGATGCGATTGGCGACGCGTGGGGTGCGACGACTCGCTCCGGCGATCCCCCTCGCCCCGAGCTCATCGAGGGGGACACTGAGGATGCCGGCCGAGCGATGCACGATCTGTTCGATCTCGTCAGCGGTGTAGAATTCGAGCCGATGGATGGAGCCGAAGCGGTTGCGGAGCGGATTGGTGAGTGCCCCGAGCCGGGTGGTCGCGCCGATGAGCGTGAAACGCGGGAGGTCGAGCTGGATCGTGCGGGCCGCTGGACCTTTGCCGATGATGATGTCGAGTTTGTAGTCCTCCATCGCGGGATAGAGCACCTCCTCGATCGATTTGTTCAGCCGGTGGATCTCGTCGATGAAGAGCACATCGCCGGGTTCGAGATTGGTGAGGATACTGCCGAGATCGCCGACACGTTCGATCGCTGGGCCCGAGGTGACTTTGATACCGGCACCCATCTCCCGGGCGATGATATGGGCGAGCGTGGTCTTGCCCAAACCAGCCGGGCCATAGAGGAGCACGTGGTCAATCGCCTCGTCGCGCTTTTTGGCTGCCTGGATAAAGATTTCGAGGTTCTTTTTCGTTTTTTCCTGGCCGATGTACTCGCTGAAGCCACGGGGACGGAGTGTGTTCTCGATGACGACATCTTCCTCGGTGTGTTCGGTCGTATTGAGCATAGAGTGTCAGCTATTTTTGAGAGGGGCTCTGGGAAAAACTATGAAGCATCATGCTGGATACTGACAATGGTATCACCATTCGATGGGGATACAAAAAGAACATCCGGCGTGAGCGTCCATCTCTGGCGGAGTTTGGAAATGGCTGGATAATGCCTGTTTCAAGCCACGAAAACCATACGTTGTCAGGGGGTTGACAGCTTTCCTTCGACATGCTATCCTGCTCCTTCAAACAAAAAGCAGAAATCTAGATCGGCCTGCGCCGTTTTTTGTTGCTCTCGGGTACCTTGGAAAAATTCCTCACATGTAGACAACTGGAGAGTACTATCTTTTCTCTTCAGCTTAGGAGGGGTCTCGCTTCGGCGATAGTCAAGATCGGGTAGGGTGGTTTCGGCTGCGCTACACCTCGACACTCGTCCATTCCCCGGGCTCCCATGCCTAGGGCCTTGTCTACAGGTGAGGGATTTTTTGTAGCTTGAAAACTTTTTCAACCGCGCAACCGCGCAGAAAGTGAGGACGAGATGAACGGACCGGTTTATGCGAGTTACCTGGATTCAAGTGGACGCATCATGTTCAAGGTGCAACCGAGCAACACACCCGATGGAATCAAGGATTCGGTGAGAAAGTCAGAGCTTCTGCCCGGTGCCTCGGACGCACATATCATCACCGGGTTCCTGCATGACCACTTGACGCGCTACTATGAACAACCAGCTTTGACGCATCTGTTCGAGCGTGATGAGGCTCTCCACACCGAAATAGGACGAGCACTTGTCGAGGCATTGCTCACACTTGGTGCGGCCATCGGTTGTGATATGAAGAAGTGATGCTCTCTACTTCAAGAAAAAGTCCGAGTGATCGTGTATTGCTCGGGCTTTGAAACTCTTAGCTGAAAGGAGACTGAGTCATGACCGGCGAGGCAAGTAGCATCGCATATGTCGTTTGTGTTAAGCGAGGGGCAGAGCATGCCCCATTCGTTCGGCTGAACGAAACGACGTCGACAGCAGCGGAGCTGAAAGCGCTGTTGGAAAGTTCGCCTCCGGGGATGATGGGGGATTTGGTAGCGGTCACTTTCGGGGACATGGGAAAGTGGCTCAGTGTCCAAGCGCTCGCGACTCTCCGGCTTCTCTACAATCTCGAGCGGGAGCTCAAGTTAGATGACCGGGTATCAAGGCTCATTGATGCCCGGGTGACACTGGGCCTGCAAGGTGCCTCGCCGACCACGGTTGCTCAGTCTCTCACCGTCGAAGAGATCAGGACCGAGCGTTTCCTGCTCTGGTACGAACTCTATAGGTGGCCAAGCGAGGGACCGAGGCAGCTCATGGAGTTGTTTGAAGCCCTCGTGACGGCTGGCACTCGAATCGCTACGGCCAAGTCGAGCGCTGGACAATAAATAGCAGGTGAGGCAAAAGAGCCCGAGTAGTCGAACGACTGCCCGGGTTCTGAAATTTTTGAGCCGCTTTGAACTTTTTGGCTGGTGTGCTATAAATCTCTTTCAGTTCCTTTTTTCAACCCCATCAAATGATGGCCGATCGTTCCCCGGTAGTGGAATAAGGAGACGGATATGAGATTTTCTATGCTGCCTGGAGTAGGCACGCTGTTATTCACGGTGGTGATCGGAGGCCTCTCATTCACCGGAGCGTCACCATCAGTCGCTCAGCCGGTGGAGAAGGGTACCGCTCCTCCACCACCATCTCCGAAATTGCTCAAACAGGAGCGGCTGATAGCCAATAAGGAGATTGCACAAGTCAGGATTCCACTCCCGGAGACAGCCGTTCCTGACGAGGTGAAGCCTATCTGCGTGGCCGGCTGGAGGGCGCTCGCCGTGCGCTATGGCACCTACGGTTCCATCCTGTGGGACATCGATTGCTTCGGCGTGAGTTGCAGATGCAGATAGTCTGGCAGAGGCAAAAGAGCCCGAGTAGTCGAACGACTGCCCGGGCTCTGAAATTTTTTCTACTGAAGTAGCGGCTAGGTTTTCGGTGCTACCGGTGTTTCGGCTCCGCCGATGTCGTCGGCTGTTTCATCAGTGGCATCAGCATCGAGGGCGGTGTCCTCAAAGGCTGCGTACAGATCGCGGAGGGAGTCTTCTCGGCCCGATGCGGCCCAGACTTCATCCATTGTCGTGTGGCCTTCGAGGACTTTGATCAGTCCATCTTGGGCCATGGTCACCATCCCATCTTTCACGGCCGCGTCGAAAATTTCCTTGTCGGTCGCGATCGCATCGATGAGGTCGCGGATGTCTTGCGTGATTGGGAGTACTTCGAAGATGCCCTGGCGGCCAAAGTAACCGGTGAAGTTGCAGTGGACACAGCCCTTGGGTCGGTAGAGGACATCGACTGTCGGAAACTGCTTCGTCTTGGCCTGAGCCGGTATCATGGCGAGGAGTTTTTGGATCGCGGCGAGGGTGCTTGCGGCCGGGAGATAGGGCTCTTTGCACTCTTCGCAGAGGATGCGGACGAGTCGTTGGGCCATGATGATATTCATCGACGAAGCGATGAGCGATGGCTTCACCCCGAGATCGAGAAGTCTAGGGATAGTCGCGACGGCGTTGTTGGTGTGGAGGGTCGAGAGTACGAGGTGACCGGTAAGCGAGGCAGAGACCGCGACATCAGCTGTTTCGTCATCGCGGATTTCGCCGACGAGGATGACATCGGGGTCCTGGCGGACGATGGCGCGGAGAGCCGAGGCGAAGGTGTAGTCTCGATCCTTCGACACTTCTGTCTGGACGATGCCTGGGATATTGTACTCGATCGGATCTTCAACCGTGATGATTTTGATCGCGGGATTATTGATGCGGTTGATGAGGGAGTAAAGGGTTGTCGTCTTGCCAGAGCCGGTCGGACCGGTATTGAGGATGATGCCATTCGGTTTTTCGATGGCCCGTTGGATCTCTTCGAACGCTCGGCCGTAGATCCCGAGGTGTGTGATGTCGACGTCGACATCAGCGTTGTTGAGGAGACGCAGGTCGATATTTTCGCCGTGGTTGCCGGGGATGAGCGAGACGCGGATGTCGACGCGATCCTCACCGCTCACCATCGAGAAATGTCCGTCTTGGGCGCGATCACGGACATTGATGCGCATGCCGCCGAGCATCTTGATCCGGGCGAGCGCGAGCTGGTACATGTGGCGCGGCAGGTCGCCGATATCCTGGAGCAGTCCGTCGATCCGATACCGCAGGCGGGCCGTTGTCTCACCGGGTTCGATGTGGACATCACTTCCCCGCATCTTGGTCGCCCCGGCGAGGATGATCTCGATGATCTGGGACGTCGAGATGGAAGCGTCTCCTTTGCCGAGATTGAGCAGGTCGCCGAAATTTTTCTCAAAGTGCTCGAGGTCGTCGCCTTTGAGCGAGACACGGAGGATATCGAGGCTGACGAGGAGCGGCTTATTATTGTAGCTCGCCCAGATCTTCTCGAGCGATTGGCGGGAGACGACCGAGAGCGTCATGTTCCAGTGTTTCTGATTGGCGAGGCCTTGGAGGAATTCCATAGCTTCCGGTTGTTCGGGGTCTTCGAGACCGAGATAGACATGATTGCCGTTCTTTCGGAAGAGCGCCACACCGTATTTCTTGGCATCGGCTTCCGGGAGGAGGGCGACATCTTTGGGATCAGCGGGAAAAAGGTGAAGGTCGAGGTAGGGGAGTCCGACCCGGTCCCCGAGCGCATGGGCCCGATCTTCCATCGACTGTTCGCGCAGTTTCTTGAGGAGGTCGGTCGTGCGCAAGGTTTTCTCGCTGGCAGTGGCAGGGACGATGCGATGGCTAACTTTTGGCATAGGGGGTTGTGTTTTTCGCTCCCATTCTAGCATTTTTCCACCCGAACGAGCTATTCCAATCGATCCGATAGTTGGATCTGGATCGCGGAAGCGGGAGAAGGAGCGTGCTTCCGAGTGAGAGCGGGGTGCCTTGGTCTTTAGTTTTTTTCCTCCAAACCCTGGAACCATTCCGCGAGGAGTCGCTCAGCGGTTGCAAAGTCGGTGGCGGGGAGAGTGCCTTCGAGCATATCTCCGACGAGGTGGCTCTCGGAGAAGACAGAGAGGATGTGTTCGAGACGGTCTTCTTGCTGCGTCTTGATGAGGATGCGCATTGAGGTCGCACTTTCTTTGAAGAACAGCGCGAAGACGGTCGCGCCGGCATAGTTGTTGCGGATCTTGTCGAGGACGACGGGGAGGTCTTCACTCTTGGACCGGGACTCGACCAAGTCTTCGAGGGTGACGGGTGCCCACATGAGGTGGAGGGCATCATTGGTGCGGATATTGCCCATGATGCGCCCCCAGAGTTTCAGGATGTGGAGCGGTTGCGTTTTGTAGAGATTCTTCACGATTTTCTGTTGGTCAGCGCCGTGGCCCATCAGGGCGGAGGCGAGCTGGAGGGTCTTCGGCGTCGTGTTCTTCTTCTGAAACGAGTCGGTGGCAGACATGATCCCCGCCAAGAGTGCTTCGGCGACCGCAGTGTCGATGAATTCTGTCCCGATTGCTTCGATGAAGTGAGCGACGATCTCTGAAGCGGATGAAGCCGTGACGTCGACCAAGTTCAGCTGGCCGTACTGTTCGTTGTTGGAGTGGCGGTCGATATTGATGATTGGGATTTCATAAAAAATGTCCGGATTCTCCTCGTAGAGTTTGCCGAGACTTTCTTTGTCTGGAGCATCGACGGTGAGGACGATATCGAATTTGTACTTGGCGAGGATGAAGGAGAAGTCCCGCGGATCGATCGTGCCGTGCGTCGGTGTGAGGTGGATGCGGAGTTCTTTGTCGAGTCGCTCAGTCCGGACATCGAGGATGTTGTTGTGCTCCGTATTGAAAGAGAGGACGAAATCACGGGCGCCGGAAATCGCGGTGAGCACGGTCTCGGGCCAGACGAGGAAACCCAGGTCTTCGCGGCGTTCATCGATCCGTTCGGCGGCGAGCGTCGGCTTTTTGCCCAAGGCCAGGGCGAACAAAGAAAGCGCGATACCGCTCGCGATCGCGTCGTGGCTCGGATAGGGCGGGAGGAGGATGAGCGGGTGCTCGGCCGGCTTGAGGAGTTCGAGGAATTGCGCTTCTTTCGTGAGGGACATGTCAGAAAACTGAAAAATCAGGGGGAAATCCGAACGGATAAGAGGCCAGACTATCAGAGAAATAACTACCGGTCAAATAGCGCGCCGGGGCCAGGCGTACGATCGAAAATAGCGGTCGAGGAGGCTATAAATGCTTCAAATAAGTGGTCTATAGCCTTGATACAATGCGTCCCATCCCCTATGCTCCAAGCATATGGAAACGATCCGGACCCAGTCGAAAGAGGCCACCCAGACGTGGGGAAAGCGCTTTGCTGGTACGCTCCAGCCAGAGACCCTCGTCACGCTCGCCGGGGATTTGGGTGCGGGCAAGACGACCTTGGTCCAGGGCATCCTGGAAGGCTTGGGAGCCACGGCGCCGTATCCGTCACCGACCTTTGTCCTCATGAATCAGTACGAATTGCCGGCTCCGACGCCGACGGGTATCTGCCGCGTCTATCATGCCGATGCCTACCGGGTGGGTGCGGCCGACTTCGAGCGACTCGGCTTCCTCGAGTGGTGCACTGATCCGCAGGGCCTCGTCCTCCTCGAATGGCCCGAGCGGCTCGCGAAGATTTTACCAGCCGAACGGACGGATATTTCACTTCGTGCGCTCTCCGAGACCGAGCGGGAGATCACTATCCAGAAAACTTCTGACACCAATGAAAAAAGGCTTTCGTGAGAAAGCCTTTAATGATCTCGAGCATTGTGGACTGGATGGAAAAACACCGAACGAGTATCTAAAAGAATTTACCTTAATCAACCCGCCAAAAGTGTGTGCCTAAAACAACAGTTATGGTTCGGTACATTGGAAATACTGGTTTCACTTCTTCCCACTTGTTCCGCACGCGAGTGAGCCTCGGGGTGTTTCCGGTGGGAGAGAGACGGACCACGGGAAGGCCGAGATTCAAAAGTATTTCTCGCGTACAGAGGAAGTGAGACGATTCAAAAACGGTGACAGAGTGACTATCGAAGTTGGGGTGGAGCAAGCGCATGACGTGGCATGCGCTTGCTCCAGAAAACCTATTGCATCTGCCGATACCCCCAATACTCCTTCGGCACGGTCTTCGACACCTCGCCATTTGGCAGGGTGACGAAGATCTTGAGCGACCCGTCCGAATTGATACGCCCCTGCTCATCGGGGATTTGACTCGGGTCAGTGACGCCGAGGGCTCCGAGAGCCTGGGTCACTCGTTCGGCAAACCCCAGCCACGCCGCGTGTGTGGCCGGACTGATCAGGACATCGCCCAGATCGATGACGCTATTGTCATTCATATCCCTCTCCTTGTGAAAAAGTTCTCAATAAAAAGTGAATTAAAAAATTATTCCATCGTTGAGCATTCATTTTGTCTCTCGCAAAATAAATTCTCAAAGATGGAGAGGAACACGACCAAGTGTTCCCGTCCAAACCAAACAAGTTTTTTAAAAGCAGGAAAACTTGAAAACCTTGCGGATATTAATCCGCCACAACTTCGACGAATTCGTCATCGCCGACAGAGGCCGGGGGTGGTGCCACCTTGCGTACCCGCTTCACCCCTTGGGGGGCGGGTTGTTGTGCGGTGATGGTGCGCTGGAATGCAGCGCGTACCACTACCATCTCAGGATGCACGACACGGATGCGCCGTTCCCGGATTTCCCGAAGCGGGAATTCCCGCTTCAGTGGGCCCTCGTTGAGGAGGAGTCGCCGCCGGCCTTCGTCGACGGTCTTCTCCCACCAGCCGTATTGACGGCCGGTGAAGGTGCGGCTGGTCTGGTAGGACCAGCCGGCCAGGGCCGGGTCGAGTCCGACATCGCCCGGGCCCACATAGTGGGCGTTGGACGACCCGGCGAGCTGCCAGATTCCTCCCGCGTCCTTGCGGACGATGCCTTCGGGGAGGGAAAACTTCCCCTCCCCGATATCGCGCGCGAAGAGGGCGCGCGACGTCCAGGTGACCCAGTGGTCCCCTTCGGTCCAACCGAGCCCGAGGGACTCGGCTGGGAGGAGCGTGCCTGCCGAATCAGGCAGGTCGTCGATGACGGCCTCGACCCACCGGGCCGAGACTTCCTCGCGGACTGGCAGGGCCAGTCCGGCGAAGTAGCGGGGCGTCTGCCCCGCCAGCTCGACCTTGACCACCCAGAGGTGGTCTCCGGATAGGTGCCCATCCTCCAGATGGAGAACAGACACCACCTCACCGCTCTCAACCGCAAATGCGGCCGATGCGGCGAAGCAGAAGTAGGCATGACGCTGGGGCACGGGTGCTCCGTCACCACGCCCATATCGACCGGACCCCGTGACGCCCCCATAGGGGAGGTGCTCGGGGGGCGCGAACGCCCGGACGGTTTCTTCACGTACTATTTGCTGGAGTTTCATCTCCAAGCTCCTCCTCACACGCAAAGCCCGGCGTGCAGAGATAATTGATATGGTGCGGGTACACCGGAACTCTATCAACCCACACCTACTCGTGAGATCTTCTCACTTTCGCTACAGGCTGAATGAAGTCCAGCACCAAAACCAATTGGTGCTGGATGAATGAGGAAGCAAGCGACCAAGCAAGCTCCTCATCCAAAACCATGTGTTTATTCGCGCTGATATACGCTGGTCAAACACACAAAACCGTTTAAGAACTCAGAACCCGAGAGTAGCGACCTTTTGGGCCACTAACTTCAGGGTGTTTGCCACCCGGACCTCGCCCAAGTACGGGAGAAGCCGTGATGCCGGAACGAAACGGCGCGAGGTTGAAACCCCGATGCGCCGCATGAACTCCCACGTCCCCTCAGCGCAGTTACCTGCGTCTCGGGAATCCTGGAAGTACACGATGGGGCAGAACCCCACCGGCTGGAGTCGGGAGACAAACTGCTTGTTCTCCCTCTCCAACTTCTTCTGCTTCTGCCACGCATCGAGCGCGGCACCGACTGCGGCCTCACGATCTGCGAGTGACTTGTGAGTCACTGTGTCGTACCAACCTCCGGTATGGTGATACGACCGGCCGAAGCCAGTCACCAACCACACCACCTCAACGAACTCGCGTCCGCTGGTTTCGGTGAGCCGATACCCGGCTGAAGCCGAGATACCGTGTCGCACCGCGTTGTCGCTTGTGGGGTCGAGGTACATCTCGACCCCGTCCGTCTTGTCACGGACGAGCCGTCCCGATGCCAACAGGGCATCGCGCAGGCAAGTAAACTCGCCCGCGTTCACCCGCTCCACTGCCCAGCGGAGTACTTCTCGCGGGGCGGGTTTGAACAAGGTGAGCCCGCGCGCCGCGATGAGGACATCGCGGCTTTTGCAGTTGTGGAAGTCCTCTCCAGAGATACCGAAGAGGACCTGCTGGACTATATTGGCCGCGGTGGCCATACCCGCCTTGCGCGGGCACAGCCGGTTGTACGGGACGCAAGACCAGCGTCCCTTGAAGTGAATACCAAACCCCCGCAGGAAGCGGTTGGTCTGGTAGGCTACCTTTCTCAGGTAGCGATCCGCTCCGCCGGGCGACGGGTGTCGCTCGACGAAGTCCCAGAGATTCACCACGTTGTGCGGGGAGTGAAACATCCCGCACTGGGTGGCTCTGATGAATTCCACGAGCGTCGGGAATGCCGACGCCGCGCGGAGCCACCCTGCCATCCGGAGGAACTGCTCGGTCGAAGCCTCCAGACGTCGAGCCCGGTAAGCTTTCTCGCTTTCCCCCTCTTTCCACTCGACGTGGGAGGAGGAATTGTTCTGGAGATTATACGGGATGACCCGCGTGGGGCCATACTTCGGCCAGTTACGCCGGTCCCATTCCGATTGGAACCAGTTTTCTTTCCACTCCTCGGTCAGGATGCCAACCGAGATTTCAAAGTCAATCGCCGCGCGGGCGACGCGCTTTTGAAGCCCACCGAAACTCCAGGGGCGCTTGCCCCTGAGGGCGACAGCGCCCTCGTATTTGACCTCTTCCCGCCACGAGGTGGCGGTTTGGACTTCTTCTTCGCCCCGGAGAGCGTTGAGGGAGTCTTGCTTCCTTACAAATTCCTTGGCCATGATGGCCTCCTTTTTGTGAGCGACGGTTGATGAAAGGCGGATCCGCATCCACCGTTTTGATTTCTAAAATAAAAACCAAAACGGCAGAAACGGAAACCCATTTCAATAACAAAACGCCGACAGTAACAGTTGATTGAAACTCTCTCAGAACAAGCGAGTCTCGCTTGCTCAGTAGAGAGGAGAAACATACCACTGTTTCTCGCCTCACCAACCTCCCGATGTGACTCGGGATATTTGCCTTTGGAGTTATCCACCACTCCGGGTATCAGGCGACCCTTAGGGTGCGGTTTCTAAAACTGGAGAAACCGCCAAAACCTGCGAGAGTCGAAACCTAGTGGATCCGCACTCTCAGTTTGGCCGGGGCGCGCCGTACGGGCGCGACACGGTCGAGTTGAGCGCGGGTCACGCGCCCCAGCCGTTCCACCGGAACGGCACGGGTCTCCACGAGGCCTTGCGGCCCAGTGAAGACAACTGTCACGCTGTCGCCCTTACGGGCGACCACACTCGGTCTCCAACCGGCGTGAGCGAGATCCGCCCACGCACAATTCGTGAAATTCACGGCCATGATGGCCTCCTTCCCACACGCAATGCCCGGCGTATTGGATAGATGAATGATGGTGCGGGTACACCAGTTCTCAGAAAGCTTGATGACAAAAACCATCCAGCTTCCAATTGAACAAGTTGTTAAGGTTCTCCTTGAACGGGGCGTGGCTCGCTTCTGCACACTTTCGGCGTGTCCGTTTCCTCCGTTGCTTTCCAAGGACCGTTATGCCTACGAGGCTATCAATTGATCGCCTCATAGGCATTCACTCCTTGCGAGTCAGGGTAGTATTCGGATCGACGCGTCGGGGCTACCGTCTCTCGTCCGCTTTGCAGCGCACTGGTAGTGGACCGACACTTTGATCACAGACCGCTCAGAATATGGTTAGTATTCCGCCTTGGCAGCCGAGTGAAGGGCTGCTAGATGTGACTCGTTTGTCTCTCTCCGCGTTGGGAGTATGAAATGTACTGTATCTCTCTCGAAGCTATCTTTTGTGGCTTCCGAGAAAGAGGATGGGGGAGAATCTCGCGAAACTCGAGGGTCTCGAGGTCCCCGCCTGCGACGCTGTTGCGTAGCACTTCGGGCAGGTCTCTCTACTCTCCCGAGTGTTGTCGGTCGAGCAGGATTCGCGTCACCGTTCTCCCGCATGTCTCTCTCTAAGAACGCTGATCGGTAAGGTACTAAGGTGGCTGTCTCACGGCCGGTCCCCGTCTACATCGCCTCGCGAAGTATGCCGGGCAGGTCTCTCGTCTCTCTTTTTCTATTGAAGTCACAGTATAGCACCGTTTTACAACAGTGTCAATGATACGTATCAGAAATATGAAAAAAAGCTTATATAATATAAAAAATATGCATAAATAAGCATATAATATGTCACAATATATTGACAATATATAAAATGAGGAGTAGAATGAAAGGAAATAAGATGAAATATATGGAGCTTCTCTACACAGAAAATCTGAAGCAGGTTGGACTGTCCGAGGCGCAAGCCCTCGTATTTGAGGCTCTATTAAAGGAAAAAGAGATAAAGGCAGGGAAGCTCGCCAAGTACCTGCCTTTGAAGCGGGGTTTGATTTACAAATCACTCGACGATCTGGTCGCTCTGGGGCTGACCGAAAAGCAAGAAGCCCCCGGGAAAGTCGCACTCTACCGGGCGAAGCACCCGACCGCACTCCGGTCCGTCGTGGAGACAAAAGAGCGGGCGATCCGGGATGCCGAACGAGCGATCGAGGGGCTCTTGCCGGTGTTGTCATCGGATTTCAATCTCCACTCGAGCCAGCCGGGAGTGCTCGTCTATGAGGGGGAGGTGGGAGTGGAGAAGGTGCTCGACGATTCACTTCAAGCCAAGGAAGTGATCTATTCCTATGTCGATGTGGAAGCGGTGGAGAAGAATATCGGCGAAATCAATGCTCGCTATATGCGGAAGCGGGAGAAGCTCGATATTTATAAGAAGCTGCTCGTCCCAGATACGCCGTTTATTCGCAGTCTCTACACCGAAGAAAGAAGCCTCGTGACCGAAGTCCGGGCCATTCCCATGAGTGCGACGCCCTTCGAGGTATCGATGCAGATTTACGATGGCAAGGTCTCGTACCTGACACTCGCGCATGACCGCAAGCTCGGTGTCATCATCGAAAACCCCGCGATCTATCAGATGCACAAGTATCTCTTCGAGACGCTCTACGATCGAGCAGAAGTCCTGGCCCGCTAGGCAGTGGCTGCTTCTGTGGAGCGCTGAGCCTTCTTAGCTTGCGGACTCACGGGCATGGGTTCGTACACCAGGTACCACTTTTTCGTCTGAGTATCCCTGAAGTAGCGCGTCAGGACGAATCCTTCATTGCAGCGAGCAAAGGAGTGTTCCTGGGGATTGGAGACGACTTCGACTTTCGCAGAGCCGATTTTCCCCAGTGGAGCCAGCTTCACGATCTCTTCTTGAGTCATCGCTTTGGTCTTGAAATACTGCTCATTCCGTCGATCATCCCGGACGATGTCGAGGATGAGGTCACCTTTATCGTCCCACGAACGCACCCCGACAAAGCCGTTTTCGATGTAGCGGGCACTCACCGACTTCTCTGCGACGCAGTCAGCACCGAGGATATTCTCTCGCGCCTCTCGCTTGAACGCCTCATCGATCATCGCCTCACCGATGTACGCTTTCTGAAAGCGAGGATCGAGGGTGACGGCGGAGATATATTTTTGACCGGGCTGGTCCTCAGTAAAGCACAGGGAGCCAACGATCTCGCCTTTGTGTCGGAGGAGGGAAAAGGTGCTTTGCTCATCTTGAATGTGATTGTCAAATTCCGTAAGTAGTCTCTCCCGGGTCTCGGTTGGGTAGCCTGTCATGCTGTCGGCGTAGAGGGAGCGCATGTGGGCTGCTTCGAGAGGAGAGAGCTTGCGGCCGGAAACGGTAGGACACTCGGAACTCTGAAAATCTTCTAGTGAAACTTTTGTTCCTTCTTCTTTCAAAGATTTAAAAGTATTGAGGAGTAGTGTCTGAGACAAGTCAGCAGCAGAACACTCCTGTTCCACATTACGAGCAACTTTGACTCGCTCTCGTTCATAACTTGGTATCGGTAATCTGTGGTTTATGCCCATACTAGCCATACCAGTATCAGCAAAACCATCTTCTTCTGTGTCTATATCTGCCAACATCTGAGAACCGTGTTCAATTTCTTGGATTGTTTCAAGATCTGCGATTTCGGCGTCGTACTTTAGGAGGAGATTGTAGGCTTTCCTGATAAGCGAACCGTGAATTTTGGCAATAATCTTCTTATCGTAGTTGCCGGTGAACTCCGTGTTGAGATACATCCGGATTTGTTCAGCGTTACCGATCAATTCATAAACGTGGCGGATTAGCGGCAGGCCAATTTCACGGTGCTGGCAAACGCGTTCAATAATGTAGCTAAAATCCGGTTCGTTTTGGAAGGCCAGGTAAGAGGAGCAGATGGCCACCCGGTCATCTGGGTCATGGCGTAAAATAAACTCTTGAAATGATTCGAATCCCTGCGCATCAGTAGTGGAGAGAAAATTAAGAAAGGTAACCTGGTTCGCTGAACTGAGTTTCGCCATGGAAAAGCCAAGTTTTTCCTCGAGCGTAGATCGAATCTTTAAATCCATCAAGGAACGGTATCTGGTGATGAATGTGTCCGTGAGAATGTCTTCTGTAAGACCACTTTCCGAGAGCATTGCTCGGATTGAAGATTCTGTATAAGTTCCGTCAGCCTCTTGTTTGAATAATTCAAACATATCGTCGTTCAGATAGTCTGCTACGAACCTGTCTTGCATCAGCACTTTGACGGAATAATCATTTCCATCGGCGTCGGTACGAGAAGAAAAAGGAGGTGTATCAGCACCTCCTTTTTGTCGGTAGAGCGAATCCTCACTTAGACGTCCCTCGAAAGAAGAGAAGGGACCATGGTAGTAGTGGAAATCACCACTGTCTATTGATTCGGAAATCCGTTCGAGAACGAGTTGCTCGAAAAAAGATTTACAATCCGCTCCGATGACACCGTCAATGTACGATGATATATGCCTCGGAAAATTATTATCACTGTACTCGAGTATGCGCCTATCAATTTCCCATCGCGGATCATCATCCCAATCGTTAATTTCTTTCGAAGACTCGGAAATGTGAAACAAAAGATTTGTCAAAAAAATTCGATCATCGGCAGAAGCAGTCTTTGGATCAAATTGAAAATACGCATTTAACTCACGGTGGATATCCATTTGTGATTCCGATGTAAATGTAGCGATTACTGGTTCCTCATCATACGAATCTTCATCGTCCAGTGCTGACTCGGTTTCTGATTTGTTGTTGACAATCCACTTAATTCGCCAATAAATTTCCTGTATTAATTCGTTGAAGACCCATATTCTTCCAGAATTTTGTATTCGTGAAATGAAAGCAGCCCAGTTTTTGTCGAGGAAGGGAATTCCAAATTCAGGCAATTCGCCCGAATACCAGAACTCAGAGCTTTCTAACTCCTCGACCCTTTTCTCTATGCTGTCTATGACTTGTTCGGAGGAAAAGAGTCTCTGTTCAGTTTCTTTTTCTAATTTCAAGTCAGTATCATCCTTCCTCGTACCCTGAATAGTTTGAGGTGTTGTCTCTTCGGGAACAGGAACATTCTGATGGATTGTTTCTTTTTTCGAGAGATTGGATTCGGAGTGCATATCGATCTGACTATGAAGGCCTTTACTGCCACCTCGCTTGATCTTGTGTTCGAGCAATGTTGTTGTCAATCGCAGCAACGCGTACAAGTTCGTATTACTTGTTTATGCTGCCGCATTATTGTTCGTCGGCCGCATCTCATACACCATATACCACTTCTTGCTCGTCGGGTCTTTGAAATACCGCGTCAGGACAAAGCCGCTGTTGCAGGGTGCGAATGAATGTTCCTTCGGGTCCTTGGCTGTCTCTACTATCGCTGTACCGATTTTCCCCAGCGGAGCCAGCTTCACGATCTCCTCTTGAGTCATCGCTTTGGTCTTGAAGTACTCCTCATTCCGTACGTCATCGCGGATGATATCCAGAATCAGATCGCCCTGATCATCCCAGGTACGGACGCCGATGAAACCCTGCTCGATGTAGCGGGCGCTGACGGACTTTTGTGCCACGCAGTCTGCTCCGAGGATGCTGTCGGAAGCCTCTCGTTTGAACGCCTCATCAATCATCGCCTCACCGATGTAGGCTTTCTGGAAGCGCGGATCGAGTGTCACCGCCGAGACATATTTCTGCCCTGGAGCAGTTTCGGTGAAGCAGAGGAAGCCGACAATCTCACCTTTGTGACGGAGCGTAGTGAAGCGACTCCCTTCATCGGCGAGATGAGTATCGAAGTCTTTGGCGAGCTTCTTTTGAGTCTCGGTCGGGTAGCCTGTCATGCTCTCAAGATAGAGGGAGCGCATGCGTTTCGCTTCAGCTGGTATGAGGCCGCGGCCGGCTTCGCTGGTGATCGCATTATCTCGGAAGTCCTCGAGGGTTATTTCTTCGTCATTATCTTTCAGGGTTTTGAAAGTAGCTTTGAAGAGCTCGATGTCGGCACGGATCGCGTCGAGTCCAGCTTTCAATTTTTCGATTTCTTCCTGCTCTACTTTTCGGTACTCGTTCAACCAATACCCGTCGCTGTTTTCATCGAATGATCGATCACCAACCCCGAGCCCATCGAAAGATTCCCTTTGAGAAACCAAGTTTCTGAGTACTTGATGAGATTCGGCGAGAAGATTGTTCGCTTTACTGATCAGGGATTGTCGGACTTGTAAGGCTGTTGTTGTATCACGTGTGTCTCCGGAGAGATCGTCGAGGATTGCTTCAACGGCGTCGGAACTTTCCACGAGCTCCGCGTATTTCTGAAAAATAGTATCAGCTACTTCGGGAAGCTGACTCCCGATGGCGAGTATTTTTTCACCCATCTCACTCCCAAACTCCTCCAGAGCAAGGAACGCCTTGATGCGATTGGCCCGGTGTTCTCTGCCCTCAGTCTGCTTGATGAAGTGCCCAAGCTGATCAAAACCCTCCCCGAGTTTTTTTGTCTTGAGATAGGTAATGAGGGAGAAAAACTCCCGCCGTGATATTTTGTCAAAAGTGAATCCGAGGTGTTTCTGTAGGTGGATGACTGCGTCGAAACTTAAATTGTGCACCATGTCACGGACATCCTCCTCGGTTCGCGCAGTCTCACCGTATTCCGAGTTCATGAGGACGAGGAACTGGTTCATGTCGACAGATTCGGCATACTGTAGTGTCTGAGTCATGTCCTTGAGGCCGTTATCGACATACCCGGACAAGGCAGAAACGAATTTGGGATCATGCGAGAGCAGGGGCGCAATGTACTCTGAGAAGGCGACTGCTTGCTCGAAGCTGTTGGGGCAATCCTTTACGAAGCTCATAATGTCGATATCGAAGGTCTCGTACATTGTTTGCAAGTAGTATTGTTGGTTTTCAGGTAACCGGTGCCAAAAAAGAAGCATAACAGCGGCAGCGTTCTGGCTAGGGGAAAAGTTCGTGTGGTCAGAGAGGGCGTGTTTCATACTTAAGAAATCAGCAACGAGCATCTTGTCGAAGGTCTCTTCCGTAGAATCGTCGGTCCTCAGAATATCTAGGAGACGACCAGTTGGGCTGTAGAGCCCGAGGGTATTGTGCGCCAAGTGTACGGCGGAGCTATTCAGGACGTACCTCCATTCATCGGCACCGCCTTTTCCTTCTGAGTGGGCGCGGCTGAGGAGGGGAGTGATAAGGTTGTCCTTCGTGCACTGGAGTGCGGCACTAAAGCGTCCTTTTGCGCGGAACTCTACTTCAAATAAGGCTCTGAAATAGGCTTCGTCGGTATGGGATATGAGTTCTATCGCGCGTGACCGCGTTTCCGGATCATCGAGCATAAGCGATCGTATAAGCTCGCCTTTTTCGCTTTCTGCGAGGGTTGTGGGGGATACGTCCAAAACATCGTCGGGCGTATATGCCATGACGAGGTTGAAGGAAAAGCCGGGGTGAACAGTATGAAGAAGCTTATCAATGGACATTGATTTCCACTTCTCCATTTTTTCAAGAATCATGGGACTGTCTGGCTCCCCTTCGTAGTTCGTCCACATCTCTCGTAAACGCCCATGAAGTTCTTCGATGAGCCCCCAATAGGCTTCAGAGTTTTCATGCATGAGCTGAGCTGCTGCTGCTCGGGCTTTATCAGTGTCGTAGAAAGGAGCATCGTGATCTCGTAGGAGGTTTCTACAGAAACCTATATCAACAGTCTCCAGGTTTTCAACTTCGCGCCGCCGCTCGATATATGCGGCGAGGTCAATGTACTCGGTGTCGTCTCCTGTTTCGTCCAGGAGCTTCTCGATACGTTCGAGGGGCAGGTTCACGGGAGTGGAGAGTTTGTGAACGATCTCTTTGAGAGTATTGAATGGCAAGTGCTGACTTCTCAGAGTCGCCAGTCCTTCACGGAGGACATACTCCCACCCCCTTTGCTGGATGAGTTCCTTCGCGATACGTATCCCAAGTTCGTTGTAACTGCGTGTCACTATTGCATCGAGCGCGAAATGCAGCGCTTCTTCCGGATGCGTTTCGATGACACTTTGGTAATGTTTCACTACAGCCTCCTTATCGTCGATGTGTCGATGCAGATCAAATTTATGTGGCGAATCCTCGAACGATGTTTCCAGGCAAAACAGGTGTCGAAATCGCTGGACTGCCAAAGGGAACTCACTATGGAGCGTATCCAAAAGTGGCTCAACCACATGAACCGTTTGGTGATCGAGAGACCCGGTATTTTCCGGTGGCTCATGAGGCATGCAGACACGATTCAGGCTGTATGCCGCGGCATAGAACAATGTGTCGGAATAGCGGTCTTCTGGATCGTACGCTTCAAAGATAGGGCGAAGTATCGCTTCCGACTCTGTTTCGAGCCGTTTCAGATCGTCAATACTATATGCCTTGAACGAATCTTGATAGACTTCCTCTTCTGGGTCGACAAAGTCAGCACCAAAGCCCTCGGATGAGTGCGTGAGCGCTGTTTCGCTAGCTTTGTGCGGATAGTAAAATGCAGCGTCGTTGATTTTCATATACCCGAATTTTAACATGTGTCCAACTCGAAAACCGTCACTCTGGCTAGTGGGGAGGTGGTATCGGACCTTTGCTGGACACCGCGTCGAATGGAAAGAAAAAAGCGAGAGCGGAATACCATTCCGTCTCGCCAAGAACCTGCTCCTTTCTTTGCTGCTGCCAGGCGTAGGTTTACGCCCGGCTAATAACTTCCAATGACGCCTGGAGCCTGACAAAGTCGTCAAGGACCCCGCTGAGTTTTTCGAACCATTTTTCCATTACCTCAGCCGATGGGCCATTCTCCTTGTCTCGGAAATCAAAGAATTTTTTGAACCCACCATGATACTCTCCGACGAAGACAGACAGTCGGTTATTATTGAGATTGTGCTCCAGACAGCACTCTATGCTAAACCTACTGACCACATGGACAAAACTGAACCAGAACCTACTCCGTTCTTCGGTGCCGTTCAGGTTGCCCTCCTTCACTTCTTCCACAATGAGAGAGAACCCGTTTGTTTCCATAATCTTCCTCATCTCATTCGCCGTAACTGTTGCCATGATCTTCTCCGCCCCAAGATACCGCTCGGGAATTCGGTTGGGCAGTCTGCCCAGATTGTTAAAGAATGTTGCTACGATTTACCGGTTTCGGTTCTGTATCGTAACGGTGTAGTATACTCAAAAATGCTGTAACAGTCAACAATACAAAGACAGTAAAAGTAGTAAATATACTTTACAAAAGCCATAAAGAGAGTATACTGTATGTAGTGTTGTAAAATATTGACACAGGAAATATGAGGGAAAAGCAGGCTTTGCTGGATTTTGGGCTCTCGGATTCGGAGGCGGATATCTATCTCGCCTTGTTCCGTCTGGGTGGGGCGACGGCGAGCGTGGTGGCCAAGGAAGCCGGCCTGAAGCGGACCACCGTGTACCCGATTTTGAAGTCGCTCGCGGGCAAGGGCTGCGTGCAGGTGTATTTCCGCAAGCAAAAGCGGCACTACTACGCGCAAAAGCCCGACCGGCTGGCTAGTCTGTTCGAGCAGAAACTGGAACTCTTCAAGAGTATCGTCCCGCTCTTCGAATCAGTCGAGAAAAAACGCTCGCAGGCGGAAGGGCTGCGTTTCATCGAGACCAAAGAGGAGCTCCGGCAGTTCTACATGGACATCTTGGAGGATCACAAAAGCTACCGCGTCATCGGCAATGCGTTCACTTGGCAGAATATCGACCCCGAATTTTTCGAGCAGTATCGGGAGATGCGGGCGCGGCTAAAGATCAAGACCCGACTCCTCCTGTCGGCGGATTCCAAGGCGACGAACCCGACGAGCCCGGACCTGCTCCGCGAATGCCGGTACTTGCCCGAGAGCCATGTGTTCAAGAGCACGCTGAATATCTTCAATGACAAGATCCTCGTCATTAGTCCCGAGTCGTCATCGCTCGCGGTCGTGATCGCGGTGCCGGCGATGGTGGATATTTTCCGGTCGATGTTTGAGATTCTCTGGGAGAGTGCAGTGGAATAGGATCGGGAGATATCGCAGTGAGGTTGCACCGAGTTTGTACGGATGGTAGACAAAGTTTGTGTGGTATGTACTCTCACCCGCTTAATAGCAGAAACTGAGACGGCAGACTATACTCTGGATATGGAAAAGAAGCCCAAACTCTGGATATGGAAAAGAAGCCCAAAACCCTCGTCCTCCTCGATGACAACCCCGCCGTATTTCTGCAGATTATCTGGTGGATTGTTAACGTTATTAGCTTGGATACGGCTTCGCCTCTGTTGCAACTAACCAACGGCCTTCCTATGAAATACAGCTGGGCAAGTGCGCCCTCTATCAATTGATTATGACGAGTCAAAGAAAGCTATTAGTACTTCTGGACGGTAATGCCTTGGTACATCGGTCGTATCATGCGTTGCCGCCGATGGCGACCAAGGCGGGGCAGTCAGTGCATGCGGTGTATGGTTTCGCACTGACGCTGTTTTCGGTCATCGAGAAATTCAAGCCGGACTACATCGCGGCGTCATTCGATCTGCCCGGTGGGACATTTCGCGATGAGCTGTATGCGGACTACAAGGCGACCCGGGTGAGAGCGCCCGATGATTTGTATGCGCAGATCCCGATCGTGAAGGAATTGGTCCAGGCGATGAATATCCCGATTTACGAGCTGCCGGGATTTGAGGCGGATGACTGTGTCGGGACACTGTCGAAACAGGGGGAAGCGGCGGGTGTCGAGACGATCATCGTGACAGGGGACACCGATACGCTGCAGCTCGTGACGGATCGGGTGAAAGTGTACACGCTTAGGAAGGGACTGAAAGACATGGTGCTCTATGGCATCTCCGAAGTGACAGCGAAGTACGGCTTCTCGCCCGAGCGACTCGTCGACTACAAGGGCCTGCGCGGTGATGCATCGGACAATATCCCCGGCGTGAAGGGTATCGGCGAAAAGGGTGCGACCGACTTGATCCAGGAATTCGGTTCGCTCGAAGACATCTATGCGGCGCTGGAGAAAGTGAAGCCGAAGGTGCGGGAGAAGTTGGAAGCTGATCGCGACATGGCGCTGTTGTCGAAGCGGCTGGGGACAATCGATACGGCGGCGCCGGTGACGCTCTCCTTGGATGAATGTGCGACGCATGATTTCGACCAGGCGAAGATCGAGGCCTTCCTCCGTTCGCTCGATTTCTTCAGTCTCATAAAGCGCATTCCGGGAAGTAACGAGCAACCAGCAACTAACAACCAACAACAGGGAAAGGCAAAAAAGAAAGACATTAAAAAAACAAGGCGTATTACGGATGCGGACGCGCTCGAAGCCTGGCTGAAAAATGTTCAGCACGAAGTGCTCGCGATTGTCTTGCAGGAGAAGGAAACATCGCTCTTCGGTACGGCAGGTATCGAATCAGTCGGGCTGGCCACGTCGGGCCTGGCGGTTGAAGTTACCTGGAACGAGGCGACCGAGCCGGCCCTCAAGGATTTCTTGGCCGATACGCAGCGACCGAAGATCGCTGTCGATAGCAAAGCCATGATGCATACGCTCGCGGCGGTCGGGGCGCGACTCGGCGGAGTAGCCGAAGACATACTCCTCCTGGCCTATATCCTGCAGGCCGGCCGGCGTTCCGATATCGAGACACTTGTTGTCGAGGAGAGCGGTGCAGATTGGGCCAGCCTTTCGCTCCCAGAAAAAGCGAAAACAGTCAGGGCCATCGCATTGTCGTTTCGAGAGAAACTCGAGGCATTGGCCATTGAACAAGGCGGTGAACATACGGTCACGACCCTCCTTCAGGATATCGAGCTTCCGCTGGTGCCGGTTTTGTTCGAGATGGAGCGAGCAGGTGTTCTCTTGGACCCGGATGTCTTCGTGATTCTGTCTCAGGAAATCGATGCGTCGGTGCAGTCGCTGGAAAAAGAAATCTACAAATTTGCGGGCAAAGAATTTAATTTGAATTCGCCGAAGCAACTTGCTGAAGTGCTCTTTGGCGACCTGGCCATCCCCGCGGAGGGGATCAAGAAAAATAAGACGGGGTACTCGACCGCTTCGACCGAGCTCGAGAAGCTGCGTGCCGACTATCCGATTGTGAAGCTCGTCGAGGAGTATCGCGAGACTTTCAAGTTGAAGACGACGTATGTCGATGTCTTACCGGGGCTGGTGAAATCCGATGGCCGGATCCATACGACGTACGATCAGGCCGTGGCGGCGACGGGGCGACTATCATCCGTCGATCCCAACCTGCAGAATATCCCGATCCGCACGACACTCGGTGCGCGCATCCGTGACGGCTTCATCGCCGCTCCGGGGAAGAAGCTTGTCGGTGCCGACTATTCGCAGATCGAGCTCCGCATCGCGGCCCATCTCTCGGGGGACGAGAACATGACGCGAGCTTTCCGTGACGGTGAGGACATTCATCGCACGACCGCTGCACTCGTGCACGGTGTGGATCCAGCCGAAGTGAGCGACAGCCTCCGGCGTGAAGCGAAAGCGCTCAATTTTGGCATCATTTACGGCATGGGCGCCTACGGACTGGCGCAGGCGACCGACATGGACCAGAAGCAAGCGGCGCAGTTCATCAAAGACTATCTGGCGAAGTTTTCCGGTGTCGCAAAGTACATGGAGGACATGAAAAAATTCGCTCACGAGCATGGCTATGTCGAGACTGCGCTCGGTCGCCGCCGGACGCTCCCGGAAATCCAATCGACCAATCAGGCACTCGTCCGCGGTGCAGAGCGCATGGCGATCAATATGCCGATCCAGGGATTGGCGGCGGATATCATGAAACTCGCAATGCTTGCGGTACATCGACTCACAGAGTCCAAGTATGCAAGTTCAGCCAAACTCCTCCTCCAGATTCATGATGAGCTTATCGCTGAAGTCGATGAACAGGATGCGGTGGCTTTCGCGGCTGATCTCAAGCTCGCGATGGAGAGTGTCTACAAGCTTTCGGTCCCGCTGGCCGTTTCAGTCGAAATCGGCGATAATTGGGGAGAAATATAGGATGGGGTGAAGGGCGCAAGCTGATAGAAGGAAAAGAAGACATGAAAAAACCGGCTTGTGGCCGGTTTTTTCATGGTTAGTGTTTGGTACTTCTTCGTGTGTCCTGAGCATCTCTTTCCTTCATTATCTCCTCGGCTACCGCACGAATGAGAGCGGGGTGACAGTCGGAAACTTCTTCATGTGTACGAACGAATTCTTCACAAAACTCAGGCGTAAAATCATCTATCGTGTAATGATTTAGCAGGTCCTCGACCACTTTTCCGATTTTATATTTTCTGACGACTTCGGCCGCATTGCCTGCCCGTAATTCTCCTAGTTTTTGATCATAATCTTTTTGAGCGAGTTCGACACCTTTTGGTGCCGGGTGTTCCTCTTTCTCAAAGCGATGCATACCGCCAGAGTAGAATGCTCCTTCAGCCATATTGCGTAAGTTAGTGATTACCTGTAAATCATAACATCTCGTCGGGATGGGTCCAAAGAGGATTCGCTTTTCGTTCGCTTGAAGACCTAAAAAGCATTAGAATGGGTTACTGCACAAACCTATGCCAGAACTCCCTGAAGTCCAAACAGTGGTGAGTCAACTCGGGAGGAAAATTACCGGCAAGCGGATTGCCGGTTTTTGGTCGGATTGGGAGAAGCAGGTGAAGCCGGGATTGAAGAAATTGGCGAAACTTGCGATCGGCGGAACGGTCCTTGGCACGCGGCGCATTGGCAAGCATATCGTCATCGATCTCGACAATGCTCGCTCACTTGTCGTGCACCTCAAGATGTCTGGGCACCTTCTCTATAAGGACGCGACCAACAAAAGTGCAAAGGAATGGAAAGATCCGATGAATCGCTTCATCCATCATCGGATTGATTTCGCGGACGGGTCATGGATAGATTTTTCGGATCTGCGGAAATTCGGCTGGATCGACTGCGCCGCGACAGCGGAAGTCGAAGTGATGAAGTCCATCGCGTCTCTCGGCTGCGATGCGCTTGCCGGCAAGTGTGACCTCGATTTCTTTGCGGCCCTTTTGAAACGCAGCCGTCGGAAACGGATCGCGACGCTCCTTCTCGAGCAGGACAAGATCGCCGGCATCGGCAATATCTATCGGAGCGAAATGCTCTATCGTGCTGGCATCCGACCTCTTCGACTCATCGGGAAGATAACCAAAGCCGAGCGTACCAGGCTCTTTGCGGCGATGAAGGCGGTGCTCCGGGAAGCGGTGCGGCTCCGCGGGACGACGGATGGGGATTTCCGCGATACCGCGGGCAAGCCAGGCGGCTTCCAGCGAACCCTCGCCGTCTACGGGCGCGCGGGGCTCCCGTGCAAGCGCTGTGATACAATTATCGTACGTAAAAAACTGGGGCAGCGGAGCGTTTTCTATTGCCCCGCATGCCAAAAGTAAACCGTGTAATCTTCTCTCGCATATGGAAACTCGGCAGAAAGTCATCGTCGCTGTCATCGTGCTCCTCATCGGGGGCATCGTGTACGTGTACTTTTTCGGCAATGCGGCGAAGCGAGCCGACAAGCAGATCGACATCAATAATGCGCCCAAGGTCGGAGTCGTCGATGATACGCCCAAGAATCCGGAAAATGTCAGTCCGATTTCGGGACTGCCCTGTGCGGATTGGCAGCGCCGACCGATCGCGGTCATGCAGCCGGCGGATGTATCCGCTCGTCCTGCGGCTGGATTCTCGGAAGCGGATATCGTCTTCGAACTCCCGGTCTTTACGGGATCGAATACGCGGCTGATGGGTGTCTATCTCTGCACTATCCCGCTCGATATCGGATCGATGCGGAGTGCTCGGCATGACTACATCCCGCTCGCCAAGAGCCTCGATGCTGTGTTCGTTCACTGGGGATATTCGAAATTCGCCGAGACCTTGCTCGAGCGAAAGATCATCGACAATATCGACTGTCTGACGACCTCCTTCTGTCCGCGTTGGCTCCAAACCGGCAAGATGAAATACGAAGACACTGGGCATATCACCAAGGATGGCATCGATCAGGCGATGCAAAAGTACGGCTATCGGACGACGGGCACGTTTTCCGGCTACCCGCATCAGGACGAGAAGGCCCTGGAGGAGCGGCCCGCCAGCGGTCACCTACGTCTTGCCTTCCCCAATCCTTACGACGTCTCGTATGACTACGACCGAGCATCGAATACCTATCTCCGGACATGGAATCAGTCTGTCGATACTGACAAAAACAACGGCCAGCGCATCGCCCCGAAGAACGTCGTCGTGATGTTTGCTCAGTCAGAACAGATAAAGCTCGCGACGGATTACACAGCGCGCGGGGTTCAGAATCCATGGGACCTAGTGCCCGTGGAGGAGCGCGCGGGTCTCGATTACGGTGGTGTGGGTCGGTACAACAACCTGGAGATGGGCGACCCGTGGTTCGATACGAAAGACTCAGGCGACGCATACTTCTATTTCAACGGCCAGCAGTATCATGGGTCGTGGAAAAAGGACAAGAGCAAACTCGAGAGCAAGCTCGCCTTCTTTGATGAGGCCGGGAATGAAGTAAAGTTTGTCCCAGGTCAGATCTGGGTCGAGGTCTTGGAGCCTGGACAGGGTCTGAAGTGGGAGCCGGGCGCCTAGTCCCCTCTATCAAGTTATCCCGTTGGAGCCCCGTCGTCATTGGCGGGGTTTTGGTACATCACCCCACCGAAGGATCTCTTTGACGTGATGATATACTAGGCCTATGCTCAAGTATTTCTTTGGTACCGATCACTTCCGTCTCCGGCTCCGCGAACAGGCTCTGGCCGCGGATTTTTGTTTTGCGCATGCGGGGGCAGAGCAGCAGGTCTTTGATGGACGTGATACAAACGAGCGACTCATCCCAGACCTCCGAGAGATGCTTTCAGGCGGACTCTTCGCCACACCGCGAGTCGTGCTGATTCGGCACATCGAGCTCCTTGATGAGAAGCTCTGCGCCGCCATTATCAAGCTTTTTTCAGGGATGCTGTCAGGAGACGGCTTGATAGTCGTCAGTGCGGAGCCAGTCGGTCGCGCCAAGAAAGGCAATGCGCTCCAAGTTTGGCTGGCGAAACAGGCGGAGGTTGAGGAAGTGAATCTCCTCACCGGCCGGGCGCTGACTAAATCGATTGGCGATATTCTTCAGGGTATTGATCCGCAAGCGATGATCGAGCCCCGCGCGGTCGAATCGCTTGCACTCCGGACCGCGGGAGTGACGGGACATATCTATCATGACCTGCTCAAGCTGGTACTCGCCGCAGAGGGGAAAGTAATCACGGAAACGGATGTGAAGAATCTGGTCGAGGAACCGGCAGGAGAGAGTGTCTCGTTCGTGCTCCTCGACAGCATCGTCCGGGGGCAGCGGGAGCGGGCGGTGTCGCTGCTCCGCCAAGAAGAACGCGATGATGATGCCGTGTTCAAGTTGCTCGGTCTGTTCGCTTGGCAAGTGCGCCAGGCACTGATGGTCCGAGACGAGTATGAGCGAGGGGTGTCATCACCCGACGCAATCGCTGCGACGATCGGTGCGAAGCCTTTTTCTGTCCGCAAGCTCATGCCACTCATCGGCCAGCTCTCGCTCATGCGGTTGAAGCACGCCCTGGCGCATCTCGCCGAGCTCGACCGGGGCATCAAGACCGGCCAGACCCGGCCCGGTGTCGCCCTCGACCTCTTCATCTGGAAATTCTAAAGGGTATGACATTTGAATCAACGCCCCAAATGTCTGCAGCGGGGAAGGAATTAAACAAGGAAAGAAGACAGAATCCTGAAAAATTGGCCTGGCAGGATGTCGCATGGCTGACTGATCGCCGTTCCGAGATAATTGATACGGACGTACGCTCTCGAATTCATGCGAAACATCCAGACTATGATTTTGATCGATTACATCCCCAGCTCGAGTCGTACGAACACGGTCAGCTCGATATTCAGTTTGTGGGAGTCAAACATCGGGTTGAGACTTTGGCAGCCCATCGGCAGGCTATCGAGGTGGCGATTGCTGATGCAGATATCGTTGTGCTTGAGGGTTCAGTGGGTACGAGCGGTGCAGAGCAGTCTTCTCGGGTTGTGAATGCTACAAGCCTATCTGTTCCAGGAAGAACCAAAAAAGTAAATATGAACATTCCGGAGTACGCTATTGATACGAATTCTGGACTAGCCTTCTTTTCCGAGGTTGAAAATATCGCCAGGAAACACCGAAAGCCACTCGTACTGTTTGACCCATTCTCTGACCGCCGGTTGCTTCAATCGCATTCAGCAGTCACCCTCCAAGGAGGGATAAGCCATGAGGATCGTCTGGATACTCTCAATGAACGGATACGCCAATTTTCGGAAGCAATTGGTGACGCTGGTGAAATGCTCGCTACGGGTGCGCTCACCGGAGTGGGTGCTGAGGCAGTCTGGAGAGAGAAGATAAAGCTGATGATACCTGGAGGGATTAATCCTGACCAGATAGATCAGAGTCGGCGTGAATTCATGAAACATGGTGTCGCGTACGCAGCTGGGGTGGGACTTGGGATCACAGCGATGGTAAAGGCGAAAGGGAACCAGGATGTGATTGATTATGCGACAGATCCTGATCGGGAAAGAATCTCACAGTATAACCTAACTGATTTCAGGGATGTATCAATTGCGACTGGACTCGACCGCCTTGGCGGGGCATTTCATAAGAAAATGAAAACAACAGTGATTTATGGTGCGTACCATGCAAATGGTGTTCGAAAATACCTAGAAAACCCCCGTTTGCGCGAGGTAAAGATGGCTCTCTATAAACCGTTTCGTGAAATTGCTCCGCCGGAAATGACAGCGTACCGGTATGAGCTGGCCCCAGAAGTCGTCTCGGGGAAGAAAAAAGTCCAGGACATCGCCGAGCATGATTGGGGATGTTGGAAACAAACCATCCAATTACCTTTGTAACAAAGAACTCCCCAAAAAGGGGAGTTTCGATTTCGTCGGAAGTCGCTCGCGTCCTAGTTCTTCGAGCGTACGCTCTTCGACTCTGAGGCTCAGATTCTAAGAAAGGACTACTTCGTGGCCAGTTTCTTTACCGCGGCGTTGAGGCGGGACTTGCGGCGGGCGGCATTGTTCTTCTTAATGACGTTTTTCTCTGCACCTTTGTCGAGCGCTTTCTGCGCCTTGACATACCATTCCTTGGCTCCGGCGACGTCGGCCTTAGCGATCGCTTCGCGTGTGCCTTTCACAGCGCTTTTGATGACACCCTTGATGGAGCGGTTGCGGAGTGTGTTCTTCGCGGTGACCCGCATGTACTTCTTGGCGGATTTCTTGATCGGCATGATAGTAAATCAAAAGTTAAAAATCAAAACGAAAAGAGTGGCGGAACGCGAGAATTGAGACAATCCATTTTTAGCACAGGTTCCTGCTTTAGGCAAGCCATTTCTCTCCATGGTAAAATACGGCTATACCTATGATTCGAGCGCTCAGAGGAACCCTTGGTTCCATTCATCCTAACTACGCGATTATTTTTGTTGGTGGCATCGGCTATCAGGTCTATGCTTCGCCCTATACGCTCGGTAAACTGGCTGGGATGAGTGACGTTACTTTGCATATCCACACCCATGTTCGCGAGGATCAGCTCAACCTGTTTGGCTTTATCACCGATGACGAATTGTCGATGTTCGAGCTTCTCATTTCGGTCTCAGGGGTTGGGCCCAAGGCAGCGCTCAGTATCCTCGCCATCGCCGAGCCGAAGACAATCCGGACCGCGATCGTGAACAAGGATCCATCCATCCTCACGCGGGTGTCGGGCGTGGGGAAGAAGACCGCCGAGAAAGTCATCGTCGAACTCCAGAACAAAGTCTCTTCTGTCGATATCGCGGATCAAGCAAGTGCTCTCGCGGAGCAGGACTCGATCGAAGCGCTGACATCGCTTGGCTACACGGTTTCCGAGGCACGCGATGCCCTGAAGGGCGTGCCGGCGGACATCACAAGCGTCGGCGAGCGACTCAAACAGGCGCTCAAAAGTCTTGGCAAGAAATAATTCTGTGGCGACTCGGACATTTCTCTCTACGCATGCGAAGGACGGCGGCCTCCTCCAATCTGATGAATGGGCTCAGCTTCAGGCCGCATCTGGACATACACCCTTGCATTTTCGAGGAGAAGGCTTTGAAGGAAACGCCTTTCAATATACTCTCCCTCTCTTCGGCAACTATCTCTTCATCCCGCGTGGACCGATTGTTGATGCTTCAAAAATCAAGAATCAAGAATCAAAGATGAGGGAAGAACTGTTGTGTGTAGCGCAGGCAGCACGTGCAGGGTGGATCCGGATTGAGCCACAGGCCGGGGAAGCGCTCGAGATTCTGAAGACAGTTTTCGGTAAAGCTAGAGTCATCGCCGCGCCGCGAGATACGAATCCACGCGAGATACTGATGGTGTCGCTTTCAGGCGATGTGACCACCTGGCTCGATCAGATGAAGCCGAAGACACGCTACAATGTACGTCTCGCAGAAAAGCATGGTGTCACCGTCCGTTTCTCCCGATCGAAGGAAGATATCGAGCGATTCATCGAACTCATCTACGCGACCACCAACCGGAAGGCGATTGCTCCGCATCCAAAGGACTATTATCGGAATTTCTTCGCCACTTTTCCTGACACGATGTGTACGCTCGCATTGGCCGAGCGCGATGGAGCGCCGATCGCCGCCGCCCTCCTCGTGTTCTTTGGCGAGACAGCGTATTATCTCCATGGTGGTTCGGCTGATACGAAGCGTGAGCTCATGGCTCCGTTCCTGCTCCAGTTTCGGAGTATGGAAGAAGCCAAGCGCCGCGGGTGCATGCGATATGACTTCGGTGGCGTGCGAGTTTCTTCCAAGCGTGGGGCAGACGATACCGATTGGGACGGAATCACGCGATTCAAGCAGGGATTCGCACCAAAGGCTGAAACACTCTTTTTCCCAGGGACGTACGATATTATCCTGTCACCCACGCGCTACGCGCTCTACCGGCAGCTTCACCACCTCACCGGCATCCGACAGTTTTTTCGACACATTCTTAATCACGTCTGATGACATCTTTTTTCCAGAAATTTCAGCTTGCTGGGAAACGCCAAATTTATCGAGTCTTCGTCTCACATACGATTCGGGGGATTGCTCTTTCCTGTGTGAGCGTCTACGTCCCGATCTATTTCCTAACGCGGGGGTATTCACTCATGGAAGTTGTTGGATACTATGCCCTGCTCCACATTTCTGGTCTTATCGTGGCACTCACGATTATCCCTAGACTTATCGAACGCTTTGGATTGATCCGGGTATTCAAACTCAACTACCCGTTCGAAATTGCTTACTTCGCCCTCCTATCTTTATTGCCGTTCCTCTCTCTCCCGATCTATTTGATAGCGATCATTGGCGGGATGGCGACATTTTTCTATTGGGTCCCGCTCAATATCCTCCTCATCAAAAACACTGACTTTGACAAAATGGGGACCGACCTCGCCAATTTCTTTGCGCTTCCAAAGCTCTTCTCGATCGTTGGACCACTCATTGGAGCGGCGCTCGTATACTTCGTTGGGTTTTGGTCGACGTTCTTGATCGCTATGTTCGGTCTCATGCTCTCGTATCTCCCCCTTGTCGGTATCAGTGTGAGTGAGATCAGCGTAGTGTTTAATTTCCAACAAGCTTGGGAAAAGATCAAGCAGCGGAAATTCCTCTTTTTCCTGGAAGGATTCGATAATATCATCGAGGAGTCAGAGTGGTTTTGGGGCATCTATGTTTTTCTCATCGTCGGTTCGCTGGCCGTTCCGGGTATTGTCGGAAGTCTTGAGACAATCGGAGCCGTACTCTTCACGCTCTTCATCGGTAAACGAGCGAATCACTCAGACCGAAAAATAGTTCTTTGGTCGGCGCTTGGACTCATGCTGATATCGGCGGCGCGGATATTTGTGGAGAGTCAGACAACAGCCTATGTCGTGAGTATCGTAGCTTCATTTGCCATGACCGCTTTTCTGATCTCATACTTCAGCGTTATTTACCGGGCAGTCAAAGGGGACGACGAAGAAGAATTCATTATTCTCCGTGAGATCCCGACAGTCATCGGTAGGATGATAGTATTCGGAGGTATTGTTCTTACGGCCGTCCACCAAGAGTATTATTTCCTTTTGCCGCTTTTGGCTACACTCGTGCTCGTGATTCTCTTCCTGACAAAAATGCGGACATCGGATCTCACAAAGTAGAAAGAACCTATGGCATCTCTGAAGCGTTTAATATCGAGATTCATTCCTCAGGGAGTGAAGAATACGTTGTATCATTTGCCGCTCGCTGTCTTCGCCAACGTCTGCTTCGGCTTTCCATCCCGCACCTTCACGGTCATCGGTGTGACCGGGACGAATGGCAAGACCACGACGACCAAGCTCATCGCGGCTATCGTGGCCGAGAGCGGGAAGAAAACCGCGTATGCCTCGACAATCGAGTACGGCATCGGCGAGCGACACTGGACGAACGCCTCGAAGTTCACGACTTCGTCAGCGTGGCAGCTTCAGAAATTTTTGTCAGAAGCCAAGCGGGCCGGCTGCACCCACGTCGTCCTCGAGACATCGTCGCATGCCATCGATCAGTTTCGGACCTGGGGGATAGCTTACACCATCGCGGTCATCACCAATGTGACGCGGGAGCATCTCGACTATCACAAAACGATGGCCGAATATCGGCGTGTGAAACGGAAGCTCTTTGCTAACGTCCAGATCGCCATCGTGAATATCGACATGGAGCAGCCAGAGGACTACTGCATCGCCGCGCCCGGGAAAACACTCACGTATAGCACGAAAGACGTGGCGGCGGATGTTGTCGCGACCGAGATCGAGCTTGACCTCACGGGGACGCGTTTCCTCGCGCTAGGAAAGTCGTTTCGGACAAAGCTTCCTGGACTCTTCAATGTCGAAAATGCGCTCGCGGCCATCACTACGGGTCAGGCACTCGGTATCGATACAGAAACGATGAAGCGCGCCCTCGCCACTGCCACAGGTATCCCGGGCCGGATGGAGTCAGTTCCAAATGATCGCGGGCTCGACATCCTCATCGACTACGCGGTGACGCCGGATTCGTTTGAGCAGCTCTATCGGGCGGTTGGTCCGATGCAAATCCCGGGGACGAAAATCATCCATGTCTTCGGTGCGTGTGGGGAACGTGATCGGGGCAAACGCCCGGTGATGGGGCAGATCGCATCGGAACACGCGGATGTCATCATCCTCACCAATGAAGATCCGTATCATGAAAATCCTGAGCACATCATCGACGAGATCGAAGCGGGCCTGCCCGAAGCGCTTCGGAATCCGCCAGCTGGCGGAGCATCGATGCGGGCGGGGGTGACGAAAAAGAAAGGACAAGATTATTTCCGTGTCTTTGATCGGCGAGAGGCAATCGCCAAAGCCATCGTGCTGGCCGAAACCGGCGATATCATCCTCATCACGGGCAAGGGCGCCGAGGAGACGATGGCGGTCGGTGATGCGCGCATCCCGTGGCGCGAGCGAGCCGTCATCGAGGAAATACTGCGGATAAATAAAAACGGCGGGGACTGACCCGTCGCTATTTTCTTGAGTAAAAAAATGCAGCGACTATGGAGTAGGTTCTCCTTGGTCGCTGCGGGGCGCTGGGGGCAGGGGTGTCAGGTGGTGATAAGTCTCCTGGACTCATCACCAGGGGCGGCGATAAAATCCTCTTTTCGAATGAACCGATCCGATGGTGCATGGGTTAGCCATCCGAAGAGGTAGGGTTCGTTTAGGTACGGGCTACCTTCGTGTGGTTGAGGGTACACTTCAACCAGGAATTGCCTGCCTTTTTTCGCATGTACCTCGAACGTTTGGGTATTGGATCTGCCGTCGTCTATATGGTAGACCCCGTTTACCTCAACATTTTTGGCGGTATATACAACCGGTGGCTCGTAACTATCTGGCATCGAGCGCCACCAAAGGAAAAAGCCTATCGCCAATATAGCAAACATGCCGCTGTACATCCAGCTTGGCGACTCCTTGATAAGATCAATCATGATTCACACTCCTTGCCTTGGTGGAATTTTTTGGGAAGAAACTACTACAAAACAAGCAGCACGTTCACAGGGTACACTATTTTTATGAGATTGTCAAGGGCGCGCTAGCCCAAGATGCGGATGAGGATGGTGGAGAGGAAGAAGCCGACGAAGCCGCCGACAAGCACTTCGCTGGTGCGGTGCCCGACGCGTTCTTTCAGGCGGGGGAAAGCATCAGTTGAGAGCTTCAGAGTCTGGACGAGAGTGTTCAGGTAGCGGCCCTGATCGCCGAGGTACATGCGGAGCCGGACCGCGTCATCGATGATGAGGAAAGCAACCGCAACCGCGACCGCAAAAGCCCCGGATCCGACGCCCTCATAGTAGCCGATCGAAGTGAGGAGTGAGATAGCGAAGGCGGTGTGAGCGCTCGGCATGTGGCCGTGGGTGGCGAGGTATTCGAGCTTCCAGCCATGCTTCAGTCCGAACATGACGAACTTGATGATCTGGGTGACGATACTCACGACGATCGGGATGATGAAGATAGCGTGAGCCTGGAGAAAGTCGTGCATAGTTTCCCTTAGTATAGCACCCTGCCAAGCCACTCGTGTGGCGACAACTTCTTTCCGGATGGGCAGATTCTGCTATAATGAAGGCACTGAATCCCTAATCATACATGTATGCTGAGTCTTCCACTCATCCTCATCGGTGTCGCCGTGCTGGCCCTCCTCTATGGTGTCGTGCTCTACAATGGGTTCGTCCGGCTCGCCACGCGCGTCGATGAGGCCTGGAGCGATATCGATGTCCAGTTGAAGCGCAGGTATGACCTGATCCCAAATCTCGTGAATACGGTGAAGGGCTATGCCTCCCATGAAAGCGGGCTGTTCCAAAAGGTGACCGAGGCGCGGGCACAGGCGATGCAGGCCGGCTCGGTCGGCGATCATGCGGCGGCCGAGAATATGCTGGCCGGGACATTGAAGAGCCTCTTCGCAGTCGCTGAAGCCTATCCGGACCTGAAGGCGAACACAAATTTCCTCGAGCTGCAGCGCGAATTGTCGGATACGGAAAACAAGATCCAGGCCTCACGTCGTTTCTACAACGGCAATGTCATGGAGCTCAATGCCAAAGTCGATATGTTTCCATCGAATATCGTCGCCAACATGTTCAAGTTTGTGAAACGTGAATTCTTTGAGATTGAAGAGAGCCAGAAGGAGCCAGTGAAGGTGGAATTCTAGCCGTATGACCCGGAGTTTTGGCAGGCAGGCCGTCGCGCTTGCCTGTTTTATTATTGTTTCTGTTGTCCCGGTAACTGTTTCGGCACAAGCGCAAGAAGAGAGTGAACACATCGATCGCTTTGAGAGCGATATCGTCATCGCATCGGACGGTACAATCGCAGTCACCGAGACGATACGCTATGCGTTCGGTCTAGCGGAGAAACACGGCATCTATCGGGACATCCCAGTCAATTACGCGACCTCCCTCGGCACGCGGACCGCGCTGGATATCACGGTGGAGAGTGTCACAGATGAGACAGGTAAGACGCTGACGCACGAAGAGAGTCGCTCTGGCGGCAATCTGCATATCCAGATCGGGGATGCGGACAAACTCGTCACGGGCGGGCGCACCTATGTGATTCGCTACCGGATTGATGGCGCGCTGGCGTTCTATCAGGATTTCGATGAATTGTACTGGAATGCAACGGGGCATGATTGGACGGTGCCGATCTCAGCCGCGTCTGTGATGGTCCGGACGCTTTCACCGGTCGCTGGTTGGCGGTTCGCCTGCTATGTCGGGCCGCGCGGTAGCACCGAACGTTGCGATCCGGAGCGGTCCCGTGATGTGGCTTCGGCACAGAGTGAGATGCGCATCGATTGGGACCAGAAGCTTGAGCCGGGATCGGGGATCACCGTAGCACTCGGTTTCGACAAAGGCTATGCCATCGAGCCGAGCTGGCTTGCGCGGGCAGCTTCATTCCTCGCAAACAATCCGCTGATTCTCTTGCCGTTTGTGGTGTTTGGATTCATGTTTCGGCGTTGGTATCGCGAAGGGCGAGATCCAGAGGGTCGCGGGACGATAATCCCCGAGTACGATGTGCCTGAACACCTCTCGCCGCTGCATATCGCCGCCTTCTTGGATGGTCGCCTCACCGGGAAAGAAATCCCAGCGGCGATTATCGACCTCGCGGTGAAAGGATACCTCGTGATTGATCGCGTCACCGATGACGGACTCATCTTCGATACCACCGACTATCGTCTCGTCGAGACAGCCAGCCGACCTGCCTCAGGATCCATCGAACACACACTCATCGCTGCGCTTTTCAGTGCCACGGCTTCGGTGAATGTCGAGAGCGTTCGGAAACTCCTTGCTTCTCCGTCGGCCAAACTCCTTCCAGGCTTCCTGAAGCGCTCGATCGAAGCAAGTTTACCGAAAACGGTTGGACCGTCAGAGTCAGTCGCACGATCCGTGAAAATATCTGAACTCAAGAATAAGTTCTATACCAAGATCTCAGAACTGCAAAAGCAGGCGATCGAGGAGCTCATCGCACGAAAATTTTTGGCGGCGAGTCCGCAGGATGTCTGGGGCAAGTACACTCTCTGGGGGATACTCTTCATCATTGGCGGATTTTTCCTCATCCCATTCCTCCAGCTCCAAGGGGCGAGTATCGTCGCGCTTGTGATTGCGGTCTTCATCTACGCTGTGTTTGCCTATCTCATGCCGCGCGTGACGCGAGAGGGCGCCATCGTCAAAGAGCAACTTCTCGGATTGAAAGACTATCTCCAAATCGCCGAGAAACGCCGTCTCGAATTTCACAATGCCCCAGAGAAGACGCCGGAACTCTTTGAACGACTTCTCCCTGCAGCCCTGCTTCTCGGGGTATCCGACATCTGGGCCAAGGAGTTTGCTGACCTCACGATGTCCGAGCCAGAGTGGTATCATGGCGGCTCGGCCTCCTCATTTTCTGCGACGTCATTCGCGTCCGATTTTGGTGGCTTCAACACCGCTGCCGGCTCCTCGCTCGCTTCGGCACCCTCTGGGAGTGGCTCAGGCGGCGGCGGATCATCTGGTGGAGGCGGCGGCGGAGGAGGCGGCGGGAGCTGGTAGCCGAGTCTCGACAAAGCGGCAATCTCAAACTATAATGGGCGGGCATCTCGGGTGCGTGCCCATTTATTTCTTCACTTGCGTCTATGGCCACCGCTTATTCACATTCAAGCAAAAATGTCGAGCTCACCTGGCTCTACCTGAGCATCTTTTTTCTCGCCGTCATCGGGATCGGCTATCTCTTCGCTCAGGTCTATGGCAATAGCTCCATTCTCTACGTAGCCGTCGCGTTCTCAGTCCTGACGAGTTTCGCCTCGTACTGGTGGAGCGACAAAATCGTACTTTCTATGGCGCATGCCACGCCGGTTGATCGCGAATCAAATGCGGACATCTACAACCTCGTGGAAAACCTCTGCATCACGGCTGGCCTGCCGGTGCCCCGGATCTATATCACCGAGGACGCAGCGCTCAATGCCTTTGCAACCGGACGCGATCCGGAGCACGGTGTCGTTTGTCTCACGACGGGTATCCTTGCGCGGCTGAACAAGTCAGAGCTCGAGGGTGTCATCGCCCATGAGCTGTCGCATAGCCGGAATCGCGATAGGCTGCTCTCGACGGTCGTCGTCATCCTCGCTGGCTTCATTTCGATCCTCGCTGACATGTTCCAACACTCGCTCCTCTTCCGCGGGCGCGACAATGACAACCGTGGTGGCGGACTCGTCCTCGTCGGTATCGTGCTCTCGATCCTCGCACCACTCGCAGCGCTGCTCATCCGTCTGGCTATCTCTCGCAAGCGTGAACTCCTCGCTGATGCGTCCGGTGCACTCCTGACGCGTTACCCCGAGGGCCTCGCCTCAGCCCTGGAGAAAATCTCGAGTGATCCGAAGCCGCTCGACACGGCCTCTGGCGCGACCGCACACCTTTACATCTCAAACCCATTCAAGTCGGGGAGTATCATGAAACTTTTCATGACTCACCCACCGGTCGAAGAACGCCTCGCTGCGCTCCGGGAAATGAACCTGGATCGATAAATCAACACGACTAGTCCTAAGTATAGAGCGAGCGACGTTGTGTTTCGATGTTTTGTTATTGAAAGCGCTATGGCCTGGTCCACCTTCGGTCAAAAGAAAAAATCAAGCACGCTAAAAGCGGGGAAATCCGGCCGCTACTACTTCACGCTCCACTCGGAGTACAAGATGCGCGAATATCATCTGTCGCGGCAAAGGGTCATCCGCATCATCCGCAATCCGAAAAGAACGGAAGTTGGAATTGTTGAGAATACGGTTGCTGTAATGCAGCCAGCATCTATAAAACGAGTGAGCGACAAACCTGCCCGCAATGCTACGCATAGCGTTGCAGGCGGGGAGACCTGGTCGCAGGAACTCTGGGTCATGTACAAGTTGAACCGACCACCAACAACCAACAACCCACAACGGGAAAAGAGTCAAAATTCACAATTGGGGAATCTAATCAATCAATCGGAGCTGAAGATCATTTCCGCCTGGCGGTATCCGGGAGTGAGCCCCGAGCGCGATCCGATCCCGGCTGACATCTTGCGTGAGATTGCCCGCGGACTCGAGGAAAGTGAGCTCGCCAAAGAAATGGCTGAGTAGAGCTATATCTCATAAAAAAACACTTTCAATGGCTTGAAAAAGCTCGCCCGCATCGCTACGCCCACCAGAAACGTTGTATCACTGCGGACTAGCGAAGCGTTTCGGGCGGGCCTTTTATTCTGTTTACCACAACACCAATATGTTGGTGTTGTGGCTTGTTTCAGCGGGAAAACAATAATAGTGCTTTATATAAGCCATTTCACCATACTCTGCAGTTGACTCAGAGGCTGTTTTGGTGTATACTGTTTCTTCGGTACATTACACCAGTTTTTCACTGGGGATGGATACGAATCTGTACCATCCCCCCTCAACCGGAGGACGTGCTGAGGAATGTATTCTCGAAGCACGAAATCCTGAGAGCTTGAACTTTTACAATCACCCTGTTTTACACGGCTAGGAGGCCGTTTGCCATGAATGCAATCATTCGTTTGGTCATCGCTGTACTCGTCCTGCTCGGCCTTTCCGGTTGTGCTGCTCCTCAGCCCTATATGGGATCGGGTGGGTACGCTGGTCAAACTGACCGGTACAGCGGGTACGACCCTCGCTATTCCCGGCGTATCCCACCCGGATACGTCAATCCGGACACCCCGTACATGGGTTTGCACCGAGGTCGGTGTTATTACCTGGGTTTCATTCAGCCAACGAATGACCTGTGCCTCTCGGGGCAGGTAACGGCGGGGCCTGCCAACCTGGCGGCCTATGGGCAGCCATCGCAGTACGGGACGGCGTCTGGTGTCGCACCGACCCTCGGTGGGGGCATGAGTCCAGAGGCGGCGGCGCGGGAGCTTGCTGAGCTCGAGAGCCGACCGAACCCCTGCACTTCGCAGGAGAGCACGCTCCGTACTGCCATCGGTACGGTGATCGGAGTCGCTGCGGGTGCGGCCATCACGAGTGGCCACAATCGTGGCAAAGGTGCAGTTGTCGGCGGTCTCGCTGGTGCAGCCTTCGGCAACGGCGGCGCCTCGGCGGCGTGTCAACGCTACACTGACGCCAGACTGGCGCTCCAGGCGGTCATCGACGCGGCCAAACCGCGGTGTCGCGATGAGCTCCACCAGCGCGAGGTTGATGGTCGACTCATGACCGACAAAACTCGTGACTGCGGTGCGACCGAAGTCAAGGACTTCGACCGGATTGGTCAAGGTCAACCGACTGCCAAGTCGCAGCCCATGCGGATGCAACGTCCGCCAGAAGACCTCCCGCCGAAGTAACATTCGTTACAACGGCCTCCTCCAAGCGGCGATTATCAGAACTCACCCTGATAGTCGCCGTTTTCTTTTTCCTAATTTTTTTTACCGACTCCAGGGTGCTGCGTGTGAACGCTCGCGACAAATGCTGCTTTTCAGGTATACTGGGATGTGTTCATGATTGAGTGGAGGAAAACCGGTAGTCAGTGCATCACTCCCATGAGGGGGTGCTTGTTTTCTCGGAGTATCACGGTGTCTGGTCCATCCGTTAACCACTGTCCACATATATGAAGCATACAAAAATCATCGCGACGCTGGGACCGGTTTCTGGGAACAAGGAGATGATTGGCGCGATGGCGCAGGCGGGAGCGAACGTCTTCCGTCTGAATTTCTCACATGGCGATTTTGATTGGCGACGTACCGTCATCAAGGCGATTCGTGAAGTTTCGGCGGAAACACAGAACCCACTCGCCATCCTGGCTGATCTGCAGGGGCCGCGCATCCGGACTGAAGTTATGTTTCCGATTGACGTGAAGAAGGGGTTTGCGCTGCGGGTCTGCGAACTCGCCGAACGGATCCGTTTCGGTGCCGAGGAGCCAGTCGTCGCACTCGATACGCCTGGCGTGTTGGGCAAAGTCGCGGTCGGACACCGGCTCCTCATCGATGACGGGATCATCGGACTTACCGTCACGAACGTCGGTACGGGTTTCGTCGAGGTGCAAGCCGAAAATGATGGGACGATCAAAAATCGCAAAGGGGTCATCCTCCCAGATACACCGCTCGACCTCCCCATTCTCTCGAAGAAAGACAAAGAAGATCTCGCCTTCATCCTCGAGGAGGGAGTGGAGTATCTCGGGCTGTCATTTGTCGGATCGGTCGCGGATATTGAGTCTGTGAAGCGTGAGATGGACTCGATCGTCGGATCAGTAGTGCGCAAGCCACTCATCTGTTCCAAGATCGAACGCAAAGTCGCGCTCGAGCATCTCGACGATATCATCCGGGCGAGTGATGCGGTGATGGTGGCGCGCGGCGACCTGGGGATCGAGATGCCGTCGAGTGAGATCGCGATTCTCCAGAAACAGATCATCGCTGCGAGTCTCCGCGAGGCCCGGCCGGTCATCGTCGCGACTCAGATGATGCAGAGTATGGTATCGAATCCGCGGCCGACCCGAGCCGAAGTCTCGGATGTCTCGAACGCCGTCATCGATCACGCCGATGCCGTGATGCTCTCGGAAGAAACCGCTGCCGGCAAGTACCCGGTCGAGACAATTGCGACCATGAGGGAAATCATCGAGAAAACGGAAGAGTCGCCCTTTGATGACCTATACCAGACACTTGATCTGAACCTGAAGACGGAATACGCGGTGATGATCCGAAGTGTGTATGAATTGGCGCAGAGCTTCCGTGTGAAGGCAGTCCTCGTCCTTTCAGTGAGTGGTTTCACTGCCCGGCTCCTCTCGCATTTCCGGCCGGATGCGCGGCTCCTCGTCGCGACGAACTCGATGGAAACGTGGCGTGAGCTGGCGCTCGTTTGGGGCGTGGAGCCATACCTCTTTCCTGACGACCAAAAACTAGAAACTCTTATAGAGCGTTTTATCACGAGCTTGAAAACGCAAGCTGTGCTCGTGCCGGATGATCAAGTCGCCGTCTTTTATGGCCGGACGCCCGAGCAGACGACTATGAAGCTTGTCGGTATCCGGACGGTGCACTGAGCATAGCGGTATGCAATTTTTTCTGCCGACGAAGAGAAAGGCGTTGAAAAAACAGAAGGCAAACGTCGCGCTACGTATCCTGCTCATCACGGATGGCTTGGTAGTTTTCTCAGCTGCGATGCTCGGACCGATCTATGCACTCTTCGTCCAGGGCATCGGTGGCGATATCCTCGATACCGGACTCGCTGCGGGCGTTTTCACGGCCACCGCTGGTATCGTTGTTTTTCTCTCAGGCCGTTTCAGCGACCGGATCAGGGAGAGTGAGCTCATCGTCGCTGCCGGCTACGCTATCATGGGGCTTGGCTTCTTCTCCTATGCCTGGGTGCACACAGTCGTCCAGTTACTCATCGTCCAGGTGATCATTGGCTTTGGTCAGGCGCTGTGCTCACCTTCGTTTGATGCGCTGTATTCGAAACACCTCGATCCCGAACGTTCGGGTTCGCAGTGGGGGACATGGGAATCGATGAATTATTTCGCCGTCGCGTTTGGGGCGCTCGCCGGGAGCGCGGTGGTCAGCCTCTTTGGCTTCCCTGCACTTTTCATCGCGATGGGCTGCTTCGCCTTCACGAGCGCTCTCTACATCTATTTCCTCCCCCGGAAAGTGCTTTAACGAAGTGTTATCACCGCACCCATGTATGAGGGTGGTGGTATACTGGGAGTGGTAATTCATTTGGCTACATATATGGACGAAAACGCAAATGGTGCTCCGCAATCCGGAAGTACGGGGAGTACTGGACAGGCAGAGATGAAACAAGAAGTCATGGGGTTCATCGGCAAGGTCGAGGCCTGGCTCGATGAGTACATGGTGACCAAAGCCCCGTTTCAGATCCCGATGGGTGGGAAGGAATTTCTGGCGAAGATCGCTCCGTATCTCATCATCATTGGTGTCGTGTTCTTTGTACTTTCACTCCCAGCATTACTCGGACTTGGAGCTATGTTTGGTGGTTTGGGGATGATGACTGGCAGTGCCAGCTGGGGCTTTGCGGCCTTAGTGTCGCTTGCTACCAGTGTTATCACCGTCGGCCTCGAAGCGTGGGCGGTCCCAGGGTTGTTCAAGCGGACACATGCGAGCTGGCGGATTCTCTTTTACGCATCGCTCATCTCGCTCATTGGCGGCATCCTCTCGTACAATCCGATCGGTGCCGTCATCGGTGCGATCATCGGCTGGTACATCCTGTTCCAGGTGAAGGTGCTCTACAAGAACTAATGCCGGTAGTGAAGCGGGCTCATCTGACGAGCCCGCTTTTCATTTCTCGGAAAGTCGGCTAGAATGCCTGCGTTTTCCACTGGAAGCGTGGCCTCCGCCCAAGGCGGACCAGCCTCGGGCTGGGAGTAGATAAAATATGGAAAGGTGGTCCCGCTTGGCGGGATTGAAGTCATCGCCCAGCCGCTCTCAAAAAAGGAAGGAGTCAAGGAAGTAGGGTGGTTGCGGATGAGTACACTTGAAACAGTCAATTTGGAAAGGTGGCCGAGTGGTTGAAGGCACCGCTCTCGAAAAGCGGCATACCGGAAACGGTATCGAGAGTTCGAATCTCTCCCTTTCCGCAAAAGTGAAAAAGAGGTTGCCTTGCGCGGCTTTTTTCACTTCTATGATGGGAGAGATGAGAAGTTTATGCCCCGGAGGGGTAAATCTCTCCCTTTCCGCATCAAGCACATAGTATCGAGTGATCCGGACGCTATGGAAGAACAAAAGATTACATTAGGTAAAACTACGGGGAAACTAATTAAAATCCCCTGTATTCAATGTGACCAAAAGACAAATCATCAGGTCCTTTCGTCTGTATATAGCATTTGGAATGATAGAGATATATCGTGGGATTCTCATTTTGAAATAGTAAAGTGTATGGGATGTGATTTTATCTCATTTCGTTCAGCCTCCACTTTTTCTGAGGATATAGAGACTGACCCCGATACAGGAGAAGCTATTTACCCTATAACGGAAGAGTTGTACCCAAATCGTATTATGGGTAAGAGAGCAATGAAAGAAGCGTACTTACTCCCTTATCCTTTGGCCCCAATTTATAAAGAGGTTTATGATGCGATGTGTAGAAACTCTCGAATTCTTGCAAGTACCGGCATTCGAATTTTAGTGGAAGCGATTTGTAAAGCAGAAGGAGCAAAAGGAGCAGACCTAGAAAAGAAAATAGATGATTTAGTAAAAAGGGGTATATTAACAGCAGATAATGCAGAGACATTACACAGTACTCGTTTGCTTGGGAATAGATCTGCTCATGAAGGAGAGCAGTCAACAGCAGAGGAAATAGGTGTTGCTATGGATATTGTAGAGAATTTGATGCATAGAGTTTATGTTATACCTGTAAAAGCATCAAAATTACCACATCGAAAAATTTCTAAGTAGCGACCCGACCCCCTCAATCCATTCGTCGGCCAAGACCCCTAAGAAATCCCGGAGCGGCTTGATTTCTCAAAGCTCTAGACCGATGACGCCCGCACCGAGTATCTCGTATCGGATGACCTGGGAGCCTTGAAAGAGTTGACGAGAGAACAGACCTTCCGTATACTTATGGCGTCCCTAAGAAATTTGGGGGCGATTAACAAGTTAGGATCAACTCTATGACCCAACTTTTGATTGTCCCTCGTGCTCGAATAGTTTCGAAGTGAACTTAAACTCCTTCCGCAAGGTCGGAGAGATGGATTTTCGGAACTGTGATGTCAGCTATGAGGGGCAAGATATAGTTTTTCCTTACCTTTACTAAGGAAAGTGACGTCCGGCTTGAAAAAGCTTTGCTACAACAAAGCCTGGATACTCCTCAATGGTGTCGCTCACTTTAAAAGCGTAGAGGACCCCGTAAAGTCGTCGGGTATTACGAGTAAAGGAAAAGTCCGTTTGGGTTGTAGCCCAGCGGACTTTTAGTTTTTTCTCCCAAGACTGCCTCATTAGCCGCCGGGATGATTCCCAAGTCCGGGAGGTCTTGGTGTGAGACGGTCATGTGATAAAATGACATATATAAACACCTATGCTGAAGGAATTCAAACAATTTTTGCTCAGAGGAAATGTCGTCGATCTGGCCGTCGGTGTCGTCGTCGGTGCGGCCTTCGGAACGATCGTCACGGCTCTGGTCAGCGATCTCCTCACGCCGCTCATCGCTGCGATCGTCCAGGTGCCTGATTTCGGGGGACTGTCGTTTACGCTGAATGGCAGCGAGTTCAAGTATGGCCATTTCCTGAATGCCCTCATCTCGTTCATCCTCGTTGCGGGTGCAGTCTTTTTCTTTGTCGTGAAGCCGATGAATCTGCTCATCACCAAAGCCCGCCAGGAACCATCCGCTGACCCAACGACCAAGAAGTGTCGGGAATGCCTGAGCGAGATACCGATCGAAGCGAAGCGCTGCTCGCACTGTACCCAGGTCGTCGCCTGAACACCCCCCGTTTCCTCGCCGCGGCCACAGGCGTGCCTGATGTTCGGTGGCATGGTGCGCGGGTTCAGCGAGAAAACGCAGGCTCTGTGTCACATGAAGCGCCCGTCCGAAGGGCGTTTTGTTTTTTCTTGTGATAGCATACAGCTGCAGGGGATCAATTCAACACATATATGCGCACGAGGCCCAAGGTACTTCTTTCTGTTTCCGCCGCTTTGTTTATCTTGTTCCTTTTTCTCTATCTTTTTCTCTCGAATTTGATCTCGAAAAACTACGCTGATTTTGAGCGGGGAATCGTGAGAGAAGACACGGTGCGGGTACGTGATGCGCTCGAGAGTCGGCGCGATGACTTGTATACCAAACTCGGTGACTGGGCCCAATGGGATGATACCTACGAATTTATCGGCGATGGCAATCAAGACTATATTGACTCGAACCTTCAAAATAGCGCTTTCGAAATTCTGAAGGTGAATCTGATTGCGATCAGTGACAATGACGGGAATATACTGTTCTCGAAGAACGTGATCGCCGAAGAGGCACAGCCTTTTCCTGAGTCGTTGGCGGAGCTTGTAAAATCACATGTGTACTTCACCGATTCTCAGGAGGACATAGCCCACCAGGGGGTGCTCGCGCTTCCGGAGGGGACGGTCATGTTTGCCTCGCGACCGGTCACGACCAGTGACGGCCTCGCAGAACCACACGGCCGGATTTTGTTTGGATACTTCCTCGATGACGAAGACCGGGATGCGCTCTCAGTCCTGACCCACCTCAATATCGAGATACAGCGATATGATCGTGCGGTCGCCGATCCAACACGCAGCTCAATCATCGACGGACTGAGCCGGGAGGACTTCTTTGTCCCCAGAGTGGAAAGTACCGCCGCATCGATCGCGGGTTACACTACCGTGCCGGATGCGCACACCGGTGAGCCAGCACTACTCTTGGGAGCCAAGATCCCGAGAGATATCTATGCTCAGGGACAAGCGAGCAATCATCTCTTCCTCTGGACCATGGCCGTGGCAGGAGTGATCATCACTTTGGTCGTGTTGGGCCTCTTTGAGCTTACCGTGTTGCGCAAACTCTCACGACTCGAGCGCGGTGTGATCCGGATCCGGGACGGCGGTGAGAGTCGAGGGCTCATAGACTTTCCTGATTCGCGCGATGAATTCCGCTCACTTGCCGAGGAGATGAATCGCAGCCTCACCTCGCTCTACCAGACGGAATCTCGGCTCGAGGAGCAGCGGAATGAATTGAAGAAGTTTCAGCTGGCGGCGGAAAAAAGCTATAACCACCTGATTATCACCGACGAGAATGGCATCGTCATGTACGCGAATCCGGCGGCGAGTCTGAATACCGGCTATTCAAACGCGGAAATGATGGGGGGCAAACCCTCGCTCTGGGGCAAGCAGATGCCGAGAGAGGTTTACGAGGATATGTGGCGGACGATCAAGACAGAAAAGAAAAGCTATTCCGGTGAGCTTCTCAACCGACGAAAAGATGGGACGAAATACCTCGTGTCTGCCAGCATCACTCCGATACTCGACGATGACGGACAGGTGCGGTACTTCGTCGGTATCGAACGCGATATCACGGAGGAACGTGCCCAGCGGGAACGTGATCGCGAGAATATGCAGCAGCTCGAGAGTGTCAATGGCCGGCTCGCTTCGGAAAAGGCCCGGGCCGAAGGAATACTCCGCTACCTCCGTTCCATCGCTGAGGGTGTCTTTGCGACTGACCGTCGCGGTATGATCGTGTTTGTGAATGATGCAGCGGCAGCCATGATTGGCAAGACGCCATCCGATCTCCTGGGGGAACAGTCGATTGATTTCTTCAAGTTTTATATTGGCAGTGGGAAAGAGGCGACGCGAATATTGCCATCAGCGGACGCCCTGAAACTCGGTCACCCCCGACCCTTTCCCCGGGAGGCTTTCCTCGCTCTGTCCGAAAGTTCGACCCTGCCTATCTCAGGGAGTTATGCGCCGATTGTCGAGGCGGAGCATATCTCGGGGACGATCATCGTCTTCCATGACATCACGAAACAGCATGAATTAGAAAAGATGAAGGAGAACTTCCTTTCGATCGCTGCTCACCAGCTGCGCACACCACTCGGGAGTATGCGCTGGACGATGGAGTTGCTCATGAACGGCGATCTCGGGAAGGTACCAAAGAGTGCGCATGTGGCACTCACCCAGCTGTACGACAACAGCAGTCGTATGCTGACTATCGTGAAGGATCTCCTCAATGTCTCCAAGATAGAGCAGGGGCGGACGCAGGAAGCGTTTGCCAAGACCGATATCGTAAACCTCGTGGGTGAGGTCGTGAAGGCAATGTCTGGGGCAGCCAAGAAAAAGGGGCAGCGCCTCAGCCTCGAGAAACCGAAGGCGAACATCCCTGAGCTGGTCGTGACTCAGAAGCATCTTTTCGAGGCGATTGAGAATCTTATCTCAAACGCCGTCCGTTACAACCGGGAGAGGGGGAGCGTCGTGGTTGAAGTCCGGCAGGATAAGAATTTCGTCACCGTCTCAGTCACCGATACGGGTATCGGTATCCCAAAGACCGACCAGGCGAAAATATTCAGCAAGTTTTATCGAGCGTCGAATGCCGTGAGCCACTACACCGATGGCAGCGGCCTCGGCCTCGCTGTGGTAAAATCCTATGTAGAAGAAAATGGTGGCAGCGTTTCGTTTGAGAGCGAGGAGAATGTGGGGACGACCTTCATCGTTCACTTGCCCATCGAACCAAAAAATCCGATAATTTCCACTTCAAAATTCTAGTGTTATGGCCGATAAAAGCTATGTTCTCATCGTTGAAGATGACCCGTTTTACTCGAGCGTGTACAAAGCAAAGGTAGAGAAGGAGGGAATCCGAGCGCAGATTGTGAGCGATGGCGGCGCGGCGCTCAAGGCGATCCGCGCGGAAAAGCCGACTCTCGTCGTGCTGGACCTCATCATGGCGGGTAAAGACGGTTTTCAGACGCTCGCCGAATTGAAGGCGGATGCGGCGACCAAGGACGTCAAGGTCATCGTCCTCTCCAATCTGAGCCAGGAGGAAGATGTCAAACGTGTACTCGAACTCGGCGCGGCTGAATACCACATCAAGGCGGACATCTCCATCGAAGCACTCATGCAGATAATCAAGGGCCACATGGCCTAGGAACGCTATGGCCACACAAGTTCTTTCCCAGACGGCACTAGAGAAACTACTCACTGAATACCATCTCGTCACGGCGGAGCAGCTCGACATGGCCAAGGAACGCTGTAGCCGGGAGCAGACAAGTTTCGTCGAGGCACTCCTCTGGTTCGATTTCATTTCAGATGAACAGCTCGGACGGATTATCGCGGACGCGCAAAAACTTCCGTTCATCCAGCTTTCCGAGCAGACTATAGCGGAGGAGGTACTGACGAATCTCCCTGAAGTGGTGGCACGCCGCCAACGGGCCATCGTGTTCCGTGAAGATACTCGTGGGCTCGCGCTCGCTATGGCGGATCCGGGCAATCTGGAATTTGCAAACTTTCTCGAACGAAAAACCGGGCTTCGTGTCACGCGCTACTACGCGACTGATCGGGACATCACCGAAGCATTGACGCGCTATCACCAGGGTGCGATGGAGGCGATCGAGGAACTCCTCAGTAAGAGCATCAGCGAGGCGACAGCTCTCGCGGCGGACGCGATTGATCCGCCGATCATCCGCATCGTCAACACGCTGTTTCAGTACGCGTATCAGAATCGTTCGTCTGACATCCACCTCGAGCCCCGCGAAGGGGATGCGCTCGTCCGTTTTCGTATCGATGGCGTCCTGCATGACATCGTCCGGATCCCGGAGCACATCCATGCCCAGATCATCTCGCGTATCAAAGTGAGTTCCGGTCTCCGGACGGACGAGCATCAGACGCCCCAGGACGGTAAGTTGACCGCTCCCGTCGGTGAAGAGGAAATCGATGTTCGGGTCTCTGTCATCCCGATCACACACGGAGAGAAGGTGGTGTTGCGGCTTCTCTCGGACCGCTCGCGCCAATTCTCACTTACCAATCTCGGGCTGGCAAATGAGGATCTCGCCAAGGTGCGGACCGCCTATGGCAAGCCGTATGGGATGATACTCGTGACCGGTCCTACTGGCTGCGGCAAAACGACGACCTTGTACTCCATCCTGAAGCTCCTCAATCGGCGCAACGTGAACATCGTGACGATCGAGGACCCGGTCGAGTACGATGTCGAGGGAGTAAATCAGATCCAGGTGAATCCGGAAGCCAACCTCACCTTCGCCAATGGCATCCGGAGTATCCTCCGTCAAGATCCGAACGTCATCCTCGTCGGTGAGATCCGTGATGAAGAAACGGCCAAGATCGCGGTCAATCTCGCCATGACCGGCCACCTCGTGCTCTCGACGCTCCATACAAACAATGCCGCCACGGCGATTCCGCGGCTGATCGACATGGGTATCGAGCCGTTCCTCATCGCTTCGACCGTGAATGTGATCGTCGCCGAGCGCCTAGTCCGGACCATCCATCCGGCCTGTCGCATGAGCCAGGAAGAGACACGAACATCGATCGCGGAGTCTGTGGGCGAAGAGGCGGGACGGCTCCTCTTCGGGGATGCTGAAAAACCAGAGAGTACCGTCCGTCTCTACAGCGGCAAGGGTGACTCGGGCTGTCATGGGACAGGGTATCAGGGCCGGACCGGTATTTTCGAAGTACTTGAGATCAGCGATGCAGTCCGTACAGCCATCGTCCAGTCCGCAACCGCGAGTGACATCGAAAAGTTGGCCGTGGAGCAGGGGATGCAGACTATGCTCCAGGACGGTATCCTCAAGGCCAAGCAGGGTGTGACGACCATGTCCGAAGTGATGCGGGCGTCCAAGGAGTAAACGATTTTTTCACCTACGAGCTATGTTCTTCCGCGTCAGCATGATGCAGAAAATGCTCTTTACCCGAGAGCTGGCACTCTACCTGAAGAGTGCTGTACCCTTGAACGAGGCGCTGGAATCGCTCGGTCAGCACGAGAAGCTGCCGGGGTTCAAAGGGGTCATCGGTCAGCTGCGGAACGACATCGAGAACGGTCAGTCCTTCGCGCATGCCTTGGCGCGCCACCCGAAGGTTTTTGATAACCTGTATGTGAGTCTGGTTTCAGTTGGTGAAGCATCCGGGACGCTCTCACACAGCCTCGAGCACCTTGCGGATTTCCTCGAGCGCTCGTACGCGCTTCGCAAGAAAGTGGGGAGTATCTTTCTCTACCCGAGCATGATTATCTTCTCGGCCCTCGCGCTCGGTGGATTCATCACGGTGTATATTCTCCCGCAACTGGTCCGCTTGTTTGGTTCGTTCCATATCGAGCTCCCGCTCGCGACAAAGATTCTCCTTGGGTTTGCGGAGCTCGTGGAGCGACACGGGCTCGTAGTGCTCGGCGGAATTGCCATCTTCGTAATCGGCCTGCGTTTTCTCCTCGCTTTCGGCTGGGCGAAACGTATTGCACACAGGACCGTACTCGCGCTTCCGATCGTGGGGCCGTTTCTTCGTCAGTACTATCTCGCCGCCTTCTTCCATGATATCGGGGTGCTCCTCCGGAGCGGGATGCCAATCGCCGAAGTCTTCCTTGTCGAAGAGAAGGCACATCGCAATGTTGTCTTTTCAGCACTCTCAGCGGACTTGGGACGGGCCTTGCAGAGCGGAAAGGAACTGTGGCAGGAAATCGAGCTCCATCAAAGCAGTCTCTTCCCTCCTCTGGTCGCCAAGATGATCGCGGCCGGCGAGCGGTCAGGAAAGCTCGAGGAGACGTTCTTCTACCTGAGCGACTTTTTCGATGCCGAAGTCGACCGGGCGGTGAAGAATTTTACCATTCTGCTCGAGCCGTTCCTGCTTATCGTGATCGGAGCGATCGTCGCATTTCTGGCGGTCGCTATTCTCGCGCCGATCTATTCGCTCTCGGGCTCCATCCATCGCTAAGCGTTTTATGCAACTCCAAGGATTCACCCTCATCGAGAGCATTCTCGCAACGTCAATCATTCTTCTGCTCGGAGGGGCCGTGAGTGCTTTCAACACACAGTTCTTTTCCGCGCGTGATACGGTGGTCGCAATCCACATCCTTCGCGAGAGTCTGGATCGGGCCCAGGTCTATGCTCGGTCAGGCCGACAAGATTCGGATTGGGGGGTAGTTCAGGTCGGAACTGACATCGTCGTTTTTTCTGGTGCTACCTATGCCCTCCGGACGGCCGGGCAGGATGAATTCGTCGGTATACCCGGAGGCATTTCCATGGTCGGCCTTGGCGAGACCGTCTTTGCTCGGTCGACTGGCCGGCTCCCAGCGGCCAAGATCATTGATATCGACGGAGCAGATCGCACGTTACACCTCTCTATATCAGAAGAGGGTACGGTCAACGAGTATGAGTAACCTCTCCTCACTACCACCGCGCGGATTCTCGATCCTCGAAGTGGTTTTTGCTTCCGCCCTGTTCCTCATCATCGCTTCCGCCCTCGTCATGCTGGTTCTCCAGGGGCTCGCGGTCGAGACACAAAGTCAGGAGTATCAGTCGGCCGTAGCATACGCCGAGGAAGGTCGGGACGCTGTGCGGATGCTCCGCAAGGCGGGTTTCGAAATGCTCGGCACGGTGACGGATGGCGGATTCGCGTCCGATGGCTATGGCAGCCTTCGGCTCGATGGTGGGGCCAATGCTTTTGGGATATTTGAGCGGCGTATGACGATAGCGGATATCTCGCGCTTCGATGGAACCGGTAATGATGGCTCGACGAAACGCGTCACCGTGACGGTGACCTGGCCAGTCGGATCAGAAACACCGCGGACAGTCATCCTGACCGATTACCTGGTCTATTGGGAGAACGGATACTAGCCTATGCGACGAAATCACCATCTCTCCCGCGGGTTTACACTCATCGAGATACTCTTGTATGTCGCATTGTCGGCGATCGTTTCGCTCGCGATCGTTTCGGCGAGCTGGAATATCATCCGTCTCAGCGAGGAGGGGTTCTGGTATCAGGCAGCAGCGGCCGATATGTCCCGAGCGACTAAGCGAATCAATGTGCTCATCCGGAACGCTGACAGTATCGAGGTCCCGGCACCTGATCGGCTTGAGCTCGGGCTACTGGGTACGAGTGCGACGATCGTCATCACGCTCGAATCGGGTCGCATAGTCCTCGATAGCGGCACGCCCGTTCCATTGACCGGGGATGCACTGGCAGTCACATCGCTTCAGTTCACTTCGGCCTCGCCCGACAATACTGATGCCACGATGGTTTCATATGATATTTCAGGAAACTCAGGATTTCTGGGGAATCTCTGGTATCTTTCCGTTCACAGCGGAGCGGAAGCGAGAGGTCTCTTCAACCAAGAATAATCTTCTATGCACCAAAAACCCGGCTTTATTCTCATCACGACGACACTCATCCTGCTCGCTGTTTCAGTGACGCTGGTCGCAGCAACGTTTTCCTTTTCGCTTGGCAGTACAGGGAGGTCGCTTGCTTTGGAGCGAGGGGAGCAGGCACTCGCCATGACAGAGGGGTGCATGGAGGAAGCGCTGTTCCGGATCCGAGGGAATGCGGACGCGGGCGACGAGACGATCGAACTCGATGGTGTGGCCTGCGATATCGAGGTGGAGCGTGCGGGTGATGACTATACGGTCGTCGTAGAAGTGGAAAGTAGCGGTCATACGCGGCGCGTGACGGCCGAAGCGAATCGGGGGGCAAACCAGATGACACTCAGCTCTTGGATAGTTGAATAGCGACGGAGTATACTACGGGAATGATATTCTCTCATACTCAAACCGTTTTCTATCCTTCCTCTGAGAGTGTGCGCGCAGCGACTGGCGATATACGAACCGGTATGATTGGCCGTGAGTCGGAATTTCCATTGGCCGATGATGGACTGCGTGGCGCGCTCCGGGCAGCGAGCAGCGAGTATACTTCGCCAGCCCGGTTCATCGTACCCGAAGAATACCTGTATCTGACCCAGGTAGAAGTTCCTGCTACCGAAGCGAGCCGCTCCCAGCTCGTGAAGTTGGTCGATACCGTTTTCCCCGAGACACTCTCTGAGCTCGCCTGGGATTTCGAAGTGATTGCAGAAGCGGATGGGCGTGCGACGATTGATGTTTCGGGCGTTACGAAGGATTTCGGCGGCCTGCTCAAGGAGGCACTCGCTAGCTCCCGGGTTCGTTTGGAAGCGGTGATCCCAGAGTCGTATGCTCTCGCCCGGGCATTACCCACCGATGATGCCGTACTCTTTGTCCATGAGCGCCGCGGCCTGACGATCGTCTCTATCGCCCGGATGCGGCGTGTCGTTTCAGCTATCGTCCTGGATCACCGTCCGAGTGAGGCGGAGCTGAGGGACTTCATCGAATTTGGGAAAACACACAAGCAGTGCACGCCGGAAAAACTTATTCTTTCAGGGATCGAAATCCGTCCAGAAGAATTTTCCTCACTTGGGCTCGACGCTCTCCCACTCGCTCTTCCACTCGATCCGGTCCATGGTGCGCTGCTCCTCGATCTCTCCTCACGTCGTGATGCTGACCGTCTCGATCTGCCGCTACGCGGATACCGGGAGCCTTGGTATCGGCGACTGTTTCATTTTTTCTAAATCCGGCAAGCATATGCGTTCTCCCAAAGCTTTCACTCTCCCCGAGGTGCTCATCGTCATCGGTATCTTGGCGATCCTCGCCGTGATCGTCATCCTCGCGGTCGATCCGGTGGCGCGATTCGAAAATGCCCGTGATGCTCGTCGCCTCTCGGATACCCAAGCGATGACGAGTGCGCTCCATCAGTACGTTATCGATCATAAAGGGGTATTTCCGGATGGGCTGGATGCGACCGAGCGGCAGATTGGTACCGCCCGATCAGGCTGCGCTCTCACCACCCGGCAGTGTGCGGTGCAAGGTGATCAGGATTGTCTGGACCTCACGAGTGCACTGACACCGTATCTCCACGGCATCCCGTCTGATCCAAAGAATGGAAATGATGGACTGACACACTACTCAGTCCGGGTTGGTCCCGATAACGCCCTCCTCGTCGAGGCTTGTGACTTGTCAGAATGAACGGTAGAGTAAGAAAGAGATATGAAAACAAAACACGCGTTCACCCTCATTGAGATTCTCTTGGCCATTGGTATCATTGCTGTCTTGGCGACGGTCGTGGTGGTTTCGCTCGATCCGATTAGCCGCTTTCGTGATGCCCGTGATGCTCGCCGGCTTTCGGACATTCAGAGTATCCTTTCCGCCGTCCATCAGTATGTGATCGATAACCAGGGCGCGTTTCCGGCTGGCCTCGATACGACGGAGCGCCAGATCGGCACCGCTTCCTCGGGGTGTACTATCGGTGGGCAATGCGCTGTTGCTGGGGATGGCGATTGTGTCGATGTGTCTACGAGCCTCGAACGCTACCTCAAAGATATTCCGTTTGATCCCTCGGCCGGAGAACTGGCCCGCTCGCACTATTCGATTTCGCTCAATCCGAACAATATCGTGACCGTTACGGCTTGCGATTCAGATGATGCCTCGATTGCAGCCGTCTCTCGCTGAGTGAGGGTTGCCTCTCTCTTCATGCATGCCATGTGAGGCATCTGACTGGGAGCGTCTCGAGTCCAGAAGGAATAATCGATGAATCCCCCTACGCTCTATGGACAAACTGCGCGTGATGCGGACTTCATCAGACTGGTCCAGGCGTGCTACTCGAGTGCTAGCCTGGGCGGCTGTTGTCGGAGTGTCCATCGTCATTTTCATCGCTGTCAGGTATGTCCTCGATGCCTACTGGAATGCCGAACGGCTGAAGGATGTCCAAGCGATCACGGTCGCTCTCCGTCAATATGCGGCAGATCACAAGGGCACATATCCAGCCGGACTTGATGCCGATGACAAGCAGCTGGGGAGTTCCTCAACCGGTTGTGAAATCACTACCTCGCAGTGTTCAATTTCAATACCAAGTTGTCTCGATCTCACCCGAGAACTTGGGCCATACCTCGCTGAGATTCCTTCCGACCCTGCGAGGTGGGGCAAGACACGGACGCGGTATGCGGCCACAGTTGACCGGGATGGCGGACTACTCGTGACGGCGTGCGATTACTCGAAGTGAATCATGACCTCTTCGTCGAGCAGGCGCAGGGGCACACATCGGCTGTGATGGTATACTGAAGAAAACCCGTCGGGCATGATGTCTTTTCCAGAATAAACACCAACCACTATGAAAACACCCAAAGAGACAAAGGTGACGCAAGGAACGTCCACTTCAGCAATCCCTTCTTCCGGAGAAGAATTGACTGCGGCACCGGCGAGTGTCCCGGATGTGCCGACCGTTGGCAAGGCATCCCAGGAGCCGAATGAGGCTTTCCTCGGCAGTCTGCTCTTGTTCTGTCTCGTCCTCTCGCTCATCGCTGCCACCGGCTACTTCGGTTTTGCTGGGTACCGGTATTTCAAACAGACTCGGGCCGAGCAAGCCATCCCCTCGATCGACTCACTGCCGCGACCCGAGGTACCCGTGGCGATAGCGGAGCCGAAGGGTGAAGTGAAGCCATCAGAGGCGCCAGCTGCGACGGAGCAGACTTCAACAGTCGACAAGAAGACACTTGTAGTCAAAGTGCTGAATGGTGGATCGGCCAAGGGCGTAGCGGGGACGTATGCCGAAAAACTGAAGCAAGCGGGATTCGCCAAGACAACCATCGGGAACAGCTTCGGCAGCTATACTGGCCAGACCTTGTACTATGCCAAGGGGCAGGAAGCGGGATCCAAGGCGCTCAAAGAGGAAATCGTGAAGACCTATCCGGCACTCACGGTCAAGGAGGCTCTGCCTACTGACAAAGATGCAGCGGCCGCGACCTTTGTTCTTATCCTCGGCCGCTAGTCGCACGCTCCTTCGGAATATTATTTTCTTGCCATGAGTATTTTCCGTCGCTGCCGAGAGCTTCTCCAGAAGGTGCTGGCGCTTCCCTTGGGGGTGTCGCTTTTGTTTGCGTTTCCGGCGAGCACGAACTTTCAATTGAAGGATTTCGGCTATGGCGGCGGCGGGGTGGCCAATGGGACCTCGACCAATTACGCCATCGAGGGTATCGCGGGTGAGCAGAACGCGACCGAGCTCAGTGGCACGACCTATGATCTGGGTCCTGGGCTGCAATTCACCAATCAAGCGAATGTGCCGCCAGCGCCGACCTTTACCAATCCAGCCAATTACTACAATAAACTGCAGCTGACACTGGCGACCGGTGGAAATCCGAGCGATACCTTGTTCGCCATCGCCATTAGCACGGACAATTTCACGACAACGAACTATGTCCAGAGTGACAACACGGTGGGAGCTACACTCGGGCTCGAAGACTATCAGACGTATAGTGCTTGGGGTGGGGGATCGGGATTTCTGATTATTGGTCTCACAGCGTCGACGACGTACAAAGTGAAGGTGAAGGCTTGGCAGGGGAAATTCACCGAGACCGGGTATGGCCCAGAAGCGAGTGCTGCGACCGTCGGTGCCCGGCTGACCTTTGATATCGATGTCTCAGCCTCAGATACAGACACGGGGCCGCCCTATACGACGGACATCGGCAGTCTCATTGCGGGTACGGTGACCGATAGTCCAGAGAAGATCTGGGTCGATTTCGATACAAATGGTGAGAGCGGTGGCCGAGTCTATGTCGTCGCTTCCAATGCCGGCCTTCAGAGCAGTCGGGCGGGCTACACGATCAGCTCGGTGACGGGTAATCTCACGAGTCTCCCCGAAGGTTTCGGCGCTCAAGGTTCGAGTGCGACCCAGTCCGCGGGTGGTCCGTTTGCGGTCGCGACCGCCTACAACCTCGCCTCGAACAATGTGGCGGTGACCGATACGACGATCCGAGAGATATTCACCTCGTCTGCTCCAGTGACGAGTGCCCGGGGATCGTTTCTCTTGAAGGCCAAATCCTCGGCGGTGACTCCGGCCGCCTCGGACTACACCGAAACCTTGACAGTTCTCGCTTCGGCAAGTTTCTGATCGGGTAGCCAAATCTGGATAGTATGTTGTATACTATTATAAGTACCGTGTGAATAGGTGAGAGGATTATTGACAGGCCACTTTTTTTCGTGTATACTGGGTACATGAATGAGAAACGGGTGGCCATCATGGTATCCGTTTTCTTTTTTGGGATAGAATAAAATAAACATTCATTATGGTCCGTTTCTCTGCAGTCCAAAAAACATCAATCCTTGAGATTTTCTCGCTGCTTTTGGTTGTCGTACTTCCATTGTTCCTTCCGACGCACTCGGCACAAGCAGCGGGTTTTCTTCAAACATGGGTGCGGCTTGATCGAATGAAAGCCTCGACCTTTACGAGTGGCTTAGTGTGTGCTCAGACTCCGGCAACTGATACGGGCACCGAAGTCGATGTCCAAGTTGTCTTTCCGAGTGACTTTGTTGTTGGTACCACGCTCACTGATTGGGCTGTGGCCACAACGGATCTTCCCTCGGGTGCTACGATATGGCCAGGCATTGGTCAAGCAACAGCGGCTAATAACACTACGAAAACAGTCACTTTTCCATCAACCGCACTTACCACGAGCACGCTCTATTGCTTCCGGTGGACCAACAGTACAGCGGCCCTGCAAACTGGTTCAAGCGGAGCCAATAAGACGGGTACCGTGACGACGCGGGCTACCGGACCGACAGATCTTGATTCCTCGGCATATTCGACGGCCATCGTTTCTGACGATCAGGTTGTCATTACAGCAACTGTTCCCGCCACGTTTAGTTTCAGTCTTCCCACTAACTCGATTGCGTTTCTATCCAATCTTACGACAACACCCGTTCTAACCAGTACCTCAGTAGCTACTATCTCAACCAATGCAGCTTCGGGCTGGGTAGCCTGGGTGAAGAGTGCTAACGCTGCCCTCAGCTCGGTTTCGACTGGGGCATCGATACCAACTGCCGGATCGATTGATAATGCGGTGACAGATGTTGCTTCGACCAACGGATATTTCCTTGATGTTGCTTTCACAGATAGTGGCACTGGCACCGGGACTGTTACTCAAGCAGCTAATTATGGTCAGGAATACAATGGTGATGCTACGCATGGTGGGACACTTTCAACCACATTTCAACCAGTGGCTGCGAGTAGCGGTACTACTGACGGAGATACGCTAACCTTTACGGCACTTGCAAGAATCTCGGCTATTCAGGCAGCAGCGACGGACTATACTGATACATTGACTATCGTGGCCGCGGGCCGGTTCTAAAGGCAATTTTCAAAGTAACCACGAAATCCCCGTTCTGGGGATTTTTGCTTATTCTGGGCTCATTTCACGATTTCCGATATACTGGTAGTGAACCATTTTATCTCTCCCCTACGACGCTCACGAAACCGATCCTGAGATATTCTTTCGCCCTGACGCTCGCGTTTGGGTTTTTCCTCCCCCCCACCCTCGCCTTCCGCCCAGGACGGATCCCTGCCTGACCGGCAGGCAGGCCTTCGCATCGTCACTTCCCCCCTCCCGATCTCACTCGTCGCCGAACCAGGGACGACCATCACGACCGAACTGAAGGTGAAGAACGGCGGCACCGAACCTGAGACCCTGAAGATTGATATCCTGAAGTTCAACGCCTATGAAGACACGGGGAAGCCCGCCCTCCACGACCTTGAACCGACGGATGAGTTCGCGAAATGGGTGACCTTCTCCGAACCGACCTTTACCGTGTTGCCCGAGGAGTGGAAGACGGTCACGGCCACGTTCACCGTCCCGGAGGAAGCCTCGTTCGGTTACTACTACGCCTTCGTTTTCTCTCGGGCCGAGGATCAGGAAGCCAAGCCTGGAGAGACGGCGGTCGTCGGCGGCACGGCGACCCTCGTCCTCCTCGAAGCACGGGTACCAAATGCCTTGCGTGAGATCACCGTCACCGAGTTCTCGACGGACAAGACGGTCTATGAGTTCCTCCCGGTCAACTTCACCGTTTCTCTCAAGAATTCGGGCAATGTCCATGTCGCCCCGCGGGGCAATATCTTCCTCTCTCGGGGCAGTAACAAAGACATCGCCCTCCTCGAACTCAATTCCGGCAAGGGGAGCATCCTCCCGGATTCAACGCGTATCTTTGAGACGGGATGGAAGGATGGCTTCCCAGTTTACGAGGAAACGATCGAAAATGGCCAAGTCGTGCTCGATGAACTCGGTCATCAGACCTATCACCTGACCTGGGACTTCAAGAACGCTTCCCACCTCCCGTTTCGGCAAGTATACTGCCAAGATGCTCCTCGTTTACGATGATGGGACGCGGGACATCCCGATCGAGGGAGTGGTATCGTTTTGGGTGATGCCGTGGCGGTTGATTGCGGGGGCGGTGTTCAATTTCGCACTCATTATCGGACTCGGCTGGTATGTCATCCGCCTGCGCCGACGTTTGAAGCGGCTTCAATCAAATGATCAGTCACTCGTGAAATAGAGTATGAAGTATTTCTTCCTCATCCTGACCATCGCTTTCCTCACCCCCTCCCTCGCTTCCGCCCAGGACGGATCCCTGCCTGACCGGCAGGCAGGCCTTCGCATCGTCACTTCCCCCCTCCCGATCTCACTCGTCGCCGAACCAGGGACGACCATCACGACCGAACTGAAGGTGAAGAACGGCGGCACCGAACCTGAGACCCTGAAGATTGATATCCTGAAGTTCAACGCCTATGAAGACACGGGGAAGCCCGCCCTCCACGACCTTGAACCGACGGATGAGTTCGCGAAATGGGTGACCTTCTCCGAACCGACCTTTACCGTGTTGCCCGAGGAGTGGAAGACGGTCACGGCCACGTTCACCGTCCCGGGAGGAAGCCTCGTTCGGTTACTACTACGCCTTCGTTTTCTCTCGGGCCGAGGATCAGGAAGCCAAGCCTGGAGAGACGGCGGTCGTCGGCGGCACGGCGACCCTCGTCCTCCTCGAAGCACGGGTACCAAATGCCTTGCGTGAGATCACCGTCACCGAGTTCTCGACGGACAAGACGGTCTATGAGTTCCTCCCGGTCAACTTCACCGTTTCTCTCAAGAATTCGGGCAATGTCCATGTCGCCCCGCGGCAATATCTTCCTCTCTCGGGGCAGTAACAAAGACATCGCCCTCCTCGAACTCAATTCCGGCAAGGGGAGCATCCTCCCGGATTCAACGCGTATCTTTGAGACGGGATGGAAGGATGGCTTCCCAGTTTACGAGGAAACGATCGAAAATGGCCAAGTCGTGCTCGATGAACTCGGTCATCAGACCTATCACCTGACCTGGGACTTCAAGAACGCTTCCCACCTCCGTTTCGGCAAGTATACTGCCAAGATGCTCCTCGTTTACGATGATGGGACGCGGGACATCCCGATCGAGGGAGTGGTATCGTTTTGGGTGATGCCGTGGCGGTTGATTGCGGGGGCGGTGTTCATCGGCATCTTCTTCCTCATCGGTATGAAGTCAACTCTCTCAAAAATATGGAAACGTCTCTTCTCGCGTTCATCCGAAACTTCTGTCTGATGCGGACTTGTTGGTGTCTTATTTTTGCCCTGTCGATACTCCTGTTGTACACCTCGATTGCTCAGGGTGCGGGTTTCACGGTGACCCCGATGATTCAGGAAGTAGTCTTGGGCGAAGGTGAAGCAGCGAAGACATACGACGCGACGGTTGCCAATGAGAGTGACAGTCTGGCGACACTTGAAATTTCAGTTATTGACTTTGGCAGCTTGGATGAATCCGGAGGCGTCGCATTCCTCGGTGCGTCGGGCGAATTGGACGAGCGGTATGCGCTCGCTTCTTGGATGCAGCCGGAGACAAGCGAGGTCACCCTCCAGCCCGGTGAGGTACGATCGGTCAAAGTGCGGATTGAGAATCGTGAGAGTTTGTCGCCAGGTGGGCACTATGGGGCGCTGGTGTTCAAGACAGTCTCAACCACCAAACCAGATATCCCAAGTGTCGCCATCAATCAGATATTTTCGTCGCTCGTTCTCGTGAAGAAAACTGGTGGGGCGGTTTACGGCCTTGATTTGGTCTCGGTCGAACATCCGGATCAGGTGTTTTCATTCGGCGCCACGGTTGTACCGCGTTTCAAGAATCCTGGCAATGTCCATGTCGTCCCTCGCGGCGTGGCGAGCGTGACGGATCCGTTGGGCCGGCTCGTCTATCGAGGCGTCCTCAATGAGGGGTCTGCCATTATCCTGCCTGAGACATTCCGTGAATTCCCGTTCAAGCTTTTCCCTGTGGAGAAAGCCTTTGTTCCAGGAGCGTATGTTCTGACGCTTCAGTACCGCTATGATGGGAAGGACGCCTTTGAGACCTGGTCGAAGCGTTCCTTCCTATTCCCTCCACTCCTTACGAGTATCTTGGCCGCACTTTTCACTCTCAGTCTTGTCGCCTTCGGTGTCCTCCGACGTCGAGGTCGCCGGTCTGTCTAGAAACACTCGTCGTCAGGCGGGGGTCAGCGTGTTAGGATATCGTCATATGGAGGAAGAAAAGATTGATAACATCGCTCATCGCCGGCCATCCCGTCGCTTAGTGTACTGGTTAGTAGTTTTGGTGCTGCTCAGTCTCATTCTCTGGTTTCTTTGGTGGCTGTTCCAGCGTCCATCGCATGGAACCGTATCGATTGCCCCGGCGGTCGAGAAAACGGACTACGCCGATCCCGATCATCGCAAGCGCTATCAGGGAAAGTTCTTTACTTTCACGTACCCCTATGATTTCAATCGACGTGAAGAGGTAGAGACTGTCAAACATCCGCTGTTAGAGCGCGTTTACCTCTCACGGAGCGATATCGAGGGACGAAAAATTGCATTCACCCTGCAGGATAATTCTGGGTATGCCTTTGAAGAGTATTCGAGCTTCCGAATGCGTGCGAATGATCCGGCAACCTATCGACAGGAGAAAATTGAGATAAATGGCTTGAACGCGGTCATCTTCACAAAAATTACGAGCGTTTTTGAAGAGAGTGCCTTTTTTCAGAACAATAACCGTGTCATGAGCGTTGTTGTTTCATCACCGACGACACAAAACGGGCTTCGAGAAGAGCTCGTGGCCATATTTGATTCGTTTGCTTGGATCAGCGAGAAATCTGAGCGAATTCAGCCTTGACACTGACGGGCATATTCCTTTTACTGGAGCCATTCTTTTGCTATACTGTCAGCGTGTAAAGATTCTTGCTCCGACGGGTGAACGGAGCAAGGGTTTTTCATTATTCCGATAGAAAAATCGGAGCGTGCGTGTATGTTGTCACCCAAAAAACACAAGCTCAAATCAAAAAATATTCAGCGCTCATTCCGCCGGTACTTCCCCGGTGTGGTTGGATTTTTTCTGCTCACGCTTGCATCGTTTCTCATCGCGACGGACATCGATGCGGCGACGGGTATCAACAAGCAAATCAGTTTTCAGGGCAAGGTCGTGAATACGAACGGGACGAATGTCTCGAACGGGAGCTACAACTTCCTGTTCTGTCTCTACACGACTGCGAGTCCAGCGACGCCGTGTACGGCTGGATCAAACAATGATGCGGTCTGGCGTGAATCAAAAAGTCTCACGGTCACGGACGGCATCTTCCAATCAAATCTCGGCGATACTACAGCGCTCCCGGGTTCGGTGGATTTCAATACAGACAATATTTATCTCGGCATAAATTTCAATAGCGACGGGCAGATGTCACCGCTTGTCCGATTCACGGCTGCGCCGTACGCGATGAACGCAGCGAAGGTCGGCGGGCTGACGGTGACGGACACGACCGGCACGCTCACGATCCCAAACGCCAAGACCGTTCAATTTGCGGATGCGTTTACGACGACGGGTGCATTTCCGTTGACACTGACGTCGACGGCCAGTACGACGGCGACACTGCCTTCGGGAACGATCACTCTGGTCGACCTGGCAACATCACAGTCGCTTACCAACAAAACAATCGGTTCGACAGGACTGACATTTTCCGGTGCGTCGACGGATATCACGACGGCCACGGGCGAGGACCTGACAGTGGTGGCCAATGGGGCCGGGATAATCAATCTCAATGATTCGGTCACGACCGGTGCGCTCACCATTTCTGGTGCGACCACGGACATCACCACCGCATCGGGCGAGTCACTCGTCATCGTCGCCAACGGAGCGGGGGTCGTCGATATCCAGGATGCGACGACGGTGGATTCGCTCACCGCAGACACCGGCGGCGTCTCGATCGCTAGTGGACAGAGCTATACCGGTGCCGGCGCGGTCACGCTTTCATCGGCTGCGACGACCGCCCTCACCGTCGATTCGGGGACGACCGGTGCACTCAATCTCGGGACCAGCAACAATGCGAAGACCATCTCACTTGGTACCGGTACCGCCGGCAACACGATCAATGTCGGGACAGACAACACGACCAAGGACACGATCAATATCGGCTCGGCGCTCGATGATGTCGCTATCACTGGCGACCAATGGAGTATCACGAATGCGGGAGTCTTGACCGTGGTGTCGTGTAGTGGGTGCGGGGGAGGCGGAGGGACACTCGATAGCGCGTACACGGCTGGCAATACGATTACAACGGACAGTGGGAACAATGTCATCATCACGCTTCAAGAGGTGGCGACCCCGACATCGTTCGTCGTCGAGAATCAGGATACGGCGGGCGTCTCGGCGGAGCGGGTCTTCAACTCGATCGCCTCTGGCACGCTCACCAATGGACTGCTCATCGAACAGGCCGGTGCAGGTACGATGACCAATGCCATCCAGATTGCCGAGACCGCCGGGACCATCACTGATGGCATCCTCATCACTGGCACACTGGGCAATATCTTGAACTCCCCCTCGCTCGATATCACGGGTGCAGGGGCCATCACTGGTGCGACCGGGATTACCTCGGCGACGGGGGATATCACCGCTACGGCAGGGAACATCGTCTTGAATAGCACAACGCGGATCTCAAATGCTGGTGTCGGTACATTCATCACAGGCACAGTGATCGGTTCGCAGACCTTTACGACCAACAATATCGCTGACTCAGGCGCACTCACGATTGCTTCTGCTGCCGCATCGGCCCTGACCCTGAACTCGGGCACGACTGGGACGATCGATATCGGGACAGATGCCAGCGCTGAGACGATCAATATCGGCAATACCGGTGCGGCCGTGAAGACGATCGCGATCGGCAACAACTCACAGGCCAACACCATCACCATTGGTGATGCGTCGGCGACGAGCGTCTCCATCACGGACAATAACTGGTCGATTTCAACAGCGGGTGCTGGGGCATTTACTTCACTCTCATCCACGGGTGCCATCGCTGCCAACGGTGGCATCACCTTCGACAACACCTCCGACACCGTTGGTTCCTTCACCTCATCCGGCACCATCCTGATGAACTCGAACATCCTCCAAGATATCGGCAACACCGGTACCGACTTCATCGCCAGTACCGGAGCCCTCACCCTCGCCGGCGTGCTGACAGCCAATGGCGGCATCACCTTAGCGGGGAGCCAGTCCTTCGCGGCTTCCGCCCTCTCCTATATGGACCTCGGTCTCATCACGCACAGTACGACTGCCAATCAAGGCCTCCGTCTCCCCAATGCGGCGAGTGCTACCCCGTCCAACCCAACCTCAGGGGAAGGCTATCTCGCGTGGGATGCCGCGGGGAATCAGCTCATTACGTACAATGGGAGCGCGTGGACGACTTTGACCGGCAGTGCTTCAGATCTCCAAACTGCCTATAATACCGACGCTGACGGATCGAACGCGACCATCTCCCTCACTGCCGCTGATGACGGCCTCATCATCACCAACCCTACCTCAGCCGGTAACAACCTCTCCGCCTTCACCCTCCAAGTCTCCCAGCTCAATACGACCGCGGCGATCACGGCTATTGATATCATCCAAGCGAGCAATGCGGCGAACGGGGTTGACATCACCGCCAACGCCATTGATACGGAAACAGCGCTCGCCGTGACGGCCAATGTTCTGACTTCCGGCAGAGCCCTCACCCTCGCCTCCTCCTCCGTCGCCTTCACCGGTGCCCTCGAATCCATCACCCTCTCTGGCTCCAATGCCGCCAATACCGGCAATCTCCTCCTCATCGCTGACACCGGTGCTCTCAATACCACCACCTCCTTCAAAGTCACCGCCAATGGGGCGGCTACTCAGGTTGCTGCCTTGATCGAAAACACCGGCTCCGGTACGAGCTTCCGTGTCAACGATGTCGCCAGTGACACCGACCCCTTCCTCATCGACGCGACTGGCAATGTCGGTATCGGCGACGCTACCCCGAACACGATTCTGGACGTTCTCTCCTCGGGTGCCGCGGACACGGTCTTCACCCTGGCCAATACCAATGCTGGTGACTTTGATCCGATCGTGAAGTTTGAACTCACCGAAGGCACCCCCCTCTTCACCCTCGGCATCGATGACTCAGACTCCGACAAGTTCAAGATCTACTCTGGGGATGGTCTCGCCAGTGGGGATGAGTTTGTCATTGACGCGAGCGGTACCACCACCATCGCTAACCTCAACCTGGGCGCTACCTCCTTTGATACCGATGCTGGGGCCGTGACCTGGATCGATATGCCGGTGACGAGCGGGGCGGCGGACAATACGGTGGAATCGTACACGTCGCAGCTCGATGGCCAGAGTATGCTCACGGTGTACGCCCTCTCCGATGGGGCGGGGAGCATCGATACTCGGCGTGTCCAGCTCGGGGACGGCGGGGCAGGTGTGGCTCAGCCGGTTCTGCTTGGATTGGATGTCCGGACAGGCACGGGGGATCCGACGGATGGTTTCGAAGGGGCCATGTACTACAACACGACGGACAATGTCTTCCGCTGTTACCAAAACACCGGCTGGACGAACTGCATCGGTTCGGGTGGTTCCACCGACCTCCAGACCGCCTACAACACGGACGCTGACGGTACCAACGCGACTATCTCCCTCACCGCCGCTGACGATGGCCTCATCATCACCAACCCGACCTCGGCCGGCAACAACCTCTCCGCCTTCACCCTCCAAGTCTCTCAGCTCAACACGACTGCTGCGATCACGGCCATCGATATCATCCAGGCATCCAATGCGGCGAACGGCGTCGACATTACCGCCAACGCGATCGATACCGAGACGGCCCTGACGGTCACTGCCAATGCGCTGACGACGGGCCGGGGCCTCTCGATCGATGCGGGCAATACGATGACGACGGGCGGCGCGCTCAGTATCAGCGGTACGACCTATGTTCATGGCGCGGAGACGGGGAGCCTTGTGAGCTTGGCCGTTACCGACGCGACGACGGCGGCAGTAACCAGTACGACCAACACCCTTCTCGTATCGCCCACGATCAATGCTCCCTCGGGTGCCGCAACGAGAACTATAAGCGGTGTTTCTGTCACTCCGACAACGACGGCCTGTGCCGCCGGTACCTGTGCCGTGAACGGTTTCAATGTGGGCGCTATCACCGAAGGTGCTGACGCAGCGAGATTCGCGAGTACAGCACTCAATATCGGCACGGGTTGGGACACCTTCCTCGACACGGCTTCCCTTGATATCACCGGCGCGGGGGCCATCACCGGCGCGACGGGTGTTTCGACTACGACGGTGACGGCCTCATCCACCATCGCGGCCAATGGTGGCATCACCTTCGACAACAACACCGACACCGTCGGCTCGTTCACCTCATCCGGCACCATCCTGATGAACTCGAACATCCTGCAGGATATCGGCAATACCGGCACTGACTTCATCGCCAGTACCGGGGCCCTCACCCTCGCCGGCGTCCTCACAGCGAACGGCGGCATCACCCTCGCGGCGAGCCAGACCTTCACGGGTTCGTCGCTCTCGTACATGGACCTGGGTGCCATCACGCACGGGACGACGGCAGTGCAGGGACTCCGATTGCCGCAGGCGGCGAGCGCCAGCCCGTCGAGTCCGAGCTCGGGCGAGGGTTACCTGGCCTGGGACGCGGGCGGCAACCAGGTCATCTATTACAACGGCGCGGCCTGGGCGACATTTGGTGCGGGCGGCGGTTATAATTTGATCAAAGATGAAGCCTCAAGCCTTACGGCCCGGACCACGCTCGCCTTCCTCGGTGCGGGCGTATCGTGTGCGGACAATGCGTCGCAGACCGAGTGTACGATTTCAGGCGGCGCGGGCTCGGATCTGCAGGGGACCTATGGCGCTGATGCCGATGGTTCGAATGCGACCATCTCGCTCACCAGCGCGGATGACTCGCTCGTCATCCGTAACCCGTCCTCGGCGGGCACCGACTCGGCCTTTACCTTCAAGGTGGAACAGCTCAATACCGGGATCGACAATGACGTCATCTATGCCGACAACCGCGGCACGGGCGACGGTCTCCGTATCGATGACACGTCTGGTGATACGACACCGTTTATCGTTGACCAGCATGGTCGGGTAGGCATCGGGACAGCGTCTATAAGTGGAAATGCTTCCACAGAGCGTCTGTTACAGGTTGGTTCCGAGACTACGCGCGGAAATTCGGCGACCTATGGGGAAATAATCAGTAAGGGGCTGAATAGGCATACAGCTCTCACCAACATTCAAGACATCTTTGTCTATGATACGACAGGGGATAGTGATGGCGGACGTTGGATCGATTGGGCGACCACGGACAACCTGTCTTGGTACTCTGAAACACTTGATGATGGACCAAATGATCCGTGTAATATTGCCAGCGATGACCGTTGCTATAATAGCTCTTTTCCCCGGAAAGCCATCCTGGTCGTAACGACCGATGCTCTCTATATCTTCGACGCAGCGACGAACGACATGTGGATGAAGTTTAGTCAGAATGCTTCGGGATATGCTCTCGGGGTAGATACCAACAATGATCCCTCGAGTGTTCATGCGCTGAATGGTGTCGTCTATGTTGGTGCCAACGGTACATCAGCTGGTGGTTTGTACGCCATCGACTTCGTGAATGATCGCATGTGGAACTACGGTGGCACCAATCGTTCTGCGGCGGATACTGGTATCAGCGGACGCAATGCTGCGGTGACATACAATGTCGACAGCAATGCCAAGCTTGAAATCTCACCCGTTGGGACACAGGCAGAATGGGAGCGAGTGAACGATGTCCATGCAGTGGTGATGTCGCGCACCCAATCAGCGGTAACGGCTCTCGGTAGTGCAACCAATACGAACCCTGGCTATGGTAAAGTCTTTATTGGACTTGCGACCGACTCTGGGGTAACGATAATCAACCCATCGGGCCAAGTCTTGAACCAGTATTCGGATGTCACCGCCGATGATTACACAGCGGTCGCACTCTCAAGCAGAGGGTTTATGTATGCGCTCAATACCACGCAGGACCAACTCGAGCGCTGGGATACGATTGACACTGATAAGGCGAGTGAGGTGAATGGTACGTTTAGTCGTAAATGGGATGAGACGATTGGGACTGGCCCAGCCCTCGCTTCGGCGACCTTCAATATTGTGGCTGGGATGCCAGATAACCTGGAGATTGCCGAACGCGCCTCGAATAATTTGAACACGGAAGACGTTATTTATGTTGGCCATAGTCTTGGCATGGCGGAACTGCATGAACATACGACGCAGGCCTTTGGCTGGGTCAAGCATTACAATGCAACCCGTCAAACGCCGATGATGATGCTCGCTGGTATAAATGATATGGTGCTTCCCATGGACGATACCTCTGGAACCCAGGCGCAGGACCTCGCTATCGCCAATACGGACATGGCCATCAAAGGAACACCAACGCTCGGGGTGAACGGTGTGCAGGGCAAGGCAATAAACTTCGATAATACCGACGATTATCTGTGTTCTGATAATGATCAGAACAATACCTGCGATGTCGATACCGCTTTTAATATGTCGACGGTCGGTTGGACGCTCAGTCTGTGGTTTCGGCATTCGACCACAGCACCGGCCTCGGGTGTCGATATGCTTTTTGAAAAATGCGTGACGGCGACACCGGGCCAGGCGATAGGCTGCGTAGCCGCCTACATGACTACTACCGGTGTAGTAGTAGTTGCCAATGATGATGATGCGACTTGGACCCAAGGGTCGTCGTATGATATTACCGCTACCTCGACCTATGCTTACAATGACAACCAGTGGCACAACCTGATTATCACAAGAACCAACGCCAACGACGTGGATTCCTGGATCGATGGGCAGGGCATGAACCTTTCCACGGCTACCGGTCTGACAGCTACGTTTGACGGTTCGCAGATCGTCAGTATTGGTGCTTCCTGTGTGACGACAGTGACCGCCAACTGTGGTGCAGCCACAAATTTCTGGGATGGCCAAATTGACGATGTGCAATACATTGTCGGGACAACGACACAAGCGACCATGACTCAGCTCTATGTTCGCCGGTATTTCAATGTGGAACGACCCCGGGCGAGCAAGAAAACGGTATCTGTGACCAACGCTACCTCAGCTTCCTCGACTTCTTTGACCGATACGGGGGAGGCTTGGTATGTAAACGAATTTGCCGGACAGATTGTCGAGATTACGGGGAGTGACGATGCGGATTGTATCGGCATCACACGACGTATCTCCTCCAACACGGCCACAGCACTCACTTTTACCCCGGCCGTACCGGGAGCGTGTACCATGGATACTTCGGCTGACTTTCGGATTGATCCAGAGAAGCTCTATGGTGCATCGAGTAGTATTGCCGGCATCGGCATTACGGCAGAAACGCCGCTTGGTGAAGCCCGTCAACTGTGTGTGGGAACCAATAGTGGCACCGATACGGGTGGTGTGACTTGTTATAACCATCAAGACGGCCCGAGTATCGTGGCTGACGTCTATCATAGCCAAGCGAGCAAAACAGATGATAGCGGCACGGACTGGACAGGAACGGATTATGACGACATACGGGCAGTCGATCTTTCTTCTCGAACGCTCATCATAGCTTCCGAAGGACACTTTACCAGCAGAACGGAAGACGTGCGTCTGGGGCAAGGTCTGGAATATATCAGTAACCAACTCTATGCCATTCGTCAGGAAATCGTTCTCGACGGTATCACAGCGGTCGGGAGTACGGGTTCAGAAATCGGTTTCACTGGTGGGGCGGACTTGGCGGAGCGGTACTATTCGAATGAGGCGCTCGTAGCGGGCGAGGTGGTCGCGATTGATTCGTCTCTGGAGGCGGGCGTGAAGAAAACTGTCGGGGCGTATCAGCGTGATGTGCTCGGTATAGTGGCGACGACTCCTGGCATCGTCCTCGGCGCCGAGGCGGAAAACGGGTATCCGATCGCGCTCGTCGGCCGTGTCCCGGTGAAGGTGACGAATGAAAATGGCCAGATCTATGCGGGTGACCGGGTGACCGCCGCGAGCCGGCCGGGTCATGCCATGCTCGCGACTCAGGCCGGCCGCGTCATCGGCCAGGCGCTGGGCGATGCGGTCGACTGGACGGTCTGTGAAGGGGAGGACCCGTTGAATCACGATGCCGTACTCTGCACGACGGTCATGGTCTTCGTCAATCTGTCGGACTACTACGGCCAGCCAGTCGAGCTCGCCATGGCGGCCCGTGATGCGGCGGATGCAGCTCTGGCTCCGGAGGTCGGGGACGAGGAGCTGGGACTGTCCGGTGCGGGTACTACGGTCCGGCTCGTGACGGCCGCTCCGACACGGGAGGAGAAAATCATGGCGTTTCTGAAGGAAATCCGTGACGAGCGGGCGCAGTCAAACGCTGCTCCGTCCGAAGTCTTCACCGATCGGGTGGCTGCCAGTACCGAGATCATCACACCGAAATTGATCGTCGATGAGATATTTGCGAAGTCGATCAAGGCGGACAGTATCGAAGGGCTGTCTATCTGGACGGATCAGATTGCATCACTCCAGGAAAAGTATGCTGGGCTCGAGGCGGCTCCTCTGACGGATACGACTGGTACCTCGGCTGTGCCTCCATCCCTCGCGGTCGCGATGAAACAGCTCGCCACGGATTCGATCACGGTGCAGCTCGATGGTTCTATCCTCGGCAAACTCTCGGTCGAGGGGGCACTCCGGATTGGCGGGGATGCACAGTTCGATGGCAACACGGTCTTTGCCAGGCTCGCCTCCTTCCTCGGCGATACGTTGTTCCAGGGCAAGGTGTTCTTTGAGCAAGCACCGACCTTTGGTTCAAATACGGCGGGCTTCGCCCTCATCGAACAGGGAGCGAAACACGTGCGGGTGAGTTTCGATGAGTCGTATGAGGAGCAACCGATCGTGACCATCACCCTCGCCCGCGACACCTCACTCCTCCTCGATGAAGCAGCCAGTGCTGAGCTGAAGGCCGATGTTGCCGCAGTGGACCAGGACTTCGCCGAGACGGTCTTCGAGAGTGATGTCCGGTATATCATCACTGAGAAAGACCAGACGGGCTTCACCATCCTGCTCTCGGAGGCGGCGCCGGTCGATCTCCAGTTCAGCTGGGTCGCGCTCGCCGTGAAAGGCGCGAAGCCTTTTGTCTCGGACAAGCGTGAAACGTCAAACCAGGGAGAGAGTGAGACAGTAATACCGGTACCGGAACCCGCGACCCCTCCATCTCAAGTAGGGGTGGAACCAGAACCGGCACCGACGCCACTCCCCGAGACCCTGCCCGCGGATACCTCATCTGACGAAGCGTCTCCTCCAGACACGGATCCACCGGTGGCCTCCTCGGACATCCCGCCCTCGGGCACCATCTAAACCCTCCCGCCATCTGGTCCTGTCATCGACTCCGAGGTCGCTCAGACTCGAAGAGAGCCAGTCGAAGGGGAGGGTTTTTGTTTTGTTTCCACTTTCCATTCGTACACTCAATAATCCTTTAATCCTTCCATTTTCTTTTGACAGCGGGTTTTATGTCTCTTTCTTTTCATACGCAAGTCCTTCCCACTTTCTTTGTGCAGACAAAGAAAGTTCCAAAGAAAACTGCCGCCCGGTTTTCAGCTCGGAGAGTTTCTCGATTGACTCCGACCATTTCCTCTCGAGGGACTGAGGAAATGGCTACTCTCCGCCAATCGGAAACCCTCGCCTCGCTTGTCACCAAGGGCGTATAGGGAAATCGAATGCATTCGCATAGAGAGCGGTCTTTTTGGATTCGAATTTCTGAAATCACCCATTGTGGAAGGTGAAACGATTGCTCTATGGCCAGAAGATCAGGGCTTCATCAGTCCCTCGCGATGAAGCCCCTGAAGGCCATAGCCAGCAATCGCATGAACCGAGAACACGGGTGCGCTTTTCTTTGGTTCGTTTCTTTGTGCGGATAAAGAAATGAACGAAGACCCTTTTCTGTTAAAAGAAAGTGGAACATATCTCTGGCTCCCGCTCCCGGTAGCATGTCATTGAAGCGAGGTGATCGGGAATTTCGTTAACGGGGCTTGATAGAAGGAAAATATGCTAGAATTATTCTTATGAATGCGAAGATTTTTACTGCGCTTGCGGCGCTTTTTGGTGTCGGTCTCATCGGTGGCTATGTCCTGCGCGATGTATGGGACGCTCGCCAGACGACTGCGACTGCGGAAATGGACAGCACCTCGAGACAGGTCCGCCAAATGGGGCAGTATACCTATACCAATCCGCTCCTGGAGTGCGAGGTGGCTGAAGGGACGCTCGATGCTCGGAAGGAAAACTTCCATGATGCCCTAGAAAAGTATGTGCGTCAGCTGAAAATCGAGAGAAAACTGTCGGATGTCGCCGTCTATTTCCGTGATCTGAATAATGGTCCGACCTTTGGCATCGGGGAACGAGGCGAGTTTTTCCCGGCGTCGCTCCTGAAAGTGCCGATCATGATGGCGTACTACCACCTCGCTGAGCAGAATCCATCCATCCTCGGCGTGGAGATCCGTTTCGAGAAACCGGTTGACTTTGACATCACGCCGACTATTTTACCCCGTGAATCGCTCGTCGTGGGTGAATCATATACGGTCGATGACCTCGTCCGGCGGATGATCGTCTACTCGGACAATCAGGCACTGTCTCTCCTCTCGGCCCGCCTCCCGCTAGCCGTCCTCCAAGACCTCTTCGCGATGCTCGACGTCGGTGGGGACGTGCTGGCCGATTCCGAGGCGAAGCTGACCGTGAAAGAGTATGCTGGATTCTTCCGTATCCTCTTCAATAGTTCGTATCTCTCGCGCAATTTTTCCGAAAAGGCGCTCGCGCTGCTCGCCAAGACGGATTACGCTGACGCGCTCCCAGCTGGTGTACCGTCCGACATGATGATTGCGCACAAATTCGGCGAAGCGGGGACGGAGGATGCCGAACGGCAACTCCATGACTGCGGTATCGTCTACTTCCCCGACCATCCGTATCTCGCCTGCATCATGACGCGGGGCAGCAAGGCGGAGGATCTGAAGGACACCATCGTCGACGTCTCGAAATTTATCTATGAGAAAATCGATGAACAGTACTAACCACTGGGCCAAAGAGTTTGGTGTGATGGTATACTAGAAGAGCTATGGAAAGAAACCTGAAACCACGCATGGACCCGCTCTCGGGACAGGAATCTCGCTCGCGGCGTTCATCGAGCCGATTTTCCCCGGCTGTTCTCATCCTGACCGCGGCGCTGCTCGCGGCGCTCGGTGTGGCCGGCTACTTCTACTATCAGTATCGCCAGTCACCCAAAGTCCAAAGTGTCGGAGAGGTGAAGGACCTGAAAGAGGAGATCGGTGCCGTGTTCGAGCTCCCTACAGATGAGGAACCGACGCTCGCCACCGTGACCGACCGCGACAAGCTCGCTGAGCAGCCCTTCTTTCAAAAGGCTGAAAATGGCGACAAAGTGCTCATCTATTCGGCTTCCGGCCGAGCGATCCTGTATCGTCCGAGTACGAAGAAAATTGTCGATGTGACTTCGGTGAACGTCAATCAGCCGGCTGTTCCGGCACCCGCGGCTCCGGTGGCTGAGGCAGTGCCCGTGATCGTCCGCGTCGCCATCCTGAACGGTTCGACGGTGGCTGGAGCGACCGCTGCCGCTGAGGCGAAGCTGAAGGCGGCCCTTTCCAATGTCGCGGTCACGACCAAAGCGAATGCTGCGAAGCGTACCTATACCGAGACGATAATCGTCGACGTAGCCGGCCAGCATGCCACGGCTGCCGCCGACATCGCGGCCGCCCTCGGCGGATCAGTCGCCGGGTTGCCAGCGGGGGAGACAGCTCCCTCAGACGCCGATGTTCTCGTCATCGTGACGAGTGGAGAGTAGCTGCTAGATACTGTGCTTGGGCTGCCTGGGATATGCATCAGGGCAGCTTTTTGTTTTAGACCCCTCCCCCCGTATAATAGAGGGAGTCATTGCTCGCCGGTGGCTTTCAGAGTAGGATATCCAGACTATATATATGAGTACTACGACCGAAGACATCAAATCCCGCCTGAACATCGTCGACGTGGTCGGCCAGTACGTGAAGCTGCAGAAGGCTGGGTCACACTGGAAGGCGAATTGCCCGTTCCACCAGGAGAAGACGCCCTCTTTCTCCGTGAACGAGGAGCGCAATATGTGGCACTGTTTCGGCTGTGGCAAGGGCGGGGATGTGTTCGCGTTTGTCATGGAGATCGAGGGGCTCGAATTTCGGGAGGCACTGAAGCTCCTCGCGGAGAGAGCCGGAGTCGAGCTCCCAGAGTATCATGGCAGCGGCCGGCCGGCCGGCGAGACCAAGGATCGCGGACTGGAAATATTGGAGCTTGCGACGAAATTCTATGAGAAACAGCTCTGGGAGAGCGAGCGTGGCAAGGCGATACTCGCCTATCTCCATAAACGCGGACTGACCGACGAATCCATCCGCACCTATCGGCTGGGCTATGCGCCGGATGGCTGGCGTTTCATTTTTGAATTTCTCCTGAAACGAGGGTATAGCGCAGACGAAATAGAACGTACTGGCCTGGTCATTCGTAAAACCAACAACCAACAACCAACAACCAGCAACACGGATCCCTCCCAACCCACAACCCACAACCTACAACCCACAACCTCTGGTTACTACGATCGCTTCCGTGACCGGATCATGTTTCCGATTGGTGATATCTTGGGCCGCCCAATCGGTTACTCGGCGCGGGTCGACCCAGGCGGTGATGAGACTCAGGCAAAGTATATCAATACGCCCGAGACGAACCTGTACCACAAGAGCCGAGCACTCTATGGTCTCGCCCTTGCCAAACAAGCGATCAAAGAGGCGGGACGGGCGATCCTCGTCGAAGGCAATATGGATGTGATCGCACTCCATCAGGCGGGGCTGGCCAATGTCGTCGCAGTGTCTGGGACGGCGCTGACTGTTGAGCAGCTCGGGATATTGAAGCGCTATGGGAAGAAACTCGCCCTGTTCTTCGATATGGACAAGGCGGGACAGGCAGCGGCCTGGAAGAGTGCCATCCTCGCGTTTGGTCTGGACTTCGCGGTCGAAGCCGTCGCGCTCTCGAGTGGCAAGGACGCGGCTGATATGAACCGCGAAGACCCGGAGCAGTTGCGTGCCGCCGTAGCGGATGCCCAGCCGGCGATGCGGTACTTTCTCGATTCGCTCCTCCGGGATGCTGATGCCGGGAGTCAGGACGGCAAGAACCAAATCGTCGAACGCTATGCTGAGCTCTTGGCCGCGACTCAGAATGAGCTCGATCGATCGCACTGGACCAAGGAACTCGCGGCCGCCATCGGTGCTGAACCAAAGGTCGTCCAGGCAACGGTCGAAAAAGTCTTTCGCTCGCTGCAACGCGGCGATCACTTCATCGAAAGCCGTCCGAGTGGGACCTTTCTCCCGAAGACTTTTGGCCGTCGATCGGAAGTCTTGCGTGAAGGACTCATCGGTCTCATGCTCGCCAGTCCGACGGCGCAAGAGGTCGTCGCGCTTGAGACAGACAGAGCCGTCTCGGACTTTCTCGCGCTCCACCCGATCGCTTTCTTCATTCGCAATAATCCATCGGATCCGATCGCCGCGATCGAGGATCGAACCCTTCAGAGTCTCGCGAGTGATATCTTGTTCCGGACACTCGAGCTCCCCAGTTTGCGCGCGGCCGAAGAGGAGAGAGAAACGGTCGCAGCGAATATCACAGGTGAATATCTTCGCGACCTGCGGTCCGAATTGCATGAAAAGGATGAACGTCTCGCCCTCGGGCGCGCGATCGAAGCCGCTCGACAGGCTGGCGACAAAAAGGAGGAACGTCGTCTTTTCGAGGAATTTGCTCGACTGACCAAGGGCGATGCTTCCCAGAACGGGTGAAATTTGCTAGCCTGAGCCTACAAAACGGTAATCTCTTTGCTCACTATGGCCAAAAAACCGCTGAAAAAGAAGAAGCCGACGCCGAAGAAACCGGCTTCCAAGAAGAAGTCAGCCAGGAAACCGGCTCCGAAAAAGCCGGCCAAGAAGCGACCGGTTGCCAAGAAGACGCCGCGGAAGGTGAAAAAATCAGCCCCGAAAAAGAAGCCCGTTGCCAAGAAGCAGTTGTCTCCGAAGAAGTCTGTAGCAGGGAAGAAACCCTCACGTGGGGAGTTGGCCCAAAACGCTTTTGATGAACTGATCAGCCGTGGCAAGCAGCGCGGCTTTGTCACCGAAGACGAGATCATTCACATCCTCCCGGATATCGAGCAGGACCTCGATGGTCTCGAAAATCTCTATGAGCAGCTCGAGACTTCCGGCATTCGCATCGTCGGTTCCGAAGAAATGTTGAAGGTCCATGAAGAGAAAGAGGAAGTCGTTGAAAAGGGGAAGAAGAAAGACAAGATGATGGACTTGGGCGAGAGCGATGATGCCTCGGACTTGGTCCAGATGTATCTGAAGGAAATTGGCCGCGTGACCCTCCTCACGGGCGATGAAGAGGTGAAGCTCGCCAAGGCCATCGAGAAGGGTGACCTCGTCGCGAAACAGCGGCTGACCGAGGCCAATCTCCGACTCGTCGTTTCGATCGCCAAGAAGTATGTCGGCCGTTCGCACAATCTGTCACTTCTCGACCTCATTCAAGAGGGGAATATCGGCCTCTTCCGGGCGGTGGAGAAATTCGATTACCGCAAGGGGTTCAAGTTTTCGACGTATGCGACCTGGTGGATTCGCCAGGCGATCACTCGGGCTCTGGCCGACCAGTCCCGCACCATCCGCATCCCGGTCCACATGGTGGAGACGATCAATAAGTACGCCCAGGTGACCCGACGTCTCGTCCAGGAGCTCGGGCGTGAGCCGCTCGCCGAGGAAATCGCGGCTGAAATGAATCTGGAAGTCGACAAAATCCGCCATATTCAGAAGATCTCGCAGGAGACGGTCTCACTCGAGACGTCCGTCGGTGACAATGATGATGACTCCGTGCTTGGTGACTTTATCGAAGATACCGAGACCGTCATGCCGCACCAGATGGCGGCGCGTAAGCTCTTGCGCTCCCATATCGGAGCCATCCTCGACGAGCTCACCCCGCGCGAGCAGAAGATACTCCGGATCCGGTTTGGATTGGAAGATGGTGTCACCCACACGCTCGAGGAAGTTGGACAGGAATTCGGCGTCACCCGCGAGCGTATCCGTCAGATCGAAGCCAAGGCACTCGAGAAAATCCGTGAACATGACCACCTGAAAAAGCTCCGAGATTACTAAGAGAGAGCACCCGCCCCCAATTTCGGGGGCGTTTATCTATGCCACATATCCATACCGAACCGGGCCAGATTGACTCCATCGCCGAGGTGTTTGTCGTTCATCGGGACCGAGTACTCATCCGATTCCATGAGAAATACCATATCTGGATCGCCCCGGGTGGACACATCGAACTCGATGAGATGCCGGAAGAGACGGCTGTCCGTGAGGTCAAAGAAGAAACGGGTCTCGACGTGGCACTCTATACCGGGAACCGACTGCCAGCAGAGCGTGGAACAGGCCGACTGCAACCGCTCACTCCACCGATGTTTATGAATGTCCATGTGGTGAATGCGAACCATCGCCATCTCGTGTTTGTCTACTTCGCGACGACCGAGACGGACCAGATCGTCCAACCTGAGACGCATGAGAAGTCTGATTGTCGTTGGATGAATCGGGGAGAAATCCTGGCGGCGACGGATATGGAGGAGACTATCAAGTCCTACGCTTTGAAGGCGCTTGAGATACTCTCGGTCTAGGCTCATTTGTCCAATGGGGTTGCATTTGCTAACCTACACTCTCCACTTCGGAGATCATGTTCATTCACAAGGAGGCAATGATGAATACTATCCTTCGGGAATTAACCTATCCGTTGGATATACCGAGGACGTATCTCGCGATGATCTGGGGGAGTATCGATTCTCGGGAGTACCAAAGAGTCTTTATTCAGACACCGACAGGCTCGATCGATGCCACGGACGGAGGGAATTTCTCTTGTGCCATCTATGTATCATCAGTCCTTTCACGGTGCGGTCTTACGACGGGGGGTATGCACGCAACTGTTGCTGAGACGATTCGCGATATGTGTGAGTCTGGCTGGCATGAGGTGTATTACTCATCGGATACAGTACACTCGTTGCCCACGGGCTGCGTCATTCTCTGGGGTGAGGCTGGCACGTGTTCTGACGGTAGACTGCATCGGCATATCGGGTTCTACGTTGGGAATGGCGAGGCAGTCAGTAATCATCCCGTCGACCGGGTCCCGAGGCGGCACCATATAACCTTTGGTGAAGATGAAAATGGTGCGCCAGTGCGTCCAGTGGTGCGGGTGTACCACAATACTTTGCTCTGGAGAGACACGCCTGTCCCCGGTGTATAATTGGACGGATCGATTCGAGCTCCTGAGCTTTCCTTGAAGGGTAGCCGCCGCGACGGTTGCCTTTTTTCTTTTCTTCCCTATAATGAGAACGTTGCCTACGAGGCAGCTTAACAATCGAATATTCCGGCGTAGCTCAGTGGTAGAGCAGGTGACTGTGGACATATGGATGGTATACCGATGAATGGATGCCAGACACAAGAACCTATGCTGATCGTCGAGAGTACTTGAAACGGGCGGTTGCCAAACGGCGCAAGGCCGTGCGGAGGCGCGCGATCGAGTACAAAGGCGGAAAGTGTTCCCGTTGCGGTTATAAACGGTGTCAAGACGCGCTCGAATTCCATCATGCCCATGGCGGCAAGGATTTCGGGATTCCTCAGGATGGACTCACTCGAAGTTGGGACAGAGTCCGAGAGGAAATAGACAAGTGCATCTTGGTATGCGCCAATTGCCATAGGGAGGAACACGCAGAATTACGCAGCCTTTCGGAGAAATCCGAGAGTGATAAATGAGGTGAATTGCTGGAAGCCTACGGTCGATCAGCTCGGCTATGGTAATCAGCAGCCAAGCCCCAGTTTGTATTGGGGAAGGTTCAGAGACTATCTCGCAAGAGAGTACTTCGATATCATACGATATCGCGGGAAGCGCCTCACTCCTAAGTCCGCTCTGTGAAGACAGATGACGGAGACGGAGATGATATAGTCCATTCTTTTCGGAAACGAAGAGGGAAATGTAATCACTTGGTCGTAGGTTCGAACCCTACCGCCGGAGCAGTTAAATTCAAGGCTTACTCAAGCCTTGTTTTTTGTTACCCTTCATGAAGGTTAGAACCTGGTATAATCAGGGTATGAATAAATCTTGGCACGAAAAACATAAGTTATTGATGCCCTCTATTCTTCAAGAGAGGGTGAAGTGGCACGAGCAACATTCTAAACATTGTGGCTGCCGAAAAGATCTGCCGAAAACAATTGTTGCTGCTCTCAAAGAACAAGGCAAAAAAGTCTGTAGTCGCGGACACATTTACAGCGGCAGCAGTTCCTGTCCTATTTGTTGGCCCGGACAACAAAAACAACACTAGCGTATGAACACGACTCTCTATAAAGACGCACTTGGTTGGGGAATTATGCTTTGGCTTGTTGGCTATGTTCTTGGGATCGTCCTTTTACACTTGTGGCACCCTCTATCCTTGGATGGATTATTATGCCCATCGGAACAATCATTACGCTTTGGGTACTCCTCAAGAAAATAAGGAGTGAATCTTTTCAGGACTATGTTTTTATCGCAATTGCCTGGACTCTTATCGCCGTGGTTTTTGACTATGTATTTCTCGTGATGATATTCAAACCAGTAGATGGATATTATAAGTTGGATGTGTACGTATACTATGCTCTCACCCTGATTCTCCCACTGGCTACTGGTTGGAGCAAAAGAATTTCTCAAAAAATAGATAGTTCAGGTATATAAATATTCTCGTACTGGCGTAAAATTACGGTTCTAACACCATTCACGATGCGGAGCAATGAAATGTGAGGCTTACTGAAGCCTCTTTTTTGTGCCACAAGGAGTAGGTTAGAACCTGGTATACTTTCGATATGAAACTAAAGTCATTTTTTCAAGTATAGCCACCTTTTTTATAGGAGGAGTTATTTTTCTTTGGAAAGAAAAACAATTGACTCTGGATCATCCTCAAGCAAGCGATAGTCGAGCAGAGACTTGTTTGGTGGAAACGATTAGAGAAAGGCCTGATATTGGATACGATGCCTGGAAGGAAAGTCATCCAGAGAGAATGCAATTGGCTGGTTATTATTCAAGAGATTCAGAGGGAGTTTATTGGTATCATACGAAGATTATTGGTGCAGATCCAGGGACCTTTGACGTTTACAGTGATCGCTATGCTCACGATATGTCAAACGTCTACTACGCGGGGAATAGTGATTTATATACCATTATTGGAGCGGATACTGAGAGTTTCCAAGCAAAATGCTTTTAAAAGTCTCAATTACCACCCACAAATTGATAAGTAATTCAATATGAACCAAGAAATCACATTTATTACAGGTAACGAAAAGAAGGCAGAATATCTTGCCAAGTATCTTGGCTTTCCGGTAAAGCGCGCGAAGCTTCATCTTGAAGAAATTCAATCTTTAGACTTGAGAGAGATTGTAGAACATAAAGTTCGGCAGGCATTCGAAAAAGTCAAAAGTCCAGTGATAGTGGAGGACGTTTCGCTCGAATTTGAAGCTCTGGGAAAGTTACCTGGCCCATTTATACGCTTTTTCGTTGAAGAAGTTCCTTTTGAAACGATTTGCTCGATGATTGATGGTAAGTCTCGAAAAGCTACCGCCCGCTGTGTTTTTGGATATTACAATGGCAAAACTCTCAAGCTCCTGGAAGGAAAACTAGACGGTGAAATAGCTAAGGCTCCTGCAGGTGAAAATGGCTATGGCTGGGACAAGATTTTCATTCCAGAAGGGTACTCTGTTACCAGAGCAGAGCTGGATGAAGCAGATGATGAAAAAACATACTTACAGATAAAGCCATTTGCTGAGTTGAAGAAGTTTCTTCAGGAGGTCAGTAATTCGAAGTGAAATAGTTAACATATGCCTAAATCTATTGAAATATCCCATCTTTCGAAAAAATTTACTTTTCCTGTCAAAAGCAGTGCTTCAGGTTGGGTAAAGAACTTATTTAATCCAGAGGTAAAGGAAATTGCTGCAGTAAATGACGTTTCCTTTTCGGTAGCCGAAGGTGAGAGAATTGCCTTTATTGGCCCAAATGGCGCAGGGAAATCTACCACGATCAAGATGCTCACGGGGATACTATTTCCCACGTCGGGCAGTATAAGTGTGCTCGGACTTGATCCGACCAAAGACAGGAAGAAACTCGCCTACCAAATCGGAACCGTTTTTGGCCAGCGTTCACAGTTACTCCCTAATCTTCCTGTAACAGATTCTCTAGAGTTTTTTGGCGTTATGTATGATATGTCGGATGGGGAGATCAAGGAGCGGATTGCTCAATTAACAGAGCTTTTCGAGCTTAATGATTTTATTGATCAGCCAGTTCGTAAACTTTCCCTTGGACAGAGAATGAGAGCTGAAGTTGCTACCTCTCTTATCCATAAGCCAAAAGTTATTTTCTTAGATGAACCCACTATTGGTCTTGATGTAGTAGCTAAAAAGTCTCTGAGGGACTTATTGTTGCGAATCAACGAAGAGGAAGGAACTACAATATTCTTAACTTCTCACGATGTGGGAGACATACAGTCTCTATGCAATAGAACAATCATTATAAATCACGGGAGCGTCATCAAAGATTTGCCTACAGAAGACTTATCAAAAACTTTTGTTTATGAAAAATATATTGACCTTATTCCTACCGAAAAGTTTCAAGACTTTCCTGAACTTATTGCTGGGATTCAATACTCAAAAAAGAGTCCTAACCTTATAACTGTGGTGGTGGACATCAATAAAATAAGTGTCAAAGAGTCTCTTAAGAAACTTCTAGATATGTTTGATTTGGAAGATGTTGACGTTTACAACGCTGACCTTGAAACGGTTATTAGGCACATTTATGAGAAGGATGCGACTAGCCTCTAAAATTCTCAGAACATTGATAAAAGATCAGATGTATCATCCTGATCGTCTTATTGCTGATACTTTTGCCATAGTGGCTCGATGCGGAGTTCTTCTGGCTCTCTATTGGTATGTTTTTCAACTAAAGGGAGGTGAAGTAAATGGAGTAAGTTTTACTGTAGTGGCCTGGAGTATGTTTTTTTACTTTGCCTTTTCGGTTTTACGATTAAGGGATATTTCAAGGTTAATAATGGGAGATGTCCAATCTGGGAACGTGGAAGTTTTATTTAATAAGCCGATCTCATACTTAGCCTATAGAATGTGGTGGCAACTTGGAGCTGGTCTCTACCCTTTCCTCATTACCACTCTTCTCGGCGGGGCAGTGCTGGCTCTTGTTACAGGTACTCCTGACACTATGAGACTCTACATCTTTTTGCCCTCGCTCTTTCTAGCTTTCATTGGCGCGGCACTTCTTTCTCTCGTTCTCTACTCCATCATAGGACTACTCGCTTTTTGGATTGAAGAAATAAATCCTATTTTCTGGATAGTAGACAAGGCCGTAATGATATTAGGTGGATCATATCTGCCTGTGGCGTTATTCCCAGTTTTTATGTATAAATTAGCAATTTTTAGCCCTTTCGGAGCTTCACAATTCATTACCCACTCAGTTTATGACTCCTGGCAATCAAATTGGTATACGTTACTCGGAATCCAATTATTTTGGATAATCGTTCTTTCTCTAGTTGCTTACATAATGTTTGCTAAGGCGAGACAGAAGGTTTCAATAAATGGAGGTTAAGCCTATGTGGAAGGAACTAAAATTTGCTTTCTATACAATCAAAAAGAACATCCAAAGTAGTGCTGAGCTTCGCACGAGCTTTCTGATGAATATTATTGGGATGGCCATTAACAATACCTCCTTTATCATTTTATGGATTTTCTTTGTTCAGTCAGTAGGAGTGATCGGGGGATGGACTGCCGCTGATATAGTGGGACTCCAAGGCTTCCTCGCTATCTCTTATGGCATAGTTTTTTCCGTAGGAGTAGGCATAAGAAAACTTCCAGAATATGTAACTTCAGGAGCTTTTGATAGATTTATGCTTTCTCCTAAAAGCTTACTTACTCGAGTAGCTACGGCTTCATTTAGCCCATCTGGAATTGGGGACATTGTTTTTGGGGCTACTTGCCTGATAATCTATGGAATTTTAATTCACGCTACTGCTTTTCAGGTAGCCTTGATGCTCATCTTTGTTTTTCTCTCTGTGATCGTCTTTGGTGCTACCGCTATAGCGATCTACTCCCTTAGTTTTTTCTTTATGGATTCGACTGCCACAACAAACGGGATTTTCGAGTTATTTATGACACCTACTCTTTTTCACGGGGGAGCATTCCAAGGAGGAATGAGGTTTATATTCACTTTTATTATCCCCTCGCTTCTTATTGGAGCTCTGCCAGTAGAGGCAGTGAGAGATATTTCACTCCTCAAGCTCTTACTTGTGAGCGTATTAGCCATTCTTTGGCTGATTTTGGCTATTAAGATTTTTCACAAAGCTATCCGAAGATACGAAAGTTCGAATTTAATGACCTTTGGAAGCTAGCTGTTATAAGCCAATAGTGGGAACGCTTCTAGCTCGAACTTCAAATCTTGAGCGATCTGTTTCCAGTTCAGAGTTCTAAAGCTGTCCGCTAGGGGGAGCAGTTAAAAACAGGGCTAAGATGAGTCTTGTTTTTTGTTACCCTAAGCAGGGCTTGAACTGATATACTGGATGCAGTTAAAGAATCTTCTGTGGAACTATTTCTCACCTCAAGTGTTCATGCTGTGGCACATGACATTGCAAAAAAAGTAAATCTCTCCAAAGCCAACAAGTTGGTGTTTATTGATACTGCATCCGAACCAAAGGGAGAGCGAGAAGACTTGGAGTGGCAAAAAATTGATAGACAAGCACTGGCAGATGCTGGGTTTGTAGTCAGTGACTATACCATCACTGGAAAATCAAGAAGCCAAATAGAAACAGATTTGGACTTGTTTGACTGCATATATCTTTCTGGCGGAAATACGTCCTATCTTCTACAACAATCCCAGATAACAGGGTTTGATACTTTAATTAAAGAGCTCGTTCAAAAGAAGGGGAAAATATATATTGGCACGAGCGCAGGCTCAATCATCACGGGGCCAAAACTCCTCGACTACTTCAAGACTGAAGAGGTGAAACTGGAGAGCAAAAATTGCTATGGCCTTGTGAACTTTACCATCGTGCCACATTGGGGTTCTGAGGATTTTAAAGAGAAATACTTGGGTGAAAGAATGGAAATAGTTTATAAGGAAGACCAGGTGCCACCACTCTTACTCACAGATAATCAATATGCCCATGTGCAGGGTGGTCAGATGGAAATTGTTGATGTCAAATCAGGTACATAAACTAACCCTTGTCTTCCAAGGGCGATTCTAACGTCCTGAATCGGAACGGGGAGAAATCCCCATTCGAGCGGTGAAGCCTATCTCTATAGGCCGATCCGCTTTTTGTTTGTAAGTGAAAACCCATCAGCTTTCACAAGCGGGTAGGTCTTGGTTTCGTTTTCATTTATCTGGTTGGATCTGGAGGAGTGGTATCGGTCTGGTCTGGTCTGGTCTGGACGCACTGGGGAATATGCGGTAGGATACTGGGTCCATTTCGGGACTCTGTCGGGAAACCTCGGTAGCTTAAAATCTCATGGAAGGAGAGCTGAATGTTGGCAAGATTATATCCGGATCTTTCAGCACTGGATCCGCAGATTGTGCCTCTGGTTCGAGTGATTACAGCGATTGGTTTGCCACCAGTGTACGCTTGTGCCGGACACGCGGAGGAACGTCGGGGTATCATGCAGTATGCCTACCCGGTGGTCTTTCTGTCACTGGAAACGAATGATGAGAGACAAGAGAAGTGTTTCCAACGGCTCGTCGAGATGCTTGGGATTTTCAATAACAGCTGCCACAGCCAGTATGATGTGGCTTGGGTGTTGGATCGGGTGGAGAGCCAGCAGTTTGGCCATGTCCGGTCTCTCAGGCCAGCGAGTACCGGTCGTCAACTCAGGGAACTCCACCGCGGCATCGAACTCCTGGTGTACAACCTCGGGTTGATGAATGAGTGGTATACCCAGACTGGAGATGGAAGTTGATCCGTCTTAGCAGAAAATCTGCTCCGGCGGATTTTTTGTTTGCCGATGGAGTACAAAAAAAGCGGGTGACTCGAAGTCCTCTCCCGCCCTCTTGTTCATCGAATCTGACTACTTCTTCCCCGTGGTGCGCGTTGCCTTTTTGAGCGCATCCTCCTTGGCAGTCTTGGCGAGCTTGCTCATCGACTTCCAGTGTTTCTTCAAATCCTTGGCAATTTCTTCAATTTCCGCCTTACCGGCGCGCTTGCCCTTCGTGTATTCCTTGGCGACGGCATCGATGATTTCGTGATAGACGGGTTCTGTGATCTCGCGGGCGTGCTCGAGTTGTTCGACGACTTCACCCTTCATCTTGATGACCCAGGCGCGGGCATGCTTCTGATGGACTTTGCCTTTCGGTCCGAAGAAGAAGTAGGCGGTGGCGGCGATGCCAGCGAGGCTAGCGCCGATGACAGTGTACAGAGCGGCATTCGAAGATGGTTTCTTGGGCATATGATTGATAATGAGTAATTGTCTGCAGTGATGAGGGCGATTCTAATGACGAGAGCAGGAAACGATGGATCTCATTCGCGTTTTTTCTGTGCCATACAGAGAGGTATACGACTTATGGCTCTAGAATAGTCCTATTTCTCCCATTAAGCAAAGTGGCAGGTGCCGAAAGCGGGTCGAAGGGATAGAGAGTACTTGAACGATACTCAGGATGAAAAAGCTCGACATTGCCACGCTCGAGGCAGCAGCCCAGGGGAGCGGTTAGTAACGCTGGTCTTGGATGAAACTACCGAGGGAAAGGGACTCACCGAAGCCTCTTTTTTTGATTCCTTGACATACCCCCAGGGGGGTATTACGATAGAGAGGTAAATATTCTGTTGATAGTGCTATGACGCCAGAGAAAGAGAAGCTCGTCCGTCGGCTGAAGATCATCGAGGGCCAGGTGCGTGGCCTGCAGGAGATGCTCGTGAAGGATGCGTACTGCATCGATGTCATCACGCAGACTTCGGCCGTGAAGCAGGGTCTGACCGTCGTAGAGGACGCGCTCATGGAAAGCCATCTCGGCACCTGCGTCATCGCCCAGATCAAGGGTGGAAAGGAAGCAAAAGCGAGGGAGGAAATTCTCAAGGTCTATCGGCTGAAGAGAAAATAATTGAAATAATCTTTGAAAATATTCATATGCCATCCTCTCTCTCGCTTCCGTTCGCCATCGTACTCATGATTATTACAGGAATTCTTGGGATGGGAATTGGATATTCTCTGACCCCTGAGTATCGCCTTTCGATGTATGAAAAGAATACAATGAATCTCGGTCGAGCTGACCGGACACTCGATCTTCGCTATGTGAATGCGATGATCGCTCATCATCGGGGAGCGATGCTGGTCGCGGAGCAGGCTAAGAAAAGCGAGCGGGCCGAGGTGAAGAATCTTGCTGAGGTGATACTCAAAGACGAACCGAAAGCCATCGCAGAATTGTACGCCTGGAAAAAGGATTGGTATCAAGATGAACGAAAAGTTGTGGATCCGATTGTTCCAATTCTTGGAACGTACGATAAGTCTTTCGATTTGCGATTTCTCAATGCAGTCATAGTGCATCATGAGAACGGCATTGTGATGACCCAAGATGTTCGATTGAAATCGAACCGATCTGAGGTACTTGATAATGCTGATGCCGTGGAGGCTTTCCTGAAAGGTGGGATTGCGATGCTCAAGGAGTGGCGAAGCGCGTGGTATAGTCTGTAATTACCGGTATGAAAAAAACAATACTCTCCGTATCGGGAATGCACTGTGCCAGCTGTGCCGCCATCATCACGAAATCCCTCCAGAAGATTGAAGGCATTGCTGAAGTGCAGGTGAATTATGCCACCGAGACGGCAAGCATTTCATACGAGCAGCCGAGCCCGCCAGTTGAGGCCATGAATGAAGCCGTCACAAAGTATGGCTATAGCCTCAGTCGACGGGAAGCCATCCAGTCAGTTACGTCTACGGCCGAGCATGGGGAACATGTTCCGTCAGTAGGGGGCGGCCACGATCACTCCCTCAATGTAGCTGAGTTAGCTGGCCAGCGCGCTAAAACGGAATTCGTATTTCCGCTCGCACTTACTGTCTTCATCATCATGATGTGGGATATCGCAGCCAAGTCGTTTGCTACTGTTCCGAATCTGCCGCTCCCGATGGAAATTTTTAATGTCGTTTCGCTTGTTCTCGCCACGATCGTGATGTTCTGGATTGGCCAACCATTCATTGCTGGCGTTATCCGGTTTATCCGGTATCGTGTTGCCAATATGGATACACTCGTCGGCATCGGGACGCTCTCGGCGTATTTGTACAGCGCTATCGTCACGCTTTTGCCTGTGGTGCGTGAGCGGTTTCAACTGCCGGACTACACGTACTTCGATGTCGTTATTGTCGTCATCGGTTTCGTCACCCTTGGTAAATATCTCGAGGCCCGTTCGAAAGAGAAGACGGGCGAAGCTATCAAAAAACTGCTTAATCTCCAAGCGAAAACGGCACTCGTTTTGCGTGATGGCAAGGAGAAAGAGATTCCGGTAAATGAGGTGGTTGTTGGTGACACGGTTATCGTGAAGCCGGGAAGCAAGATCCCAGTCGATGGGAAAATCATCGAAGGCAAGACTTCGGTAGATGAGTCAATGATCACGGGAGAGTCGATGCCGACAGATAAGATCGTCGGTGATATGGTTATCGGTGCAACCATCAATAAGCAGGGAAATATTCAGCTCACCGCGACCAAGATTGGAACTGACACCATGCTTTCTCAGATTATCCACATGGTGGAGGAGGCCCAGGGTTCAAAAGCGCCAATTCAGGCTACCGCGGATAGAATATCGGGTATCTTTGTGCCGGTAGTTCTGGGTATCGCTCTGGCCGCTCTCCTCGCGTGGATTGTGATCGGTTCGTTTTTCATTGGCCAGACACTCGCCATTTCTTACGGACTACTCTCATTTGTCGGGGTGTTGGTGATTGCGTGCCCCTGCGCGCTTGGTCTCGCTACTCCCACAGCGATCATTGTCGGAGTCGGTAAAGGGGCGCAGTACGGCATCTTGGTGAAGGACGCGGAGAGTCTTGAGCTCCTCAGTCAGGTCGATACGGTAGTTTTTGACAAGACAGGCACTATTACCAAAGGTGAGCCCTCGGTGACAGATATTGTTGTCCTCGATAGTCACTATACGGAGCAGCAAATCGTCGTATTTGCCGGGAGCGTTGAAAAGAAATCAGAACATCCGCTCTCGGCGGCGATTGTTGCACGAGTCAAGGAAATGGGGTTGGATTTTGCGCCGACCGAGAACTTCCAGGCACTTGAGGGAGTGGGCGTCCAGGCACATGTTCTAGACGCACAAGTTTCTATTCACAAGCCGGAGAAGAATAACCAGGATTCAGGACTTCGAACCCTTCAATCCGAAGGGAAGACAGTCGTTGTCGTCGAGGTGGATGGCAAGGATGTAGCGTTCATCGCTCTTGCAGACACTCTAAAAGAGGAAGCAGTCACCGCTGTCGCTTTACTTCGAAAAAAAGGGATTCGGACCATTATGCTGAGCGGGGATAATCAGATCGTGGCTAATCAGATTGCTAAAGAAGCCGGGATCGATACGGTTATCGCTGAAGTCCTGCCCAATGAGAAGGCGGGAAAAATTCGCGAACTGCAGGTATCGGGGAATGTCGTTGCGATGGTGGGTGATGGGATTAATGATGCCCCGGCCCTGGTTCAAGCGAATGTAGGAATTGCCATGGCAACCGGAACGGATATCGCGATCGAGTCAGCGGGGGTGACGGTGCTCCATGGCGACTTGCACCGAGTTGTTCAGGCAATTGAGCTCTCGCGGGCGACGATTCGAACAGTGAAGCAAAATCTCTTCTGGGCGTTCGTCTATAATGTCATCGGTATTCCGGTAGCCGCGGGATTATTGTATCCGCTTTGGGGTATTATCTTGAACCCGGTGTTTGCCGGACTCGCGATGGCATTCTCTAGCGTATCGGTGGTTGGAAACTCACTCCGGTTAAAAACGAAAAAACTCTAATTGCACCTTATGAATACAACTTACACATTTCACATTTCGGGGATGCACTGTAATGCCTGCATCCTCTTGACGGAAAGCGAACTCCTCGAACATCCGTCGGTCTCCTCCGCACGATCGAGCTTGAAGACCCATTCGGTCGAAGTCACTGGTGACTTTGGAGCAGCCACCCCGGACGATATCGCACTGAAACTCTCGGCGCTGCTCGAAAAGCATGGCTATCACCTCTCGACCGAGAAAACTGTCGCCCCGAAAAACTGGGCCGATTTCCGATACGCTCTGCCGATCGCACTGGGATTCGTGGCGCTCTTCGTAGCGCTCCAGAAAATGGGCATCGTGAATCTCGTCGATACGGGTACGGTCTCTTATGGCACGACCTTTCTCGTAGGCGTCATCGCCTCGCTGTCGACCTGCATGGCGGTAGTCGGTGGCCTGGTACTGTCCATGTCGGCGACGTTCGCTAGAGAAGGGGACCGGGTGAAGCCGCAACTCCTGTTCCATAGTGGTCGACTCAGCACATTCTTCCTCCTTGGTGGTGTGATCGGGGCGCTGGGCGCGAACTTTTCTCTGAATACTACGGCGACGTTCGTCCTGAGTCTCATCGTCGGTCTCGTGATGCTTATCCTCGGCATCAATCTCCTCGGAGTGTTCCCGTGGGCGAAGCAGCTCCAGCCGACGATACCGAAGTTTTTGTCCAAACATGCCTATGGTGTTTCAAAGTTGAACCACACCCTCACGCCGCTCCTGATCGGTGTGGCCACGTTCTTCCTCCCATGCGGTTTCACTCAGTCGATGCAGCTCTATGCTCTGACGACCGGGAGCTTCATGAGCGGAGCGTTGACGATGTTCGCCTTTGCCCTCGGAACCTTACCCGTCCTTGCTCTCATCAGCTTCAGCTCTTTCAGTATTCAAGGAAGCGCCAAAGCGGGGATTTTCTTTAAGTCAGCTGGCCTCATTGTGATCTTGTTCGCTCTTATGAATATCACCAACAGTCTCGTCATCGCCGGACTCATTCCGCCCGTGTTTAACTTTTAGCTCGAGGACTATGAAAATCATCTTTGGTTTGATCGTCGCCACCGCTGTCATTTTCCTTGGGTATTTGCTCCTGCAGATGGGCGGGGCGACTCCTCAGGATCAGTCCGTCTCGGTGAGCAATGTCAGTATCGTCGATGGGCAACAGATCGTGGAAATATCAGCCAAGGCTGGGTATACTCCGCGCGTGAGTCAGGTGAAGGCTGGACTGCCGACGGTTCTGCGAGTGGATACCCAGGGCACGTTTGACTGCTCTTCTCAGATTCGTGTCCCGAGCCTGGATATCAGCCGTTCATTACCACCCTCGGGGGTCACGGATATCGCGCTCGGTACACTGGAGCCCGGGGTACTCCAGGGCACCTGCGGGATGGGTATGTATCCCTTCGAGCTCAATGTCAAGAACTGATTGTGCGAACCACTCTTTTCATTCGGAACCCCGCGAGCTATCAGGGAGGATTGTCCGCCGAGATTCAGTAATGATAAAACGAAACCCCCCGGAGAGAAGTCCAGGGGGTTTTGCTTATCCAATTGGATCGACTATGAGAGATGCTTGGAGACAAGCTTCGTCATCTCGAACATGTTCACCACGTCCTTGCCGCCGAAGACCGCCTTGAGGGCTTCGTCCGCATTGATATTGCGCTTGTTCTCCGGGTCTTGGAGATTCTTGCTCTTGATATAGACCCAGAGCTGCTTCACCACTTCGGAACGGGGCATGGGCCCGGCACCTACGACTGCTGCGAGTTCGGCACTAATCTTCATCGGCTTCATGAACGCGGAATTGCTCGTCGCCATAAAATCCACTATTTAGGGGTTACGGGACCCATTATACACCTTTTCCAGGAAAAGCGATGCCCAGGCCTGTCTGGGTGGCTGTGTGGTAGAGTAAAGTCACTACCCTTAGCATCAACTATTATGAGTGTCGAGGAACGGATTGTCATCAATGACATGGCGGGCGAGAGTCAGATGGACTATATCATCCAAGAGGCGGCCCGGCGGGGAACATCAGATATTCATATCGATCCCTTGCCGAATGAAGTGCTCGTCCGCTTCCGTATCGACGGTGTGCTCCAGGAGGCGAAGCGTTTCCCTCGGGAGCATCTCGATCATGTTATCAATCAGCTCAAGGTACTTTCGAATCTCGAAATTGGGGCCGTCCGTCTTCCTGAGGACGGACATTTCTCTGCCCGACTGACCGATGATCACACCGTGTCCAACCGGGTGCTCGATGTAAGAGTCTCGATCTTCCCGAGCGTGAACGGGGCAGCTGCCGTGCTTCGGCTTCTCAATCGTTCCGATATGCTCATCTCATTGGATGAAATATTCGTCGATCCCGAGCTCCGGGCCAAGGTACGAGAGATGACGCTTTCGAGCTATGGCATGGTACTCACGACCGGTCCAACGGGTTCGGGCAAGACCACCTCACTCTATGCGATGCTCATGGAGACAAACCGCCAGGAGCGCAATATCCTCACGCTCGAAGACCCGGTCGAGATGTATTTCGACGACATGCGTCAGAGTCAGATCCATCCGGAAATTGGCTTCTCGTTTTCCAAGGGAATGAAGAGTATCCTCCGTCAAGATCCAGACGTGATCATGATCGGCGAAATTCGGGATGCGGAAACTGCCGAGTATGCTGTCCAGGCATCGCTCACGGGCCGACTTGTCTATTCGACACTTCACGCGAACACCACGATCGGCGCGATTGCTCGGATGATCGATATGGACATCGAACGCGGACTCATCGCGTACGCCGTCCGGGGGATCATCACGCAGCGGCTCGTTCGCAAGATCTGCACGGCGTGTAGTGCGCCAGATCCCAATCCGCGGACCGAATTCCTCACCTTCCTCGGACTCGGTGGGATGGACATCGCATACCAGAGAGGTGCGGGCTGTGCGGCCTGCGACGGTACAGGGTATCATGGCCGCGCGGGTATCTTCGAGGTACTGACTTTTGATGACAACTTGCGGGCGATGATTGTCGACAAGGCATCGATGAGCGATCTCCAGGCATACGCAGTCCAGTCCGGGATGCGGACACTGCGTCAAAACGCGATCAATCTCGTCTCATCTGGCATCACGACGGTCGAAGAGATCGTGCGTGTTGTTTAGTAGTGAGACTCTACGTTTTTGGCGCGTGCTAAAATAGGGGAGTCATATGGCTCTCATCCGACGTCGCAGCAAGCTGAAATGGGTCGCCCGGCTTCACTTCTGGGTCATGTTTTTTTCGTTTTTTCTGTACCTCGGTCTTGGCTTTGCACTCGGACATGAATTTCTCTATCAGGATATTCGGAAGAAATTTTTCGTATTTGCCGATGATACGATCGTCGTGACAGCTATCGTTCCGGGCCCACCCGCGGTACCGGTCGTGACTGCGACACCTGCTTGTGCGGCCTTGGTACCACGTGTCACCCTCGACTGGGCGGAGGATACTGGGACGGTCACCTGGGATATCGATCGTGATGGCTTGCCACTCTCGACCGGACTCACCGTCTCTGGCTATACCGATATGGCTGTCGCGGCGAATACGAGCTATACCTATCAGGTGACGGCCTATGGCCCGATGTCTCCTGGCGTCGCGATTTCAGCGCTGGTTTCGGTGACGACGCTCGACTGCGCGAGTATCGCTCCGGTCACGGTCACGATTGAGACTCTGGGCGGGAAAAACGTCACGCCGGGGAACCGCGGAAATACGGATCTCTCCAAACGCCGGCCCAAGGTGACTGGGACGACCAATACCCCGTATGCCATCATCGATATCGTGGTGACCAATCCGACTATCCGGGCTCGGATACTGGCCAATGCCAATGGGTATTTCGAATGGATTCCGCCAATCGGACTCGACACGGGAAACCATATTCTGAGCGTGACGGCCACTGACCCAAACGATGCGAACCGGAGCGGCACGGACAGTCTCCTCTTTTGGACCAAGAATGTGAGTGGCCGAGCGGGAGGGAAAGGGGAGACGCCACCCATTTCGGTCGAACGGCACGACGCTTTCGATTTTGCGATCACCATTAGAAATCCTGAGAAAACACTCTTCCAAGAAGAAGCGCTCACTGTGGATATCGTCGCACGATCGGGGGTCTTCCCCGAGGCCTCCATCGGCCAGTCAGTCCTGAATGATCCGACTCGGCGGGACGTGTTGCGGCTTGGGTCGGTTGACCCGAGTGGGGCAGCTGGGACGACAATCGAGTCGCAAATCCCGCTGTATCTCGAACCAGGCACGTATCGGGTGCGGGTGGACATCATGATTGATGGCGAGATCATCAGTCGCGAAGACGCATTTACTCTGAAAGGATTGCCACTCCTCACGGTCGCCGGCCGCGAGGTGAGCTATGCAGAAGTCGCGAGCTATATCGGGACGCTCTTTTTCCTCCTCCTGTTCCTTCTCTTCTTCTTTCTCCTGTTCTTCATTCGCGAATACTGGCTCTATCTCCATAGTCTGCGGGCGATTACCGAGCGGCAGCTGGCACGGATCGGTTTCTTCGGGCCAAGAAAGGGGGTGACCCGGTCATGACAGATTTCCTCTTACTCTTTCTTTCATTTCTGACAGTGACCTCGCTCCTCTTGTCACTCGTGTTTGTCGTCGGTATCGTCTGGCGGGTGGAGCTGGAACTCGACTTGTCTTTCAAGTTCTTTTCCTTTGCGGTGATTTTCCTCCTCGCAGCCGAGGTACTCGACCTCTTGCCTGTGACACGGCTTGCACCATGGTGGTCAGTAGCGCTCCCCGTGGTGAAACTCTGCATCGCGGCGAATCTCCTCCTCGGACTGTTCTTCATGCGCGACCTCATTCGTCGCATGGACGGAGAGAAAGAATCATCTGCGAGGGTCGTTCCAGAGCGGCGCTAGGAACTCCTCCCTCAAACCCGTCCCTGAATCAGAAACGCTGCAGAGTTTCTGGTGTCTGATTGTTTCGTCTTGCTTCAAGTCGGTGCGCTTGGTACCATGGTTGCTGTGGTGTGCTTCTGTCCGACGGGACATTTTTTTATTGGTCCAGATTGCTTATGCCTACTCAACAAGATCAGTCGAAGCGGGTACGCGTGAAACGGACGGGAATTGGACTTGGTCTTTTTGCTGCGGCTAATTTTAAACGACACGAAACCATCATCGAGTACATCGGCGAGCGGATACCGACGAGCGTCGGCGACGAGCGAGACAATCGCTATATTTTCAATGTGAGTTCACGCTTCGATATCGATGGCAGTGCGCGGCATAATACGGCGCGCTACACCAATCATTCGTGCCGTCCCAACTGTGATGCGATCAATCGGCGGGGCCGGATCTTCATCGTCGCCAGGAAACAGATCGCACTCGGCGAGGAAATCACCTTCCATTATGGTAAGGACCACTTCGAGGGGTATATCAAACCAGCTGGCTGTAAGTGTAAGAAATGTATCGCCTAGGGAGTCTAGTTTGGCGCGTATCCGAGAAGACAATTAGTGGCAGCCGATCTTTTCGTTGACGGATTCACGTATCTGTGGCATGCTCCGGGAACTATGGAAGAACAAATCCCCTTCCCGTCCGCATCAACCGGTATCTCGCTCTCCGTGGGCTTACGACGCGCAAGGCGGCCGATGGGTTGATCGCGGCTGGTCGGGTGTTTGTCAACGGTCAGCTGGCGACGCTTGGTATGCGGGTGAATGCCGAGGACCAGATTGAGGTCCGGGGTGAAGCCCGGAGCAAGCCCTATCGCTACATCGTGTACTACAAGCCGCGCGGCATCATCACGCATTCACCGGTGAAGCGAGAAAAAAGTATCGCCGACATCTACCCAGAAAAGGGAGTCTTCCCCATCGGCCGACTCGACAAGGCGTCCGAAGGGCTCATGCTCTTGACCGATGATGGTCGTGTCACCGAACGACTGCTCCATCCGCGCTTTGTCCATGAGAAAGAATATGAAGTGACACTTCAGGAAACAGTCGCTTCCGGTATCGAGGAGAAACTCGTGCGCGGCATCGAGAGTGAAGGGGAACGTCTCCAGGCCAAACGCGTGAAGGTGCTCAATCGCTCCGAACTCTCGATCGTCCTCACTGAAGGTAAAAAACATCAGATCCGACGCATGCTCTCGGCGCTCCATCTCACTGTGAAAGCCTTAAAGCGCGTCCGTATCATGGATCTCCGAATTGGATCGCTCATCCCAGGGGAGGGACGACAGCTCACCCGTCCGGAAGCAGCAGCATTTCTCGCCGCCCTCGGTATCCCTGAGGCGGGCACCCGACGGTAACCGGAGTATCGCCCGGGGCACAGGCTTGACAGAGGGAGTATAAACCTGATTAAATGGGATTCCGTCCTGAAAGAGAGACCCTGCTTCTTATTTTGTGGGATTTGGTCCCGTTTTCCGTTTTCAGTTATGTCTGACCGCCGGCTCTCAGTCATCATCCCCACACTCAATGAGCGGGGGAATATCGAACCGCTCCTCCGGCGCCTGAGTGATTTTTTGACGCATCATCAGTATGTCTGGGAGGCGATTGTGGTTGATGATCGATCAACCGATGGGACGTTTCAAAAATTAGAACGGTTGCAAGAGGAGGGTCTTCCTATCCGTCCGTTTCGAAAGATTGGTTGCCGAGGCAAGGCATACTCGCTTCTCGAAGGATTTGAACGGGCGCAGTTTGATAACATCGCTATTTTGGACGCGGACCTCCAGTGTCCACCCGAGGCAATCGGTCCGATGTTTGAGTATCTTCTCTCGGGTACGGACGTTATCGTTGCGAATCGGAGCAATGCTGTTGGAAACCCATGCCGTCGAATGGCGAGCTGGATTTTTCAGGAAGTCTTCGCTCGGCGGTTGAATGGCCTTCAAGTAGATTCACAGTCAGGACTGAAGCTCTTCCGCCGCTCGGTGTTAGAGTCAGTGACGCTTGCTCCATCCCCGTGGACCTTTGACATGGAATTCCTTTTGAAGGCACAGCTCGCGGGGTATGCTGTGAGAGGGTATACGGTTGATTTCTCTGAACGGAACTCTGGCGAATCGAAGATCAGTCTCTGGAGTGCTTCGGTCGAGATCGCGTGGAATGCGCTTTCCCTCTGGTATCAGCATCGGCTTCCGGTACTGGCACGTTCTGTGGGCGCCGGACTTCTGGGAAAGGGGAGGCGGCTCACGGGACTGATCAGTAATCGTCGCCTGTTTTAAGTAACATCTTTGTATGTCCAATCAACAGCCACTCGTGCTCCCGATCATCAACATTGCTCTTCCGAGGACGCTTATCCTCTACTTCTTCATTGGCTCGAGCGCAGCCCTCGTTGATGTGGTCGGGTTTTTCCTCCTGTTCAATACCTATGGGATACCGGCAGTAGTTGCGACGGCAATTTCTGTTTCCCTCGCGACGATCTACTCATTTGTGCTCAACGCGAAATATAACTTTAAGGTCAGCGATCGTCTGGGGATGCGTCTCGTCCTCTTCTCTCTGGTCAGCGGCGCTGGACTTCTCCTCTCAGCTCTCGCGCTGTATGTCGCGCATGATATGTACGGAATCAACGGAAACATCGTGAAGATCGCCTCATTGCCGGTTATTTTTGTGGTGCAGTTCTTGTTGAACAAGCATATTTCATTTAAGTCGAATACTTTATGAACGAGACCGCTATGAAGAAATCAGTTGCTATCATCGGTGCTGGATATACTGGCCTCGTCGCTGCCTATCGCCTCGCCAAGGCTGGGCAGGCGGTTACGGTCTATGAACGAGAGTCGTATGTCGCCGGTCTCGTCTCAGGATTTTCTTTGGATGGGATTGCGATGGAGAAGATCTATCACTTTCTCTATAAGACCGATGCGGATATCCTCGGCCTCCTCGAAGAGCTGGGCGTCCGAGAGAAACTCGTCTTCCATGATAGCTCCGTCTCGACGTACTATGATGGAAAACTGTATCCATTCATGACCCCCGTGGACATCCTGCGCTTTACCCCGCTTTCATTTTTGAATCGGATCCGTTTTGGTGTTGTTGGTCTGTATTTGCAATTTTTGACCCGCTGGGAGCCCTTGACCCGTGTTACAGCCTACGATTGGATGCTGAAATGGTCAGGCAAAGAAGTCATGGACATTATCTGGACCCCGCTGCTTAAGGGGAAGTTCTCGAAATACTATGACAAGATTGCCATGTCTTGGCTTTGGTCACGAATCCGGGTTCGGGCACGATCCAAGGAAAAGGGTGATGTCGTGGAGAAGTTAGGTTATTTTACCGGCGGTTGGCACATTGTGGCCGATCGTTTGGTCGAAGAGATTGAGAAGCTTGGTGGGGAAGTCCGCACAGGCGTACAGATCGAATCCCTTCGCTCCATCCCTGAGTCGGGGAAGGTTGAGGTGATGATTGATGGTTCTCCGATTCTTCACGATACCGTGATCGCGACTATTCCGACCCATGTCTTTGGTCGTCTCGTTGAAAATGATCCGTTGGCGACAGCTGAATACAAGTCACAGCTCGCGAGCATCGACTACATCGGTGCCGTCGTCATGCCGTTTGTTTCAACAGAACGTATCACCTCATATTACTGGCACAACATCAACGATCCTCGCTGTCCGTTCCTCGTATTTCTCTCGCTTTCAGAGCTAGCCGGTTCGGAAAATTTTGGCGGTAAGCATGTGTATTACGTCGGTGCCTATGTTTCGCACGACCACCCCTATTTTTCTCTCGAGAAGGAGGCTATCATGGATGAATGGAAAGCCGGACTGAAGCTGATGTTTCCGGATTTCGATGCTTCGAAGATAACCGCCGCTGAGCTGTTCCGCTTCAAGAACGCACAGCATATTGTCGGAATGGGTTACAAGGAAAAGATGCCGGCGTATCAGACACCGCTTCCAGGCGTCTACCTCGCAAACTTTTCTCAGATCTACCCGGACGACCGTGGTACCAACTATGCGGTTCGTGACGGCAATGTGATTGCTGATATGGTATTGCGTAACCTGAACGCCTGAGACAGCATTCTCACCTATGCCCAAGCTTGACCTCACTATCCTCCTACCGACCTATAACGAAGCGGCCAACATCGCTCCGTTGCTTCGGGCTGTCGCTCGCTCGCTTGAAGAGAGCGATGTGCGGTATGAAATCGTCTTTGTCGACGATAGTTCGGACATGACACCGGATGTCATCACTCGGATGCGAGAGGTTTACAAGGATGTCCGGCTAATTCGTCGAGCACCCGAAGAACGAACAGGTCTCGCAACAGCGCTCATCGCAGGCTTCGCAGCGGCGAAGGGCGAATACATCCTCTGTATGGATTCCGATCTCCAACACCCACCCTATGCCATACCGGAGCTTATTGCGAAACTTCGCGAGACGGGCGCTGATGTGACCGTCGCGACGCGGTATGCTGCCGGCGGGAGCGCCGAGGGACTTGGTACGTTGTACCGTCGAGCCGTCTCCCACCTGTGTCGATTTGCGGCGTGGGCGATCATTCCGCAGACGCACAAGACCACCGACCCGGGGAGCGGCTTCTTTGTGTTTCGGAAATCTATTGTCGAGAATCTTAATTTTCAGGGCCTTCAAGGATTCAAGATCCTGATCGATATCCTCGCCCGGACCAAGAAGCTCCGAGTTTCTGAAGTTCCCTATACTTTCCGAAAGCGAATCAATAATGAAAGCAAGGCGACCGTCGAACAGGGGATCGCCTTCCTTCGGCACCTTGTTCTTTTGAAGTGGCAGAGTCTCGTGCCTGAGGCAACAGGTCCGAAAAGTATCGAAAGCGCTATCCCGGCGCGTCGAGAGCCCCGGAACTGGGGTCGCATCTCTCAGACGCTTTTGATCGACGGCGCTATCGCCCTCGCGATTGGTCTGGTGGGGTGGTACCTGGTTGGTTACTACGCCGCCTTCAATTATTTGTACACGGGCTATGAGGACTGGATCTACCATGCGTTCCGAGTGAAGTCGCTGCAGGACCATGGGCTGGTCGCCTGGGACCATATCTGGAGTAACGGTATCGGTTATTGGAAACTGTACCAGTATGTGGCGCACTACATCATGCTCGGCGTCGTCGAGCTCACGGGTCTCCCAATTACCAAGGTGCTGCTGCTTTCTCTCGTTGTTCTCTACATCGGTCTTCGGGTGGCATTGTACGGCATCCTCCGTCTCCTCGGCGCGAATCGGTTTTTTGCCGTGTTGCCAGTGATCGCTTCGTACACCATCGTCCAGGAGTGGGGTTCCATGCAGGATTACTCAATCTACATCGCTTTCATCGCCTTTCCCCTCCATCTCCTGCTTTGGATCATGGCTTTTCGTGATCTCAAGTGGATTTATGTCTTGGCGGCGGTCACCGGTGCTGTCTGGACTTTTCATCCCGTATTTGGTTTCAATGCCTCAATCCTGCTTGGACTCCTCGTTGTCTTTTCAAAACTGAAATCCGATTTCTCAAAAATCTTCCGGGTAGGCATCGTCTATTTCATCGCAGCGGCACCATTTTTAACCTCGTACTTTACGGCCGGTTACTTCTTCACTAACCCGCTCTTCAAATCGTACATCTACCTCTCGACATCGGTACTGGCTCCGTACGGCGGCCTCAGTATGCTCTATTGGCTCCTTTTCGGGATTATCTGGCTTTTGGTTATCTGGCGCTCACAACTCGTCCCGACCTGGACCAAGGTGCTGCTGGTCTACGCGAGCGTTTATCTCGTACTCATTTACCTTGGACAGAAGGATTATCTTCCGAATTTCCTCGTCCAGTTCCAGTTCTCACGCGGCATCACAGCGGTCGCATTTGCTCTCGTCCTCGTTTTTGGTGTCGTGCTCCAGCGGACGCTCGGCGCGGTACAGGGACTTGGTATCAAGCTTGTCGCTACTGTTCTCATCGCTGCAGGCATCGTCCATGCTGTTGATATCGCTTCGCGTTACTACGTTTCACCGCCGGTCAATGAAATCCAGAATGCCGTTGCTGAGTATTTCACCGATCATGACTTGCCGAAGGGCAGTGTCTTTACAGAAAACGTTTCTGAAGCAACCTACTTTGCTCCGGCTGGCGTACGGTACGTCACGTCATACAATGAGCATATGCAGCCGCATCCCTATTCGACGCGTCTTCGCGTTCTCATGAATAGTCGGCTCGGTTACACGGGTATTTCACAGGCCCATCTCCGGAACATCGAGAATTACGCCACCGTTCTTGGTATCGAATATCTCTTTTTGCCCGCAGCCTCACCGTTGGTCACGGGGCTGACTTCCAAGGACGGAGCAATGTTCGAGTTGGTTGCGCTTGAGAATAGCGAACCGCTGACCGACGCGATTGCTGTGCTCCGTAATACGTCGCCAATCATATCAGCCTTTGCTGTTTCGCGCTCGGAAATTTCTGACCGTCTCCTTAGTGATGAGCTTCCATTGCCAACGATTCATATTGCCTCCTACAAGCCGTGGGATGAACGGATTGCTGAGATGGCAGAGATCGTGCGTTCCTCGGCCATTGTGCCGATCGAAGTCGGATTTGTTCCGACCAATGTACTGGAGATTGGTGGCGAGTCATTTCCCAAGTTGGATACGATGAATGATCCAATCATCCTCGTCAATCAGAGCTATGATGCGAAATGGCAGGTAGTTTCTCCTCAGGCGGGCGCATGGTCTGTTCAGCCATCGACACTTCGGCTTATGGTGTTGGAAAAATCGGGGAGTGTCCCGGTTCAGGCCTTTGAATTACGCAATGATTGGCCGTGGTGGTACTGGCCGGTGCAGTCCCTCGGGGTCGTGATGACTCTTGTGGCTGTGCTTTGGACTATGAAGACGCATGGTCTTATCCGAATTTCGTTCAGGAAACTCTCCCGCTATGTCAACAAATAACACTCAAAAACCAGAACGCTTTCTCGCCTCGACACGGATCGATAATCTGACGATTGTCTTTCTGCTCTCGGCACCGTTTGTCGTAGTCTTCTACGCTTCTTTCGTCTTCAATCCAGCCAATGCCGATCACCTCGTGCTCTATGCTTTCCAGGTGTTGGCGGATGCGATCAGTATCACGGTACTCGCCGGACTCTGGGTGACCGTCCTTCTCGATGTCGTTGTTGAGTGGCATCATCGTTTGAAGCGTGTCTGGGATGCCTCATTTCTCGAGACGAGCCCAACGATAGACTGTATCGTAACGACATATAATGAGCCGATTCCAGTGATCCGCAGGACGCTCAAGGCCGTCATCTCGATGGAGTATCCCCATACGACGTATGCCTTTGACGACGGACAATCGGCTGAAGTTGCAGCACTCGCGAAGGAGCTTGGAGTCCGCTACGTGACGCGCGAGAGCCGTCAGCATGCGAAAGCGGGGAATTTGAACAATGGCCTTCAGCAATGCGAAGGAGACTTTTTTGCGGTCTTTGATGCCGATCAGGTGCCAAAGCCAGACTTTATCACGACACTCCTCCCCTATATGGCCAATGCTCGTGTCGCGATGGTTCAATCGCCGCAGCACTACGCGAATACCGAACACTTTATCGCCTCTGGCGCAGCCCAGGCGCAGGAAGTTTTTTACCGCTATGTCTGCCCGTCAAAGAACATCTCGAATTCAGCCTTTTGCGTTGGGACGAACATGATTTTCCGTCGGGCGGCGATCGATAGCATTGGTGGAATCGCGTTCAATAAATCAGAGGACATCTGGACCTCGCTCAAGCTTCATGAGGGCGGCTGGCAGACTATTTTCGTGAACCGTATCCTCGCTATCGGACAGGCGCCTGATACAGTCGTCTCGTATTTCAAGCAGCAGCTCCGCTGGGCCCGTGGTGGACTCGAGATGTTGTTCTATCATAACCCACTGCGTTCTACTCGACTTCAGCTCGACCAGCGTATCCAATACTTCATGTCGAATTCATTCTTCTTGGTCGGGATTTCGATTTTCGTCTACCTCATTTTTCCGCTCCTCTATCTCCTCTTCTCCATCAAGCCGCTCGAGTCGCTATCGCCATTTACCTGGCTCGTCCACTACGTTCCGTTCTTCCTCCTCTATTACTCCCTCACGTGGCTGTTGACTGGCCGACTCCATCTCTCGACCCTCGCGACTGCGCTTGCGACATTCTACCCGTACCTCATGGCACTCCTCTCTGTATTCTTTGACAAGGAGCATGAGTGGACCGCGACGACGTCGAAGAAAAGCTCCCAGGACTACTTTATGAAGTGGGCGTGGCCGCATGCTTTTATCATGTTCCTCACGCCGCTCGCGCTTATAGTTGGTTGGTATAATAATTACGATTTCTGGTCGACACTCTTCTATTCTGTCTGGTCTGTCGTGAACATGCTCCTCCTCTATGTGTTTCTCACCGGTGAAGGTCGCACCGGGAGCGGTCCGCGAAAAGAATCAGAAGCCTAATCACGATTTCTCTCTAATCTCTCACCTCTATGTCGCAATCAACCAATCGCTCAATCAAGACGCTTGTCGTCAACGGCCTCTACCTCGGTGCTGCTTTTCTGTTTGCGTTTATGATCGCGACACAGGCACTGATGCACAAGATCAATAACTACGAACTCAACAAGAGCCTTATTTTCCTTACGGTAAAGAAGGAGCGAGTGGATGTTTCAACCACTGTTGCTGGCCGGATTGAAGAGATTCTGGTCCGACAGGGGTCATCGGTAAAAGAAGGTGAAATCGTTGCTCGATTGAAAGATGAGGGGAGAGTGTTAAAAATTGCCGCACTACGTCCAGTCGCTGGGGCAAACCTCTCCGCTCGTACCGAGCTCGAGCTGCTTTTGGCACAGGAGGATGAGTTCGAGATTCGTGCTCCGCGCTCTGGTGTCGTAGAGAAGGTCCATTCGACCAAGGGTACTTCCGTTATCGAGGGGTCTGTCCTACTCACGGTGTATGCCAATGATGATCTTGAACTCGTCGGCACTATTCGCCCAGAGCAATATAACCTCATCGACAAGCACCGGAGCATCAGTGTCTTTAACCCGCGGCTCGGCCAGGCCTTCACTGCTTCGTTCCAGGGTATCACTGGTGTCCGTGACGATCTCTTGCCAGATGGGACCATCGCACCAGTCCAGAATGACGCGGTAAAGAAAAACGAGATGTACGAAATTCGGTTCTCGCTCAATGAAAAGGAAGAAGGAGGATCCTTTATTGAAGGAGAGAAGCTCGAGGTCATCTCGGAAAACGCTGATGTCGAGCAGTTGAAGCCCCTCTATCGTCTGGCGCGGATGTGGAACAGCCTGATCCTTGGGACAGATTTCGACGCGCTCCGTAAATACAATGAAGGAAATAATAATGACATTCCCAAGACTGAAGAATCTCAGTAAGTACATCCTCGGGGCGGCCGTTATCGGCAGTTCCGTTCTTTGGTTTGTCTGGTCACAGAAGTCGGCTGATCCGATAGTCACTCCAAAACACGAAGAAGTAACCGTTTATACCCCGAAAGAGCGAAGCGTCGGGGAGCGGACCAACACCTGGTTTTCCAGCCTGTACCGACGTTTCCCGTCCGCACCACTTTTTGTCTTCCCAGGATCCTATCAGTTTACGGAAAGCGGGCTATCCATCAGTGATTCGCAGCTTGTCCCGACTGAAAAAACGCTGTACGGGAGTTTCAACCCGGTTTGTACAGTGAATGGCACCATCTCGGTCAAGAACGTCACGGTGGAACGCTATGGCGACTGGGATGTTTCCGTCGCGGTTGAGCCATCAGTGGGGGATTCTTGGAGAGCGCAGCTCGTCCAGGGTTCGCCGATCGTGAATATCTCGGACTTTGTTTCCGATATGAAACCAGCCTGTGGAGATGGTGTCCAGCCGTCAAGATATCGCCAGGACGCGATTCTCGTAAAGCGCGGCGACCAGCCGGTACTGCTTATCCAGGCGATGGATGCCGAAGCAACAGAGGGTATCGTTCTCCGGTCTGAATCTGACCGGTACCGAGTGATCCAGCTCCCAATCTCTACCGACCAATCACTCGATTTCTTCCTCGATCTCGCTTGGGATCGAGTTCTGGATACCCAGTACGACTGGTCCGAAGATCAGAGTACTGAACGTATCAGACTCGTCACGCTCACCGAGAGTGGTCAGTCGTCTCTCACCACCGTCTGGCCACATCACCGTCTGGCGGGTGTGAGTATGGCATCATTTGGGAGCTATTCGACGGTGTATGGTCGTCTTGATCTCGTCCGTTCCGATCGGATCGAATTCCGCCAGTCACGACCCGAGCTCCCGATCGGATTCAAGCCGGTAAGCGACGAGGTTGAACGGGCTAAAATCGAGGAATCTCTCCGCACGGACAGCCTGCGGTATCAAACGGAGACACCTCCATCCGGAGTGTATTTCCGTGGCGCCTGGTTTGGCGGCTTAGCGAGTCTCATCCTCTTGGCGGATGCGTACGGGCTTGAGGATGAGCGATCGAAACTGCTTGATCTACTCGAGACACATTTCCGTCCCGCGCTCGTTGACTTTGCGTATGATGATGCAAAGAAAATGCTCATTGCTGCGAAGAATTCGGAATTCGGCAACGAAAAGGGGAATGATCACCATTTTCATTACGGCTACTATCTCCGCTCGGGTGCCGTGCTCGTCCAGTATCGTCCAGAGATCCGGGGAGAGCTCGTGCCGATTCTGAACGAAATGGCGCTCGATATCGCGAATACCGATCGATCATCTGATCGTTATCCGTTCCTGCGCCACTTCTCGCCGTACGCCGGTCATTCGTGGGCGGATGGGGAAGCGCTCTTTCAGGATGGCAACAATCAAGAATCAAGCTCGGAGGCGTTGAACGCTTGGTATGCCCTCTCGCTTTGGGGGAGTGTGACCGGCCAAGAAGTCTATGCTACTACGGGGCGGAATCTCTACGCGCACGAACTCCTCGGCATCCGGTCATATTGGTTTGGCGAAGGGAATGCGTTTCCGTCTGAATACCGTCACCCGATCGTTTCACTCGTCTGGGGTGGAAAGCGTGACTACGCGACCTGGTTCAGCGCTGACCCGATGCATATCCAGGGGATACAGTGGCTGCCGATGACACCGGCATCGACCTACCTCGGCCGACTCCCGGGCCATGAGGCACGGATGCGTGATCTGGGATCGAGTGGAGCTCTTGCAGCGACTCATGAGTGGGGCGACCTCTATATCGCGTATCTGTCGTATCATGATCCGGCGGAAGCGCTCCGGAATCTCGAGTTGGCCGTCCCACGCCAGGCAATCAAATCAACCGCACTCCTCCGGCACATTGTCTACACGAACTCGTCCTCAGGTAATCGCTGAAGTGGCGAGGAGAAGCTGAGACAATAAAAAAATCAATCCGCCAACTGGCGGATTGATTTTTTAGTGAGGTGGGGGACTCTCTTACAAGAGTCCGACCTGGCCGAAGAAAGTGAGCGTGAGGACCGGTACGAGAGCGAGGAGGAACGCCATCGACGTTTCCTGACTTTGCGCTTGTTCCTGTGCGACTTTGGCACAGTTCTCACACGCGGGTCCGCTGCACGGAGCCTCCATCAGGGGCTCATTGCCTTTCATCTCCATAGGAGTGTTTGTTTTTATTAATTATTTAAACGACCTGTTGAAAAGAAAAAACGGGGGACCTGGGTCACCCGTTTCGCTCACTTCAACATATTTAGTATACTCCCGTTTTTGACAAAAGTCAACCCCTACCACCAAAGCTTTTCAAGGATTGGCGATTCTGATATTGACCGGAAGCAAGGGCTTCCAAAGACTCGGCGGATATGAGCTGGCGGCGCTGTCTGTCTGCTGCCTGGATGCTGCCCGAACTGGAGAGTGGATAAAAAATAGTGTACACTAGAATACACTAAAGGAGACACATGCATATGCAAAAACGGAAACATCAACAACTGGCGATCTCGATCGCACTCCTCGGTGGAGCCATGCTCATCCTCGCGGGTTGCTCTTGGGAGAGTGCCCCGGTTGCAAAGGACCCGAAGCCGGCTGAGCTCCCGCTCGACAAACTGAAGCGGGCCGAGACCGACAAGACACTCGCCGAGGAAGCGAAAAAGAAAGAACAAGAAAAAGAAGTCGCTAAACCAGTAACCACCGCACCTGCTATGACAAGCAAACAATATCCGTCAGCGCCTGTGATGAGTATCGATCCAGCCAAGAAATATACAGCCGTACTCCACACGGAGAAAGGCGACATCGAAATTGAGCTGGCCGCTGCCGCGACACCGATCACCGTGAACAATTTTGTTTTCCTCGCCCGCGAGAAGTTTTATGACGGTGTCGTCTTCCATCGGACGATTCCCGGGTTCATGATCCAAGGAGGTGATCCGACGGGGACAGGGGCGGGTGGCCCAGGTTATCGCTTCGATGACGAATCATTTTCTGGGGAGTACAAGCGCGGGACAGTCGCGATGGCCAATGCTGGACCGGATACGAATGGAAGCCAGTTCTTCATCATGCATGCTGACTATGCCTTGCCACCAAACTATGTTATTTTCGGCCAGGTCATGAAAGGCCTCGAGGTAGTGGACACGATTGTATCTGCGCCGACTCAGACTGGAGGTGAAGGATCGAAGCCGGTGACTCCGGTGAAGATCACCTCTGTCGATATCATCGAAAAGTAGTGCCATCTGGACCCCGCACCATATTTGGCCACGTTGACCACTAGCCTTGGGAAGAGGCGTAGCAGATACTTTGAGCCCCGCGCCATCCGGCATACTGTGTCTGGGGAATATGGTGCGGGGTTGACCGAGGCCCCTTTTCGGGCTATACTGTGATTGCTCAAATAAAAGGCGGAAACGCCTTTTTTCGATACATAACGTCTGGGATACACATATATGGAGACACGCAACGTCGCAATTATCGCGCACGTCGACCACGGCAAGACAACTCTGACTGACGCTCTCATGCGCCAGACGGGAGTCGCGATGGCCGTCGGTGCCTCGATGGATTCGAATGCGCTCGAACAGGAACGCGGCATCACTATCTACGCCAAGAACTGTTCATTGTTCTATAAGAACACCAAGATCAATATCGTCGATACGCCTGGTCACGCGGATTTCGGTTCGGAAGTAGAGCGCGTGCTTCGCTCCATCGATGATGTCATCCTCGTCGTCGATGCTCAGGAGGGTCCGATGCCGCAGACCCGCTTTGTCTTGAAGAAATCACTCGAGCTGGGTCTCCGACCGATCGTCGTCATCAACAAGATCGATAAACCAGCCGCTCGTCCAGACGAGGTGAAGGAGATGGTCTATGAACTCTTCCTCGACCTCGGAGCGGACGATCATCAGCTTGATTTCCCGGTGGTCTATGCCATCGCCCGCGAAGCGGTGCTATGAAGGAGCTGGCTGATCCGCGCACCGATCTCTCGCCGCTCCTCGATACCATCCTCGAGCGTGTTCTTCCTGCTAGCCACGATGTCGATAAGCCGCTCCGTGCTCAGCCGTTCAATCTCGGCTATGACAATTTCGTCGGTCGCCTGGCCATCGCTCGCGTCTATGATGGTCGTCTCGCAGTGAACGATTCGGTCATGCTCCGGAACGTCAATGGCAAACAGTCGTCCGGTCGCATTGTGAAACTCTTCACTTTTCGTGGAATGGAGCGCGTCGAGAGTCAGTCTGTCGAAGCGGGGGACATCGTCATGATTGCCGGATTGCCGGATGTCGAGATCGGGGACACGATCACGACCTATGCGAACGCCGAGCTTCTTCCAGCCATCGCGATCGATGAGCCAACCATTTCGCTTGACTTCATGGTAAATGACTCTCCTTTTGCTGGCCGCGAAGGAAAATTTGTTACGAATAAGCAGATTCGCGAACGTCTCGAAAAAGAGCTCGAGATCAATGTCGGTCTCCGGATCGAATTCGCTGATGACCACTACAAAGTCTACGGTCGCGGTGAGCTCCACATCTCTATTTTGCTCGAAAACATGCGCCGTGAGGGCTACGAAGTCCAGGTGTCACAGCCACAGGTCATCATCAAGGATGTCGACGGCGTGAAGTCAGAACCGTTTGAGGAAGTGACCGTCGAGTGCCCGATGGAAGTGACTGGCCCTGTCATTGAAAAGATGGGCAAGCGCAAGGGTATCATGATGGATATGCGTGAAGGCTCGGGTGGGTACCAGCGACTGCTCTTCGAAATCCCAACGCGTGGCCTCCTCGGCTATCGTGGTGAGTTCATGGTGGATACACGCGGTGAGGGGACACTGTATACTCGTGTTCTCGGCTTTCGGCAGTACGCGGGCACGATTGATCACCGCGATGTCGGCGCCAGGATTTCGATGGAGACGGGCAAGGCAGCTGCGTTCTCGCTCGACAATCTCCAGACGCGTGGTACGCTCTATATCGGCCATGCGGCTGAAGTATACGAGGGGATGGTCATCGGCAACGCCACCAAGGGCGAAGATATGTCGGTGAACCCGACCAAAGGTAAAGCGATGAGCAATATGCGCTCATCGGGGGCCGATGAAGCGATCAAGCTGACCCCGCCGTGGGAGCTGAATATCGAACGCGGCCTGGAAGTTATGAACGCGGACGAGTACCTTGAGATCACTCCGCTCTCGGTTCGGCTCCGCAAGCAATTTCTGAAAGAGACTGACAGAATACGGGCGACTCGAAGTAAAAAATAAGATAGGTGAAAGCCCCGAGAGCCGGGGCTTTTTTCTATGTATTGAATGGAAAGAGGATGAAGATCTATTTCTCAACTCGGAAGACTTTCACATAGTTGCCCGGACGGTCATCGAGCTCGAGCGACCAGACGGGTGGGATAGCGGTTTGGCGGTAGTAGCGATGGGCGGTAAGTCCAGAGAGGCGTTCCCAGCGGTCGAAGCGTGACATATAGCGAGCCTCGCCGCGCCGAGTGAGGACATAGTAGTCGGGCTTAATCTGGGTGCCATCAAAGGTATAGGCGGTGAGGCAGCGCCCTACAAAGAATTCGCAGACACCGTAGTAGTCGCTCCAGACGGTGAGTGCGGAAGCGTTCGGGAGCGTGTTTAGGTATTGGGCGGCTTCATAACCACCATAGCCCCAGGCATCAGCGATGAGAGCGTTTTTCGGCAGGAGGGTATTGGCGTAGTTTGCATAGAACGGGTAGATGGCACAGAGCGAAACGGCCGAAGCGATGATCACACTGATCGCGACGATGTTGCGGAAGTAAGACCATTTCCTCTCGCCCCAGAAAGCGAATTCACGCAATCCGAAGGCGCCGAGGACAGCGAGAAGTGGGAAGAGGATAATGGCGTAGCGCGCGGTGGCGAGGATATTGGAGTGGATCAGGATGAACGTGAAACCGAGCATGAAGAGTGACAGTGTGAGAATAATAGATCCGTCAGTGATTGCTCGACGCCGGAGTGCGATAATCCCAAGTCCGAAGAGGCTCAGGAGAAGCACTGGCGGGAGCGAGAAGACAATGGCATTCCATTCGAGGAAGAAGGCTTCGAGAAAGTTCGGTACACTCGCATGGTAACGGGCGTCGGTCAGGTCTTTGATGTCGAAGGGGATCGCATAGATGTTCCAGCCGGGGAAGGCATACCGGCTGATGATGACAGCAGTGAAGAGGAAGAGGAAGAAGATCGGTACGAGTTTGACGCTTGGCGCAGCCTTTCGGAGAAGGTAGCGGAGCTTCAGAAGGCACCAGGACTTGAGGAGGAAGAGATCAATGAGAAAGAGCAGCACGACCGGAGCGAAGGAATAAAGAAGGACTTCTTTGTCAGGGACGGTCGCGAGATACTCGGCCAGATATTTTCGGTCAAGGAAGAAGGCGGGGACGGCAGCGAGGACAAGGACGACGGAGGCTGCAGCGATCATGACGAGACGGTAGAAACCGGTCGAGAGTTGCGTGCGGAGCGAATCAAGAGTCTCCTCTTCCGAAGCAGCGATGAAGTGGATGATGTACGCTAAGCCGAAAGCTGGGAATAGGATAAGCGCAGTGTATTTCCGAAAGAGTGCCAGCGTGGTGAACAGGAGAGTCGCGAAGAGGTCGCCGAGTGTCGAATCTGAGCAGCGCGAAATAGGAAAGAAAGCGGCGGTCGAAGTTGACCAGAGAAGGGCATCAGGGTTTTACGATTTGTGTCATGCCAAGAAGCACTGGCGAGAGCGCGGTGAGGCCCGAAGCGAAGAGTGCGGTCCACGGATCGAAGAGCCGGGCGAGGAGGAAAGATGTAGATGAGAATGAGGCCGTTCACGAGGAGGAGCGGTAACCGGAAGGCGAGGAGAGCGGCGCAGTTTCATCGACCTGGCACTGGTACAGCCGATTGTCTTGCTCCACGCAGTGTGTGGCCCGTGTCAGGGGGGCGGAGGGCTGGCCAGTGATGAGGGCGAGCGAGACTCCGGGTTTGTCATTGATGAAGGTTTTTCGAAGCTCCCAGTCACCCCAGGCATTCCAATATTTCGGTACCCGCTCGTAAGCCAGTAGTGTTCGTCCGCGGTCAGAAACTGAGTCAGGTGGACGAGCTGAAGAGCGCATAGAGCCCCATGACCAGGACGAAAAGCGGCTTGGGTTGAGGGGGTTGGTGAGGAAGGACATAGGTTGGGATCGGATGACAGGTGTATATGTAGCATAGCATCCACTTTCGAGCGAGACTCCTCGGGAGTAGGGTACAATAGGGATGCTCATCGAATGGATCATTCAATTCGGACCGATTACAAGCTTCTTCCTTGTTTTTGAAGCATCAGGATGGAATTTTTGCGGCGACTGCGGTACTCATGGCGACGGTCGTCCTCGCGACTGCTGCGAGCTGGTATCGGTCAAGCAGGTGGCTTGGTTTCGCTTTGGAGTACTGCCTTCAGCCTCGTCTTCAACGGCGCGACACTCTATTATGTGGACCCGCAGTGACTCATCCTGAAGGACACACTCTACGATGGCCTCTTCGGGCTGATGTTGCTGTTCGGGCTGGCGTTTCGGAAAAACTTGCTTCGGAAATTCTTCATGCCACTCTTTGCGATTACCGATCGCGGGTGGCATATCCTGCCGTTCGCTGGGCACTTTTTCCTCGTCTCGTCGGCGCTCAATGAAGTGGTCCGGCATTGGGTGACACCGGAAGTCTGGGTGCACTACAAGATTGGCAACACACTCGCTCTTATCAGCTTCGGGCTGTATCAGTTGAGACTCACGGGGCGAGAGCGACCTCACCACGGAAGCAGATCGGTTCAGTATGCGGCTCACTCGGGAGAAGCAGCGATCCCGGTGATGGGTGATGGTAGGGAAGGAATATCTCTTAGTAACTATCTCAAATCTCCTATTGTTCTGCAAAAATGGTTTTGGTTACGCAAAACGCTCAGGTCTCGTCGTTACTCTCCGGTAGCCTTCCTCCGCTTACACTTTGCTCAAAGCCACATACTTACTTAGTAACGAAAGAGATTTGAGATAGTTACTGAGGCATGGATAGAAAAGAAGAAACCGCGGACCGAATCATCGCACCGCAGTTTTCTGTGAGGATTGAAATGGGGCTACCGCCTCACTTTAACAGGTTCCGTGAAAGTTCGAGATTTCGGTGGCGTGGCCCTGGCGAGATTCAGGGTTTTCAGGAGAGATCGCGGATCTCGCATGCCTGACAAACATGCTCTCAGAAACACCATCAGGGATATGGACTTGCCGCAAAATTGGTTTCTTCAAAGAATGCTTCCTCGGATGACCCCAGCCAAGTTCTCGACGAAGCACCAATGCCAGGTTGCTCGTGCCGAATGAGAATAATCAACGCGTCAAGGATGAAGCAATTTTCCATGGCGAAAACCTAATACCAACAAGACGGCAAACATGCCAGTTGTGCTGCCGATAGTGATCAATAAGGAATGGTGGACAAACGTCCATGGCAATTATTCAAACAGGCCGTGTGTTTTGAGCGTGCTCATAACAAGCTCTTTGCATAGCTCGAGATCTTCCTGTGGGAGGTTCCACGTGACTCTCCTTGTGGGTGTATGACGGTGGGTGGACAAGTTGGGAAAGGACGGTAGAAGAGCGAGTGTACTCGTTACCGCCTGGTTTGTCAACGTTGGCGGCTTTTTCTCTACATCAAACCACATCGTAGATGACCGGGATGAAGAAGAGCTTGGCGACACCGGAGAAACAGAGTCCAGCGATGATGGCACCGCCGCGTCCCTCCAGATCGGGTCGGAGAGAGGGATCGGGATGAGGGCTGACGATGGTCGTGAGCGCAGTGAGAGATGGTTCGAGCCGGTTCTCGTGGCGCCCTCGACGACCGCTTCACGGACGGGGAGTCGAGTCGAGGTTCTTGTTGATCTTGTCGACCATGATGATAGAGTTGTTCACCACGATGCCGAAGAGTGCCAGGACGCCGATCAAGGCTGGGAAGGAAAAAGCGGGATCCCGAAGAGCGCAAAGATGACAAAGAACACCGGAAACGGCGATTGGGATCACGAGAAGGACGATCAAAAGCTTTCCGGAAGGAATGGAACTGAATCACCATAGTGCCGAAGATGGGGCCGGGGATCATCGCGTAGAGGATGGACTGGACGGACTTGCTGTTCTCTCATTCACGCCCCCAGTTTTCCAGCTGTAATCGGCCGGGAGACCCAGCTCGGTATGGCGAAGGTTTCAAGTCCTTTGTTGAGTTCAGTGACCGAATAGCCTTCGGTCAACCGGGTGGCAGAGACAGAGGTCGTTCTCTTTTCATCCTCGCGGAAGGGTGAGGAGTTGGATTTTTCTCAATGCCCGAGGGGTGCGAGTGAAAGGAGTGGTATCAGCTTTCCGGCAGGAGTCATCACGACCAGTCGTCTCCGAGGTCTTCGGGTGAGCTGAAACCCTCGCCGGTAAAGCGGATCACGATATCGCGCTTTCGCCGTTGAAACGCATATCTCTTACCGTATAAAATAAACTCCAAGAGTCACGGATGAAGAGGGCGGTGTCAGCGGGACTGAGTCCATCGCTGCAAGCGCAGCTTCGTTCGGTGTGAAAGTGAGTTTTCCGGCACTTGAAAGCGAGATAGGGATTTGACCGTTCCTGGAACACTCTGGAGATAGGTTTTCGTCTTTCCGCGAGGTGTTGAAGAGCATCAAGGTCTTTGCCGAGCAGCTTGAGCTGGAGATCGGCACCTGCCGGCGGTCCACCAGAAAGCTGGGGAAGCTGTCACAGTGCCGCCGTTCAATCCGAGAATTCTGTGTTCAGAGCTCCCTTTACGATTTCTGCACCCCGAGGATTTCAACCGTTCCTTGGCCTTGATGAGGTGAACCGTAAAGAGGATATGGTTGAAGCCCTCGTTGCCGGTTGTACTCGTTTGCTGTCAGTCAGAGCGCCGGACCGATTTCCCGCAGATTAAATCAAGCTCGGCGAGCGAACGGAAGCGAGGAAGGAGTTCGTCCGACGATCTTCCTCGCGGTCCTGGTTGGAACCGATAGGGAGTCCGGTACTGGCGTAGACCGGTAACGATATCGTCTTCCGGGAAAAATCGTTCACGACGAAGCCGAGAGGTAGAAGGGGCGTAGGAGGAAAGCATGAAGACGACGGAGAGAATGATGTGAGTCGTCGCGCTCGCTTCGAAGAGAGAATGCGCTCGATCAGTGCCGAGTACCAGGTACTCAAGCGATCGAACGAGAGGAAACCGTGATCTTTGAAGCCGTCCCAGACTTTACCGGCTTGGGTCTGATGCCAGGCGGTGACGGACAAGAAGAAGGAATGTGCGAGACGGAATCACGAGGAAGAGCATGACCACCCTGAGGAGGTAGAGAAAGCCCACTTGAACGGACCTCGGCACGAGGAAGTACAGCAGGGCGGCGACCAGAAGGTCGTAGGCAATCGTCTGGAGCAGGAGAACGCGACGCGACGGGGAAGTTTCCTTCGAGAAACACTGCCATATACGGGATGACGAGGAGAAGCGCGGTTGCAGCCGAGAGTGGCGAGTGCCGAGGAACGAAAATTGGAATCGGCCGGATGAATTCGCCGATGATGCCTGTTGCAATGAGGGAGCCTTCACAATGGCCCAGACTGTCGGGATGGTCGTGGTTATGATGACACCACTGAAGTCGCGGTAAACCAGAAGCGCTGTTTCAATCGGGGTGAACTTGCCCGATCGGTGATAGCTCGCCAAGGCCGAGATGACGACGATCGCATTATGCTGATGATGCCGAGTGCGATGAGGAGAGAGAAGAGGCCGTAATGGTTAAGGAGATTCCGTGGCCCACATTACGAGGAAAGTGACGAGAAGGTGAAGGGAATGGCGAAGGCCGTGCAAGTGACTGGCGGATGCCGAAAAGAGGAGGGGAGGACGACGAAGACGAGGCCAAAGGTGCCGAGGAAGTCATGCTGCAATTGGCTGAAACTCCGATCGATTTCTTCCGCTCCATTGAAATAGTAGGCGGTTTCAAACGGAACTGACGAGGTTGAACGATAACTTTTCCCGATCGCTCCCCGGACGCTATCGACGTCTCATGGTATCGGAGCCGGTCCGATAGACGGAACGAAGATGGCGCGCGAAACCGCTGACGGTGTGGCTCGCCATTGAGGCAACGAGACTGCCGGGCTTCTCCGTCTCCTGATGTTCGCTACCGATCACGCGGAACGATCTTACCATCGAGAGAGGAATATGGCGTAAATCTTGAACGGTTTCGGCCGATTTTGCCTGATCGAGAGAGGGCGGTGGCGCTTGAAGCGATAGTACCACCAGGAAACTGTGCGAGTGTGCTCGCGACCCGCTGGCCGATGCCGGCAATGTTGAGTCCGTACCCTTAATGATCTCCGGTGAGAGCAAGATCGAGACTTCGGGATCGCGACGATAGGAAAGACCTTTTTCAACGGCGAAGTCGTTTGATCTCCTCGGAGGAGGATGTCGGCAATTTCTTGGGAGGGCACTTTCGTTACCGGGTGCCGAGAGTGCGAAGAGCATTACAGGCTGATTTGTAAAGTCTATCACCTCGACGGATGGATTCTGAGCGGCGTCGGGAGCGTACTTACCTTGGCGTCGATGGCATTCTGGACATGGGTGCTTCGCTTTGCCCGGATCCATCGATGAAGCCAAATTCGACGACAATCGTCGAGACGCTCTCCTGGGAATTCGAAGTGACCCGGAGTCACATCAGAAAGACTGCTGACGGCATCTTCTTTGAGCGGGACAGGACCAGGTCTTCGATATCCTGGGACCGGCGCAAGGAAGGCTGTAGCGACGATCACGGTTGGAATCTGAATATCCGGATTGGCTCCTTCTTCAGAGTGGAAGGGTTTGCGACACCAGCAAAGACCTGAGCGTCACGGTAATGAGCGATGAACCGAAAGCTCGCAAAATATCGCCCGATGAGGCAGGTTCGAAGCGATTCGTCGAAGTGAAGACGATCAAAGAAACCTTTGGTGTAGGACATAGTCGGTTAGCGATGGGTTCAATAGTTTCGTCCCACGGATGTTTCAAGCACAAGAGCGTTGCTTTTTTTCGAGCCCACTTTTACCACAACGGAAGCACCAATCGTTTCACCGAGCGTGACGTTTATCTCAGTGGTTTGATGGTTAGCATTCATGGTGACAACAGAGTTTCCGCTTGCGGCTGAACGGATAGCATCAATGGAATGAGAAAGCGCGCGCTGGGTTCAGAGCGGAGTGGGAGCTCGAGCGTGACATAGCGCTGTTTGGAGCCACAGTATTAGCGACCGACGCGGGGAGTGGATCGGTGGCAACGACGAGACCGTCGGCATTTTCGCTCCGAGCTAATATAACTCGGGAAAGCGCGATCGAATCATCGACCGTTTGAATTCGGGGCAATACCCGTATCAACGAGCGCATCGGCAGTCGCTTTGGGGAGCGTCGCTTCAATGGTCGTTGCCTGGGCCTGGCTGCGGATAGTCATCAGGACCGTTCCGGCCGAAACGAGTTCACCCGGACGGACGGCGATGTATTCGACGGCACCTGAGATAAGGCTTTTTTCGGCTTTGAGTGCAGCATCATTTCGTTCTGCGAGGGCGAGACTGGAGTGCGGAGCTCGAGCGACTGAGTCGGAGACGTTCCAGTTCAAGCTTCTTAAGTTTTCACTTACTTTCTCTTCGGTCTGGTCTTGGTATCGTCAGCGCGAGCGATGCGTCACCCGTTCAAGCTCGATGATTTCCTTATCGAGGGCGAACGCCGTTCGGTGAAGTCGGTTTAAAGACGCGCTTTCTCAATGGCAGGGTCGCCGCACCGCTGTTGTAATCGCTGGTCAGCGTGGCGAGTGTTTGGCCAGTTGAAAAGGTCTTGCCCAGGACGAACGGCAATGGTTTTCACGACGCCCGGTGCGACAGCGACAATATCGTAATGCCAGATTTCTTAACCTGAGCTGGAACGGTCACTCGTCCCTGACAATCTCAACGGTAAAGATCCGAGAAGTCGTGGGTATTTTTCTGGAGGGTCACTTCCGCTATGGGGCGCGAAGCCAGTGGGCGAAAGCAATCGTCGCAAACAGAATGACAACGACGGTCGAAACTGAGAATTGGCCGATTTCGATATGGTGAAAAGCGCTTTGAACATAGAGTGGGTGAAAAAAGCGGATAAAGGTTCGTTGGATAATAGCAGAAAAAAGCCTTTAGTAAAACCATTGTCATTCCGTGATACCATGAGAATCCATCGATTCATCCAAGAAAATCCACGGCTAAGTCTGGCGCTACTCGCCTTGCTGGTCCTCGATTACAGAGCTGGCAACAACAATGGCCGTATATCTTATCGTGGAATCATCATCCTCGGGACCCAGTCCTTCGAACGGATCAGGATCTGGCAGATAGGACCTCGACTATATCGCGTTCCTGACCTTGGTCACAGCCTTGTTCCTCGGCGAAGGTGGCTGGCAGGGGCGATCATCACTCTGATCTCGCTCTCGCGGGCCTATCAGGCAGTACAGGACGCGCCGGGCCGAAGCCTCACTCGCGTCTTTCGGCTGGCCGAAAATGGCACTCAAATCGAACGTGATGGGACGTGTCGAAGTCCCCACTGCAGAAATCCAGATCGGTGAGACCCTCGGTCCCGTCACTGCAGAAATGGTCCCGCTGGACAGGACGCTCGTTTCCGCGGGCGGGCTGTTCCAGTGAAGCAGATCTGACTGGTGAGATGGAACCGGTAGAATGCCGCGCCGCGGTAATCTGCGGAGCGGTAGTGTGAATATGGGTGAAGCCGTGACGCTCACCGTGACCGGAGATTTGGACCACTCAACGTATCAGAGCATGCTCTGGCATCGCCCTGGCCGTGAAACACCGAAGCCGTCGCATCTGGTCCGACTGGCCGGACAGCTCAATTGGCCATTTACGGCCGTCACGCTCATCCTCTCTCCATGGGCACCTATCTTGTGACGGGCGACATGGAGAGCGCGTTTTCTCGCGGTGCTCGTCGTCGCGCTTTCCGTGTCCGCTTCTCATCGCTGCCCCGATCGCCTTCCTCGGTGGATTTCCAGCCTGCGCGCCGCCGCATCATCATCAAGACTGCGAGACCTGAAGCGGCTCGCTTAAGACAACCACCATTTTCTTCCGGTAAGAGCGGACGCTCACCTCGGCATCCCGGCGCTGCGAACGATCGTCCCCCTCGATGTCGCAGTCCCAGGACCAACCCCTGGCCCTCGCTCGGGCGCTCGAAGAACACTCGCTGCACCCGTTGGCCCGAGCGTTGGTCTCGGCCAATCGTGAACATTACGGTGAGATCTCGATGCGACTGGTGTCACTGAGAAT